>NZ_PDBS01000001.1:1362470-2724941 GCF_002572525.1 Natrinema sp. CBA1119 | reverse complement strand
GAGTTGCACGTCGTAGGCGTCGCTCATTGTCCACCCCGCAGCTTGCGGTGCATCCGCCGTTCGATGAGCTCCGAAACGATACCGAGACCAGTGACGATGGTCATCAGGAGGACGCCGGCGGCGAACAGCGCGCTCCAGAACAGTTCGCCGGGCGTCACGTGTCCGTAACTGGAAGCGATGAGCGTCGTCAGCGTTTCCGTGCTATCGAAGACGTTGTACGGTTCCGGTTGGGGCAGCCTGCGACTGTGTGAGATCATGACCGTCGCGGCCATGGTCTCTCCGATTGCTCGGCCGACTCCGAGCAACACGGCCGCCGAAATACCGGAGAACGCGGTCGGGATGGAGACGCTTTTCATCGTCTGCCAGTCCGTCGCACCCATCGCCATGGATCCGTCTTTCATCGACTGCGGGACAGCCGAGAGAGCGTCTTCGGCCACGGAGACGACCGTCGGGAGCGCCATGAACCCGATCACGAGTCCGATCGCGAACAGCGCGCCCGGACTGATCGACAGCATACTCCCGACGTACGGGTTGATGATCGTGAACCCGATGAACCCGTACACGATCGACGGGATCCCCGCCAACAGTTCGACGGCCGGCTTGACGAGTTCGCGCAGCCACTCCGGCGCGATCTCGCTGATAAATAGCGCGCCGGCGACGCCGAACGGTGCCGCGACGAGAATCGCGATGACCGTCGTGAGCAGCGTCCCCCAGATCATCGGGACGAGCGAGAACTGTCCCTGCGAGGTGCTCCACGCGTTCGAGCCGAACGGCCAGATGAGATCGAGACCGGCGTAGCGAAACATCGGAATCGCTTCGCGGACCAGAAACGCCGCGATCAGGCCGAGCGTCGAGAGCGTTGCAGCGGTCATCAGAAACGTCACGATCTTCGCGGTCAGCGCCTGTCGGACAAGCCAGCCGGCGCCGACGGCCAGCAGGAAGCCGTACAGGAACGTGATCGTCCACGCCGACTGGACGATGAAACCGACGAACGCCCCGATGATCAGCAGTATCTGTGCCGTCGCAAGGAGCAGACTCGGCCGGTCCAGTTCCATCGCCGTTCGAACCAGCGACAGCGTTCGGCGCGACGTCTGCGACGCCGCTTGCGACATCGTCGTGCGTATATTCAATATACCTAACATGATAGCGTATGGTTCTCGGCTTGGAGACGGTCAGGCCGGACGAGAGCCGGGTGACGCGAGTCGGAAGCGCGGCTCAGGCCTGGTCCGCCAGCTTTCCTCGTTCCTCCTCGCGGCGCTCCGTCGGGAGTTTGAAGTAGTTGTTCGGTTCGACGAAGTTCTGCTGCCCGAAGTCCGAGAGGATCATGTTGAGGAAGGCGCTCTCGCGATTGTCGGTATCCTCGTAGGTGTAACAGTGAAGGTCGCGGCTGAGCGGGTACTCCTTCGCACCGAGGTTGTTGCCGTACTCGTAGAGGGTGCCATCCAGCTCGAGGCCGATCGGCGGGGTCGCGCCGTCCGGTTCGACGAACGCGAGCGCGATGTAGGCGATCGCGTTGTCGTTTTGCTCGACGAGGGTCGCGACCTGCTGGTTCTGACCTTTCCGTGTGTCGGGTTCGATCGGCTCCTCGGGGTCACCGTAGAGGTTGTTACGGAACGCGGTGTCGGTCCCGGAGTCCTCCGCGCGGCCGATGGCGTAGATCTCCTGGTCCGGGCCGCCGAGTTCGCTCCAGTTCGTGATCTCCTGTTTGTAGATTGCGCGGAGTTCGTCGCCGGTGACCTGCGTGACGCCCGCGTCGTATATTTCCCGGCTCACGACGATCGGCTGGCCGTCGACGGCGACGACGTGGTCGACGATGTTGTCCAGTTCTTCGTGGTCCGATCCGAGGATGGATTCAGCCGTCGAACTCGCGTCACCGATATCGACGCGCTCGTTGATGACGCCCTCGACACCCGTCCCGGAGTGGCTCAACGCGATCTGTGTCGAAAACGGCGGGACGCTGCGCTCTTCGGTCGGTTCGAAGCCGTAGAGGCCCGCCCAGTAGTCAGCGAGGTTCTCGTCCGTATCGATGTCGTACTGTCCCGGACCCCAGTACTCCTCGTCGTCGGCCGGCGGGTTCCCGTTCCACAGCGAATCGGCGTCGTTGGTGATCGGATAAACGGTCGACGAGCCGTCGGCCGTCAGCGGTTCGGTACCGTTGCCCTCGTCTGCGTTTCCGAGACAGCCGGCGGCCGCCATCGTCCCAATAGCGCCGGTCGCCGCAATGAACTTCCGTCGCGATACCCCGTCAGCAGAGCGTCCGAACTGGTTGTCTGCCATCACGTGAGTGATTCGAGAGGCTATAAAAATAGGATGCTATGAGCCATATATATCGATCAGTGAGCACATAGCCCTATATAGTTTCGAACGGGTGCCGGCGTGACCGCTCGAGGCGACTATCGCCGCGAATCGCCCTATTAACGCGTCCGCTCGTGGGAGACTCTCAGAACGCTTTTCCCCTCGTTCTCGTAAGACGAGGTATGGTTTCGCTGCAGGGGGTCGCCGTCGCGGTGGTCGGGTTCGCGGTCGTCCTCGGCTGTGCCGGCGTCGTCTACCGAGATGCAATTCGGCTCGAGATCTCGAGACCCGCGCTCTGGGCGGGAATCGTGTTCGCCGCCTGTGGCGGCGCGCTGGCCCTCTATCTCGCTCCCCCGGACGTGCCGATCCCCGGCCTGCTCGTGCTCGTCGTCGGCGGGCCGGCGCTCTACCTGTTCGAGCGCGACGACACCCGACACGGCGACGAGCCGCCGGATCCCCACTCGCTGCCGGAGGGGCCAGGCGGCGATTCCTCGAGCGAGCGGCAGGGCGACGAGTGACTGATTCAACGAACTCGCCACACCACACGTCTTTTGACTGCGCCCGTCCAACGGCCGACAACATGAGCGACTCCGCGAACCCCGGGGCCGACGGCGCGAGCGCCGACGTCGACAGCGGCGACGGCGACGACGGCGGGCCGGCACAGGTCTCGAGCCCGGATTATCACAGCGAGAATCACACGGCCGCCCAGACCTGCGGCTGGACAGCCAACGCCCTGCGCGGCGAGGGGAAGTGTTACAAGAACATCTTCTACGGCATCGAGTCACACCGCTGCATCCAGATGACGCCGGTCGTCCGGTGTAACGAGCGCTGCGTCTTCTGCTGGCGCGACCACAAGGGCCACTCCTACGAGATGGACGACGTCCAGTGGGACGACCCGAGGAAGTCGTCGACGCCTCGATCAAACTGCAGAAGAAACTCCTCTCGGGCTTCGGTGGGAACGAGGAGGTCCCCCGCGAGGTGTTCGACCAGGCGATGGAGCCCCGCCACGTCGCCATCTCGCTGGACGGCGAACCGACGCTCTACCCCTACCTCCCCGAACTCATCGAGGCCTTCCACGACCGCGACATCACCACGTTCCTCGTCTCGAACGGCACCCGGCCCGAGATGCTCCGGGACTGCGATCCCACGCAACTGTACGTCAGCGTCGACGCCCCCGAGCGCCACACCTTCGATCAGGTCGTCGGCGCGATGGAAGCGGACGCCTGGGAGAAACTCCTCGAGACGATGGACGTCCTCGCGGACAAAGACGAGACCCGGACGGTCCTCCGAACGACGCTCGTCAAGGGCGAGAACATGCGGAATCCGGACTGGTACGCCGGCTTCTACCAGCAGGCCGACCCCGACTTCATCGAGCTGAAGGCGTACATGCACGTCGGCCACTCGAGAGGGCGACTCGATCGCTCCGCGATGCCCGAACACGAGGAAGTCATCGAGTTCACCGAGGACGTACAGGAGTACATGCCCGGATTCGACGAGGTCATGGGGGTGCCGGCCTCCCGCGTCGCGCTCCTCTCGCAGACCTCGGACACGTGGGTCCCGAAGCTCCAGAAGGACAGCGAGTTCTGGGAGCGGGATCCGGTCACCAGCGACTGAGACTGCCGTTTCGCCGGTACTCCCCGATCGGCGAGAACGTTTAAGAATCGAATTCGACAACGTGTACAGGTGACACTTCGATCGTTTATCGACGAGGTTGGCCCCCCGAACCAAACGATCGCGGTTATCAGCGACGACGCGATGGGTCCCCTCGAGTCGATGCTCGCCGAGACGTTCGGGGACCAGCCGATCGCCGTCGAGAGCGGGCTCAGGGCGGACGACATCGCCGATCCGCCGCCGGCAGTGGCCCGGACGCTCGAGGCGGACGGCGACACGGCCGTCCTGCTCGAGGACGGGCGACCGGTCGCTGCCTCCTCGATGCTCGAACTGTACGACTCGTTGCTCGCGATCAATTCCGATCTATTCGTCACCGGCGCGCGCGGCATCGGCGAGATCGAGTTCCCCGACGTCCTGGCGGGCCTCGAGAACACGCGACTTCGGCTTCGCGGCTATCCGCTCGCGCACAAGGAGAAACTGCTGTTGATCCTCGTCTCGCGCTACATCGAGCAACGGACCTGGAACGCGGGCAGCGGGACCCTTCACAGCGCGTTTCAGCGACTCTCGCGCATCGACGACGAGATCGGGACCGCCGAGGTCTACGCCGAACTGGCGGCGACGGACGTCGAGACCCACGTTTACGGCGTCGACGACGGGACGGCGGTCGGCCTCGATCTGACCGTCCACACCGGAACGGAGGCCGAGTATCGGGACGCCTGGTTCGTCGTCTACGAACCGGACGACTCCGCCGCCCGCGCGGACGGAGAGGCGGCCCAGCCGTTGGCATTGCTCTGTCTCGAAACCGAGCCGCGCATCTGGGACGGGTTCTGGACTGCCGATCCGGCACAGGTCGCAACGATCGCCGATTATATCGCCGAGAACCTGTAACAACGTCCAACCACCATGAGCGGCCGGGGCCTACAACTCGAGTCGCGAACTGCGGACGACGCCTCTGATCGTCACGCGGAGCTTCCGGCTGATGGCCGTCAGCGTGACGCCGTACACCGCCGCACCCAGTGCGACGATCGCGAGGAGCTGATACCAGTGGTCGATCGGGACGGCGCGCTCGGCGGCGACGACGACGACGAACATCACCGCGCCGGCCGCGAACTGCTCGCCGAGCGTCCGGGGAAACAGGACGACCGACGAGAGCTCCCGCTTGACGACGGCGGCCGAGAGCACGTATCGGAGCGTCTCGGCGACGGCCGTCGCGACCACGACGCCGATCGCGCCGTAGGCGAGCGTCAGCGCGACGCCGAGAGCCACGTTGATCGCCAGCGTCAGGGCTGAGACGCGCGTGTTGACGTCCGGGCGGTCGATCCCGTAGAGCACGCTCGTGAGCACGCCGGCCTGGGTCTTCGCGATCTGGTACGCCGCGAGTCCGACGAGGAGTCCCGCGGCCGCGGCGTAGTCGGGACCGAAGAACGTCACCACGAGCTGTTCGGACAGCGCGACGGCACCGAAGAACATCGGGATCGCAAAAATGCTCGTGAACGAGAGGGTGTTCGAGACGTCCGTTCCAAGCTCCTCGTCCTTACTGTGGCGGTGGCTCACGCGAGCCATCAGGCCGCTCGAGGCGGCCATCGTCACGAACGTCGCCGGCACCGTGAGCTTGAGCGCGACCTCGTACCGTCCGGCGGCGGCGGGGGCGAGCAGATAGCCCAGCAGGATGATGTCGAAGCGGTCGTAGGCCTGTCCGAGAAACGAGTTCGGAATGCTGTACCTGGCGTACGACCAGAGGTTCGACACGGTCGCCCGGCTCGGCGCGACCGGCCGCGTTCGGACGTAGTACCAGAGGACCGGGACCGTCAGGAACGTCGCCGCGGCCAGCCCGTAGGCCATGCCCGCAGCGCCGAATCCGAGGACGATCAGGCCGAGCTGGAGCGGGAATGTGAGCAGCGACCGGAGCGTATCGGTCCACATCGAGGCCCCGACGCGGCCGCGGGCCTGCACGATCAGATCGAGCGGTTCGAACAGCGTGACCGCGAACAGCAAGACGACGAACAACACCGGCGCGTCGGGGAGGCCCGTGTAGGAGGCGAGCCAGCTCGCGGCGACGGCGGCGGCTGCGATGGCCAGCGCCATCCACACTAGCGTGAACAGCCCCTGGCTGCCGATCAGCTCCCCCGACGGGGCGTCGGCCTCCGAATACCGCTTTTTGACCGCCGTTCCCCAGCCGTTGACCGCTCGATCGGCGATCTTCACCAGCGAAAAGAGGAGGTAGTAGCCGCCGAATCCGGTCGGTCCGAGCGCTCGAGCGAAGACGATCGTTCCGAGGAACCCGATCGCGGCCATCGTGAACTTCGCGGCCGTCGCCTTGACCGTCTCGCCCCCGAGGCTGACCGACGTCGCGTCGCTCATGGCTGTACTGAGACGGCAGTCACAGATACCCCAGATCTTCGAGTTGTGATTCGAGCCCGGAGAGATCCGCCTCGCCGAGGCCGTCTCGCATCTCTAGGTCGGCGATCAGTCCCTCGAGGTCCGACTCGAGGGGCGCCGGGTCGCAGTCGCCGAGCAGTTCGGTTCCGAACGGGCCCTCGAAATAGTAGCAGTCGGCCGTCGCGATACCGTGGCGCTCGCGGTCGACGGGCGCGATGTCGTAGCCGTCCGCCTCGAGCGCGAGCGCTCGTCGCTTCGAGATGCCGTGGTACTCGAGCAGCGCGTTCGCCCGCGGGTCCGTCACGATTGGGTCGCTCGAGAGCAGCGGCCGAAACGACTTCCCGCGGCGGTGGTCGGACTCGATTCCGGCGAGGTCGAGCACCGTCGCGTAGACGTCCAGCAGATTCACGAGGGCGTCCCGCGTCGCTCGCCCCGCGCCGTCCGCGTTCGGGGTTCGATCGTCGGGGTTCGGTCCGGGCGCGGAGACGACCAGCGGAATCCGCGTCACGGGCGGGTGGAGCCCGCCGCCGTGTTGCCACGCACCGTACTCCCCGAGCGCTTCGCCGTGGTCGGCGAGCGTCACGACGTAGTCGAACTCCGCCGCGAGTTCGCCGTAGATGTCGCGGTATATGTCCGACAGGTACTGCACGGCGTCGTCGTACGCGGTCCTGATCCGGTCCGGATCGGCCGACGGCTCCCGGAGCGTAGCCTTCACGCTGTCGAAGTGGGGCGACTCCTCGTCCGGATAGGTGCGGTACTCGTCGGGCGGATCATACGGCAGGTGGGCCTCCATGAGGTTCGCGAAGAGGAACTCGGAATCTCGGTTCCACGAGCTATCGCGGACGTACTCGCGGAACTCGGCCGCGCCGTCGTCGGGGTGGCGGCCCGTGAGTCCCATATCTCGGAGCTTCATCAGGGCGCCCTGTTTCAGCGACTGGGTCGTGTCGCAGTCGTCGTCGACGCAGCGCCAGAGCGCCCGGAGGTAGCGCTCGGGGCCGTCGGAGCGGTGTTCGGCGATGAACTCGTCCCAGTCGAAGACGTCCTCACCGAGGCCGCGGAGCCGCCAGCCGCCGTCGAACTCGTCGAACCCGTGGTGCCAGCCCAGTTGCGCCGAGATATTGACGTTACAGCTGAACGCCCGCGTGCGATACCCCCGATGCTGCAACAGTTCGGGAAGACGCGTGGTCTCTCGATCGAACTCCTGTGATTTGATCGTCACGCCGGCCTCGACCGCGTAGCGACCGGTAAACAGCGAGGCGTGGGCCGGGGCCGTCCAGTGGGTCGTACTCCACGCGTTCGTGAACTGCACGCCCGGCAGCCACTCGAAGTGCTCGTCGAACGAATCCGCGCGAAGCGTGTCGAGCACGACGAGGGCGATGGATGGCTCGTCTCCCATAGTCGCGGTTCCGTTCATCGTTCCATATCTCCGGTAAAGAACCTACTCCCGGCGATGGAACCGGCTGCAGGAGGCCGTCGAGTCACCGTCACGGCTCCGCTCACAGGACCGTTGCGATTCCTTCCTCGAGCGCGTCGACCTGCGCGTCCTTCTCGCGCTCGAGTTCGTCCATCTCGAACCGGACCGGCTCGCTCGTGACGTCGCCGTCGATCGGGACCCGATCGAACAGGTTCGCTCGAGGAGTGTCGAAGTAGAACTGAGCCCGGTTGCCGTAGGTCAGCGCAGGAAGGCAGGCGTGGATCCGGTCCGATCGCACCACGTCCGCGTTCGCGTAGAGGAAGAGGTAATCGGTCACGAGGTCGGAGACGAAGACGTTCTCCGCCTCGAACAGCGGCGTCTCGAGGCCGACCAGTTCCCGCGCTCGCTCGCCGACCGGGAAGTGATACGGTTCGTCGAAGGGGGCGTGATCGGGCCGAACGATCGTCGGCGTCGAGGTCTCGTCGATATCGGGTTCCTCGCCCTTGTCGAACGTGTGGACGTCGAACTCGCGGTTCGCCTCCGGCGGCTGGTGAGCGTCGCCCAGGAACAGCGAGCAGTCGATGCCGTCGTACAGGTACTCGACGAGGTCGCCGTACTCCTCGTAGGCGGTCCGGTCCCGAGTGAGCAACACGCCGATGTCGAGCGCGTCGAAGACGGCCTCGACGTACCGCCGCTCGTCCTCGTCGTACTCCTCGCCGCCTCCGCCGATAATAATGATCGGAATATCTCGCTCCCTGAGTTGCCGGAGCGTGTCGTAGTACTTCCGAAAGGTCGGTCGAGAGAGCACGCAGCCAGGCAAGACGGCCAGGTCGGCGTCGATCAGTTCGCTGACGTTCATCGTATTCCGCCGAATCCGGTGGGTCGGCGACTCGTAGTCGGACTGCCCGATCCCCGTCATCCGAGCGAGCTTCCGGGTGCCGCCCCACAGCGCCGCGGTGTCCGCCGCGTGGTTGGGATAGCCGCCCGTTTCGACGATCTCCGCGTCGGGAAACGCCCGCTCGAGCATCGCTCTCGCCCCGTAGTCGATGAAGCCGTTCCCGATGTTCGTCGTCCACGTCCGGAGAAGCAGGATTCGCATTGCGGGTTGCTCCACCGGAATCGGTGATAATTATGCAGCGACTACGACCGTTGAACGGTCCGTTTCGACGCTGCTCACTCGTTCCGACCGCCGCATCGTTGCGTTGCCGCATCGCCGCATTGCCGCATCGCCGCATTGCTGCATCGCTGAACCGTCAATCGAGGTAGCCGAGTTCGCGCAGGCGGTCGGTCGGCATGTCGATCCCCTCGTCGCCCCCGGGCGCGCTCGCTCCGGACGCCGCCGCGCGTTCCTCCACCCATTGCCGCACGTCGTACACCGACTCCGGAGCGGTCTCGGTCGTGGAACTCGCGTACGCGCGCCAGGAGTGACTCGCCGGCTTCTCGCCCGCGTCGGGCGGATAGAACGCGGCGCGCATCCCGTGATCGCTGACGACGAGGAGGTCGTCGTCCTCGCCGAGAGCGGCGACGACCTCCGCGACGTACTCGCCGACTCGATCGTAGGCGCGACCCAGCGCGGCTTCGTCGTCGGCGTAGGCGTGGCCCGCCGCATCGAGCGTGTGGATGTGGACCCCGGCGATCGAGACCGGGTGCGCGAGCATCTCGCGGGCCCAGCCGAACTGCTGGGCGCAGAGGCCGAACAGTTCGCGCTCGAACTCGTGGCGAGGCATCCCCTCCGCGACGGCGTTCATCAGGTCCCAGGCCCGCTGGAGCGGCCGTCCGTCGTGGACGCCCGGCCAGTTGTGGACGACCGCATCGTCGGCGTCGAACATCGACTCGCGGTCCGTCTCGCCGATGCGCTCGCGGTTACCGGTCCGCGACCGGACGAGCTTGCCGAGCGTTCCCCTGGTCGACTCGTCGAGGCGACCGGTGAACGACGACGCGAAGTCGAGCGCGGGGTTTTTCCACTCGCTCGTGCCGCCGCCGGTGATCCCGTGTTCGGCCGGCTCGAGCCCGGTCGCGACGGTCGCCCAGACCTCCGGCGTGTACGGCACGGACTGCGTGTTCGCGAACGTCTCGATCTCGCCGCCGGACTCGAGGCGGACGGCGTCGAGGTCGAAGTGGTCGACCAGTCCGGCGTCGAGCGCGTCGAGCGCCAGGACGACGACAGTCATGCGTATCCCAGATCCTCCAGATCTTCCTGCAGCGCGTCCTCCTTGACGACGTAGGCGGGATCGAACCGCTCGAGTTCCCCCTCGAGACCGGGGTCTTCCACCCTCTCGCCGTCCTCGAGTCGATACGTTCCCTCCTTCGTCGCGATGCGGTCGGCGGTCATCGCGGCCTTTCGATCCCCGTAGGCGGCGAAGGCGATTTCGCGCTCGAGCGTCCCCTGGCGGTGTTCGACGCCAGTCAGGATCGTCGGAACGTCGATCAGGGAGACGACCTCGCCGAGGTCGGGCGCGTTCCGCGTGCCAAAGGGGACGTTCAGGAGTTCGGGCCGCATCTCGCCGGGGTGGCCCCACAGGCCGTCCTCGCCGAGGAGTTCGCCGTGATCGCCGCAGAAGACGACGCGAGCGTCATCGGGGATCGCGTTCCAGAGGGACTCGAGGGCCGCGTCGAGTTCGGCGATCTCCTGCCGGTAGAGCTCTCGAACGAGGGCCTCGTCCTCGTCGGAGCCGCGACCGGAAAGCACGCGGCGAGTGATCCGCTGTGCCGCCGCTCGGTCGATATCCGCGCCGTCGGGGTCGTAGGGATGGTGGGGTTCCATGAAGTGCAGCCAGCCGAACCACTCCTCGCGGCCGTCGATTTCGGCTCGGAACTGGTCGACGACGTCGTCCGCGGGCCGGAACGACTTCTCGGTCTCGTCGACGTAACTCCGGAGTTGCTGGTATCGGTTGTAGCCCCAACTGGCGATTTTGTAGGGAAGCGAACCGCGCTCGAGCACGATCGCCCCCTTGTCCTTCAGCGACTCACCGCCGCCTTTGGGCGATGTGAACGAGTCGAACCCGGTCGCGTAGTCGTACTCCGCGGACAGCAGGTGATTCGTCGTGATTCCGACGCAGTGGGCGTCGAACTCGTGGGCGACGCTGACCGTCGGCTCGAGCCCGTTGCCGGCCGGGTACTCCCCGCCGATGATCGCCGGGAAGCTGCCGGGCGTCGCGGTGCTCGTGGCGAAGGCGGCGTCGTGAGTATCGTCCAGAAATGACAGGGTCCGGGGCATAAACTGCACGTGATCGGTTCGAAGCGAGTCAACCGTGACTAGCAGGGTCGTGTCCGTCATGTGTTCGTGCTCTCCGTTCGAATCGAATTCGTGCTCATAGGTATCCCAGATCCTCGAGTCGCGCGCGGCTCGCCGCGTCTACCTCCTCGGCGAACGCCGACTCATCGTGCTCCTCGTCAGTGATCCAATCGCCGAAGGCGGACTCGAAGAGGCCATCGGGCACCGTCTCGTCGGGGCGTTCGACTTGCTTCGACGGCGGGCCGGAGACATCGTACACCGCCTCGGTGCCGAGCTGGTCGCGGTAGTACTTCCGATCGCCGCGATAGAGCACCCGCTGTCCCCGGTCCCAGTACGATTCGTCTCCGTCCTCCGGGATCCCGGAGCCCGAACCGACGATCTCGGTTCGAGCGCGCTCGCGTTCGAACGCGAACGGATCGAACGGCTCCTCGCTCGCGAGCGCGCGAATCACGTCGCCGAGATCGGCGTGAGAACTGAGCCCGTCCACGTCGACGGGAGTCTCTTCCGCGACCTCGAGGGCGCGGTCGCTCGTAGAAACGATGTCGAACGGAACGTGCAACAGCCCCTCCGAGAGGCTGCTCATATGGTTCATGAGGTAGCCGTCGGATTCGTAGCCGAGGTTTTCACCGTGGTCCGCCGTCACGATCAGGATCGACTCGCGGTCGTCGCCGGTCTCCAGTGCCCTCACGAGGTCGGCGACGAGCCGGTCGAGGTAGTCGACGGTCGCGGCGTACAGTCGGCGGACGTGCTCGACGGACGATTCGAACTCGCCGAGACCGTTCGCGGCGTTCACGTCCGAGTCCCGGAACGAACTCGAGTGGAACGCCGCGGAAACGCCGTGAATCGAGTCGTCCAACCCGCGAAACGGGGTGTGGGGGCCGTGGGCGTCCATGAGGTTGGCGAAGGCGAGCACCGGCCCGTCTGGCTCGGTGACCTCGCGCTCGAGGGCTCGAGCGATCGACCGACCGCCGAAGTCGGTCGGCTTCTCGATCGGCAGCTTCCGACTCACGTCGTCCAGTTTGAGGAGGACGCCGTTGGCCAGCGATCGCAGCGGATAATCGTGGTCGAGGGCCTGCCGGACGAAATCGGCGTAAGCCTCCATGCCCTCGGTCGATCGATTGGAGATGTGTCGCTGAACGTCCATCCCCGCTGGCAGCCTGCGACTCGGCGAGACGGGGACCGTCCGGTCGAAGAACCGGTCGAACCCGAAGACGGGACTAGCGTAGATGTTCGACGTGACGCAGACCGATTCGTATCCCGCCCTCGAGAGGGGCGCGATCCAGGTGTCCGCGACGTCGATCGGGTCGAACCGGCGCTGGTGAGCGTGGACGCCCGTTTCCGACGGGACCGAGCCAGTCAGCATCCCGGCGTGGCTCGGGACGCTCCAGCCCGCGAGCGCCCGCATCCCCTCGAAGCGGACGGACGCCAGTTCCCGGAGTCGGGTCGCGTCTCGGTCGTAGACGTCCTTTCTGACGGTGTCGAGACAGACGACGACGATGTTCGGTCGGTCCGGTCGGTCGGCCCCGGTCATGTGAATTGCGCGAGTGCGGCGCTGAATCGGTCGCCCTGATTCGATTCGGTCAGGTCGGTCACGAGGCTTCGCTGCTCGCGACCGACGGCTCGGCGCTCCGACGGCGCCCGCTCGAAGCTGTCAAACAGACCCTCGAGCAGGCCCGCCTCGGTCGGCGGAACGACCTGTCGAGACGGCAGTAACTCCCGAACGCCGGTCGCGTCGGTGACCATCGTCGGCGTCCCCGACAGGATCCCCTCGAGCGCCGCGACGGGAAACGCGTCGCCCCGCGACGACTGGACGTAGACGCTCGCGCGGTCGAACCAGTCAGCGAAGGTATCCAGATCGACGAATCCGGGCGTGATCACGTGCGATCTGTCCGCGTACGCTTCCACCTCGTGGCCCTCGCCGAGGACAACCAGTCGAACGTCGGCGTCGACGGTCCTCGCAAACCGTCTGACCGCTCGAGTCAGTCGGTCGTAGCCGTTCGCGGGTTTGGCCTCGCCCGCCGAGAGGATCGTGAACGGATCCTGAGGCGAGTTCGGCGAGAGCGACGCGAGTCGCTCGTACTTCTCGGCGACGATCGGCGGCCGGACGTACGCGACCGGGACATCGCCGATGTACGGCCGCGCCCAGCGGTAGACGTCGTGACCGACCGCGATCACGCCGTCCAGCAGCCGGCTCGAGAGGGGTCTGAGACCGCGCCAGAGGTGTCGCGTCGGCCGCTCGGAAAGGGTGTCAAACGTCTCGTCTGCGGCGAGATAGACGAGGGTCGTTCCCGGCCGCCGCAGTTTGTACGCGAGTCCGGTCTGGAGCGGCGCGCTCCCCTCCGCGATGACGGTATCGTACGCCGGCAACGTCCCTGCGGTCCGAAGTCGATCGATGGTCCGCTCGGTGTTTCCGTTCGGTTCGGGCGCTCGAGCGCCGGTCTCGAAGTGACGACGGTCGGCGTTCACGGCGTCGGCAAAGACGCGGTGTGCGGGGTGTGCGTCGCTGTTCTGATAGAGCAAACACCGGTCGCTCGTCGCAGCGCGCCGCGGACGCGGCGTCTCCGTCCCCGTCTGTCCCACTGAATCACTGTCTCGACTAGCACCGCTCGAGTCGCCGCCTCGACCGCGAGCGGTCGTGCTCGCCGTCATCGATCCGTCGCCTCCTCGAGATCGGGGGGTTCGTCGGCGTCGTCGACCGGCTGTGATGCCTCCTCGATGCGCTGCTGGTCCGCGGTTCGTCTCGCTTCGGTCGGGCGCTCCGGCTGCCGCTGTGCTTTGCGTTCCGGTGTCTCGATGTCGGCGGCAGCCGTTTGCTCGACGACGTCGCGAAGCCCCTCGGCGAACCGATCGTACTCGTATCGCCTCGCAGCCGCCCGAATCTCCGTCGAATCGTAGTCGTCGGAATCGAACCGCCGAACCGCGTCCCGGATCGATGCGACCGTCGGCTCGAAGAGCAATCCCGTTCGACCGCCCCGTACCTGGTACCGCGTGAATCCCTCGTTCACGCCGAGCAGCGGCTTGCCGGACATCATGGCCTCGGCCCCGACGAGGCCGAAGTCCTCCTGTTTGGGGGCGTAGACGACCGCGGTCGCCCGCGCGACGAGCGATTCGATGTCCTCGACGTACCCCCGAACCTCGATGTTGTCGTAGTTCGACGCGAACTCCTCGAGTCGCTCGCGCTGCTCCCCGTCGCCGGCGATCACGAGGCGCTCGTCGAGTCCGGCGAAGGCCTTCGCGATCAGATCGATCCGCTTCTCGGGGGCGAGTCGAGACCAGGTGACGAAGTAGCCCTCGTCGCCGTCGTTGCGCCAGTCGCCGGTCACCGGCGGATAGATGACCGTGGCGTCGCGGTCGTAGAACCGTCGAATCCGATCACGGACGAGTTCGCTGTTCGCGACGAAGCGGTCAACGTAGTCGTTCGCCTCCTTGTCCAGCGCCCGCCACCCCTTCGCGTAGGCCTTGATCCCAGTCTCGACGAACGGATACTCGAACGAGGAGAGTCGATCGCGATAGAGGTCGTACAGCCACCGAGGCGGGCTGTGGGGATAGTGGACGATCCGCTGACCGACATCGGGGACGTAGTACTTCGACAGCGGCGCGCTCTCGAGGATCACGTCGTACGCCGCGAGATCCGGGTGGGCGTCGGTCATATCGAGCGCGACGTTGAGCGTCTCGAGGGGGTTCATTCCCTCGTTTGTCCACTCGAGGAAGGGCCGCCACGGCAGCGAGGTGTACTTGGCCTGCCGGAACGGGATCACGTCGACGTCGTCCGGGATGTCGGTCCCCTCGGCGACGTAGGCGGTGTAGATCGGTGCGTCGAGCACCCGGGCGGCCTCGAGTGCGAACTCCTCGCCGCCGCCGATGCCGGGGAAGCGATCGTGGAGGATCGCGACGTCCGTCACTGCAACACCTCCCGGAGTTCCTCGTCGGGCGACCAGGTGCCGTCGTGGCTCGCTTCGTCGCTGGCGACTCGAGCGCGGACGAGCGAGACGCTCGCCCGAAGGAGCGAGATCTGGGTATCGAACAGGGAGTACAGCGGCTGGAGCGGCCCGAGCGCATCGCGCGAGCCCAGCGCCGTAAAGGCGAGAACGCCGGCCGGAGTCGCCAGCCCGAAGGGCCCGGCGACCGCCAGCGACCCGATCGTGGCCACGGCGATTCCGGTGGCGACGAGCCACGGAGAGACGACCATGAACCACCAGTTGAAGGGCAGGACGATGCGGCCGTAGGCCCCGTGGCGGCCGAGTGCGTCGCGCTGTCGCCACAGCAATCGGAGGAGCCCCATCGCGCGGCGGTCCTTTTGCTCCCGGCGCTTACTGAATTCAGAGTGAGCGGCCTCCCTGTAATGGATATCGGGATCGAAGACGACCCGGTCCCCGTTTCGCCGGATTTTGAGCGCGAGTTCGGTGTCGTCGGCGATCGAGTCATCGTCGATTGGGACGATTGCGTCGCGCTCGAACGCCGAGAACGGGCCGTGGAAGATCAGCGTCGAGTCGATGTGGGACTCGAGGATCTGGATCATCGTCTGGATGTCGCGATACCCCTGTTCGACCTCGCTATCGCCGATGACCTCGGCGTTGCGGCCGGTCACCGCTCCCACGTCGGGATCGGCAAGGTTCGCGACCGCCGTTCGAACCGCGTCGGGTGCGAGCCGCGAGTCGCAGTCAGTCTTGACGACGACCTCGTTCGCCGCGGCGGCGTAGGCCTGATTCAAGGCGGTCGCCAGTCCTCGCCGCTCGTCCTCCCGGATGAGCGTCAGCTTCGGCTCCTGACGGCCGGCGAAGAAGGTCTCCACCAGCTCCGCCGTCCCGTCGTCGCTCGAGTCGACGACGACGATTTCCACGTTCTCCATGGGGTAGTCGAGTTCGACCAGTTCCTCGAGTTTCGACTCGACGATGGCGGCCTCGTTGTACGTCGGGAGGACGATACTCACCGACGGCTCTCGAGGCCACGTGTCGGCGGGCGTCCCCGTTGGCCGCCGAACGTAGTACACGACGAGGTAGATCAGATACGGGAGGCCCGTCAGTGCGATCAGCCCGAACAGGGCCTCGAAGAAACGTTTCATGCGAATGTACCTATACGCTCTATATTCTACGGTAAAACCGGTCTCCTTGCATTATAAAAGATAGAAATAGTTAATTTATTTATTCTACGAAAGTCATGACGTAGAGAAGGTCATCTTGCGCTGTAATCCAACAGACCGTATAAGCGATTACTGCGAAGAAATCGGCTATACGGTGGGGACGAAACGTGCTACTTGATCCAACGCACTCGAGCGGTATCGATCGGACCGGTGGCTTTTTCCACCCGGTCGGTCATTTCCGAGTACGCGATAAACGGTCGTGAACATCATCACAGTTCCGTTACGCATGCCACATTCGGTATACTTTTACGGGGCTACGGTATAGATGCGTGTATGTCAGTGCTAGCAGAGTCCGCCGTCGGGCACGACGAACTCGCCGTGCTCAAACTCCTCGCGCTCGAGGGCGGACTCGAGGGCGACGTCAAGATCTCCTGTTCTCACCTCGCGGAGCGCCTCGACGCGTCGAACCAGACCGCCTCGCGACGACTCCAGCGCCTCGAGAGCGCCGACTTGCTCGAGCGCGACACCGTCAGCGACGGCCAGTGGGTCGCGATCACGGAGATCGGGGAGCGAGCGCTCCACGCCGAGTACGAGGATTACCGTCGCATCTTCGAGACGGACTCCCAGATCGGCCTCGAGGGGACCGTCACCAGCGGGATGGGCGAAGGTCGACACTACATCTCGCTGTCGGGCTACCAACGCCAGTTCGAGGAGCGACTCGGCTACGAGCCCTTCCCCGGCACGCTGAACGTCGACCTCCGCGAGGACAGCGTCCGCCGGCGCAGCGCCATGGCCTCGCTCGAACCCGTCCCCATCGACGGCTGGGAGTCCGACGAGCGGACCTACGGCCCCGCCGTCTGCTACCCCGCGACGATCGAGACCGCCGACGGCGAGACCTACGAGAACGCCTACACCATCGCCCCCGAACGCACCCACCACGACGACGACCAACTCGAGGTCATCGCCCCCGAAAAACTCCGGGAGGAACTCTCCCTCGAGGACGGCGATCACGTCACCGTCTCCGTGGGGGATCGCGAATGACGGGGCACCACGCCGGTCCGCAGTCGAATGCCGACGGCGGAACGAATGCCGACGGTGGAACGAACGCCGACACCGGGGCGAACTCGAGCGTCGATCCGCCTGCGAACTCGTTCGAGCACGCCCTCGAGTCGCTCCGGGCGGGCGAGCCGATTCTCGTCCACGACGCGGCCGACCGCGAGGGCGAGACGGACCTGATCTATCACGCTGATAGCGTGACACCCGAGGCCGTCACCCGATTGCGAAACGACGCCGGCGGCCTGGTCTGCGTCGCGCTCGGCCACGATATCGCGGAGGCGTTCGACCTCCCGTTCTACTCGGACGTGATCGATCACCCCGCGACGGCCGACCACGAACTCGGCTACGACGACCGATCGTCGTTCTCGCTGACGGTCAACCACCGGGACACCTATACCGGGATCACCGACGACGATCGCTCGACGACCATCCGGGCGCTCGGCGACGCCGCCGCCACACCTGACGAAACCGAGTTCGCCGCGGAGTTCCGGGTCCCCGGCCACGTTCACCTGCTCAAGGCCGCGCCGGACCTGCTCGTCCAGCGCGAGGGCCACACGGAACTCGGGGTCGCCCTGGCCGAGGCCGCCGACCTGTCGCCCGCCGTCGTCGTCTGCGAGATGCTCGACGATGAGACCGGCGAGGCGCTTTCGCCCGCCGACGCCCGCGCCTACGCGGACCGCCACGGCTTCGCCTACCTCGAGGGTCGCGAGGTCCTCGAGCGCTGTCGGTAGTCGCCGTCGTTTCGAATCGGAGCGCACCGTCGACGTTCCGAGAGAACGACGCGAAGTTCCCGGTAGACCGGTTCCTCGAGCGGAACCGCGAACACTTAGTACGGTGGCTTGCAACACTCCCGATCATGGGATTCGACGAGATGGACGTCGACACGATCTGGCTGGACGGCGAGTTCGTCGACTGGGACGACGCGCAGATCCACGTGCTCACGCACGGACTCCACTACGGATCGGGCGTCTTCGAGGGCGCGCGCTGTTACGACACCGACAACGGACCGGCGCTCTTTCGCTGGGAGGAACACTTGGAGCGCCTGTTCCAGTCCACGAAACCGTACGAGATGGACATCGAGTACACGAAAGCGGAACTCACCGAGGCGACGAAAGCGCTCATCAAGCGCCAGGAGCTTCCCTCCTGTTACATCCGGCCGATCGCCTTCTACGGCTACAACTCGCTGGGCGTCAGTCCCGAGGACTGCCCGACCCGGACCGCCGTCGCGGCGTGGCCGTGGGGTGCGTACCTCGGCGAGGAGGCCCTCGAGAACGGCATCGACGTGATGATCTCCTCGTGGCGAAAACACGCCTCGAGTCAGATTCCGACGAACGCCAAGACCACCGGTCTCTACGTCAACAGCATGCTCGCCGGCGAGGAAGCGCGCCGGAACGGCTACGCGGAAGCCATCGTCCTCAACAAGGAGGGGAACGTCGCGGAGGGCCCCGGCGAGAACGTCTTCCTCGTGCGCGACGGCGAACTCTACACGCCCGGGCTCTCGGAGTCGATCCTCGACGGCATCACTCGAGATTCCGTCATTCGGATCGCGGAGGATCTGGGGTACACCGTCCACGACAACGTCTCGATCTCGCGCGGCGAACTCAACACGGCCGACGAGCTGTTCTTCACCGGCTCCGCGGCCGAAGTGACGCCCATCCGGAAAGTCGACAACGTTGTCATCGGAAACGGCTCCCGCGGCCCCGTCACCGAAGAGATCCAGCAAAAATTCTTCGAGATCGTCGAGGAAGGCTCCGAGGAGTACGACGAGTGGTTCGAGTACGTCGACGTGTAAGGAGAGCTGATTCCCGACAGCAACGCGTCTGATCGATCTCGAGATAGCGACTTCAGGACGAAGTGAACCGGATTCTTCTACTGATCTGTGCACGATTGCGTGCTGTGGCCGGGAGCGCGCCTCGAGCACTGCGAGAGGCGCGCGACTCGGGGGAGGGCAGGCGGTCAACCGACACTCACCGCGAGCGACCGCAGGGAGCGAGCGGGCCGACGACTGACTTGGAGCGAGAGAAACGAGCGGAAAGGAAGGAGGAGTGCTTTTGATCGACCTTTTGCCGAGCGAACGACCGACGGGAGTGAGCGCAGAGCAAAAGGTCGGTGTTAGTCGTCGTCGGCGCGGTCGGTTCCGGCGCGGTCGGTTCCGGCGCGGTCGGTTCCGGCGCGGTCGGTTCCGGCGCGGTCGGTTCCGGCGCGGTCGGATTCGTTCGCTTTCGCGTCGTCGATAACGTCGATGGAGATGCCGGCGTCCATGCCGCGGTGGTTGGCGTCGCCGAAGCCGGCGCTCAGGACGCGGGTGAGCGCGTCCTCGACATCCTCGTCGAGTTCGGTGATCTCGTCGGACTCGACTTCGACGACGTACCCCGTCGTGATGTTCGGCGAGGTCGGCAAGAAGAGTACCTCGCGGCCGTCGCCGGTCACCTTTCCGGTCTTGAACGCCGTCATCCGTAGCCCCTCCCAGGTCTCGATCTTGACCGGTTTCTGGAGCGAATCCTGCTCGCCGAAGGCCGTCTCGGCGGCCATCTTCGAGGCGTTGTAGACGACGCGAATCACAGGAACGCGGTTCGCGATGTTGTCGACCAGCCGTTCGACCAGCCCGCCGACGGTCGTCCGCATGAGATAGCCGACGGAAAACGTGAGAATGACGAAGACGGTCAACGCGACGATCACGCGAAGGAACTGCGCGAGTTGCTCGCGCGTCTGGACGGCCTGATCGCTCGAGCCGGGAATAAGCGGCGTGAGCGCGCCAGAATCGAGAATGAGACCGGGCGTCAGCCCGGCAACGAGTCCGTAGAGCCAGTAGATCGCGTAGAGCGTAACGAGGATGGGACCGAGGACGACGAGCCCGCTCGCGAAATCCCGCTTCCACGAAGCCATGTGCTGGATCTCACACTACTGGCTAATGAGCCCTTCCCTTTGTCGTATCCCACGCTGTCAGCGTCGGTGGCAGCGCCAGCGTCGGCCGACGGATCAAATTTCAAGCCGTCGGCCTGCGAAGCGACGCGCATGAGCCTCGAGCAGGAGTCCACGGATCAAGAGGCCGATCCGCTGGATCCGTTCCGGCAGTTCTTCGCGCTCGAGCGGGACGTGCTCGTCCTCTCGGTGGCGATGTTCGCGTTCAGTCTCGGCTTCCAGATGACGAGCCGATACATGGCCGAGTACATGTCGGCGCTGGGCGCGTCCGTGTTCGTCGTCGGGCTGTTCGGGACGTTCGGGAACGTCATCAGCGCCGTCTATCCCTATCCGGGCGGAGCGATTTCCGATCGAATCGGCTCGCGGTACGCCCTGACGGCGTTTGGCCTGTGCTCGACGCTCGGCTTCGGGATCTGGCTCGGTGCGCCCGCGCTCGCCGGCGTCTCGATCGGCTCGACCTCTCTGGCCATCGTCGCGATCTTCGTCGGACTGGCGCTCTCGCAGGCCTGGAAGTCGTTCGGGCTCGGGGCGACGTTCGCCATCGTCAAGCAGTCCGTTTCGCCCTCGAAACTGGCCGCCGGCTTCGCGAGCACCGAGACGTTCCGCCGCACCGCCTTCCTCGTCGGCCCGCTGCTCGCCGCCGCGCTCTTCTCTCCGTTCGGCTCGAGCGACGGCGAGATCGTGACCGCGTTTCAGCTCATCCTGCTCGTCGCCGTCGTCTTCGGCGTCTTCGGGACCGTCGTCCAGCACGTCCTTTATCGGTCCGCGGACGACGATTTCGGCACGGAGTTCGAGGGAGCGTCACGGCTCATCGCCGACCTCCGGGCGATGCCCGACGAGCTTCGACCCCTGCTCGTGGGCGATACCCTCGTCCGGTTCGCGAACGGGATGGTCTACGTCTTCTTCGTGATCGTCGTCACGCGGTTTCTCGAGGTCGGTCTCTCCGTTTCCCTGCCGGCCGTCGGCGCGGTCGACCTCTCGCCACAGTCGTACTTCGGGATCCTGCTGGGGATCGAAATGGTGGTCGCCCTGGTGACGATGATTCCGGTCGCGAAGGCAGCCGAACGCGTCGGCCTCAAACCGGTGGTCACGCTCGGGTTCGCGGTCTACGCGATCTTCCCGATTGTGCTGATCAACGCGCCCGAAGACGCGGCGGTCCTCGCGGCCCTCTTCGCGTTCTCGGGGCTGCGGTTTGCGGGGCTGCCCGCCCACAAGGCGCTGATAGTCGGCCCGGCCGAACGGGGTGCCGGCGGCCGGGTGACCGGCGCGTACTACCTCCTGCGGAACCTGATCGTCATCCCGAGCGCGGCGCTGGGCGGACTGCTGTGGGACGGGTTCTCGAACCCGCTGACAGGCACGCAGGTGTTCGCCGGCGATCCGACGGTCGCGTTCACCATCGCGACGGGGATCGGGCTCGTCGGTACCGCCTACTTCCTGATGTTCGGGAAGGAGTTCGAGGCCTATCAATAGTGGCGTGGGAACCTCTCACACTATATCTCGCTCAGTCTGATCAACCGACGTGCGGTGGCGCGCGCTGTCGGCCGTCTGAGCGTTAGCGAAGGCGGCCGATGATATTGTGCGAGGGATGAGCGAATAGTGCGGGACCAGAGGTCCCGCATACCATGCGAACGGGCGCGCAGCGGCCGTGAGCAGACGAAGTGAGCGAATCGGCTGGGGAGGGCGTGGCGATCCCCTGCTGCCACGCTAGCAGGTCGCTTCATCTCACTCAGTACTAGCAGAACCCACTGTTCCATTCGCACGAGAGACGTATCGAACGGTCTTCGGAGAGAACGGCGCTTCGCTAGAGAAAGAGCCGATAGTAGAACGGACTGACGAACCCCTCGATAACCGCGGCGATCGCCAGCAGGATCCCGATCCCGATCAACACCCAGAACGCCCGCTCGAGCGCGTCCGCGAAAGCCGTTCGACTCGCGCGACCCCGCCACGTCCGCCACGCGGTGACGCCGACGGACACCCCTAGCGCTCCCGCGATCAGGATCGCCGGGATCTCGAGAACGCCGTGGGGAACGACGAACGCGGCGAGTTCCAGCGGATCGACCTCGAGGCGGGCCATGATCCCGAGGAAGACGCCGTTGAACAGCAGCGAGACGATCGCGGGGACCGCGAGCGCGACTCCGGCGTAGGCCGTCGTGAGCGCGACGAACCAGTTGTTGCCGAACAGGTTGGCCGCCATCGTCGGCGGGAAGATGCCCTCGAGGCGAGCCGCGATCGACGCGTCAAACGTCCCGACGTAGGGTCCGGCGGCGGCCCACCCCATCCAGAATCCGAGAAGACCGAGGCCGAGGACGAACGCGTGCGTCCCGGGCCGCGCCCGGACGAACGACACCATCTCGCGCCAGCCGCGGCGGAGTCCGGCCCGGACCCCGTCCCGAAGGGATCGCGTCCGTGGCTCCGGCGGATTCAATCGGTCCCGATAGCCGCAGTAGACGGCGGATTTGAGCAGATCGAGGGCCGGCATCGCGACCAGCGCGGAGACCAGCGAGCCGACGGTGACGACGTCGACGAGCGAGAACAGTCCGGTGAGCGTCGACAGTCCGACCAGCATCCCGATCGCGATCACGTAGTAAAAGGCCGCCTCCACCGGTTGCGCGCGAATGAACCCCGCGGCGCTCCGCAGCGATCCGAACACGCCCGCGTCGTCGACGACGACCGCGACCGGCGCGAAGGCGAACAACGCGCGGACGACGAGTAGGACGACGAACGCGACGAACACACCGAGCAAGACCACGGGGAGAGCGAGTGCCGCGGACCCCGTCGCAAGCGAGACGATGCCGCCGAACAGCGTCGCTCCGATGCCGATGGCACCGAGTACCGCCACCCAGCACAGCCCCTCGAGGAGGAACAGGCCGAGAAACCGAAGCCAGTAGCGGCGAACGCCGTCGATCCCGGCGATCAGGCCGCGCTCGTCACGGAGCCGACCGTAACAGGCCGCGAGCTGGCCGGCGGCGACGACGGCGGACAGCACCACGAACAACAGGACGCTCGCGATGATCGTCACGACGGCGAGGACCGCTAGCGGTAGCGTCACCAGCTGGTCGAAGATCGGCTCGAGGCCGCTCGCCCACGCGTCGAACGCCTCGGGATCGGCGTCGGGGCTCGGCGGGGGATCGAGTTCGACGAGGTGTGTTCGGATCGCCTCGAGGCGTCCGGACCTCGAGAGGAAGAGATACGCGATGCCGATCGCGAGAAACGGAACGACGCGGACGATCGCGGGAATCGCGACGCCGAGCAGGTACAGGGGGAGGAGATCACCCGGGCGACGACGAAAGACGGCGATGACGGCGGCGACGAAATTTGACAGAGCCATACCCGACGGTTGAACGGCGTATCAGTTAAATGAACGCTCTCGGCGGCCGTGAACTGTAACCGGTCGACGCCGCGTCGAAACAGCTGTCGCGAAGTCGATGGCAATCCTGGCACCTGCCGCGCTGTCGGTGACGACCCTGGCAACTGACGACTCAGTATTTAGGTCCCTCGTCGCCGTACGGTCGTGTATGGTCACCACAATCTCGCCCGAACGGCTCGCAGAGTTGCAAGACGAGAACGCCGATTTCGCGCTCGTCGATACCCGTCCCGAAGACAGCTACGAGTCCTGGCACATCGCGGGCGCGCTCCACTTTCCGTTCGGTCCCGAGGAAGAACTGGACGGCCGACTCGAGGACCTCAAGACCGTCGTCGGTGACGCCGACCGCGTCATCACCGTCTGTGCGAAGGGGCTCTCCTCGGGCAATCTCGCGACGCGCCTCGAGTCGGCGACCAACGAGTACGAGGTGGCGGCCGTCGACGGCGGGATGAAGGGCTGGAGCGGGGTCTACGACCGAGTTGAGATCGATGCCGGTGACGGGCTGACGATCGTCCAGATTCAGCGACGCGCGAAGGGGTGTCTGGGCTACGTCGTCGGCTGTGCGGAGACGGGCGAGGCCCTCGTCATCGATCCGACCGCGGACACCGACGAGTACGCGGCCGCGGCCGAGGAGGCCGGTCTGACCGTTACCGGCGTGATCGACACGCACGTACATGCCGACCACATTTCCGGCGGTCGCGATCTGGCGGACGACCTCGAGGTACCGTATTACCTCAGCGAGCGCGCGAGCGAGCGCGACGTCGAACGGGAGTACACGCCGCTCGAGCGCAACGAGGTACTCTCGGTCGGCGAGCGCGAGGTCAAGGCGGTAGCCGCGCCGGGACACACCAGCGAGATGATCAATCTGCTGGTGGACGACGCGGCGCTGCTGACCGCCGACACGCTGCACGTCGACTCGACGGGGCGGACGGAACTCGAGTTCAGGGAGAGCGAGGCACGCAGTGCCTCGGAAGATGCGAGCGGTGGAACCGCGAGCGAGGGCGAGGGAGAGAGAGGGGCTCGAATGCTCTACGAGACGCTCCACCGGACGATTCTGGCCGAACCCGAGAGCGTCGTCGTTCTTCCGGGACACGTGACGGTCACCGCCGACGGCGAGTTCGAACACGGTGCACCCGGCGAGCCGATCCGGACGACGATCCGCGCTGCGCGGACGGGGATCGACCTGCTCGGACTCGAGGAGGACGAGTTCGTCGAGCGCATGGCTGATGCCGGCGAGAAGCCGTCGAACTACGAGGAAATTATCGAGTACAACCGCGGCGTAGCCGAGGTTCCACCCGAAGAACGGGTCGAACTCGAATTGGGACCGAACAACTGCTCGGCGTGAGTCGAACGCTCCGGCGCGACCCGTTTGGCCGCAGGGTTCGATTCGCCGTGGGAAGGCTCGTGTTTCGCGCCGGCGACGCCGCTCCCAATCGCCGCGCCGCACTCGGTGCACGCGACGAGGTAGAACCGCTTCGACGCCGCGAAGAAACCGGTCGTGGCATCCATTTCGACGAACTCGACATCGGTCTTCTCCGAGAGAGTTGCGTCGCATTCGGGGCAGTGAACCATGTCCGTAGATTGGTTGGCTATCCTGGAAGAATTTGCGCAGGACACTCTCCCGTGTCCATACTCGAAACGGGAGTCACTAGATCCCGCTCGAGAACTCGCACACGAGACGCACGATACCGTACCCGCCGTCATCGCCGGCCGCACGACACGACACTACATTCGTCGTCACCGCGAGTACGTCTCGAGTCGAGCCAGCCGTCCGCCGTCGGTTTCGAAGAAGTCGGCGAATTCGAAAAGCGTCGTCCCCGCTTCGATGACGCGGCCGCGCACCGCGATCTGACCGTCCTCAGCAATCACCGACTCGAGGTCGTGACTGGTGTCCGGGTTCGGTCGCTTCTCGCGCATGAATTCGACGAACTCGTTCCGACTCTCGAACGTCCGATCCGGACGGTGCTGGACGAACTCCGGTGAGAGAGTCTCCTCGAGCGCGTCGTAGTCGTGGTCGTCGAGTGCGTCGTAGTATCGCCGGACGAGGGCGCGCATATCGCCGTCCGAGTCGTCTCTCGCATCCGACTCCGTATCCATACCACTCCATTCGTCGCCACCGGCAAAAACGTACGACTCCGGTCCTCGAACCGTATGCTTTTCTCTCGGCTCCTCCTCTCATCCGTCGTGGAGTGTCACGTCTACTACGAGGGCGACGACGACCCCGAGAAGTGTACCGCGCGTCGCCTCGAGAAGTTCGATAAAGCGACCCTCTATCGGTCGATGGGGCAGGTGCCCTACGGGGTCGTCCTCAACCCCCACGCCGAGCAGGCGCTCTCGCCGGCGGATCTCGAGGAGGGGCTGGGGACGCTGGTCGCCCTCGATTGCTCGTGGGAATCCGCCGAAGCGGCGTCGTTCGAGATGCGCGGGGTCCACCGGGCGCTCCCCTTCCTCGTCGCCGCGAATCCGATCAACTACGGTCGGCCGTTTCGGCTGACCACCGTCGAAGCGCTCGCCGGCGCGTGCTGCATCTTCGACGAGTGGGAGCGCGCCGAGGACCTCCTCGAGCCGTTCCGCTGGGGCGAGACCTTTCTGACGCTCAACGAGGAACCGCTCCGCCGCTACAGCGAGTGTACGGACTCGAGCGAGGTCGTCGCGGTGCAGGAGGATTATCTAGCCGACGAAGAGTGACGGAGTACGGCATGACGGATCGACGGTGGCGACTGACTCCCGTCCTCAGTTCCCAGCGGACAGCGTATCGCCACCCGTCCGCGACCGTTTGTGAGAGTCGAACCGCGCCAGTCGGATCACAGCGATTAAATGCACCACGGGCGAAGGCGGGGTATGGCCAGCTTCGATGCCGCTGAGAAACGAACGCTCGAGAAGATGATCTGCATGCGCTGTAACGCTCGCAACTCCAAGCGAGCCAACCGATGCCGGAAGTGCGGCTACAAGAAGCTTCGCCCCAAGGCGAAGGAAGCACGCGCCGCATAATCGACCGCGACGGATCTCCAATATCGATCCGTTTTCTTCCGCTTCCTGTCTTCCAGTGACGACGCCGTCCGAACCGCGGACGGTCGAAACGGCTGCTACTCGTCGGGATACTTCGGTTCTCGCTTTTCGGCTCGCTCGAGCGCCGTCGCCACTACGTCGCGCACGTCGCCGTGGAAGACGCCGCCGTGGCCCGCATACATGTGTTCGACGCCGGCAGACTGACTACCGTCGGGCATGCGCTCGAGCAGGTCCCGAATGCTCTCGATGAGTCGCTCGCGGGACTGGCCGGCCATGTCGGTGCGGCCGAAGCTCCCGTACTCGAACGCGCCGTCGTCGTGGACGACCACGTCGCCGGAGAACAGCGACGAATCGGAGACGAACGAGACGTGATCGTCGGCGTGTCCCGGCGTGTAGACGACGTCGAAGTCCTCGTCGCCGATCCGGACCGTATCGCCGTCGTCGATTTCGTGCGTCCGCGTCGGGTGATCGTCGTAGGCGTACACCTCGGGATCGAACGCATCACAGACTGTTTCGAGCTGGGCGACGTGATCGCCGTGCTGGTGGGTCATGACGACGGCCTCGAGGTCGTCGGTGTGCTCGCGGATCTCGTCGACGACGCCATCCATTGCACCGGCGTCGACCAGCGTCGTCCGATCGCCGACGACCAGATAGGCGTTGCACGTGAACGTCTCCGCGTCCTCGGTGACGTGGTGAACCTCCATACGGGGACACTTGCGGGCCGACGGCAAAAACGGTGGCATCGCTACCGCAGGAACTCTCGCCGAGAGCCCCCTACGGACGCTATCGATTCTCGAGTGATATTCGTCCAGCAGTAGTTGGGAAGACGGTCTCTTTATTCAGAATTTGGTGCGAAACTGAGCAGTCCAGTTCGGTAACTACAGATGCGAATGCGACATTGCGGAAGAGCCCACGCATCTGCGATCGGAGCGAGCGGTTATCCGCTGGAGCGGAGTGAAAAACCACAAGGTGGCCTTTTGGAGGTATCGGATTTGTCGGGGCTTGAAGCGAGCGTCGAAGGCACTCACCGATACCCCGACGAAAGAGGGTGGTCACCGCGATCAGCCGATGATGTCGAAACGAAAAATAACCTGTTAGAGCCAGAGTCTTTTGTTAGCCGGATTGGATGGGAGTGCCGCTCGGATCGAGCACCCACCACACCTCGTTGACTCCTTGTCCGGTGGCGTCGCCCGGTTCTTCGTCTTGAGTGAAGTGGTACAGTGGCCGGTCGTTTGCAACCACTTGCATCTCACCGTTTTGTCGTTCGATTGTCGTAAGGGGCGCTGTCACGCCGTCGCCGGCAGTAGGCTCGCCATCGACTGTAAGCGGCGGCCAGGTCACGGCACAGTTCCCGTAGCAGGTGCTTTCACCCCCCGCTTCGGCGTCGGGGACGAACATATACAACGTCATCTCATCCGGACCAACTAGAATCTCTCCGTACTCCGCGTGGTCGCGGACCTGAACGGTCGCCGTAGCTTCAGCGTCTTCATCGGCTTCACCGGCGTCACCGTGCTCCAGCGTCACGTCCGCGAAGCGGTCGATATCGGCGAGGACGTCCGTGAACGGGACTGCCCCTCGGTCTTGAATCGACAGCGGATCCAGTGAGTCCGCGCCGAGTATCTCCTGGGGCGTCACCCAGGTCCACTCACACCCCTCGTTTTCGTCGCTGGGTGCATTGAGTTCGTGTTCGAGGAACTCCTTGCTGAACGGTGGAAGGAGTGGCGGGTCCTCACTCCCTTCGAACGTCTCCACGTAGTCGGGGAGGTCTTCTTCTGTGAGATCTCCGACGACAATCCGCATATCCATCCCGAGAATGTGGTGTGGCCCACAGTACACGTCGTACACGCCTGATTCGGTGAATTCGTAGAGCCAAGCGCCACCAACGTTCAGCACTGGCGACGAGAACGGTGGCACTCCGTCGGGCACCCGCTGTTGGAAGCCCATACCATGGTGATAGGCCGTAATCGAGTGATCAGGGGATACGAGAGTGAACTGCACGATATCGCCAGCGTCCACGTGAATTCCGCTCGGCTCAAAGTGAAAGAACAATGGCCGACTTGGATTCTGTGGATCCGCTGGCTCATTCGTGTGGAGTTCAACCTCGTGATCTGGCGCGAGACCGTCGGGAATGTTAGCGGCGTCAGCTGTCGAATACCCGAACTGAGGGTCAATCTGTTGGGAGGGCTGATCTCCACCATCTTGGTCGTCGTCGCCGGACGCAGCCGTGATACCGCTTCCCAGTGATACGACGGCCCCCGCGCTCAATGCTTTTAGTACAGGCCGCCGTTCAAATCGCGCTACTGTGTCACTCAGATTGTCGAACGATTCCTCTGGTGTCTCCCCATCAAGTTTGGTCATGTTCTCTCCCTGAGTGCAGTTCTCTTGCACCCCATCGAATGGAACAGCCGTGCACGATTATACTGTCATGAAAGTTTTGATAATAAACATAGCATTAGTAAGTAATGTGGTGGAGGACCCAACTGAATCTTGAGAATGCGTATTGGTAACACATAACTTCCGAGAAGAAGTACCCAATTAATCAGTATATCGCCATATTTGAGAATCTGCTTAACGAGTTCTTGCGGCGTGTTACGTCAATCACCAGTACTCACAGCATCCCAGCATTGGGTATAGTTCGAGATCTATAGTTTCGTTGAAAACTCTGAGACCGCTGAGACCGCTATTACCGCTGATTTTTTTACTCGGACTCTCGTAGGTAACACCGTATGGGATTCGGGAGCTACGATGAATCCGAACAGCAGGACGTTGACGCTGACTTTGACGACGAGGACGCAGTGACATCGGAAGAGAACAGCCACGACGGAACGATCGAATTCGAAAACGGCGCGTCCAGCGACGAGTTGCTCGACCGACTTAAAGCCATCAAAGACGACAGCGACGACGAAGACGACGGCTGATGAAGTCCGGGGTGCGGGCGCTGGGCATCGCCGAATCGTACCGCGACGATTGGACCGGCGGCCGAACCCGAAGTACGCTCGCCGGCGCCGTCGTTCGCGCCGATCGCGTGTTCGACGGGCTCGCGTACGGCTCCTGTCGCGTCGGCGGTACCGACGGAACCGCTGCCGTCATTGACCTGATCGACGACCTCGGCCGACCGGACGCCAGGTACGTCCTGCTCGGCGCCGTCGCCCCGGCCTGGTACAACCTTCTCGATCTTTCGACGATACACCGCGCAGTCGACCGACCGGTACTCGCCGTTACGTTCGAAGCGAGCGGCGGCCTCGAGCCCGGTCTTCGCGACGCGTTTTCGGGAGCCGAACTCGAGGAACGACTCGAGACCTACCGGGCGTTACCGGAGCGACACGAACTGACGATCAACGAGGAGACCGTCTACGTGAGGTGCGTGGGTCTCGAGCCCGCCGACGCCGACGAAGTCGTTCGGGCGTTCACGCCCGCGGGCGGCCGTCCGGAGCCGATTCGGATCGCGAGGCAGGCGGCTCGAGCGGCTGATTCGTACGCTCGGTCCGTTTAGAGATCCCCTCCCCGAAACGAGCTCCATCGGAGAGCGTACGATCGCCGTTTTCCACCATTGCTATCGGTTTCGCAGCACCGGATTCCGAATTTCGCGTCGATCCTGCCAAAATACGTTCCTTCTCCGAGTCCGAATCTAAGCGATGATGGATACTAGTACAGTTCTCCGTTGCGTCGGTGCTTTTCTCTTCGTCTATATAGGGGCCGCAGTTTGGGTCGTTCTTTTCACCGGCGGAGAGGACTGGGTTGGGATAGTTTTCGCTCCTGCGTATGTGTTGATCGTACTCGTCGCGTTTGGGATAGCTGGGGCAGGATACTGGGCCGGTGAGAAAATGGGACTCGGGGAGTGAACGGTGGAATCGAACCGGCCGCGTTCGTCCACTTGTTGGATGATACGGGTTACAGGTACGGTTGATAGTTGTTCATGATCCATCAACAGTTCCCTGACACAGAGCTTAAGCGACATTCGGAAGGTGCGATAGCGGCTCCAAAAATCGATGCGTTGGTCTATTCACCGCCCGATGCGTTGGTCTATTCACCGCCTCCGAACGGTATTCAAAGGAGAAAGACGTAGTAGGTGGCCGTTCGAGCCACGACCATGGGAGAGATGGAAGATCTCTGCGTGACGGACTGTACGCGCTGTCCGGCGCTCGTCGACTCTCGAAGCCGGATCGTCAACGGTGCCGGACCCGAGGATGCAGACCTGCTGTTCGTCGGCGAAGGGCCTGGTGCCAAGGAAGACGAGCAGGGCGAACCGTTCGTGGGCCGCAGCGGTACCGTCCTAGACGACGGGCTCCGAGACGTCGGCCTCGCACGGGGCGACATCCGTATCAGCAACTGCGTGCGCTGTCGCCCGCCGGAGAATCGCGATCCAAAAAAGGACGAACTCGCGAACTGCCGGGGCTACCTCGAGCGGGAGATCGATCGCCTCGATCCCGAGGTGATCGTCACGCTCGGGAAGGTTCCGAGCGAACACCTCCTCGAGCGCTCGGTCGCGGTGACCAAGGAGGCGGGCGATCTCGAGGAGATCCGGATCGACGGGACGCCCCGCCGATTGCTGATCTGCGTGCACCCGGCGGCGACGCTGTACGACCGCAGCCAAGAGGAGACGTTCGAGAACGCCCTCGAGCGGGCGGCGGATCTCGCAGGCGTCACCGATCACGAGGGCGGGCAGTCGCGACTCGACGGCTTCTGAGGCGGGTGTTGCTCACCGGAGATAGCGAACGCGTCCGGTGAAAATTGACTGGAAGGGGAATACATTTTACCGCGCCGCACCGATTGCCGGTATGAGCACCGTTTCGTCTCCACAGGAGCAGTCCCTCGCCTCCGTCGTCATCGTCGACTACGGGCTGGGGAACCTCCGCAGCGTCACTCGCGGCCTCGAGCGCGCGGGTGCCGACGTCGAGATCACTGACGACCCCGCCGCCTTCGCCGCGGCCGACGGCGTCGTCCTGCCCGGCGTCGGCGCGTTCCGCGAGGGCGTCGAGAACGCCGACCCGCTCCGCGAGGACCTCCTCGAAGTGGCCGACAGCGGCACCCCCCTCTTCGGTATCTGTCTCGGGATGCAGATGCTACTCACGACGAGCGAAGAGGGCGAAACCGACGGCGAGTCGGCCGTCCAGGGGTTGGATCTGATCCCCGGAACCAACGTCCGATTCGCCGAGGGCCAGAAGGTTCCGCACATGGGCTGGAACGAACTCGAGGTCCAGCGGGATCACCCGCTCGTAGCGGGCGTGGACGGAAACTACGCCTACTTCGTCCACTCCTACTACGCGGCCCCGGACGATGAGCACGCGACGGTCGCGACGACGGACTACGAACTCGAGTTCCCGTCGATCGTGGCCAACGAGGCGGGGAACGTCTTCGGCACGCAATTCCACCCCGAGAAGAGCGGCGAGACGGGGCTGCAGATTCTGCGGAACTTCGTCGAGATCTGCGCCGAAGAATGATTTTGACCGCGAACGACCACTGGGAGTGAGCAGTCCTTTTTGGTCTAGGTTTTTGCGTGAGTGGGGATCCTGCGGAACTTCCTCGGGAACTGCGCAGCGGAGTGGGGGTACTGGAGTTGGTCAAGAAACGTGACTGCATCCACCAGATGGAGAGAGCTGGACCGAGCCAAGTGACGGAGCGACACACCCCGGAGTTCCGCTGTAAGTCCCCGTGATACTGACCGAAATGCGATATTTCGACCGATCTGGCTGAGTCACGAATCCAACTGTCACGTCGTCCGAACCGGGAGACAGTGCTCTTAAATACTACTGGTGTGTCACCATCCACTGAGTGTTTTGAACGCAAGTACGTTCGGTCGGTTTCGAACGCAGAATTGTCACTCGAGTCGATTCATGCCAGTACCGCCGTCCACCTAATCAATCTCTTGAGCCGGTCTTTCACATGATCTATACGCTCGAACCATCGTTTCTGGTACGCTCCCACCACCGCGTCGTTACAGCGGCACCACGGGGTGTGTGACTCCGAATACAGCGGCACCGAGGGGTGATGAACAGCTGTATCAGCCCATCTATAAACCGTTCCGATGAGATACAGCAGAAATTCGGTGCGCAACTGCAGGTGAACCCGGCGAATCGGCTCTCGAGAGGAAGGTTCCGAATACGATACAGCGAGACCGCACGGTCACGGACGAACAATACAGCGGAAATACGGAGTTGTCTTCCGGCTATACAGCGGCATTGAGGGGTCTAAATTCCCAGCTTTAAATCCTCTAAAGAGCATTCAGACAATATACAGCGGCACCACGGTCCGAATGGGTTAAGTGGTCTCCGCTGAATCGTTCGACCAACTGAATGTCCGACTCGATGGATTACTTCGGCAGCGAAAATGAGATCTTCCGGAATAAGGAACTCCTGCAGGTCTCACACCTTCCGGACGGCGACCGGATTATCGGCCGCGAGGACGAACTGACGAACCTCGCGAACGCGATCAAACCGGCCACGCGCGGGAACACGCCGAACAACGTTCTCGTCTACGGAAAGACGGGCACCGGGAAGTCCCTCTGTTCGAAATTCATCACGAATCACGCCGTCGAGCGTGCGAAGGACAACGACGTATCGATCGGCGTCGCCTACGTCGATTGTCTCCAGGAATCGACGGAGACACAGGCCGTGCAGTCGGCGGGTCATCAACTCAACGAGCAGACGGAAACGGAGATCTCGATCCCCCATTCGGGGTTGAGTACGGCCGAGTATTACCGCCGCCTCTGGCGCATCGTCGACACTCGGTACGATGTCGCGCTGATCATCCTGGACGAAGTGGACAAGATCGAAGACGACGAAATCCTGATGCAGCTCTCGCGGGCGGTCGAATCGGGAAAACTCACCGAGAGCACGATCGGCGTCATCGGAATCTCGAACAAAGTCCGGTACAAGGACTCGCTGGACGAGCGGATCAAATCGAGCCTCTGTGAGCGGGAGTACGTCTTCTCCCCGTACGACGCGACCCAGATCCGAGAGATTCTCCGGTCGCGCTCCGACGCGTTCCACGAGAGCGTTCTCGAGGACGGCGTCGTCCCTCGCGTCGCCGCGCTCGCAGCCCGCGAACACGGCGACGCGCGAAAAGCGATCGATATCCTCCGATTCGCCGGCGAGATCGCCGAGGAGAACGACCACGACGCCGTCACGGAGGACTGCGTCGATCACGCTCACGAGCGCGAGGAGACCAGTCGCCTCGCCGAACTGATCTCCAAGAGCCCGAGTCACGCGAAACTGGTTCTCGAGGCGATGGCGCTGCTCACCCAGCAAAAGGAGGGGGACGACGCGCCGATAACGACGAACGAAGCGTACGACCTGTACAAGCGATTGTGCGATCGCGATCAGTCCGAGCATCTGAAGCTCCGGCGCGTCCGGGACATCCTTTCGGAACTCGAGTTCCTCTCGATTATCGACCAGGAGCGCAAGTGGGCCGGCAGAGGGAAAGGGAACTACATGGAGAATCGGCTGATCGACGATGCGAAAGTCATTATCGCCGCTTGCAACGAATCCGAATGACGGAAATCGATCGACCGACCGGTAATTCGAACCCGAAACGACGGCAATAACAGTTACGCACAACGGTAATCGGCTACAGCAGTTCGCGGACCTCCGAGTACCACATATCGTGGTAGTCGACGTGGCCGACTCGACGAGCGATCGCGACGGCCAGCGAGTGCCAGCATTTCTCGGTCGGATCGTCCGCGTCGAGGTTGTATTCGCTGTCCTTGCAGGTACAGCCGCCGTCCTCGACGATGTACTCGTCGTCGTAGCCGACGACGATCGTGAAATCCCGGTAGGCCTTCACTCGGTTTTCGCCAACCGCCTCGATGGCGCGAACCCCGCGGTCGCCGTGGACCTGCGAGATGTCGCCGACAATCGCGGGCGTGAGTTCGCCGGCTTCCTCGAGGGCGGCTTGCCATCGCTCGACGGGGTTGGCCTCCGACACGAACGGAACTGTGTCCCCAACTGTAAAATCGGTTTGGTTGTTGTACCGCGACCGTGGACCGACCGGATCCGCCCCGGTTTCCGGCCGCTCGAGTCGCGCGAGACCACACCGCTTTTCGCCCGCTACCGACGAGACGTGGTATGCGCGTCACTGAGGGCGGGGTCGAACTCGAGGTCCCCGGCGAGCAGACCGAGGGCATCGAGGAGGCGGTCTTCTACAATCCGCGACAGGAACTGAACCGGGATCTGACGATCGCGACGCTGCGAGCCTATCGCGAGCGCGAGGATCGCGCCACTTCGTATCTGGACGCGATGACCGCGAGCGGCGTCCGCGGCGTCAGGGCCGCCGCCGACGGCTGGGAGGTCACCTGCTGTGACGTCGACGAGGAGGCGGTCGCCCTCGCGCGGGAGAACCTCGAGCGAAACGACTGCGACGAGCGGGCGCGGGTCGAACACCGCAACGTCTCCGCCCTCATGCACGAGGAGCCGTTCGACGTGATCGATCTCGACCCCTACGGGACGCCGATGCCGTTCGCCGACGCGGCCTTCGCGAACTGTCGGGACCTCGTCTGCGTCACCGCGACGGACACCGCGCCGCTGTGCGGGGCTCACTTCAACAGCGGCGTCCGCTCCTATTCCGCGATCCCCCGGAACACGGACTACCACGCGGAGATGGGCGTTCGAATCCTTATTTCGGCACTCGCACGCAGCGCCGCGCGCGTCGACGTCGGCGTCGAACCGCTCTTGACCCACGCGACCAGCCACTACGTTCGGACCTACCTCGAGCTCGAGCACAAGCCCACTGCGGCCGACGCCGCGATCGACGAGTTAGGCCACCTCTACCACTGCGAAGACTGTCTCTACCGGGAGAGCGATTCCGGACTGATCGCCGATCCGCTCGAGACGTGTCCCCATTGTGGCGGGAATCGAATGCTCACCGCCGGTCCCGTCTGGCTCGGCCCCGTCCGGAATCCCACGTTCGTCGCCGCGGTCCGCGACGAAATTCCGTACACGTTCGATACCGCACCTAAGGCTCGAGAGCTCTGCGACGCGCTCTCGGCCGAACTGGACGAGCCGACACACTACGACCAGCACAAGCTCTGTCGGAACTGGGGACTGCCCGCGAACGCGATGGATGAGTTCCTGACCGATCTTCGCGAGGCGGGGTATGCGGCCTCGAGAGCCCACTATGGGGGAACGACGTTCAAGACGGACGCCAGCGTGGGCGAGATCCGCGCGGCAACCGAAGGAAACCTCGACTGAACAGTCGGGTCCGAGTCTCGGGCGTCGCCGCGAGTCCGCTACTTGAGGTCAGCGTAGGCTACTCGAGGTCAGCGTAGAGGCGAACGAGCCCGCACTCGGGACAGCAGACGCCCTGTAGCTCCGCCCTGTTCTCCAGGCCGATCGTTCCCAACAGCCCGTCGCGTTTCCCGGTCGAGATCAACAGCCGACTCGACTCGGTGTCGCGGACCTTCGTCTCCTCCATCGTCACGCCGCAGTCGGGACAGCGTCGTTGCTCCATGCGATGGCATTGGATATTCAACACAAAGAAGCTCGTCGTTTGCGTGATCGTCACGAGATCACGGGAGACGACCGATAGCGTGACGCTATCGATCCGGGCCGCCCGAAACCGACCGCTACAGGTCGCCGGGCCGCACCGGCTCGAGAGTACGGACGGTCCGTCCGGACGTAACGTCCCGTTGGGGACCTGTGTTCGGTGATTACATATTGGGCGGTACCTCGAACGGCGGGTCGTGATCAATCGGGGACGAGGGGTGGACCTGACGAGACGAGTCCTTCGGCTCGCGAAGGACCAGCAGTTGACGCTGCTGGCGGCCGGGGTCGCCTTCTACGGCTTTCTCTCGCTGGTACCGCTCATGTTGCTGGCGCTCGGCCTCGCGGCGTCGATCGGCGGCGAGGCCCTCGCGGACCGCCTCTCCGCGGCCGCGACCGACATCCTCACCGTCCAGGCCCAGACACTGCTGGCCGACGCCGTCACCGACGAGACCGGGCGGCGCGGGGCGACTGTCGTCGGCATCCTCGGCCTGCTGTGGGGCTCGAGCCGCGTCCTCCGAGGGCTCGACCGGGCCTTCTCGCAGGTCTACGGGACGGTCGGCGAGAAGTCGCTGCTGGATACGATCTGGGACGCGACGATCGTCTCGATCGTCATCGCGGTCGGTCTCGCGCTGCTAGGGGCGCTCGAGCTGGTCGTTCGATTCCTGCCGGGGCTCGAGGTGACGATCGCGGTGGCGGTCGTGGGACAGCTGTTCGTCGTCTTGGGGCTGTTCGTCACCTTTCTCCCGCTGTACGTGATCTTCCCGGACGCGAACGTCGGGATCCGCGAGGCCGCACCGGGGACGGTCATCGCCGCGGTCGGCTGGTTCGTCCTGAGCCGGACGTTCTCGCTGTACGCCGGCCTGCTGTCGGAGTACGCGGTCTACGGTGCGCTCGGGGCCGTGTTCCTCGTCCTCGTCTGGCTCTACGCCGGCGCGATCATCCTCGTCTTCGGTGCGGTCCTCAACGCAGTCCTCGCCAACCGTGAAGTGGATCGGCAGCTACAAAGTCCCGGACATCGACAGATTCCGACAGAAGCGATGACCGACGACGCCACGGGTGCCGACGAGGGGGCCACGGAGGACCGGGCCAGTGACCGCGCCAGCGCGAGGGCGAGTCGAACGAGCGCTCGGACGCGCGACCGCGCGGACGACCCCGAGGTACTGCGCGAAGAGATCGAGCGACTGCGCGATCGCGTCGACGCCTTCGAGGACGACGTCGAGAGCCGAACCGTCAGGAAAGAATCTCTCGAGAGCGAGCTCAAACGCTACGTTCGACGGCGAGTACGACGCGGCCACGCGACCGATTGGGGGCCATACCTCGTCTTGCTGTACGGAACCGCGATGTCGATCGCGGCGTTTTACTTCCTGGCGGGCGGCTGGTCGATCCTCGCGATGTTCGTCGTCTGGACCTCGACGCTCGGCCTGTACGTGCTGATGGTGCTGTTCGGGTTCGGAATCTCTCTGCTCGGACTCCCCGGTCGGCTGCGCAATGCGATCGGCGATCGGCGTTCGTGAACCGCCGCGGCGACCGACGCTTGAGCACACGCGCCCGACGACGATCACCCCCGTCCTGTCTTACTGTTTCGTGGGGACGGTCTGCTGAACGAACCGTCGAACCCGATCCGTGTACGTCGCCGGTCGGTGGAGGTTACAGATGTGGCCGGCATCCGCGAGTACTTCCACGCGGCCGTCCCGCGCAGCCCCGGCGTGGGCCCGCTCGCCGCGGCGCATCAGCTTGTCGTTCTCGCCGTTGAGAATGAGCGTCGAGCCGGGGTACGTCGAGAGTTTCGCCCGGAAATCCTCGCCCGCGATGTCCGGCCCCGCGTCGCCGAACTGCTTCGGATAGAAGCCGGCGTCGATGATTTCCCGCTCGATATCCGGTGGGAGGTCCCGATTCCGCACCCAGCGCGTCGCGAGTTTCTCGACGGCGCGCTTTCCGATATCGGGTTTCGTCAGAAGCCGGGACAGCCCCCCGGTCAGTCGCGTGCCGAGTTCCATCGTCTTCACCGGGTTCACGCTGCTCCCCGACAGCACCAGCGCGTCGACCTCGTCGGGATGGCGATGAGCGTACTCCGTAACCGCGTAGCCGCCGAGCGAGAGCCCGACGAGGACGGCCGACCGTCGGCGTGCGTCTCGAGGGTGTCCTCGAGGACGTCGATCGCCGGCTCCATCCGGAACGGTTTGCCGGCTCGAGTGCCGTGACCGGGGAGATCCGGCGAGACGACGCGGAACGACTCGGAGAGCTCCCGTTGCTGGGGAAGCCACATCTTCCGGGTGAACATCGCACCGTGTACGAACACGATCGACTGTGCGTCCGACGGGCCGGTGACGTCGACGCCCTCGGAGCCGCCGCTTTCGTCTGTCCAAGCCATAGCCCCCGTAGCACCAGGAGGGGCTTAGTAGGCGGCCCGGCGAACCACGGCAGCAGTCCGCTGGCGCAGTCAGCAAACTCCGCTGACGAAACGAGACGACGTTACTCGTCTTCGCCGTCGTCGGAACCGGCGTCCGCGAGCCGCTCCGTTTCGGGGTCGTCTGCGAGCCCCTGTGCGCCGTCCTCGGTCGTCGGCCCGCGATCGGTCGCGTCCGACTCGCGGATCGCGTCCGGATCCACCGCGGCGTCGGTACGGCTGGCGTCCTCGTCGGGATCCACTGCCGCGTCCGTCCGCTGCGCGTCGTCGTCGATATCGACTGCAGTGTCCGTCCGCCGATCATCGTCATCTGGTCGGACCGAGAGCCCGGAATCGCGGTCTGCCAGTTCGGTCGGGTCGACCTCTGCGCCGCGAGCCCGTTCCTCGACCGTATCCATCTCGTCGACCGCGCTCAGACCGTCGTCGTCAGCCATATCCTCGGCGATCTCCGTCTCGTCGACCCCGCTCATTCCGCCGGCCGGCTCCGTCTCCGGCGTTCGGTCCGACGACTCGCTGCGCTCTGCCTCCGCGTCGGTCGTCGAATCGTCCCGTATCGGGAGGGGACCCTCGAGCCGAACGGCGTCTGCGGTGATCTCGCGAACCGATTCCCGCTCGAGCGCGACCGTCTCCTCGGCCCCCTTCTCCCAGCCGAGCGACGACTTGATCGACTCGACGACCGACGGATCCGGCCTGACGTGGGCGACGTCCCCTTCGACAGCGGTGACGACCCCGACCGCTTCGCCGGCGTCGTTCTCGACGGGCTTGTCGACGTCGTCGTCCGAAAACGTGGCACACATACCGTCAGCTATCGCGACTCGAGCCAAGCCGGTGGTGCCTGCAACAGCCAGTCGACGCCGCGGGACGCTTCCAGTCTCCGACCGCATCGAGGCCACAAGTCGATCGGAAATCGCTCCTCGAGGCCGTCAGTCTATCGGGAACCGCAACAGCGCGCCGACGCCGTCGAACGCCTCGCGGAATCGATCCCCGTCCGGGAAGTCGTCCGGAATGACGACGGTCTCGCCACCCTGCTCGGCCGTACGGTCGCCGAACTCCTGCAGTTCGGGGGCCTCGAGCCCCGTCGAGAGCAGTAGCGTCCCGACCGCGTCGTATGCGAGGGCATCGTCGACCTCGTCGTGCCCGTAGGCGACGGGTTCCTCGTCGTCGCGGACTCGCTCGAAGAAGTCTGACAGCGTCTCGCGAACGGCTCCGCGGTCGCGCTCCTCGATCGCCTCTTCACCCTTCGCCGCGAGCTGACGAAGGCCCTGTTCGGAGGCGTACTCGACGGCGTACTCGCCGACGAGGCGGTCCTCGAGTCGGTGATCGAGATCGGCTTCCTCGCGAAAATCCTCGACGGTGCCGGTGGTGCCCCCGAGCAGGACCCCATCGGCCGGATCATTGCCGAGAAACTCCATTTCGGCGCGCTCGGCGACCTCGTCGAAGAACTCGCGCTTCTGACGCTCGCGATCGCGCTCGAACCGTTCGGCGGACTGCCCACCGGCGCTCGATTTTCCCGGGACGGTGCTGTTGAACGTCTCGATCGGGTCGACGCCCTCGTCGTCCAGCCGGCCCAGCGCGGCCCCGCCGCGCTCGACGACGAGCAGGCCGTAGGTCGAGTCGGGCTCCGTGAGGTCCTCGAGGGGCTCGAGATCGAACTCGTTGCCGTGCTCGTAGCGCGACTCGTCGATTGGAACGGGAAGGTCATCGAACGTCGCGGAGACGAGGTCGCCGTCGACGACGCCGGCGTAAATCGCCAGCCCGGTCTCCGGAATCTCGTCGTAGTCGTTCAGGCGGCTCCGGATGTTCTCGAGGGCGTCGACCAGCGGTCTGGGAGCCGACTGCTCGTCGAGTTGGGTCGCCTCGGCGTAGTCGGTCTCGACGGGCTGTCGTGCCTCGCCGATCGATTCCTCGGGCGGGACGGTCAGCGTGACGAGGACGTCGCGGTCCGCCGACGCGCTCGAGAGACGGTCGAGTCGCTCGTGGAGTTCGTAGTTCGAGAGAGACATCGGTAGCGTTGGTATCCCGGCTACGAGCGACCTGGAAGTGAATCCCCTGCCGGCGTGTTCAGCCGTCGCCGGTCGGCTGGCTCCCGCGACCGGGGTCAATCCTCGCGCTCGAGTTGATCGCCGCCGAACTCGTCGTCGCTCTGGATCCGGGAGGCCTGCGGCCCGTCCTGATCCTGGTACTTTGAGCCGCGCTCGCTACCGTAGGGCCGCTCCGCGGCCGTCTTGAGTTCGGTGAAGGTGAGCTGCGAGATGCGCATCCCCGGGGTGAGCGCGACCGGTGCGGAGCCAAGATTCGATAGCTCGAGGGTGATCTGGCCCCGATACCCGGGGTCGCACAGACCCGCAGTGGCGTGCACGACGACGGCGAGGCGGCCCAGCGAGGAGCGGCCCTCCACGTGGGCGATCAGGTCATCCGGGATCTCGACCCGCTCGTGGGTCGTCCCCAGCACGAAGTCGCCGGGGTGCAGGATGAAGTCGTCGCCGTCCTCGACGAGCGTTTCAGTGACGTAGTCGTCGACCTCGTCCTCGGAGTTGGGGTGGATACAGGGAATGTTCGTCCGCTGGAACTCGAGGAACTCTCGGCCCAGTCGGAGGTCGACGCTCGCGGGCTGTATCTGCAGTTTCGGATCGTCGAGGGGGTCGACGACGAGGTCGCCGGCCTCGAGGCGCTCGAGGATGTCCGCATCGGAGAGGATCATACCGTGTCAGAGCGAGTACGGGGCCCTAAATTTCCCGGTCCGCGGTCGGGGCTCGACGGAAGCGCTGCGATCCGGCGCCGCGATCCGACCCCGCGACTCGAGTGCGCCCCGAACGGCACCGACAACCAAAAAGCGGGCCAGATACTCTCGCTCACGATACCATCACGATCGTGTGAATTATCCGAAATCCTCTCTCAGACGGCCTAACCGATTATAACGCTGTATCACGAAGGCCGTCGTATGGACGGGACCCGGACCCGATTCAACGGTGACACGAGGGTTCTGCATCAGCGAGCGGTCAGAATACCGCTTCCCGATCTGGAGGCCGAGCGGGTCTTCCACGAGAACATGATGACCGTGGCGGACGCTCGAGAGCGAAAGGCGGACCTCCTCGCTGACCCTGCGGCGTCCGTGCTGGACGCCTACGAAGCGGAACGCGATCACGTCGCCGAGAGTTTCAGACGGCGGCTTCGACGGATCGCCGGCGAGGACTTCCACGAGGCCGCGATGGCGTACAACCGCGGCGAGCGCGACGACCGGATCGGAGCGGTCGCCGCGTACTACTTCGAGGGAGCGTGGCGGACACAACAGCAGACGACCATTACGGATATGCTGTTCTCCCCGCTGACCCTCCGCTACCCCGATAGCTTCACGCTGAATATCCGATTCGCGAGCGGGTACACCACCAGGGAGTCCGTCTGTTACGAGTCACCGGAACACTCCGCCGAGGAACTGGCCGACGAGCACGCGGAGACGTACTACGAGGAGAGCCTGTACTCCCAGCAACAGGCGGCAACGTACCTCAGAGAGACGGCGGAGCTCATACGCGAGGAGTTCCCCGATCCCGACGAGACCGCGTTCGAGGAGCGAAAGTACGGCGGCGTCGTCTCGGCCAGCGGCCGGCGCGGCTCCGTCTTCTCGGCGATGCTCGAGCGCGTCGACCCGGACCCGGATCGGTTCGCGGAACCGGTCGACGAGCCGACGCTCGTCGAAGCGGGGCCGGAGGCGAGACGAACCGAACGAGAGCTCTGTCTCGACGGCGAAATCGTTTGCTGACTCGGCACGCCGATCGGCGACCTGATCGAAGCGTCCGCCGATCGGATTCTCGACCGTTCCGTCGCCCAATTCGGTAGTCGCTACTCGCTCCGAAGCGACGCTGCGAGGGACTCCAGTTCCGCTTTCCGGAAGGGGCGCTCGGCGGCGTCCGGATCGTCCCCCTCCTCGAGATCGGTCCGGCGGCGAACGGCCGCTCGCATCTCCGATTTCGGGGGCAGACGGTCCGTCTCGATATCGGCGTCCACGGCGTCGCAGATCGCGGCGAGCGCTTCCTTGGTGAACGCGGTCGATTCGACGCGTTCGTACCGGCCCACGGCGAGTCGGATCTCGTTCCGGAGGTCGTCGACGGTCGGTGACATACGGACGGAAAGGTGCCGAACCGTGCTGTACATTTCGGTCGGCCGCCAACTATCTTTCTCCTTCTTCGTCTTCGTCTCCTGCCATGATCGTTATCTCCCGCCCTGATTTTCGTCTCCAGCCATGACGGTGAGCACGGCACTGCCATCGGGCGGGGCCGAGATAGTCAATGCTAACATCGCCCCCGTCCTCGTCTCGGCTATGAAACAGGCAATCGTCGCTCGCACCGACATCGGCATGGGACAGGGAAAGCTCGCGGCGCAGGTCGCCCACGCGTCGCTGTCGGCCTACGAAAAGGCCGACAGCCAGCTACAGGATCAGTGGAAACAGGGCGGCCAGAAGAAAGTCGTCCTGAAGGGCCAAAGTGAGCGGCAACTGCACGAACTCTCCGAGATCGCCAAGAGCGAGGGGATTCCGACCGCCATCATCCGGGACGCCGGACACACCCAACTCGAGCCCGGGACCGTCACCGCGCTGGCCGTCGGCCCGGCGGCGGACGATCGTGTCGATAGCGTGACCGGCGAACTCTCGCTGTTCTAGTCCGAGCGGTAGCCGCGGGGTTCCTCCCTGACCCCCGACTCGTCGTCGGGAAGCGACGCGTCGGTGATAGCGTCCGGAAGTATCCCGTCAGTGAGGGCGCTCGGGAGCAGCGAGCGGACGTCGATCGAGGCGCTTCCCAGGACCGCGAAGCCGGCGAAGATCGTCAGGAAGCCGGCGATCGCGAGCGCGTCGATAGTCTCGCCGAGCAGCGCCCAGCCGCCGAGCGTCGAGACGACGGGGACGACGTAGAAGATCAGGTTCGCGCGGATCGCGCCGGCCGTATCGATGAGGCCGAAGTAAGCGATGTACGCGATGACGCCGGCGAAGATGCTGACGTAGCCCAGCGCGAGGATCGCCTCGGTAGACCACGTGATCGCGGTCGCCGACTCGCCGCTTGCCCAGGCCAGCAGGTGGCTTAGCGCCGCGGCGAAGGGCAGTCCCCAGGCGACGCGGACCGTGCTCGAGAGATCGCTGTCGGCCCGGCGGATGAGGACGGCCCCCAGCGCGGCGGCGATCGCGCCGACGAAGAGGATCCCCTTGCCGACGGCACCCCCCAGCAGGTTCGCGGGGTCCGGGCTCACGACGAGGCCGACCCCGAGCAGGCCGAGTCCCATGCCGGCCCCACCGCGCGGAGAGAGGCGCTCGTCGGAGAGCAAGAACGCGGCGAACACCGGAGTCATGATCGGGTTGAGGCTGTACATGATCGAAGCGACCGCGCTGGTGACGTACTGCTGGCCGACGAACAACAGCGCGTTCGTCAGGCCGATCGCGAGCACGCCGGTCGCGAGGATGCCCCCGACGTCACCGCGCGTCCGCGGAAGTAGCTCCGACCGGGACGACGTCAGACCGACGTACGCAAGCATGACCACTGCGGCGACGTCGAACCGAAGTGCGACAAACAGCAGCGGCGGGAAGTAGGCGAGTCCGGCCTTTGCGGCGACGAACGTCCCGCCGAAGAACAGACTCGAGAGGGCGAAGAAAACGGCAGTGCGACGGGAGACCATCTATGCCGGTACCCCCGAACGAATCGTGTGCGTCGAACCGATACCGGCCGACGCGCGAATAGCGAAGATCATCGTGTTACACCGTAAGAGCGCCGGGCATATAGTTTCGTTCAGAAATTATTTCACAGGAAGAAAGGTCGGCGGGCGGGGAAAATAGCCGGGACCCACGATAGACCGCCAGACCATGAAAGCCTTTCACGCTACGAAAACGATTTCCCGCGGCGACCCGGAGTACTCGTATGGAATCGGCGCTCGAGGAGATCGAGTTTCTCGCGCTCTCGGCGAACCGCGTCGAGGTGCTCGGACTGCTGGCGGAGGGACGACACACGCGCAACGAACTGGCGACCGCGACCGGCGCTTCGCAGGCGACGCTGGGACGGATTCTCGGCGACTTCGAGGATCGATCGTGGATCAGACACGACGGGAGCGAGTACGTCGCGACCGCCACGGGTCGGCTCGTCGCGGAGGGGTTTACCGACTTGCAGGAGATCCTCGAGACGGAAGGGAAACTCCGCGATATCGTGGACTACCTGCCGACGCACGCGATGGACTTCGATCTCCGGCGGCTCTCGGACGCCACGATCACGGTCCCCAGCGCGACGCGGCCGAACGCGCCGCTGAGTCGCTTACTCGATTTCATCCGTGACGGTGACGATGTCCGGACGTTCTCCCACACGTTCAACGGACAGACGCTGCGCGTCGTTCGAGAGCGCGTGACCGCCGGTAACCAGCGGTTCAGCGGGGTCTTCGGCCGCAGCGCGATCGACGCGCTGGCCGACGAGTCGGAGCTTCGAGACCAACTCGAGGCGCTACTTGCAGCCGAGGACGCCGAAATACGGGTCCGCGAGGAGGGCGTCCCGATCGCGATAATGATCGTCGACGACGTCGTCTACCTCCTCTTGCGCGACGAGAACGGCATCCTCCGGGCCTCCGTCGATACCGACGACGACGCCGTCCGCTCGTGGGCCGAGGACTCGCTGGATCACTACTGGCGGACGGCGACGCCGCTCGAGGGCGAGACGCTATCCGACTGAAGAGTATCCGACCGAAGAGTATCCGACTGAAGAGTATCCGACCGAAGAGTATCCGACCGAAGAGTATCCGACCGAAGAGTATCCGACCGAAGAGTATCCGACCGAAGAGTATCCGACCGAAGAGTATCCGACCGAGGTTCGATCAAAAGTGGTGCGTGGTCGGAACGCTACGCTGGAACTGGCCTGGTCTGTGCTGGGTCGACTGTCACCGACTCGAGCACCGGTGCGGGCCGTGCGAGCGCGATCGGATCCGGTCTGACCCCGAGCGGTTCCGATCCCGTCCCGATCGATGCGGGTTCCGGCTGCGTCTCCTCCTCCCCGGTCTGTTCGATGACGTACTTCTGGCCGACCGTCGACGCCTGGAGGCTGTCGACGGGCGCGTGGTCCTCGGTCAACACCGGGACGTCGTCGGTTCTGGGTTCGTCCAATGAGGTCTCGATTTCGCCGCTCAGGTCGATCCCCACGTCGCGGCGCTCGTTTCGTTCGGCGAGCTCGGCTTCGGTGAAGTCCGTGTCGGCCTTCGTGGCGACCACCTCGATGTTCTGGACCGAACCCGTGTCCGAGGTGCGATAGCTGTAGGTCGAGGCGAAGGCCTCGTCGATCGTCTTGTACTGCGCCCGGTAGAACTCGGAGCCGGCCCCGCTGGGCGAGGCGATGACGTTCGCGAGGAAGACGCCGTCATCGGAGAGTCGCTCCTCGGCCAGTTCCATGAACCCCAGCTGCGTCAGGTGGATCGGGACCTGATCCTTCTGATAGGCGTCGAGGATGATCAGGTCGTAGGTCGTGTCGGTATCACGGAGGAACCGGCGGCCGTCTTCCGTGTGGGCGGTCATGTTCTCGCCCTCCTCGAGGCGGAAGTAGTCCTTCGCGGCCTGCGTCACCGCGGGATCGAGTTCGGCCACGTCGACGTTGACGTCGTATTTCCGTTCAAAGTCCTTCGGCCCGGTATAGCCGCCCCCGCCGATGAACAACACGTTCTCGACCTCGTCGGGATCGTCGACCATCAACATCGGCAGGTGGAAATATCGCGTGTACTCGAAGACGTGCCGGTCGGGATCATCGAGATCCATCGCGCTGTGGCGGGCGTCGTCCAGGTACAGCGTCCGGACATCGCCGTCGTCGATGACCTCGAGTTCCTGGTAGGCCGTCTGGGTCTGGTAGACGACGTCGCCGCGGTGGTCGAACGCCACCGGCCCGAGCCCGGCCGCGACGACGAGCAAGAGCGCGATCGCGACGCTCGCCGCCGCCGGCCGCGGGGAGAGGGCGGGGAGCGTGAGCGCGAACGCAGTTCCGACGAGAATGAGCCCGAACAGGAGCCCGATCATGTCGATGCCGAGCGTCGGAATGAGGAGATACGTCGTCGCACCCGCACCGACGATGCTGCCGATGGTGCCGAGCGCGTAGACGTGTCCCGACGCTTCGCCGATCCCCTTCTTCTCGGAGAGTTCGGCCGCGTAGGGGCTGATAAAGCCCAGCAGGTATGTCGGCGGCCCGAAGAGGATGAGCACGGCCGGGAGCGAGGCGTACCGGGCCGGGAGCGGCATCGCAGACGCCGAGAGCAGCAGTTGGCCGCTCCCGTAGACCACGATGGCGACGTAGGCCGCCGTCCCGAGCAAAATCCAGGTCATTCGACGGTTCGATGCCGTTTCCGCTCGTTTTCCGCCCTGCCAGTACCCCAGGCTCAGCGCGGCGAGAAACACGGTGATGATGCTCCCCCAGGTGTAGATACTGCTGCCGAACTGAGGGGCGATGATCCGGCCCGCAAGTATCTCCAGCCCCATACTGGTGACGCCGGAGACGAATACCGCGACGTCGGGTTTCGTCGGTCGATAGCCGGACAGCTGCCGCATACTCATTATCGGACAGTAGCGGTCCCGTAATGAGAACTTGTCGCCTCACACCGACAGTCGCCGGGACTCGAGCGGCGAGGTCGCCACGGCGCTTCACTGCTGTCCATTCTGGTGTTCGGTATGAGTCGATCACCGCTTCCTGAGACGGTGGTAACGGCGGTGCAGAGAACACAATCGCTCAGAACGCGGTCGTTTCAAGCATGAACAGCGCCGTGATGATCACACCGAGGATCAACCCGGGAAGCTGGAGTATCCTCACCGCAGGCGCGAGGAGAAGGCTGAGGCTGACGCCGATACCAGCGCACTACCGGTCGTTGGCGCTCGTACCGGTCGCATCCTCCTTCGCGTCGTCCGTCTCCAAAGGGGCGGAATCGAGGTACTGCCGGCACTGCTCGAGGCACTCGCCCGGCCGCACGATGCCGCGAGGTTTGTCGTAGTCGATGATGCCCGCTTCGTCGAGTTTCGGCAGGTGGGACTGGTAGAGTGAGATGTAGACGCGCTGGCGCTCATCCGATATCAACTGATTGACGGTCGTCTCGTGTTCTTTCGCGGCAACGTGTTCGGCGACATCACACATCTTGACGAGGTCGCCCGCCTGCAGCATGTACCGGATCGCCTCTCGACGGCGAAAGGTCTGCAGAATGTGAAACACGTCGTCGAGAGAGAGGTCCGCCGTCTCTTCAGTCGGCGATTCACTATCGCTCGCGTCTGAAACGTCGGCGGGTTGATTTGTAGTAGCTGTCATACTCATTCGGATAGCACACTTTCTTACTCACAGGTAGGGGCAATTATCCTTCCGCCAAAATAGCATGGTATGTCTTGGAATCGCCACTTCCAGTTCGGAACCATCGTTCGTGGTCGGTAGATACTGCAGAAATCACAACCATGAGGAGAGGTGCCTCGGTTTTCGTTCACATCGTCGTCGAGCCGCCGACAATTCGACCGGGGCGCACCTCAGTGCTCGCGTCGGTTCCGCGGATCCCGGGGCGCACACCGAGCGCAACCACCGCTCGAGTCGAAGCGATCGTTCAGTTCGTCGTGATGACCTCGATCACATCCCTCGCTTCGACCTCGTAGTCCCTGCCGAGCTGCCGGTTGCTCCGACAGTCGATCGCGTGCAGGAAGCCGTCGCCGATGTCGGAGTGGAGGCTGTACGCGAAGTCCTCCGCGGTCGAGTTCGGCGGGATCAGATAGCAGTCGGGCAGCACCTCGCCACGTTCGTTCCCCAACCCGTTCGCGCCACCGGGGAACACCGGCGTCACGCCGAGTACGTCGAACAGCGCCGTCTCGAGGGCCGCCTGGACCCCCGTCGCGCCGAACTCCTCGAGGAAGTCGCGGATCTGCTCTAAGCCCTCCTCCTGATCGCCGGAGACATCACCCAGAATGTCGAAGTCCGCGTCGCCGGGTCGGTAGTCGACGACGCCGGCCTGTTCGGCCGACTTCAGCGCCTTCTCGGCGTGGGCGCTGCAGGGGACGATCGTCAGGTGATCGTACTCGGGATCGCCGGTAATCTCCTCGTAGTTCGCCTGCGCCTCGGGGGTGTCCATCTTGTTCGCCGCGATGACCATCGGTTTGGTCTCTTTACGGATCTCGCGGGCCAACTCGAGTTGGTCGTCCGCGTCCCACTCCGCGGGGTCGAAGCCGACGCCGACGCGCCGGATGAGGCGTTTGATCTCGTCTTCGCTGGTCTTGAACGCGCTCATCTGCTCGGCGAGTTCCTCCTCGATGGCGTCGTCCTCTGTGGTGTAGCCCGTCTCGTATCGAGTGATTCCCTTCTCGAGGACGCCCAGATACCACTGGTCGAGTTCCTCCTCGAGGAAGGCGATATCGTCCCGCGGATCGTGGCCCTCCGTCGCTTCGCCCTCGGCGTCCGTTTTGCCGGAAAAGTCGACGACGTGGACGAGCACGTCGGTTTCGTTGAGGTCGGAGAGGAACTGGTTGCCCAGGCCGTTGCCCTCGTGTGCGCCAGGGATCAGTCCGGCCACGTCGACGAGTTTCGTCGGGACGAACCGCGTGCCGTCCGTACAGTAGCCGACGTTGGGGGTGCACTCCTCGTCGAACTCCGGTGCGGCACAGTCGACGCGGGCGTAGGCCTCGCCCACGCTGGGATCGATGGTCGTGAACGGGTAGGCCCCCTCGGGCACGTCGTTCATCGTTGCGGCGTTGAAAAAGGAGGACTTGCCGACTGACGGTTTGCCGACTAGTCCAATCCGGTAACTCGCACTCATTATCCGGAGTGGGCGAGCAGCGCCTAAACGGGTTTCTGTCCGACGGCGGAGTGGTATGGGCATCCCTGGCACGACGATAACAGAATCGAATCGGCTCTCGCGGAATATCGGTACGAACGAATCAGTACGGACCGCCGAACCGGACTCGAGTGGCCGTCGATCGGCACTCGAGCTATAGCAGCCACTGAAAGTCATTGCACGCCTGATCGAACGACAGCTGTCCGATCAGTGCTGAATCGTTTCAGTGGCTACTATAGACGTGTGTCGGCGGCTCAGCGGCCGTCTCGATGTGTAGTTCGCCGGCGACGTCCGCCAGGAGATCACCCTTGACCTCCGAACTCCGCCAGCCGATTTCGGCGACCAGCGGCGGCTCGAACTCCGAGCGGATCGTCTCGAGGCGTTCCGTTTCCGTCTCGACGCGCTCGCGGAGGTAGCGAGCGCCGCGGCCGTTCTCGTCGGGGTCCGGCGACGGCGTGAGTTTGTTGGCGACGAGGCCGCGGACCGCGAGGTCCTTCTCCCGGAGATCGTCGATCGCTCGCTCGGTCTCGTTTAGCGACAGTTCGTCCGGGTTCACGACGAGGAAAAAGGCGGCGTCGTCGTGCAGCGCCGAGCCGGCGAACTCGAAGAACTCCTTGCGTTCTTGGAGCCGCGCGAGGACGGGGTCGCCCTCCATCACGCGGCGCGGTTCGTTGTTGCCGATCGCGGCCTTCTCGAAGAGATCGATGCTCGTCCGTCGCTTGTGCATCAGCCGGTCGATCCAGTCCTCCAGCAGGTCGGGAAGTCCGAGAAGTCGGAGCGTACTCCCAGTCGGCGAGGTATCGAAGACGACGCGATCGTACGGCTCCGAGTTCCGCATCACATCGATGAACCGATCGAACAGCGCCGATTCGTAGGCTCCCGGCGTCCCGTGGGACATCTCGAGTTGGCGGTTGATCTCGTTGACCATCGACGCCGACACCTGCTCCGAGAGGTCCTGTCGGATCTCGTCGAGGTGGCGCGTCACCTCGTCCTCGGGATCGATCTCCATCGCGTCGAGCCCGTCGATACCCTCGACCGATTGCGGGGAGTCGTCGAACGGTTGATCGAACACGTCGGTGACGGAGTGGGCCGGGTCGGTCGAGACGACGAGGGTCCGCTGGCCGTCGCGCGCACAGCGGAGCGCGTACGCACAGGAGACGGTCGTTTTGCCGACGCCACCCTTCCCGCCGAAGAAGACGAACGGCTCCATCAGAAGTGGTACTGCTGGCCCTTGCGTTCGAGGTACGTTCCGCGGTCCCACAGCCGCCGCTCCCACGATTCGAACTCGTCCTCGAGGTACGGGAGTAGTTCCGCGGTGTAGTACGAGACCGGCGACGGGATGCCGAACGCGTCCGGGAAACACGCCAGGATGAACGCGTCCTCGGCGTCCTCGGCTTCCTTCTCGATCTTCTCGTAGGCCGGGTGCGAGATCATCCCGTGGTAGAGCCCCCGCAGCCACTCGTCGAGCGTCTCGCGAAACGCTTCGATCCGATCGGCCAGATCCATGTCCGTACGTCTGTACCGCACGCTAAAAACCCTCGTGGCTCGGTTTCAAGGCGCTGCGATCCCAGTGACCGGATATGAATACGGACACGAACGATGAAATCCCGGTGACGATCCTCTCCGGCAGTCTGGGTGCCGGCAAGACGACGCTGCTCAATCACCTGCTGTCGAACGCCGGCGACCGGACGCTGGCGGTCCTCGTCAACGACATGGGCGAGGTCAACGTCGACGCCGAACTCGTCGCCGAGGGGTCGGAACTCGAGCTCGACGACGGCGTCGCGGAGCTCTCGAACGGCTGTATCTGCTGTGAACTTCAAGACGACCTCGAGACCGCCGTGGTCAGGCTGGCTCGCGACCGATCCTTCGACCACCTCGTCGTCGAGTCGTCGGGCATCTCCGAACCCGCGCCCGTCGCCCGGCTGTTCACGACCGAATCCCGCGTCGCCGCACTCTACGATGTCGACACGCTCGTAACGGTCCTCGACACGCCCGCCTTCCTCGAGGCCTTCGCGGGGGAGGAACGGCCGGAGCGAACCGGGAACGAGGACGACCGTCCGCTTTCGGATCTGCTCGTCGAGCAGCTCGAGGTCTCGAACCTCGTCTTGCTGAACAAGGCCGATCTCTGTCGCGAGACGGAACTCGCGGAGGCCGAGGAACTCGTCCGTGCGCTCCAACCCGACGCCGAGACGATCCGCACGGAGTTTGCCGCGGTCGATCCCGACCGTCTGCTCGGCGCCGACCTGTTCGACGCCGCCCGCGTGAACGATCTCCCCGGCTGGAAGCGAGCGCTGGCGTCGGCCGACGGCGATCACGGACACGGAGACCGCGACGGCGACGATGGCCGTCACGACGAAACCGACGGCGACCACCGCGATCATCACCACCCCGACGAGGTGTACGGCGTCTCGTCGTTCGTCTACCGGTCCCGCCGGCCGTTCCATCCCGAACGGTTCGCTGACTTCCTCCGGGACCTCCCGGGATCGATCGTCCGCTCGAAGGGGACCGCCTGGCTCGCAACCAACGAGATGCGGGTGTCGATCGCCCAGGCCGGTCCGTCCGTCAGGGCCACCGCACAGGGCCCCTGGATCGCGAGCCTCCCCGAGGTCGAGCGCGACATGTATCGGTCGAATCGACCGAACCTCGAGTGGCACGACGAGCACGGTGACCGCCGGACCGAACTCGTGTTCATCGGCACCGACTACGACGAGTCGACGCTCCGGGCGGCGCTCGAGAACGCACTCGTCACCGACGAGGAGCGGGAGACGGATCTCGACGGCCCCTTCCCCACCGAACAGGGCGACGAGACCGTTATCCGAGAGCCGTAGTCAGCACGCACAGTCGCGGCCGGTCGAGCGCTCGAAGCGCATCTCCGTGCCACAGTCCGGACAGACCGGTTCCCCCTCGAGGTCGACGTCCCTGATCCGAACGGCGCAGTCGTCACACCAGTAGGCCCCCTCGGAGCCGTCGGCAGGGCGGTCCTTCGGTGTGGGTGATGCAAGCGCTGCTTTCACCGATTCGATGAGCCCCATAGTCGATCGTTCATCGTGAACACCGATAATACTGTGCGATAAATTAGCACGATTTCGCGATCGCGCGGTTCGCGCCGAACGTACCGACCGGTCTCGTCCGCTAACCGACGACTAACGGGACCGCGAGCGCGATGATCAGCGCCGTGAGGATCGGAATGAGGTAAAACAGTCGTTCGGCGCGGACGGCCGACGGGACGGCGCCGATCGTCTCCGGCCGGGCGGTCCACACCTGGCGGTGGAAGGCGACGACGGTAGCAACGGCGAACAGCGCGCCGGAGAGCACGATCGCGGTCTCGAGCGACAGCCCCAGCGCCTGTCCGTACAGCGGGCCGAACGATAGCAGAATCATGAAGGTGAGCCCGGCGACCACGACGAACGGCACCGGGTCCACGTGCGATCCGTGACGGTTGCGAAGTCGCATACGAAGCGTTCGCCCTCGAGCGGCAAAGAGTTACACCGTGCGCTGGCAGCCGTGATCGAACTCGTTGACGTCGGTGGTGAATTCGCGACTGGCGTTACGGTGAACAGTTAAGTGGCGGTATCATCGTCTCCCTGTATGAGCGATGGGGACTCCGAGCAGGACGGGTTCGAGGCGGGCGTGTCGTCCTCGCAGGGCGATCCGCGCGTCCTGCTCGCGATGAACGCCGTACTATCCACGCTGTTCGCGTGGTCGATCGTCTGGGGACTGTCGTTTCTGGGATTCGTCGAGTTCGGAATCATCAACGTCGCTACGGCCGCGATACTGGTGTTCGCGATGACGTATCTCGTGACGATGTCGTAAGCGACGCCCGCTCGTCTCGCTACCGGCCGTAGATGAGCCGGCGACCGAGATCGTCGAGTCGGTCGGTGACGCGCCCCGCCCAGGCGCCCGGCGAGACGCGCCGGAGCGTCTCGTCGTCGACCTCGATAGCGGATTCGCCGAACGGATCCCGTGTCGCCTCTCCGCCGCCGTCATCGTCATCGCCGGACGAGGCGACATCGACGACCGTCGACATGGAACAGCGGCCGCAGGCTTCGGTCTTCTTTCCTCCCATGTGTATCCCTTGCACGGTAGTTCGTCTCCGAGGGCTAAAGTCTACTGCCGACTCGAGGGGCTGCGATGACGAGGCGGGGTATCGGATCGGTTCCACCGACGATTATTTGATACCCCGACGGTAACCGGTGGTATGAGAGAACGAGTCATGGATCCGGAGAGAACGGAACTGGTACCGGGTCGTGAGCGATCACTGTCACACCCCGTCAACGCACGATGAGCGAAAACGCGCAACCAGCGGAACTGCCGGCGGAGATCCGCGAGGCGGTCCCCGACTGGGACGACGAGTACCTCGACCGAGTGTCCGACCGACTGATGTACAACTACGACCTCGAGAAAGATCGCCGCGTCGGCGGCGAGCGCTGGGATCTCTACGGGGAGATGCGCGTTCTCAGCCAGAAGCAGTTCTTCCATCCGGCGCTGAGCTACGCCGATCACGAGGCCGAGGAGTTCCTCTTCGTCCGGCACGAATCGCGGCCGACCGTCGCGGAACTCGAGCGGCTCGTCGACCTCGGTCACGAACTCGCCGACGAGCGCGTCGTCGCCGACGAGGAGCACTTCGGGACGGACTTTACCTTTGTCCTCGCCGCGGACGAACTACCCGACGACGTCCGCGAGTTCGTTGCCGGCTTCCGTGACCGAACGTTACTGAAGTTCGGCTATCACGGTCACTACGAGATCAACCTCCTCGTCGTCGTCCCTGAAGTCGAAGCACACGTCGCCAGCGAGGCCGCCGACATCGTGGAGGCGTTTACCCTCTGGGACGACGTGAGCTCGCCCGAAGAAGGGTTCTTGTCGCGGTTCGCGAAACGGTTCTGGCGGTAGCGTCGTTCCGGCGGTTGCAGACTGTTCTAGCGATCCGTCGTATCCAGCGGCTGAAAGAAACCGAATGACAGTCGGTCGCTGCTAGTCGTCGCCCGGTTCCGCCGCGGGCGTCTCGGGGCCGCGACGGACGGTCCGAATGTTCTTGTACCCAAGTCGGACGAGTGCGAGTGCCAGGCCGATGAGGACGAGGCCGAGAGCCATCTGCACGCCCGAGGAGATCATCGCCTCGGTGGTTTCTGCCCCACCCTCGAGCAGGTTCAAGTAGAGGTTCTCGTAGAACACCAGGATCGACAGTCCGAGGACGGTGATCGTGACCATGATCGCCATCGGAACGCCGGTGGAGATGAGCTGTTTGTTGTCATCCCAGTTGGCGAGCCAGACGGTCGCGGTGAGCAGCGCAAGCGCCGCGAGCAGCTGGTTCGCGCCGCCGAACAGCTGCCAGAGGACGACCCACTGGCCGGAGACGACGAGCAGGTACGCGGGAACGATCTGGACGATCGGGTTCGTGTACCGACCGCGTGCGATCGAGCGCGGATCGAGGTTCAGCCCGGTATCGCTCCGTCCCGCGGGCGTGCCGACGAGTTCTTCCATCATGTACCGACCGAGACGGACGGCCGTGTCGGTCGACGTGAGCAGGAAGCTACAGAGGACCAGCGCCATGAACACGGCACCGACGTTCTGGGGAATGCCGAGACTCGTGAGAATGAGTCCACCACCAGACGCGAAGTTCGGCAGTGCAGCACCGATCCCACCTGCGGGGTCGGCGAATCCCCACACTGCGAGTGTCGAGAGTGCAACCGCGGCGAGAAGACCTTCGCCGAGCATCCCGCCGTAGCCGATCAGCCGAGCGTCGGTCTCATTGTCGAGCTGTTTGGCGGTCGTCCCCGAGGAAACCAGCGAGTGGAACCCGCTGATCGTCCCACAGGCGATCGTAATGAACAGCAGCGGGAACAGCGGAGCGTATCCCGCCGCTTCAACGCCCCAGAAGCCTTCGAACGCGCCGATGGTGCTGTCGACAACGAGCGGCTCGGACGACGTTCCGAGGAGTGTCCCGACGATGATCGCGACGATAGCACCCCCGACGCCAGTGTACAGCAGGAACGACGACAGGTAGTCACGCGGCTGGAGCAACACCCAGACCGGCAGCGCGCTCGCGATCGCGGCATAGACCATGACGACTGGTATCCATCCCGCAGTGTTACCGCCAAGCGCGGCAGCTCCCGGCACCCAACTCCCGTCACCGCCGAGCAGCACGATCGTCCCGGCCGGATAATCACCGGCGAACAGCGCCAGCGGGTACTGGAGCCCCACCCAGACGGCCGCAAAGACCCCCGCGACGAATAGAATCGTTCCGGGGATGAACGGGCCGTTGAACTGGTACAGGTAGACGCCGAACACCAGTGCCAACCCGATGTAAATCAGGGATGCCGTTACCACCTGCGGATAGGCGTTGAAGACGATCCCCACGACCAACGCGAACACTGCCACGACCAACATGATCGTCAGGAACGCGAACCACAACAGCATGTTTTTGCCGCTCTCCCCGACGTACTCGCCGATCATGTACCCGATCGACTTCCCTTCGTGACGGAGACTGCCCGACAGCGATACGAAGTCGTGAACGGCACCCATCAACGGGTTCCCGATGGCGATCCACAGCAAGGCGGGCACCCATCCCCAGATGGCGCCGGCCGTAATCGGTCCCACGATCGGTGCCCCACCCGCGATACTCGAGTAGTGATGGCCCAACAGGACCGGTTTCTTCGATGGAACGTACTCCTGTCCGTCCTCGTATTTGTGAGCCGGTGTTTCCGCCTCCTCGTCGAGTTCGACGAACTGCGTGAGGTACCGCGAGTATCCCACATACCCCATGGTAAACGTTACTAACACTGCCGCGATGATCCAGATTATCTGAGTCATGGTACGTCTACGCAAATCCAGTGGGTTCGATAACCTTAATTGTTATTTATATTATTTGGTGGCTATCTTCCCATTTTTAATTAGACCGGATAATATGGTTTTTTGGACGTAACACCACGTCTGAAAGGTAAAAGAGAAGGGAAGAACATTTTTACAAATATCTTATGATTAATGATGTATCTGAACAACCGATACTATATCAAAACTGAAACGATTCACACACCGATCACACAGTCCGCGGTTCTCACGGCTCGCTTCGCTCGCCGGTCGCATCCCCGCGGTTCTCGCTCACTCCGTTCGCTCACGGCTCGCTTTGCTCGCCGTTCGCATCCCCGCGGTTCTCGCTCACTCCGTTCGCTCACGGCTCGCTTTGCTCGCCGGTCGCATCCCCGCGGTTCTCGCTCACTCCGTTCGCTCACGGCTCGCTTTGCTCGCCGGTCGCATCCCCGCGGTTCTCGCTCACTCCGTTCGCTCACGGCTCGCTTTGCTCGCCGGTCGCATCCCCGCGGTTCTCGCTCACTCCGTTCGCTCACGGCTCGCTTTGCTCGCCGTTCGCATCCCCGCGGTTCTCGCTCACTCCGTTCGCTCCGAACCGCGCTCGCTCCGAACCGCGCTCGCTCCGAACCGCGCTCCCGTCGAGCGATCGGGTGTGCAGTGACGGTCAGTGGCTACTCTATCTCACGGATTGTCTTCTCAGGAAATCGTACAGTCGACAGTCCTCTCAGGGAACGAGTGCCGGTTTCGGACGAGACGGTCGAAACGGATCGATCGACTCCCAGATGCGGCCGGGAACGGTACAACGGGCCGACACACTACTCCAGAACCGCTTCGAGCGCATCCATCGTCCGATCGATGCGCTCGAGGCGCGCGTTGTGTCCCATGTGTCCGATCCGGAGGATGTCGTCCGCGAGGTCGCCGAGGCCGGTCGCGAGGACGATATCGTGCTCGGCAGCCAGCGTTTCTTGGAGCGCTTGTGCGCGTCCGTCGACCTCGAGTGCGGTCACGGTCGGCGACGACCGCGCGGGGGCAGGATAGAGCGACAGCCCGAGATCGTCGGCTCGCTCGCGACACCGCCGCGCAGCCGCTTCGTGGCGCTCGAAGACGGTCTCGAGGCCCTCCTCGAGCAACAGGTCGATCGCAGTGTCGAGGCCGTACAGGTTCGCGGCGAGGTGCGTGTAGGGGAACCACTCCTCGTCGGCCGCGTCGCGCCACGGCTCGAGGTCGGTGTAGAGGCTGTCGGTCTCGAAGGACTCGATCTTTCGCCAGGCGCGGTCGCTGACCGAGCAGACCGTCAGTCCCGGCGGCGCGCTGAAACACTTCTGCGAGGCGCCGAGACAGATGTCGATTCGCTCCGTCGGGACCGCCACCCCGCCGAGCGAGGAGACCGCGTCGACGACGCTGATCACGTCGCGCTCGTCGAGCACCTCGAGGACCGGTTCGATATCGTTGAGCGCGCCCGTCGGCGTCTCGCAGTGGACCAGCGTCGCCGCGTCGAACGAGCCCTCCTCGAGGCGGGCTTCGACTCGCTCGAGGTCGAGCGGCTCGTCCCACGGCGCGTCGCAGACCACCGCCTCGCCGTCGGCCATCTCGACGAAATCGGCGAACCCCTCGCCGTAGAGCCCGTTCGCGATACAGAGCACGCGGTCGCCCGGTTCGACCAGCGACGCGACGGCGGCCTCGAGGCCGAGGATGCCCTCGCCGCCGAGGATCGCGATGTCGTCGTCGCCGTAGATCGCCTCGAGTTTGGCCGTGAGGTCGCGGTAGAATTCGAAGAATTCCGGCTCGACATCCGGGTTCGGCGTCGGCTCGCTCATCCGCTCGCGGACGGCCGCCGGCACCTCGGTCGGGCCGGGCGTCATGCGCAGTCGATCGTCGGTCATACGGTGGGTACCGGCGCGTTCGGACATAAAACCTCTCGAGACGAGTGGAGGGGTCTCGATCGCTGTTGGGAGAGAACGTGAATGGAACGGAGAGGTACTGATGGGAAGGTGTGAGACGAAGCGTCCTGCTAGCGTGGCAACAGGGAATAGCCACACCCTCCCCAGCCGATTCGCTCGATCGCTCCACTCTCTCGCTCATCCCTCGCGCAATATCGTCGGCCACCCTCGCTGACACTCGGCTGGCCGACAGCGCGCGCCACCGCACGCCGGTTGCCTGGTCTGGAGCGATAGGTGGTTCCCCTCTATCAAACGTGTAGCCCATCATTCGACGAGCTATTTCCTCGTCGGCCGTCGCAGATGCATCTCCTTCATCCGACCCCCGGCCGATTCTCGTCTGCGGTGGGATGGGTTCGAGGCCTCGAGAGCGTTTTTCCGTTCGGCGCGCGTATCCCCGCTCAAGATGAGCGAGCGCCGACGGCTCACGACCGTCGAGACGGTCCACGAAAACCGGTCGTGGCTGTTCACGATCCGAGATCAGTACGGCGAACCGGACGAAGCGATCCTCGTGCCATGCGGGGACAACGTCGAGGCGTGGATCAATCGCTGCACCCACGAGGCCCAGCGGTTCGATACGGGCCGCGGGGCCGCGATGCGGGACGGACAGATCATCTGTCCGAAACACGGCTCGATGTTCGACTCCTGCTCGGGCTATTGCGACAACGGCGAAGCGGCCGATACGACGCTCTCGGCCGTCGAAGTCAGCGTCGACGACGGCGTCGTCTATCTGACCGACGACGACGTGACCTTCGCCCACGAGGGCGGGATCGACGAGGGCGACGACGCGGACGATGACGACGGTCCCGCGTCGACCTCCCACATCGGATTCTGATCGGCCGCGACGGCGAACGACGCTCGAAGAGGTGTGCGCGTCTCGAAAACGTATTCCGCGCGCTACGACTACGACCGCCTATGCTCACCTTCATCGGCCTCGGTCTCTACGACGAGCGCTCGATCACCGTCGAGGGCCGGGACGCCCTGCGGGCGGCCGACCGCGTCTACGCCGAGTTCTACACCAGTCAGCTGATCGGGACGACGATCGACGACCTCGAGTCGTATCACGACCTCGAGATCGAGGTCCGGGACCGCGCCGGCGTCGAACAGCATCCCGACGACATGCTCACAGCGGCCGAGGACGAAGACGTCGCGTTCCTGACGGCGGGCGATACGATGATCTCGACGACCCACGTCGACCTCCGACTGCGCGCTCACGACCGCGGAATCGAGACGCGGGTGCTCCACGGCGTCACCGCCCAGACGGCCACCAGCGCGCTAACTGGACTGCAGAACTACCGCTTCGGCAAGGCCACCACCCTTCCGTTTCCGTACGCCCACGGGGCCGAGGGACTCCCGGCGAGCGTCACGGAGACGATCGACGATAATCGCGCCGACGGGCTGCACACCGTCGTCTATCTGGACATAAAGGCCGAGCGCGAGGAGTACATGACCGCCGACATCGGTGCCGACCTGCTCGCCGAGGAGTACCCCGATCTCGCGGGCGTCGTCGTCGCCCGCGCGGGGAGCCCCGATCCGCTCGTCGAGGCCGGAACGATGACCGAACTGGCGGACCAGGAGTTCGGGGACCCGCTCCACCTGCTCGTGATCCCTGGGGAGTGTCACCTGCTCGAGGCCGACGCGCTGGTCGAACTGGCCGGTGCGGATCGAGATGTCCTCGAAATCGCCTGACGGCGGTTGAGGATCGCTGACGACGGTTGAAGCTCGGTGACGACAACCGGTTCGGCGGCCGGTATCGTCCTCCCGAACAACCGCGTTTCGATCGGAAACGGACGCCGGGAGATTTACGGTCGGTGCGGGAAAGCATGGGCCATGAGCGGTCCGGAGGTCACGGACGATGGGGTCCGCCCCGAGGGGTCGACGGAAGCCGGCGACCGGCACGACCTCGATCGGGAGACAATCGAGTTGGCCCGCGAGGAACTTCGGACGACGTTCGACTATCAGGTCGAACGCGTCCAGGAGATCGACGAGAAAGCGATCGAGATCCTGAAGGCGAACCTCCTGTTGATCGGGCTGGTCGTCACCGGCGGCTCGATCGTCGTCCAGACCGATATCGACGTGGCGGCCTTCCTGAACCCCTTTACGACCGCCAGCGCACTCCTGTTGCTCGCCTCGACGGGACTCGCGGGCGTGACGTACACGGCTTCTAACCTCCGGGGCGGCATCGACGGCGACGCGGTCGAGTCCGCACTCGCGACGGCGCGAGCCGAGCCGGCGGCCGACGCGGACCGGTTCGAGGTACGACTGCTTCGAAGCTACGGCCGGTGGATCGAGTACAACGCGCGAGTGACCGCCGTCAACGACATGTTCGCGACGATCACCGTCCTCATGGTGATCGCCGCGTTCGTCTACGTGGTCGCGGGAATCGGCGTCGGCGCGCTCGGTCCGTCGACGCTCGTCTCGGTGATCGCCTTTCTCGCGCTCACGGCCGCGCTGCTGTGGCTCGGGGCCTTCGCGTACTACATGGACCACCTCGGCGCGAGCGACGAGCACTGGGAGGGGACGTTCGACGGCGTCCGGATCTCGAAGGGCGTGACCCGAAAGCGCGGACTGTCGACGCTGCGGTCGATGCGCAGCGAGGGCGCGACCGACGAACGGGAGGAAGAAGCGGCCGCGGAAGGGGTCCCGGAGCAAAGCTCCAGGCGCTGAACCACACCACCACGACTTCCGGCCCTACAGGACGGACTCGAGCCGATCCAGAAAGTCTCCTGGGACCTCGACATGGGGCGTGTGACCGACGTTTCCGAAGACGACTTCCTCGAACTCGCCGCCGCGATCGGCGTAGCGCTCCAGGACGGCGCGGGTCTGGTCGACCATCGGCTGTGGCGGGAAGACGTCCTCGCCGGGCCACTCCGGGAGTTCGTCCATTCGGCCGAGCGTGCCCAGATCGAAGAGGGAGGCGTTCGAGACGATCTGGTCGGAATCACCGCGAATCCACAGCACGGGCGGTTTGTCGTCGGGATCGATCTCGGTGATCGCCTCGAGTTCGCAGTACTTCGGCGAGATCGCGTTGTTCACACCGGTTTCGCCCGGGGCAATGCCGGGCCAGTTGTCGCTCGGCTTCGACGAGCCCGGATAGTTCTTATCGCCGGTCGCCGTATCGAGCATCCCCGTCAGATACGATTCCTCGCGCTCGCCGTCGAACTCGTGGGTCGGGTCGACGTAGTAGGTTCGCAGCACCTTTCGTGGAGAGGTCTGTCCCTCCTCGCTTCGGTCGCGATTCTCGAGGCCCGCGACGAACGCGTCGTTGCCGATCCCGCCGCCGGAGCCGGCGTAGTCGTCGAAACACGGCGTTCCGTCCGTATCCTTCGTCCCGCCGAACCCGTACGGCGAGAGCGGGTTGACCAGTACGAGCGAAGCGACCGCCTCGGGGTGGTCGATCGCGTACCGCATCGCGACCCCGCCGCCGTTCGACCAGCCGACGATGACGAGCGGCTCCGCGAGCGCGAGTGCGTCGACGAACGCTCGGAGATCCGCCGCGAAGTCGCCGAGGCCGTTCGTCGCGTCGACCGGTTTCGTCTCCGAATCGCCGTACCCCCGCAGATCGGGCGCAATCGCACGATGGCGGGCGGGCAAGTCGACCAGTACGTCCTCGAAGAACCGCGAGGACGAGACGTTCCCGTGGCAAAAGAGGACGGTTTCTCCCTCGGCGGCGGCCCGACCGGAGCCGCCCGACTCGAGGTAATGGGTCTCGAGTCGGTCCGTTTCGACGGTTCGCGAGTCGATGCCGACGAGGGTGTCGTCTCGAGGCATGGCGTGGCGTATCACGGCGAGTATGATAGCTGTCGGTGTTGCAGAAGCCATCGCCGCGGAACGATGAGACGACGGCGGCGATGGGCCGACGCCGGTCAGGAGAAGAGTCGCTTGAGCCTGGCGAACAACCCCTTCGAGGGGTCGCCGCCGCGACGTGGGGCCCCGGATTCGGCCGATTCGGTGCCGGTGGACGCGGCCGTCGCCCCCGCGGGCCCGGCGGTCGACGCCTCGCCGTCGGCTTCCGCGATAGCCCGCTCGATAAGCCCCTCGGCGTCGTTGACCGCGTCCTTCACCGGTGCCTTGACGAGGGGCTCGTCCTCGAAGCGGTCTCGGTTCACCGACGTGTCCGCGGCGATGACCACCGCGTCCGCCTCGGCGATAGCGTCGCTCGAGAGTTCGTTCTCCTGGCCCATGGCCCCCTGGACCTCGACGTCGATCTCGTGACCGAGATCGGTCGCGGTCTGCTCTAAATTCTCGGCCGCCATCTGGCTGTGTGCGATACCCGTCGGACATGACGTTACTGCGACGAATTTCATTGGTCGTACTCCGTGATGTGTTCGTAAACGGTCGTTCTCGCGGTCGCGTCGGTCGCCAGATCGGCGAGCGATTTGGCCGCATCGGTCTCGAGGTCGGCGATCGCGGCCTTCACCGCGGGGATCGTCACGGCGCTCATGCTGAGTTCGTCGAGTCCCAGCCCGACGAGCAGCGGCGTCAGTTGGGGGTTCCCGGCCATCTCGCCGCACATGCCGACCCAGGCGTCGCTCGCGTCCCCGGCCGCGACGGTGCGCTCGATCGCGTGGAGGACGGCCGGATCGCAGGGATCGCGGAGGTCCGCGACTCGGTCGTTCTCCCGCGCGGCCGCCATCACGTACTGGGTGAGATCGTTCGTCCCGATGCTGAGGAAGTCGACGCGCTCGCCGAGTGCGTCGGCGACGAACGCGGCGCTGGGCGTTTCGATCATCACGCCCAGTTCCGGTGTCTCGTGCTCGACGCCCTCCGCGCCGAGGGCTGTGGCGACGTCCTCGACGGTCTCGAGGGCCGCCTCGAGTTCCGGAACGGTCGACACCATCGGGAACATCACCGAGAGCGTCCCCGGTTCGGCGGCGGCCGCCCGCAGCAGCGCCCGAAGCTGGGTCTCGAAGAGGTCGGCGTCGGGCCCGAGCGAGCGCCTGATCCCCCGCTGGCCGAGGAACGGATTCTCCGCTCCGGGCGTCTCGAGGTAGGGGATCGGCTTGTCGCCGCCGACGTCCAGCGTCCGCACGACGACTCGGCCCTCGGGAAACGCCGCGAGCGCCTCGCGGTAGACCTCGAACTGCTCGTCCTCGTCGGGCGGCTCCTCGCGGTCGAGAAAGAGGAACTCGGTCCGGAAGAGGCCGATCCCGTCCGCACCCGCCTCGACGGCACCCTCGAGTTCCGCGAGGGTACCGACGTTGGCCGCGACCTCGACGCGTCGGCCGTCGGCCGTCGCGACCGGCTCCTCGCGGACGGCCACGTCGCGGCCGCCGGCCGCCCGTTCCCGGCGGTCGTCGCTCGGGTCGGCGATCACCGCGCCGTCCTCGCCATCGATCAGGACGGGGTCGCCGTCGCCGATCCGCTCGAGGTCGTCGCCGACGCCGACGACGGCCGGGATGCCGAGCGAGCGGGCGAAGATCGCGGCGTGGGAGGTCCGGCCGCCCTCGACCGTCGCGAAGCCGGCCACGCGCTCGGGATCGAGTTGGGCGGTATCGCTGGGCGTCAGCCGGTCGGCGAGCAGGATCGAACCGGTCGACAGCGAGGAGAGATCGACGCGGTCCGCGTCGGTGAGCAGCCGCAACAGCCGGTCTCGAACGTCGCGAAGGTCGTCGGCGCGCTCGGCCATTCGGCCGTCCATCCCCTCAAACTGCGCGATGGGATCCTCGAAGGCGGCCTCGACCGCGTGCTCGGCGGGGCGGCCGTCGTCGACGGCTGACTGGACGGCGTCGGTGATCTGCGGATCGTCGAGGAACTTCTGGTGGGCGTCGAACACCGCCGCCTCCTCCTCGCCGACGCGCTCGGCGGTCCGCTCGCGCTCGCGCTCGAGTTCCGTTCGCGCGCGGTCGCGAGCGTCCTCGAACCGCTCGCGTTCGGCCTCCGGATCGACCGCGTCGGTCGCCGGCGTCTCCTCGACCTCGAGGTCGGCGTTCGGATCGTACCAGACGGCAGTACCGACGCCGGACAGCGGCGTGACGCCGGTTCCCTCGTTCGATCGCGGTGCAGACTCGTCGGCGGTCATCGGTTCAGGTCTCCGAACTCGATTCGGCTGTGGTCTCGGTCTCGGGCGTCGACAGCAGCGCCTCGAGGTCGTCGAGCGCCGCCTCGGCGTCATCGCCCTCGGCCACGAGTCGGACGTCCTCGCCGGTGGCGACGCCGAGGCTGGTCACGGCCAGCATGCTCGCCGCGTCGACCGGCTCGTCGTCCCCGTCGACCGGGGCCACGCTGACATCGGCGTCGAACTCGGTTACCGTCTCGACGAACGTCGCGGCCGGCCGCGCGTGGAGGCCGTCTTCGGGGACCACGGTGACGGTGCGCTCCATCACGCGACCGCCTCCGTGATCGTCTCTTCGATCGCTTCCGTCGACTCGGCCTCGTGGAGTCGCTCGCGGACGTCGTCGTGCATCAGGGCCCGCGAGAGCGAACTCAGGAGCTCGAGATGCTCCTCGCCGCCCTCGGCGGGGACGAGCAGCATGAACAGCAGGGTCGCCGGTTCGTCGTCCATCGCGTCGAAGTCGATACCGGCCGACGAGCGCGCGAAGACGATCGTCGGCTCGGCGACCGCGTCCGTCTTCGCGTGCGGGATACCGATTCCCATGCCAACGCCGGTCGTCGTCTCCGCTTCGCGGGCGAGCAGTGCCCCGAGGGCGGCCTCCCGATCGGTGACGCGGCCGGCCGCGACCGCGCGGTCGAGCAGGAACTCGATCGCGGCCTCCTTCTCGGCGGGCGGTTCCTCGAGCGTGATCAGTTCGGGGGACAGTACGGCCTCGATCGCGGGTTCGGTCACAGTCATCGTATGATCGCTATGGTGTTGAACGTGGGGTCGCGTCGGGTAGTCAATCGTTCGTCTGTCCTGCGTTCGGCTGGCTCGCATCGGTCGCGGACTTCGCGGGTTCGGCGCCGGCGACGCGCTCGTGGTAGTCGGGCTTGATCAGCGTGGCGACCGTCGCCGTGACGATCGTGCCGAGCGCGATACAGGCGAGGAACAGCAGCGCGCTGTTCGAGAGGATCACGACGAAGATACCGCCGTGGGGAGCCGGCATCGTCACGCCGAACCAGAGCGCGGCCGCGCTGGCCGTCGCGCTGCCGAGGACGGCCGACGGAATGACCCGGAGCGGATCGGCTGCGGCGTAGGGGATCGCTCCCTCCGTGATGAACGCGAGGCCGAGCGGAACGGCCGCCTTCGCGTTCTCGTACATCTCCGTGGAATACTTCTGAGGCGCGATGAAGTTCGAGAGCGCGAGGCCCAACGGCGGGACCATCCCACCGATCATCACGGCGGCCATCGGCGCGAATATCTGGTCCGCGACGAGGACGGTCCCGAACACGTACGCGACCTTGTTGATCGGGCCACCCATGTCGACTGCCATCATCCCGCCGAGGATCGCCCCGAGCAGGAGGGCGTTCGACCCCTGCATGCCCTCGAGTGCGGACGTCAGCGCGTCGTCGAGGATGGCGATCGGGACCCCGAGACCGAGGATGACGACCGGGGCGAGCAGCAGCGTCGTGAACACGGGGATGATAAGAATCGGCATCATCTGCGAGACGACCGATGGCACCGACCACCCTTTCATCCAGCGGGCGACGTAGCCCGCGAGGAGGCCGGCGACGATCGCCCCGAGGAAGCCGGCGACCGCCCCGTCGGCCTCGAAGCCGATGACCAGCCCGGCGGCCTCGATGACCGCCTCCTGCTGGATCACCCACGAGAGGATGAACCCTGGCGCGAGTCCGGGCTTGTCCGCGATCGCGTACGCGATATATCCGCCCAGCACGGGGATCATGATCGTCAGCCCGAGGTCGCCGATCTGGGCCAGGTACCACGCGAGCGAGCCCGTCTCCTCGAACACCGTCTCGGTACTACCGGCCGTTCCCGGTAATTCCGCGACCATGAACGCGAGCGCGAGGAAGATCCCGCCGATCGTCACGAACGGAATCATGAACGACACCCCCGTCATCAGGTCCTCCTTCACCGAGAGGAGGTGGCCCCGCAGTCGTGATTCCACATCGTCTTTCATGCTATCTCTGCCGAATTCCTTCGGCAGCGGCTGCAAAAGTGCTTTCGAATATGTTTGTTTCAGTTCGAATACAATCAAAATATCCCCGATATCGGATAATCGGGGTGATCAGTACGCGGAGACGGCGATCGACTCGCGATCGTCACGGACGCCCGCGAACGATGGCGCTCGCGTTCCAGACACCGAGACGACGCGGGAGGCGACGGCGACGCCGGATCTGAGCGCCGCCGCGTCCGACTCCTGCCGGGCGCGGGCGGCGAGCACGCCCGCCAGAAGGGCGTCGCCCGCGCCGACGGTGTCGACCACGTCGACGTCCGCCGCCGGCGCGTGCAGCGTCCGGTCCGGCGCCGCCATGATCGCACCCTCGGCGCCCAGCGAGGCGACGACGCGATCGAACCCGGCGGCCCGAAGCTCCTCAGCGGCCGCGATCGCCGACCGGACGTCGTTCACTCGCCTCTCCGTCGCCGCGGCGAGTTCCTCGTGGTTGGGTTTGCAGAGCGCGTACTCGGCCTCGAGGTCGGCGAGCGTCGCTCCACCGACGTCGACGACCGTCTCCCAGGGGCCGGCCTCGGCCACGCGGTCGATCGTCTCGGGACCGGCACCGACCGGCAGACTGCCGGCGATCACGATCGTATCGGGATCGTACTTCCGAAGCGTCTCGACGACGTTCCCCACCGTCGGCGCGGCGATTCGAGGGCCGTTCTGGTTGATCTTGTACTCGCCGTCGGGTCCGAGGACGGTTGCGTTGAGCCGCGTTTCGCCGTCGATCTCGACGAAGTCCGCGTCGATCGCCGCCCGCGAGAGCCGCTCGAGAAGGTAGCGACCCAGAAATCCGCCGGCGACGCCGGTCGCGACGGTCTCGACGTCGAGTTCGACCAGATACTTCGAGACGTTGATCCCCTTGCCGCCCGCGTCGTAGCGGTGCTCGTCGGTGCGAGCGACGTCCCCGTCGGTCAACGGTTCGGAGAGTTCGACCGTGTAGTCGACCGCCGGATTGAGCGTCACGCTAGCGATCATTCGGCACCTCCACGCCGACGGTCACGTCGGCCGCTGCGCAGGCCTCCGCGACCTCGCCGGTCGGCTCGGCGTCGGTCACCAGCACGTCCACGTCGGACAGGGCCGCGAACTGGACGAAACTCCGCTCGCCGAACTTGGTCTCGTCGGTGACGAGGACGACTCGCTCCGCGCTCTCGACCATCAGTTCTTTCATCCGCGCTTCGTCCTCGTTCGGCGTCGTCAGACTCCCGTCCCCGGTGATGCCGTTCGTTCCCAGAAAGAGCAGATCGAAGTTCGTCCGGTCCAGAAACGTCTCCGCGCTCGGACCGACGAGCGCCCGCGTGCGGTGGCGGAGCGTTCCGCCGGTGAGCTTCACGTCGTTTGCGTCCTTCCCGAGTTCGAGCGCCAGCAGCGGCGAGTTCGTCACCGGAATGAACGCGACGTCGGTCGGTGCCCGCTTCACGACCTGCATCGTCGTCGTCCCCGAATCGAAGAAGACGACCTGCCCGTCGTGGATTTCCGTTGTGGCGCGCTCGCCGATCGCGGCCTTCGCCTCGAGGTTCTGGACTTCCTTCTGGACGTAGGTCTGTTCGCGGCCGACCGCCGTCACCGGGACGGCGCCGCCGTGGGACCGCTCGACAAGGCGTTCCTCCTCGAGATCGTCCAGATCCCGCCGGATGGTCGCCTTCGATACGTCGAGTTCGGCGGCCAGTTCCTCGACCGAGCAGCCGTCCCGATCCGAGACGAGTTCGACGATCGTCCGTTTGCGCTGTTCGGGTAACATGTCACTGGAAGGGCGTTGAACCCATCTGCGTTCTGCACGGTTTTATTTGTTTATGCTGTCTCGAGCGATCGTTTCTGATTGGTTTGTCTGAATCAAATCCGGACAGGAAAAACGGTGGTCGACGGTCTCGATGCTCGAGCGACGGAGACTATCGACGATCCGGCGAGATCGAATCGACCGTCGGTTCGACGCGGCGAAGGGACCGATCTCGTGAGGCGTCGGACGCGGCTGGATCAGAGGCGATCGATGATCGCGTCGGTCACGTCCTCGGTCGAGGCGTCCCCGCCCAGATCGGGGGTCCGCGGTCCGTCGGCGAGCGTTGCTTCGACGGCCGCGTGAACGGCGTCGCTCTCTTCGTCGTAGCCGAGGTACTCGAGCAGCATGGCGGCAGAAATGATCGTCGCGGCGGGGTTCGCGACTCCCTGACCGGCGATATCTGGTGCGGTGCCGTGGACGGGTTCGAACAGCGCGCGATCGGGGCCGATGTTGGCCGACGGGAGCAGGCCGAGGCCGCCGACGAGGCCGGCCGCGAGGTCCGAGAGCACGTCGCCCGCGAGGTTCGGGCAGACGACCACGTCGAACTGTTCGGGGTCGAGACAGACCCGCGTCGCGAAGGCGTCCATCAGCACCTGATCGGTCTCGACGCCGTTGTCGTCGGCCACCGATTTGACGGTGTCACGGAAGAGACCGTCCGTCTCGCGCATGACGTTGGCCTTGTGGACGATCGAGAAGCCGTCGTGGTCGTCGCCGGCGACGTAGTCGCAGGCGAACTCGGCGAGCCGTTCGGAGGCCGACTCCGTGACGACTCGAGTCAGCGTCGAGACGTCTTGCGTCAGTCGATCTTCGTGACCCGCGTAGACGCCCTCGGTGTTCTCCCGGAGGAAGATCAGGTCCGTCTCGGGGCGGACGGCGTCGATCCCCGGATACGCCTTCGCGGGGCGAACGTTGACGAACGAGTCGACCGCCGTCCGGAGCGGTAGAATCACGTCCGCGGCCGTCTCGCCGGCCGCCCCGAACAGCGTCGCGTCCGCCGACGCCGCGAGGTCATATGTCTCCTGGGGCAAGGCCTCGCCGGTCTCCTCCTTTACCGCGTCGCCCGCGTCGGCCTCGACGAACTCGAAGTCGATCGCGAGGGCCTCGAGGACCTCGACCGCGGCGGGTGTCACTTCCTGTCCGATTCCATCGCCCGGAATGACGGCGATTTCGTGAGTCATGCCCGAACATCGACGTGGGGCCGAAAAGAGGGTATCGATACCGGCGTTGGGGACCGAGTCAGTGCAGACGCGAGACGAGTCGCCCGTCGGCTGGCCGGTAGCCGTGGCTGTCGTCGAGCTCAGGGACTGCTGACACCGGTCGAGAACCCGACCGCCTCGGCAATCGCGCGGCGCTTGAGCAGGACGAAGCCGACCGCGACCAGCCCGAAGCCGCCGACCGTCAGGACGCCGATCTCCTCGCCGAGCAGGAAGACGCTCGCGATAGTCGCCACGATCGGAACCAGATAGCCGATCAGCGCCGCCTCGAACGCGCCGTGTTCCTCGAGGATGGTGAAATAGATCATGAACGCGACGGCGGTCGCGAACACCCCGAGGTAGAGCAGAGCGCCCACGGAGACTGGACCGAGCACGTCGGCACTGGGAAACTCGCCGGCACCCAGACTGACGGCGTGCAAGACCAGTCCACCGACGAGCATCGACCAGCCGACCAGCGGCAGTCGCTCGAGCGTCGGCCCGGCCCGCTGGATCAGGACGCCGCCGAGCGCGACGCTACACACCTGCCCGACGATGAGCAGTCGCGCGGCAGTGTCGCCCGCCAACAGGTTCCCCGGATCGGGCTGGACGACGAGGCCGACGCCCAGAAAGCCGATGGCGGCACCGACGGCCCCGAGCGGCGAGAGCCGTTCGCCCAGCAGCGGGATCGCCCACAGCGCGGTGACGATCGGCACCAGTCCCTGCAAGATCGCGGCGACGCCGCTCGGAACCGTCTGCTGGCCGAGGAAGAGGAGCCCGTTACCCGCGATGAGGAAGATGCCACCGCCCGCGACGGCCGCTAGATCGTTCCGCGCGGTCGGCCGCCACTTCTCGACGCGGACGACAGCTGCAGCCAGTAACAGGACCGCTGCGATGTCGTACCGGGCGGCCGCGAAGAGCAGTGGTGGGAGGTACTCGAGACCGATCGAAATCGCGGGAAAGGAAAAGCCCCAGAGAACGGCCAGCAACACGAAAAGTGACGCATCGAGAGCGCGAGACATGGGGAAGTATAGCCGTCAGTCTCCGAAATAGCTCGCGATGTCCGTGGTTACCTGCCGCTTTCGGTGTGGCACCACGACGCAATTCGGTCGTCAGGGCGATACGCACGACTCGAGTCGTGACACGAGATGCGGTCGAATGTGACGAGCAGTCAAAACCGAGTCGCAAAAACGGAGCCTGCTTATTCGGCTTCGGGAATCGCCGCATCGTCGACGTACGGCAGTTCTCGAGCCTTCTCGCGGACCGCGCCGGCGTTGGACTTCATCAGCGCCGTCGTGTCCCAGACGCCGTCGACGAGCGCCTTGCGCTGGGCGTCGTCGACGGTGACGTCGATCGTCTGCTCGTCGTAGGTGACGGTCTCCGCTTCGATGTCGATGTCGATCTCGCCGTCGGGGTTCGCGTCGACCCAGTCCTGCAGTTCCTCGATCGTCTCGCTGTCGGCGGTCACGGTCGGAATGCCCAGCGCCAGACAGTTGCCCGCGAAGATCTCGGCGAAGCTCTCGCCGATGACCGCGTCGATTCCCCAGCGCATCAGGGCCTGGGGGGCGTGCTCTCTCGAGGAGCCACAGCCGAAGTTCGAGTTGACGACCATTACCGAGGAGTCCTGATAGCGGTCCTCGTTGAACGGATGCTCCTTCTGGTTGTCGTCGTCATCGAATCGCAGATCGAAGAACGCGAACTCGCCCAGTCCGTCGAAGGTGACGACCTTCATGAACCGCGCGGGGATGATCTGGTCGGTGTCGATGTCGTTGCCTCGGATCGGGACGCCGGAGCCGGAGACGTAGTTGACCTCGGGAATCTCGACTTCGTCGCTCATGCTTCCACCTCCAGCGCTTCGCGCTTCGATGGAAGCACTCGCTCCGCGTGCTCACGGGTCGTTACACTCCCCGTTCGCATTTCCGAGACGCTTCGCGTCTCGCTACTCACGCCAGATTCACCTCCTTCAGATCGCGCACGTCAGAGACCTCTCCGTTGATCGCCGCTGCGGCGACCATCCGCGGACTCATCAGGACGGTCCGGCCGTCCTTCGAGCCCTGCCGGCCGACGAAGTTCCGGTTCGAGGAGGAGGCACAGGCCTCGTCGCCCTCGAGTTGGTCTTCGTTCATGCCGAGACACATCGAACAGCCGGCGTTTCGCCACTCGAAGCCAGCTTCCTCGAAGGTGTCCTTGAGGCCTTCCGCCTCGGCAGTTCGCTGCACGCGCTGGCTGCCGGGGACGACCATCGCGCGGACGTCGTCGTCGACCTGTCGACCCTCGACGATCCGAGCGGCGCGTCGCAGGTCCGGCAGGCGGGCGTTCGTACAGGAGCCGAGGAAGGCGACGTCGATGTCGTACCCCTCCATCGTCTCGCCGGGCTCGACGCGCATGTGTTCTTGCGCGCGTCGGGCCGTGTCCCGCTTCTCTTTCGGCAGTGACTCCGGTTCCGGAATCGGATCGGAGATCCCGACTCCCTGCCCGGGCGTGGTCCCCCAGGTGACGACCGGCTCGAGTTCGTTCGCGTCGATGTGGACGACGTCGTCGTACTCGGCGTCCGCATCGGAGCGGATCGACTCCCAGTAGGGTTTGAGTTCGTCGAACTTCTCCGGGTTCTCCTGGAAGTAGTCCGTCTCTTTCATCCACTCGTAGGTGGTCTCGTCGGGATTGACGTAGCCCGCGCGAGCGCCGCCCTCGATGGACATGTTACAGATCGACATCCGCCCTTCCATCCCCAGGCTCTCGATGGCCTCGCCGGCGTACTCGTAGACGTAGCCGACGCCGCCCTCGGTACCCAGGCGACGGATGATCTCGAGGATGACGTCCTTCGCTTCGACACCGTCGCCGAGTTCGCCGTCGATCTGGATCTTGCGGACCTTTTGCTTCTCCATGGCGACGGTGCCCGTCGCGAGCACGTCGCGGATCTGGGAGGTCCCGATGCCGAACGCGAGCGCGCCGAAGGCACCGTGGGTGGAGGTGTGAGAGTCTCCACAGACGATCGTCTTGCCGGGCTGAGTGATTCCCTGCTCCGGTCCGATGACGTGGACGATCCCCTGATCGCCCGTCGTCGGGTCCGAGAACTCGATGCCCGCGTCACGGACGTTCGCCTCGAGTTCGGCCATCATCTCCTCGGCCGCGTCCTCCTTGTAGGGGCGGGACTGGTCGGCCGTCGGCACGATGTGGTCGACCGTCGCGTGGGTCAGCTTCGGAAAGGCGACCTCGAGGTCGCGCTCGCGGAGCATCCCGAACGCCTGCGGGCTCGTGACCTCGTGGATGAGGTGGAGTCCGACGAACAGCTGATCCTGTCCGGTCGGCAGCGTCGTGACTTTGTGGCGATCCCAGACCTTGTCGTACAGTGTGCCCTTGCTCATTCCTCTCCCACCGTATCGCTATCGGACTGTCGTCCGTGTTCGGTCCCGCGCTCGAAGACGCGGTTCGCGTCGTCGGCCCGCTTCGGCGGCGTGTGGTCGACGTCGCTCATCGTTCCGGTCGTGTCGGTACTCTCGTCCGCTCCGTCGGCCTCGGTCGTCTCCGACGTGCCGCCGTCGGCGGCGACGATCGGCCCGCGGCTGAACAGCCGGCCAGCCGTCTCCCCCGTGTGGGGATTCGTGTGGCTGATCTCGCCCATCGTATCAGTCGTTTTGTCGTTTTCGCTCATGGTTCTCGGGTTCCGGTGTCAGTCGTCCGCCTGCACCGTGGCGGACTCCGCTTCGTCTTCGGTTTCTCCCTCCTCGGCCCAGCTGAACAGGTCGCGCAGTCGCTCGCCGACCTCCTCGATCTCGTGGTCCTTCTCGGCCTGGTTGAGTTGCGTGTAGACGGGCCGGTTCGCCTGATTCTCCGAGATCCACTCGGTCGCGAACTCGCCGTTCTGGACCTGCTCGAGCACTTCGTCCATGTTCTCGCGAACGTGGTCGTCGATCACGTCGTCGCCGCGGGTGAGCCCGCCGTACTCGGCGGTGTCGGAAACGGAGTCCCACATCGCGCCGAGCCCGCCCTCGTACATGAGGTCGACGATGAGCTTCATCTCGTTCATGCACTCGAAGTAGGCCATCTCGGGGCTGTAGCCGGCGTCGACCAACGTCTCGTAGCCTGTTTTGATCAGTTCGGCGATCCCGCCACAGAGGACGGCCTGCTCGCCGAAGATGTCCGTCTCGGTCTCCTCGCGGAAGCTCGTCTCGACGACGCCGGCGCGAGTACAGCCGATTCCCTTCCCGTACGCGAGCGCACGTTCCTTCGCATCGCCGGTTTCGTCCTGGTAGACCGCGAGCAGTCCGGGGGTTCCCTCGTCGTTCTCGTAGTTGCGGCGAACCAGATGGCCCGGTGATTTCGGCGCGATCATCGTCACGTCGATGCCCTCCGGGGGCTGGATCTGGTTGTAGTGAATGTTAAAGCCGTGGGCGAACTGCAGCGTGTTCCCCTCCTCGAGTTCCGATTCGATGTCCGCGTAGACCGCCGGCTGAACCGTATCGGGCACCAGCACGGAGATGACGTCGGCTTGCGAGGCCGCCTCGACCGGCGTCGTCACGTCTAACCCGTCGGCTTCGGCCGCATCGCGCGAGGACGAGTCCTCGCGCAGGCCGACGACCACGTCGACCCCGCTGTCGTTGAGGTTCAGCGCGTGGGCGTGGCCCTGGCTCCCGTAGCCGAGAACGGCTACTGTCGCGTTTTCGAGATACGATCCATCCGCGTCGTCGTCGTAGTAGATGTCGGTGTTGAATTCGTCAGTCATCGGTAGCTGTCTCTGTGTATTGTCCGTCGTAGTTCGCCTCGTCGGCGGACTGTCCTGTCGAATCGGACGCGGCGGTCCGATCGGTGCCGCGGGCCAGTGCCGTCGTCCCGGTCCGGGAAATCTCTCGGATCCCGAACTGGCTGAAGGTGTCGATCGCGGCCTCGATCTTCTGGCGCGCGCCGGTCACTTCGATCGTCGCCGTCTCTGGACTCGAGTCGACCGTCTTGGCGTTGTACATGTCCGCAACGGCGGCGACCTGGCCGGGTTGCTCGGCGTCGACCTTGATGAGCGCCAGTTCCCGACGCATCGCGTCGGGCTCGAGTTCGCGCACGGAGATCACCGGCACCAGTTTGCGCAGTTGCTTTTCGACCTGATCGATCCCCGGATCGGGTTCCTCGACGACGATCGTGATTCGCGCGTGATCGTCGTTTTCCGTGGGGCCGACGGTCAGGCTCTCGATGTTGAACTGCCGCCTCGAGAACAGTCCCGAGACGTCCGAGAGGACGCCCGGTTCGTGTTCGACCAGCGCCGAGATGGCGGTGCGCCGGGGCTCGTGGGTCACTTCGACCTCCGGGTCGATGCGAATGCCCTGTTTGTTGCGCCGTCCCGCGGGGGTCGGGCGCGTTTCGGGTTCGGGCCCGTCGAGACCGCGTTTCATAGCTGGTCCTCCGTCAGTGCGAACTGACCGTTGTCGCCGCCGCTTGGCACCATCGGGTAGACGTTAGCGTCGGGATCGATATGAACGTCGATCACCGACGGGCCGTCGTAGGCGATCGCGGCGTCGATCGTTTCGGCGACGTCGTCGTAGTCGTCGATCCGGTACCCACTCGCACCGAAGGCCTCCGCGAGCTTGTCGAACTCCGGCATCCAGTGGTAGTCCGACGCGGAGTGACGGCCGTCGAAGAAGGCGTCTTGCCACTGTCGAACCATGCCGATGTACTCGTTGTTGAGCACGGCAACCGTGATATCGAGGTTCTCGCGGACGGCGACCGACAGGCCCTGCAGCGTCATCAGGAACGAGCCGTCGCCGTCGATGCAGACGACCTCCTGATCGTCGTCGGCCGCGAGTCGCGCGCCGATCGCCGAGGGCAGCCCGTAGCCCATCGTCCCGAGCCCGTGACTCGAGACCCAGGTGCGGGGCTCAGTGTAGGTCCAGTACTGACAGGCCCACATCTGGTGTTGGCCGACACCGGTGGTGACGATCGCTCGGTCGCTCGTGGCCTCGTCGAGTGCCTCGACGACAAACTCCGGCTGGACCGGCTCGTCCTCGGGTGCATCGTAGGCCATCGAATAGTCGGATTTCCACTGCTGGCACTGCGCGCGCCACTTCTTCGCTTCCGGCGAGGCGTCGACGGCCTCGGAGAGTTGCTCGACGACCGTTTCGGCGTCGCCGATCAGCGGGTAGTCCGCGTGGATGTTCTTCGAAATCTCCGCGGGGTCGATGTCGACGTGGATGAGCTCCGCGTCGGGCGCGAAGGTCTCGATCCCGCCGGTCAGCCGGTCGTCGAATCGGGTCCCGATCCCGATCAGCGTATCGCAGTGGGTGATCGCCATGTTGGCGTAGCCGGTGCCGTGCATGCCCGCCATCTCGAGGGAGAGTTCGTGATCCTCGGGGAACGCGCCGATGCCGGGCATCGTCGTGATGACCGGGATCTCGTGTTCGATGGCGAACTCTCGGCAGGCCTCGCTGGCCTCGCCCTTGATGACGCCGCCGCCGAGCAATATGGCGGGGCGGTCGGCGTTCTCGATCCGCTCGGCCGCGGCCGCGACGATCTCCGGATCCGCTTGCTCCTGCACCCGATAGGTGTCAGGAACTGCGGGGGCGTCGGGCTCGCAGTCGGTCTCGCCGTTCGTGACGTCTTTGGGGAGGTCGACCAGGGTCGGTCCCGGCCGGCCCGCGTCGGCGAGCGCGAACGCCTCGCTGACGTCGCTGCCGACGCGATCCGAGTCACTCGCGAAGGTGTTGTCCTTCGTGATCGGCGTCGTGACGCCCGTGGTATCGGTCTCCTGGAACGCGTCGTTGCCGACGAAATCCGTCGAGACCTGTCCCGTCAGCGCGAGCAGCGGATCCGAGTCCATGTCGGCGTCCGCGATGCCGGTAACGAGGTTTGTCGCGCCCGGCCCCGAGGTTGCGAGGCAGACGCCCGGCTCGCCCGAGACGATGCCGTATGCGTCGGCCGCGTGGGCCGCGCCCTGCTCGTGGGCCATCGTCACATGACGAATGTCCGAGTCATAAAGCGCGTCGTAGACGGGCATGATCGCTCCGCCCTGGACGCCGAAGGCGTACTCGACGCCCGCGTTCTCGAGCGCGCGAACGACGGCTTCCGCGCCCGACGTGACGGGGGCGGGCGTCGTCTCGGCGTCGCCGGCCGCCGAGTCGTCCTCGGTGGCCGCGTCGGGTGCGGCGCTGTCGGTAATTTGGTCGTCGTCCTGTTCGTCGTCCGGTGGTGTGACCTTTGCTGCGCGTTCGCTCATCGGTTGCCTCCCGCCGGTGTGCGGCGATCTCGTGGTGTACGGTAGTGTGTCATCTGCTGGGATAGTGATCGCTCGGAGAACGATGCGGATTCCGGTCCGACGCTACGAGGTACTGAAAATGGGGCTAGAACGCCCCTACAATACGAATCGGAGCGAGCGCGCTGGTGTCGACCGTGCGAACGCGAGCCGACAGGGGAGCGCGGACCGTCATTACTGTCTACGTAGCTCCCTCGAGGGTCATAATCCTTACGAGTCGCATCCGTCCGTCCGCTCGAGCGCGACAGCAGGGGCTCGCGGCCGGTGGCAAACGGTGAGGACATTCCTCAGGCGCGCACCTCCTCCTGGTCCTGCTGGCGTTCGACGCCAGCCTCTTCGGCGAAGCGCTCGAGGATGTCGACCGTCACGCGGCGCTTCTCGGCTCCGTAGTCCTTGACGCGGCGGGTGACCGCCCTGACCTGCTCGTCGGTGGGGTCGAAGCCGCACTCGACGAGCCGCTCCCGGACCGAGTGGGTGCCGGTGTGTTTCCCCATGACGAGCTTGCGCTCGGCACCGACCATCTCGGGGGTCATGACGCCGGGTTCGAAGGTGTCGGAGTTTTCGATAACGCCGGCGGCGTGGATGCCGCTCTCGTGGGAGAAGGCGTTGTCGCCGACGACGGGTTTGTTGCCCGGCGTATCCATCCCGCTTTTCTCCTCGACGATCTCCGATAGCTCGGTGATGCGCGTCGTGTCGATCCCCGTATCGCACTGGTAGAGCGACTCGACGGCCATCACGTACTCCTCGTAGGCGGCGTTGCCGGCCCGCTCGCCGATCGAGTTGACCGACACCTGCGCCTGGGCCGCGCCGGCCTCGATACCGGCCAACGCGTTGGCGGTGGCCAGCCCGAAATCGTCGTGCGTGTGCACGTCGACCCGCGCGTCGGTGTGGGCACAGACCTTTTCGATCATGGCCCGAAAGCGGGTCGGCGTCGCGACGCCGCACGTGTCCGGAATGTTGATCCAGTCGGTACCCGCGTCCGAGACCGCCTCGATGACCTCGAGCAGGTACTCCTCGTCGGTTCGAGTCGCATCCATCGGCGAGAACATGCAGGTCACGCCCGCCTCTTTGATGCGTTCGACCGAGTCGACTGCGCGCTGTACGACTTCCTCCCGGGTGGCGTGCATCGAATCCTCGATCTGGACGTCGCTGGTGGACACGAACGTGTGCACCATCTCGACGCCGGAATCGAGCGCCGCTTCGATGTCCCCGTCGACGACGCGGGCTAACCCGCAGGTCGTCGAACTGGTAGCCGAAGCGATGTCACGAACGGCCTCGAACTCGGCGTCCGAGTTGACGGGGAATCCGGCCTCGATGACGTGGGTTCCCATCTCGTCCAGGATGGACGCGATCTGCCGTTTGTCGTCGTAGGAAAACGATGTGCCGGGCGACTGCTCGCCGTCCCGGAGGGTCGTATCGAAGACACGTGCTGACTCTATTTCGTCAGTGGAATCTAACGTGCCCTGGAAGAACTCGACCCCCCTGATTGGTATCAGAGGATGGGCTGTCTTGTGAAGACATTGTATCTGAATCCGAGGTGCGACGAGATATATAAACCTAACGCTGTGAGCGGCGGACGGTCGTCGCGAGCGCTGCCAGTTTCGATCGGATTCGGCTCGAAACCGCACGACTGCAGCGACCTATTATCTAATAGTATCTCCTAATACTGTTTAGGCGCTATCCGGCAATCAGCCCGGAATATCGGGCAGCGAACGCGAATTACCGGCCGTTCGCTCTCGTTCGCCTCGTTCGAGCGCTGGCGCGCGGTCAGCTATGGACGTTCGACCACTGCACCCCTCCTCGAGTGCGGAGAATATGATGGACTGTGATTTTCGACAGATATTGTCTGTATTCATCCAGCGTCCGTCGAGACTCGGTACTGCTCGACCGATGAGTGGGGCATCTCCGCGGTCCTCGCGAGCCATCGCACGTGCGCCGAGTAGGGGTCCGAACCGACGGAACGGAGCAGTCGCACGTGTCAGCGTTTTATGTCCGGTCGTGGTAGGACGGCGCGCATGACGACCGACGAGATCACCGACCTGCTGACCGGGGCGTATATCGACGAACTCGAGACCGTGATGAACTACCAGACCAACGCGATCGTCCTCGATGGCATCCACGCCGAGGAGGTCAAGGCGAGCCTCGAGGAGGACATTCAGGAGGAGCTCGGCCACGCGAAAATGCTCGGCGAACGCCTGAAACAGCTAGACGAGTCCCCGCCCGGCTCGGAGTCGTTCGAGGCCAACCAGCACAGCCTCCAGCCGCCCGCGGACACCACCGACGTCCAGTCGGTCATCGAGGGCGTCCTCGAGGCCGAGGAGTCCGCCATCGAGACCTACCGATCGCTGATCGAGGCCGCGACCGACGCGAACGATCCGGTCACGGAGGACGTGGCGGTGACGATTCTCGCGGACGAGGAGGCCCACCGAACCGAGTTCCGCGGCTTCCAGAAGGAGTTCCCGATGGACTGACGGACAGACGTTTGTTGGACTCAAAGAACCGATACCTTCACCGACTAGTAAAATCCCAATATCTTGGTAAACAGTGAACAGACAAGCAGTACAAGCTACTGCGCCGATCCCTGTAACTGCCCCTGCGCAAGCAGGACTACACGTGATATAGCGTCCAAGAGAACCGCCACAACCTGCGCACGGCCCAAAGCACGGGTGGTCATTTGAATAGGTTTCTGGCTCTTCTGTATATCGGTGATTCGAGCCAGTTCCGGTTTTTTGCGGCCTCTTCGAGTTTTTCTACAGCCACTTCTTCGGCGAGCACGTCTCTTTTGACGAGTGCTTTCAGGATGATCGGGGAGATCGCGACCCTCGCTTCAACTACTGTTTGTAGTTCTGGGAGCGCTCGGAGATCGTCGGTAATCAAGAAATCGGACTCTAATTGATTTGTGAGTTCAATGGTGGTGGCCTCTCCTTCGTCTATTCGAGAGGACTGTAAGTCAGTGTTTTCGGTGTTGTGGATGGTTATCCGGTGAGTTTGATCCAAGACTGTCTGAGCGGCTTTTGCATGCCGATCTTCATACTCGCTGGTCGCCTTGAGCTCTTCGAGCACTGTTTCTGTGGTGTGAATATCGAATTCGGATACCAGGGTGTCGAGGAGGTCAATGCTGGCTACCGTGATCAAGGCGCTCGTATCGGCGACAATCATTCAAAATGGAGACCTGCGATTTTCAGAGATCGGCAAGTTCTTGGGCTACTTCTTCGCCTTGGTCGAGAAGGGTTTTCGACGCCTTTACTGCTTCAGCGTCCTGCCTACCGATGAATTCTTTGAGCACCTCGAAGGAGATTTGATCGTCCAAGTAGAGTTCGATGACTGCTTCTTTGAATTTTTCGTCGTCCTCTACGTCTTCTAGGTATTCTTGGAGGGCCTCTTTGAGGATTTCCGTCCGGTTTTTATGCATGATCTCGGCTGCGACGTCGGTTTTCTGAACCAAGTTTTCCGGAAGCCGAAAGTTGACTCGTGTATTTCCCATTTGCAAACTCCCTCTTGTACATACATTGTACCCACATATTCAAGTATCTATCCACTCGGCCCACTCTTCCCTTTCCGGTATGCACTCTTCACCGGAGAAGTATCCGCATCGCTGAGAAGAACTTCGTGGGAGAACGTTTTTCTCGTCCCGGTTCGAGCCACCTCGTATGAGCGATTTCGACCTCGACCTTCGGACCGTCGAGGAGCACATCGACGACGAACTCGAGCTCGAGGGCAGTATCATCCTCGGCTTCCTCGACGGAGAGACGCCGGACGACGAGTGGCTCGAGGCGATTTCGAAGGGGAACGTGCTCGTGCTCAACGTCGACGGCGACGTGAACGAACTGGCCGCGGGATTCGCGCGAGACATCAAGGAGTCGGGCGGGAATCTCGTCCACTTCCGGGGGTTTCTGCTCGTGACACCGCCCGGCGTGGACGTAAGTACAGAGCGACTGTAATCGCCTCGCGAACGCGCCCGCAAAGGAGAATCGGTCGAATTTGGATGGCGTCTCGATTGCGCCTCGATGAATGAAGAAGCGTGTTCTACTGATACTGGCAACACGGAAGGGCCACGCCCTCCCCAGCCGATTCGCTCACTGCGTCTGCTCACGGCGCGAAGCGCCGTTCGCATGGTATACGGGACCTTTGGTCCCGCACTATTCGCTCATCCCTCGCGTGTATTTGAGCGACGACTCGCCACGGGCTCGTCGCCGCACCGCACGCGCCACCGCGCGGTGGTTTGGTCCGAAGCGTAGACGCGTTCACGCCGCGGCAACAGTCACACGGTAAACGTCAGGAAGTGGCCGTCCGGATCGCGGACGACGACCTCCTCATCTGACTCTCGCTCGAGCGAACTGATTCGATCGCCCACCGTCTCGAGTGCAGCGGCCGGCTCGTCGGTTTCGAATCCGAGGTCGACGTGGACGCCGCCGCGGGCGTCGGCGATTCCGAGGTGGGGTTCCCAGAGCTCGAGAGCCATCGGCCCGTGGAGTCGGACGCGCTTTCGGTCGTCGCCCTCGTCGACCGTTTCGAATCCGAGATTCCCGTAGAAGGCCTGCGCGCGCTCCAGATCCGCGACCTCGAGGACGACCTCGAAGATGCCGTCGATTCCCGGCCCCGCGACGTCCTGTTGACCGAGTTCGACGCAGTTGCCGTCGGGATCGTACAGGTAGAGCGACCGGGAGGGGCCGAAGCGCGCCTCCTCGAGGTCGTAGTCGTCGTCGAGGCGGTCCCACCAGTCGTCGTACTCGGCCGCGGGAATCGAGAACGCGAAGTGCGTGTGGAGCCCGCCCCGCGGGAGCGCCGCCGGTCGTCGGAGCACGAGATCGGTGTCGCCCGCCGCGAAGACGAGTTCCTCCGCCCCGCGCTCGCGACCCGTCAGTCCCAGCGTCTCCTCGTAGAACGTCCCCGCGGCCTCGAGGGACTTGGCCTCGAGAGCGAGCCAGGCGAGCCCGGTTAGCATAGGTGGCCGTATGCGCGGGAAGTGCATAGTATGTCGGCTGTCCCTCGCTCGAGCGCGGCCGACCGCCGAGGTTTATGCAGCGACGGGCCGTAGGATGGCGGTATGACTTCCCGCGTCGACGAACGCGAGACCGAGTTCCGCGAGATCGACCGCTTCGAGAACGGCGTCGGCTGGATCGCCCACCCCGACGAACGGATGCAACGTGCCAGCCACGCCCTCGCGGTCGACGGCGAGGTCTGGGTGATCGACCCGGTCGACGCCGCGGGGATCGACGACCTCTTCGCCGAGTTCGGCGACGTGGCCGGCGTCGTCGTCACGCTCGACCGGCACAAGCGCGACGCCGCTGCGGTCGCGGACCGCCACGATGTCCCCGTCTACCTGCCCGAATTCTTCGACGGCGTCACCGAAGACATCGACGCCGCGGTCGCCCGCTTCGACGACGAACTCTCTGATACCGGGATTCGTGCCATCACGGTCGTCGACAACCGTTTCTGGCAGGAAGTCGCCCTCTACAACCCGGCCGACGGGACGCTCGTCGTCCCCGAAACGGTCGGGACGGTGGCGTTCTTCCGGGCCGGCGACGAGGAACTCGGCGTCCATCCAATGTTACGGCTGACACCGCCGCGAACGCCCCTCCGCGGCGTCGCACCCGAGCGCGTGCTCGTCGGCCACGGCACCGGCGTGATGGCAGACGCCGCGCGCGTCCTCGAGACCGCGCTCGCGAACTCCAGAAAGGGTGCGCCGCGGCTGTACGCTACCATGGCCAAGGAGCTGCTCCCCGTGTGAACTACCCCGCCCTACTCGCCTGCTTCGCAGGCTCCATGAGGGCGGGGCTTCCTGTTTCGACGACGCGACTTGCAGATACCATAAAGGAGTCCACAGTGGTCGCAGTCTCCACAGGCGTGTCTTCGGAGTGAACCACTCCTAGTTTCTTCAGGCCATGCGAGAGGACGTTCAACGCTGCGTTCCAGTCTCGGTCAAGTTCGAATCCGCACGCTGGACACGAGTGCTCTCGAACCCATATCGGTTTCCGAGTCTCAACACCACACGCCGCACACTCCTTGGTAGTTCCCCGTGGCTCGACTTCCACAACGTGACAGCCGTTCTTTTTGCCGTGATGTTTGAGGATGGTGATAAAGTCTCGCCAGCCGACTTCGGCCTTGTTCCGCGCGTTCTGTCGGGATTCGAGCATCCCCTTGACGTTGAGGTCTTCGACGAACACGGCGTCGTATTCGGTGGTGTAGAAGTGCGCGAGCTTGTGCTTGTAATCGCGCTTTTTTGCGGTCATCCGCGCGTGGACTTCCGCGACGCGGCGGCGTTGCTCCTCCCAGTTGTTTGATTTGTACTCCTTCCGCGAGAGCGAGCGTTGCTCGCGTTCGAGCCGCTCGCGGTCGGCAGATAAGTCGAGCCGCCCGATCGAGCGACCGTCCGAGTCGTGAACGAAGTTGAGCACACCGAGGTCAAGACCCACAGTGTCATCGGGATTGATATCTTCGATAGCGGGTTTCTCGGGTTCGTCCGTCTTGATGCAGAACGAGACATACCACGCGCCGGTCGGTTCTTTCTTGAGCGTGACCTCTTTGATTTGTTTGTGGTCGGGGAGGTCACGGTGGAGTCGAATCGGGATCTCACGGGTTTCGCCCTTGAGTTTCTTGAGGATAAGGAGTCCGCGTCCGTTCGGGCCACTCTTCTTGTCGAGTTCGAAGCCCGATTGCCGGTACGTAAAACTCCTGTACTCTCGCGGCTTTTTCCAGTTCAACGACCCCACGTCGTAGCCTTTGGCTTTGAGTTTCCCGAGGTTCTGGATATTATCGCGGATGCGTTCGACGGCTTTCTGTAAGACGGTGGAGTAAACCTGCTTGAGGTCTGACCACCAGTCTTTTATCGCGGGGAGCGTGTCGCGTACACTCCAGACGCGTTGCCGGAGCGTTCCAGCGTCCGCTGGAATTTGGTTGAATTCGCGGAGTGCGTGGTTGTACACTTGCCGTACTGTATCCCGCGTCCAGTCCAGTACCTCGCGTTGCTTGGCATCTGGGAAGAGTCGGTACCGCGGGCTGTACATCATACGACTTCACTCTGTGTTCAAAACGGTCGGTTGTAAAAATTCTGATTCTTACGTGTTTGTGACTCGTGCGGGTGCCGTATCCCCGCCCTACTCGCTCGCATTGCTCGCTCGGTGAGGACGGGGGGCTTGGCACCCTCACCGCCACTGCTAACGCGACCGGAAAATCAATCGGGACGAGACAGCGAGGCTCCCTGGAGAGGCATACAGCTAAACTCCCGGCCACCCAAAGGGACCCTGTGGTCTACGTAACTCGCGCGCTCGTCGACGTCCTGCTGGACCTGGCGAGCGACGCCGACCCTAACGACGTGACGACCGGCGTTTCGGTCACGCCGGCGAGCGAACTCGAGGGCGCGGACGCGATCCCGCCCGAAACACCCGTTTTCACGGACTTCTTTCTCCCCGATCCCGACAACTCCGTCAACGCCGTCTTCGGCGTCGATCTCTCGACGCCCGCGCGCCAGGCCCAGGGCCGGTTCGTCTCCCACCCCGTCGGCGAGCTCGAGGTGACGCGCCGGGACCACCTGGCAGAAGTCGTCTTCGTCGCCGTCCCGCCGTGGGGACCCGACGATCGGTCGTTCGCCGCGTTCGACCGGAGCGGCAACCGGCGGACCCTCGAAATCATCGACGCCTCGCCACCGGGGCAGTCGTTGACCGATTGATCGATACCGTCCGACCGACGGTGACCAGACACGTCGACTGCGTAGCGCGACTGCTATCCGTCAGGCAGTGATGCTCACTCGTTACTGGGATCTGGCGATCTCAAAAAAGCTGAAGTATGGGGTCAACCCCCGACCGGTAGCTCTCCGTCACCGATGATCCGGTCGATGATGCGATCGGGGTTCCGGTCGCGTCCATCGTCGTCACTGTCGTTGGATGGGAAGTCCGGGATGTGAGGCATGCATCTCCCTCGCGCATAGCTATGCGCTCGAGGCGGAAAAGCGCTGTCCCGGGCCCTCTATCGTGGCCGTCTGCGGTCCCAGGTGAGCGTTCGATGCGGAGTCGGCCGCGGACCCGGGTCGCTCGAGGCGGACGGGGCGGGGCAACCCGGAGCGACGCAGGCCAGTACAGGGCGGGTCACTCGAGATAGCCCAACCCGCGGAGCTGTTCGGTGATCTCCTCGAACTCGGCTTCGGTGAGTTCGCCCTCCCGCTGGTGCTGGATGACGATGCTGCGCAGCAGAAATCTGACGAGGTCGCTCGTGCTCTGGAAGCTCGTTCCCTCGATGGTATCCTCGACGCGGTCCGCGAGATCCTTCGGAATCGACACCGTGGTATAGTCGGTCATATGCCATACTCCGTCGCGGGCCCCAAATGCGTGTCGACAGGCCGGTGATCGCCGTCGAACCGGTGACTGATAGCTCACGCGGCTGTCGGCCAGGATTGCCGTTGGTGCGGTTGCTGTCTGTCAGGATTTCCGTTGGTGCGGTTGCTGCTGGCCGGAATCGCTGGTAGCCGAGGGCGGTTGACAGGAGACGGCTGACAGCGGGCAGTTGACAGCGTCGATACGTTCGACCGACAGTCACTGTTCGGTGACACTCCGCTGCCGTCTCCACAGGCATTTTTATATCCGGCTCCGTAGCGGGAGGTACAGGTATGGGAGTCCGGCCACCATCGAGCGGAGACGACGAGGAACCCGACAGTATCGAGTTCGGCATCGCGGCCGTCGACGCTCATCTCAGCGAGTCCGACCTCTCCTTTCCGGCCACGAAGGACGATGTCAGAGCCGAGATCGGCCACGAGAACGTTCCCTATGACGTTCACGGGAACGACGTACCGCTGAGCGAGATGCTCGAGAGAGTCCCGGCACAACAGTTCGACTCGCGTCAGGAGCTGTTGAACGCGCTCCATCAGCCCTTCGAGGAGTACCGGCGAAACAACTCGAACGGGGTCGTCGCTCAGTTCCGTTCACTGTTGCCATTTTGAGCTAGATTGGCCGTCACTCGTCGTTCGACTCTCGAGCGATCCGCTCGAGTCGCCGCCGCTGCTCGCGGTGGAGGGTCACGAGCATGTCCGAGAGGACGCCGAACATGAGGAGTTGGACGCCCAGCAGGATGGCGGCCGCCGAGGCGAGAGCCATGACTTCGTGGCTCTGGGTGTACTGGATCCACTCCCAGAGGACGTAGACCGCGATGAGACTGCCCGAGAGGATGCCAGCGACCCCGAGACTGCCGAAGTAGAACAGGGGGTTGTTGGTCTTGGCCAGCGAGTACAGCGTGAGCAGTATCGTCCCGCCGTCTTTGACCGGGTGGAGGTTAGTCTCGGACTCGTCGGGCCGGGCGCGGTAACTGACCGGAACGACCGTCGTCTCGACGCCGTGTTTGACGCACTCGACGGCGAGTTCGGTCTCGATCGTGAACCCGTCGGAGTCGAGCGAGAGCCGTTCGAACGACTCGACGGTGAACGCTCGGTAGCCCGAGAGGATGTCCTCGTAGTTGGCTCCGTGGACGAACCCGAACGCGCGATTGATCATCCGATTCCCGAAGCCGTTCAACGCGCGCATCGCGTCGTCGTCCATCTCGGCGAAGCGGTTGCCGATCACGTGCTCGTACCCTCGCGAGAGCGGTTCGACCATCTTGTCGGCGTCGGCCGGATCGTAGGTTCCGTCGCCGTCGGCCATCAGCACGTAGGGGACGGTGACGTACTCGAGGGCCTCGCGGACGGCCTGGCCCTTTCCGTCACCGGACTGGACCAGCACCTCGGCGCCGTGCTCGCGAGCGATCTCGCGAGTGCCGTCGGTCGAGTTGCCGTCGACGATGACGACGTTCGTGTACCCCTGCTCGTAGAAGCCCTCGATCACGTCGGCGATCGTGGCCGCCTCGTCGAGCGTCGGGATGAGAACGCAGACGTCGTCGGGCGAGATCTCGCGGGCGTCCTCGGTCACGGCGACCTCCCCTGCGCCGTCCGAGAGGATGCTCGAGCCCGCACGTACCGCGTCATCTTCCATCGGACAGTATTCGCCCGCGTACCCGCAAAAGGCTACTGATTGAGCAGTGTCGGCTTTTTACGTCGGACGGGCTGCGACGCGGCCACCGCCTCGTCACCAGGTCAGTCCCTCGTAGACCTCGAGAGCGTCCTCGTCGATCTCGATCCGCCGGCCGTCGACCACGACGGAACGCGCCATTCCCTCGAACGACACGTCGTCGAACTCCGGCCAGTCGGTCGCGACGACTGCGCCGTCGGCCCCCTCGAGCGCGTCCTCGGCGGACTCCGCGTACTCGATCTCGGGAAAGTCGGGCCGAACGTTCTCGATCGCGACCGGATCGTAGGCGACGATCGCCGCGCCGCGATCCCGGAGATGCTCGATCACGTCCAGCGCGCGGGACTTGCGCACGTCGTCAGTTCCGGGCTTGAACGAGAGTCCGAGGACCGCGATTCGGGCCCCCTCGAGCGGGACGTGCTCCTCGAGCAGGGCCACGAGCCGTCGCGGCTGTTCATCGTTGACCGCGACGGTCGCATCGAGCAGTTCGGGGTCGTACCCCTGCTCGCGAGCACCGGCGCGAAGCGCGTTGACGTCCTTGGGGAAACAGGAGCCGCCCCAGCCGAGCCCCGAGCGCATGAACCGCTCGGAGATCCGGTCGTCGAGCCCGACTGCCTCGAGCACCTCGTAGGCGTCCGCGTCGTACTCCCTGGCGATGTTCCCGAGCTCGTTGACCAGCGAGACCTTCGACGCGAGGAAGGCGTTGTTCGCGTACTTGATGATCTCGGCCTCGCGGATGTCGGTCTCGACGAGGTCCGTCTCCTCGCGCGCCAGAATAGGTTCATACAGCTCCCGAAGAGTCGCGGCTGCCTCCTCGCTCGCAGTGCCGAAGACGACCTTGTCCGGCTCGAGGAAGTCCTCGACCGCGGTCCCCATCCGGAGGAACTCAGGGTTCATCGCGAGCTCGAGGCCGTCGCCGATCCGCGTCTCGGATTCGGTCTCGAGGATCGGCCCGACGACATCTTCGGTCGTGCCGGGCAGGACCGTGCTCTTGACGACCACGAGGTGCTCGTCGTCTTTCTCAGCCAGCGCGCGGCCGAGCGATTCCGCACCGGCCTGCATGATCGCGAGATCGAGACTGCCGTCGTCGGACTGGGGTGTGGGCAGACAGAGAAACGTAACGTCCGTGTCGCGGACTGCGTCGTAGTCCGTGGTCGCGCGGAGGTTTGTGCCCGCGTGCTCGGCGATTCGCTCCGCGAGACCCGACTCGTGAATCGGTGCCTCCCCGGCGTTTATCGTCGCGACGATTTCATCGTCGATCTCGATGTTCGTGACGTCGTGACCGAGGTCGGCGAGACAGGCGGCGATCGTGGTGCCGACGTAGCCGCTGCCGACGATGGAGACGTTCATAGGGGACGGGATGCGGGGTGGACGTTAGACGTTTTTGGGTTCGAACGGACCGCGATCGGCCTGGTTCGTCGACTCGTCCCCGCCGGTCGGTTCCGAGAGTCTCTTGCGCACCCACTCGTCCCGATCGGCGACCCTTACCAACACGAAAACTATTCTTGCGATTCGAGACCTTCCTAGAGACACATGCAGGAACCCTTCGGCCACCGCGGCCGACTCGCGGCGGGCGTCGTCCTCCTCGCCGTGCTGGCCGGGCTCGTCCTGTGGGCGGGCGCGGTCCCCTCCGATCTGATGAGCGGCGGCTATCCGGACGAAGTCGACGTCACCCCGAACCGCGAGGCCTACGTGGGCGAGCAGGTCGTCCTCGGCGGTCGCGTCGTCGACACGGACCCCGTCGTCATCGCGACGCGCGCCAGCGGCTACGGCAGGTTCACCCTCGTCAACGCGGACGACGGACTCCAGAACTCGGACGCGCCCCTCGAGCAGGGTGACCGCGTGAGCGCGTTCGGACACCTCGAGGACGAGTCGACCCTCGTCGTCGAGCGAACGACGATCGGCGACGTCTCCGGGACTGCCTACATGCTCGTCGTCTCGTTTTTCGGCGGGCTCTGGGCGTTCGGTCGATTCGCCCGCGACTGGCGCTTCGACTTCGGTCGGTTCGCGCTCGTCCCGCGGGACGAGCCGCTCTCCCTTCGGGACGTGATCCCCGGGACTCGAGGCGGCGCGAGTGGTGGTGATCGCAGTGACTGACGTCCTCACGCACGTTCTCGTCGGCTACGTCATCGGGACGCTCCTGTCGATTCGGTACGAGCGGCTGCAGCGAGCGCACGTGACGCTCGTGATGCTCGGCGCGCTCTCTCCGGACTTCACGAAGATCAACCTCCTGTTTCCGGACGAACTCGTTAGCTACCTGCTCGAGATCCCCTTCTCGTGGGCACCCCTCCACCTTCTCGGCGGGACGATCGTCGTGACGCTCTTCGGCTCGCTCCTGTTCGCACCGGAGTACCGCCGGGACGTCGTCGTGCTCGTCGCGATCGGTGCGGCGTCACATCACGTCCTCGATCTCGGCCTCATGACCCCGACGGGGTACTCCTACGCCGCCTTCTGGCCGCTGACCGAGTACCGGCTGCCGTCGGGCGGGCTCTACCTGAGCACCGACCGCTGGCCGGCGCTCGTCGCCGGGCTGTGTGCGGTACTCGTCTGGGCGCTCGAGCGACGGGTCGGCGTGGGGGGATATGAGGATTCGGCATCGCTCGAGTGAAATTGGAGAAGCGGAAAGATGGTTTCAATCGGCGGTCTCTAAGGGGCGCTGTCGTTATTCGGTCGGTGCCGCGACCTCGGCGTCGGTCAGTCGCTCCTCGGCTCGGTCCCTGTCTTCGGGATACCCCACGTCGATGCGCCAGCCGTCCATCCGGATCGCGTCGATCGTCCGGCCGGATTGGATGAGCAGATCGATCGCGTCGGGCAGCTCGTACTCGCCGCGATCGGAGGGCTGGACGAGGTGGCACGCGTGAAAGATCTCCGGCGTAAAGGTGTAGAAGCCGGTCATGACGAGATTGGACGGCGGATCGTCGGGTTTCTCCATCACTTCCACGATCTCGCCGTACTCGTTCGTGTCGAGGACGCCGTAGCGGGAGGCCTCCTCGTAGGGGACTTCCTCGACGAGGAAGGCGGCGTCGGCGCGCTCTTCTTGCTGGCGGTTGATCACGTCGCCGAGATTCGATCGGAAGACGTTGTCACCCAGCATGAGCATGAAGTCGTCGTCGATGTGTGGCTCAGCCTGCAGGATGGCGTGGGCGAGGCCGAGCTGCTCGCGCTGGTGGGCGTAGGTGATGGGAATACCCTTGTACTCGTCTCCGTAGCGTTCTATTATCTTCTCCTTCATGTAGCCGACGACGAGGACGAACTCAGTCGCACCGATTTCGATGAGGTTGTCCATGACGTCCTCAATAAGGGGTTTGCCGTCGACTTCGACGAGGACTTTGGGTTTGTCGTCGGTAAGGGGCCGAAGGCGGGTTCCTTTGCCTGCGGCCAACACGACTGCTTGCATATTCCCATCGATAATACTTGATTACTATATGTCTTTGGGCTGGAGGTAAACATCATATCAGAGATCATTTCATGAGAATTGGGATTATAGATGTGATTAGAGATAGTACTTAACGGTTCGTTCTAACCCTTCTTCGAAGGACCAAGACGGCTTCCATTCAAGACGTTTGATTTTGTCCGTCTCGAGTGCATACCGCTGGTCGTGACCTGCCCGGTCCTCGACGAACGTAATCTGGTCTTTCGATCCGCCAACAGCGTCGAGAATCGCCTCGGTCACCTCGAGATTTGTTCGCTCTTCGCCAGACCCGATGTTGTACACCTCTCCGGGGTCGCCGTCGCGGAGGACGAGATCGAGTGCGCGACAATTATCCTCGACGTAGATCCACTCACGGACGTTTGATCCGTCACCGTATACGGGGAGATCGTCACCCGCAGCGGCCTTCCGGATGAATTTTGGAATGAGTTTCTCTGGATGCTGCCGTGGGCCGAAGTTGTTACAGGTGCGGGTGATGAGGACAGGTAGATCGTGCGTAATCCAGTAACTTTTAGCGAGCAAATCGGCACTGGCTTTCGTCGCTGCGTACGGGTTTCGCGGGTTCAGTTTATCGTCTTCGCTAAATGTCCCATCGAGGATCTGTCCGTATACTTCGTCCGTCGAGATCTGGAGAAATCGATCGAGATCTGCATCGACCGCGGCGTCAAGGAGAATTTGGGTTCCCTCGACGTTCGTTGTGACGAACGGACCTGCGCCCTTGATGGACCGATCGACGTGCGATTCAGCGGCGAAGTTGACGACTGCATCCGCATCCGCGACGAGATCGTGGACGAGTTCGCGATCACAGATATTCCCTTCGACAAATTCGTGGTTCGGCTGCTCGAGAACCCCCTCGAGATTGTCTAGTGAACCAGCGTAGGTCAGCGCGTCCAGTGTGACGACTTCGTCCTCTCGGTTCTCGAGCAGATAGCGTACGTAGTTAGAGCCGATGAATCCCGCGCCACCAGTAACGAGTATTCGCATATGATCACCTGCATCCCAGCACGTATTTACAGTTTCGGGAAGGCAGGTCGTATATGACGGTGCTCGTTCTCGGTGCAAGTGGATTACTCGGGAGTGCGCTCGTAGGCCAGTGCCTTGAGCAATCGATCGACGTAGTTGGGACGTATCATTCAACCGCTCCATCGTTCGAAATCCCACTCGAACAGCACGATATCCGTCACACGGCGGAATTCCAGACACTACTGGACAAATATCTGCCCAACACCGTGGTGAATTGCGCTGCAATGACGGACGTTGATGGCTGTGAGTCTGACCGAGAAAGGGCGTTCGACGTCAATGGAACTGCCCCTGGAGAACTCGCTCGTAGCTCTGCGACACGTGACATTCAGTTCGTTCACATCTCGACGGATTATGTCTTCAACGGCGAAGCGACGGCACCGTACGACGAAATGGAATCGACAGCGCCGATTCAGGTATACGGTGAATCGAAGCTCGCCGGTGAAGAAGCCGTCCGAGCTGTCGATGGTGAGAACTTGGTTACTCGGTTGTCGTTCGTCTACGGGGTTCGTGGAGATACGAACGACCTCGTCGGCTTTCCATCCTGGGTTCGCGATACACTACAAGCGGGCGACGAGGTTCCGCTGTTCGTCGATCAGCATCTCACACCGACTCGGGCAGGTCAGGCGGCTGCGACGATCCTTGACCTCCTCGAGTCAGGTGCGGAGAGCGTATATCATATTGCGAGTCGATCATGCGTGACGCCGCACGAATTCGGGCACAAGGTCGCCCGCATACAAGATGCAAACGAAACGCTAATTCGTGAGAGCGAACAATCTGACGTGACGAGAGCGGCGGGCCGACCTTCATATACGTGTCTCGACGTGACTGCCGTCGAAGACGAACTGGGACGTCCCCAACCGACGCTTGAGGACGATTTACGGGCGATTGAGGACCACTTCTAAAGTCCGTACTGCTCTGCGTGTTCGAGGAAGAATTCGCGGTCGTCTGCCGGGAGATCTGCAAACCGGAGCACGTTCTCGCACTTGATCCCCGGACATTTCATGACACGGTTGGCCTCTAATTCGTTCGCTGAGACGACCGTTCTACACTCCGTACAGGTGTGCGTGATGATGCGCATGGTTAGAGTTTGAGCTGTGAATTTTCACCGACAACGAGTCTCCGCCCTTCCGGGAGTTCGTCGTCTGCGCGACCGATATTTGTGCCACGACCGAGGAGACTGTCCACGATCTTACCGCTCGTCTCGATCAACGACTCACCAATGACGACACTGTTCTCGATATGGACGCCCTCAAGCGTCGAGTTCTGCCCGATTGACGTATACGGGCCGACGTACGTCCCGGACTCGATTACCGTGTTTTCGGCGATTGAAACGGGGCCGCGAATGACCGCGCCATCTTCGATCTTCGCTGTTTCGTGCAGATCGACTCGGCCGTCGACTGTCGCATCGGGTGCGACATAGCCAGCACATTCAAGGTGATTGTCTTCGAGTACCAGTCGGTTTGCCTCAAGAATATCCTCGGGCTTGCCTGTGTCCTTCCACCAGCCGCGGACCACATGAGAGTCGATCGAATGACCGTCCTCGAGCAGGGTCTGGATTGCGTCCGTAATCTCGAGTTCGCCGCGCCAGGATGGCTCGAGACGCTCGATGACGTCGAACACCTCGTTCGAGAAGACGTAGATTCCAATAAGTGCGAGATTGGTTGGTGGATCGTCGGGTTTCTCGATAAGTCGCGTGACAGTCCCCTCATCGTCGACGTCAGCGATCCCGAACTGTTCCGGGGTATCGACTTCCTGAAGCGCGATTCCTGCCCCGTAGTCGCCTCGCTCGAAGCTCTCGACGAGTTCTGCGATTCCCTGTTTGAGAATATTGTCGCCGAGGTACATTACGAAGTCGTCATCACCAACAAAGTCTCGAGCACAGCCCGCCGCATGGGCAAGTCCTAATGGGTTTCCTTGGACGATATACGTGATTTCAACGCCGTAGTCGCTGCCATCACCGAGCAGTTCCTGAATCTCCTTGCGGCCCTTGTGGCCGAGAATGACGCCGATTTCGGTGACGCCAGCTTCCTTGAGGTCCTCGATCGCGTACTCGAGGACCGGTTTGTTCGCGACCGGGACGAGCTGCTTCGGACCGGTGTGGGTGATTGGACGGAGTCTCGAGCCCGTCCCGCCCGATAGAAGGACACCTTTCATTGGTTATCCGCTCGGTTCTTCGTCCCAGTCTAAAGGTATTTTGTCCGTGTCGTAGGGGATTCGTTCCTCGTCGGGTTCGTCGTAGTCGTAGAGCTTCGACGGGAAGTTGAGCAGGAACGCCGGCTCATCGCCGATCGCCTTGAACCCGTGCCAGCAGTCACCCGGAATGCGGATGGCCTTCTGGTTGTGCTCGCCGATGACGAACGTGTCCAGTTCACCCTGTGTTGGGGAGTCCTCTCTGTCGTCGTAGATCCCGACCTTGATCCGCCCCTTCGGGCAGATGAAGTGGTCGATCTGGCCCTCGAGATGGCGGTGCCAAGCGCGGACGACTCCGGGATAGGTCATCGAATAGTACGACATCGCTGGGCCGGGATCGTAGAGTTCCCAATCCTCGCGGAAGACTTCCACGAGGTGACCGCGTTCGTCGGCGTTTACTTGGAGGTCTTTGACCTCTACACCATGGATCATATTCGTGGTATCTACTGTCAATGGTTATAATTTTGTTGAACTAATAAAACATGAGGCACCGCCTAGTGGAGCCAGTTTGAGAAGTCAGCAGGTCGTTGAGTAAATTGGTTAGAATGCTCGCAGACTTGCTCAGCGAGAGCTATAACACGGGTTTAGAAGAATTTCGGGAGAACGAGCGGACAGCGACGCCCGTTAGGGCGTTCGCCGTCCACCTCCATCAGACCGGCTGGCTGACAGCGGACACGACCTGTCTGAGGCGAAGCCGAAGCGGGTCGCTGTCGACAAAACCGCTGTCAAGATCAACAGCGAGTAGTCTTGGTTGTACGCTACAATAGATATCGAGACAAAGTTGATCCTCGATATCGCGTTGTTCGGTCGGCACGGTACTGACCCGGCGGCTGCATTTCTGCATAGTCTCCGCGAGAAATACGATCTCTCGGGAACCGTCGAAGTCAGTTCCAGATGAGACTCCGATTTCGGCGAACCGCATGTGTTTTATGTTGGCTGTCGGAAGGGTGGGCATGCGAATCCTCGTGACGGGAGGGGTCGGGTTCATCGGCGGCCACCTCGCCGAGTCGTTCCTCGCCGACGGTCACGACGTGACGATCCTCGACAACTTTGAACCCTTCTACGCGGAGGGGATCAAACGCCACACGCTCTCGGTCCACCGCGAGGTGGCTGACGAGGCCGACGCCGATTACCGGTTTGTCCAGGGAGACGTTCGGGACACTGAGACCGTCCAGAAGGTCGTCACCGACGCGGACGTTGTAGTTCACCAGGCCGCGCAGGCGGGCGTGCGCGAGAGCGTGAAGCATCCTCGAAAGGTAACCGACATCAACGTCGACGGGACCGTGAACCTCCTTGAGGCGGCGAAAGAGGCGGACGTAATGCGGGTGATCCTTGCGAGTTCCTCGTCAGTGTACGGCAAGCCGCACTCGTTGCCCTACGAGGAGGACCATCCGACCGAGCCCGTGAGCCCTTACGGGGTGACGAAACTCACCCAAGAACACATGGCGCGGGTGTACACAGAGCTACATGGCCTGCCAACTGTCTGCCTGCGGTACTTCACAGTGTACGGTCCGCGGATGCGCCCCAACATGGCGATCTCCAACTTCGTCTCGCGGTGTATTAACGGGGAGCCACCGGTGATCTACGGAGACGGACAACAAACGCGCGATTTTACATATGTGGATGACGTGGTGGACGCCAATCGGACGCTTTTGGAGTCGGACGCGGTTGACGGCGACGTGTTAAACATCGGGAGTTCGGATAATATATCGATCCAGATGTTGGCTGAGACGGTGCGCGACCAGCTCGTGCCCGAACTTGAGATCGTGTATGAATCTGCGCGGGAGGCTGACGCCGAGCACACCCACGCATCCGTGGAGAAGGCTGGAGAATTGATCGGGTACGAGCCCTCGCGGACGATCGCCGAGGGCGTCGGCGAGTTCATTGAGTGGTACCAGGCAAACCGGGAGTGGTACGAGCCATTGGTTCGGGCGTCATAGGAGTGAGTGTACCGGTGAAGATAGTGTTCAGATAAGCTGATTCCATGCGAAGACGAATGATCTTAGCCACTCGTTAGCGGTTTCTGATTTGGCGTTATTAAAATAGTTTGAGAAAGAGATAGTTCGTCGTTTTACCTGCCAAAAATCACCATAGGTGAACACGATGCGACTTCCAGTAGCGATGTATAAGCATTGATCCTGCGAACCAGATTGATTCATCGACAAGGCAGTTGGTGTACTGAGAGAGGTGTAGGTGGGTTAGTGTCGACCGTTTCTCATTCGGACGGTCCTGTGAAGTTTTTAAGTACGGATACCGGGTGCGGCCGGATGTATCGATACAGTAACGTACTGAAGAGGAAATAGAAGAGAATTCCGGTCGAAATGCCTGCTAATAATCCAACGACGTCCTCAGAGAGTATGGCTTGAACAGCGATCGCCATCAGGCCAGAACTGACGCATGGAATCACGGCTCTATTCGCGTACTGACTGTATCGAGCCGAGATGATACGCCGGCTCACGACGAGCCAGACCGGGATGGTGATTCCGATACCGAGTGTGATACTGATCGCCGCACCTGTTATCCCCATGTAGTTCATGAGCGGCCAGATCGTCAAGAGAATCGTTATTGCGCGAAGTAAGTTCATTCTGAAGTCCCACTCGGGAGCCCCCGTGCCCCTAAAGATCGCTCCACCGGTAGTCGCGATTCCGCGGACGAAACCAGCCACCGCCATCACCTGTAGTGCTGGGACGATTGGCACCCATTCTTCGCCTAGTACAACAACGGTGAATTCGGGGGCAACAACCACTATGCCGACAGCCATTGGTGCGGTAACATAAAACGTGATCTCGAGCGTGTTGAGGTACGTTCTCCTGAGTCGTTGTTTCTGGTTCTGGAGGGCGGAGTAGGTTGGAAACGCGACTTTAGAAATAACTTTGGAGATTTCTGTAGCGGGCGCGTTGGAGAGGCGGAACGCCATCTGGTAGAAACCGAGGGCGTCCGCACCGAGCAGCCAGACGACGAATCCGTCGTCGCCCTGTGTCGAAACGAACGTCGTTATTCCGGACGCCCAGATCCACTTTCCGAATCCGAATAGCTCCTTTGCTTTCTCCGTATCCAATTCGAGAGACGGCCGAAACGGATGGATGCGGTACGATACGAGGAGTTGTGTGAGATGTCTGGCAAGTATTCCGGCCACTAATGCCCAGACGTTCTGAAAGATGAAGCCGAACACGATTGCGACGACCACATCGACGATTACCGAAGAGAACTTGAGTGAAAAGAACTTGCGGAAATCCAAGTTCTTCTCGAAGTAAACCGTGGCTGGATTCATGAACGCTCGAAATAGATACGTGATCCCAATCATTTGGAGGATGGGTCTTGCCTGTGGTTCCCCTAGGAAGTTCGAAATAGCGGACGATGTCACATAGAGGACGGAGATGATCAGAACGGCCCGGACGATCTTCAGGCTCCAGGCAGTCGAGAGGTATCGGTCGATGTCGTCCTTCTCCTCCTGGATCAGGGCTTGATCAACGCCGAGCTGAGAGAGTTGTTCCAGTGCCGCCAACGTGAGGAGGGCGATACCCATTAGACCGAAATCCGAGGGAGAAAGCAGCCGTGCGAGGACGATCAGTTTGAACGTCTCTAGAAGTCGATTGAGGATGTTCAGAGAGCTAACCCAAGCCCCTCCACTGAGGACTTTGCTGGTGAGTCCGTCCCCGTCTTCAGGCGCTGGAACCAGCGATCGTAGAAGATTCATACGGTAAGCGAATCATAGATCCGTCTTTTTGAAGACCATTATGTTCTCGGGAACGTGATACAGGGAGTCGACAACGATCTCTTCTTTCAGTTCGTCCGTAGTTTCACGGTCGTACTCCATTCCGTGGTCATCGAAGAGTTGTATCCAGTATTCCGGCGGTTTCTCGTTGACGTGATGTGTACCGCCCTGTCCGGGAGGAGCAGCGGTTAATACGACGACCTCACCGGATTTGGCGAGCGTGTTCACGAAGGTTCGGGCGTATCTCTCGGGGATATGTTCCGCAACCTCGACGCTTAATACGAGGTCGTAGTAGTCGTCCGGCTCATACGGTTGTCGAAGGTCGTGTTGTTCTAGACGGTCGTTCGGGACCACAGCGTGACGGAAGGCTGCTGAGTTTCCTTCGACGCCGTTGATCGTCACACCGTGTTCCTCGAACCGTTCCAGGTACGTGCCGATCGCGCATCCATAGTCGATGACGCTACTGGGCTGGAACCGTTCAACGAGCGCATCTGCGATCTCATGTGATTCACTCCGAAACGGGTCCTGTCTTCGTTTCGCATAGTACTCATCGGAGTAGATCTGGTCGGGCCCGATCACTCCCAGTCGATCGCCGATCTCTTTTATTTGGGTAGCGAGAGTTCTCACGAGCAACGAGGTTGATTTCGATAGCAGCGCAAGGAATCCCTCGTTTTTCAAAACGGAGAGCGATCTCTCAAAATAAAATCCGGTATTCTTCAAGAGCCCCGGATCGGGATCCGTTCTTATCGACATCCAGTACGGCCAGATTGATCCGAGGTACCCATCGGGACGATGCGGGTGGATGGCGAACTGCGGCGCGTCCCGCACCGAATGAGGGATCAGGTTGTATTCGAGGTCATGCTTCCACAACACGAACATCAGACTCAGTTGGTCTCGACTCGCTCGCTCTGAAACCTCACGCCACCAGGACCACATTACGTCTTTGATCTCGGGGTTTTGATGGCGACGGAAGAGAATGCGATTCTCTGATAGGTCGCGATCATCGGGGAATCCCGCGTCGCGATAGTGTTTCAACTGCTCGCAAACGGGACCTGCTTCCGCTTTGTTCTGCTCGATACACGATTCCCCCTCCTCAAAGACACTGGTTCGCTTCGGATGCTTGTAGAGAGCAAAGTCCGCGGTCGAGAGATAATCCTCGACAAGGGGTTCGACCCGTTCCAATATCTGGATGTTTCCGTCGATATAGACACTGATATCGTACTCCTCCAGATATTCGTGAGTGAGAATCTTGATGCGGCGATTGGAGAGCGCCGAATCGGTCATCGGCGTCACGTTTCTTATCTCCCAGACGTCGGACGTGAGCCTTTCATCATCGGTAAAACAGACGTAATCGACGCCGGACTCGATGACTTCTGGATCAATGAGTACATCGTAATCACCGAAGATGGCGGTATACACGACGATATTAGAGTCCGCAGAGTCCAAGGACATATCCGTAGGTACACACCGGCAGTAAAAAAAACATACGAATGAGCGGTTTTGGTGAATCGCCATACGGCGTTAGGTTGAGTGGTGTTAGCGTGTCTGTGGCAAAGTCCAATTACTCCGCTATCACGGATTCCTTCGGGATTGTAACTAAATTGCCCCAGAGCAGCTCCTCAAGTCGTCGAATCTATACCCCCAGAAGTCGACGCAGTCTAGTGATTCTCTAGAGCCGTCTGATGATATCTTACTTCGCAACTGAATACTCAGCTTCACCAGCAGTCGCGGTTTCGCTTCTCGCTCCACAAAATCTAAGTTTAGTTGGTCGATACTACCGCTGAAGCTAGCGTTTTCGGGCATAGATCACTCAGAAAACGCTACGCCACACTTTTCAATCCTTATCTGAACACTGCGCCGTTCACGCTCCCAACATTCATCAAATTCCGCCGCGTAGCTCTCGCTGAGCACCTCTGAGAGCATCATTCCAAACCAACTCTATGACCTGCTCGCTTCTCAAACCGCGCTAACTAGACGGTTCCCTTCGCTCAATCGTTTCTCGACTGCTGGCGCGATCGCGGCAGTCGTAGGGATACCCAGAATACCGATGAACGCCTGAAACGTGATAAAAATCCCAAGGTCAGTTGGTGAGAGGATATTGGCGAATATGGCGAGGGCAAGGAACCCGATGATTTGGACAACGACCTGTGCGCTGAATAGCTTAAATACAGATTTCGAGAGATTCATCGCTAAACCCTTCTCATTTATCGGGTAGTCGCGTCAGTACGGTCAGTCCATTACAAAGAGGGTAGTGTTCAATCAGAAAGTCGTCGATCACAGTCGTAAACTGTTCTGTCTCGTCAAACGAACACTCGAAGTAATCCTCGAGCGCACGGATCACACCGCGATCGTTATCCCACCCTTCTCCAAGCGAATTGTCTCGTCGTCGATAGAATCGGGTGAGATTGGTATCGTGGAAGATAGCAACACCATCGGGAGCGAGCTTCGGCAACCATACTTCAACCTCCTTTACTGTGTGATCGTATAGATGGGATGTGTCAACAAACAGTAGACCGATAGTCGAATCCACAGAATTGTCTTCACACCACGATTCCCATCGGTTCGCAAATTCGACGTCGTCGGACTGCACGAACTGCCAGTTCGGATACGAAGTAGCATTGTCACAGGGGTCAATATCGGCACTCACAATCTGTGCGCCGGTACGGTCAGCGACGGCAGAAAATACACGCGTCGATTCACCGCCACGAACGCCAAGCTCTACTATTGTATTTGGATCGGTCCGAACACCTTCTACAAACAAACGGTGGAGATGGTCATTGATATCTGTCGGTCTAGTTGCATACTTGGTCAGATTTTCGTAGTCGTTCCAATTTGTGGGTGGTGTATGGGGAGACGAGCCAAAGAATGAGCGATGAAGTGAAAACAGCACTTTTTGGATTCGGTTATGGACCATTTGATATGTAAGAACCGCCGTAGGAGTGAAACCACGTGCCCGAATAGATTGGGTGACTTTCGAAAGCATCTTCAAAGATTTGTTTTTCAGCAACTCCTTATAACTATTGATAGCAGGGCCGTTAGACAGATTCGGGCACATAGCGAGCAACGGGTGCCGTGCCGACAAAACAGCGCGGCGTCGAGAATCAACTTTGTCTCGATGTCTATTGCAGCGTACAACTAAGTCCACTCGCCATTGATTTTGACAGTGGTCTCATCAACTGCGACCCTTGACGGCATCGCCATTGGCGGGTCGTAACTACTATCAGCTAGCCGATGTACTCAATTCCAGACTTCCCCATGCGAGCGTTCAACGCCTAATTCGGCTAAATCGTTGTTATCTCCCGAAGAGAACAACCAGTTTCGTGGAGGCGGACGGCAAACGCCCTGACGGGTGTCGCCGTCCGCTCGTTCTCCCAAGATTCTTCTAAATCCGCCACATAGCTCTCGCTGAGCAGGTCTGCGAGTACCTTTGGACAAGAAACTCAACGACCTGCTCACTTCTCAAACTGACTCAACTAGACAGTGCCCTTCGCGGTTATTTGTTTGAGGTGTGATATTTCGATACAACGTCTAAAACAATATCGTCTAGCACCGGCGCTAATGCCTCGTAACTGTACTTTTGGATGCATTTTTGGCGAGCAGACTGTCCTAATTCTTCTTGCAGTATCTTATCAGAGAATACTTTGAGAATTGCGTCGCGGAGTTGTTCTGGTGCTTCGGGTTCCACAATCAAGCCACATTCTTCAAGAATAATCGGCAGATCGGAGACATTGGTTGCTACGATTGGTTTTGCCATTGCCATCGCGTCAAACACCTTTGCAGGCAACTGTCCCCTAGTTGCCGGGGTATTACGTTGGGGAATCGCAATCATATCTGCAGCTGCGATCCACTTGGGTATTTCGTCAAATGGTTGTCGTCCCCGGATGGTAATTGAATCACCAGCGATGTGTTTCACTTTTCGAACATAGTTAGAATCGTCTGCTCCGACAACAATACCTTTGATTTCGACACATTCGATTCGTGATAGGGCTTTGGCGAGATCATCGACTCCTTTGTATGGGTGCGGTGTACCAGAAAACATAACTATGAACTTGTTGGCGGGTAAGTCTAGTTCCTTTCTGATGTTTTGTTTGTCAAACCGTTTCGGATCGAACGAATCTGTGTCTCGAGCATGCGGGACAATTGTCCCACTGAACTTCTCTTGGAGAAATCGGTTGGATACCGTTCGGGCATCGGCGAGGTTAGTAAGTGACTCGAATAATCGCGTATAATAAAACGAATTCGCATGGGCTAGAAACGGGATTCCCTTCAAATATGCACCCAGTTGTGATCCGTGATATGCAAACCCAGACTCCCAATCGTCTATATCCAAAACAAGGGGATAATCGCTTCGTAGTGCTTTCAGCAAACTCAATCCGTAACTGTTCATTCTCGGTTTGGAAGCATAAATAACATCTCCTGTTATCTTCGTCAGTAGTTCTGGAATCGAAGCCGCAAAGCGATACACTCGCTTGCTCGTTTTCACACCTTTGTATCTGTATGCATTTCTCAAGGGGCCCCAGACTTCAGCATCAAATTGGGGTCCAATAATTTCAACCTCGTGATTTTTCTCTAGTAATTGTGCAAGTACGTAGGACCGTCCTAGACAATTGTGTGAGAGATCAGGGGTGACGATTGAGACACGCATTGTTAGATAGCAATGATGGTGTTCAATAAACTGATTACGGTTCTCAGCAGAGTTAGCGACTGGGAGTAAGTGATTGGTCGTGTTGGCACTGTATAGTTAAGCCAGTTTGAGAAGTGAGAAGGTCGTAATATTGAGTTGGTTAATGCTCGCAGACCCGCCCAGTGAGAACTACGACGCAGATTTGGAAGATTTTGAGAGAACGATGGCGACACAGTTAGGTCGTTCACCTTCCGGCTCTACCAGACTAGTTGTCCACTATGAGTGACACAACTATTCCCGATGAATTAGCCGCTAAAAGCACTTACAGGGGAATTTAGGACTAAGTTTCTCGACTTGATAACACCGGATGCGACCCGCGACAGCATCACCGTCGCGGGTCGATGTCGACGAAACCGCTGTCATGATTAACAGCGAGTAATCTTGTATAGGCGCTGTTTCGTTAAGCGTGAAAAGTGAGGTGGCACGAATTTGATCCCATCTTGCTGGACTTTCACTTTCGAATGCTGTTCGGGGTTAGAGAAATTGGTGTCGAACGCAGTCGTAAGGCGGTCCACGATTGGGTTCACAAGTACGATCTACAGCCAGTAGATGACGGAAATCCGAATCACGTCGCTCTTGACGAGACGGTGATTCAACTTGATGAACACCGTTATTGGCCATATACGGCGGTCGATCCGCAAACGAACACATCAAGGAGCCGCCGGTATGAAAGATCAAGATATTTCCGAAGGCCGTGGATCGCTACGAGCACCCATCGGCGTAGCCGCCATCACCTTTCTTGACTGCCGGTGTGGGCTCGCCAAGACAACGCGTTTGGCCAGTGCTACAAGACGGTCTGCGAAGCGGAAAAGTCAAGAGAACACACTACGTAACTCTTGGTCTTGGGATGGTTAGTTTCTGGAGTGACTCTTCTCTATAGCGTCTAAACAAGTCTGAAGAGTTCCAGAACCACTATATTGGTTCAGTGATTTCAATCACAGCAGACGGGATGTCGACTAACTCTTCTACCCCTGAACCGGTCTCCGTTATTCTCCCGGTATATAATGATCCTGTCGGAGTTCGAACGACGCTCAAGTCTTTGCTTAACCAGCAGTACAACCAATACGAAATACTTCCAGTAGACAACAATTCGACGGATGAGACCGCAAAAGTCGTTCACAGGTTGGCGGAGCAACATCCAGAATGGATCACTCCGCTTGAGGAGACCACTGTTCAGTCCTCTTATGCCGCTAGAAATACGGGAATTGAGCACTCTTCAGGAAGCATCTTACTTTTCATTGACTCCGACATGTGGGTGAATGAAAATTGGGTGGGAGATATGATAACTTTCTTCGAGTCACGTGACTGTGACTACCTCGGCTGTAACGTCGAGATCATCGCCGACGACTCTAATTTCTGGGAAGCATACGAGCAGTCGTTTTCCTTTCCGATCAAAAGTTATGTCGAATATAAACACTTTGCTCCCACTTGTGCGCTCGCAGTTAGACGCAACGTCTTCGAGGACATCGGATCCTTCGACGAACGACTCGAATCCGGTGGCGACAAGGAGTTTGGTCAACGAGTCTACCACGCCGACTTCAAACAGTGCTACGCTGGAGACGTAACCGCGTACCACCCGGCGCGGGACTCTTGGGAGGCGCTTCGTTCGAAAGCACTTCGGATCGGTCGCGGACGGGCACAGAAGTGGCGGTACTACCCGGACGCCGACATCTCTCACCACCCACTGAACCCGCTCAATTTCCTTCCACCAAGTCCGTTCCGTCTCCGCCGACATTTCTCGGGCCACGGCACCTCAATACCGTTGCTCGCCGGATTCTACCTACTTGAGTACGCCCTGAAACTCACCCAAAGTTATGGTGCGATTCGGGAGACGGTTTCACAACGTCGCTCAGATCAGGGAAAATATATATGATTTCGATTATTATCCCAGTCTACAACGATCCTGGGGGCATTGCGACCACCCTCGAGTCTTTTCTCACCCTACAGACCAGCCACGACCACGAAATAGTCGTTGTCGATAACAACTCCACTGATCGTACCCCAGAGGTCGTCCAGTCATATGACGATGATCGGCTTACCCTCAACCACGAGACCGGGATCCAGTCCTCCTATGCCGCCCGCAACACCGGTATCCGAAACACCGACAGCGACATCCTCGCCTTCGTCGACGCGGACATGATCGTCTCTGAGGACTGGCTCGAGTCGGCCCTCCAAACCTTCCAAACTCGAGACGCCGACTACATGGGCTGTAACGTCGAACTCACGCTCCCGGACACCCCGACGCTCGCCGCTCGCTACGATCACCACACCGGCTTTCCCGTCAAGCAGTATCTCGAGTACCAGCAGTTCGCCCCCACCTGTTGCCTTTTCGTCCGCCGCGAGGTCTTGGAAGACGTCGGCCTTTTTGACCACCGACTCGTCTCCGGCGGCGACAAAGAGTTCGGCAACCGGGTCCACGAAGCGGGCTATGACATGCACTTCGCCGAGGACGTCACGATGTATCACCCGACACGAAACACCCTATCCGAACTTGTCAGAAAGGACCGCCGCGTCGGCCGCGGACTCTGCCAGCTCCAGCGATATTATTCCGACCGATACGGCACGCCGGGCGTCCCGCCGCGACCAAGCGGTGTCAAGTTACCCGATCCCGACCTCGAGACGCGCGATCGATTCGCTTTCGGGGCGCTCTCGAGGTTCCTCACCGGCGTCCGCGGACTGGGCTACTACCAGGAGTACCTCACGGACGATCGACGCGACGATCTCGGTGGAATCCTGGAACTCGACCAGTAACGGTTCTCGAGCGGATATTCGATCGAAATCGGCGATAGAGTACATCAAGTCGTAAGAAGATAATCGAGGCTCCTCTCGAGGACAGAACAGAATTGCGTCTCTGTCAGACGTCGACCGCCGCATCGCGATCAAGAGTCAGCTCCGATCGATCGACATCGGCCAGTCCGTACAGGTAGCCGAAGCCGACCGCAGCGGTAAAGATAACAATCGTCACGAGCTGTTGTGCCTTCGCACTCGAGGGTCGCCGCACCAGCTCCGACAACCGATCCGGTACGTACTCGAGCAGCAACTGCCCCAAGTACTCGTTCTTGTCCCCCTTTGCTTCGGGCAAGAGCAGATCCATAATCCGCTTCGAGTAGCCCTGCCAGAACGACCGGAACACGAGCCAGCGGAAGTCACCGCGGTAGTCGAACAACTTGTGGTGGACCACGGCATCCGTATTGTAGATCACGCCTTTCCCGTACGTGTTAGCCATCCGAATACAGACCGGCGCTTCGTGGGCCTGGATGTGCCGATCGCCGTGGCGACCCGTGTTCTCGTCGTAGCCACCCACCGAGAGGAACACGTCCCGCCGAAACGAAATATTCGAGCCGTACGTGTTCCGCAACTCCTCCATGTGCTCGCCCATCCCGCGCTCGTCACAGCCGACCAGCCAGTAGAACTCCTCGGGGAAGAAGTCAGGCTTCTCAGTCACCCAGTCCGGTTTCGCGTGGCCGCCGACCGCGATCGCGTCGCTTTCCTCGTACACTCGAGCCAGCTCTTCGACCCAATCCGGCTCAGCAACGGCGTCGTCGTCGATAAACGCCACGACCTCCCCAGTTGCGATCTCGGCCCCTCGAGTCCGACTGTACGAAATCCCCTGATTCTCGTCGTTACAGTGGAGGACGACGTCCTCTCTCCCGCCGTAATCATCTTGCACGCGCTCGAAAACCGCATCGTTCCCATCGACCACGATCACGACCTCGAGCGGCTCGTACGTCTGTGCGAGAACGCTGTCGACACACTCGGAAAAGACGTCGTAGCGTTCCATCGCATAAGTACAGATGACGACGGAGACCTTCATCGCAAACGGCTTTCGGTGACGCCTGAATAAGCTTTTTCGTTCACTCGGAGCTGCTAACACGTTCCTCACGTATCAAAGACAATCACCGAATTACCCCTGGTTGGACTCGAGATAGCAACGGCGCGCGAGTATACAACAAGACTTATTCTTGACTTGCGTCTGGTGCAACCTAATGAGCACCGACACCGAACGTGTCGAGGACGGGACCGAAACGTCCGTCCTCGAGTCGTTCCGAGACTGGTATCACCTTCCCGTGATCGGGGCCGTGATGCTGTTTATGGTCTGGTTGCGAACCCAGTCGTACAGCCGGTTCGTGACCGAGGACGGCACGCCCGCCCTGGCGGGGGTCGACTCCTGGTATCACTGGCGGACGATCAACTGGACGGCGGAAAATTACCCGCACACGATGCCGTACGAGGTCTGGACGGGGTTCCCGACCGGAAACTACGTCGGCCAGTTCGGGACGCTGTTCGATCAACTCATCGTCACTGTCGCGATGATCATCGGACTCGGTGATCCGTCACAGCAGACCCTCTATACGGTCTCGCTGCTCTCGATTCCGGTCATGGCCGCGCTCGTCGCGATCCCGGTCTTCTACGCGGGTCGGCGGCTCGGCGGCACGCTCGGCGGCGTTGTCTCCGTCCTTGTCCTCGCACTCGCGAAGGGACAGTTCCTCTCTCGATCGACAGTCGGACAGCTCGACCACCACGTCGGCGAGGTCCTGTTCATGGCGATCGCGATCCTCGCGATGATGGTCGCGCTTACCGTCGCCGAACGCGAGAAGCCGATCTACGAACTGGTCGTCGACAGGGACTGGGACGCGCTCCGGACGCCCGCTATTTACAGCGCTCTCGCCGGACTCGCGCTCACGCTCTACATCTGGGTCTGGCCGTCGGCGATCCTCCTGATCGGTATCTTCGCCATCTTCTTCACCGTCCAGCTCTGTCTCGACTATCTCCGCGGTGTCTCGCCGGATCACGTCGCCTTCGTGGGCGCGGTGAGCCTCGGCGTGACGGCCCTCCTGACGATCCTGCTCATGGAGCGACCAGGAAGTACGAGCTCGACGAGTTTCGGTCTCCTCCAGCCGCTTACCGCTTTCCTCGTGGCCGCCGGCTGTGTCTTCATGGCCTGGCTCGCGCGAGAATGGAATAATCGTGACCTCGAGCGCCAATACTACCCCGTCGCAATCGGCGGACTCATCGCTGCGACGTTCGTCGTGATGTGGCTCGCCGTCCCGAGTCTGTTCGACTCGATCATCGGGAACGCGACGCGTCGTATGCTCCCGTTCGGCGGGACGGCCACTGACCTCACCATCGCCGAGGCCCAGCCGCCGGAGAACTTCTTCGACCGCGTCTTCACCGAGTTCGGGAGCGCGTTCTACACGATGCTCGCCGGGCTGGCATTCCTCGCGATTCGGCCGCTCCTCGGTCGCAAATTCCGCGCCGAGCACACGCTGGTCATCGTCTGGGCGCTGTTCCTGATCAGCATGGCCGCGACGCAGGTGCGCTTCATGTACTACCTCACGCTCGCGGTCGCAGTAGTCAACGCGGCGTTCGTCGCGGAAATCACCCGCCTCTTTGACCTCGACCTCGAGAGTAGCCTCGATTCCATCAGACAGGTCGAAACCTATCAGGTGATCGTCGTCCTACTCGTCGTCCTGCTCCTCTTCGCGCCGCTCCTGCCGCCACTTGCGCAGGCGACCGCGTGGAGTCAAGGCGAACAGACCGGCCCGCATTCCTCCTCCATCACGTGGGAGGGGTCGAACGAGTGGATGCAGGAGAACACCCCCGCGCCGGGGAACTACGGTAATGCATCGAACGCTGATCAACTCGATTACTACGGGACGTACAATCCGGGTGACGGCGATCACGAGTATCCGGAGGGTGCCTACGGCGTCATGTCGTGGTGGGACTACGGCCACCTGATAACCACCCAGGCAGAACGGATTCCGCACTCGAACCCGTTCCAGCAGAATGCGCAGTCATCGTCGGCGTTCCTGACCGCCGAGTCCGAGGAGCGCGGTGAACTGGTTCTCGACGCGATCGCCGCGGGCGAGCCGGTCGCCGATCGCTCCGACGAGGAACTCCGCGAGGCGGCCGCTCAGAGCGACTCCGAGGAGCCGATTCGATACGTGATGGCCGACTACCAGATGGCCGGTTCGAAGTTCGGCGCGATCACCCAGTGGTCCGGGCCGAACTACTCCCACTACGTGACGCCCGAGGACTACAACGGCCAGCCGATCAACGCGAGCGAACTCGGGGAGGTCTACGGCGACCTGCCGTACGACGACACGATGCTGTCGCAGTTGTACTTCGACGATACCAGCGGCATGGAGCACTACCGGCTCGTCCACGAGGACGCCAGCGCGGGAACGGCGTTCTTCGTCAGCTACGCGCAGGTCGACGACAGCGGACAGGTCATCCACGTCGACGGGAACGGCAATCAGGTATCTCCCGGTCAGGGACAACCCGCAGTGGCCGTCAACCAGCGAGTGACCCAATCACAGCTTGCACAGCTTCAGAACCAGCCGAACGTGCAGGTCTTCGATGCCAAGAGCGCGGCCGCCGTGAAGACGTTCGAACGCGTCGAGGGAGCGACGATCGCCGGCGATCTCGAGGGGACGAACGTGTCCGATACCGACAACGCCACGGTCTCGGCCAGAGTCGAACTCGAGACCGATTCGGGGCGGACGTTCAACTACACCCAGCAGTCCGGTATCTCGGAGGACGGGACCTACGAGCTACAGGTGCCGTACGCGACCAACGATGAACTCGGCGTCGAGGACGGTTACACCAACAGTAGCGTCGAGGCGACCGGCAACTACACCGTCAGCGTCTTCGCGTCCGGCGAACAGGGCTTCCAGCAGTTCACCGGAGAGACGGCCGTTCCCGAGCGCGAAGTGGTGGAGGGCGACACCGTCAGCGTCGGCGACCTCGAGGAGGTCGAAGATCCGCCCGGTAACGAAACGCCGAGCAACGAGACGGCGGGTAACGAAACGACCGGCAACGAAACCGACGACGGAAGCACGGACGGTACCAACTCGTCGGACGACGGAACTGCCGACAACGGGACCGCGAACGCGTTCGAGCCGGTCGCACCGCAACGAGCACACTAACGCGGCTGTCCGTTCTTCGCGTCGCGACTCGGTTCTCGATCGGTGCGAAAGCCGAGAACGTTTTTGAGCGACTCCGAAATACGACACGAGCGATGCGAACGGCTCTCCCGGCGTCTCTCGAGGGGGGTTCCACGGGATCGGCCGACATCGCGGCCGGCGTCTCGAAGGCGACGCGCGCATCGATCGTCGGTCGGTGCGATCGAAACCTCGGGGCGCTGGCAATCGCGTTGGCTGCCGAGATCGAACGACGGATCGATCGTCGCGCGACCGACTCGACCGCGGGGTTCGTGATCAGCAGGAGCGCCGCGGTGAGCCGGATGAACCGCGTCGTTCGACGGGTCCTCGAGCGGTATCGAACCGCGTCGCTCGCGGTTCTCCGGCTTCGATCGGTGGGCGTTCCGGTTATCGGGTGCGGGGCTGGCGACGATCCAGCGGGTTGGCCCATCGGAACGGCCGGCAGTTGTGGCTGTCGCGGCTGTCGTTGGTCCGAATCAGTGGTATTATTGTAACGACACGCCACTGTCATCGAGTACGGAACTATCGCTGACTAGCCGCTGAAAACCGGAATCCGACTGCCGTCTCCCCTTTCGAGAACCGTTCTCGTTGAAACATAATAATTACTATATGTAACTATTAGATAAATTTATTCCCATTGGAAACAACCATTGGATTGCGATGTCCGCGAAAAACAGCATGAAAGACTACCTCGCAAAGCACCCCCGAATGATCGGCGCGCTGTTCACCCTGTTCGTCCTGCTCAGTCAGGCAGGGTCGGTCGCAGCGGGAAGCATGTCCCAAGTGGGACCCTGATATCGGGAGAGAATCGCTTCGAACCGTTCCGTCGTGAACAGAAACTGAACCGTATCGAGTCCGCCGTCGCGAAGACCCTCGTTCTCAATTTAGTAGCGACGTTCCGATGCCGTCGTTCCAGTGTAACTCGTCGTCGACGACGACCGGTAACTCCGTCCAGGTGAGGTATTCCTGAAGCTCCATCGTCTCGACCGGCAGCTGCGGCGTGTGGCTCGGAGTGAGGTGACAGTCGGACACCGAATCGATAGGCGAGGCCGTCGTGGTTCCCAGTTTGAACTCCTTCGTCGAGTACGATTTGGCGGAGAAATCGTATCCGTCCCCGTCGCGAGAGTCGATCGCGACGAGCATCGGCGCACCGCCGTCCGACTGGGCGATATCCGTCGAACCGTCGCCGACGATGAGATACTGCTCTCCGAGCATGGCGTTGTCTCGAGCGATTTCGAGCGCCCCCCGAAGCGGGAAGCCGCGGTTGAGCAGTCTGGCTATGGTCTCGCCGGCCGTGACGGCGTCCTCGTTGATGACATCGGCGTACGTGCCGACGCCGCCGAACGCGCCGCGGCGGGTGAGTGCAAGCCCCTGTTCGTATGACCGGCACGCATTCAGGAAGAAGACGCCGAGGTCAACCGATTCGAGAGTTCGGATGTCGAGGTCCCCGTCGGGACAGCGGAGTCCGTCTTCGGTCGCGTGCCCGATGTAGTGAAAGAAGTCGTAGCCACCGTCGGTTAGCAGCGCGGCCAATTGCTCGGAACCGACGCCGAACTTCGAGTCGATTTCGAAGGGGAGGTCCTCCCGATTGCCGTAGCTGCCGTCGAGCGAGTCGTGTTCGTCCATCATCCGAACGTCGTTACAGACGAGCAGGAGTTCGATCGACTCGACCGGTTTCCTGTGTTCAAGTTGGCTCTGGTACGCCTCGAGCGTCGCCTTCGAGGCCTGCTGGGGAATACCGTCCCCGAACCAGGCGTGTTCGACGGACTCGCCCGTCACGGCCGGAACGACGAACTCGGGCTCGTCCCGGAACTTCGAGGGAGAGCGATACGTCGTCGCCGACCGAACGAGTTGTGAACTCGTCGTTTCCGGAGACGGGATCGACTCGGGCGTCTGCCCCCGCGTCTCGCGGACGATTCCGAGTTCGTTGACGATGAACGGGAGCAACGAGGCGCTTTCGGGCTCCGATGGCACGTGGGCGGTCAGCGGCCACCGCGGGACGTGGGGTTCGATCACCTCGAAGGGAACCTCGAGGTATCGGTTGAGCCGGTGAGAAAGCGACAGGTCGTATGTTTCCGCGAGGTCGAACGGGAGGTCGTCCTCGAGCGAGGCCCGTTCTAGCAGTTCATACCGGAACATGCCGTCCATACGGACGATCGCGTCGAGAAAGAAGAATCGTTTCAGAAGGTGGGCCATCTCGTCTTCGAACGAGCGGGGAGTCGAGAGCGAGTACTCGAAGCGCGACGTCTCGAGCATCGGCTCGGTCCCGGGCCGGATCGTCGCCCCGAGGAAGAACGCGAGCGGAGCGACCTGATATACCGAAGCGTACTCCCGCGGGACGGTCAGCGAGATCTCGCCGTCCGGTGGATCGATAGCGTCGGGAATCTCGAGTCGGTCGCCGAGTTCGAGCAACGGCGGATGGCCGCGCAGCGTCGGCCACGTCCGCTCCGGCGAGGTCGTTTTGAGAGCGGACGGAAGCGCGGAAACGGCCTCCATCATCGATTCGACGTCGGGCGGTGTGGTGATAGTCCCCCGCGGCCGGTCGTGGAGTGACCGCGCACCGAGTTCAACCGTCGTCTCTCGATCGGTCGAAATCCGGATCGACGTCAGCCCGATGTCGATCGTGCCCGGTGCGTCGATGCGACAGTACAGCTTGATCGGGCCGCTCAACCCCACGAATTGGGTCCGTTCCTCGAGTTGAACCGTTTCACTGGCGTCGAAACTCGCCTCCGTGCGACCGGTTTCGTCGTGAACGGTGACGGAGTAGAGCTGATTGAACGTGATCGAATCGGTCTCGAGTCGGCACGTCTCGTCGATCGGGAAACAGAACTCCCCCTCGACCGCATCGAACGACACTGTCCCCGGCGCTTCGATCTGCAAGCGGCGTTGCTCGATGGAATCGTATACCTCGAGCCCGGACGGGCTGGCCGTTTCCGCGATCTCGATAGTCATGTGTCCCCGTTGTCGTCCAACTCATTCCGCCGCACGGTCAAAAATGATTGTATCGGCCGTCGATCACGGAGCGTCACCGATCACGGAGCGTCACCGATCACGGAGTGTCGTCGAGCGAGACCGTCGTCAGCGATCGGAACGCGATCGTGGGGTACCGCGGTTCGACCGTGCTGGGTTGCCGCCCGCTGTTGTGACCGGAGGACGACAACCGAACCCGTTCGATGACGCCTCGATCCGCGAGTTCGTAGAGGAATCGCGTGACCGTTCCGACGGTGAGTGACGACCGGGCGGCGATAGCGCTCGCTAGCTCGCGGATCGGGCTGTCACTCGGATCGATATCGACGAGCGCGAGCAACACCCGCTGCCGGGTGGCTGAAAGCGCGAGCGCTCGAGCGACGTGCACGCCGTCGTCGGGCACGTCGGTCCGCGCCGCCTCGAGGTGGGGGGACTCGATCCGCTCGGCCTCGTCCTCGCTCGCGAGGACGGCGGCGCCGAACAGGGCCGCGAGCGCGTCGTGGGCGTTCCCGTCGGCCCAGTCGGCCAGTTCACGGACTGCGTCGTGATCGAGCGCGCCCGCCGCGAGTCCCGTCGAAACGCGATCGGTGACGACGTCGACGAGTTCGTGATTGCGGTAGGCCGGGACGGTGACCGTCTCGCCTCGGTGATCGTCGGGTTCGGTCCGTCCGACCGTGACCGTGGCGACGCGGTCCTCGACCGGCGATAGCAACTCGCAAACGCGATCGATCGCGAGGGTCTCGGGCTCGTCGTGGTGATCGATCGCGACGACGGCGCGCCGATCCGGACGGGACAGCCTGTCTTGGAGGCGCTCGCGAAGGTCGTCGGTGCCCACGCCGCTCTCGGGCACCCGTTCCGACGAGAGCCCCGACAGCACCGCTCGATAGAACGCGAAGGGACTCTCGACCTGCCGGCCGTCGACGGTGACGAACCAGGTCACCGGCTCGGTGCGTCCGCCCCTTGTCGTCGTCGCGATCTCCCGGCTCGAGCCGCCGAACTGGTCGTTCAACGCGTCGAACATCGCGGTCACGACCGCCGACGTTCCCGATCCCGACGGCCCGACGATCGCGACCGGCGGCGGCAGCCCCCCGTCGAAGACCGGCTCGAGCGCGTCGAGCAGTTGCTCCAGCACGGGGCCCCGGCCGACCGGTTCCGGCCGGTGGACGACCGGGCTGAGCTGGTCGCGATCCACGACGATTCGTCTCCCCTGCCGCGCCGATCGACGGCGAGCGATTCGCTCCTGAAGGTCCATTACTGCGCGTCTGCCCCCGTCTCGGTTCCGACCAGCGCCGCCTCGAGCACCTCGAGCGTGTGGGTGATCTCGTAGCCGGTCCCGTGTTCCATCTGCATCGAGCAGGTCGGACACTCCGTGAGTCCCGTTTCCGCGTCCGCATCTTCCATGTGGTCGACCATTTCCGACCCGATTTTCATGGATGTTTCGTAATTCTCGGCCTTCCAGCCGTAGGTTCCGGAGATCCCCGAACAGGAGTCGCCGACATCGTGGGCGTCGACGCCGTCGATCGCCGCCAGCACCTCCATCGTCTGCCCATCGAGGCCCTGATTCCGTGCGTGACACGGTGCGTGGTAGGCGAAGTTCGAATCCGCAAGCGCCCCGTCGATCGACGTCCCCTCGAGTTCGCCCTCGAGGTCCTCGTGGACCCGGAGGTACTCGACGGCGTCCCAGGTGTTCTCGGCGACGTCCTCGCATCCCTCGAAGTCGAACAGTTCGGGGTACTCCTGCCGGATCGACATCGAACACGAACTGCAGGAGGCGACGACGTCCGCGCCGTCCGCGAGCGCCGCGGCGAGTTCCCTGACGTTCGTTTCAGCCGACCGGCGCGCGTCCTCGAGCATCCCGTTGGCGAACATCGGCGTCCCCGAACAGTGCTGGTCGGGAACCATGATCTCGTAGCCGAAATGTTCGTAGACCCGCACGAGGGCCTTGGCCACCTCTGGCGTGTTGTAGTTCGCGTAGCAGCCGTGGAAGTAGGCGATGCGCTTCTCGTCGCTTTGAACCTGTGCACCGCCTCGCTCTGTCTGCTCGCGGGCCGACTGCCCGCTCGCACGGTCCGAGGGACTCTCCGAGCCCCTCGCGACTCGCGCCTTCTGCGCTCGCTTTTTCGAGGTGGCGTTGCCACCTCGCTTCATCCACCACTCCCGAAACGTCTCCGTCGCGAACGCCGGCAATTCCCGCTCGCTCGTAATTCCGAGGAGTTTCTCGCCCAGCCACTGCGTCGCGGAGAGCCCCATCACGAAATTCGTCGTCCGTGGGAACATCGACCCGAGCGGGGCGAGTCGGCGGTAGTTCGCGAGGATGCGATTCCGAACGTACTCTCGCGAGAACGTGTCCATCTGCTCCTCGACGTACTCCCCTCGAGCGGTGTTGTGCATCTGGGAGAGAGGGACGTCCGATGGGCAGGCACTGTCACAGCGCATGCAGTTCGAGCACTTCATCACCGAGTCGTCGATGTCGTGGTCGTCCTGGCGCTTGAGCCGCCACTGCTCGGGGCCCTGGAACTTCGGCCCGGGGAACTCGTCGTCTACCTCGGCGACGGGACAGTTCGTGTCGCAGGTCGAGCACTTGTAGCAGTCGTCCGCGCCCGGCCGAAGGTCCATCTCCTCGGCCTCGGGAAAGACCTGAATCGGCTCGAACTCGTCGTCGCCCGCTGGGTCGTCTGTCGGTCGTTCTGCGTCGCTCATTGAATTAGCTGAATCAGTCGGTTGTCGCCGTCCATTCCGTTCGTATCGTCCGTGCCGTTCGTATCGTCCGTGCCGCTCGTGTCGGTCGGCCGGCTCCGATCGTGTGCGTCCCGTCGTTCGATTCCGCCGCTCGAGGCGCACGCGTCGTCTTTCATCGTTCGCCCTCCGAGGCGGCGCGCCGGCCCGCGACGTAGCCCGTCGCGAGCGAGACGCCGGCGCCCGATTTCTCCGCCGCGAAGTCGTAGCCGCCGAGCACCGCACCCGCCGCCCGGAGGTTCGAAAACTCGGGCTCGTCGCCGGCGTCGAGCGGGCGAAGGTCGCGGTCGACCGGCAGCCCGAACCGCGCGTAGGGCTGGTCGCTGAAGACGTCGTCGACGAACCAGTCGTAGCGGTCCGCCGCGTGCGGGACGTGGCAGTCGAAGACCGGTTCGAACACCCGCTCGCGCTCCGATCGGACGCCCTTTCCGACCAGTCCGCCCGTCGCGAGCACGTACTGGTCGGCGCGGTGGGGAATCTCGCTGCCGTTCCGGTCGACGACAACGTGATCGATCCGTTCGGGACCGTTCGGGGCCGTCTCGCCCGCGTCGGTCTCGTAATCGACGACCGGAACCCCCGTCGTCACCCGGACGCCCCGCTCCTCGAGCGCGTCGTACAGGAGATCCTCGAGTCGCATTCCGGGCAGGCTGGGCGGCCCCATCGGGACCTCGAAGACGTCGACGCCGAGTCGGTCCGCGAGGCCGGCTCTGACCGCGTCGGCGCGCTCGTCGCCGAGGACCGCGGGGAAGCCCACGCGGGACTCGCCCTCGAGGTGGGGGCGAACGGTCTCGGCGAGCGCCTCGCGGGCGGTCGTCTCACCGAACGTCGTCGCTACGGATTCGTTGTGGTCGAGCAGGTGCGCGTACCGCGTGATCTTCGCGTCGTCTCGAGCGATGCCGGAGAACTGAACCGTGACCCCGCGGGCCTCGAAGGGGACGCCCGCCGCCTCGAGGTGTGACGCCGCCAGCGGCGCTTCGAAGTCCGGCAGCGTCTCGAAGCCGACGAGCAGGGCGTTGCGGTCGTCACTCGCGAGTCCAGCGGCGGTCGAAACCGGATATCTGGCGGTCGGCTTGACCGTGCCGCCGTGGGTCGGGACGAGCGCGTTCGCGTCGGTGTGGGCCCCGTCGTAGGCCTCGCCCGCGATATCGTCGAAGAACTCGAGCGCCTCGCGGACCGCCTCGCTCCCGATGCGCTCGTAGGGGTGTCCGTCGGGGAGTCCCTCGAGCGCGTCGAACGGATCCACGAGCGGGCCGTCGCCCGCCGGCGTGTATCCGAGAACGTCGATCAACCCGCTCGCGTGCCGAAGCGTGCTCTGCTTGGACGAAACCAGCCGAACTTGCACGTCTCCATCTCGCTCTGTCGCGGCGAGCGCTGCGGTCGCACCGGCGAGTCCGCCGCCGATGACGAGGACGTCGTCCTCGATCGCCATCTATCGGACCCCCCGCGAGCCGTCGATCCGGTCCCCCTCGGTCCGGCCGCTATCGAAGGCCGCGAAATCGATTGCCGCCGTGTCCGCGTCCGCGCTCGCGGGATCGCGGTCCCGGTTCATCGTCGCCGCGTGCAGCGCGTAGTTAAGCATCGCCTGCGAGAGCTGTTCGCCCCACAGCGCGTGGCGCTCGCCCTTCCAGCGCTCCTGAAAGAGGACGTCCAGCGCCTCGCGGACCGTCTCCTCGTCGTACTCGGGGTGAAGTTCGTTCGCCATATTCTGACAGCAGAAGCCGCCCTGACAGTTCCCCATCGAGGCGCGCGTCCGGATCCGAACCGCGTTCAGATCCGAGCCCGACTGCGAGATCGCGTCTCGAACCTCCGCGCGCGTTACCCCCTCGCACTGGCAGAGCACCGGGTTCGGCTGGTCCGTGTCGAGCACGTCGCGCGCCCGACTTCCCAACCGTTGTTTGCTCCGGCGGGCCACCGGCGAGCGCAGGCCGAAATCGTCCATGCCGGCCTCGAGCGTTTCGACGTTCTCGCTGCCGGGCAGGGGTTCCTCGGCGGTCGTACAGGCGGCGGTCACGCCGAGTTTCTCACAGACGTGGTCGGAAATCTCCTCGGCCATCGCCCGGTAGGTGGTGAACTTGCCGCCGACGATGCTCGACATCCCCGAGACGCCGTCGCGGTCGGCGTGATCGAGCAGGAAGAAGTCCCGCGTGATGTCGGTCGGGTCCTCGGTGCCGGTTCCCGGCGGCTCGTACAGCGGGCGGACACCCCAGAACGAGCGGATCGTTCGAGCCTCCTCGAGGATCGGGACGAGTTCCGAGAGGGTGTCGATCATCTGATCGACCTCCCACCCCGCTTCCGGGTAGTCGTCCGGATCCGAGACCTCCTCGTCGGTCGTCCCGAGGATCGCCGTCGTCTCGTGGGGAACCACGATGTCGGCGTCGCCCTTTGGTCGACAGCGGTTGATCACCGTGTCGACCTGCCGGACGTTCATGATCGTCATGACGCCCTTGGAGGGCCGGACCGCGATCTCGAGGTCGGCCATCGCGCCGATCTGGCCGGCCCACGCGCCGGTCGCGTTGACGACGTAGTCGGCGGTGATCTCCTCGGTCGTCCCGGCTGTCGCCTGCGTACGCTTTCCGGGCCCCGAATCGTGGCGCACTTCGACCCCATAGATGTCGTCGCCGTCGCGCAAGAGGTCCACCACTTCCGCGTGGGTCTCGATCCGCGCGCCGTTGGTCTCGGCGTCGATCGCGTTCGCGACGCAGAGCCGGAACGGGTCGACCGCGCCGTCGGGAACCTCGATCGCTCGCTTCACGTCCGCCGCGAGATGCGGTTCGACCTCGCGGGCTTCCGCGCCCGAGAGCACGCGAGCGGGGATCCCACACTCACGACAGCCCTCGAGTTTCTCGCGGAAGTAGTCGTCCGGGTCCTCGGGTCGCTGGACGAACAGGCCGCCGGTCTCCTCGACACAGTGGCCCGCGATCTCCCGGAGCACCTCGTTCTCCTCGATACACTCCCGCGCGCTGGCCCGGTCGGACACCGCGTACCGCCCGCCGCTGTGCAGTAGTCCGTGCATCCGGCCGGTCGTTCCGTCTGTGAGGGTTCCTCGCTCGACGAGCGTGACCTCGAGGCCGCGGCGCGCCAGATCGCGGGCGATACCGCAGCCGGTCGAGCCGCCGCCGAGAACGAGGACCTCCGTATCGGTTGCCATCCCTTCGTCCACATCTACGATCGCCCCTCCCATTATTTTATCGGTGATAGCCAAACACCCGTAAATTCCTGTGGCGGTCGGCTCGTCTACGGCGGGACGACACGATCAGGCGGCCAGATTGACGGCTTCGAACCCGTCGTGTTCCCGTATCTGGACCGTTATTACGGGATTCCAGTCCTACTAGTGATTCTATGTCATGTTGTGACACGTTCAGAAACGTTTATAATGATCGTCAAAATTGTTTACCGGTATCACGCGACCAATAGTAAATCGTCGCGTGGCTACACAACACCGGGTGAATACGAGTGACAGAATCCACGTACGTCGGTGCGGTCGACCAGGGAACGACCGGGACCCGCTTCATCGTCTTCGATCACGAAGGGCAGGTCGTCGCGAACGCCTACCAGAAACACGAACAGATCTATCCGGAACCCGGCTGGGTCGAACACGACCCGATGGAAATCTGGGAAAACACCAAAGAGGTCATCCGACGGGCGCTCGGGCAGGCGGACATCGGTCCCGACCGGCTCGAGGCCATCGGGGTGACTAACCAGCGGGAGACGACACTGCTGTGGGACGCCGATTCCGGAAAGCCGGTCCACAACGCCATCGTCTGGCAGGACCGACGGACGACGGACCGCGTCGAACAGCTCGAGGACGACGGAATGGTCGAAACCATCCGCGACAAGACCGGCCTCGAGGCCGACGCCTACTTCTCGGCGACGAAAGCCGAGTGGCTGCTCGACAACGCCGATCCGATCAAACTCGAGCGCTCCCGTCCACAGGACATCCGCGACCGCGCGGAAGAGGGAGAGGTCCTGTTCGGGACCATCGACTCGTGGTTGATCTACAACCTCACGGGCGAGCACGTTACGGAGGTCACGAACGCCTCGCGGACGATGCTGTACAACATCCACGAGCTCGCGTGGGACGACGACCTCCTCGCGGAGTTCTCGATCCCCGAGGCGATGTTGCCCGAGGTCCGCCCCTCGAGCGACGACGAAACGTACGGGTCGACTGACCCCGACGGGTTCCTCGAGGCCGAAATTCCGGTCGCGGGTGCGCTGGGCGACCAGCAGGCGGCCCTGTTCGGCCAGACCTGTTTCGACGCCGGCGACGCGAAGAACACCTACGGTACCGGCTCGTTCTTCCTGATGAACACCGGTAACGAGGCCGTCGAGAGCGATCACGGTCTGCTGACAACGATCGGCTTCCAGCGCTCGGGTGAGGCGGTTCAGTACGCGCTCGAGGGGTCGATCTTCGTCACGGGCGCGGCGATCGAGTGGCTCGAGGACATGACGCTGATCGACGACCCAGCCGAAACGGCGTCGCTCGCCCGCAGCGTCGACACGACTGACGGCGTCTACGTCGTTCCCGCCTTTACGGGACTGGGCGCGCCCCACTGGGACCAGCGCGCACGCGGCACCATCGTCGGGATGACACGGGGCACTCGCAAGGAACACGTCGTTCGCGCGACCCTCGAGTCGATCGCCTACCAGACGCGCGACGTCGCGGAGGCGATGGAGGCCGACTCGGGTATCGAGATGCGCTCGCTGAAGGTCGACGGCGGCGCGGTCAAGAACAACTTCCTCTGTCAGCTCCAGTCGGACATCATCGGCTCGGCGATCGTTCGCCCCGTCGTCGACGAGACCACGGCGCTGGGGTCGGCCTACGCGGCCGGACTCGCGGTCGGCTACTGGAGCGATCCCGACGAGTTGCGGAGCAACTGGCAGGTCGACGCGGAGTTCGAACCCGAGATGGACCGGGACGACGCCGATCGGCGCTACGACCGCTGGTCGGACGCCGTCGACCGATCGCGCGACTGGGCGCAAGACGCGGAGGAGTAACCCATGTTCCAGGTACTCCTCCAGGTTCCCGTCATCGGGATGGAACTCGAGGCGTTCGTCGTCCTGCTCATTGCCGCCCTCGCCGGCGGCGCGTTCGGCGCGGCCCTCGGGGCGCTGCCCGCGTTCGTCTTCACGGGGTTCGTCGTCTTCCTCGGCGAGGGGCTGGCCGTCCTCGAGGGCGAACTCGGCGGACTCGATGCCGTCGGTGCCGGTACCATCGCGACCGGCATCACCGGGACGATCGGCTTCGGCGCGGTCACCGGTCCCCATATCGCGTTCGCCGGCGGCGTGGCCGCGACGGCGTACGCCGGCCGGAAGTACCCCGAGATGGAACCCGACGACTGGGACTATCATTTCGGGAAGAACATTTTGTACGCGTTCGGAACCAAGCCCGACATCCTCGCGGTCGGCGCGATCTTCGGCGTCCTCGGCATGCTCATCACCCAGGTGATGGCCGGACTCGGCTTTCCGACGGACAACATCGCACTTTCGGTCGTGGCGACCGCCTTCCTGGCCCGGCTCGTGTTCGGCTACCCGCTCGTGGGCAGGGTCGGCGGCTCAAGCATTCTCGACATGTCGCCCTTCGAGCGCGAGGAGAAGCGCGTGGCTGCCGACGGCGGCACCGAGACCAATCGGCTGACGACCGAACCCTGGCTGCCACACCAGTACGAGTGGTCGGGCGTCACCGCCATCGGCATCGTCGGCGGGATCCTCGGCGGCTTCATCTGGCTCGAGACCGGGAGCATCTTCCTGGGCTACGCGATTTCCGCGATGAGCCTGCTGTTTCTCAACCTCGGCGTCGAGAAGATTCCCGTCACCCACCACATCACGCTGTTGGGGTCGACGGGCGCGGTGATCGCAGCGTCGGCCGTCGGGAGCGACCCGATCGTGCTACTCGTCGCCGGTGCGTTCGGCGCGATCAGCGCCCTCATCGGCGAACTCTCCCAGCGCGTGTTCTACTCGCACTCCGGCACACACGTCGACCCGCCGGCGATGGCCATCGCGGCGTTCATGTTCGTTCTCGGCGTCCTCTATCTGCTCGGGGTGCTCCCCAACGCGGGCTACCTCGGGCTCTGACGGAATTCGGACTGTAACTGCGCCCCGTCTTGACGGAGCGAAGAACCACGGCCGCTGTCCGGTGTCTTGAGCAGGGATCGCCTGTCGAAACAAACTTAGGTTGTGTCGGACCAAACGGTATCGACGCTCTCGTAATGGGAACGACGGGAAGACGAGGTACTGAGCGAATCACGCTTGACAGTGTAGCTGAGAAGACTTTCCGGTCGGCACCCGTTCCTGTGATTACTGTGAGAGAAACAGAGTGAGTGATACCCGAAGGCAGGGCGAACGAGTCATCCACTCGATCTGTGTCGACTGTGCTATCACCGGCTGGATCCCGACGAGCGCGACCATACTCCTACGACGGCTCCGGACTCGTTGTCGACACGCTCGCAGCGTGGCCGGCGTTTCATTCCAGCAGGACCTTCGGTCCCGCCCGGCTCAGGTGGTTTCGCGTCGAACATAGACATCTCGAGGGACCGATTTAGATCTGCGCCCGCTGTAGTCTCCCGACGCTCGGCCTCGACGACGGGCTCGTCCTCGCGAACGCCTTCGCCATCGACGGCTTCCGACCGACGAGTTCGACGGGACGGGTTTCGCGTTGATCCACGCGGTGTTGCAGGTGCTGCGGATCGTCCTCACACCACGGCTCATCTGTGGCGACGCTCGGAACGGTCAGACGACCCACGAGGAGGCCCGAGCGCTGTTAGCAACGAGTAGTCCACACCGAAGCCGGGGAACCGGCCCCTCCGTCGCCCAGCTGCGAGACCGCTTCGATTGACGTGCTCGACCGAACTGACTGGCCTTTCGAAAGGACTGTACCGCAGTCGCGGATAGTTCATACCGTGTTTCCGTGGGCCGTACGAGGGATCGTCATCTCGTCGAGTATACGTCGCTCTATCGAGAGTCACGTCGCCGAGGAACACCCACACGAGGCGGGCGGCTTCCTCGCGTGTGAGCGACGCAGTAACCGGTTGCACGCGACGCGTCACGTCCCGGTTCCAAACGGGTCGTCGACGCCGGAGACCCGCTTCGAGACGGTCGTCGACGGGCGTGTTCCGCCGCCACCGCGAGTGTTTTACCACTCTCACACGAGCGCACGATCACCCTCTGGCCTCTCCACGGTCGACGAACGATCGATTCCCGAGCCGTTTGCTCTCGTGATCTTCGCCCCCCACGGAACGGCGCTCAGCTACCGAACGTTCAAGCGCGGGTTGCTCCGTTGGCGAGAACTCCTCGTCGAAGTCGCCACGAACCCGACGTAATCCACACAGTTCCGGTATCCGATTACGGATATATATTGTATAACCGTTCACCAACAGGCATGGGTAGTTCATGCGTGTACCCTCGTTACACAATTAAATATACAAATACAGGCCAAACCTTTTCATCGGTGAATAGATCTCAAGATATGTCGATAATATGCTCACGGAAGAACGCAGTAGTCGAGAAAAAGTAGACGAACACTCATCAAATCTGGCGAGGGAACGGGGGAGCGGACAATGAGTGTCATCACCTACGTGATCGCGGCCGTCATCGTCGCGATGCTGGCTGTCGGCTTCTACGTGTCCCGGAAGGTCAAAGGCGACAGCGTCAACTACATCGTCGCGGGTCGAGGACTGATCCTTCCACTGGCTGCGGCGACGTTGATGGCCCAGTCGCTGGATTCGAACGCCACCCTCGGGAACACCGACCTCGCTTCGGCCGCCGGCTTCTGGGCCGGCGCAGCGTTGCCCATCGGCTTGGCGCTTTGTCTCTTCCTCACTGGCCTGTTCTTCGCCAAGCCGATGAATCGAATGAACCTCACGACGCTCCCGGACTTTTTCCGCCGGAAGTACGGTCGCACAACGGAGATCGTCGCGAGTTTTATCATGTCGATCGCCTACGCGTTCCTGTTGGCGGGGAACCTCGTCGCCGGCGGCTACCTCTTCCAGATCTTCGTCGGAACGAGCTTCGAACTCGGCGTCTTCATCATCGCCGGACTCGTTCTCTCGTACACCCTCGCTGGCGGCCTGTTCGCCGTCGCGTACACCGACGTGCTCCAGGCCGGCATTGCGTTCGTCGGTTCGATCGCACTCATCGTCTTCGTCGCAACGCAGTACGGGATCACGATCCCTGCCGGGATGGGTCCCTCGAACCTGGGACAGCTCACCGATCCGAGTCAGGGGGCGTACATCAATCTCGCCACGATCGTCGCGCTCGGTCTGGGCGACATCGTGGCTATCGATTTCATGGAACGCGTCTTCGCGGCCGATAGTCCCGAAACCGCACAGAAGGCCTGCTTCATCGGCGGTGCCGGCACGCTGATAATCGGGGTGCCGTTTTCGATCGTGGCGCTCTCGGCTAACTCGATTCTGGCCTCTCTGGGCGTCGAAGCCGGTAATCAAGCGGTGTTGTACGTGCTGTTACAGAATGCGGTCCCGCCGTGGCTCGCGGCGATCGTCATCGCGGGCATCGTCGCCGCGTCGTTCTCGACGAGCGACGGTGCAATATTGGGTACCTCATCGGTCATCGCACGAAACATCGGCGGTATTCGCGTCGACGAGAGCACGCCCGCAGCGGCGGCGGACGGCGGCGTTGACGAAGGAGTCCTCGGGAGTAAAAGCGATGAACTGCTCACCGTTACCCGTCTGATGGCGATCCCGATCACGCTGCTCGGTATCTTCTTCGCGATTCAGGTCTCTGCCACCGGGATGTTGCTCGTTCTGGCGTTCGACATCATGCTCGCCGGCGCGTTCGTTCCGCTCGTGATGGGACTCTACTGGTCGGACATGGCGAACACGCCCGCGGCGCTTACCTCCATGCTCGCCGGATCGGGAACGCGACTGTTCTTCTTCGTCCTCCTACCGACGACGTACGCCTACGAGAATACCCTGCTCTACATCCCGAACGACGTCTTTACGGCCGCCTTCGACGGCTTGCCGACGTTCATTGCGGCGGGAGTGAGCCTCGTCACCTTCGTAACGGTCGCCTACGCAACGAAGGAGACTCACGAAGCGCGCACCCTCAATCGAGAGGGGCGCCGAACCATCGTCGCAGCCGGGGAGAACGAGGATGAATAACGGTGTGCGTCCACTTTAATAGCATATACGGCCACAGTATGGCACCTATAGATATATGTGTATGAGTAACATTGTAGTATCTGCCCCAATGGTTCGAGTTAGTAATATTTTAAGGTGGCGTGGATGAAGGGGAGCGATCTGCGCATTCGCCGGAAGGCCCAGCAGTTGGGCTCCTCGACGCTCGCAGTATCGGTACCCGCTGAATGGGCGCAGTACCACGATCTCACGAAGGGTGACGAACTGATCGTGCAACGTGACGAGAACGGCAACTCGCTTCTCGTCACACCGGATCAACCCGCGGTCGAGGATGTCGAAACGACGATCAACGCCGATGCAATGAGTACGGACGCACTCTCCCGAGCCGTCATCACGCAGTACGTTCTCGGCCGCGGCCTCATCCGCATCGAGGCGGCGGAGGCGCTAGACCCGCAAAACTACGACGCAGTCCTCGAGGCCGAACGCCGGTTGATGGGACTCGGCATCGTCGAGGAGACGACGAACCATATCACCGTCCGCTGCTCGGTGGATCCCGACGACTTCGATCTCCCGACACTGCTCGGCCGATTAGGGCGCACGGAGGCGACGATTCGGTCGAGTGCCGTCTCGGCCCTGTTAGACGGTGACGCCGACGCAGCCCGGCGAGCACGTAATCGGGGCTCGCAACTCGAGAAACTCTTCTCTCTCTTTCTCAGACTCGTCTTCACCACGTACCGAAATCCGCGGCTCAACCAAGCGGTGGGTATCGGAACGGGATTCCCGCTCATCGGCTACCGCTCCGCCGCTCAGGACGTGTCGCTGATGGCCGGAATCGCCGATGATATTGCGACAATCGCCACCGAGCGAGTGACTGAGCCGCTCGACGACCCGGTCGCAGACGATGTCCGATCAGTCCACGACGCACTCGATACAGCTGCTGAGAAGGTTCGGAAAGCCGTTATCGATCCGGACTACGAGTTGGTGACCGACGCCCGCACGAGTCTCCAACGTGTCGAGGATCACTCGACAGCGGCCATCGACCGGCTCGAAAAAGAACGACCCGAACCGCTACTCGCTCTCAACCGGGTTCACTTCCTCCTCGAACGAAGCGCACGTCACGCTGGGGACACGCTGGATGTGGCGACTCATCTCGCGTTCAGAGAGAGTCCAGACGTCGTCAGACAGGACTCGACTTGATATCCTCCCCGCGGTGAACTAGCCGGCCTCCTCCCCGCCCTCGGACGCTCCTTCAGGGCGGGCTTGATACCCTCACCGCCACCGCTAGAGCGCGAGGATTTCTCCCGTTGGGGGTAATAGCCCGGACTCGCTCACCGCCGACCTAGATCGCTCCGCGAGAGACGAGCGTTTAGAGTGCCCTTTGCTACATGTTGTGCTCGTACCTGGGTTCGGGCCTTAAGGTGTATTATGACACTCGAATTGTTCGAGCGTGCACACACTCATGCGAATAGTTGGAACATATCTCAAGAAAGTCTTTAGTACAATCTGATATTGGTACTTGATGGGCAAGGAAGAGTCCGAATGCACTCTAAATTGCGCTGGAAGAAGACAAACTAACACATGACTGACGAACGATCTGGCGAAGATATCTACGGCGACGAGTACAAGGAAGCAAACGAACCCATCTTCAGCGGCATCCCGACGTTCCTCAAGCTCCCCGAGGTCGAACGGGACCAGCTAGCGGAAGAGGACGTCGACATCGGTATCATCGGTGCCCCCCTCGATACGGCCACGACGATTCGTCCCGGAACTCGCTACGGCCCGCGTGCTGTTCGCGCGGCCTCGACAGTCCCATCACCGCCGTACGAGCATTTCAATATCGAGACCGGCATCGATCCGTTCGATACGTTCAAGGTCGCAGATACCGGCGATGCTCCCGTCTCTCCCGGCGATACGCGACAGAGTCAACTGAACATCGAGGACGCCGTCGCGGAAGTGAGCGAACAGGCCACGCCGATCGTCATCGGCGGTGACCACTCCATCTCTTACCCCGATATCAAGGGCTGGGCGGAAGCCAACGGCTACGAAGACATCGGCCTCATTCACTTCGACTGTCACGCCGATACCGGCGATGACGGGCTAACCGGCTTCAAGTACGACCACGGCGCGTGGGTCAAACGCGTCTTCGACGACGAGCTAATGGCCGGCGAGAACTACACACTCATCGGTCCGCGTGGCTTCTGGCCCGGTCCCGACACGTACGAAGATATGCGCGAGGCGGACATGAAGTGGTACACCGCGATGGAAGTCGGGCAGATGAACCTCGATGAGATCGTGGCCGATGCGGTCCAGCGTGCCACGGATGGAACCGACGCAGTGTGGGTTTCGTTCGACGTGGACGTGATGGAACCAGCCTACGCACCGGGCACCGGCGAACCTGAACCGGGCGGACTCATCCCCCGCGAAGCCATTTACATGGTTCGTGAAGTCGTAAAGGCGCTCGAGCCGTCCGAGTTCGGCTTCGACGTGGTCGAGGTTTCGCCGGCGTACGACGTGAGTGATTCGAACTCCTACAATGGTGGAATCACCAGTGGCTTCGCTAACCGTCTCATCATCGAAGTGATGGGGAGCATGGCTCTCGCAGAGAAGGGGCTAGAGGAAGGATCACCGATAAAACCGAAGGAACCGCTGGGCCCGAGCAAGGAGGTTGAGACGCAAGCGGACGACTGAACGTCTACTTTTTAAGAGAGAGCAACAGATCCGTCGAAATCGGCTTCGACTGCAGCGGCGAGTTGGAACAGGGTCGACTCGTCGAATCGGCGGCCGACGAGTTGGAGACCGACCGGCAACCCGTCGACCACTCCACACGGTACCGACATGGCAGGATGGCCGGTCTGGTTAAATACACCGGTGTTAACAGGGATCGTTGATAGTCGTTCGACCCGCTTGACGCGGTCGGCGTCAGGATCGTGTTCGACTGCCGTCGTCGGCGATGTTGGAAGGGCGAGAGCGTCGCACCGGGTGAGTTTCTCGTCGTACTCCCGGCTGAGTGCGAGTACGCGGTTCTTGGCGCGGGCATACCCGCTCCACCCCGTTGTCTTCCAGCACTGACGGGCGAAAAGTAGCGACGCGACGACTGCGGGTGAGAGCGCTCCAGGGAAGTCGTCGAGAGCTCCTTCGAAGGCCACACGGCCATCCGTCCAGTGCCACCCGGGCGTTGTCGTTCCGACACCTCCCTGCCGGTAGGTGATAGCTGCCCCGATCGCAGCCGTAACGCCTACGAGCGACGGTGCGAGTCGATGATCAGGAACGGAGACAGAGACGACTTCGACGCCAGACTTTTCGAGCCGATCGATCGCCTTCCGGATCGTTTCGTCGACTGGAGGCTCCGATTGGGGCCAGTCGAACCCCTCTTTCAAGACGCCAACAGTTTTCTCCGTCACGTCGCGATTTGATGCCGCAACGTAGTTGTCTGGCGTGACACTCCTCGGTTGGCGTGGGTCGAGCCGACAGCCGTTTTGTCGATCCTCGCCCGCGATTACATTGAGAACCCGCCCGGCATCCCGGACCGTTTGCGAGATAACGCCGACGTGATCGAAACCAAAATCCATCCCGAAGATTCCGGTGTACGGGACCAGTCCATAGGTGGGTTTGCAGCCGACGACGCCACACCAAGCGGCCGGAGTACGGACCGATCCCGCTTGGTCAGTCCCGATAGCGGCGACACAGTCACCGGCCGCGACAGCGGCGGCGGAACCGCTGCTCGACCCTCCCGCGAGCATATCGTCATTGGAGGGATTCACCGTCGGACCGTAGTCCTGGAGTTCGCCTGCGTCACCCATCGCGAACGCGTCCATGTTGGTCTTGCCGAGTACCGTCGCCCCTGCATCGAGGAGGCGGCCGACGACTGTCGCGTCGATCTCCGGTTCGAACCGTTCTAATGCCTGTGAGCCGGAGGTACACGGGATATCCGCAACGGCAACGTTGTCCTTGATGCCGAGCGTATACCCGTCGAGTGGCCCTCCAGACGTACCGTCGATTCGGCACCGACGTAGCCAGGCGTTGTACGGGTCGCGGTCGGCTCCCGGTTGCGTGGCTCCGTCACGGCCGCCGTGCCGGTCAGGCGATCCGTGAAGCGTTTCGAAACGCGGCGGCGACATCGACTCGACGGCCGACAACGCCGACTCCATTTCCTCGACTAGCGTCCGATAGTCCTCCCGTTCCGCGGCAGTGAGGTCGATCCCCCACTCCGCAGCGATGTCTGAGAGGGTCGATATCACGTCTCACTCCCCGGGGTGACCGGTCCGGTGTCCGGGTACACCCGTCCCGTCTCTTTGACGCGTCGGACCACCGAGTTCCCCTCGTATGCGTCGAACGATTCTGTGACGGCCTCGAGCGAACGGACCCCCCGCGGCTGGAGGTACCGGATACATCGGAGGCCGAGTTCGTGGAGTTCGTCGCTCGGTGCACCCGTTCCTTCTTCGACGACGCGGAAGGCGTAGTCGCGCTCGTGTGCGCCGTGAGCCGTGTAGTGGACGCAGATATTCGTCATGAACCCGACGAGTACGACGGTGTCGACGTCGTACGTTGCGAGTAGATGCTCGAGGTCCGTCCGGTGAAAGAAATTGTACCGTCGTTTGGCGATGACGTACTCGGCGGGTTCCATATCGTCCTCGTCTACCGCCAGTCGGTCGTCTAGATGTTCTGCAGCGGTCCCATACAGTCCGTGTTCGGGTTCACTGGACTCGAACTCCGCCCCGTAGTCGGCGAAGTCGGGCCGGTGGAGTTCTTTCCCCCAGACGATGGGGACGTCGGCAGCTCGGGCGTGTGAAACGACCTCGTTGATTCGTTCGAGGATCGCTTCGCGTCCGCCTGGGACGGAACCCGATCCGGAGTGCATCTGGTCCGATCGATCGGAACTTCCCTGTTGGGCATCGATTACGATCAGTGCCGGAGTTCCACCGACCGGTGAGTTGGTCATTGGTAACATGATATGTATCAACTTCATCTCGAGAACGTCCGCTTGAACCTTCCCCTAGGCCAGTAGGGGAGTAATAGAGGAATCCGTTGATACGAGCGTACCTAGTACTCGTACGAATGTATATTAGGTACACATGTACCCTCCGACGACACCTACCTACTGGAACCGATAAGAGATATCACCCGCATATATGGAGAAACCTTTTCAATATCTTCTGTTTGTCTGATTATGTCGCAACAAAGCTTGCGCACTACACAATGATACGAGAAAAAGATAAGTCAATATCGAAGCGGAGAAGAGATTTTGTTAAATACGCAGGCACTGCTGGTGCGGCAGGGCTCACCGGTCTGAGCGGGTGTGTCTCGATGTTCGCCGGTTCGGACGGGACGACCCTGACGGTCTCGAGTTTCGGCGGCGCGTTCAAGGAAATACTCGACGAGCAGTTGTTCGGCCCGTTCGAAGACGAGACTGATATCACGGTACAATCACAGGCCCAGGGAGGGACGTCCGAAGTACTCCCCCGAATCAGGAGCGCAGTCGAGAACGGTAATGCGCCGGTGGACCTGCTGATTATGACCGTGCCCGGTGTCTTGCGAGGACTCAACTCGGATCTCTGGGCGACGTTCGACGAGTCGTCCTTCGAGAACCTCGAGTACATCTCCGACGATCTCAACGAGTACGACGACGAGGACAATCTCGTCGGAGTCGGCTCTCAGGGCTGGCTCATCAATCTCGTCCACAACTCCGAGGCAACCGACGCTTCACCGAGTTCTTGGGAGGCACTTTGGGATTCTTCGTACGAGGACCAGATGGCGATGATGACGCCGGCCGTCACCGGATACATGCTCGATATCACGGCACACGTCCACTTCGACGGCGCCGAGTCGCTCCAAACTGAAGATGGAATTCGCGAGGTCTTCGGAAAGCTCCAAGAAGTGAAATCACAGGCGAACATGTGGTACACCAACGAAGCGAACTTCCAGTCGCGACTGGCGGACGGCGAAGTTCCGATGGGGATGTTGTACAATGATATCACGCTGGTGTTACAGGATCAGGGTGCTCCCGTCGAGAGTACGTTCGTCGACGAAGGGTCCGTGCTCGGTAGTGGACGCTGGGTGTCACCACGGACCTCGGAAAACCACGATGCGGTCACACAGTTCATCGATTACGCTTCAAAACCGGAGGTCCAGGACCGGGTCTCCGAGAATCTGTACACGGTCCCGACGATAGAGGCACAACACTCGAACCTGGACGACGAGACGTACCAGAAAATTGCCGGACCCGGACTGGAGGCGGCCATCACGCCGAACTTCGAGATGTACGTCGATCGCCAGCAGTTCATCAACCAACAGTGGAACGAACTCATAATCAATGAGTGACATCGTTCTCGAAGGTGTCGATAAAGTGTATCCCGGCGGCGTCGAGGCAGTTACGGGGGCGTCATTGGTCGTCAAGGACGGAGAGTTTGTGACGATCGTCGGTCCATCGGGCTGTGGCAAGACGACGACGCTACGGATGATTGCAGGTTTCGAGCATCCCACCCACGGGAGGGTCGGCATCGGCGGTGACGGCATGACCGACGTCCCACCCGACGAGCGCAATACCGGCATGGTGTTTCAGGACTTCGCCCTGTTTCCCCACATGACCGTCGGTGAGAACATCGCGTACGGGTTGACCATCGGAGGCGGCTGGGACGAAGCGGACGCGCAGAACCGCGTCGAGGAAATGCTCGAGCTCGTGGAGCTGCCGGGGTTTGCCGACCGCGACCCCGAACAGCTCTCGGGCGGCCAGCAACAGCGCGTCGCCCTCGCTCGCGCGCTCGCCCCGGAGCCAGAAGTGTTGTTACTGGACGAACCACTCGCGAGTCTCGACAAGAAACTCCGCGAGAGCATGCAGGTCGAACTGCGTCGCATCCAGGAACGCGTCGGGATCACGACTGTATTGGTAACCCACAATCAGAAAGAGGCGCTGACGATGTCGGACCGAATCGCGGTGATGAACGACGGCCAATTCGATCAGGTTGGAACGCCTCAGGAAGTATACAATCGGCCGGAAACGCGGTTTGTCGCCGATTTCGTCGGAACTGCAAACATCTTCGACGGGACCGTCGTCGATCAGTCTCCCGAGAAACTCACCGTCGACTGTGGCGCGTTCGAAATCCTGGCGACACCACACGACGGCGTCACCGTCGGTGAGACGGTTAGCGTCGTTGTTCGTCCCGAACATACCCGTGTAGAGACGACTACCGAAGCTTCGAATGTCATCGAGGGCAACGTGGAAGTGAGCCGGTTCTTAGGCGACCACGTGGAGTGCCATATCTCGCTCCCCACCGGAACCGAGGCAGTCGGCATAGTCACGCCGGACGGCCCGTCGCCGACGACCGGTAGTCAGGTCACCGTCGGGATCGACGCCGAGGACTGTCTGGTGGTGACTGATTGATGTCTCACGGGACCGATACCCCGGAAGCAACGGGTTGGACCGGGAGGGTACCGCAGACGAAGTATCTCGTCGCTTCGTACCCGGCTACGGTACTCGTGTTGCTATTTCTGGTCCCCTTCTGCCTGTTGTTCGTATACAGCTTCTATACGAACGTTAGCGGCGGCTACCTCGAGCGGACGCTGACGCTGGCGAACTACCTGCGGTTGGGACGGGAGCCGCTGTACCTGGATCGGCTCGTCTTCACGCTCCGAATCGCAGCGATGACGACTATCGTTTCGTTGCTACTCGGATATCCACTCGCGTATCGATTGGCCAGAACGCGTCGCTCGCGGGTTCGACGGACCGTGCTGACCATCATCGTCTCGAGCTTATGGCTCACGTTCATCATTCGGGGCTACGCATGGGCGGTGATGCTGAGCAGTGACGGGGTGATTCCCGTTGCCGCCGCCGGTGTGGGCCTGTTAGACGAACCCGTCTCGTTTGTCCCGGGCTATTGGGCTCTCGTCGTTAGCATGGTGTACGTGTTTTTACCGTTCATGGTGTTGACACTGTACACGAGTATCAAGAACGTCGATACTGAGTTACTTGAAGCATCGAAGAATCTCGGTGCCGGTCCGGTCACGACGTTCCGTCATGTGACGCTCCCCTTGACGAAAAGCGGCATCGTCAGCGGATCGTTGCTGGTGTTCGTCCTTTCGCTGGGCGTGTACGTCCTTCCGCGCATTCTCGGTAGCCCACCGCAGTGGACGTTGGCCGTCGTCATCGGCAATCAGGTGACCATCGAATCGAACGTCCCGTTCGCAGCGGCACTGAGCATCGTCCTGATGCTCGTCGTCGTCCTCCTAGTCCTGGTAACCGTCCGACTCACCGGCGTCGGGACGTTCGAACTCGGCAACGGAGGTGGCGATGCGTGACAGCAAATCGCTGGACTAGCCGCGACGCGATCATCAAAGCGCTACTCGGCGCGTACACGTGGCTGGTAGTCGGGTTCATCCTGCTTCCCCTGATCGTTATCGGCGTCATGTCGTTTACGCCGGGCGAGTTCATGGAGTTCCCACCACAAGGAGTGTCACTCCGGTGGTACGGGGAATTCTTCAGTTCGCTCACGTGGCTCACGGCGATGCAGAACAGTCTGCTCATCGCTACGATCTCAGCTCTCGGTGCAACGTCGATCGGTGGGACCGCAGCGTTCGCGCTTGATCGATACGACTACCGATTCGATTGGGCGTTTACCGGCGTAGCAGTGCTACCGACCCTCCTACCGCCGGTGATCGTCGGCGTAGCGTTTGTCATCTTCTTCGGGGCCATTGGAGTCGGCGGACAGCTGTGGACGCTCGCGGTCGCCCACAGCATCTTTTTCGCCCCGTTCCCGTTCATCCTCGTTTCCCAAGGCCTCGACGATGTCGACCGGACCTACGAGGAAGCGGCTCGCGATCTCGGTTCGCAACCGCTCACCGTGATCCGAACGGTGACGCTCCCCTTGCTACGGGCGAACGTCTTTGCGGGAGCGATCTTCGCGTTCATCCTCTCGCTCAACGAGTACATCATCAGCTGGCTGATTTCCGGGTTCTCGTTCCAGACGATCCCGATCCAGATTTTCACCAGTCTCCGGTACACCTACTCACCGGTCATCGCGGCCGTGAGTCTGATATTCATCGTGGCGACGTTCGTCCTCATGACCGCCGTCGATCGCATGACAGGAGGGGTATGGGACTGAGTGAGCGATTCTCGCACAGTGACGTATCGAACAGCAACCAACCAACTAACACAGTATCCACCAATGACGAACGACATCACTAAACCGACGAATCGACTTCCAGAACTCTCCTACGCCGGTATCGACACCTTCCTCGGTGCCGAGACGGCCGAACCAGAGGGGCTCACCCCCGATATCGACGTTGGGTTCGTTGGCGTTCCCTTCGACGGCTCGGTATCGCGCCGGCCCGGTACTCGGTACGGTCCGAGCGCACTTCGGTCGGCCAGTAGCTGGTACAACCACTTCGGCGGCCAGCCCGACGGAACGCACAACGTCGACACTGATCGCCACGTCAATCACAACGACATCACCATGCGCGACTGCGGTGACGCGCCGACCGTCCCGAACGACGTCGAGCAGACCCGCGATCACGTCGCGGCCTACGTCGAGGCTGTCGCCGAGTCCGCGTTCCCAGTTATCCTCGGCGGTGACCACTACATCACATACCCGTCCTTTGCGGGCGTCGCAAACACCATTGACGGCGATGTGGGGCTGATCCACCTCGACGCACACTCGGACACGATGGACGACGAAGAGATCTACGGACCGCACTGGCACGGCTCTCCGATGGCCCGCATCGACGACCTTCCGAAAGGGGGGTACGAAAACCACGCCATGATCGGGATCCGTAGCTACGAGCGGGCCGACTTCCCTGATATCGTCGCGGATCGCGGCATTCAGGTCGACTATGCTCGCGACGTTCGAGAGAAAGGGATTAGAACCTGTGTCGAGGACGCCATCGAACATGCGACGGACGGCACGGATGCAGTGTACCTCACCGTCGATATCGACGCCGTAGACCCATCGTTCGCGCCGGGGACCGGAACGCCGGAGCCGGGTGGTCTCACCAGCGCTCAACTGCTCACCGCGATGGACCTGTTAGGAGCCTGTTCCGACATTCAGGCGATGGACATGATGGAGGTCGCACCCCGTCTCGACCCGACCGATGCGACCCAGATGCTCGGGGCAATGGCGATCACCCGGTTCGTCGAACGGCAGTTCTGCTGATGACTGACCGATCCGATACGTGCCGACCGGTCACCGAGATCAGCGAAGGCGTCTACGACCTCACGCTCACGCGTGAGCCGGCACGGTACCGGGCGTACCTGTTCGACTGGGACGTCCCAACGTTGGTCGATTGCGGGCCCGCCGAGGCGAGCGACACGCTGCTCGATCGAATCGCCACGTGTGACGTTGCTCCCGAGCGGCTCATCCTCACGCACGCGGATCACGATCACGTCGGCGGATTCGACGCGGTCGTCGATCGCTACGACCCGACAACGTGGGTCCCCGAACAGTCCTGCCTCGAAACGGAACACGATCCCGACCGGCGGTACGGCCACGAGGACCAGCTCGAGCCGTTTACGGCCGTCCACGTTCCCGGTCACACCGATGATAACTACGCGTTGGTCGCACCGGAGCACAACCTGGCGATCATGGGCGACGCACTGATCGGCGCCGACTGGCGGGGCCTTCCAGCGGGGTATTTCGTTCTGGTCGAAGGGGTCTACTCGGACGACCTCCGTGCGGCCGAACGCAACGCCGAGCGCTTCCAGGATTACGCGTTCGATGTCGGACTCGTCTTCCACGGCTCCTCCGTGCTCGAGGACGCCCGCGATAAAGTGGATTCGTACCTCGACTTCCCGAACAAGGGCGACTGGGTGACTGACTGAGACTTACTTTTCGAGATCGACCACGCTTCCGGTCCGTTTGACGCGTTTGACAGTCTCGTTTCCATCGTAGTCAGCAAGCGCATCCGTGACTGACTCGAGCGGCTGCACGCCACTCGGTTGTAGGTAGGTGAGCATCTCCAAGGCAGCGTCATGGAGCGATTGGCTAGTACCGGCTGTACACTCCTCAACGACACGGAATACGTAGTCGCGCTCGTGTGCGCCCTGAGCGGTGTAGTGGACGCAGACGTTGGTCGTGACGCCGGCGAGTACCAGCGTGTCGATATCGAACGTCGAGAGGAGATGGTCGAGATCAGTGTTGTGAAAGCAATTGTAGCGACGTTTTCGCACCAGATACTCCGCTGGGGGAAGGTCCTGTTCGCTGTTGAACGTCGACAGGAACTGCTCCCCCTCGGTACCGGCGAGGGTGTGATCTCGCTCGACGGAGAGTAACTCAGCACCGTAATCCGATCGGTCGTCTCGGTGAGACTCTTTCGTCCAGATGACTGGTAGGTCCGCCCTGCGAGCGGCGGCGACCAACGAACGGATATTCTCGACGACCTCTGCCGTCGAATCGACTGACGAACACGGGCAATACACTGCTCCGTCAGGGTCTAGAAAGTCGTACTGCGGGTCGATGATGAGCAACGCCGGTGTCGTGCCGAGAGGACCGGGCTGAGTTGGTAGCATGACGGTATACACTACGAATAGGTAGTGAAAGGAGGAAGAGGTTCGGGTCTGTGCAAGAATGAGGTGGAATACTCAATGTCTTCCAACACGAAGGTCGAAGAGCCACTGGTGCGATGGTGTACGAATATCAGCAACGCGTTTCCAAGCCGTGAGACAGCGGTCAAGCGGACGAAGTTCTTCGTGCAGTCTCCCGTTTCTGGCTCCGTCCCGCCCTTAAACACAAAGAAGAGACTACTATTGCTTATACGACCACTGAACAGCAAGTACTGTGGGTACAAGATACGAATATGTTGGGAACGCAAATGAGATATTCATATATATTACGGAATAGTTTAGGATAGCCGATTCTTGTTGGCAGATATGACCTCACAATCGTATTCAAACGGGAACGGAGAGTTTCCCGAATCACACCCGGAGCCGTTACGCTCCTCGGAGGCGTTACACGACCCCTTCGAGTGGTACCACAGGAAGCGCCGAACCAGTCCAGTCCACTACGACAGTGATCGGGAAGTGTACGACGTATTCTCGTATGAACATGTCAAATCGGCCTTACAGAACGACGAGCGGTTCGTCCGCAAACCACTCTCTCGACCCCAGATGACGGTTCCGAACCCATTTTCGTACATCGACAACGCGATGGTGTGGTCGGACGGATCGGATCACAGCCAGATGAAACATCAACTGTTCGAATACTTCAGGCCGGATATGCTACACGATCTTCGACACACCATCGAGGATATCGCCCGCTCGCAACTCGACATCGCGCTCGAGGACGGCCCGGAGTTCGACTTCGTAACGGATTTCGCGGTCCCTGTCCCGTTGCGGATCGTTATGCAGTTAGTCGGTATCCCACAGCGTGACCACAAGCAGCTGCTGTCGTGGTTGGAGACATTTCGGGGGGTGATGAACACGGAGTACAGCGCTGTCGAGAGCAAGAATCCGGCCGCGATGGAAGCCACAGTTGACTACTTCGAACGGTTGGTAGATGCTCGGAAAACGGACCCCAAGGACGATCTCATCTCCCGTCTCGTCGTGGAATCCGAATTGAGTGATGCGGAGATCGGCGCGAATTGTTTCGACTTCATCATGGCGGGACAGGGAACGATGTCCGAGTTTCTCTCAAACGCCCTCTCTCTCTTCGACCGTCACGGCCTGTTCGAACAGCTTATCCAGTACGAGATGGAGGTCGTGCTTGAGGAGGTGTTGCGGTACAGGAGTCCGTTGCAATCTCGGGTTCGCGAGACTACCGAATCCGTGACACTACACGGGATGGAGATCCCGGACGGCGAATCCGTCGTCCTCTGGATTGGCGCGGCGAACCGAGACCCGCAAAAGTATGACGATCCCGATACGTTCGTGCCTGACAGAGATCCCGACCATCTAGCGTTCGGCAGCGGGACACACGTCTGTATCGGCGCTCCGCTCGCGCGTCTTGAAGGACCGATAGTACTGCGTACAGTCGTCGACCGTGTCGATGATATTGAGATCCGTCACGACGAAGCGACACCGAAGCCCAAGGCGTCGAAACTCGGTTTTGAACGATTGCCCGTCTCTGTGACTCCGACGTGACTGAAATCATGCTAGTTGCCCACTCCGAAGTTCCGGTGAAACCGGCATCTCGAGAGACTGCGATGGAACTGCTCGAAACGATGGCGGTCAGGTCGCGTGCGGAAGCCGGTGTGATCGACTACCGAGTCACAGTTGACCTCGAGGATCCCAATACGTTCAGGATCATAGAACAGTACGAGGACGAAGCTGCCTTCGAATCACATGAATCGAGCACCCACCTCGACCGGTTTCAGTCAGAGATCACTCCCTGCCTCGCTGAAGAGGCGGAACTCACTCGCTTCACTGTCACGTCAGAGACGGCGTTACCTGGCCCCTGAGGCTTCTGACTGTTGCTATCAACCGTCTGCTTAGCCCAACGTCTTCCACGGAGAAACGGTTCGAAGAAGCGACCGTCGAGCGGACCTGCAGCGCAGACTCCAACCGGATGACCGAAGGTCGTCATTGATTGACCCGTCAGCCTCGAGGCACGCCCGAACCGACTCTTTTAGGGCACACAGCCCTCGAGTGACGCATATGACCGCCGATCCGCCGCTCGTCCTCGACATCGACGGCACCCTGACCCGCCCCGAAGGCTGGGGGATCGATCCCCGCGTCTTCGATCCGCTCCGCGGGTGGGACGCGCCCGTCGTGATCGCGACCGGGAAGGCCTTCCCCTACCCCGTCGCACTCTGTCACTTCGTCGGGATCCCCGAGCTCGTCGTCGCCGAAAACGGCGGCGTCGTCTACACCGGCGATGACGTTTTCTTCACCGCCGATCGCGAGGCCGCTCGAGCCGTCACCGAGGAGTACAGAGCCGCCGGCTACGAGCTCGGCTGGGGCGCGGAAGACACCGTCAACCGCTGGCGGGAGACCGAGATCGCCGTCAATCTCGAGCAGCCGATCGACCCCTTGCGCGAGATCGCCGCGAAACACGGCCTCGAGGTGATCGACACCGGCTACGCCTACCACGTCAAGGACACCGATCCGAACAAGGGCGATGGACTCGAGCGGATCGCCGCCCACGTCGGGATCGACCTCGCGGACTGCGTCGCCATCGGCGACTCGATCAACGACGTCTCGACGTTCGAAGCGGTCGGCCGGAGTTTCGCCGTCGGAAACGCCGACGAACTCGCGAAAGCGGCCGCCGACGAGGTGCTCGACGAGGTGCACGCTGACGGGACGCTCGCGGTGCTCGAGCGGGTACGTGCGGACGGACGGCCCTGATTCGAATCCGTCGCTACTCGCCGTCCTCGAGCACGTCGTCGATCCACTGCTCCGGGACGACTCGTATCTGACTGTCGACCTGCAGGGAATCGGCGGTGACGAACACGATTTCATCGCCGCCGGCGACGGCCATTCCACCGCCCGCGACGGAATCCCAGTGATTCAGGACGGTGTCGGGGATCGTCAGGGTTCGCTCGCCGTCGATTTCGGTGCTGGCGACGTAACGGATTCCGCCAGCGTCCTGAATCGGATCGAATTCCTGTGAGACGAAGACGGCGTCGTCCTCCCGAATCCCCCAGAACGCTTCGGAGCTGAGTGACAGGATGTTCTGATCGAACGCGCGTTGGGGAACCGGGATTTCGTTGCTGTGTTCGTCGAACGCTGCTGCGCCAAGTCGCTCGTACGATTCGCGTTCGCCGCTGTCGGGACTGGCGGATTCGCTCGCGGTCTCCGACTCGCTCTCAGCGGCGGTGGACTCGTTCGCCACGTCCGCGAGTCGGTCCTCATCGGTGCCGGTCTCGACGACGTCCAACTGATCGATCTTACTCGCGTCCACGTCGCTCTCGAGGTCGGGACTCGAGTCCACGTCCTCGATGTCGATGCTGGTCCCGGCGACGCGCCGGGCCTCGTCACCGGTGTGCCGGCCGCCGACGGCGTCTCGGTCCTCGAGGTCGTCGATCTCGGGCGCGGTGCTGACGACGTCCGTCTGATCGATGTCGGCTCGAGTCTCGTCGCGCCTCCCGTCCGCCCGCCGCTGGGCGATCGCGACCGCGACGAGCACGCCACCCAGAACGAGTTGGCCGACGCCGTGCTCGCGCTCGCCCCGGCGGAGCGCTCGGACGCCGCGGAGGAGACTCACGCCGCCGCCGATACCCGCCGGGAGGCCCGATTCGATGCCCCCTCGGACGGACTGGAGCGCCCTCGAGACGGACTCGCGGCTGCGTTTCGATTCGCTGTGCTCGGATTCGGTCGCGGGACTGTCACCGGTTTCGGTGGTGGGATCTCGCTTGCTCATGTTCGAGTTGGCTGTTTCGATCCGTCACAGGCGCCCTCTCGAGTAGTGAGAACGCGGTGCGGCACGGAACGCGTCTGGTCGGTGTGGCTATTTGGTCGCTGGCTGCTGGTGGCTGGTGGCTGATAGCTGATACCCGTCTCGAGACGGGCGAGCCAGTTCCCGGTTCAGCTCTCGGCGCTCGAGTCGCCGTCTCCCGTGTTGTCGGCGAACTCGTCGGTCTCTTCTTCGGCCGACGACTGCACGTCGTCCATGTCAACGGCGGAGCCGACTTCCTCCTCGTTGATCGCCCGCTCGAGGGTCCCCGTATCGGTCACCGCGCTCAGCCCCTTCTCCTCGACCGCGGACTGGATCTCCCCGGCGTCGATCGCCGAGTCGACGTTCCCGCCGTTCGTCGACGATTTCAGCGCTCGGCGAACGATCAGGTAACCCGCGAGCGCCGCGCCGCCGGTCGCGATGGCTCCTGGGATTCCGTAGCGTTTGTAGCCGAACTGAACCGCTTTCTTGCCGATCGTGTAGGCGCCAATCATGAACGAAGATTGCACTGGAACGCGGAAGAGGGCGAGGCTTTCGTAGGGAAGTTGCGATCCTCGAACGAGGCGATTCTCGAACAGGCGGGTCCTCGAACGAGATGATCGATCATTCGGACTGCGACGCGCAGAAAGCGGCTCGAGTAGATCTATATAGATGTCGCTTCTCACAAGTTTCACGACGTTCTACGCGGACGAATTTCGAGTATAATTGCGAGAATACCAGCTGTATCGGGTGTTATTAGTCTTCCAGCGAGCCTCTATAGATGCGCCCATATTTATATTCTAGCGGACTACATCCGGCCACATGGAGACGCGAAAGGTCCAGGTGACGGGCGGATCGACGTACACGGTCTCGCTGCCGAAAACGTGGGCGAACGATAACGACGTCAGCGCCGGCACAACCGTCGAGTTCTATCCCGAAGACAGCGCGCTATTGCTGACGCCCCAGAGCGAAACGGAGCGCCAGGAGGGGACCCTCGACATCTCGAGCATCGAGGGCGAACGACTGACCCGCGCCGTGATGACGATGTACGTCAGCGGCTTCGACATCATCAGACTCGAGGCAGGGCGCATCACGACCGAGCAGCGTCGCGCGATCCGAAGTGCGACCCAGGGGCTGGTCGGCGTCGAAGTCCTCGAGGAGACCACCGACAGCGTGGTCATTCAGGACCTCCTCGATTCCTCGGAGCTGTCGATCGTCAACGCCGTCACGCGGATGCGCCTGATCGCCCAGTCGATGCTCGAGGACGCGGTGACTGCACTGATCGAAAACGACGACGACATCGCTCGCGACGTGATCGAGCGCGACGACGACGTCGACCGGCTCTGGCTCGTCGTCTCGCGGATCTTCCGCGCCACCCTGCGGTCGCCCCGCGCCGCCGAGGAACTCGGCGTCCCGCGCGAGGACTGCTTCGACTTCCACTCGAGCGCCCGCCAGCTCGAGCGCGTCGCCGACCACGCCGCCAAGATCAGCAACATCGCACTCAAGCTCGAGGAGATCCCCGAGCCGGTCGCCGAGGCGCTCGAGGAACTGCATACGGACGCCTCCACCGTCCTCGAGAAGTCGATGGACGCGCTGTTCGCCGACGAAACCGGGGAGGCGAACCGGCTCGGCCACGACGCCCGGGAGGCCGTCCTCGAGATCGACGAGCACACCCGCCAGATCGACGATATGCTCCGGGATCTCGACCCGGTGCAGGCCCAGTCACTGGGGCTGATCGTCGACTCGCTGTCACGGAGCGCCGATTACGGCGGCAACATCGCCGAGACGGCGCTACAGAAAGCTGCACCGCGGCCCTGACACGTTCGATCGGACCGCACCGATCAGCGTCTCACTCGGCCCGATCCGCGGTCGCGTTGCGAACGAGCGGGAAAACTACTACTACCTCTCCCTGAAATCGACGACTGATGGCTCCCCGAGCGGCTCCGTTTCGGGTCGCGGAGGTAATACCGTGACGACCCGCCCGCGTTCGTCGCTCGCTCGAGTCCGATCGGCGCTCACGCGCACCCGAATTCGGGTCGGCCTTGGCGTCGTCGTGCTGCTCTCGACCGCCGTCGTCGCCGCCGCGGCGTCGGGCGGCCTCTCGACGGCGTCGAAAGAAGCCGTCCCGGAGGCACCGCCGACCGAGAATCACACCGTCGTGACCGAATCGGGTCGAGCGGGGACGATTACGGCCTACCAACCTAACGGGGAGGTCCGCTACTACAACAACTCGCGAACGAAGTACTTTGACGTCGATCCGGTCGAGGGCGATCCGCTGACCGTCGAGTACACCGCGACCGACACGATCCACACGGAAGGGGCCAACTGCGGCGATCCGCCGTGCGCCAGGAACGTCATCGAGCGCGTCGACCTCGAGACCGGCGCGGTCGAGGTCGTCTACGAACGCTACGATCACAAGGAGACCGCCGCCGAGTGGCACGACATGGACCGCATCGACGAGCGCCACGTTCTCGTCGCCGACATCGTCGCGGATCAGGTCTTCATCGTCGACACGGAGACCGAGATCGTCGAGTGGCTCTGGGACGCCCAGAGCGAGTTCCCGCTGGAGAGCGGCCACTCGTTCCCGAACGACTGGACGCACATCAACGACGTCGAGTATATCGAGGACGGCCGGATGGAAGGCCGGATCATGGTCAGTGTTCGAAACCAGAATCGGGTCGTCTTCCTCGACCGAGAGGAGGGCCTGCTCGAGAACTGGACCCTCGGCGGCGAGAACGATGCCGACGTTCTGAACGAACAGCACAACCCCGACTTCATCCCCGAGAGTCGAGGCGGACCGGCCGTCCTCGTCGCCGACTCCGAGAACGGCCGGATCAAGGAGTTCCAGCGCGAGGACGGCGAGTGGAACCGAAGCTGGCTGTGGGAAGACGATCGGATCCAGTGGCCCCGCGACGCGGACCGGCTTCCGAACGGGAACACCTTGATCACCGACACCCACGGCAACCGCGTCATCGAGGTCGACGAGTCCGGCGACATCGTCTGGACGGTCGAGTCGACCCTCCCCTACGACGCCGAGCGCCTCGAGACCGGTGCCGAGAGCGAAAGCGGGCAGAGCGCCCGGGAACTCGGCCTCGAGTCTCGGACGGTAACCGAAGACGACGGCGGAACCGACGGCTCCGGGATCGACGCGTTCGCGTTCCTCGGCGGCGTCGTCGAGTCGATCCTCCCCCATCGAGTCTATAACGCGCTCATCTTCGTCGCGCCGGTCTGGGTCGGCGAAACTGCAGCCGCCGCGATCGCCGTCGGACTCCTGTCGGGGCTGACCTGGGCGGGGCTCGAGATCAGATGGAAGCTCCGCGATGCCGGTATCAGGTTCCGCCTCCCCGTCTCCCGCGAACGGGAGTAGCGCGGTCGGTGGCCTCCGTTGCTCCGCGGGTGATACCCGCCTCCGTCCCGTCGGCGAGGGAGAGCGGACCGGTCAAGCGTCCTTCCGTCCGACCGTCAGCGATCGAGTGCGGCTCGAGGGGGAGAACCGCGACCGTACGGCGTGTCCGCCGACGGCGACGAACGAGGTGAGAACCAGGAACGAGCAGAAGTACCACGGCTTGGACTGTATCACTGTGAGACCCCTCGTGGAAGCGGGCACGATACCGAGCGCCAGCAGATAGAACGCGGTGCAAAGCGCGAGCGACGACCGGCGGTAGCCGTGCCAGTAGATGATTCCGATGAGAATACCGGAGAGAAGCCCGAGCTGGCCCGAATGAAGTTCGGGAACGGTGCTAAAAATTGACGAAAGGACGGTCTCGACGGTAGCCATTCGTCTCGTTCTCCAACGGGACCGTTCTATGCTTCGGCCTGCAAATCGACAGCTACTATGACGGGTCCGCCGCGACGCTGCGGGTGGTCCGCCGTGGCGCTACGGGTCCTGATCGGTGCCGAGACACCGACGACTTCGTCGACGTCGACGTCGGTCGATCCGTTCACTTCCACCCTCCTCCGGGAACGCTTTTTACACCCCAACTCCAAAGGCAAGTGATGGAACTCGACGATCATGCCGAGGATCTCGCCTCCGACCTCGGTGTTGACAAAGAGGAGGTCACAGACGACCTGCAGAACTTGGTGGAGTACAGCGTCCCGATCGACGAGGCGAAACAGAGCCTCCGGCGGAAGTACGGCGGCGGCTCCAGCGGCGGTGGCGGCGCGCCGTCGGCGAAGGATATCGCCGAAATCACGACCGACGACGGCAACGTCACCGTCACGGGCGTCGTCCTGACCGCGGGCGAGCGATCGATCCGCTATCAGGGCTCCGATCACGTCATCGTCGAAGGCCGACTGGCCGACGACACCGGCGTCATCGACTACACCGCGTGGGAGGACTTCGGCCTCTCGGCGGGCGACACGATCACCGCGGGCAACGCGGGCGTCCGCGAGTGGGACGGCGAACCCGAACTCAACCTCGGCGAGAGCACCTCGCTGTCCTTCCAGGAGGAGTCCCTCGAGGTGCCCTACGAGAGCGGCGGCGACGCGCAACTGGCCGAGCTGCGGACCGGCGACCGCGCGGTCACCATCGAGGTCAGCGTCCTCGAGTGCGAGCGAAAGACGATCGATGGCCGCGACGGCGAGACGGACATCCTGAGCGGCGTCTTCGGCGACGAGAGCGGGCGGCTCCCCTTCACGAACTGGGATCCGGCCCCCGAAATCGAAGACGGCGGAACGGTCCGCATCGAGAACGCCTACGTACAGGAGTTCCGCGGGGTGCCCGAGGTCAACGTCTCGGAATTCTCTCGAGTCACCGAACTCGACCGCGAGATCGACGTCGGAACCGACACGTCGACGATGGACGTCGGCGACGCCGTCGCCACCGGCGGCATCTACGACGTCGAAGTCGTGGGGAACCTGCTCGCGGTCCGCGACGGCTCCGGGCTCATTCAGCGCTGTCCGGAGTGTTATCGGGTCATCCAGAAGGGACAGTGCCGAACCCACGGCGACGTTGACGGGATCGACGACCTGCGCGTCAAGGCGATCCTCGACGACGGCACCGGGACCGTCACCGTCGTCCTCGACGACGACCTTACCGAGCGAGTCTACGACGGGACCCTCGAAGACGCCCTCGAGCAGGCCCGCGAGGCGATGGACCAGGAGGTCGTGGCGGATCGGATCCGCGAACGCATCGTCGGTCGCGAGTACCGCGTCCGAGGGCACCTCTCGGTCGACGAGTACGGCGCGAATCTCGACGCCGAGACCTTCGAGGAGAGCGACGACGATCCGGCGACCCGTGCGAGTGCCTTCCTCGAGGAGGTGGACGCATGAGCGCGAACGGCGACGGCGACGACGAGATTCCGGGGCGGGAACTCGCCTACCGGCTCTTCGCTGCCGAGTACGACGACGCCTCGTTCTCCTACGCGGAGAGCGACGAGGAACGCGCGCCGAACTACGTGATCACGCCGACCGGCGCGCGACTCAACCGCGTCTTCGCCGTCGGAACGCTGACCGAAGTCACATCGGTCAACGACGAGATGGTTCGGGCCCGCGTCGTCGATCCGACCGGCGCGTTCGTCGTCTACGCCGGCCAGTACCAGCCCGACGAACTGGCCTTCCTCGAGCAGGCCGAACCGCCCGCGTTCGTCGCGGTGACGGGAAAGGCCCGGACCTTCCAGCCCGACGATTCGGATCAGGTCTACACCTCGATCCGACCGGAGACCATCGCGACGGTCGACGCCGACACCCGGGACCGCTGGGTCGTCAGCGCGGCCGAGCAGACCCTCGATCGCATCGGAACCTACGCCGGAGCCGCCGAGTTCAAGGGAAGTGCGGAGCCACGCTCCGCGGATAGCGAGGAACTGACCGACGCGCTGCTCGAGGCCGGCGTCGAATCCGGCCTCGCGGCGGGGATTCCGCTCGCACGGGAGCACTACGGGACGACGCCGTCGTACCTCGCGGCGCTGCGAGCGTGCGCCCTCGAGGCGGTCGAAGTCGTCGCGGGCGAGCGCGATCAGGTGAGCGGACTCGCTCTCGCACCCGACGCGACGAGCCCCGAGTACGACGCGACGTTTGCCTCGCTCGCCGACCTCGACGGCGTCGATACCGACGCGCTCGAGGCACGTTTCGAATCCGAACCCGAAACGGCGGAGCCGGTCGCGGCGACGACCGACGGGAGCGGTACGGCCGCGGCCGACCCCGAAGACACGCATTCCGGCTCCGCGGCCGGAACGGCGACGAGTGAGGGACACGAGAGTACCGACATCGATGCGGATCTCGAGACTGCGGACGCCGCGGTAGAGCCCGATGCCGATGTGGACGATACCGACGAATCCGACGGTTCCGACGAATTGAGCGATGCCGACGAACCGGCCGTCGAGTCGGACGACACTGACGAATCTGACGTCGAGGTCGATACGGGCGAGACGGCAGCCGATACCCTCGAGGCCGAGGACGACGGTGACGAGACGGCACGCAGTGACGAGGCGATGAGCGAGGTCGACGACGAGACTACCGTCGTCGCGGCGTCGGAACCCGACGACAACGATGACCAAGCCGACGACGAACTCGGCGACTTCGACGCCGGCGACGTCGACGACGGCATGTACGAGATGGACGAGTCGGAACGCGAAGAGCTCGAGGAGGAGTTCGGCACGGAGTTCACCGCCGGCTCCGAGGTCGACGAGCCCGGGGAAGCGGGAATCGACGTTCCCGAACCCGAAGACGCCGCGGCCGACGAGCTCGAGGGGGAATCGGAACCGGACGACGCCGAATCCGACGACGGCGACGCGATCACCGGTGGGGAATCCGACGAGTCCGACGACGATATCGGAACACCGCCCGAATCCGGACTCGAAGACGCGGAATCGGACGAAGCCGCCGAGTCAGAACCTGCAGCCGACGTGGAATCCGAACCCGATGGCACCGAACCGGATGACGAGTCGGTCGCGAACGACGAACCGGCCGAAGACGTCGATCTCGAGGCCGCCGTCGTCGAGACGATGAACGACCTCGACGACGGCGACGGTGCCGATCGGACGGAGCTGATCGAGACGGTCGCCGCCGACACAGGGGCGTCCGCCGACGACGTGGAGGACGCCATCCAAGACGCGCTGATGGGCGGCCAGTGTTACGAGCCCGACGACGAGACGCTGAAAGCTATCTGAGCGGCCGCGATGCGAGACGATTCTGACCGGCCTCCGGCCGAGACCCCGTCGCCGCCCGCTCGCGTCGAACCGGTTCCCGGCGAACCGGCCGCGACCGCGGCGATCGAGGGCGAGAGCGCGTTGCTCGTCGCCGACTATCACGCCGGCTACGAGGCCGGCTTGCGCTCCGAGCGCGGCGTCGACGTTCCGAGCCGCGCGCCCGACCGCCGCGAGCGACTGCTGGCGCTGCTCGAGCGAACCGATCCCGATCGGCTGGTCGTCCTCGGCGACCTCATGCACTCGATCGGCGATCCGGGCGGGGCCGAACGCGGCGAACTCGAGGTGCTGTTCGAGTCTTTTTCGGACGATCTCGAGGTCACTGTCGTCAAGGGCAACCACGACGGGAGAATCGAAACCTGGCTCGCGGACGGCAACGATATCGGGGCGACGGTTACCGTGGTCCCCGGCGAGGGAATCGCGCTCGGCGATATCGGCGTCTGTCACGGGCACACGTGGCCCTCCCGAGCGGTCCTCGAGAGCGAGGTGGTCTGTCTGGGTCACGAACACCCCTGCGTGCGACTCGAGGACGAGGTCGGCGGGAGTCGCGTCGAGCGCGCGTGGCTCCGCGGTCGGCTCGATCCCGGCCCGTTTCGCGACCGGCCCGAGTACGAGGAAGTATCGTGGCTCGAGGCTGCGGACGAAACCCCTCCGCGCGCGGTTGTCGTACCGGCGTTCAACGACCTCGTCGGCGGGACGTGGATTAACGTGAGCGGACAGTCGTTTCTCTCGCCGTTTCTTCCGGCGGGGCTGGCTTCGGGGGAGGCGTACCTGCTGGACGGCACGCGACTCGGACCCTACGAGTCGATATAACGAAACGGAGAGGGTTCAGCGGGCAGGAAAGCAGTCCGAGACGTTTCCTCACGGGAGAGATTCGATCGTTTCGCGGATTGCAACGCGACTATCGCCGGAGAGCAACTGTCTGGAGTGCTACTATCTCGAGGGGATCGAACGTAAACGTGTTATTCGGAAGACGTTTCACCCCCGAAATAATAGTCGCGGGCATGCCGTTTCGCCGTCCGTCGGCCACGTTCTTCTCGGTCGCTACCGGCTGGTACGTCGGTCTGTTCGGCCTCGGCGTGACGGGCCTTGCGCTGGGCGTTGGATACGTGACGCCGTGGCCGCTGACTATCGGTGCGTGTGTCGGCCTCCTCGCGGCTGCCGGCAGTTATACCCGCGCCGACCTCGCGACGAGACTCGTCCGGACGTGCCTGCCGCATCTGCTGGCCGGAGTCCCGTTCGTCCTCGTTTTCAGCGGGGCGTTGTCCCCCGTAATCGATATCCCGAAGTACGAAAGCTGGCTGACGACGTGGCTCTCCGAACTGCTCGTGATCACCGTTGCAGGCTTCGTGTTCTATCTCGTTTCGATAAATCGTCACGTCGCAATCCGCTATGAACAGGACTCGGTGGTGGTCGACTGGATCGCGGAGCCGGACGCCCGATATCGTCGACTCGTTCGAGCGGCCAGTGTCGGTGTCGGTTTCGGGTGTCTGGTCCTCGGGTTCGTCGTCGATCCGATCGTCAACCCATTTCCCGGCATTGGCGGTGTATTGCTGGTCCAGGCGTTCTTTTCCGGTCGACGTCGTGAGTACGTGCTCTTCGAAAGCGGACTGTGCATCCACCGACCGGGCACGATCAATTACCAGTTCGTTCCTCGCAAGCAGTTACGGTCGGTCGACCTCACGGACGATCGGCTCGCGATCCGACGCGGATTCCCGTGGCCGTTTCCGATTCGATGTGCCACCGCAACGATCAGACGACCGAGGCAGGTCGCGGACGCACTTACACGGGTACTCACGTCCACGCCGGTTGACGACCGCAACTGACCGTTCGCGAACGTTCACCTGAGCACGGGATCGTTAGTTATCGATACTCCTACGGTTCGAAAAAGGATCGGACTCCGTCGGCTGTCAGTTTGGTCCGATCACGATCGGTTGGACGTTGTAGTTCCCGCTGCCGTCTACCGCCGGACGGTTTCCGATCGGATCTCGTCGCCCTCGCGCCACTGATAGTAGTCGTACTCGGTCCCGGCGATTTCCGTCACCGAGACGGTCGCCCGTTCCGGGACGCCATCGGGGTAGGATTCGGAATCACCCTCGTCCGATGCGGATTCGTCGGCTGGCCCCTCACGGCGCTCCCGCCACGCCGCCACCTCCTTGAGATAGGCGCTCACTTCGCGAAGCGTCGCTGCGTCTCGTTTCGCGAGTTCCGCGAGCGCCTCACGGTCCACGCGGTCCAACTCCGGCGGCGGGGTCGGTCGCTCGTCGACGGTCATGTCTTCCGGTGGGAGGTGGGCGACCGTAAAACGTCGTTGTTCCGTTCGAGACCGTCTTCCGTGTCACGATTTGCGGGGTGATGACGTGGCCTGTATTGAGTCCTAGAATTCCTTAGTACCCATCCACGTGTGGATTTATATACCAGAACGGGATCCGTACTGGTGACAATGGAATCACAGAAACACCGACCGACAGCGCGGATCGATCCGGTTCCCGACGACCTCGAGTCGGCCCAGGCGAAACTCGTGTACATCTATCTCGAAGCGGCCGACGGCGCGACGGTCGAAGAACTGGGAGAGATACTGGCGATGAAGAAGATCGACATTCTGAGCGTGCTGAACTCGCTTTCGAGTGCCGACTACGTCACCCAGACGGGCGCGACGTACGTCGTCGCGAACTGATCGGCGAGTCGCGACGACTGGGACGACGAGATCGGCGCTCGTTCTGCCGGCGTGTCGTCAGAAACTGGAAGGCAGCGTATCGGCGCTCGACGCGCCGAAACACGTCGTTTTCGGGGCGGCTGGTTAGAACGTCTCGAGGTAGCGGTCGAGTTCCCACTCGGAGACGTCGACGAGGTAGTCCTCGAACTCCTGTTCTTTGGCTTCGACGAACTTCGGTCCGACGTGCTCGCCGAGGGCGCTGTAGATGACCTCGTCCTCCTCGAGTGCCTCGACAGCCTCGCCGAGGTTCGTCGGCAGCGTGTCGATGCCGTACTCTTCGCGCTTCTGTTCGTCGAACTCGTAGATGTTCTCCCGGACCGGGTCCGGACAGTCGAGATCCTTTTCCACTCCGTCGAGGCCGGCGTGGATGAGCGCCGCGAGCGCGAGGTACGGGTTACAGGACGGGTCGGGGAAGCGCGCTTCGATGCGCGAAGCCGCCGGGACGCGGGCCGCCGGTTTACGGATCAGCGCCGAGCGGTTGCGATCGGACCAGGCGACGTAGACCGGTGCCTCGTAGCCCGGCACCAGTCGCTTGTAACTGTTCACGGTGGGGTTCGAGACGGCCGTGATCGCCGGCGCGTGCTCGAGGATCCCTGCGATGAAGGAGTGTGCCGTTTCGGAGAGATCGAACTCGTCGTCCTCGTCGTGGAAGGCGTTCTCGCCGTCCTCGAACAGCGAGAGGTGCGTGTGCATGCCCGAGCCGTTGATGCGCGGGATCGGTTTCGGCATGAACGTCGCGTGCAAGTCATGCTGTGCGGCGATGGCGCGGACGACGGTGCGGAAGGTACCGACGTTGTCCGCCGTCGAGAGCGCGTCGTCGTACTCGAAGTTGATCTCGTGTTGGCCCCTGGCGACCTCGTGGTGGCTCGCTTCGATCTCGAAGCCCATGTCCTCAAGGCCGTAGATGATGTCACGTCGAACGTCGCTCGCGAGGTCTTTCGGCGCGAGGTCGAAGTAGCCGCCGTGGTCGCCCGTCTTCGTCGTCGCGCGCCCCTCCTCGTCTTCCTCGAAGAGGAAGAACTCCGGTTCGGGCGCGGCGTTGACCGTGTATCCAAGGTCGTCGGCGCGCTCGAGGGCGTTCTTGAGGACGCGGCGCGGGTCGCCCTCGAAGGGCTCACCGGTCGAGGTGTCGATGACGTCGCAGATCATTCGGGCCGATGCGCCGTCCTCACGGTTTTGCCACGGGAGGATCGCGAACGTGTCGGGATCGGGCTTGAGCCGCATGTCCGATTCCTGAATGCGCACGAATCCCTCGATCGAGGAGCCGTCGAAGTAGATCCCTTCGGTGAACGCCTTCTCGGCCTGCCGGGCGGGCACGGAGACGTTCTTGACGGTCCCCAGAATGTCGGTGAACTGCAGCCGAAGGAAGTCGATGTCTTCCTCCTCGATTTCGTCCAGTACCTCTTCTTCCGAAGCGGTGAGATTTCCGTTCGTCATCTTCTACTCGCGTAAGCCAACGAATCCCACTATTAAAATTCTATTGTTGTGGGCGAATATACGCAAATCCCCTCTCAGATGGACGGTTGTAGTTTATAATATGATATGCTCGGTATGTGGCTGACATCGGCTGAAAAAATACCGGTAGAAATGAATAATCGTGTAGTAGTCGCTCGAGGCGCCGGTTCGTCGGACACTCATCGACCCTCGAGGCGCCGGTTCGTCGGACACTCATCGACCCTCGAGGCGCCGGTTCGTCGGACACTCATCGACCCTCGAGGCGCCGGTTCGTCGGACACTCATCGACCCTCGAGGCGCCGGTTCGTCGGACACTCATCGACCCTCGAGTCGCGTTCCAGGTCTCGTCTCGAGTCACGCCTCGATCGCGTCGAACTCGTCGATCTCGCGGATCGAGTCGCTACGCCGAAGCGGCCTGCACACTTGGGACGTGCCCGGCTCCGGTCAGTATCGTCAGGCTCGAGAGGCCAATCTCGACGGTCGCCCGCCAGACGGTCGCGGAGGTGCGGATCGCTCGCTGCCACGCCGCGATCGAGACGATCGGCGCTCGTTCGCGTGCCGGCTCGGTCGGTCGCGGCCGCTTCGTCAGCGTCGTCTCGCAGTTCGGACAGACGTACGCGACGTACCGGTCGTTCGATTCCAACACCCAGTCGCCGTCGACCGGGCTCGAGTGGTCGCACTCCCAGCAGAACAGCGTCGCTTTCCGTTGCGTCGGCACACCGTCACCGCGGGCGGATGCTGGCTGGGTCATCGGGCGTGGGTACAGGCCCCAGCTATAAAATCACCTTCCGTACTCGATTCACACAATACGATCGATCGGTGAATCTCCGCTGCGACACCGTCACCCGATCCGAGAAATGCGGTGTGTTCACGAGAGTCAGACCGGCGGGACGACCCGACCGTCGACTCGCCCCGCTCCGGCGTCACGGATTTCCGCACCGGTCACGTACCCGTCGCCATGGCCGCGACCAGTAAACCGCGCCGACTCGAGACCGGCGACGAACTCGACGACTTCGTAGACGCCCGCGACGTGGCGCTCGTGGAGTTTTACACCAGCGGCTGTGCGATGTGCCAGGCCATGGAACCCGTCCTGGGAAACGTCGCTCGCGCCACGGACGTCGCGATCGGGATGGTCAACCCCGGCGACGACATCGAACTCGTCGACCGGTTCGATATCCGATCGGTGCCGACGCTGATCCTCTTCGAGGACGGAGCGGAAACCGCGCGGCTGGCGGAGGGGTTCCAAGGCGGCGACGCCGTCACTGAGTTCCTGGCCGAGCACGTTCCGACCGCCGTCGACGCCGACTGACAGAATCTGGTTCGTCACTGCAGCGCGCCGAAACAATCGTATGCTTCGCCAGTGAACCGTGTCATGTATACACTAATCACTGGTCGTGCCGGAGTTCCTCAACCGGGCGCAGACCCACTATGGCGACGTCGACCAGTTCCCGATTACTGTCGCAATAACAGACCCAAGGAGAGCGCAAACGAGTACAAATCCGTATACAAAATATGCCATCAACATTTCTGGGATAACGAAACTCAGTACTACCATCCCGAAAACATAGGCGAGAACGCCACCGATAGCGAATTCGGAAAGACGAATACTACTTGCTGTCGTTATCCCGAAACCGATCAGTCCAATCACGATCGTGATTACCGCAAAGACTCCAATGTCTCCCCTTGTGGGAAGCAGTGAAATCCACCGCCACACGTCACCCAGCGGGAAGGTTACGTACCCGACGACGGAAAGTACTACTGCGCTCACAATAATTCTGATTCGGTTCGTTTTTTCTCCCATACTTCTCATATTGAGTTATTTTACTACCAGACAGTATAAAAAGTGCTGGTGTGCTACGTCCGCGAACGCTTATCATCGCTCGCTCGTATTCCCCTTCTATGTCCGACGAGGACGGTGCCGACCTGCTGGCGCTGCGCTGTGACGCCGTCGCCGATCTGGACGACACAGCGCTGCGTGACGCGCTCGAGTACTTCGATCCGGACCTCGTCTACGTCGTTCGCGAGTCGTCGGACGTCCGCGTCGTCAGCCGCCTCCATCGCGCGTTTGACGGGCCGGTCGTCTCCGCCGGCGGCCCCGCCGACGTTCGGACGGAGACGGTCGCCGGTATCACGTTCGTCTTCGCGGGGTCGGCGTCGCTGCTCGAGGACCGTCCCGAAGACGACGGGACGCCGGTCGCAGACTACGTCGTCTGCGACGATATCGAGCCGACGACCGACGCCGTCATGCTGGAGGCGACCCTCGCCGGCCGCGAGCCGCTCGCCCGCTACCAATCGCGAGCGAGCGGGACGGCGACCGTGCTGACCGGGGCACTCGAGGCGAGTTACGATCACGTCTGGGAGCCGACCGTCGACGGGGAGCAAGTCGAGATACCGGTTCGGGGAGTCGCCCCGCTGCGTCGCTCCGGCGCGGCCGAGATCGCCTGTCTCACCTGCGACCGACGCGGTTCGGTGGCCGTCTCGTCGGCCCCGGCCGACCGGTTCGGGCTGCGAGCGCTTGCCAACGTCGGGCCCACGACCGCCGATCGGCTCCGAACGAACGGGTACGAGACGCGCGCGGCCGTCGCCGAGACCACCGAGGCGGACCTCCGCTCGATCGACGGGATCGGCGCGTCGACGGCTCGAGCGATCCGCCACAGCGCGCGCTCGCTCGCGGAGTCACGTGTCGTGCGCCGCACCGACGAGCCGGTCCCGCCGGCGGCCGAGACCGCGACGCCGCTGTTCGTCGACATCGAAACCGACGGGCTACAGCCGACGATCATCTGGTTGATCGGGGTCTACGATCCCCAACGCGACGCGTACGTGGACTTCGTCGACACCGATCCGTCCCGCGACGAGCCGGGCGCGACGACCCGCGAGTTCGTCTCGTGGCTGGCCGCCGAGTACGACGCGCCGTCGCTCGTCGCGTGGAACGGCCACGCGTTCGACTACAAACACCTCGAGCGGTTCATCGCCCGCGACGTGCCCGAGTTCCGCGACTACTGGCGGGAAGACGTTTTCACGTACGATCTCTACGACTGGGCGGTGCGACGCGAACACGCCGTGTTGCCCGGCCGAACGAACCGACTCGAGGACGTGGCCGAGGCGCTGGGCTGTGACCGGTCGGGAGCCGCGGCAGCCCTCGACGGGAAGAGCCTCGCGGAGCGGATTCGACGGCTGCTCGAGAGCGAACGGCCCTCGGGTGCCGGCTCCGAGGACCGCGCGGCCGCGACGGCGGCCTCGACTGGAACCGCTATCGACTGGGCGGCCGCCCGAGAGTACTGCGAGGCGGACGTCCGGGAACTGGCCGCGGTCGCCGAGGCGATCGCGGCGGCCCCGCTCGAGACGGGCGAAACGCAGACAGAAACGGGACGTGGACGATCGGCCGACGACTCGACGCAGACCGGCCTCGCCGACTTTTAACTATGCCAACCGACGACATAGACGATCTGACCGACGGGCAGGACAGTACCGGAGCGGACGGCCTCGCGCTGACCGGCGCGGAGCTACGGGACACCTTTCCGTCGCGTCGCTACCACGGACAGCTTCACGAACGGTTCACGTTGCCGGCCGAGCCGGCCAGTCACGTCCCGGCCCGCGAGGTGTTGCCCGCAGACCTCGCGGCGACGCTCGAGGTCGATCCCTGGAGCCACCAGGCCGCGGCGCTCGAGGCGCTGGCCGACGGCGAGAACGTCTGCGTCGCGACCTCGACGTCCTCCGGGAAGACCTACGTCTACGGATTACACGTCGCGCGACGCTTCCGGGAGAATCCGAACGTGCGCGCGTTGCTCGTCTATCCGACGAAGGCGCTCAGCCGCGACCAGGAGCGGGAGCTCAACGATCTCTTCGATTCGCTCGGGCTGGACGTCACCGTCGGCGTCTACGACGGCGACACGAACCGCGAGGCGAAGGCCCGCATCCGCGAGGAGGCGAACGTCGTCATCACGAATTTTGCCGGACTGAACCAGTACCTCGAGGGACACCACCGCTGGGCCGGGTTCCACGCGGAGTGCGAACTGATCGTGATCGACGAGGCGCACTCGTGGACGGGAATCAGCGGGATGCACGCCGCCTGGATCCTCCGGCGGACCCGACGGCTGATCGACTGGTACGGCGGCGACCCGCAGTACGTGCTGACGACCGCGACGATCGGCAACCCGGCCGAACACGCCCGCGCGCTGACCGGGGAGCCGGCGACGGTGATCGACGAGGACGGCTCGCCCAGCGGTCGCCGCCACCTCGCGTTCTGGGACCCGCCGACGGACGGCGGTGGGAGCGGGTACGAAGACGGGAGCGGTGATAGTGATACTGAGTGGTCGCCGAGCAAACGTCCAGCAACCGTCGAGGCCCCCGAGGTCTGGGCGCACTGCTGCTATCACGGCGTCCCCTCGCTGTTGTTCTGTGACTCCCGCAAACAGACCGAATTGGCTGTCGGGCGCGCGCGGGAGTACCTCGAGAACCCCACCTTGCCCTACCGGGGCACCGCCGACCTCGCGGCGTACAACGCGGGTCACGGAAAGCGGTCCCGGCGGGGGACCGAGAACCGACTCAAAAGCGGGGAGCTCGACGGCGTCGCGACGACCAGCGCACTCGAGGTCGGCATCGACGTCGGCGGGATCGACGGCACGATCCTCATGGGGTATCCCGGCTCCCGACAGTCGTTCTGGCAGCGCCTCGGCCGCTCGGGACGCGACGAGCGCGAGGCGCTCTCCGTGTTCGTCCCCAGCCACGCGACGCTGGACCAGTACATCCTGCGCCATCCGGAGTACCTCCTCGAGGAGGAACCCGAGAGCGCGGTCGTCGACCTCGGGAACAACCCGGTCTACCTCCAGCATCTGCGCTGTGCCGCCCAGGAACTGCCGTTGCGCCGCGAGGACGCGGACCGCTTCGGCGGGATCGAGCGACTGGAACGAGCCGTCGAGTACGGCCGACGGACGGGGAATTTCGAGGGATCGCTCGCGGGCGGCGTTACGTACGCCCACCGCGACCGACCGCAGAGCGAGATCAATCTGTACGCCTCCGGCGGAAACGCCTTCGAGGTCCGGCTGGCCGGCGAGGAGACGTTCGACCACCAGGCCATCGGCAAAGCGCGCGCGTATCGGGACTACCACGAGGGCGCGACGGTGCTGTATCGGGGCGACCAGTACGAGGTCGTCGAACTGCGGGAGGATCGACCCCAGCCATCCGTCACGCTCGAGCCGGTCGATGTGGACTACTACACCCAGTCCCAGCGCCGGACGACGATCTACGACACCGAGGTCCGCGAGTCCCGCGACGTCGGGCCCTTCCGGCTCAACTGGGGGTACGGCACCGTCACGGTCCACCACGATATCTACACGAAACGGGAGATCGGGACCGGCGACGTTCTCGCGGTGGGGCTCGAGACCGGCGTCCCACCGCTCGAGATGCGAACGCAACTGTGCTGGGCCGAAGTGCCCGACGACGTCGAACGGGCGGTGACGGCGGCTCACAGCGACTATCACAACGACGAGTGCGAGGAGCTGCCGCCGCGACTCCACGGCTACCTCGGCGGCATCCACGCCATCGAGCACGCGATGATCGCCGTCGCCCCACTCGAGTTGACCGTAGACGCTGCGGATCTCGGCGGGCTCGCGACCAATCGTCTCCCCGATGGGACCGACGCGAGCGGCTGGTTCATCTACGACGGGGTCGAGGGCGGCTTGGGCTTTTCCCGGCGCATCTACGAGGAGTACGAGGCGGTCGCCCGCCGGGCGCGAAACCTGATGGCTGACTGCCCGTGCGGGCGCGACGAGGGCTGTCCCGCCTGTCTCATGGACGATCGCTGTGGCAACGACAACCGGCCGCTGTACGCGCCCGCGGCGACGGACGTGATCGACGCGCTGCTCGGCGAGGTCGATCCGGCCGCGTTGCGCTCGAGCGCGAACGCCGACCCCGACGACGGCACCGAACGTCGCCCACCAGCATCAGTTTCGTAGCCACGGCGAGCGGCGGGAAAACACGACCGAGAACGGATTCGGGACGGGCGTGTCGGTCCAACTCCTACTTGTCGGCCTCGAGCTCGCTCGGATCGAGCGTCCCCTCGAGATACCGTTCGCCCAGTTCGGACACCTCGTAGACGCCGGGCATGTGTTTCGTCAGGAGGCCGCGCTTGGTCATCTCGCGGCATCGATAGGCCGCGTATTTCGCCGGGGCGATCCCCTCGTCGTCGATCTGGTTCGGCTCGAAGGCGTCTTCGGACTGGAGGAACTCGAGGATCGGTTTATCCGCGGGTTCCATCCACTCGGCGTCCGTTTCCGCTTCCGTTTCCGTTTCCGTTTCGCTCACGGACGCGTCGGCACTGGTTTCGGAGTCGTCGGTACCAGTCTCGGGGCCGTCGGCAGCGTCCGATGACTCCGCCGGATCGTCCGTCGTCGAATCGTCCATGAATTGCAAGACTCCCTCCGCGGAGGAATGTGTTTCCCAATCGCTCGAGGCCCGTCACGGATCGGCGGCTTCGTTACCGGGACGGAACACCCGTGAACGACTCGGCCCCGTCGAGTGAGAGGGGCGAACGTGGGCGGCCGGCCTCGCCGCTGGTCATTACTGCTCCGGGACAGCGTAATCGACGTGTACGTTCGGAATCGTGGCTGGTTCGTGCCCCGTGATTCCGCGATCGACGAACGTGACGTCAGTCAAGTCGCCGGTGAATCGGAACGTCACCGTTCCGCTCTCGATCGTCCCTTCGACGGTAGTGCCCGAGAGGACGGTCACGTTCGCTTCCCGTTCCTCGTCGGCCAGCTCGATCGCGCCGTCGACGGTGAGTTCGAAACTCGAGGGCGTCCCCTGCCCGATGATCGTCAGCACGTTCGGCCGGTCACCGTTTGCGTCGGTCGCATTCGACGTCGATCTCGTCGCCGCGATGGTCGCTGTCGCCGGCGTCTCGGTCTGGATCGGTGTACTGCCACGGTCCGTCAGTTCCACGGTAACACGGCTGTCGTCACGATTTCCAGTTGCGTTCTCGGGTTCCATATGGTGGACAGAGTCGAGTATGACCGTATAAACCTTCTCACTGAAATAACGGTAAGAACTGGCGATATATAACCACACAAGCCGGATCTCGGCGTAATTTTGCGCGTTCGTATCGGGGTTTTATATCGTCTCTCTGATCGATGATTCCTCGGCGACAGCCGGCGTGAGACGCGAGGCCGATTCGAGACACTCGAGGTGGGCGAGTGACGGCTTCTCTCGCCCGTTCGACCCCACTCGAGTCGGAGGAATCCGTGGTCAGTCGTCCTCGAGGAGTCCGAGATCGGTCGCGGCCAGATTCGCGATCTGATCGGCGATGTCGGGATCGACTGCGGCGACATCGTCTCCGTCGTGGAGCTGCTCGTTGTGTCGGTCGATGGCATCGGCGAGCTCCGACAGGGGGACGCGGGAGGTCGTTTCGCAGTCAGGACAGACGACCGGGACGCGCGGGGCGTCTTCGTCCGACTCGCTTGTGTTCGTCATTTGTCGTGTATCTCGTGCCGATCATCAAAGCCCCATTGGTTCGCTTCCCGTCCGACGCAGTCGTGTATCAACTCATTCCATCGGTGACAGCTCGTCGATAGGAGCCTTTTCCCTGTCATGGTATACCAACACAAATATCACGGCTAAGCCGGTCTATCGGTTCGTTTTCGTCGCTTCCCGGCGTCGTTGGCCAGCAGTATTATACTAATTGCGGCGAACAATCTGATAGACGGGGGTACGACAGTCTGTCAGCGGGTCATCCCGCTCGGTTTGGTCACCCCGTCACGACGTGCGAGGAACTCCATGGTTCCCGGCTACACCCGTAGCCGTTCCCTGTCTTTCTCTGAACCATCGTTTCTGTCATTGAGAGGGAGGGCTGTCCGCTGTCTCTCTTCGCGGTGAACGTGTCGGGATCGAACCCAATTGATTCGGATGTGTTGCCGATACACCCTTACCCTCGATGTCGAGCGAGGGCGGCGACCGACAGCGCGACGACGGCCGCGAGCGCGCCGAATCCGGGCATCTCGTCGCCTCCTCCGTCCCCGTCGGACTGCGTGTTGGCTCTCTGTTGGGAGTTATTCGAGTCGTTTTTCGGCGGATCGGTGCTGTTCGACCCGCCGGGCTCGAGCCGTTCGTCGGCCGGTGCGTCGAGTTGCAGGACGACGACGACCTGTCCGTGTGAGGCATCGGTTTCGTAGGTCCAGCCGCCGCCGGCGTCCGCGTACGGTTCCGCGGCCGCGACCGGGTCGATGTCCGTGTCCCAGCCGTCCCCTTCGGGAACCTGCTGGATGTAGCCGGCCACGTCGATCCTATCGGCGTGTTCGCCGGTGATCTGCGCTTCGCCGTATTCGACGGTCGCGTCCTCCGGGAGGCCGTGCAGCTCGATGCAGTGAGAGTCCATGTAGCCGTCGCCCTGCGCGACGTCCGGGCTCGTTCCGAACTGATCGGCGTCGAGCGGCCGCTCGTAGTTGTCCGTCATGGGGAAGTCGACGGTCATCGGATCGGCGTCGGAGTGCCAGCTCGTCACGTCGTTCGTCGGAATCGTCACGGACGTGTTCGGTACCGACTCGCCGACCACCGGGTCACCGTTTTCGTTGACCAGCGTAACGCAGACCTTCCCGGAGCCGTCCCCGAGGTACGGACTACGGTACTCGTCGCGCGGGTTCTCGTAACTGACCCAGCTCCCGTCGCTCGCCGCCGCCTCGAAGTAGGGATCGCCCGGCTCCGGCGCGGGCTCGACGTACGCTTCCTCGGAGACGTTCCCGTTCGAATCCTGGGTGATGGCGCCCGTGCCCGCTGCACCCGTTGCGACGAGACTGGCGATCACGACCAGTCCGAGGCCGAGAGCGAGAAGTCCGCGTCGCCCGCCTGGGATCGAGCCTCGAGACCCCCATAGTCCGGACATGCTTATACCCCGTCACCGAGTTCGATTGCCGAGTCATCGATTTTGTGACTGTTCTGCAGCGACGACTGTCGTCCAGCGGTAGTGGTCATCGAACTGGGGTACCGGGTTCCCCGTTCTATATATGAGCAGCGTACTCCCGAGGTAGCTGGTCGCTACCTCTGGTAGGCAGTCGTTTGGATCCCTGTACCGTGCATAAAGCACCTGCTACTGGGTGATCGTGGATTCGTTCGTTCGGAGCGGTTCTCGCTCGGCGTCATCGCAGTTGCGCAGCTGTGTCGTTCCGAATCAGCGACCACGACGGGGATTGGATATAGTTCAGTGAAATCGAGATAAAGTGTACATCGTCCGGAAGATTGGGACTTAGTTAAGTTTAACACCCACTATATAGCAGCATGTGGTATGGGAGAAGATACCAGAAAATTTGAGCGGATCCTGACGAAAAAGGACCTCTTCGTGCTCGCGTTCGGTGCAATGATCGGCTGGGGATGGATCATCCAGACGGGGTTCTGGATCGACGAAGCCGGCGTGGCCGGCTCGGTTCTTGGGTTCGTCGTCGGGGCGATCATGGTCTGTATCGTCGGCCTGATTTACGGCGAACTCGCCTCGGCGTTACCGTTCGTCGGCGGAGAGCACGTGTACAGCCTTCGGGCGCTCGGCCCGGTCGGATCGTTCGTGTGTACGTGGTCGCTCGTTCTCGGGTACGTCGGCGTTGTCGTGTTCGAAGTCATCGCACTGCCGTCCGCGATGGCGTACATCGTCCCGGGATTTAACGTCCTCGAGCTCTGGTCGGTGGCCGGAGAACCGGTGTACGCGTCCTGGATCCTGGTCGGTGGTATCGGTGCGATCGTGATGACGGCGCTTAACTATCGCGGCGTGAAACCCGCGGCGCAGTTCCAGACGATACTGACGCTCGTTATCGCGCTGGCCGGAATCATGCTCGCCGTCGGGGCCGTCCTGAACGGTCAATCGCAGGCGAATCCGCCGCTGTCCGATGTCGGTGCGACGGGGGTAGCCACGGTCGCGATCATGACGCCGTTCATGTTCGTCGGATTCGACGTCATTCCCCAATCCGCGGAGGAGGCGGACGTACCGCCCCGTCTCATCGGTCTTCTCATCCCGGCCTCCGTCACGCTGGCCGCCCTATTTTATATCGGCGTCATCTGGGCGTCCGGACAGGCGATGCCCGGCTCCGCACTCGTCGAGAGCCCGCTGCCCGCCGCCGCGGCGATGGAAACGATCTTCGACAGCCAATTTATCGGCCGCATTATGGCCCTGGCGGGAATTGCGGGCGTCCTTACGAGTTGGAACTCGTTCTTGCTCGGTGCCAGTCGCGCGGTCTTCGCACTCGCAGACTCCGGGATGATTCCGAAGCAAATCAGCACGATTCACCCCGAATACAACACGCCGTCGACGGCCGTCGTCCTCATCGGTGGCCTCTCTATCTTCGCTCCGCTGTTCGGCGAGCAGATGCTGGTCTGGATCGTCAACGCGAGCGGGCTCGGGCTCGTCGTCGCGTGGTTCTTCGTCGTCGTTTCCTTCTTCGTGCTTCGGCGCAACGAACCCGACCTGGATCGACCGCTCAAACTCCCGTTCGGCTACGCGTTCGGCGCCGCCGCACTCGTCTTGACGCTCGGCTTCATCGGTCTCTACTTGCCCGGGGGCCCGTCGGCGCTCCTGTGGCCCTACGAGTGGCTGATCGTTCTCTGCTGGGCGCTCCTGGGCGTCGTCCTGTACAGCGTCTCGTCGACCGACTCGGCGGTCGACGTGGCGGACCTGGAGACGGAGAAACTCGAGTAGCCCCTCGATCGATCAGTCGGAGTCCGTTGTGGCCGCTACCAACGTCTCTAATTCGAAGTCGTTCAGTGGATGGGGTTCGTCTTTGACGGTTTCGACGACGAACTGCGAACTCGTTCGGACGATCTCATCGATCATCTCGTAGTCGCTGATGAGCCGCTGAACCATCTTGCGATCCGAGAGGTGTGCGATAACGACGAAATCCGTATCCCCCATCGTGAAGTACACCTGATTGACCCCCTCGACGGCGGCGAGTTTCTCCCCGACTTCGTCGTGATACTGCTCCTCATATTCCGCGATGACTTCCGAGATAACCGTAATCTCGAGGCCCAGTTTCTCGAGATCGACATCGAACAGGTCGTCTGTTACGATCCCGTCTTCTTTGAGCTTCGTCAGTCGATAGTGGACGGTCGACTTCGGAATATCGGTGTACTCGGAGATTTCGTCCGGACTGCCGGTCCCCAGATCTGCAACGGCCTGCAGAATGCGGATATTTCGCTCGTCCATATCTCGCCGAAGGGAACCCGACAATAAACAACATTCGAATACGAAGCCTGTACTCGGCCCAAAGTTGGATTCAGTTCGATAGCTCGTCGATCGCGAGGATCCATGTGACTCGATCAACTATCATCGCCCCCTATTTGAATAACGCGGCCAAGACTGCCATCTATCCGAAGAAGTATGGTTTAATAGGACATGGTATAGATATAGCGACTATGTCCGAACAACAATCAGGATCCGCGGACGGGGCGCAGTCGAATTCGGCCGTCGTGTCGGCGTACGACGAGCATCTGATGCCGATCTGGAAATCGCTCGATGTACCGGTGAAACGGGCCTCGGGGTGTACGCTCGAAGACTTCGAGGGCAACGAGTACCTCGACGTCTTCTCGGGCATCTCGGTGACGAACGTCGGCCACGGTAACGACGCCGTCGTCGACGCCGCGACGGAACAACTCGAGGAGTTCGTCCACGGCTGCTCGTACGTCCACCCGAACGAGCCGGTCGCCGACCTCGCCGAGCGGATCGCCGACGTGACGCCGGGCGACCTCCAGAAGAGCTTCTTCTGTAACTCCGGGACGGAAGCCGTCGAGGGGGCCGTCAAACTCGCGCGGAAGTACACCGGCTCGAAGGAGGTCATCGCCCTCGAGATGGGCTTTCACGGCCGCACTCTCGGTAGTCTGGCGCTGACGGGGAACAAGGCCTACAAGCAGGGAATGGCCCCGACGCTCAACGACGTCGCCCACACCGCGCCGCCGTACGGCTACCGCTGTCCGCGCTGTGACGGCGACCAGTGCGACGCCAGCTGTGCCGAGGAACTCGAGCGGATCATCGGCTCGCACACCAGCGGCGACCTCGCGGCGGTCGTCGTCGAGCCCGTCATGGGCGAGGCCGGAATCATCGTTCCACCGGCGGGGTGGCTCGAGCGAGTCCAGGAGATCGCCCACGACCACGGCGCGCTACTCATCGCCGACGAGGTCCAGACCGGCTACGGTCGAACCGGAGAGCTGTTCGCGAGTAGCCACTTCGATGTCGAGCCCGACATCCTGACGCAGGCGAAGGGGATCGCGAACGGGCTGCCACTGGGCGCGTTCACCGCCTCCGCAGAAATCGCGGACGCCTTCGAGTCCGGCGACCACCTCTCGACGTTCGGTGGCAACCCCGTCGCCTGCGCCGCCGCGCTGGCGACGATCGACGAACTGCAGGACGGCATCGTCGACAACGCCCGCGAGCAGGGACAGTGGCTCGAGTCCGAGCTCGCGACCCTCGAGGACGAGTACGACGTCGTCGGGCAGGCGCGAGGCCTCGGACTGATGCGCGGTATCGAGCTCGTAGAACCGGGAACGGCAGGGCCACAGAACGTTGCCCCGCGACCGGACAGCGATCTCGCATCGGCCGTGAGCGAGCACCTCCGCGAGGAGTCGAACGTCGTGATCGGCGTCGGCGGCTACTACAAGAACGTCATGCGGTTCCAGCCGCCGCTAACTATCTCGCGCGAGCAACTCGAGTACGCCGTCGACGAGCTTCGGACGGCGCTCGAGACGACCGCCTGAGGAGATGGTTGCTTCGGGCGGTGATCGTCCGAGAGGTCGGCTACGACCGTCTCGAAAGCACCATTGGTGACCGCCGTTTCCTGCCGGTTGTACCGTTGCGGTCCTTATTCGTCGCTCTCCTCGAGCGAGAGATCCGGGAGCGAATCGTCGACAGCGGTGAAATCAGTTCCGCCACACCGACAGCCGTCCCGGCGACCGATCGGGCGAATCTTGTCTTCGGACAGCTCGAGTGCCGCGTAGAGCGACCCGCACTGTTCGCACGCGGCGATCGTTCGTCGATTGTCGTCGCTATCGTCCATATCGTCACTGTCACGTCGTGATACGGATCACAAGTATCCGCCGTGAGGACTCGAGCGACATCGTCGTCGTTACTTCGATCGAAACAACACCGATCGGGAACTCGAGTGGCTGTTCGCCACGCACACCAGCGGACAGCGTGGTACTACTGATTTCACGGAACCGGCTCACGGACACCGTGGTACTATTGCCCTCACGGAACCGGCTCACGGACACCGTGGTACTATTGCCCTCACGGAACCGGCTCACGGACACCATTGATGGACTCCGTGTGGCCCTCGAGAAACTCGAAGAAGTCGCGAAAATACGGACACAACCGCTAGTTTGAGTATGTGTGACGGAATACACCTTGACAGAGACCAATTGTGATCTCAGGTACTCGGACGAACGGACAAACACTCCCATCACTTCTCACCGCAGCGTTCTCCCGGCGTCCCGAGCGGATCGCACTGCGGGATGAAACCGGATCGCTCACGTACGGCGAACTGGATCGGCGCTCGAACGCGCTTGCTAACGCCTTGCTCGAGTTCGGACTCGAACCCGAAGGGCGCGTGGCGACGATACTCCCCAACCGGCTCGAGGCACCGGTCGTCGACATCGCGACGTACAAGGCGGGTGCGGCGCGGCTCCCGATCAATCCAGAGCTCTCCACGACGGCGATCGAGTACATCCTCTCGGACGCCGAACCGGCCGTCGTCGTCTGTGACTCGGCCCGTCTCGACGACGTTGCGGACCTCGTCGACGGCCTTCCGATGCGACCAGAGTGTGTCGCCGTCGAATCGGCGGATCCGCCGGCAGGCTGGCGTTCCGCGGCGCGGCTCGAGGACGGAGCGGCCGCGGATAGCCCGTCCGTGTCGGTCGAACCGGACGCGATCGCCGGCCACTTCTACACCGGCGGGACGACGGGCGACCCGAAAGGCGTCTGCTACACGCAATCGTGTCTCACGACGAATCTGCTCGCACACCACGCCGATCTCGGCTTCTCGAGTACCGACACCGGACTCGTCGCGACGCCGATCTCGCACTCCGCGGGAACGTTCTTGCTCTCGGCGTTACTCGCGGGCGGGACGGTCGTCCTCCGGCGCGGGTTCGACGAGACCGACTTCTGTACGGCCGTCGAGACCCACGGCGTGACGTGGACCTTTCTCGTCCCGACGATGCTCTACAGGCTGCTGGACGGGCCGCTCGCGGTCCACGACGTGTCCTCGCTCGAGAACGTGATCTACGGGGCTGCACCGATCCGTCCCGACCGGTTGCGGGAAGCGCTCGACCGACTCGGACCGGTTCTGACCCAGTTTTACGGACAGACCGAGGTCCCCAACCTCATCACTACGCTCGACCGGCGCGATCACGCCCGCGTGCTCGAGGACGGCGACGACCGACTGTTGCGGTCCGCCGGGCAACCATGTCTGCTCTCGGAGGTGAAGGTCGTCGATCCCGACACCGGCGAGGAACGCGGACCCGACGAGCCGGGCGAACTGCTCGTGCGGGCACCGTACACCTTCGACGGCTACTTCGGACTGCCGGAGGCGACCGACGAGACGCTCGTCGACGGCTGGGTGCGGACCGGTGACGTCGGCCGGGTCGACGACGAAGGCTACCTCTATCTGCTCGACCGACGCAACGATGTCGTCGTCACCGGCGGGATGAACGTCTACACCAGCGAGGTCGAGCGCGCGCTCGGCGAGCACCGGGCCGTCGGCGACGTTGCCGTCATCGGCGTCCCAGACGAAGAGTGGGGTGAGGCCGTCCACGCGGTCGTCGTCCCGACCGAGGGACAGGAGATCGATGTCGATGACCTCCTCGGGTTCGCCGGCGAGCGGCTGGCGGGCTACAAGCGGCCCAAGTCAGTCGACGTATTCGACGCCCTTCCAACGACGCCGTACGGAAAAATCGACAGAGAAGCGTTGCGCGATCGATACTGGAGCGACGAGGATCGACGGATCAACTGATAGCGGACCGGTCCGGTTCCGGGGCTGCGGTCACCATCCGAGCGCCGATTCCACGTCCGCGAAGGTCGCGTGCATCCGGTCGACGACCTCGTCGGCGAGTTCGTTGTCGATCGTCAGCGGCGGCGTGATCAGCACGTGATCGCCGTCCTGTCCGTCGACGTGGCCGCCGCCGGGGTAGGTAACGATTCCGTTGTCCAGTCCCGCCTCGAAGAGGAGCGACTGGAACGCCGTGCCGGTCTCCGCGAGCGGTTCCTTCGTCTCGCGATCGCCGACGAACTCCACGCCGATCATCAGTCCCTTGCCGCGGACGTCGCCGACGAAGTCGTACTCGTCGAACTCCTCGCACCGTTCACGGAGATGCGCGCCGACCTCGCGGGCGTTGGCCACGAGGTCGTGCTCGTCCATGTACTCGAGGACGGCCGTGCCGATCGCGGCCGACGCCGGGTTGAAACAGAAGGTGTGGCCGTGCTGGAATCCGTCCTCGATAGTTTCGAAGACCTCCGCGACGCGGCGATGGGGCATCGTACCGCCGATGGGCGAGTAGCCGCCGCTCATCCCCTTCGCGCCGGTGATGATGTCGGGCGTGACGTCCCAGTGTTCGATCGCGAAGTTCTCGCCGGTCCGTCCGAACCCGGCCATGACCTCGTCGACGATGAACAACACGTCGTACTCGTCGCAGATCTCGCGGATCCGCTCGAAGTAGCCATCGTGTGGAGACGCGCCGGCGTTGGCGGCACCGGTGACCGGCTCCGTGATGAACGCCGAGACCGTCTCCGGCCCCTCGTCCTGGATGAGCCGCTCGAGGTCGTTCGCGCACTCGACGCCGCAGGCGTGCCCGCCGTCCCCGTCGCAGCGCTCACAGCGGTACGGCGTCGCGCTCGGCGCTTTCGGAAAGTTCGCGAACAGCGGCTCCATCTTCGTCTTCCGTGCCGGAAATCCCGATACCGCCATCGCGCCGGCGGTGTTGCCATGGTAGCTGCGACGGCGCGAAATTACCTTGTACTTGCCCTCGTTCCCCCGCTCGTAGTGGTACTGGCGGGCCATCTTGATCGCGCTCTCGTTGGCCTCTGAGCCGCTCGAGACGAGCCACGTCTTCTCGAACCCGTCGGGCGTGAACTCGGCGATCTTCTCGGTGTACTCCATCGCGGGTTCGTTCGCGAACAGCATGCTCGAGGCGTACTCGAGGCGCTCGAGCTGTTCTTTCGCGGCCGCTGCGACCTCCTCACGGCCGTGGCCGATGTTGACGTTCTGGTTTCCGGAGACGGCGTCGAGGTACCGGTTCCCGTCCGCGTCCCAGACCCACGGCCCGTCGCCGCGGACGATGGTAACGTACTCGTCGGCGAACGCGCGGGGGAACATTCCCCCGAGGTCGGTGCCCGCTCTCGTCTGTCGTTGGGGTGTGTCGTGTGTCGTCATTATCTGTGTCGCAGTCGTCTGTCTCGTTCAGTCGTCGGTTTCGTTCTGAACCGTTCGCAGTTGCTCCCAGTGGTCGAGGACGGTGTTGCTCCACTCCTCGAAGCCCACTTCGTAGACGTAGTCGGTCCCTCGAAGGACGACGTCCGCGGGGTCGATGGCGCGTAACATCGCGACCTCGCCCCGCGTCGGCTCCGGCGTCGTCCGGACGTCGTCTGCGACGCGGAGGTCCCACTGGACTTCGTCGCGAACGTCGTCGACGCTGACACCGGGATGTATCGTCTCGAGGAGCATCTCGCCGTCGTCGTCGAAACCGAACACCGCCATGTCGGTGACGACGGCGGCCGGACCGCCGCCGACGAAGCCGAGTTCCTCGCGCCGGCCAGAGCGATCGAGGTGACCCGGCGCGGTCACGTAGTCGACTTCGGTCGTGAACGCGCGGCGCTGCTGGCGCATCATGACGACGGTCCGGCCACAGGAGGTCATGATATCGTTGCTCCCGCCGGAGCCGGGCAGGCGAACTTTCGGCCGATCGTACGTCGCGTCGCCGATAACTGCCGTCGAGTTCGTGTTCCCGCGGCTGTCGATCTGTCCCGCGCCGATGATGCCGACGTCGAACGCACCGCGCTGGTTGTCGATGAAGATCTCACACTGATCGGTCGCGACGAGCGCGTCGACTCCGAGGATGGTATCGGAGATCGACTGGACCACGCCCGGAGGGACGGAGCCGATGTAGCCCGACTCGGTCACGAGCTGACAGTCCGGCGCGTGGGTGTGCTTGGCGAGAATACCGGACATCAGCGACATGCCGACGCCGATAAACGCGGTCTCCCCGTCATCGATCTCGCGTGCGGCGGCGACGGCGAGGAGTTCGGTCGTCGTGTAGTCGTCTGCCGTCTCGTCCGGCCGATCGACGCGAACCGGGTTCACCGATTCCGTGGATGGCTCGGCGGCCTCGCCCGCCGTCGAGCGCTCACTCATCGGCACCCTCCGCGGAGCCGGCACCGTTGATCGTCCGTTCCATGTGCTCGAGCGTTTCCAGTCGGTCGGCGCCGACCTTCTCGATGTACTCGTCGTGGGGACGGATCCACTCCTCGAGCCACTCGAGAAACTCCTCGCGGTCTTGCGACCGGAGGCCGTACTCCCGGTAGAACGGGAGGTCGGCGTAGTACCGCCCGTAACAGTGCCACGGGTGGGAGCCGAAGGGGACCTCGGCGACCGCGTCGACCGTGTAGAACGGGATGCGGGTGAATTCGGGCTGTCGCCGGATCTCATCGGTCGAGACGAGTTCCTCACAGGTGACGATGGTGTGTTCGGCGGCCCGAGCCTTGAGGTGATCGTTGACGACGTTGCCCTCGATCTGTGCATTTCCCATCGGATCGCACCGCTGCACGTGGATGATCGCGACATCGGGTCGCGCCGGGGGGACCAGCACGAGCGGATCCCCCGACCCGAGCGGGTCCTCGATCACCTCGAGGTCGTCGTTGTACTCTGGAATGTCCGTCTCGAGCATCGACCGCGTCGGCACGAACGGAAGGTCCATCGCCCCCGCGAGAAACATCAGCGAGGAGCCGAAGTTCGAGACGTCGCGCATCTCGAGGTGGTGGGGGACGCCGTTCTCGACGGCGTTTCGGATGTTGTGTCCCTGCGAGATGAGGCTCGTCCCCACCCAGGAGCCGACGTACTCGTCGACGCAGCCCGCACCGACCATGATATCGAGCAAGGTCGTCCGGGCGTCGTCGAGGACGGTCAGTCCCGTCGTTCCCTGGCGGACGATTTCGCGGGCGGCCGCCTCGGGATCGCGCCCACCCATTCCGCCGAAGGCGATGCTCGAGCCGTCCGTAACGTACGCTTCGATTGCGGAGACGAGGTCCGTGACCTTCTCCCGATCGGTTGTTTCGTCGCCGATTCCGGCCCGTCTATCGGGGGTCTCTCTGGCGTCTATGGCGTGTGTCATCGTGGTCTGAAAGCGTCGTATTCGCGATCGGTTACGGTCCGTGCGTGGTGGTCGTCGATCGGTCGGATTGGGTACGTGGCGAACTCCTCGAGGACGGAGCCGAGCCCCTCGACCGCGGCCTCGAGAAGCAACTCACCGGTCTCGGGGGTCGCGACGGTCGCGTCGCCCAAGACGCCGGTCTCGGAGATCGTCGACCACCACCCGAGCATCGTCACGGGCGTCGAGTCTTCGGGGCGAGTCTGGCCCGCGAGATCGAGGTTGTTGAAGTGCCGGCTCTCCGGGTAGTCGACGTCTCGGGGAGCGGCGTCCATATCGACGCGCTCGGGGTAGAGATGCATGTAAATCGATGTCTCCATCTCGCCCGCGTGGGCCGACCCCTGCGGGCCGGCCTCGCGAACCGCGCTCGCGGTCTCGCGAACCTCGTCGATCTCCCACCACGAGAGCATCGCGCAGTGGATGTCGGGATACTGCAGCATGACCTGCCGGCTGGCCAGTTCGAGGAGGTGGTGGTTCGACCCGTGGCCGTTGACGAGCAGGATCCGCTCGAACCCGTGGTGGGCGAGCGAGACGCAGACGTCGATGACGTAGTCGACGAACGTGCGCCAGTCGATCGTGATCCCGCCCGGAAAATCCATGTGGTGGGGGAGGTAGCCGTGATCGATCGTCGGGAACAGCAACGCGTCGTCACTGGCGGCGACGGCCGGTTCGCAGACCGCCTCGACGATCCGACGGTCGACGTCGAGCGGGAGGTGGGGACCGTGGTCTTCGGTCGCACCGACGGGGACGACGATCGTCGCGCCGTCCTCGGCGGCCTCGTCGATTTCGGGCGACGTGAGTTCGTCGTAGCGACGGGGTGCCGAGCCGTCGTTACGACTCATCCGGCGTCACCCTGTAGCCACACCACGACATGGCAGTCAACGCGAGCGCGAGCGTGAGTTCCTCGAGTTCCGCGACCGGGAGGTACTCGTCGGTGCCGTGGATGTTGTACGCGCCCGGCCCGAAGCAGACGGCCGGCGTCCCGGTCTCGTTGACGAAGAATCGGGAGTCAATTCCCCCGGGGAACCCTTTGGCGTGACTCTCCCGGTCCAGCGTCGTTTCGGCGACGGCCTCAACGGTCCGAACGATCGGCTCGTCGGGGTCGATCTTCGCCGATCGCCCGCGCCAGCCGAACCACTCGATTTCGGGCGGGTGCTCCTGGAGCCACGGATCGCCCTCGGCAGCCCGCTCGACCGTCCGCTCGACCGTCTCGCGGAGACCTTCGCGCGTCTCCTCGGGCGCGTGCGAGATCCGCGCCTCGAGAACCGCTTCGTCGGGAACGCTCGAAACCCACTCGCCGCCGCGCAGCGTGCCGAGGTTCAGCGAGACCGTGTGCTCGTGCCACTCCTCGAATAACTCGTCGTGCACTGTCGTCTTGCGCTCGTCGTGGAGACCCTCGAGCGCGTGATAGATCGGCAACAGCTTCGAGATGGCGTTCACGCCGGCGTCGGTCTCCGCTGCGTGGGCGCCTTTCCCCTCGACGGTCACCCGAAAGTAAGAGACGCCGTCGTTCGCGATCCACGAGTCGAAGCCCGTCGGTTCTGGGATCACGACCGCGTCCGCGTCGACGCCCGCCAGGACGCTCGCGAGCGTCCCGCCCGAGCCGCCGTACTCCTCCTCGATGACGGTGTTGAACGACAGGTCGCCGAGGAGCTCGATTCCCGCTCGATCGAGGGCCTCGAGCGCGTAGATCATCGCGGCGACGCCGCCTTTCATGTCCGACGCGCCCCGCCCGAGGAGTCGTCCGTCCTCGACGGTTCCGGCGAACGGGTCGAACGACCACGCGTCGCGGTCGCCCTCGGGGACGACATCGACGTGTCCGTTGAACAGCAGCGACGGACCGTCATCCGCACCCTCGCGCGTCGCGAGGAGGTTCGGCCGATCCTCGTAAGACAGGTCGCGTTCGACGTACTCGTCGTGGTCCTCGATGCCAGGGACCTCGTCTGCGCGGATCTCCTCGACCTCGAGATCGAGCGCCTCGAGGCGCTCTCGGACGAGTTCCTGGGCCGGTTCTTCGTGGTTCAGAACGCTTCGGACTCGAACGAGATCGCTCGCGAATCCGACGAGGTCGTCGCTGATTTGGTCGACGGCATCCTCGACGCGCTCGCTCGCGGCGGCCGCGACGCGCTCATGCGGTTCCATGTTCAGCCTCCAGCAGTGGACGTTCAGGTGAATCGTACGGTGCCATCGGACATCAATTATCCCAAATGCTGTTAAGCTTTGCGCCCTGTTTCTCTTATCCTGATTTAGAATAGAGTAGTTAACACCATCGCCATTTCCCTATATCTGGTAATCAGGTAGCAAGATTTATTATGAGGTTGTTCCATGCTAGTCCCGTACAATGAGTGAATCCTACACTGGTTCGGCCTCCGACATCGGCAGTCGTTCAGAGAGCCGAAGCCGGCGGCGAGTACTACAATCGATCAGCGGCGTCGGCGCCGCCGGTGTCGTTGGACTGTCAGGTTGTCTCGGCGGCGGCTCGAGCGATCCGTTCGTCGTTCAGGTTACCGGCGGAAACTACATCGACTCCTACGAGAGCGAGGTGTTCTCTGCGTTCGAAGAGGAACAGGACGTCGACGTCGCAGTTAACCAGATAAGCGACCAGTTCGACGGATACAACCAGATTCAGTCCGGGCAGTCGGACGCGCACGTGACGATTACCTCCGCGAACACGCTGTACATGGGCGCGACTAATGACGTCTGGGAACCGATCAACACCGATGAGCTGGATAACTACGACAGCCTCGGTGACACCTTCAAGAACCCGGTTTACGACGCCGGAGACGACGTCCATGGCATTCCAACCGTATACGGGACCATCGGGATGGCGTACAACCGCGACGAACTCGGCGAACTCGACTCCTGGGAAGCGTGCTGGGACCAGGCGAACGCCGGCAACGTCACCATGCAGGGGACCGACTTCGTGCGCGTCTTCACGACCGCCCTCTACCTCGGAATGGATCCCAACGAGATCGGAGCCGACAGCTCCTACGAGGATGGCATCGGACGGATCTGGGATTCGGTCCGCGAGCAGAAGGATCTGATCTCCAGCTACTGGTCGACGGGCGACGAGCACGTCCGAATGTATGCACAAAACGAGGCCTACGTCGGCGAAGCGTGGGGCGGCCGAATCAAGGCCGCCGTCGACGACGGTCACGACCACCTCGACTACGTCATTCCGAAGGAGGGCGCGTACGGCTGGTCTGACAACTGGGCGATGGTGTCCGGAATCGACGACGACAAGCGAAGCACCGCGATGGATTTCTTCGACTTCCTGCTTGAGGAGGACGTACTGGTCCCGCTCGCGGAGGCGCTCGGCTACCCGCCGGCGACCGGCGCGACCTCCGACGTGATCGAAACCCTCGGCGACTACGATCCGACGGGCGGTGAGCGACTCACGTTCCTCAATCCCGGCTACCAGGAGGAGCACTCCGACGAGTGGTCCCAGGAGTGGGAGAGCATCCAATCGTCGTAGTTATCCCGCTGACTAACGACATACATACAATTACCACATGGCATTTCTCGATATTGACAACCTTCGAAAGGAGTTCGGAGAAACCGTCGCCGTCGACGGAATCTCCGTTTCCGTCGAGGAGGGGGAGTTCGTCACCGTCGTCGGTCCGAGCGGCTGTGGGAAGACGACGACGCTCCTCAACATCGCCGGTCTCCAGACGCCAACGTCCGGATCGATCCGGCTGCAGGGAACCGACCTCACGAACCTCCCGCCGTACGAACGCGACATCGGCGTCGTCTTCCAGGACTACGCGCTCTTTCCGCACAAGACCGTCGCGGAGAACATCGCCTTCGGATTGAAGATGCGCGGTGCCGACGAACGCGAGCGCGAGGCGAAAGTCTCCGAGATGCTCTCGATGATCAATCTCGAGGGCTACGAAGACGAGTATCCCCACGAGTGCAGCGGGGGACAGCAACAGCGGGTCGCCGTCGCTCGAGCGCTCGCCTTCGATCCCGACCTCGTGTTGATGGACGAACCGCTGTCCAACCTCGATAAGAAGCTTCGGGGAGAGATGCGAACCGAACTCAAACGCATCCAGCGCGAAACCGGTATCACGACGGTCTACGTCACCCACAACCAGACGGAGGCGCTCTCGATGGGCGACCGGATCGCGGTGCTGAACGACGGCAACCTGGAACAGTACGACGAACCGAAGACGGCGTACGAACACCCGACATCGCCGTTCGTCGCGGACTTCCTCGGCACCTCGAGCAGAATCGACGGAACCCTCCGACTCGGATCGACGCCCGACGTGCAGTTTGGCGACTCGAGTATGACCGTCGAGGCCCGCGACGGGTTCGACGACGGCGACACCGTCGCCGTCTTCGTCCGGACCGAACTCGCGTCCCTCAGTACGGAGCGCCCCGCGGTCGAGAACACCTTCCGAGGAACCATCGAGAGCGTGGATTATCAGGGACAAGGTGCCGTCTACTTCGTGTCCGTCCCCGCGTTCGGGACGACGATGCAGGTGAACCACCACGCGAACGCGAGTATGCTCGAGCCCGGCAACGAGGTCTGGGTGAGTATCGATCCCTCGGACGTCATTTACACGGCATCGCAGGCGTCGGCCGAGGGCTCTGAACGTTCCGAAATCCCCGCGGAGAGTCGATGACCGGCGCACGGATCCAGCACGGCGACGCGGGCCACCGAGACTACGAGCGACAGGAGTTGTTTCGAGTGCTCGAGCCCGTCGCGCGAGAGAACCTCGAGCTGGTACAGGAACGAATGGCCGACGCGGATGTCGACGCCCTGATCATCAACCGGTCCGACAACCTCCGATATCTCGTCGGCTACGGCCCCTACGACAGCTTCTCGCTCTCGGCCGAACACGGCGCGGTCGTAACGCAGTCGGGAGAGCCGACGATCGTCGCCGCTCCCCGGCTGGCCGCGGACCTCGACGACCGTCACTGGCTCGCGGACGTCGTCCCGTTCTCGACGACGAAGGGCGAGGCCGCGGAGACGTTCGCGACGGTGCTCGAAGAGCGCGGCGTCGCGGACGGCGTCGTCGCCCTCGATCCGCACATGGAGTACCGGTTCGCCCGGAAACTCGAGGCCTCGCTCCCGGGGTGCCGGCTGTGCGACGCAGGCGACTTGCTTTTCGAGGCGCGGGCCGTCAAGACGGACGCGGAGATCGCGCTCATCGACGAAGGGCTCTCGGTGGCCGAACTCGCGATCGAGGCCGGCATCGAGGCGGTCGAGGTCGGCGTCCGCGAGTGTGAGGTCTCCGGGACGATCATGGACGCCATGATCTCGGCCGGCGCAGCCGGCGCGTACGCCCTCCCAGCGATCGTCAGCTCCGGCGTCCGTTGGTCGCGCTGCCAGGAGTATCCCTCCAGAAAGCGCATCCGTCGGGGAGAGTTCGTCCAGCTCGATGAAGGCCCGATGTGGAAGGGCTACTACAGCGAACTGGCCCGAATGGCGTTCCCCGGCACGCCGTCCGACGAACAGCGATCGATGTATCAGGCGACGTTTGCGGCCCACGAGGCGGCGATCGATGCCATCGAACCCGGTGTAACCGGTCGCGAAGTGTACGACGCTGCGCGCGACATCTTCGTCGAGTTCGGCTACGAGGAGTGGCTGACCGACGGCAACATCGGCCACGGCATCGGCGTCGTTGCCCACGAACCGCCGTACGTCGGTCCGACCGCGGACGTCACGCTCGAGGAGAACATGATCGTCATGATCGAGCCGGGCCTGTTCCGGCCAGACGTCGCCGGCGTTCGCTTCGAAGACATGGTACTCGTAACCGATCGCGGCCGCGAGGTACTCTCGCGAACCCCCCATCCCGATCATGAGAAGTTCCTCTGAGGTGACCCAATGAGCAGCGAAACCACATCGACGACGGCAGAGACGCCCGATCGAATCGAATCGATCCGACAGCGACTGATGGAGAGCGAGCGGTTCGGCTACCTGCTCTCCCCGGGATCAGGACTGCTGTGGGTGCTGTTGTTCCTGTTCCTGCCGTTGACGGTCATCGTCGCGTTCAGTTTCTTCCGGGCCGGCGAGTTCGGGACCATCATTTACGAACCGACGCTCGAGAACTACCGGCGGTTCGTCAACGGAACCGTCTATCAGCGCGTGATCGGTCGATCGCTGCTGATCGGCGTCGTGACGACGCTGATCGTGTTACCGTTCGGGTACACGCTCGGATACTTCCTGGGACGGTCCAAAAGCCGCTGGACGCCGATCCTGTTGGGACTCGTCGTCGTCCAGTTCTGGGTCCCGCTCGTGATCCGTACCTACGCGTGGATCCCGATCCTGGGCCGACAGGGGATCGTCAACGACTTCCTGCTGTGGCTCGGCGTCGTTAGCCAACCGGTCGAGATACTCTATACGACCCACGGGATGATTCTCGGCCTGTCGGTGAGCATCTTGCCGTTCATGGTACTGCCGGTGTACTCGATCGTCAGCACGATCGACGAGGAAATCATCCAGGCGGCGAAGACCCTGGGTGCAAGCGATGCTCGGGCGTTCCGGGAGGTGACGTTTCCCCTCTCCTGGCCCGGCATCGTCTCGGGCATCCTGTTCACGTTCATCCTCTCGGCGGGATCGTATCTGGCACCCCAGCTTCTCGGCGGGACCGGCGACCGACTGATCGCACCCGTCATCGAGACCGTGTTCAGCCAGGACTTCAACTGGCCGTTCGCGGCGACGCTGTCGCTCGTCTACGTGGCACTGATCGTGGGTATACTCTACCTGTTCAGTAGAAAAGCGGATATCGAGGAAGCACTCGAGGGAACCCAGCTATGAGCATTCGCGAGTACGTCTCCGACGTTGAAACGAACTGGAACTGGCACGGGATCAAACTCGTCTCGGCGCTGGTCTACCTCAGCATGATCCTCCCGCTCGTCGTCGTCGTCGTCAACTCCTTCAGCGCGCAACGGATCGCGACCTTCCCGCCGGAGGGGCTGACGCTGGAGTGGTACGTCGAGTTCTTCAGAGACGAGATGTTCCTGAGCGCCGTCTGGGTGAGCACGCAGGTCGGAATCGCCGCCGCGATACTGGCGGGCGCGATCGGCACGCTCACTGCCATGGGATTCGTCCGGAAGCCGTTTCCCATGAAAAAGGCGCTTTCGATCGCGCTCCTGACCCCGATGATCGTCCCGCCCGTGATCGTCGGCGTCGCGGCGACGAGCTTCTTCACCGAGATCGGACTGGATCGGAGCATCTGGTGGCTGATCGTCATGCACACGCTGCTCGCGTTGCCCTACGCGTTCCTGATCGTCCGCAGTCGCCTCTATCTCTTCGACGAAACGCTCGAGGACGCGGCGATGACCCTCGGCGCGGATCGGCTGGTGACGTTCCGAGAGATCACGCTTCCACAGATCGCGCCCGCGATCATCACGGCGATGGTGCTCTCGTTCGTCATCTCCTTTGGCGAGTTCACCGCCTCGCAGTTCTGGGTGCAGCGGGAAACGACCACGGTACCGGTCGTCATCTACTCGATGGTGCGAACGACGATCACGCCGAAGGTGAACGTGCTCGCGACGCTCGTGCTCGTGATCACGATGGTCGTCCCGGTCGTCGGCCTCGCGATCCAGCGCTGGCTGACCAGCGACACCAGCTGACCCCGTTCACGATTCGTCGAGCAGTTCGAAGATTTTCGGATCTGTTCTGAACTTCAACATGTTGTGTGCAACGGAGTTGCGAACGTTCAGGACGACGTCGCCGTACTCCCGGTAAAAGTCGTGGATCCACTTCGACTCCGCCTCGCGCGTTCTGAACATCATGATCGTCTTCCACTGATACTCCCCGTTCGAAATGAAGTACATCATGGTGTGTTCGTCATCGATGATGTACTCCATCGCCTCTTTCCAGTTGTCGCTGAATCCCCACGGGAAGAATTTGAACTCGAACAGCGCGAAATTGTAAAACTCCTCGTTCGGGAGGATGGCTTCGTGAAAGATCCGCGACTCCCGCATCTTCCGGATCGTTTCACTCACCGTGACGTTCGAGATATCGATATCGTATTTCTCCTCGAGGAGGTCCGCGAGCTCGCGACTCGTGATCTGCGGGTCGGACGCTAACTCTCGAAGGATCTTGATGTCCCGATCTTTGAAATCCCAGTCGATGTCGTCCGGTTGGGGCTCTCCGGGCATGGTACTGTTTCGTTCATGAAATCATATTTACGTTCCGTGTTCGGACGGTCACCGTTCGGAAGCGATCGACGCCGTAAACCCGCCGGAATCGCATGTTCTTCCGGAAGAATCACGTGCTACGGCGGGCGTCGCGTTATCTCGGCAGCCCGTCATATTTATGCGGGGTTGAGAGAACTCCCACATCGACACGGCGACGACCGCACCAACGTGTACTCTTCGGATACAGTGCGATCGAGCCGACACTGTGAGTTGATTCCCCTGACGAACCCGCGAGCGCCGGCCGGCCGCTTTTCCGACGGGTCGCGATACCTCCATCGATGAGCGACGAGAGCCCTAACCGAGACCGCGCGCAGGATCGCGCCGAACAACGCAAATCCGAACGGGCCGACCACACGGAATCGATCCTCGAGGACGTCGAACGCCATCTCGGCGAGATGGAGTATCCGGTGACCAGCGAGGAGCTCGCCTCGGAGTACGCCGACCAGCCGATCGACATGCCCAACGAGACGGAATCGCTGGGCAGCGTCTTCGACCGGTTGGCCGACGAACAGTACGACTCTCCCGAGGCGGTGCGCGAGGCGGCCTACGGCGAGCTCACCGGCGAGGCCGGGAGCCCCAACGAGGCCAACGCCGAGCGTGATCTCGACGAACTGAACGAGGAGAAACAGGGGTAGCTCAGCGAAAGCGGCGGCAGCACGTATTGAGTCAGCGAGGTCCCACCGCATCGATCCCGTCCCACTATAGTGGCCACTGAAACGATTTACATACTGATCGCAACACCGTCATGCGATCAGGTGTGCAGTGACTTTCAGTGGCTACTATACTGTAGTCACTGAAACGACTCATACCCCGATCGCAGAGCCGACGTGCGATCGGGTGTGCAATGACTTTCAGTAGTTACGATATCGCCGAACCGCCGGGCGGATCGTGATAGCAGAACGGATTTACGTTCCCAACACCTGTTCTCGCGTATGGATTACGAAGCGAGTCTCGACCGAGCGATGGAGGAAGTCCCCGATATCGGGGGCGACGAAGAGCGGCTACAGATCCCCGATCCGCAGCCCCAGAAGGACGGTGCGTTCACGCGCGTCACGAATCTCGACGAGATAGCCGACGTGCTCTCGCGGGACACGGAGCATCTCCACCGGTTCATCCAGCGGGAACTGGGGACCAGCGGCAAACTCGAGAACGGCCGCGGCCGGTACAACGGCACATTCTCGCAGACGGACCTCAGCGCGGCGATCGACGCCTACGTCGACGAGTACGTCCTCTGTTCGGAGTGTGGCCTGCCGGATACGCGCCTCGTCCGCGAGGACCGAACGCCGATGTTGCGCTGTGACGCCTGCGGTGCGTTCCGACCGGTCACCAAGCGCTCGACCAGCAGCCAGCAGCAACAACAGCAAGACGCCGTCGAGGAGGGCCAAACCTACACGGTCGAAATCACCGGGACGGGCCGCAAGGGCGACGGCGTCGCGGAGAAGGGGAGCTACACGATCTTCGTCCCCGGTGCCGAAGAGGGCGACGTCGTGGAGATCTACATCAAGAACATCTCCGGCAACCTCGCATTCGCCCGACTCGACTGATACGGTCTGCTGTAACGATTTACCGGTGTGACCGCGATACGGCCTGCGGTCGCACCGGAACTGACTGACAGCAGTCCGTATGAAACGGACTCGAGTCCGCGCTCGTTCGGCTCGAGCGGTCTACTGTGCGACGGGCCGACCCGCACCGCCGGATCGAGGAATTGAAGTCAGCTTGTTCTAGTCACAGTTCTATGGGAGTATCGTTCGACCTTTTCGGGACGCTCGTGACCGCCGACCGGCCAGACGATCCGGCCACAGCCGTGGCGACCGAACTCGCCAAGCGGGACGTGACGGTGCCCGACGACTGGGCCGACGCCTATGCGGAACCACACGTCGATGCGCCAGACGGTGCGGAGGTACCGCTGCCGGCCCACGTCTCCCGCGCGCTCGCGAGTTGCGGCGTCGACTACGAGCACAACGCCGCCCGACGAGCCGTCGTCGCGGCGTTCGATCCGACCGTCGAGACCAAACCAGGAGCGCTCGAGGCGGTCGACGCCGCCCGCGAGCGGGGGTCGGTGGCGATCTGTTCGAACTGCAGCGTCCCGGAGTTGGTCGGGCGGACGCTCGTCAGGTCCGACTTCGAGCGCGACGATTTCGACGCGATCGTGACGAGCGTCGGCTGTGGCTGGCGCAAGCCCGCCCCGGAAATCTTCGAACTGACGGCCGACGAACTCGGCGTCGCCCCCGCGGATCTGATCCACGTCGGCGACGATCCGGAGGCCGACGGCGGGATCGAGGCCGTCGGCGGAACGGCGCTGGTGCTCGAGGGGCGATCGCTCGCGGACGTGCCGGCGCGACTGGCGACGGTCGCCGAATGCAGCAGTCATGACTGAGCGGTCACATTCCCCTGGCAGCATGGAAGGGACCGCGACGTGCTGACGACGCTTTCGGTCATCGGGCTGGCGTTCAGCCTCGATCTCCTGCTCGGCGAGCCGCCGACCGCCGCCCATCCGGTGGCCTGGTTCGGCCGGCTCGTGGATGCGCTCGACCGGGAGTGGAGCGAGACCGAGCGCGGCCAGCGGCTGGCCGGCGTCGCAATCGCCGTTCTCGCTCCGCTCGTCCCCGCCGGTATCGCCGGCGGTATCGTCCTCGCTGCGACAACGTTCCATCCAACGGCCGGCGGGGTCGCCGCCGCGCTCGTCCTCTTCCTGACGACCAGCCTGCGCTCGCTGCTCGAGCTCACCGCGAACGTCGTTGCGGCGACCGAGAGCGACCTCGAGACGGCTCGCCAGCGGGTTAGGGGACTGGTCGGCCGGGACACGTCGACCCTCTCGGCCGGCGAGCTTCGCAGTGCGGCCGTCGAGAGCGCGGCCGAGAACCTCGCTGACGGGCTCGTCGCGAGCCTCCTCCCCTTCGCGGTACTCGCGCCGGTGTCGCTGCCGGCCGCCGCGGCGGTCGCCGCGTGGGTCAAGGGCGTCAACACGCTGGATTCGATGCTCGGCTACCCCTCGAAGCCGATCGGCACCGGCAGCGCGCGGCTCGACGACCTCGTGATGTCCCTGCCCGCCCGGATCGCGGCCGTCACGATCGCCGTCGCCGCGGCCGACCCGCTCGCGATCGGTCGCGCTCGACGGTGGGCGCGCGTCCCACCATCGCCGAACTCCGGCTGGCCGATGGCGACGCTGGCCTGCGCGCTCTCCGTTCGACTCGAGAAGCCGGGCGTCTACGCGCTCAACCCCGACGCCGACCTCCCGACGCTAGCGGACGGCGAACGAGCCGTTGCAGTCGTCGGGCGGGCTGCCGTCGTCTCCGTCGTCGTCGCCGTGGCGCTCGCAGTGCTCGTCTCGGAGTCGGGCCAGGGACTCGAGTTCGCTCGCGGAGCGGCCGTCGGGCTCCCGTTCGCACCGATCGGTGCATCGGCCGCCCGGTTCCCGCTCGTGTCGCTCGAGGGTTCGGACCGTGAATCAGTCGGCGGTCGGATCACGGCGGTGAGCGCGAAATGGCGGTGACCGGCCGCTGGATCGGCGCCGTTCGCGGCGCGCTCGGGTTTCTGACGCGGCTCCCGATCGGCTACCGCGACGGCGACTGGGACGCGTTCCGGGCGACGCCGGCGGCGTTTCCGATCGCCGGTCTCGTGGCGGGTGGGCTGACGGCGATCCCGCTACTTGCTGCGGGCACACTCGCAGCGCCGACCGTCGCGCTGGGATACCTGCTGTCGGTGTACGCCGTGACGGGGATCCACCATCTCGACGGTATCGCCGATCTGGGCGACGCGCTGGTCGTCCACGGCGACGCGGAGCGGCGGCGAGGGGTGCTGAAGGACACGACGACGGGCGTCGGCGCGATACTGGCAGTGGCGATCACCGTCGCCGCGCTGGCGCTCGCTGGGCTCGGACTGGCTGGTCTCTCCATCCGCGCGGCGATCGGCGTCGCGATCGGCGCGGAAGTCGGAACGAAACTCGGGATGGCCGCGATGGCCTGTTTCGGCCGCGCGGCGACCGACGGGATGGGCAAACGGTTCACCGACGCGGCCGCGCCCGTATCGTTCCTGCTGCCCGTAGCGGTCGCCCTCGCAGCGGCCGCCAGTATCGGGGCCGCTCTGGGCCGGCCGCTCCCCGTCGCGGTCGCGCTCACCGGTGCCGTCGCCGGGATCGCGCTCCCCTGGTACTGGGCCGACCGGCATCTCGGAGGGATCAACGGCGATATCTTCGGCGCGGCCAACGAGATCGGTCGCGTCGCCGGCGTCCACCTGGGGGTGATCGCGTGGACGCTGTCGTGATGTGTGGCGGGAAGGGCACCCGCCTCGAGAGTCCCCACGAGAAGCCGTTGCACCCGATCGACGGAACGGCGATGGTCGATCGCATGCTGGCCGGACTCCGGGAGAGCGAGGTCGAGACGATCTACGCCGCCGTCTCGCCGAAGGCACCGGAGACGCGGACTCACCTCGAGGACCGCGACAGTGTCGCGACGATCGAGACGGCCGGCGACGGCTACGTGACTGACCTGATAGCCCTCCTCGAGCGGTCCGAACTCGCGCCGCCGATTCTGACCGTCGCCGCGGACCTACCGCTGCTCGAGGGACCGGTCGTCGACCGGGTGCTCGCGGCGCACGGCGACAGCGACGCCTCGCGGACCGTCTGCGTTCCCGCGGCGCTCAAACGGCGCCTCGGGGTCAGTATCGACGCACGACTCGAGCCCGATGACCACCTCGCGCCGACCGGGGTCAACGTCGTCGGGACGACGGATGAATCCACGACTATGACAGACGTACGCTACGATCCACGACTGGCGGTGAACGTGAACCGACTCGAAGACGCCCGCGTCGCGGCCGACCGGCTGCAGCGCCGATCCGCGGAGGGACGCTAACGATGCGGCTCCTTCTCCCTGCCGGGACGACCGAGACGGCCCTGATCGACGGCATTAGCGCCGCCGGGGCCGCCCCGGAGCTGATGGAGCACACGCCCTCGGCGGACGTCGAGATCCTCGAGTACGGGGAACCGGTTATGTCGCCGGTGACGCCAGTAAGTCCGAACGGCTGTCCGACGCCCGCCGCCGTGACCCGGGCAGTTCGGGAAGTGATCGGCTTCGACGTGTCGGTGATCGACGCGGGACTCACGCAGTCGACGGCCGCGCCGACGATCGACCTCGACGTGGGCCCCGGCGACGATATCCGCGAATCGGTGGCCGTGCCGGACGCGAGAGCGACCTTCGATCGCGCGTCCAACTACGGCGCGAGCCTGCCGGACGACCGGCTCGTAATCGGCGAGACGGTCCCCGGCGGGACGACGACCGCGCTCGGGGTTCTCACCGCGCTCGGCGAACCCGCCGGCGTCTCCTCCTCGCTGCCCGAGAATCCGATCGAGCGCAAGCGTCGAGTCGTCGACGAGGCGCTGGCCGCGAGCGACCTCGAGCCGGGCGACTGCGACGGTGCGCCCCTCGAGGCGATCGAAGCCGTGGGGGATCCCGTCCAACCGACGGTGACCGGAATCGCAGCCGGCGCGCTCGAGGCCGGCACCGACGTGACGCTGGCCGGCGGGACCCAGATGGTCGCCGTCGCAGCCCTGTTGCGTCACGCCGGGATCGACGCGCCGCTATCGATCGCGACCACCTCGTTCGTGGCCGACGAACAGGGGGACCGACTGACGGACGCCTGCGAGCGCTTCGCCTGCGAGGTGACCGTCACCGATCCCGGCTTCGACGAGCGCGATCACGTCGCGATGGCGCGCTACTGCGCCGGCGAGGCCAAGGAGGGCGTCGCGATGGGCGGCGCGCTCTCGCTCATCCCCGAGGGCCGGATGGGCGAGGTCAGGGACCGGCTCGAGGCGGTCTGTGCTCGACTGGGTATCGAGAGCGAGGGCGGTGAATCGGGTGTCGAAAACGACGAAGGCAGTGACGGAGCCGAAGAGGGTACCCATGGACCCTAATTCGATCCGAACGGGGGAGCGAGTCCCTCACGGCGGCGAGACCGATCGCGACCTGCTGGATTTCTCGGCCAATACGAACCCGTGTACTCCCGACGGCGTCGCGGACGTGTACGCTGGCGCGCTCGAGGAGTCTCGTCGCTATCCGGACGACGGCTACCCGGAGTTCCGGGCCGCCGCGGCGGCGTTCATCGGCTGCGATCTGGACCGGGTGATCCCCACTCCGGGCGGACTCGCCGCGATCCGGCTGGCGATGGAAGCCACGCTCGAGCCGGGCGACGAGGCGCTGGTTCCCTATCCGAGCTTCGGCGAGTACGCCCGCGAAGTCGAGTTACAGGGAGCGACACCGCGGTTCGTTCGCTACGATGAGCTGTGCGAGATCGGGCCGACCGTACTCGAGGCGTCTGCGCTCGCGGTGCTCTGCACCCCGAACAACCCCACCGGGGACGCGATCGATTCGGACGCGCTCGAGGCGTTCGCGGCCCGCTGTGCGGACGCCGACACGACGCTCCTGGTCGACGAGGCGTTCCTCGGCTTCACCGACCGGCGGTCGGCGGCCGAACTCGAGCGGGAGAACGTCATTGTCGCCCGCTCGCTCACCAAACTGTTCGGCCTGCCGGGGCTGCGAGCCGGTTTCGCCGTCGCGAGCGGCGAGCAGCGGGACGCGCTCGCGACCGCCCGTCGCACGTGGTCGCTCGGGACGCCGGCCGCTCGAGTCGGGGCGCACTGCCTGCGGCGAAACGAGTTCGTTCGCGACACGCGCGAACGCGTCGCCGGCGAGCGCGAGCGGATGCGGGAGGCGCTCGAGCAACGGTTCGAGGTCCACGAATCGGTTGCCCCGTACCTCCTCTGTGACGTGGGAGATCGCGACGTATCGACCGTGGTCGACGACGCGCGAGCGGCCGGCGTGACGATCCGCGACGCGACGACATTCCGCGCGCTCGACTCCCACGTCCGGGTCGCGGTCAAAGACTGCGCGGCGAACGACCGACTGCTCGCGGCGCTCGGCGTTCGCGATTACAAAGACGACGACCGCGAAACCGATCGATGACTGCGACGGACACGGACTACGACACGATCCGACGAGACGGCGTCCTCCGGGTCGCCAGATCGGGGACCGAGTGGCTCTCGACCGGCTGGAACGGGGGCCGCCACACGGCGGACTGCGCGTACAACGTCTCGGTTCCGGAGGGTTGGGAGCGGACCGACCTCGGGACGTACGTCGACGAGCGCCTCGAGCGCGCGGGATTCGAGCCGACCGCCGCAGACGCAGCAACCGCCGGAGACGCGGTCGGCCCGGCCCTGCTGACCGGCGTCGACATCGCGGACGCTCGCGGCGCTCGCCGGGGTCCGGTGACGGCCTATGCGACCGCCGGAATTTCGAATCCGGCCGCGTTGCCGATGGATCCCGATCCCGTCGGCGCGACCGATCTCGACGGGGCAGCGACGGACGAATCGGCGCTCGAGCAGGGACGAGGAACCGTCAACGTCATCGTCGGGACGACGCGGGCCCTCGCACCGGGTGCGCTGGCGAATCTGATCGCGGTCGCCGCGGAAGCAAAGGCCGCGACGCTGCTCGCCGAAACAGGCTTTCCGGGCACGACGACGGACGCGGTCATCGTCGGCCACGATCCGTCGGGATCGGCGGCGGCGTTTTCGGGCAGTGGCACCGAGGTCGGCGCGGCCACGCGTGCGTGCGTTCGAGACGCGATTCGGGCGTCGCTACGCGTTCACTACACGGACAGCGATGTCTCTCTCCCGGAATCGGTCGCGGACGCGGCGTACGGCGTTTCGACGGACGATCGCGCCGAGGTCTTTCGACCGGGGCTCGAGCCGGGAGTCGACGACGATCGCGGTGCAACGGAGTGACTCGAGGCTCGGACCGCCTCACCCGACGGCTTCTATCGAACGGGTTCTACGGGTTACCACGGCTGCTCGAGATCCAGTGATCGATAGCGGGTAACCACGTTTCACTCCAAACCAGCCAACCGGCGTGCGGTGGCGCGCGCTGTCGGCGAGGCGTGACCGCAGGGAGCGCCTCGAAAGCGAACGGAGAACGAAGTGATCCGTGAGCAGACCGGCCGAACGAAAGTGAGGTCGGTCGATGACACTGCGCGAGGGATGAGCGAGTGCAACGAGCGAATCGGTTGGGGAGGACGTGGCGATTCCCTGTTGCCACGATAGCAGGACGCCTCGTCTCCGACAATCACATCAGTAACCCACCATTCCGTTCACGGACGTCACACAGTTCGAATCCCGGCAGTTAACCGGCCGCGAGTGCAATCCGTTGTCAATGGTCGACGAGGGCGATCCGTCAGTCGAAGACGACGACCCGTCAGCGATCCGTTCGATCGCGCTCTCGCCGGACGACGCCGTCGACGCCTACGCCTACAGCCGGGAGAATCCGGGCGAGGCAGTCCTCCGCGTAACGCCGCCGTTTCACGGCCGAATGCGGGCCCGAATCCACGTCTACCGCGTCGACGACACCGAACTGACCGGCGCGGTCCACCTCTCGCCCGCCGACGTCATCGCCGAGGACGTCGTCGCCGAGTATCCGGCCCTCGAGTCGACGCGCGACGCCGCCGACCCGGACGAGGAGCCAACCGACTCGGACGAGGGGACTGACTCGACGGAAGTCGACCGGATTCGCGAGCGCCACGCCGAGGCCGTCGAGGCGTGGCAGGCACGGGCCCGCGAGGCGATCGTCGAGACGGTCACGCTCGAGACCGACGACTGCTCACACCGCGTCGAACTCAAGACGCTCGGATAGCGAGCGCTCGACCGGCAAGTCAGCAGTGACTGCTGCTGTGACCTCCATCACAGTCCCGTTTCACCGACCGGGACTCCGTCCCGTACTTTCACTTTCACTCCGGACGGATCGGTTTGACGTACTATCACTCCAACTGAAACGTATGTCACTGATCATTGAAGGAGCCGACGAACGGATCGATTCCGACGAAGGGAGTGAACGACGCGACCGTCGCTCGACCGTCGACCACACGAACCGAGCGACTCAACAGCACCAACGGATCGACGTCACCGACCTGCACGCCGCAGGGATCGACGAGTACGTCCGCACGAACGTCGAGACCGACGACGTCTCGCTCGAGCACCGTGGGAGCCGAACGTACCTGCGACTCGAGGAGTGAGCGACTGGCGCTCGAGATGCTACCGACGGTCGACGGTCAGTGTCGACCTCGATCGATCCGGCTGACTCGGCCCTGTCAGGTCGAACCGGTAGCACTAATCTCTCTGGCCCGAGAGCGCCGGGCATGAAATACGCGCGGATCGCAACCGACGACGGACCGGTTGCCGGACGATACGAGGACGGCGTCGTTCACACCGACGACGGCGTCTACGAGGTCGACACGGAAGCGGCCTTCCTGCCGCCCTGCGAACCCTCGGCACTATACTGCGTCGGCCGGAACTACGCGGCGACCCTCGATCAGATGGCGTACGAGCGGCCCGACGAACCCACCTTCTTCATCAAGCCGCCCGCGTCGCTCGTCGGCCACGAGGATCCGATACCCTATCCCGGTTTCAGCGACGAAGTGACCTACGCCGGCGAGCTCGCGGCCGTCATCGACGACCCCTGTCGGAACCTCTCGGAAGACGAGGTCCCCGAGGTCGTCCGCGGCTACACGATCCTGAACGATATGGACGCGCTCGACCAGGAGAACCTACCGGCCCGGAAAGCGTTCGACGCCTCCGGTCCGCTCGGTCCGTGGATCGAAACCGCCGTCGACCCGACAGACATCGACATGCACACCGACGTGGCTGGCGAGCGTCGACAGGAAGCCAACACGGAACGGATGCTGTTCGATCCGTACGAGATTATTGCCTTCCTCTCGCGGCGGTTCACCCTCCGTCCCGGTGACGTGATTTCGTTCGGCAGCCCCGCGAATCCTGGCCTCGTCGAACCCGGCGATACCGTCGAGATTACCTACGACGGCGTCGGCACGCTCCGGAACACGGTCGCCGACTCGAGCGAGCGGGAAACGCTGCCGCTCGAGTAGGCGACGATTCGCGCGTCGAACCGAATGTGGACGTGCGACGACACTCCGACCGAACGGCTATCGGACGGGCCGTTCAGCGTCGGCGCGGTGAATCCCGGTTCCCGCGTCCGGGAGCCGATCGGTAGAAAGGCACTTCACGGCGACCGCCCACCACCGACACGTGAGCGCTGACGCTACGCGACGCGTCGAGGTGTATCCCGACCGCGAGGTCGTCGTCGAGTTCGATCCCGCCCTCACGTTCGAGTGCGTCGACGACTGCACGTGGTGTTGCCACCACGGCGTGCTCCTCTACGATCGGGACCTCCTCGAGTTAGCCCAGCGGGCGAACCTCGCCGAGACCACGACGGAGTTTCGCGGCGAGAAGTTCGTCACGCGCGAGGCGAAAGACCGCGACGATCACGTCGCCGAGGACGGCCACGCCTGCGCCTTTCTGCGGGAGGACGGCCTCTGCTCGCTACACCTCGAGGAAGACTGGAAACCCACTCGGTGTTCGGTCTTCCCGCTGGGCGTCTGGCTCGAGGATGGCGACCTCCACGTCGATATCCGGGATTCGGCCCACGAACACTGCGAGGGGTTGAACGTCAGCGACCGGAGTGTTATCGACAACCTCGAGGCCTTCTTACCGGAAGTGCTGTGGGATCTCGAGAATCCGGATTCGGACCGCGAGCTCTAGCCGGAGCGCAGACCGGGACCGCTCGAGCGGCTGAATTCGCCCATTCTTCTGGCTCGAATACGAATATATTGCCATCTATTCACACGAGATTCGCTACCATGCCTCTCCAAGTGTTTAAAAGTCTGCCGCACGTAGTCAACCTGTGTCAGAAGACTCCGGGCGACGGAACCTCCGTATGCCCAACAGCGATGAAGTATTCGCCGTCGTAACCGAACACCTCGGTGGCAATCACGTTCGCCTCCGCTGTGAGGACGGCGAAGAGCGTCTCGGCCGCATTCCCGGGCGCATGAAATACCGTACCTGGATCGAGCCAGACGACATCGTCGTCGCCGAGCCATGGGACTGGCAAGACGAGAAGGCCACGATCGAGTGGCGCTACACTGGTCAGGACGCAGATCAACTGCGTCGCGAAGGCCACATCGATTGAACCCCGGTATCGGTTCCGCTTTCAACTAGATTTCTCCGCACCGACAGTTCGTCCGTAGCGGTTGCACTCTCGTACCGAGAACCTCGGAGGCGTGAGACGCCGATCCCGACAGTATTCACTCTCGCCCGCGTCAGCGCTGTCCTGTCGCCGGAAACGTGACGCTATCGGGCCGACCGGAACGCTCTGTGAGCGATCGCTACTCTCGACGGTCGGTCCGCGCGTCGACGCGCATCTCGACGTAGCGATCCGGCCAACTCTGGCAGTGTATCCGGAGTGACTCGAGTGCAGTCGCGACGAGTTTCTCCGTCGGGGTGGGGTCGGTCGCGTCGCCGCTGTCCTCTCCCGCGGACTGCACACCCGGTTCGTGGGGCCCCTCTGAAAAACCCATTGTGTTAGCACGTACCACGGGTGGTGTGATAAATATTGAGGACGTTTCGACCGGTCGGATGACAGGCGAGGATCACCCCCTCAGTCACCGCCATTGCGCGCCTCACCCACATGAACGGTTCACAGGATGGCGATAGACGGAATACTCTTATTCTTCACTTCCAAACGCAGCGCTCACGGTTCAGTGACATCGTCTTCATCGCACCACTGCCGTTCGTCCTCAGGGTGTACTTCTTCGCACCAACGTCCGGTAGTGGCGGGACTAGCTACTGGCTGGAGTACTGGTGGCTCTGTATCCCGTTCGTCATCGGTGCGACCATCGTCAACACCGTCGGGATCAGTGGCTCCACACTGTTCGTCCCCTTCCTCATCTTCGTCTTCCCGCTGTTCGCGTACCCCCTATAGGGCCGCTCGAGTCGCAATTCGGTTAGCCGACAGTCTATGAGACGGCGACGTGTTTTCACCGTAACCGGAATTCCGCCTCGAGCGAACGGTCCCGATTCCCTACATAGGTATGATATACGTTTAACATCGGCCCCATACTCACGTCCGGATATGGAATCGCTGGCCGGTGAGTCGATCGTCGTGATCGGGGGCGGCATCGGTGGGCTCTCGACGGCCTGTTACCTCGCCGACGCGGGTGCCGACGTGCGCGTCATCGAGAAGAACGAACAGCTCGGCGGCCGCGCGAGCCGACTCGAGAAAGATGGCTTCCGATTCGATATGGGGCCCTCGTGGTATCTGATGCCGGACGTCTTCGAGCGTTTTTTCGCCGAGTTCGGCCGGACGCCCAGCGACTATTACGACCTCTCGCATCTCGACCCACATTACCGAATCTTCTTCAAGGATGGCGATCGGGTGGACGTCACGCCGGACCTCGAGCGAACGAAGGCCGTCTTCGAGGAGTACGAGGCGGGCGCGGGCGAGACCCTAGAGCGATACCTCGAGAAGTCCAAAGAGAACTACGAGGTGGGGATGGAACACTTCGTCTACGAGGACCGCGAGCGACTACGGGACTACATCGATCCCAACGTGGCTCGGCAGGCTCGCGGCCTCTCGCTTTTGGGGTCGATGCAGGGCCACGTTGAGGACTACTTCGATCATCCGAAACTTCAGCAGATCATGCAGTACACGCTGGTGTTTCTGGGCGGTTCGCCGACCAATACGCCCGCGCTGTACAACCTGATGAGCCACGTCGATTTCAACCTCGGCGTCTGGTACCCCGATGGCGGGATCGGCGCGGTCATCGACGGCGTCGCGGAACTGGGTGCCGAACTCGGCGTCGAGTACGATACCGACCGCCCCGCCACGGAGATCAAGGGCCGCACGGGCGGGTTCGAGGTCGAAACCCAAGCGGGACCGGTACAGGCGGATCTGGTCGTGAGCAACGCCGACTACGCCCACACGGAACAGGAGTTGCTCACACCCGAGCGCCGCGGCTACGACGCGGACTACTGGGACGAACGGACGTACGCCCCGTCCGCGTTCTTGCTCTATCTCGGCGTCGAAGGTGACGTCGACCAACTCGCCCATCACACGCTCGTGCTCCCGACCGACTGGGAGGACCACTTCGATCAGATCTTCGACGATCCGCAGTGGCCCGACGACCCCGCCTACTATTGCTGCGTTCCATCGGAGACCGACGACGACGTCGCGCCCGAGGGCCACAGCGCCCTGTTCGTCCTCGTCCCGATCGCGCCCGGCCTCGAGGACACGCCCGGAATCCGCGACCGGTATCGCGACACGGTCCTCGCCGACATCGCTTCGAACACGGGAACCGACCTGCGCGACCGGATCGTCCTCGAGGAACGGTTCGCGATCGACGACTTCGCGAGCCGGTACAACAGCTACGAGGGGACGGCGCTGGGGCTGGCCCACACGCTCCGCCAGACCTCCCTCTTTCGGCCGCCACACCGCTCCAAAGAGGTCGACGGCCTCTACTTCGTGGGCGGCGACACCACGCCCGGAATCGGCGTGCCGATGTGTCTCATCAGCGGCGAACTGACCGCCGAGAAAGTGCTCGAGGATCACGGATGACGGCGATGACCGAGCGCGACAAACCCTCGAGACGCCACCGATGAGTCCGGAACCGACGGCCGCGGGCGAGCGGAACGCGAGCGACCGGCTGTCGTACCTGCTGACGCTCTCGCGGCCGCGGTTCTGGCTGTATCTGGCGGGCCCGGTGCTCGTGGGGATAGCCTACGCCACAGACGCCGTCGGCGAACTGTTTGCGCCCGCGGCGATCGTGCTGTTCGCCTACTTCCTCCTGCCGGCAAACGTCTTCCTCTACGGGATCAACGACGTCTATGACCGGGAGATCGACGCGGCCAACCCGAAAAAGGAGGACCGAGAGGCACGCTATCGGGGACAGGGGTACGTTCCCCTCGCCGTCGGGCTCTGTGCGGCCCTTCCCGTGCTGTTCGTACCGCTGGTCGGGACGGCCGCGCTGCCGTGGCTGATCGCCTTTCTCGTTCTCGGCGCGGCCTACAGCGCCCCGCCGCTCAGGCTGAAGACGACCCCGCCGCTCGATTCGGTCTCGAACGGGCTCTACGTCACACCGGGGGCCGCCGCCTACGCCGCCGTCGCCGGCGCGCAACCGCCCCTCCTCGCGATCGCCGGCGGCTGGCTGTGGGCGATGGGGATGCACACGTTCTCGGCGATCCCCGACATCGAGCCCGATCGCGAGACGGGGATCCGAACGACCGCGACGGTGCTCGGCGAGCGCCGTACCTACGCGTACTGCGGCGCGTGCTGGGTTGCGAGCGCGGCAGCCTTCGGCGCGCTCGACGTGCGGCTGGGCGCGCTCATGCTCGTCTATCCCGCGCTCGTCGTCGCGATCGCGACCGCGAGCGTCGCCGTCGAGCGCGCCTACTGGTGGTTCCCGGCGATCAACACCGTCGTCGGCGCGCTTCTGACGATGGGGGGCCTCTGGAGGCTACTGTATGGGTAGCGAGGACCCGAACCGCTCGCCGTCGAACTCACAGTCGAGTTCCGGACCAGAAGGGGGTTCGGGGCCGGAGCGGAGTTCGGGTCCGGAGCCGAGCGCCAATCCCAACTCGAGGCCGCGTTCCCCCGACAGTGCCGACACCGACGGGATGACGCGAGCGTCCGTCCAGCGGCGGCTCGAGGCCCTCGTCCGCGAGAATCGGTTCACCATCGCGGTCGTCTTCCCGGTCGTCGGTGCGGTGACGCTCGTCGCGAGCGCCGAGGGGCTCCTCCCGCCGCTCCTGTCCTATAACCCCCTCCTGATCCTGTTCGGAACGCTCGTCATGCGCTCGCCGCTGGTCGTAGCCCTGCTCCCCGAAATCGACCGCCGAGCGCTCGCCCTCCTCGGCGTCCTGACGGCGTACACGTACGCGATCGAACTCGTCGGGGTACGCACGGGCTGGCCGTACGGGACCTTCGAGTACGGGATTCGGCTCGGGCCGATGGTAGGCGGCGAGGTTCCGCTCGCGCTGCCGCTGTTTTTCGTCCCGCTGGTGCTGAACGCCTTCCTGCTCGCGCTACTGGCGCTCGGCGAGCGGGCCGCGCGGGTCGTCCCGCGCGTGTTCGCGGCGATCGCGGCGGTCCTCGCCGTCGATCTGGTGCTCGATCCCGCGGCCGTCGCCATCGGGTTCTGGACGTACGTCCCGCCGGGGGACTACTACGGCGTTCCGGGCTCGAACTACCGCGGCTGGCTCCTCTCGGGGGCCGTCGCCGTCGTCCTCGTCGATCTCGCGTTCGATCGCACGGCCGTGCTCGAGCGCGTCCGTGCCTGCGAATTCGCGCTGGACGATCTGGTGAGTTTCCTCGTGCTGTGGGGAACGATCAACGCGCTCTACGGCCAGTGGCTGCCCGTCGGCGTCGCCGGCCTGTTCTGTCTCGTGCTCCTCCGGACCGATCGCTACGACCTGGAGACGGTTCGAGCGGCGCTCCCGGGCGTTCGAGACCGACGGTAGTGCCGTGCATCGATCGCGAGCGGTGAGCGGATCGATACCGACGGCGGGAAATTCCGGCCGGTACCTTTTGCGCTCGGGAGGAGTATCACCGGCATGGCGACGAAGGAGCCGGTCGAATGTCCGGTCTGTCGCGAACCGCCCGACGCGAGCCAACAGCTCGAGGACCACCTCTTCACGGAACACTCGAAACGAAAGCTAGCGAAGTTCATCGTGGCCGAAACGGCCGTACTGGCAAACGGCGACGCGGCCGAGTAGCGCCGCGGTCGTCTCGCGAGTCGAACGCGGCCCTCGCGAGCGAAACGGGTGCCGAGTGCAATCATGGTCGTTCGGGCTGTGCGTCGGCCCGCGTCGATGGCTGGCGAGCACCGGTCGACGGCCGAACGCGAACGAAGGACATCCGGTACCCGAACCGAGCGACCCCATATCGGGGCGGTTCGAAATAGAGTAGTCACTGAAACGATTTACACGCTGATCGTATCGCTAGCATGCGATCAGGTGTGCAGTGACTACGATAGCACTCAGCGCATCGGGACGGTATCCCCGCGTTCGGAGGCGCGGTGGTCCGGTTCGCCCGACGGCACCGCCGACACGCGCTGGAACACCGCCTCAGGATCGCGGTTCCAGTGCCAGTGCCACCGCGTCTTCGCGAGACACCACAGCTTTCGAGTCGTGGACAGCGACGGCTCCTGCGAGAGCACGTCGTATCCCTGGGCTCGGATGACGGCGTGGTGTTCCGCGTAGAGGACCGCCGCCAGCAACACCGGAAGCTGACAGTCCTCGGGAAGATATCGAATGCCGGCGACGCCTTCGCGGTAAAGCTCCTCCGTCCGCTGGAGTTCGGCGGCCATCGCCGCCGCGAACGAGTCGGAGAACTCGAGGCGCTCGATCTGGGCGGCGTCGACGCCGTGTTCCCGGAGCGTCTCCTGTGGAACGTAGATCCGATCCCGTTCGAGGACGTCCTCGCGGACGTCGCGGAGGAAGTTCGTCAACTGAAAGGCTTCGCCGAGTTTGATCGCGTGGGGGAGCGCGACCGCTTCGTCCTCGGACTCCATGATCGCGGTCATCATCACGCCGACCGCCGCGGCCGAGCCCCGCATGTAGGACTCGAGGTCGTCGTAGGTCTCGTAGCGCTCCGTCTCGATGTCGGTCGCCATCGCGTCGACAAAGGCGTCGATCTCGTCGTCGGCGATGCCGTACTCCGTTCGGAGTTCCTGGAAGGCCTCGAGCACGGGATCGTCGGGCTCTCGTTCGCCGAGGGCCTGTGCACGAAGTTCCTCGAGCCGAGCGCGCTGCGTTTCCGGCGGGACCCCGTCGGCGTCGTCGACGACTTCGTCGGCGATCCGGAAGAACGCGTAGAGGACGTGCGTGGCGTGTCGAACCCGCTCGGGGAGGAACCGCGTCGCGAGATAGAAGGTCTTCCCGGTTCGTTTCTGTATCGCCTTTCCTGCATCGATATGTTCCTGTTTCATTCTTTGACTCGTTGATCCCACCAGATGCGATCGGATGTTGATCTTACGACAGTTGCATATAAAGTAGCACACCCTCACTATGCTTACCGACCGCTGACCGCGGCCGGTCGGACAGTCGATACTTCGGTGAGTTCGTACCCGGAGAGCATCGGGTCGCGATTCAGCCGGAGTCGTACCCGAACTGGTCCGCGGACCGGGCCGTGAACCAGCGGTTCGAAACGTTCCAACCGCCGACGCGAGGTGAACCGGCTATCGGTGACGGACGGTCGTCCGCCCAATACCATCACCTATTAAACATGTTTGATAACGTTTTTGTAGTCGTTCGTGGACGACTTCCACGGAGATCGGGCGCGCTGGGATACAGATCCCTCAAACGACGAACAGAGCGCTGGAAACGAGCGAGCAGTTGGCGACGACGGTCGCTCGAGTACGGGCGCTCGGAGACGGTGGCCGAACTGACGAGGCGATCTCCGATTCGATCCACGCGAACGGACGGGTCGGTCCGACGACGGACGCCGTCGTCCGCCCGGCCCACCCCAGTAGCGCCGTCCACGCTCACCCCTGTCATTCGCGGTCGTCTGCACGGCCGGCCGTCTGCCGACGGTCGGTCGGGCGACCCGTTGGTACCGACGACGGAGTCGCTACGTGAAGCGACAACAGTGAAACGTTTCCGCCTCCAGCGGTTGCTCCCCGCCGAACGATCGGGATACGACATCGGTCTCACTCGACGGACGTGCAATCGACGCGGATTCCGTTTCAGCGCGTTCGACAGTCACTGTTGACTGAACAAACATCTATGGGTGCAACTAGCATAGATTGAGACATGGCCAGTAACGTAGTCACACACGAACGGTCACGGTGTCGCAACTGCGGCTTCGAAGCGCCCGGCGGGGACGACGAGTGGCAGCGAATCGAGGTCCCAAAACTGGGCCGAATGACGCAGTGTCCCGACTGCGAGAGCACGGACGTCATCACCAGCCGGTGACGACCGATCATCGAGCCGGCGAGCCCAGTAGGGCGGTACTCCGTCGCGATCCGAGACCGAGTTCGCAGACAGACTCTTGAGTGTCTCTCCCCTAGCGTTCGCCATGAGCAACGAGGCAGACCACCGGTCGAAAACCGACGACGAGTGGCGCGAGGAACTGAGCGAGGAGGAGTATCACGTCCTCCGTGAGGCGGGAACCGAATCGCCGTTCAGCGGCGAGTACGTCGATCACAAGGACGACGGCACGTACGCCTGTGCCGGCTGCGGGGCCGAACTGTTCGACTCCGAGACCAAGTTCGAGTCGGGGTGTGGCTGGCCCAGCTTCTACGACACCGACGACGACCGGATCGAGACCCGAACCGATACCAGCCACGGCATGCGCCGCACCGAGGTCCTCTGTGCCGACTGCGGCGGCCACCTCGGCCACATCTTCGACGACGGCCCCGATCCGACCGGCAAGCGCTACTGCATCAACTCCGCCGCCCTCGAGTTCGACGAGGAGTGACGAACGGATAGCGATTCGTATGCCTGATCGCGGTCCGACTGTCAGATCGTGGTTCGCGTTTCGGGTTCCGGATTGCGTTCGACGATCACCGCAACGGTCTCGGACGGCGGCGACTGCAGGCAGTGTCCTTTTCCAAATACTCGGCTCACCTCCGACCATGTCCAACGAACGACCGACCGCCGAGGAACTGCGACAGGGGATGGCTGTCGAAATCGTCCAGGACGATGCGGACCCACAATCCGAGGACACGGAGCCGATCATCGGCGAGATCGGAACGGTCTACGGTGACGAACCCGAAGGCCCACACGTGAAATTGAAAAGCGGCGTGGTCGGTCACGTTCAGTCGGTCGCCCTCGACGAGTAACACCCCGCCCGGTTCGAGTTCCGGTATTCGATCAGCGTTCCAGATTTGAATAGAGCGTAACAGAAATAGGCGCATTATTTCCGAAATTCAACCAGCAATCGGACGACTTCCGAAACATTCATGGTGTCTGTGAGAAGATACTCGAACATGGCACCCGAAGCGACGCCGGTCGGACGGCAGGTGGACGGGTCGAGCGATGTGATGGCGGCTATCGACGAGATCGACGGTCGATCGCACCTCGTCATCGCCGATATCGCTCGAGACGAGGCCTGGCTCGCCGTGTCCGAGGACGAGGCCGTCTCCCTGGACGAGAGTCGGTAGGCCGCTTCGGCTGTAACGCTTTCGAACGGGAGACTTTTTCGAGCGATAAATCGCGCCCGGCAGTCGATTCCGTTGTCGTGAAAAGCCACGCCATTCGTCGCGCGTCCTCAAGCGGTGACCGAGTATCGGTCGTCGCCGACCGCCCAACGGAGCGATAGGTTCTATCTTCAGGGGCTCATATGGGAAACGAATGGATTCTACACGGACGCTCGACGAGGCCCGACTCCTCGTCGTAGAGTCGCCCGAACCGAGAGCCGGTGTCCTCTCGGCCGCCCTCGGGGACGACGCGCTCGAGGTGGTCGCAGTGCCGACCGCGACCGCGGCGCTCGAGCGACTCGAGACGGACCACATCGACTGCCTCCTAACCGCACAGTCCCTTTCAGACGCGGAGACGTCCGGACTGGACCTCCTCGAGGCGGTTCGGGAGCGCGACCCCGATCTTCCGGTTGTGCTCGCGCCGGCCGAGGGCGACGAAGAACTGGCCAGCGAGGCGATTGCGATGGGGGTCACGGCGTACGTGCCGTGCGATCGGACCGGCGACGGCTCGAGCGACGACTGCCAAGCGGCGATCGAACGGGCGCTCTCGGAGGGGCGCGAAAGACGGCAGCAACGAGAGCGCGCGCGCCAGTTCGACGCGATCTTCGAGGGGGCGGAAACGCACTCGTGGGTGCTCGAACCGGACGGAACCGTCCGACGGGCCAACGAACCCGCGCTCGAGGCAATCGGCGCGACCGCGAGCGACGTCCGCGGCCGGCCGTTCGCGGCGCTTCCCTGGTGGCAGTGTACCGCAGACGGAAGAACAGCGCTCCGGGAAGCGATCGACCGAGCGCGGAGCGGAGAGATCGCACACCGAGAGCTGACGCAGATCCGCACCGATGGCACGGGTACAGATGACGGTGCGACCGGACGTGACGAGGGCGGCTCCGCGAGCGAGCCCACCGACCCGACCGACGGTTCCACCTTCGAGGTGACCATCCGGCCGGTCCGGGACGCGTCCGGTGACGTCGTCTCGCTGCTCGCACGGGCGAGCGACGTCACCGAGCGGGCCCGACTCGAGCGGGAGCTGCGAGCGTCGGAGGAACTCCACCGGGTGACGCTCAACAACATGACCGATACCGTCCTCATCACCGACGACGACGGTGAGTTCACCTACGTCTGTCCGAACGTCCACTTCATCTTCGGCTACTCCGACGACGAGATTCACGAGATGGGGACGATCGACGAGCTGCTCGAGCCGGACCTCTTCGATCGCGACGAACTCGAGTCGGCGAGCGCGTTGACCAACATCGAGTGTACGGCGACCGACCGCGCGGGCCGCGAGCACACCTTGCTGGTCAACGTCCGCGAAGTCTCGATTCAGGGCGGGACGACCCTCTACAGCTGCCGAGACATCACGAAGCGAAAGCGCCGCGAGGAGGCGCTGACGGCGCTCCATCGGACCGCTCGCGAACTCCTCTACGCCGAAACCGATCGCGAGATCGCCGACATCATCGTCGACGACGCAACGGACGTCCTCGACCTCGAGGCGAGCGCCGCGTACCTGTTCGATACGGACGTGAACGTGTTACGACCGGTCGCGTCCTCGTCGGGCATGGAACGGTTACACGGACCGATCCACGACCACCGGGCGACGGACGACAGCATTCCGGGTCGCGTCTTCATCGACGGCGAGAGCCAGTTCTTCGCGGACGTTCACGACGCCGCGTCGCTCTCGAATCCGGAGACCGACCTGCGAAGCGCCGCGTACGTCCCGCTCGGCGACCACGGCGTGTTCGTCGTCGGGTCGACTGCGTCGGGTGCGTTCGACGACGTCTCCCGGGAGGTGACCGACCTGCTGGCGGCGACCGCGGAAGCGGCGCTCGACCGGGTCGAACGAGAGCGAACGCTACGCGAGCGAGATCGCGAACTCAAGCGCCGAAATCGGCAGCTCACCCGACTCAACCGGATTAACGAGATTATCAGGGAACTCGATCAGGCACTGGTCGAGGCGGAAACCCGCGCCGAGATCGAACGGGCGGTCTGCGATCGGCTCACGGCCGCCGACCGGTTCTCGTTCGCCTGGATCGGGCAGCTCGATGCCGACGGCGATCGCCTCGAGCCGCGCGCTCACGGTGGCGCACGCAACGGCCGCGAGTATCTCGATAGCGTCTCGCTCTCGCTCGCGGACGCGAACGAACCCGCGGTCGGGACGGCGGCCGATCGCGAGGCGACCGTCGTCTCGAACGTCGCCGACGGACTCCGCGAGGAACCGTGGCGCTCCGAAGCGCTCGCCCGCGAGTATCAGTCGGCCGCGAGCGTCCCGCTGTCGTACGACGAGTTCACGTACGGCGTCCTGACGGTCTACGCCGACCGCCCCGACGCGTTCGACGACATGATCCGCGCCGTGCTCGCGGAACTCGGCGAGACGATCGCGTCCGCGATCGCCGCGGTCGAACGCAAGCGTGCGCTGGTCTCGGACGAGAACACGCGACTCGAGTTCGAGGTGGCCGACGAGACGTTCGTCTTCGCACGACTCGCTCGACTGGCCGACTGCGTGCTCTCCTCTGACGGCGTCGTTCGCCAGCACGAACGGGGCGCGTCGGTGGTCGCGACCGTCGACGGCGCGCCGCCGGCCGCCGTCGCGACTGCGGCCGCGGAGCTGGTCGGCGTCGAGCGCGCACAGGTCATTCACACGGACGAATACGGCGGCGGAGACGGCGACAGCGAGCCGACTGCCGATGCCGATGCTAGTGACGCCGAGACCACCGACACTGAGACCATCGACACCGACGATGGCGTCGGCGGTGGCGTCCTCTTGCATCTCTCCCGTCCGGTGCTCGCGGATCGGCTCGCGGATCACGGGGCGGTGTTACGGGGCGTCGAAGCGACCCCCTCGAGCGCCCGGGTCGTGATCGACGTTCCCCGATCGGCCGACGCGAGGGAAAGCGCCGACATCGTCTCGACGGCGTTCTCGGACGTCGAGCTCAGATCGAAACGGACCGTCGAACGTACGACGCCGCGGGACCTTCGCTCGGAGCTGCACGATCGGCTTACCGATCGCCAGCTCGAGGTCGTCACGCTCGCGTACTACGGCGGTTACTTCGAATCGCCGCGCGAGAATTCGGGCGAAGACGTCGCCGACGCCCTCGAAATTTCGCCGGCAGCGTTCTACCGGCACGTCCGGCACGTGCAGCGAACGCTCTTCGAAGTCGTGTTCGACGAAAACGGACTGCCGGAACCTCGATCGAAAGGGGTTGAATAGTGAACCCCTCTCGTTTGTCGACGCTAGTTATCTGACGGATATACTCATCCTAATATACCTTGTATTCCTTGGTGGACGAGTGCCCTGTCACCTCGTCAGTCGTCTCTCCCATGAACCACAAAGACGCTGAAGTCGACCCGCAGGCGGAATCGACCTACGAATGCTTCGACTGTGGAACCGTCGTTCGTGCGAGCGCACCGGACGCCTGTCCCGAATGCGGTGCCGAAATGCGCAATCGAGGGACACCGATCGAATAAGTATGGCCTCTCAGGACCGTTCTTCGCCGCCGACCCGAGAAGCGACGGCTGAATCGACCGACGCCGAAACCGCACTCGAGACCGCGCGCCGACAGCTGGATCGCGTCGCCGCACAGCTAGATATCGACGACGCCGTCATCGAACGTCTCTCCCACCCCACGGCGGTCCACGAGGTGACGATCCCCCTCGAACGCGACGACGGCTCGCTCGAGGTTTTCACCGGCTACAGGGCCCACCACGACAGCGTCCGCGGCCCCTACAAGGGCGGCCTGCGCTACCACCCCGGCGTGACCCGCGACGAGTGCGTCGGGCTGTCGATGTGGATGACCTGGAAATGCGCGGTGATGAATCTCCCCTTCGGCGGCGCGAAAGGCGGTATCGTCGTCGACCCGAAGTCGCTCAGCGACGACGAGAGGGAACGGCTCACGCGTCGCTTCGCACAGGAGGTCCGCGACGTGATCGGGCCGAACACGGACATCCCGGCGCCGGACATGGGCACCGACCCGCAGACGATGGCCTGGCTGATGGACGCCTACAGCATGCAGGAGGGCGAGACCATCCCCGGCGTCGTCACCGGCAAACCGCCCGTCATCGGCGGGAGTTTCGGCCGCGAGGAAGCGCCCGGCCGGAGCGTCGCCATCGTCACGCGGGAGACCTGCGAGTACTACGACTACCCGCTCGCCGAGACGACCGTCGCCGTCCAGGGCTTCGGCAGCGTCGGCGCGAACGCCGCGCGCCTGCTCGAGGCGTGGGGCGCGACGATAGTCGCCGTCAGCGACGTCAACGGCGCGGTCTACGATCCCGACGGAGTCGACGTCGACGCGATCCCGTCCCACGACGAGGAGCCGGAGGCCGTCACGCAGTTCGCGGCCACCCTCGAAGGGGGACCCGACGGACCGCGCCGGATCTCGAACGCCGAACTCCTCGAGTTGGACGTCGACGTGCTGATTCCCGCGGCCGTCGGCAACGTCATCACCGCCGACAACGCCGACGCCATCGCGGCCGACATCGTCGTCGAAGGGGCGAACGGCCCGACGACGTTCGCCGCCGACGCCATCCTCGAGGACCGCGGAATTCGCGTGATTCCAGACATCCTCGCGAACGCCGGCGGCGTCACGGTCAGCTACTTCGAGTGGCTCCAGGACATCAACCGTCGCGCGTGGTCACTCGAGCGGGTCAACGAGGAACTCGAGTCCGAGATGGTGACGGCCTGGACGACGCTCAAAGCCGAGGTCGAACGGCGGGACGTTTCCTGGCGCGACGCCGCGTACGCCGTCGCGCTCGACCGGGTTTCCGAGGCCCACGAGATGCGCGGTCTCTGGCCGTAAGTGAGCAGATGGATCGAACCCCGATTGATTTCCGTTTCCTTGTCACGGTTACTCCAACCGGCTGAGAGTGAGAAGAGTCGTCCTGCTATCGTGACAACAGGGGATCGCCACGCCCTCCCCAGCCGATTCGTTCGCTCGCAGGCTCGCTCACTCATCCCTCGCACGATTTTGGATTGCGGTTCGCTAGTCGCTCACCGCAGCCCAGCGCGCGCCACCGCCGTCGGTTGATCGATTGAGCTGAAACGTACTCACTATCCTCTCTGCCGATCAGGACACCGATCGATATCGTCCCGAAACCGATCGCGACGAGTTCGAGCACCGACGGGAAAACGAGTTTTAGTCAGGTCACCGTCCGTTAGGCCGAGTGGCACGATGACAGACAGTACTCCACGGTGCGCCGCGGGCGATCGGACGATCTCACACCCCGCGTTCGCCGCGCTGTACGATCGATTTATGCCGGATCGGTTTCTGATCGGCCCCCACCGCGAGTACCTCGCGGCCGACCTCTCCGGTCGCGTTCTCGATCTCGGCGCGGGAAACGGCGTGATGATTCCGTACGTAGCTGCTGCCGGTGACGACCTCGAGTACCACGCGATCGAACCTGATCCGAACATGCGACGCCGCGCCGCCCGCGAGGCGCGGGGAACCGGCCTGGAGGTTCACCTCCGCGGAGACCGCGCCGAGTCACTACCGTACGCCGACGACAGCTTCGACGTCGTCCTCTCGAGTCTGGTCTTCTGTACCATCGCCGACCCCGAGACGGCGCTCGAGGAGGTCGCGCGCGTCCTGCGACCGGGCGGCGAACTGCGCTTTCTCGAGCACGTCCGTAACGACGGCTGGCGGGCTCGAGCGCAGGACGCCCTCACGCCGCTGTGGGAACGCGCCGCGGGCGGCTGTCAGTTGAACCGCGAGACGGTCGAGCGCTTCGTCGGATGCGACGCGTTCGACGTCCTCGAGATCGAGCGAGTCAGCGTCGGGGTGTTCCCGGTGACGCCGATCGTTCGCGGCCGGCTTCAACGGCGACGTGACCCGTAACGCTCGATCGCTCGGCGAAATCGGCTCTGGAACGGCTATCGGATCGCGTCGGCGTGTGCGGCGCAAACGCGTAGTGCATTGATACCGTACTGCCGGCCAGAACCATGTTCGACGACAGAACTGACGCCGGCGAACGCCTCGCAGCGGAACTCGAGCGCCGCGACCTCGCGGTCGACGTCGTCCTCGGGATTCCTCGCGGTGCCCTGCCGGTCGCGCGACCGGTCGCCGACGCTCTCGAGGCCGACCTCGATGTGGTCGTCGCGCGCAAGATGGGCGCGCCGCAGAACCCCGAAGTGGCGCTCGGCGCGGTCGCCAGCGACGGCAGCGTCTGGGAGAACGACGGCCTGATCGATCGACTCGACGTTTCCGAGGAGTACCTCGAGGAGATCCGGGCCGAGGAAGCCGAAAACGCGCGCGAAAAGGCCGATCGCTACCGCGATACGGACGGGCTACCCGACCTGCAGGGGAAGCGAGTCCTGATCGTCGACGACGGCGTCGCGACCGGGGCGACCGCGACGGCCTGTCTCCGACAGGTGCGAGAGACCGGTGCTGAGTGGGTCGGCCTCGCCGTTCCCGTCGGCTCCCCGCGGGCCATCGATGACCTCGAGCGCGAGGCCGACGCGGTGATCGCCCTCCAGACGCCCGCGGATTTCCGTGCCGTCGGCCAGTACTACCGGACCTTCGGGCAGGTGAGCGACGAAGAAGCGCTCGAGTACCTCGCTCGAGAATCGTGAAATGAGATGCCGATCGATATCGAAAAACCATGGATCGCTTGGACTGACCGACTGACGTTCGGTGGCACGCGCTTCCATTCACCTACGTAGTCAATTTTCTTGGCTCCCGTGCCCAGCAGCGAGGAATTGCTATAGCGCCTTTTGGTTTATCGGGACGAATGCCGATCGACACCGAAACGTCAGCGTTACGGCGGCGCGCCGGCCAGTTCGCGTATGGAAGTGCCGTGCGTCCGCGTCGCGCGCGAAGCCGGGGAAGCGACGCGCTCGTCGCTCGCCGATGCGGACCTGATCGACGACACCTACGAGATCAGCGTCGAAGACGGCCAACTCTACATTCCGATCACCGACCCCGACGCTGCGTCAGCGGTGCTCGAGGAGTGCGAGATCGTTCCCCGGACAGTCACGGAGCGCGAGCAGCAGACGACGCCCGCGGATCTCCTTGCGTTCGACCCCACCTACGAGCGACTCGGCGAGGCCGCGCTCATCGACGAGGACGATCCCGAACGCGCACGCGAGATCGCCGATGCGATCCTCGAGTCGGATCTCCCCGCGGAAACGGTACTGAACAAGGCTTCGAAAGTCAAAGGCGAGACGCGCGTGCGCGACTGGGAATTGCTCGCCGGCGAGAACACGGAGGTCGTCCACCGCGAGTACGGCTGCGAGTTCGCACTGGATCTCGCGACGGTCTACTTCTCGCCGCGGCTCGCGACCGAGCGCCACCGCGTGGCCGAGCAGGTCAGCGAGGCCCAACGGGCCTCGGAAAGTGCGAGCGGGCAGGGCCCGCGAGCCGACGGCGAGCACGCGTTCGATATGTTCGCCGGCGTCGGCCCCTTCGTGATCCCGTTCGCGAAACGCGGCGCGACGTGCGTCGGCGTGGACATCAACGCCGAGGCGATCGACTACCTGCGCGAGAACGCCCGCCGAAACGGGGTCGCGGACCGCGTGACCGCCATTAACGACGATGTGCGCGAGGTGGCCGCCGAATACGAAAACTGGGCCGACCGGCTCGTGATGAACCTCCCCCACAGCGCCGACGACTTCCTCGAGTCGGCCGTCACTCTGGCCGGCGACGACTGTACCCTCCACTACTACGACATCCAACACGAGGACGACCCGTTCGGGCCGGGCGAACGCGCGATTCGCGCGGCCGCCGAACCCGAGTACGCGGTCACGGTCGAAACTCGCCACACCGTCCGGTCCTACGCTCCCCACGAGCTGAACGTCTGTCTGGACGTCCGCCTCGAGCGGTAATCGGGAGGGACGAAGCCAGCAATCTGACACGTACTCCCATCACACGAGCGCACCGATTCGCAATCCTTATGGCTGGTATCGGTCCTACAAATGAATGCACTCGCGCCGGTGTTGAGGCGACGGTCGTCGCCGATGCACGGGACACGAGCAAAGAGAGTGTGCCGGTGTAGCTCAGACTGGCAGAGCGAATCCTTCGTAAGGATTAGGTCAAGGGTTCAAATCCCTTCACCGGCTCTTTTGGCGACGCACATCACGAACAGAGTGACGACTCGAAGCGGCTTACTGTTCAGTGGACAACGTGAGAAGCGGATCCAGGGGGAGTAACTCGGGACGCTGGTTCGCTACGTCCAGCAATCGATTTCAACGAGGATCTTGTTGTCTTCGGGTTGACGCCTCATTCGGGCTGGGTTCCGCCGAGATCACTGTCCGGCAGCCAACGGTGGCATGAGCGTCCGATGAAGCTGTGAGCGACTCGAGGCTCGAGCTACTGCCGCGATCCGGCCGACTCAACCGGGGCTAATCGCCAGCCAGCGCCCGTGGTAAATCGCATGTTGCGATATCAAATAGAGTGTTCCCGTGATCAAGCGGCTATCGACGGAGGAGTGCGGCGAAATCTCGAGTGACGGTTCTACCGCGTGCTCGAGCGTCTCGAGGTGGTCGTGGACGGTCGCGGACCCCGTGCCGCCTCGTTCATTCGTTGGTGTATCCCTCGATCGGGCGACACAGTCGGTCCGGCGGCGGCGCGCCGGTAGACCACCGAGGTCGGGGACACGACCATCGAGACCGTCTCCACGCCCGGCCATACGACGGGCATGACCACCTACCTGACGGCACGTCCACCGCGCCGGTCAGTGACTCGTCACGACAAGTGATTACCATGGATGAAGAGGAGTTCGTCGAGCTGGTCCTCTCGGACATGCCGCCACGGTCGGCCAACTACGAGATATCATCGCGACGAGCCGCGGCGGAACGCCGTCGACGACGAGGAAGCGTTCTCGCTCGAGTTCTCGATTCCAGGTAGCGAAGATCGTCCCGTTCTCACCGCACGCGCCGTATCCGGCGTCTCTGTTGGACGTATCGTTCGAAACCGACCGAGCTAGACGAACGCCGAGAACGCGAGAGCGACGGCGATCACGAGGACGGGATAGTCAATATACGAAAAGGAGAGCGGCGGGAGCGTGGGATTCCACGCGAAACACCGCGCCTGTAGTGCAAGCGAGAGTCGGTCCGCTCGGTCGAACGCCCGCGTCAGGCCGAGGATCCCGATCGTGCTGGCGCGGTCGACCGCGCTCCGTTCGGTCCCGAGTCGGGCGGCCATCGCCTCGCGGATCGTCCGGAGATCGCCCTGCAAGACGGGCAGAAACCGAAAGACGAGCGCGACACCGATGCCGAGGAGCTGACCAGGTTTCCCGGGAATCGTCAGCTGAATCGCCGCTCGAGAGTCCCGAACCGGCGTCGAGCGGACGTAAGCCGCGCTGACGAGCAGGATGAGCAGGACGCGGTAACTCGCCAGCCCCGACGCGGTGGCGTCGGCGGTGTCGAACCAGGGAGCACCTAGGGTTACGCCCGCGATCAGCGGGGCGAGCGCGAGGATGAGCAGCGCGAATCGGTAGTCGACGAGCGTCCGTCGGATCGAAACGTGCGCGCTAAACAGGACGATCGCCGTCACTGCGGAGAGGACGGCCAGCGCTCGCGGCGTCGTGTGTGCCAGCGCAGTCGCTGCGAACCCGATCTGGACCGCCAGCTTCGTCCGGGGATCGAGTCGGTGTGCGAGCGTTGCGTCGGGTTCGTAGGTCAGCACCGCTTTCCTCCGATGTCCGTCGCGGACAGTGGCGGTCGTCTCGGGTCTGTCATCGCGATCACCGACCCGGAACCCGGATCTCGAGGCCCTGGAATTCCGCCAGCGCCGCCACAGGCGGTCCGTCAACGGCGACGCGGCCGTCCTGCATGGCGATGATGCGATCCGCGAGTCCGCAGACGTCCCGGAGGTCGTGGGTCGCGAGCAGGACGCCGGTGCCGTCGGCCGACAGCGACTCGAGGCGCTCGAGCACGGATCGGCGGGCGGGCTCGTCGAGCCCGGTGAAGGGTTCGTCGAGGACGAGGTGGGTCGGTTCCATCGCGAGCGCGCCAGCGATCGCGACGCGGGACTGTTCGCCGCCCGAGAGTGCGTCGATTCGATCGTCCTCCCGACCGGCCATGTTCACCGCCTCGAGCGCGGCGGTCACCCGGCGGTCGATCTCCCGTCGCTCAAGCCCGAGGTTCTCGGGGCCAAAGGCGACGTCCGCGCCGACGGTCGCGGCGACGAACTGATCGCGAGGGTGCTGGAAGACCATGCCCACGCTCGAGCGCGCGGCGATCAGATCCTCTGCGACGGGCGTCCCGTCGACGAGAACGTCGCCGGAATCGGGCTCGAGGAGGCCGTTGCAGTGGCGCAACAGCGTCGTCTTCCCGCTGCCGTTGCCCCCCGCCAGGATGACGAATTCGCCGTCGTCGATCGAGAGCGTGACCGCCTCGAGAACGGGAACGTCCTCGAACGCGTAGGAGACCGACTCGAACTCGATCATCGTTGCCTCGTCACGATCGAACCGGCGTGATCCGGCCGGATCTGACGATAGCGACTGCGGCGGTCATCTTGACGATCTCAGCCGGAATGAACGGGATCGCGGCGACCGTAACGGCTTCCCAGAGCGTTATTTCGGCCACCCAGGACATATACACCGATCCCATCGCGTAGATGACGATCGTCGCCGCGACGAGCGCACCCACGACGACCGTGAGCGACACGTTGCGCAGATCGCGGAGCGCCGTCCCGCGATGGACGATGACGCCGATCAGGGCTGCGGCGATCGGATACGACCACAGATAGCCGCCCGTGTTTCCCAACAGGACACCGATACCGGCGGTCATGTTCGAGAACACGGGAACCCCAGCGGCACCTGCCGTGAGATACAGCAGGAGCGAAAACGCCCCCCAGACCGGACCCAGAACGAGTCCGGCGAGAAAGACGAACAGTACCTGAAGCGTGACCGGAGCCGGCGAGAGGGGATACGGGATCCCAACCAGCGCTGTCACACCGATCAGCGCCGCGAGCACCGCCGCTCGAGCGAACTGCCGGACGACGGTGTCGTCCACGAGATCGACCGAATTCCGTTCCGTTGCCATACACTCGTTCTCTCGTAAACCGGGATCAAAACTTCGGTTTCCGAAGGCAGATGGCGTCTTATTGACGTATCTTCTCGAGTCGATATCGGTCCGGTATCGGCTCGAGGGTGGGTCGAAGAGCGATCGAAACAGCGCGCTTCCTCTCAGTTTCGGTGACGGTGGGAGCCCCCTGTGGGCTCGCCGGTGGTCGCGGTGTTCGGGCGTCGGTCCGTCGTTTCTCCTCGAGAGAACCGGGTAATAGCTGATTGTCTCGTCTCGCTAACCGAAACGACCGGCGGTCTTATGCTGTAATTCGGCCCGTGGTGGGAAAATGCGAATTGGTTGTGCTGCGGCTGGCAATCGAGGGCACTACGCGGCGAGTCCCGACGCGGCCGATTCGGGGGTTCGACGGGAAGCAGCTGGGGACGAACGGAAGCGGGGTGAGGACGGGGGCGAGTCGGAGTGGTGGCGTGCTGAATCCGGATCGCCGAAGGCGGAATCGAAACCGGCGGGCGGAACCGACCGTCCCGCTCGCGGAGTGATCGCGCGATGAGACGCGGCCGAACGACCGTTGTCGTCGCGCTGGTCGCGGCCGCGATGGTCGGAAGCGTCGTGGCGCTGCCCGCGTTGAGCGGTGGCTCGGACCCGCTCGACGTGACCGACGGTGCGACCACCGAGACGGCAAACGATCCGGCAGCCGCGGGTGAGTCACAGGCCGCGCTGGAGGCGGGCGCTGCCCAGACACAGAACGCTAGTTCGGAACTAGTGGCCTTCGAGGAGGCCGACGCGACGGATGACGACGGGACGAACGCGCAGGCGGCAATCCAGGGAGATTCCGAAGCCGCCGTCGAGAGCGGCGTCGAGGAAGGGGTCGAACTCGTCCAGTCACAGGGGATCGAGGTGACGCAGGAACAGCGAGCGGCGGCGCTCGAGGGGGCGCGGTCGTCGGTCGCACAGCACCAGTCCGTCGAGGCCGAGCAGGTGCAGGCGGCGACGAAGGGTGCGGTCCACGGCTCGCTGATCCAGTCCCAGTCGGTGAACGCCACCCAGATTCAGTACGCAGTGGGTGGGGCGACCGACGGCGGACTCTCTCAGTCCCAGTCGGCCAATGTGACCCAGCTACAGAGCGCGACCTGGGGCGCGACGCACGGCGCTCTCGCACAGAGTCAGAACGTCAGCGTCGAGCAGATTCAGGCCGCAACCAGAGGCGCGGCCGCGGGTGCCACGAAGGAAGCTGGCGCGAGCGACGTCGGCAAAGCGCCGCACGTCCAGGAGGCCGCCCAGGGCTCGGCCTACGGCGTCCTGACGCAGTATCGGTCGATCACGGTCGAACAGCGCCAGCGGGTGACGCTCGAGCACGTCCAGCACGCCGCCGCCGGCGGTGCGGCCGGGTCGCTCGCGGGGAGTTCGCCTGCGGCGCTCGAGGGAGAGCAACGAGTCGACGCGCGACAGGAACAGCGCGTCGATGTCGAGCAGCGCCAGCGGGTGACGATCAAGCAGATTCAGAAGGCCGCGGCCGGCGCGTCGAAGGGGGCACTCGTCCAGAAGCAGTCGGTGTCGGTCGAGCAGACGCAGGCGGCCGCCCGCGGAGCCAGCCGGGGCTCGTTGAAGCAGGTTCAGTCCGTCCGCCTCGAGCAGTCCCAATCGACCCGCCTCGAGCAGCGCCAGCGGATTTCGATCACGCAGGTCCAGGAGGCCACCTTCGGCGCGGCGAAAGGTGCTATTTCGCAGAGCCAGTCGGCGACCGTCGAACAGATCCAGGCAGCCGCCGACGGGAGCGCGGGCGGCGTGCTCGTCCAGCGCCAGTCGATCTCCATCACGCAGATCCAGTACGCCGCGGTCGGTGCCGCCGAGGGGGCGGTCACGTCCGCGATCCAGCGGCAGGAAGTGACGATCGAGCAGATCCAAGCGGCCGCGTTCGGTGCCGGTGAGGGCGCGGTGACGCAGACGCAACTCGTCGAGGTCACGCAAGTCCAACGACTCGCACACGGGGGTGCAAGCGGCGCTCTCGTCCAGGCGCAGTCGGCCACGGTCGCGCAGATCCAGATCGCGGCGCGATCCGCCTGTCAGGAGACGGCCCACGCCGTCCAGTCCCAGCGGATCAGCATTACGCAACTGCAGCGCCTGACCCAGGAAAGCGCGTCCGAGGCGACCGCCTACGCGGTGGGAGAAGAGACCGACGACGTGACTCAGATCACGCAGCACGTCGATATCACGGTCACCCAGCGACTCGAGACGATCGACCGGATCGAGGGGACGGCCTCGATCGATGTCCCCGATCAGGAGTCCGACGGGGAGCGGGTCACTATCGAAGACGCGTCGCTCTCCGAGGGCGGCTTCGTCGCGGTCTACGAGGGACTCGCCGTCGACGCCGATCCGGACGCCATCATCGGCGTCTCGGAGTACCTCGAGGCCGGCGACCACGAAAACGTCACGATCGAACTCGACGAGCCCCTCGAGGAGAACGGGTCGATCGTGGCGGTCACCCATCACGACACGAACGACGACGGAACGTTCCGGTACGCCGAGTCCGACGGCGACGAAGACGTGCCGTACGTCAGCGGCGCTGGCGCGCCGGTGATCGACGGCGCGTTCGTGACGGTCACGGACGAGCCGGATGAACCGGACGAGGCGACCGCGACGCTGTCGGTCGCCGATCAGCGGGGTGACGGCGAAACGCTCACCGTCGACGAAGCGAACGCCTCCGTTCCCTACGCAGTCACCGCGTCATACGACGGCGAGACGACGGAGAGCGACAGGTTCGCGGCCGGCGAGGCGGTATCGAACCTCTCGCTCGAGCTCGAGCCGCCGCTCGAGGCGAACGCGACGGTCAATGTCTCGGTCGTCGATGAGAATGGAACGGCGCTCGCGAACGACTCTCTCGAGTACACGGTGGCGAACGACACCGGGGAGAACGAGACTGACCCCGAGGCGTCCCTCTCGGTGGACAACCAGACGGGCGACGGCGGGACCCTCACGGTCGACGCGGCGAGCGCGTCGGTGCCGTACGTCCTCGCGGCCGAGTACGACGGTGAGCGAGTCGAAAGCGACGAAATCGAAGCGAACGCGACGGTTTCGGACGAGGTCCTCGACCTCGAGCCGCCGCTCGAGGAGAACGCCACGGTCGACGTGTCCGTTCGCGCCGCGGCCGACGACGCGGTGCTGGCGAACGAATCCATCGAGTACGCGGTCGAGGAACCGGATCCCGACGAGCCGACGGCGAACCTCTCGGTGGCCGACCAGACCGGTGACGGCGAGACGCTCACCGTCACGCAGGCCAACGCGTCCGTCGAGTACGCGATCACCGTTGCCGACGGGAACGGAACGCAGCTCGCGACGAGCGAGACGTTCGGCGCGAACGAGACGATCGGCCCCGAGGAGTTCGACCTCGAGCCACCCCTCGCGGAGAATACGACGCTCGAGGTGGCGGTCGTCGCGGCCGACGACGGAACGCCCATCGAGACGGCGGATGTCGACTACACGGTCGACGGCGCGCCCGCGGGATTCGACGTGGAGTTCGTGAACTGCCAGCGAGCGGTCGTCACCGCATCGCTCGAGGAGGGCGATCGGGTCGCCGCGAGCACGTGGTTCTACACGTCCGGCGGCGTCGGGGACACGATCGCGGAGGACCTCGTCACTGCCGGTGACGAGATCCCGGCCCCCTATAACGGGACGATCGTCTTCGAAATCGGCACCGAGCGCGACGTCACCACGGACGGCGAGCAGGTGATCGTCGAGGTGCCGGACTACGGCACCTTCGGCACGTACATCTCGGGAATCAGTTCGCCCGAGGCCGCCCCCGTTGGCGGTATCGACTATCCGAACCCGTCCGAGGCGTGCAATGAGGAAGTGCGCCCCGAACTGCCGTCGATCGCGCTCGAGGAGACGACCCCCACCGAGGACGGTATCGACGTGACGTTCAGTTATGAGAACCCCAACGACGCCTCGATGGGCGCGAACAGCCGGTTCGTCGAGGGGAACACGACCGATCAGCCGCCGTCCGGATTCGAACCGGGCCAGCAGACGTTCACCGTCGAGTGGACGCCCGAGAGCGACGACGAACGGCTCGTCTGGGAGGCCGACTTCTCGAACTTCGGCTACGAGGAGCCGATCACCGCCGAGACGCCGACCGCCGGCGAGATCGAGCCGTCCGACCCCGCTGCGTTCGGCGTCTCGATCGCGGGCACGAACAGCCCGGTCGAACGGGGAGAGTCGCTCGAGGTCGAGGCCGACCTCGAGAACGTCGGCGGCGAGGACGGAACGCAGACCGTCTCGCTCGCGATTGGCGACACCACCATCGACGCCACGTCGGTCTCGCTCGAGTCCGGCGAGACGGAGACTGTGTCGTTTACGGCCGAAACGGACGGTATCGAGCCCGGCGAGTACCCGCTCACGGTGTCGACCGCGAACGAGACTGCGGAGACGACGGTGACCGTCGAGGAACCCCCCGCACCCGCGGCGTTCGGCGTCTCAATCGCGGGGACCAACAGTCCGGTCGAGCAGGGTGAGCCCATCGCGGTCGAGACGGTGATCGAAAACGTCGGCGATCGAGCGGGGACACAAGCTCTCGAGGTTGCCGTCGACGGCGTTCCCAGTGACCCGATTCCCGTTACGCTCGAGTCCGGTGAGACGCAGACGGTCACGCTGAATTACGGGACGGCGGACCTCGAGCCCGGCGAATATATCCTCTCAGTGTCGACCGAGAATCAGACGGCTGAGACAACGGTGGCCGTCGATGCGGTCCCGGAGGCCGGCGCGCAAGCGGACGGAAACGGTGAGACGGGGCCAGACGGTGAAGCCGAGACGCCACCCGAGCCGGAACAGCCGACCGAACCCGAACAGCCGGTGCCACCCGAGGAGCCGGAGCCCGAACAGCCGGAGCAACCAGAACAGCCGGCACCCGAGCAGCCGAACGAACCCGGTCCAGACGCCGACTCCGAGCCGGTCACTGACGGGAACGAACCCGCGAACGAATCACCACCGGAGCCGGAAACGAATACGAGACCCGCCGAGACGACCGATGGCGGAGCGGCTGAGACGGCCGACGATGAAACGGCTGAGACGACCGACGGAGGGACGGCTGAGACGGCCAACAACGGAACAACCGAAACGACCGACGGCGGAACAACCGACGCGACCGACGGCGGAGCGCCTGAAGCCACCGAAGACGGAACTGCTGGAGCCGAAGACGAAACCGCCGGAGCCGGATAGCGGTCGCTCACTGTCCGATCGCTAGCGATTGTGCTCGAGGGGAACTGCTACGAAGAAATCGCGGCTGTGATTCGGCTCTCGGACGCTCAGTGCTGATGACCGGTCGCTTCGCCGAACGTGACGCCGAAGCGCTCCTCGAAGAGGTCCATGACTTCCGCTTCCTGCGCCTCGAGTTCCTCGTCGGCGTCCTCGCCGTGGTGGACGATGTGGTGGGCGCGGCTGGCGAAAGACAGCAGCATGACGTCGCCGATCGTCTCGGCGTCGGTCTGGTCGCCCTCGGCGACCAGGTCGACGAGACCGGACGGAATCGTGATTTCGTCGGTCGCGCCGTCTTCGGAACTGATCGAGAAGGTCGTCGTCTGGACTTCGTCGCTCATACACTGACGGTCGGGAAGCGTGCCTAAAGGTGCTGTGACTCGCGCCGGACCCGTGCGCGACGCCGACCCGTCGAGGCCCCCGTGGCGTTTTTGCCACTCGCCGACCGAATTTCGGGTATGCCATCCGTCGAACTCGACGAGGAGACGATCGAGCGGTTAGAGGCACTGCGCGTCGAGGACGAGTCCCACGACGAACTCGTCACCGAACTCATCAACATCTACGAAGCGAGCGAGTACACGATGTTTCACGCCGGGGACTGAGCAGTAGTGATCGGTGATCCGCGGTGTGTGGCGATCGGCGACGATTCGCGACAGTGATCTGTGATCGGCGATGATCTGCGCCGGTGATAGCGGCGGCCGAAACTCGACCGTCCGCCGCTACTGGCCGTCCGCGGCAGCGTGACGAGCCGTTTCCCATTTCCCCTTCGATTCGAGGTGTGACTGGAGTTCGTCGGCGTACTCCTGTGTGAGCCGTTCCGCTGCCTTCCGCTGTTTTTTCTCCGAGGAGCCACCGTCGCCTCCCATCCCGAGTGCGCCCATGATCGAGTCGAACACCCCGCCGCTTGAGGAATTCTGACCGGCGTTCCCGGCTCCCGCGCCCCCCATCGCGCCCATCCCGGCCTGGACGTTCTCGAGTTCGGGGATGACCCCGTCGAGTTTGTCCGTGTTGGCGACGATCCGCGCCCGATCGGGATCGTCTGGCTGTTCGATTTCGAACTCCGTGGCGGTCATGATCAGGCTCCACTGCTGGTTGGAGAAGCGCGACTGCTGGATCCGCTCGGAGAACTCCTGATCGACGGCCATCCGCTCGCCGACGATCCGATCCGTCCACGGGTTGTCACTCATGCCCCCCGATTTGGGCGGCGGCTGTATCAGCGTTTCCCCTCCCCGATTTCCGATCCGTCGACAGCACGGAGCGATCCGCAACTCGCTCGAAAAACGTCACTCAACCTGACCCTCTCACGTGTCAGGATAATGTTAATGTAGATTCCCGTTGTATGGTATCATATATCACTATGTACGACTCCATCCTCGTCCCGACCGACGGCTCTCGAGAGGTCGAACACGCACTCGAGTACGCGTTCGAACTCGCTCGCGCGCACGACGCAGCGATCCGCACACTGTACGTCGTCAACGCGGCCGGGTATGGCGGGCTGCCGATGGAAACTGCCCTCGACGGCGTCAGCGACGCGCTCCGCGGCGAGGGGCAAGCGGCGGTCGAGCGGGCCGAAGCACTCGCACCGGAGGACATCACCGTCGAGACCGAGGTTCGCGAGGGGGCACCGAGTCAGGTCATCGTCGACGAGGCAGATCCCGCGGAGTGCGATCTGGTGGTGATGGGAACCCACGGCCGCGGCGGGATCGACCGCCTCCTGCTCGGCAGCGTCACCGAACGGGTCGTCCGGCGCGCCTCGGTCCCGGTGCTGACGGTGCAGGTCGATCCCGACGAGGCGAGCGAACGCTCGGACGAGCGACAGCTCGCAGTCGAGTGAGAGTCGGACGCAGATGAGCTGTGACGAGGACAGTCGTCTCCCTCTTTTCCACGTAATTCGAACGCTCGAGACTGAATCGGTTTCGATCAGACGGGTCGCAAGTGTTCACAGTCTCCCGCAGCGACCGTCACTCGGCCGTCGTCGGTCTCGACCACGAGCGCCCCCGACTCGGTCACGTCGACCGCCTCACCGATGACTTCGCCCGACGCCCGATCGACACGCACGCGCTGGCCGAGCGTCAGTGCGAGGTCCCGCCACGCCGGAACGACGGCCTCGAGATCGGTCCGGTAGCGGTCGAACTCCTCGAGCAGGCGCTGGACGAATCGTCGGCGATCGACGTCGCCGGCCTCGTCACGCACGCTGGTCGCGCCCTCGGGGAGCGCGTCGGCGTCGAGGTTCGCGTTGAGCCCGATCCCGACGACGAGCCAGTCGACCCGATCCGTCTGTCCCTCCATCTCCGTGAGGATCCCCGCGAGTTTCCGATAGTCGCCGTCGTCGCTGACCGGGACGACCACGTCGTTGGGCCACTTGATCCGCGCGTCGACGCCCGCCTCTCGAGCCGCCGTCGCCGCGGCGACCGACGCCGCGAGCGTGTACAGCGGTGCCTGCGCGGGCGTGATATCGGGGCGCGTCACGACGCTCACCCAGACGCCGCCCGACGGCGCGGCCCACTCGCGCTCGAGGCGGCCGCGGCCGCCGGTCTGTTCGTCCGCGAGGACCGCCACGTCCGCCGCGCCGTCGGCGGCCAGTTCGCGCGCTCGATCGTTCGTACTGCCCACGGAGTCGTGGTACTCGATGGAGAACGGGGCCTCGAGTCCGAACTCGACTGCCGGCGCATTGTACGCCTCGACGGCCGCGAGTTCGTACCCGTTCGGGCCGCTCTCGATCTCGAAGTTCGCCTCGCGCAACGCCTCGATCTGCTTCCAGACGGCCGCCCGTGAGATATCGAGCGAGTCCGCCAGCTCCGGCCCCGATGCCGGCCCGTCCGCGAGCGCCTCGAGAACCGCTCGTCGCGTCTCGTTCATAGCCTCGCAAGGGGGCCGCCGGCACTTCAATCGGCTGGATCGTCTCCCGGCGGCGAGGGGCGGCAGAATAGCGAGCGGGTTCCGACCGAGAGATCCGTCGGTCTCAGGAGCGCAGTTCGCGCAGCTTCTCGCGGCCGGGCGCGATCAGTTCGTCGAGGGAGGCCGCGAGCGTCCCCTTCGCGTCGGCGGGGTGGAGTTCGCCCGACTCGAGGTCCGCAGCGAGCTCCTCGTACGACTCGTAGGTGAGATCGCCGCCGTACTTCTCGGGTCGCTCGACGACGACTTCGTCGAACCGCGGGAAGATGTGGTACTCGAACAGTTCGAGGACGGGGTTCTCGAGGTCGCCTTCGGGGTCCCGGGTCGGCGGGCAGAACGCCGAGTTGACCTTCTCCTCGAGGTCCGCGGTCGAGTCCTCCATCGAGATGGTGATCCCCCCGCTCGAGGACATCTTCCCCTCGCCGCTCGTGAGGTCGGCGACGATGGGGGTGTGGATCGCGGGCCGAACGTCGTACTCGAGTTCGGGCAGCTTCTCCCGCGCGAGCATGTGGACCTTGCGCTGGTCGAGCCCGCCGACCGCGAGATCGAGATCGAGATATTCGATGTCCAGGGTCTGCATCAGCGGGTAGACCAGATGGCTCACCTTCGCCGTCTCGTCGCCCTGAATCTCGGCCATCGCGCGCTGGGCGCGGTTCATCGTCGTCTCGCGCTCGAGGTGGTGCAGGTCGAGGGTGTACTCCTCCTCGAGCTGGAACTCGGAGCCGTAGACGAACTCGGTCTGGGCCTCCTCGAGGCCGTAGGCGAGGAACTGGGCTTTCATCTGCTCGGCGGTGGCTCGGATCTCCTCGAAGCTCCCCTTCTCGTTGAGGTAGGCGTGGACGTCCGCCAGCAAGACGACGACCTCCATCCCCGCTTCCTGGAGGTCGATGAGCTTGTTCGCGGTCAGGAGATGACCGAGGTGGAGCACGCCGGAGGGCTCGTAGCCGACGTAGGCCCGCTTGCCCTCGGGCTCGGCCGCGAGGTCGCGGACCTCCTCGTCGGTGACGGCCTCCTCGACGTTTCGCGTCAGTAACTCGTAGGCGTCCATGTGTGGACTGAAACCGGAGGAGGAATTTATACCTCCTGAATCCCGACTCGAGCGGCCGTCGAGGGCGGGAAGAGGGGACGGTTCCGGAACCGGCTCGACGCGGCCGCGTGCGGTTCCGGAACGCGTCAGGCTGTCAGTTCACGGACCGTCATCGTACCGTCCTGGTGGACGCGGATACGGTACCCCTCGTACGAAAACGCGACGTGCGCGTTCGCCTCGAGGGGTGACGGTGACGAGAAGAGACCGGCGATGAGGCCATCGATACGGTAGTATATCGGAGCGAGCTCCATCGGTTCGACGTCGTCGATGTCAGCGATGACTTCGACGAGTCGGGCCGCGGGATCCTCCCGGTCGGTGTCGAGCTGTCGTCGAATCACGCCGCCGTCAGCGGTAGCGTCGGTCAGTTCAGTCATCGGTATCGTGACTGTCAGTGTTCCCGACTGGTAACTATTGCACCGGCTACTGCCTGCCCGGCTACACGGCCCGCGTGGCCTGCGGCGGGTCACGTTTCGCTGGTTCGTGGATCCGCCATCCCTGCAGACACGTTCGTGGATCCGCCATCCCTGCAGACACGTTCGTGGATCCACCATCACTGCAGAGATGTTCGTCAATCCGACCAAGCGGGCCCCGATCGCGGAACGCGACGACGATCGAGGCTCCGTTCCACCGGCTATCACGGGGAACACTCCGAGAAAGAGAGAGCGAAACGGCAGTTTACAGATCGCCCGAACGGATCCGTTCCTCCGCCGCCTCGAGCGCCCGATCCCGGTCGAAACCCTCGATAACCGCTTGGAGTTCGGCCTCGTCGGCCGCCGCCAGCTCCCGCGCGTGCTCGGTGATGTTCGGCACTGCGCGGATGATGTTGTCGACGATCGGCACGTCGGCTACCTGCGGCGAGCGTGACAGCGGGTTGAGATCGATCACGATCTCGGTCTTACCCATCTCGTCTAACGCCTCGGCGCGGTCGCCGTCCTCGAGGGGGACGAGCACGACGTCGGCCTCGTAGATGCCGTCGGCGTCGACCTTCGAGCGCTCGTGGTCGAGGTTCGGAATGTGCGCGTCGGCTTCGAGCCCCTTGACCGCGTCCGCGCCGTGCTCGCGCAGGTGAGCGGCGATGGCCTCGATTCGCTCGGGCGTTCGATTGAAGAGGTTGACCTCGAGGTCGGCGTCCACGGCGTCGGCGAGGGCGGCCATCTCGCCGGGGACCAGCGCGGCGACGTTGCCGTTGATCGAGAGCACGGGACGGTCGGCGAGCAGGAGGTGTGCCGCGGCGGCCCGCTCCGCGTCGTCGGCGCTCGGAATCGTCTCCTCGCCCAGCAGATAGTCGAACGCGCTGCCCCGTCCCTCGGCGTGCATCCCCTGGAGGTGGGTGATCCCCTTCTCGACGCCCCGCTCGATCCGGTGGCGAGTAAGCAGGTCCTGGTATCTGGGGTGGTCCTCCGGGATCTCCTCCTCGTGCTCGACGTCGGCGGAGACGCTGTCGTAGTCGCTCACGAGTGGTGACTCGAGCCGTTCGATAAAAAGTCGACTGATACCGACGTCGCTCGGCTACTCCGTAAACGTGATCCAGCCGTCGGGCGCCTGCGCCTTCACATCGTTCATCGCCTCGCGGGCGTCCGTGCGGTTCGCGTAGGTCTGCGTGCTCTCCGCCATCGTCGTCCCGTACTCGTCGATCAGCTGCCAGACCCAGCCGTCGTCGGCGGTGTGCAACTCGAACGAAACGCTGTCGATCTCGAGGATGCTCGCGGACTCGATCAGGTCGCGAACGTTCTCGAGGGCATCGCGTGCGGCGTCGACCGTCTCGTGCGTTTCGGAGCCGGACGCGACGGTGCGGCCGTCCTCGTCGATGAGCCGCCAGCGCCAGCGCTCGTCGTCGTCGGCGACGAGTTCGAACGAGGCGACGTCGAAGTCGACGCGGCCGGCCATCGGCGCGAGCCGACGAACTGCTTCGATCGCGTCCAGCAGTTTGTCCTTGCTCGCAGTGGAGTCGACCGCCTCGGCGAGCACCTCGCGATCGCGGTCGACGAGTTCCCACGACCAGCCGTCGTCGCTGTCGAGGCGAATCACGGCATCTTCGATCGCGAAGATCGGCGCGTCGGGCGCGTGGGCCGTGAGGGCGTCGACGCCGTCGGTCGCCGCCTCGCGATCGGGGTAGGAGACGGTCGAGTCGGCAATCTCCGCTCGGTCGCGGTCGAGCAGCCGGAAGTGCCACTCGCCGTTGCCGTACAGCTGCACGGACACGTCGCCGATCGTGGAGCGACGAGCCGTTGCGGCGGCGTCGCGCACGTCGTCGAGACCATCGACCAGTTCGTCGCGAGTCGGATGGTCCTCGCCGTCGACGGCGACGGTGTCACCGGACGGCATGACGAACCGCCAGTGCCAGTCCTCCGTCGCGTACGTCTGGAAGATCGCCCGATCCATCGTCCGCACGTCGGAGTCGAGATACTCGAGCAGCCGATTCATCGCCTGGCGCGCGGCCCCGCGGGTGGGATGAGTCGCCGGGTCTTCGGCGACGAGCTTCCCGGACTCGTCGATGAGCCGCCAGCCCCACTCGTCGTCCTCGTCGACGAACAGCTCGAACGCTGCGGTCTCGATCTCGAGGAGTTCCGCGTTCGGTGCCTGCTCTTTCAGCGTCATCATCGCTTCGGCGGCCTCGCCGCGGGAGGTGTGTTCCTCGCCGCTGTCCGCGAGGACGTTCCCGTCCTCGTCGATGAGCCGCCAGCGCCACTCGCCGGAATCGGCTTCGTAGACCTGGAAGGCGGCGTTCTCGAACTCGATAAGCTCCGCTTCGCTGGCCTGCTGTCGAACCCGCTCGATCGCCGTCGTCGCCGTCTCGGCGTCGGCGTGTGGTTCCGTGCTCGCGGCGACGACGTCCCGGTCGTCGGTGACGAGCCGCCAGTGCCACGGACCGGTCTCGTCCGCGTCGGGCGCATCGACGGTCGTTCCGCCGTCGGCCGCGGGTTCGGGCTCTTCGACCGTCGCGGGGAGGTCGTCGTCCGGTGTGGACGCGGCACTGCCACCGGCGCTGGCTCCCGCTGCCGGATACACCTCGTACTCCGCGTCTTCGATCTCGACGACATCAGCGTCGCGGGCGTTCTCGCCGAACTGGTCGGCCCACTCCGCCGAGCCGTCGTGTTCGGGGGTCCCTTCGGGACCGCGCGCGACGACGTGCTCGCTCTCGTCGACCAGCCGGTAGCGCCACTCCTCGCCGGACTCGTAGAGCTCGTAGGTCGGTTCGCCGGCGACGGTGACCGACGCCGACTCGAGTGCCGAGAGCAACGCTTCGGCCGCCTTCTCGGCGTCGCGCCGGGAGTCGAACTCGTCTGTGCTGTTGGCGACGACCTCGTCGTCGGCGTCGACGAACCGCCAGGTCCAACCGTCGGCTCGCTCGCAGAGTTCCACGCCGATGTGCTCGACGTCGAGCACCCGCGCCTGGTCGAACCGTTCGGCGAACGTCTGGGCGGCCTCTTCGGCTCGTTCCTGCGTCGAGTGCCCCGTTTCGCTCGAGGCCAGCGGCGCGCGTTCGTCGTCGACCAGTTGCCAGTACCACTGGTCGCGTCGCTCCTCGTAGGTGAAGGCGGCACCCTCGATCTCGATCACGTCGGCGTCGGGGCCTCGATCCTTCAGGAAGCTCACCGACTGCTCGGCACCGTCGCGCTGATCGAATTCGCCGGCACAGGAGCCGACGATGGAACCGTCGTCCCGCGCGAGCGTCCATTGCCACGTGCCATCGCGGTCCTCGTAAAGCCGGAACGCCGAGGTCGTCAGCTCCATCAGCCCCGCGGAGCTGATCTGGGACTTGACGCGCTCGATGCCCTCCGTGGCGTCCGGCCGCGTCACGGCGCTCTCGTTGCTCTGGGCCAGCGCCTCGAGGTGGAGGACGTGCCACTTCCAGTCGCCGTTCTCGTCGCGGAAGACAGCGAACTGCGCGCTTTCCATCGCGTCCCCGGTGAGAATCGGCGGATCGTCGGTCTTCCCTTCCTCCTCGACGAACATCCCCTTCTGTCCCGTGAGCACGGGAACGAGCGCGGTCACGCCCGCGATGATTCCGATACCGAGCGTGTAGACCGAAATGACCTCGACGCTGTAATCGGTCCCGAGTTGTCGCCAGTTGTACGGATACGCCCACGCGAAAAAGCCGACACCCCCCAGTGAAATCAACAGTCCAACGAAACTGACCTGAATCCCCCGTCGACGGACCGGCAACATCAGGACGATTCCGAGCAGGCAGAACGCGAGCCCCGTCGCCGCCGTCACTCCGGAGATGCGGATGAGCGTGTAGGGGTTCCCTTCGCCCGCGTAGCCGACCACGAAGGTCGCAACGCCAGCGGCACCGATGATATACCCGACGATGAACAGCCAGTAGCCGTAGACGTCCTTGCTCGAGTCGGGCTCACCGACGTAGTGTTCGTACAGCTGAAATAAGCTTTGGTGAAAGTCAGTTCGTGAAGCCATTGTCAAACTTGACCGGATAACTTGAACGAACCATAATAAAGTTCTGGCTACCAATACAAAATCTGTCATGAGAAGACGGGGTCCCTCGAGTCGCACCGGCCACCGATCTGTGCCGATTCGTCGCGATCGAGTTACGCACTCTATCGTAGCGAAAACGACCACTATTCCCGATATCGGATACGTTCGGTCACCGAAACCGGGACCGAAAACGGTCACCGGACGACGAGGGGATAGCGACAGAGCGGAGCAGGTCCCTACTTGAGCACTGCACCGGCTGGATGCGTGGCACAGACCGAGGGCTCGTAGCCCGCATCGGATAGCCCCGTCCCGAGCGCGAAGACGGTTTCGCCGAGCATGGCCATCGACGCCTGTCCGCCGGCCGTCGAGACATCGGTGATCGCCTCCGAGACCTGTGTTGTCAGCAGCCCTGCATCGCGCGCGAACAGCCTCGAGGCGTACAGGAAGGAGAGCAACGTCGGCTCTTCGACGACCCGCGCGAGCGCTGCCTTCCCGGCGGCGGTCAGCGCCTCCGTATCGCCGGAGAGCACGTCGGCCGTCGAGCGTTCGCCGAACGAGATATATTCGACCCGTGCGCGGGCGGGAATCGCATCGAGTTCGTTGTGATGGGGTCCGCCGGGCTCGAGGCGGATCGGGACGCCACCGTGGGCCTGGGCAACCACGTCTCCGAGTCCCGTCCCGGCCTGGACCTCGGCACCGTGGGCGATCGTGACGAGTTCGTTCATCGAGAGCTTGCGATCGAAGACGCGGTTGGCCGCGAGCGCCGTCCCGAGTGCCATCGCTCCCGAGACACCGAACCCCGCTCCGAGCGGGAGTTGGGAGTTCGCCTCGACTCGAGCGGTCGCGTCGAGCGTCTCGAGGACGGTCGCTACCGGGTCGACATCGATTTCTGTCCCGTCGAGTACGACGGTCGTCTCCGTCGCTGGCTCGAGCGTTACGTCGACACCGTCCGTCAGCGTCAGTCCCGCGCCTCGTGAGCCGGCTTTCGTCGGATCGTCGTCTGGATGGGCACTGAAAAAGCCCGTGACGTGGCCGGGGACGAACGCCGTCGCCTCCTCGCGCATTACGCCTCCGCTTTCGGCCGGAACGATATAACGTTGAAGATTCCGTGATCGCCGACGGACTCGCGGTGCGAGTCGGTTCGATGTCCCGATCCGCAGCAAGCCGATCGATAGCCGGTCGCGCGTACCACGCGGGTAGGTGCGAAAGCGCGCACCGGAAACGCGACACATTTCGACGCGACGCGTTCCGCCGAGAGCGGTCGGGATCGGATCGTTCCGAAACGCGTTCGCCTGAACGGTACCATTCCAGCCATAGACCGCTCTCGGTATTGTTTTAAACACGCTCCATATAGAAGAGAAAATTGCATCATCTATCATGTGATACCACTGCACGTCGCATGACAGACAACGACAACCTCGGCGAACAGCCGGCAACCGACGAATCGACGACCGACCGACGAACCCTCCTGAAGGCCACCGGAACGACCATCGTCGGCGGCGCGGGTCTCGCCGCGGCGTCCGGCTCTGCGTCCGCACAGTTCCTTGGCGGCCCCGAAGTGATCGAAGTCGACGACGGCCTCTTCGGCTGGAGCGCCGACGGCAGCATCCCCGTCGCGGACGAAGTGCTCGTGTTCATTCACGGCTGGTTTGGCGATAGCACCGTCGAGAGCCAGACCACCGACGTGCAAGACTCCCTCGAGTCCGGCGGCTATTCACCGGACGAGACCGTGGCCATCGAGTGGCCCGGGACCACGCTCAACTTCATCGGTGCCGAGGCCGATACCGAGGACGTCGGCGAGGTCGTCGCCGGCCTCGTCGAGGAGTTCTACGACGCCGGCGGCGGGAACATCCGCCTCGTCGGTCACTCGCTGGGTGGGCGCTGTGTCTACTGGACCGCGACAAAGCTCAGTAGCGGCTACGAAATCGAGACCGTCGCGGGACTCGGCGCGGCCGCCGACGGCTCCGAGATCTGTGGCGACCCGTGGAACCCGGGGCTCAGCAACGCCTGCGAGGTTCGCAACTACCACTCCCAGAGCGACTCGACCGTCGGCTCCGCCTACGGCGGCTGGGGCGATACCGCTCTCGGGACCGAGGGTGCGGGCTGCAATCCTGGGGCGAACTACAGCGACATCGACGTAACCTATAGCGTCGGCAGCCACCTCGCGTATCTGGGTGACGATGCCGTCGGTTCGGACCTCGCCGATGCGATCAACGCCGGTTCCTGTTCCAGCAGCGGCGGTGGCGACGGCGGCGATGACGGCGGCTGGTTCGACTTCTAACTCCCGGTAGACTGCACTGATTTCAGGGCGTACCGACCAACTGCTTGAACTTGACACACTCGTTTTTCCGGTAGCCGACGGCGAGCAGCCGTCAGTTTCGGTCATTCAGGTACGCCGACCAGCAGCGATGCTCACCCGTCGCTCCTGCTCGACCGGCAACTGGTAATCGGAGGTGTTGATAGAGGGGGACCAATCCCTAATATTTCATCATATGGGCCTTGAATGTGCTCAGAAGAGCGGGGGAAGAACCAATCGGCTCGTACCGAAATGAGAAAGCGTCGCATGTCAGACAAGCACACCCCCGACGAATCGCATTCGATCGATCGACGAACGCTCCTCAAGTCCACCGCAACGACCGCCATCGCGGCCGTAGGGGTCGGCACCACAGCGGGGTCGGCCGCCGCGGACACCGACAACATCATGGAGGTCGACCTGCGGGGCGGAATCCCGCCGGTGTCGGCGGCACCGCAGGGCGAGGACGAGGTGATCTTCAACGTCCACGGCTACACCGGGTCGTCGGCCAGCGTCAGCCAGTCGCAGACGCTTCAGGACACGCTCCGCCAACTGGGCAACACCGAGACGGTGACCGCGGTCACCTGGGACGACAGCGGGCTCCCCAGTTCGGCCGAGTCCAGCGCCCGCCAGCAGGGCGCGGACTTCGCCGACTGGATGGAGGGGTACATCCAGGCGAACCCCGGCACGACGATCCGGATCCTCGGCCACTCGATGGGCGGGATCGTCACGTTCGAGTTCCTGGCCGCAGCCGAGGGTCGCTTCCGGGTGGCAAACGCCGACACGATCGGCTCCTACGAGGTCACCGACGCGCCCTGCGAAGGGTCCGCGTTCCACACGGCGATCGAGAACGTGGCGAACTTCTCCGGGAACTACTACTCGACGAACGACTCCATTGCACGACTCGGTAGCGGGCCGGCCGACTGTGGCTGGGGCGGCGGCTCGCTGCCCTCGAACTACGCGGACGTCGACGTCAGTGGCTCCGTCGGCAGCCACACCACCTACAAGGCGAGTACCGGCTTCGGGCAGGCGTACCTCAGTAACTTCGCACCCGCCGTCGACCGCGGCGGCAGTGGCGGCGGTGGCGGGTCGGGCGCGGAAATCTCCGAGGGGACCTACCGGCTCACGAACGTCAACAGCGGAAAGCTGCTGGAAGTCGCGAACGCGGAGACGAGCGACGGCGCGAACGTCCAGCAGTACGCCGACACCGGCCACCCGACCCAGGAGTGGGTGGTGAGCGACAACGGCGACGGCACCTACACGTTCGAAAACGCCAACAGCGGGAAGTTCCTCGAGGTCGCGAACGCGGAAACGAGCGACGGCGCGAACGTCCAGCAGTACGTCGACACCGGCCACCCGACTCAGGACTGGATCGTTCTCGACAACGGCGACGGGACGTACACCATAGAGAACGCCAACAGCGGCAAGGTAGCCGATGTCTTCGAGTCAAGCACGGCCGACGGTGCCAACGTGGTCCAGTGGTCCTCGAACGGCGGTCCACAGCAGCGCTGGACCCTCGAGCAGATCTGATCCATCGACCGTAACGGACGCGCTCTCTGATCCATCGATCGGATAGTCGAACACGCGGGAGTCGCCAGCGCCACCGAGCGACTCCCCGTCGAGCACCGAGAGGGGGTATCGTCACCACCCGGACAGTTCACAATTCTCGACTCGGTCGCATCCCTCGGTCCCATATTCCGATGCTCTGAACGGCACCAATACTCCATCCGAAACAGGAGATCCATCGGTAGCGATTCGGTGACAGCCGTGCTCGAGTCGCCGTTCCGGCCGATCAGAACCGTTCGAACGGCCGCTCCAGTGTGAATAATCGTAGCAAAAATAGTTGTTTTTCCAATTAATAGTATCTAATTGCTATATCGCCCATGTATTAAACACACTTCGTATAGAAGAATTAAACCCAACCATCGCGCATCCAAACGAGTGGGTGTCGTATGACAGACACCGACCGTCCTGCCGAGGAGAAAACGACCGACGAATCGCAAATGACCGACCGGCGAACGCTCCTAAAGGCCACTGGAACGACCATCGTTGGCGGAGCGGGGCTGGCCGCCACGTCCGGCTCTGCATCCGCACAGTTCGGCGGCCCCACCGTGATCGGAGTCGACGACGGGCTCCTCGGCTGGAGCGCCGACGGCAGCATCCCCGTCGCGGACGAAGTGCTCGTGTTCATTCACGGCTGGTTTGGCGATAGCACCGTCGAGAGCCAGACCACCGACGTGCAAGACTCCCTCGAGTCCGGCGGCTATACGCCCGACGAGACCGTCGCGATCGAGTGGCCCGGGACTACGCTCAACTTCGTCGGTGCCGAGGCCGACACCGAGGACGTCGGCGAGGTCGTCGCCGGTCTCATCGAGGAGTTCTACGATGCCGGCGGCGGGAACATCCGCCTCGTCGGTCACTCGCTCGGTGGCCGCTGCGTTTACTGGACCGCGACAAAGCTCAGTAGCGGCTACGAGATCGAGACCGTCGCGGGACTCGGCGCGGCCGCCGACGGTTCCGAGATCTGTGACGACCCGTGGAACCCCGGTCTCAGCAACGCCTGCGAGGTCCGGAACTATCACTCCGAGAACGACTCGACCGTCGGCGGCGCGTACGGCGGCTTCGGCGACACCGCCCTCGGGACGGAGGGCGCGGGCTGTACCCCCGGGGCGAACTACACTGACGTCGACGTGACCTACAGCGTCGGGAGCCACCTCGCGTATCTGGGTGACACTACCGTCGGTTCGGACCTCGCCGCGGCCATCAACAGCGGCTCCTGTACCAGCGGCAGCGGTGGCGACGACGGGGACGACGACGGTAGCTGGTGGAGCTTGTAATCGCGGCCGATCCCATCCACCCGTCCCGGTAGCGATCCGAAACCAGTGAGAGTCGTCCGAATCGTTTTTCTTCGCCAACGCGTCTCTTCGGAACCCCGTTACGGTATCCACTCTCGTGTCCGAAATCAGGAGCCGCTTCGGGTATCCGGACGATGGCTCGAACTGGTTCTCCCGTTCGGCATCCGGCCGTCCCGACCGTGTTCCGGTTCCGATCGCATCGTCCGGGAGTGAATGCACTCGAGCGTCTCTCGGCGAGTGCCCCGTTCTGTCCCGGTAGCGGGCCCGCCTCCCAGCACCCGACGGACGCGTTCTTCGTTCTACAGAACGGTATAACGGCATGAACGTATTACGCCCCTACCGCCGGCAGCACCGCGGTTGACGCTGTTCGCCGTGAACGGTCACTCGAGTTGTGCGGGCCACGGCGATCACGACTGCAATCTTCGACACCGATCCGTACCGCTCCTCGATTCGCGAATCCAATCGAGTCAACGGACGAACCGGATAGTTATAAATAAATTCAATATTGAATGATAAGGAAAAATACCGAAGACGATAGCGGATTACTCGAAGATGAGTCACGACAACGACCGAGTCGGCTCGACTGGCGAATCGATCGAGACAAACCGACGGACGATGCTGCGCCTCAGCGGCGCGGCCGCTGCCAGCGCGACCGGACTCGCGGCGACGAGCGGGGCGGCGAGCGCCCAGTGGTCCTCGAGCGGCGTCGACGAGTTCGATCTCGACGGCGTCGGGGCCGCGGATGAACTTCCCAACAGCGACGAATCCGAGCTGGTGATTTACCTGCACGGCGGCGGCGTCAGCGATAGCGCCGGCGATCAGGGCCAAAGTCTCCAGGACGGCCTCGCCGACGCCGGCTACGACACGACCGTCATCGCGGGCGTCTTCAGTACGGATGCGGTCGGTATCGGCGAGGAGAGCTCCGAGGCGTCCGAGAATCTGGCCGACCTCATCGAGGACTACGACGATTCAACGGGCGGAACCATCCGGATCGTCGGCTACTCACTGGGCGGCATCGTCACGATGCAGACGCTCAACGCCCTCGAGGACGGGTCCGCGGTCGAGACGGCCGCGTCGTTTGGGACGGGGACGCCGGATTCCACCGTCTGCGAGGGCGGTGTCTACCACGACGGGATCGCCGCCAGCGCCGCGGCGTTCCGGGCGTACGTCTCCGAGAACGACTCCGCCGTCCAGTCGATGAATGCCCTGTATCCGGACTGTGCCGGCAGTTCACCGCCGGCCAATCTCACGCGCATCGACGTGACCAACGACGTCAGCGACCACCTCAGCTACCTCGATTCCACCGTCGTTATGGACGATCTGGCGGCCAGTTTCGCCGGCGGAACGTCCGCACAGATCGCTGAGGGGACCTACCGACTCACCAACGCCAACAGCGGGAAATTCCTCGAGGTCGCGAACGCGAACACGAGCGACGGCGCGAACGTCCAGCAGTACGCCGACACCGGCCACCCATGCCAGCAGTGGGTCGTCAGCGACAACGGCGACGGCACGTACACGTTCACGAACGACAACAGCGGGAAGCTGCTGGAAGTCGCGAACGCGGAGACGACCGACGGCGCGAACGTCCAGCAGTGGGGCGATACCGGCCACCCGACTCAGGACTGGATCGTCCTCGATAACGGCGATGGGACCTACACCCTGGAGAACGCCAACAGCGGCAAGGTCGCCGAGGTCTACGAGGGGAGCACGGCGGACGGTGCCAACGTGAACCAGTGGTCCTCGAACGGCGGTGCGTGGCAGCGCTGGACCCTCGAGCAGGTCTGATCCGGAACCCGACCACGCTGCACGGACGCGGATAGTTCGGACGGTGGCTGGAGGTAGTCGGATGATCCACCGCGGTCCGTCGGCGAATCCAGCCGGCCGGACTTGCGTATCCGTCGGCAGCCTCCTTTCGTCAGGCTCGTCGATCCATCGACGTATCGTACGCGCTCTATGAACGATCTATCGGATGTTCGAACGACTGGATATCGCAGAAGCGACCACTGTCAGGCGTCGGCGCGCATTGCTAACGGCCGGGATCGGCCGTCGATTGATGCGGACGGGCGACTGCCGTCGAAAGGTCGGTCGATTCACATCTTGGCCCCATATTAATACATTCATATTATAGTGGAAAATAATATCTTCGCAGGCGGGGTCGTATTCACCGCATCATGGCAGATACCGATAGTAATAGAACGTCGGAATCGGACGGTTTGACCACGTCAACGCGACGAGCGCTATTGAAGGCGACCGGAACGACGATCGTCGGTGCGACGGGACTGGCAGCGACGACGGGGTCGGCGTCGGCACAGTTGCTCGGTCCCGACATCGAAGTGATCGACGTCGGAAGTAGCATATTCGGTTCGGGCGCCTTTCAGTCCCTTCCCGTCGAAGACGAACTGTTCATCTTCGTCCACGGCTGGTTCGGCGATACGACCGTCGAAAGCCAAGCCGAGGACGTCGCCGAGTCGATGATCGACGCCGGCTACGAAGCGGACACCTACGTCGCGATCGAATGGGACGCCACGACAATTAATTTCGCGGGTGCGACCGCCGAGACGGAAGACGTCGGCGAGGAACTCGCCGAAATGCTCGAAGGTTTCTACGACTACGGCGGCGGCAACGTCCGTCTCATCGGACACTCGCTGGGCGGTCGCGTCGTCCTCGAGACGATAAACGAGATCGGTCCCGGCTATACGGTCGAGACCGTCGCACCCATCGGTGCTGCTGCAGACGGAGACATGGTCTGTAGTGGTGGAATCGGTGGTGGTGAGTGGTACGACGGTATCGAGGACAACGCCGAGGAAGTCCGTAACTACCACTCCGAGAACGACACGACCGTCGGATCGGCCTACGGCGGTCTCTTCGGTGCCGCGCTCGGTAACGACGGTGCGGGCTGCCCATTCGACACCCCAGACAATTACACCGACGTCGATGTCACCTTTAGCGTCCTCAGTCACCTGGGCTACCTCGGAGACGACGAAGTCGGTTCCGACCTCGCCGAGGCAATCGAGGACCAGGACAGCGGTCTGGGCTGGTTCAGCTAGTCACCCCCGCGATCGGGGTCGAACCGCTGTGCGCCGCGACGGCGGAACCCCCTCTCGGCGGTGCCGGCTCGGTGTCTGTACAGTTGTTCAGCGACATCGACATCACCTCGAGCGGTTACAGTCACTTCGGGTTCCTCGCGAGTGGTTACAGTCACCTCGAGAATCCGACGTGCTGGGCCGCTGGCGATCGGGCGAGACGAACGAAGTGAGTCTCGCCGGCTCTCAGATTTGTCGCCTCCGGCGACAAACGCTGCCGATCTCTCGGGAACACAGGTGGACTCCCTCCGGTCGTCCAACGAGCTCCCGATCGGCGAACAGCGACTTCGCCTATGGCGAGAGTCGCTGCCGATCTCTCGGGAACAACACGGCCTCCCGAATGTTATCCAATCCGAGAAGCGTCATGACGAGCCGCTCGCCGCCGAGCCCGAAGCCGGCGTGGGGCGGCATGCCGTACTTGAACATCTTGGTGTAGTACTCGAACTGATCGGGGTCGAGTCCCTGCTGTTCGAAGCCCTCGATGAGCTTCTCGTGGCGGTGTTCGCGCTGGCCGCCCGACACCAGTTCCATCCGCGGGTGCATCAGGTCGAAGCCGGTCGACAGCTGCGGATCGTCGTCGTGATCCTTGATGTAGAACGGCTTGATCTCGCTGGGCCAATCGGTGATGAAGTAGTGGCCGCCGACGTCGTCACCGAGGGCCTTCTCGGCCTCCGTCGAGAGGTCGTCGCCCCAGACGAGCTGCTCGTCGAGTTCGCCGGTCGCGTTGATGCGCTCGAGGGCGTCCTCGTAGCTGATACGCGGGAACGCCTCGTCGGGTGCGCCGAACTCCTCGGTGAGATCGAGCGCCTCGAGTTCGTCGGCGCAGTTTTCTTCGACGGCTTCGTACGCGGCGCGGACGACGCCCTCGACGACGTCCATCGCGTCGTTCTGATCGCAAAAGGCGCCCTCGAAGTCGATCGAAGTGGCCTCGTTGAGGTGTCGCGGCGTGTTGTGTTCCTCGGCGCGGAAGATCGGGCCGATCTCGAAGACGCGCTCGACGTTCGAGCCGGCGATGAGCTGCTTGAACAGCTGTGGCGACTGGTTCATGAACGCCTCCTCGCCGAAGTACGTGATCGGGAAGAGTTCGGTGCCGCCCTCGGTGCCGGTCGCGACGATCTTCGGCGTGTTGATCTCCGTACAGCGGAACTCGCGGAACTGCTCGCGGACCGCGCGCAGGATCTCCGAGCGGATCTCGAAGACGGCCTGCACCTCGTCCTTTCGCAGGTCGAGGGTGCGGTTGTCAAGTCGTGTCGAGAGATCAGCGTCGACCTTGCCGGAGGGATCGAGCGGCAGTTCCGGATCGGCAGGCGCGACGACCTCGACGGACTCGGGCGTGATCTCGACGCCCGTCGGCGCGCGCGGTTCCTCCTCGACCGCACCGGAGACTTCGACGACGCTCTCGCGGGAGACGCCCAGTCCCGTCTCGACGAGGTCCTCGTCCATCTCGTCTTTCTCGAACTTGATCTGGATCTTGCCCGTCGTATCTCGAAGGATCAGGAATGCGATGCCCCCGAGATCACGGATCTCGTGGACCCAGCCGGCGACCGTCGCGTCGTCGCCCGGCTCGGCGTCGGCAGTGTAGGTTCTGTCCTGCATATCACCTGATTCACGCAGGCGGAACTTAAGCGCAGTCGTTCGCACCGAGGTGAATCGTTTTGGCGGGTCGGCACGACGACCGATGTATGAACGACCTCGAGCGACTCGCCGCCGACGTCCGAAGTGCAGACACGGTCGTCGCCTTCACCGGCGCGGGGATCTCGGCCCCCTCCGGCGTACCGACGTTCCGGGGTAACGACGGCGTCTGGGACCGGTTCGACGAGGGACAGTTCGCCTACGGTCGGTTTCAGCGCGATCCCAAGGGGTTCTGGCAGGACCGCGTCGAACTCCAGCGAGTGATGTTCGACGAGGAGTACGAGCCGAACGCGGCCCACGAGGCGCTGGCCGAGATGGGGCGAGACGGCGACCTCGAGGCGATCCTCACCCAGAACACGGACGGGCTCCACGGCGACGCGGCCGCGGCGATCGACGACGGCGCGGAAATTGGCGAACCGACCGTCCTCGAGTTACACGGCAACTCACAGCGGGTCCGCTGTACGGACTGTGGGAAACGCAGGGACGGCGATCCAATCTTCGAGCGCGCCACGAATGGCGAACTACCGCCGACCTGTGACTGCGGCGGCGTGTTTAAACCCGACGTCGTCCTCTTCGGCGAGCAGCTCCCGGGCGCGGTCATCCAGCGAGCGCGGTCGCTCGCTCGCGAGAGCGACGTCTTCCTCGCGATCGGCTCCTCGCTGGTCGTCGAACCCGCCGCCTCGCTCCCCCGAACGGCCGCCTCGACCGGTGCGACGGTTGGGATCGTCAACCTCGAGTCGACGCCCTGTGACGACATCGCGGACGAAGTCTATCGCGAGAACGTGACGGATACGCTTCCTCGGCTCCAAGAACTCGTCGGCTGAGACTCCCCAAGACCCAGCGGCTCACTCGACGACCCGGTCCGCGATCAACTGCGCCTGCCCGCGGCGGAGCCGTTCGCTGACGGCCTGATTCGAGATGCCGAGCTGGGCGGCGATCTCGGACAGCCCCGTCTCGCGGGGAACCTCAAAGAACCCGTATTCGTAGGCCAGCGCGAGTGCCTCCCGCTGGGCGTCGGTCAGCGTGGCTCCGCGGTCGCGACCCCGGTGCTGACGGTCGTCGTCGGCGAGTCGCTGTAACTCGAGGGAGACGCCCTCGTTCGCGAGGAACTCGTGATAGCGACCGAACGAGTCTCGATCGGGAAAGCGCATTTCGACCTCCCAGCGCCCGTCCGACCCCCGACAGTCGAGTAATTCGCCGCCGGCGTCGACCCAGGCACGATACGCACCGATGACATCCGTCTCGCTCCGTTGCAACCGGTATCGGCTCTCGCCGTCGGCACCGCTGATCCGCTCGAACTCGGCGATCGTCCCGTCGGCCGCGAGCGCTCGGTCGAGTCCGTCGCGATCGCGACAGCGAACCCGACAGAACGCGATGGGGCGGTCAGGATCGAGGGCGTACTGGCGCTCGAGTTCCACGTCGATCGACGGCAGGGCCTCGAGTGTCGGCCCGAGGAGGAGCCCCGACGACGACGCCTCGAACGCGGCGAGGAGACTCATGCAGGGTCGTCTGATACGGAGAGACAAAACAGTTGAGGCTACTTTGACGGGGGAAAGGGGGACAGTTACGTGTCGTTCGCCGCCGCGACGGTTTCCCGAACCGCCTCGATTCCCTCGTCGTGTGCGAGGTCGCCGACGACGATCACGTCGGCGTACTGGGCCATCGAGTACGCGGAGTCGTAGTCGTGGATGCCACCGCCGTAGAACAGCGTCGACTCGTCGGTGGCCTCGGCGGCGGCTTCGACGACGCTTTCGTCGCCAAGCTTACCGGAGTACTCGACGTAGACGATTTCCTGGCCGAACATGTGTTCCGCGACCGTCGCGTAGGCGGCAACGTCGTCGGCGCCGAGATCGCAATTGGCCTCCGTCAGCTCCGCGACATCGGCCTCGGGGTTCATCACGACGTAGGCCTCCGTCGTCGTCCGGTCCCAGTCGAGTTCCCCCTCGAGTCGGACCCACTCCTTGTGAGCTTCGGTGATCCAGAACGGCGACCCGGCGTTGAAGACGGTCGGGATGAGGTAGCCGTCCAGCGCGTCGTCCTCGAGGACGACCTCGGGGTTCGACGGCTCCTGGTAGAGCGCGACGTCGTGTTCGGCACAGGCCTCGATGACCGCGCTCATGTTCTCCTCGGTGATTCCCATGGTGCCGCCGACTTCGATCGCGTCGGTCCCGGTCGCACAGAGATCGCCGTAGGTCACGCCCGCCGGTAACTCCTTGTCCGGATCGAGCTTGAGAATATGGTTCCAGTCGTCCCAGGGGGTAGTCATACTGCGTCGTTTCCCGACAACCAGCAAAAGCGCTACGAAACGACCCCCGTCTCGAGTTCGACTGTGAGACCCTCGAGACGGGGTCGAAACCGGATTCGACCTGTCGGTCCGCTCGCGCGCCACACGACGAGGCCGGTCGCGTTCGGTGGCGGTTTCCGGTACCGGGCGATCGGTTCGTGACGCGGCGGTGAATCGGCGATCTCGAGGCGGCTGCAAGTGCTCGGCGCACTCGGCGCGATGACGCCGGCATCATACGGTCTGGTGTGCCGACGTATCGGCGCAACCACAGGAGTTCTCGGTTGCGCCCGAAATGACTGGCACCAGTCCGTATTACAGTTTCTCAGCGCTGACGGCTCGCATCGAGCTGTCGTTCTCGACTTCCCAGATTCGCAGTACGAGGTGTGCCTTACAGTAATATTCGGCGGTCTCGAGACCGGTCTCTCCGTTCTCGAGGACGAGCTGGCACGTGTCCCCGTTCGAACACTCTGGTGAATGTTCACACATTGGTACTCGTCTCGTCTACACCCCTCGCAGGCAAGACCTTGTCGGTGAAAGAGTTCGGCTTTCTTGGCCGGGCCGCTTTCCGCTACCGGTTCGATCGACTCTACTCGGCGGTATCACTCGTTACTGCACGGTCGTGGGTGGGTCGACAGCCGATGACGAGTCCCAGCGCGGAGACCGCCCAGCGTTCCCAGTCGAAGTGCGAGACAGCGTTCCCAGTCGAAGTGCGAGACAGCGTTCCCAGTCGAAGTGTGAGAGAGCATTCCCGATCGGGGTGCGAGATCGCATTCCCGGTTACGGCAGGAGAGTGCGCTCCAGATTGTAGTGCAAGATCGGATCGACCTAGACACCTTGACTCATCAGGTGGCTGCGCAACACGTCGGCCTCCTTGTTCCCGGATCCCGTGTTGACGATGACGACCGTCTCGTCGCCGTCGAACGCGCCGCGCTCCGCGAGCTCCCACGCGCCGCTTGCGGCCGCCGCCGCGCTCGGGATGAGTTCGAGTCCCGTCGTCTGGGCCACCCGGACGGCGGCCTCGAGGATGTCCGGGTCCTCCGTCGCGACTGCACCGCCGCCGCTCTCGCTGAGCGCCTCGAGGACTCGCGGACTCGCCGCGGGATCGGGAATCTCGAGTTCGCCGCAGATCGTGTCGGGGTGTTCGACCGGCTCGTGCTCGTCACGGTCGTCGTCGAACGCCTCGACGATCGGCGCACAGCCCGACGCCTGGGCGGCGTAGAGAGCGGGCAGATCGTCGATCAGACCCAGTTCCCGAAACTCGCGTGCGGCCTTGGCGAGCCCGACGAGCCCGGTGCCGGCTCCCGTGGGATAACAGATCGCGTCGGGAACGTCCCACTCGAGTTGTTCTGCAATCTCGTAGAACAGCGTCTTCGCGCCCTCGTGGCGGTAGGGCGTGTCGAACGATCGGAGGGAGTACCAGTCGTCGTGTTCGGCGAGCGCCTCTTCGAACGCGCCGGCGGCGTCGCCGAACCGGCCGCCGACGACGTTCATGTCGCCGCCGTGGACGTTGACCATCGCCTTGTTCGTAAAGCCGGATCGGGATGGGAGATACGCGTGCGAATCGAGCCCTGCTCGGCCCGCGTAGGCCGCGACAGCCTGTCCGCCGTTGCCCGTCGAGGGGAGCGCAACGTCGCTCGCGCCGTGGTGGACGGCCGCGGTGACGGCCACCGATGCGCCGCGATCCGTGCTCGAGCCGGTTGGGTTCCGTCCATCGTCCTTGATCAGCACGCGCCCGACCCCGAGTTCGTCGGCCAGATCGGGACAGTCGACCAGCGGCGTCGCTCCCTCCGCGGTCGTCACCGCCGACTCGCGAGCGAACGGGAGCAGTTCCGCGTAGCGCCACTGGGAGTCGAACGGGCGGTCGACGAGCATCTCGCGATCGAGGTCGATCGCGTCGTAGTCGTAGGTCGACTCGAGCGCGCCGCCGCAGTCCGGGCAGCGGTGGGACTCGGAAGCGTCGACGGCGGCCCCGCAATCGATGCACTCGAGTCCGGTAAAGGCGTCTGTCGTCTCCATACGCGACTGTTCGCGGCTCCGAACTAAGGGCTGTTCATCGGCGACTCGGTCCCAGCGAGAGGGAACCGAGTGACGGGGGTGAGAAGTGAAATCGAGAGGTGGGGCCGAGGGACAGAGCGAGAGACGGACTCAAGGGATCGGGGCGCGGTCGAGAATAGCAGTGACTACGCTGTGATTCGAGAAAACGGCAGAATCGAAGGGGAGAACGGAAAGTTCAGTTGTCGCCGGTCTTCGACTGCCACTCGTAGCTGCGGCGTTTGGCGGACGTGCCGAAGCCACACGACGAGCACTTTTTCTTTTTGGTATGGTAAGACTTCTCTCCGCAGCGACGACATTTGGTGTGAGTCGTCTTGTTCTTCTTTCCTTGGCTCGGGGTTCCTGCACCAGTCATGGAGTTATCGAAACGACGTTGTCGCCGCGTATAATGGTTGTGTCTTCGACCGGCGCCTCGTCGTCGACTCCGCCCTCGACGGGAACCGTCACATCCTCGAGCACCAGATTCATGTGCTGATCGTAGCCGGCGAGTTCGCCGACGTGTTCGTCGCCACTCTTGAGTCGCACCGTCACGCGTTCGCCGAGCGACGCCTCGAGGACGTCCAGCGGTCGTCCACTCATACGCAACACCGCTGGTGACGGACACTTAATCGTACCGGTCCGGAGCCCGATTCCGGTCGGACGAACGACGCTACCGTCTGTCGCGGGAACCGACGGCACAGCACGCCTGTTCCATCCGGCGATTTTGTGGCCGATACGGGCGAGTGTAAAAGACGGCGAACACCGTAACAGCTCCTTACACACCTCACTAACGTATACCTAACCAAACGTCTAAGTGTGCACTCGTGGACCGTCCACTCATGGGAGACAAGAAATTCACCTTCGTAGAGTTGCATTTCGACGGCGAAGCACAGTTCGGACTCGGACCGATCGGCGAGGCGTTGCCGATCGGCAGCACCGAATCGACAGCAGAGACAGACCTCGAGACAGAGACCGAAACCGACGAGGGCGCGGCCACGGGAGACGAGTCGGGCGGTAAGGGCAAAAGCGCCGCCGGCGCGCTGGTCGCGCTCGTCGTCCTCGTCGGCATCGCCGTCGCCGCCAGAAAGTTCCGCGGCGGCGACGAGGAATCGGACCTCGAGACCGAACCGGAACCCGACGTCATCGTCAACTGATCGTCGGCGTCCGAAGCGGGCCGTCGGCTGATCAGTGATCGCCGATCGCCGATCGGTTGGCAGTCGCAATCGCCGACCTGTCCGTCTCCGGCCGACGGCGTCGAGTTTTCGCACCGACGCGAACCGAGCCGAACGCTTTTGCGCGTCCTCGTCCTAGCCGGAGTTGTGAATCTCTATCGTAGCGCCCGGGCCGTCGCCGGGGCGTCCGGTGACGACGCGATCGACTGGCGGTCGGCCGCCGATGCCGCCAAGGCGGCGACCGATCCGGGCTCGCTCGACCTCGAGCCCGGCGAGCGCGAGGCGTACGCTCGCGACGTCCGGGACGCGCGGGCCGCCGTGCGGTCGGTTTCCGGCGTCGAGTTCGACGTGCCAGAGACCGTCGAGATCCAGAACCGCCACCACTGGATCGACGCGAACGTCGCCACCTTCGAGCGGGTCATGCAGACGCTCGAGACCCACACCGGCGCGTTCCCGGGCGTCGCCCGGACGATCAATACGGGGACGATGACCGTCCTGCTCTCCTTCCTCGGACGGAACGTCCTCGGCCAGTACGACCCCCTCCTGCTCGCCGACGCCCCCACGGACGACCACGCACTGTACTTCGTCCGGCCGAACATCCTCAACGCCGCCGCGAAACTCGACGTCGACGCCGACCGGTTCCGCCGCTGGATCGCCTTCCACGAGGTGACCCACGCCGCCGAGTTCGGGGCCGCGCCGTGGCTCTCCGACCACCTCGAGGCCCGCATGGAAGACGGGATCGCGACGCTCTCGGAGGGATCGTTCGACCGGGACGCGTTCCGCGATCTAGACGCCGCGATGACCGTCGTCGAGGGCTACGCCGAACTCCTGATGGACCACGCGTTCGACGAGGAGTACGAGGACCTGCGGCGCAAGCTGGACGAACGGCGTCAGGGGCGGGGTCCCCTGCAGAAGCTCTTCCGTCGTTTGCTCGGCCTCGGACTGAAGGAACGCCAGTACGAGCGCGGCAAGAACTTCTTCGAGCACGTCCTCGCCGTCCGCGACCTCGAGACGGCGAGTCTCGTCTGGGAGCAGCCCGAGAACCTGCCCAGCCACGACGAGCTCGACGCGCCGGGGACGTGGATCCAGCGCGTCGATCGCTAGGATCGATCGTTTCTCGAGGTGTTGTGTCTCAGCTCGAGGGAGAAATCGCTACTCTGCTGGTGATACGAGATCGTAGCATTGCCGGAGTCAAGCGTCCTGCTATCGTGGCAACAGGGAATCGCCACGCCCTCCCCAACCGATTCGTTCGTTCCCGTTGGTCACTCACTCATCCCTCGCACGGCTTCAGATCACGGTTCCCTCCACGGTCACCGTGATCCAGCGCGCGCCACCGCCTGCGGATTCGGCATCGTGGTTCAGTCAGTCGTTATCCAAATCAAGTACCAGAGCAACGCGCCGCCGGCGACGATACCGCCGAGTATCGCCGCGCCGATCACCGGCAACGGGGCGTTGCTCTGGAGGGCGACCAGCCCGCCGGAGAGCCCGACCAATAGGACGAAGACGGCTTTGAGCTGATCGCCCCCGTTCGTCAGGTCGCTCGAGCGCGACGAGCCCCGCCTAGGACCCCGACTCACAGTTCCCGGGGTGCGCTGACGTGCATCGCGACGAACCGCCAGTCGCTCGCGCTCGAGCCGTCGTCCGAATCCCGTTCGACCAGCGCTCCGCTCCAGCGGCTGTCGAACCGGAACCGTTCGCCGGTCGTCGTCTTCGTCCAGGCCATCGTCACCTCGTCGGCGACCGTCGCGACTCCGTCCCGTTCGGTGACGAGGAGATTGTGGCTCTCGACCGTCCACTCGTCGGTCGTCTCGGTCTGTTCCTCGAGGGCCGCGGCGATCTCGCTCCCGCCGAACAGGGACTCGCCGATCCCGAACTTGACGGTCCGCTCGTCGTCGGCGAAATAGGGGGCGAGGGGATCGCCGTGCCGGAGTGCATCGTAGTACTCGCGAACGACGGCCTCGGCGTGGTCGCTCATAGAGGATCCGTTGACGTCCGGTTCCAAAGGCCCACCGGCCGCAGTCGCAGGCGCGTCCGTGGGACTCGAGTGAGCATCCATCTGTAGTTAGTCGAGGAACCGCGTGACAGCCACGGCTTATCGAGGCATCTTTTCGGAAGAGTGAAGAAGTCGAGTCCGTGTACAACTATTGTAGCCGCTGAAAGTCAATTCCCACCCGGTCATACGACGGCTGTGCGATCGGTGTGTGAATCGTTTCAGTTGTTACTATCGACTTCCTCACTCGAAGTATGAGTCGGCTCGCTACACTGTTTCCCCTGAGTTCCTTGAAGAGTACGCCGAAGAACTCGGCGTGGTCGAACGTGACCGTGATCTTCGAATCCCGTTTTCGTTTGCGTGTTCGTGTTCGGCTTCGCCGCAGGTGAGAGCCGAACACTCGCTGGTTTCCGACGTAGCGACAACGCTACTGCCGATGAGACGCTCTCTCCCGGCGGCTTCTATCAGCGGTTGGCTCCTTGCCCGCGGAGTCTCTCCGCGACCTCGTCGAAGTCGAACTCAACGAGGTCGTTGTCCCGGATACAATTAATACAGATTTTGACCGATTCCGTGACGTGATGGTCGCTGACAAGACGATCCTGCGGTTACATCGTTTCTCGCTGATACGCATGGCCCACGGAAAGGGGAGCAGGGTGGAGCCCGGCTCCACCTGTTCCACAACAGCACTGATCGGACGGCTGACCAGTTCAGTGTCACTGACGAAAGAGTACACGACAGCACGGAGTTTGACACAGGCCCGTGGTTCAAAGACCTGTTAGTACTGTCGATCAAGCGTACTCCAAGTATCGCCGGTTCGCACTGATTGACGAGAATGACGGCTACTTGGTGAGTCGGCTCAAATCAAACGTGAACCCCAAGATGACGGAGAATTACCGGAATGGCGTGGCGATGTCATTCCCTTGGAGGGTGAGAAAACCGACGACGTAGTCGATAACCTCTATCGGCAGTATATCGATTTTGAGGTCGAAGCAAAATTCCAGCGGAGAGAATATGCAGGGACGCAGTCGTAGGACACGAAGACGTTCCACGTCGTTAGCGGCCTCGTTGCGGACGCTAACAACAAATATCTGTGTATCATGAATTTCCGGCGAAGAGAGCTCTTGCCGGCAAATCTGGCGACGAACTACCGCTATAGGCGGGAAGTTGAGTTGTTGTTCCGCGAACTCAAGACGCAATACTCGTTAGACGAGTTTACCACGAACAAGAAGCACATCGTTGAGATACTGCCGTACACGGCGTTGCTGTCACTGCTGGTCAGCCGTGATCTGTTGGATCGGGTCACTGAGTAGGCAGACTATAAATTCGTGTTTCTACCAGAGCGCTGAGCGGTGACCTTCCGGTCGCACACCCAGTTAATTCTTCACAAACTAGGTGAACACCTCGGCTACTCTCCGCCACCGTTGCCGGGACAGCTGATCAACGACGCTCAGAAGACACACGAATAACGACCGATACTCCAAGAGACTCGCTACCGCTACACAGCCAAGTATTGGGCCTTAAAAAATACTATCAACATAGTATATTTATGTCTTTAGAATAATACGAAAAGTATATATTAAAAGAGATTTATTATCCAGACATGGTAAATAAAAAATGCCATGATAGTAAAAGGAAGGAAGGGATTGGTAGAACTATTGATTGTGCACGAACACGCCGGTCTCTATTACGAACAGGCTCTATCATCGGCGCGACTTCTCTTGTCGTACCTGGAATAGCTGCCGCAAATCCTGACTCAGATGAAGTTGATTCTATAGAAGAACCCTCTAATGAAGAGGAAGGCTTTAGACCAGGTATTGAAACAAACCTTACCGAACTGGTCAAAGAATCAGAGGGACAGGCCAAAGTTCAGGGAGGTCAGGTTGGAACTCAGGACCACGACGTAGACCCAGGTGTCCGGACTTGGGGTGGTACGAGGGAAGTTATGGGAGTTGAAGTTACATTTGAGCTAGCAGTTGGGGAAAGTGTAGGATGGTTTGAAGTTGGTGCTTTAGGCCAGAGTATGAAAGAAGAATTTAATCGTGCAGATGGAAATTACCATTGTTCAAGCAGAAAATTCGATGGACTAGTCGCATATGTTGATTTCGACTACTGCTATAATTTTAGTGATAATTCCACCACAATCGAACTTGAAGGATGTCGTCCATCCTTCTCAGGGTGGAAGTGTACACACATCAAGGACTCCGGCCATCCTGTTTAGGCGATCTGTTTAACAGAGAGTGGCCGTTCACGGATCCCTATAGGTATAGCAAAGTTTATCTGCAATAAGATTCTTGGTGAAAACATGAGTTGGCTAGAGAACCTTTCACCAACAATTTGGACGTACATGATTATGGGAGTAGTAGTCGCTCCGATAGTTCTTCTGCCAACTATTTATGGAAGTTTACTCATCATCGAGAGTGATATCAGGCTACTTACTGAAACGGCACTGTTATTTCTTAGTCTGTTAGGGTTTGTTGGAATCACTTTGATATTCATTTTCCCAATCGTGGTGTATAAGGATGCGAAGAGCGTTCTGGGAACAGATTCAGAATGGCATCCTCTCCCACTTCTATACACTCTCGGGGGTATTTTTGGATTTTTCATCCCACTTCTCCAACAGATGGTTGGGATTATTTTTCTATACAAGCGGTATAACTCGTCAAGCGCCACCCATCTTTAGCTACGAGACGAACAACGTGACAGGACGGCTTATCAAGGCTTCTTTTCGAGAGGAATGAGAGGGCAAGAGCTGTGTCTAACAGCGCCTCCTCGTCGAGCGACGAGCGGCCGACACAAGCAGTCGCGAACGAAGTGAGCGATTTGCGACGAGAGAGCGCTGCTCTCTCGGCATCAAGCGAAGTCGAAGACTTCGCGGACCTCGCGAATCTCAGATTCGCTCAGTCACGAAAGAGCGCTGAGCGCTCTTTGGAACGACACCGCCGGAGTGGGGCAACACCCCACGGAGGCGGCCTTTTTACATAAAGCCGCGATCGACCTCGTCAGTCTCGATAAGGTCCTCGAGTTCGCTGCTCAGCAACTCGTCGGCCTCGTCGAACCGGTCCGCGAGGTCCTCGAGTTCGTCGGGCCGATCGTACTGGTCGTACGACATCGGACCGAACGCGGGGCTCTCGAGGGCCTCCATCACGTCGTCAAAGAGGTCCTGCGGACTGGTCGGCGCGTCCGCGTGCGTCTCGAGGACGGTCTCGAGGCGCTTCCCGACGGTTTCGGCCTGCTCCTCGTCTTCGGGCGGGGATTGCACTGCGAACCGGCCGCCCGAATCCCGCTCGGGGAGGAACGAACCGATCTCGTCGTCGAGGTTTCGGGCGACCCGCGCGCCGACGCCGCGAACCTCGAAGGGATTCTTCGCGTACGTTTTCAGGAAGAAGACGCCGGCTCGGGGATGTGCGAGGTACATATCCTCGCCGACGCCGCCGGCGCGGTCACCGGCGACGGCGCGCCAGTCCTCCGGATCGACGGTCCGTTCGGTGGCGTCCTCGAGTACGTCCTGCCACTCGCGAATCCGCATACTAGACGAGTCGGTCGCCGGCAGAATGAACGTATCGGTTCCACCGAAAGACGCCGCAGAGAGAGTATCGGGGTCGCTAGCGGCCGATCCGAACCAAAAAGAATACGAGTGGGTCCCCGAAGATAGCGGTAACAGACGCTTTCCCTATGTCCGGCCGCCACTCACTCTCGTTCGTCGAACTGTTTCGCGCGACGCCGGCGAAGAGCGCGTTGTTGACCTTCGCACCGCTGGCGCTGGCGCTGGGTCAGTTATGGAATAGTTACGTCAACGGCGTCTCGCCCGCCGTCTCGATCACCTTCGCCGTCGTCATGGTCGGTTTCGCCGTCGTCGCGATGGGTCACCACGCCGCCGAACACCGCATCCGCCGGCTCGAGGCCGAGTACGGCCCGGATCGGGCGAAACTTTAGGTCCCAGCCCCGGACTCGGTCGTCACCGACCGCGCCTCGCGAGCCTCGTATACGTTGTACCCCGCCAGTCCGGCGATCACCAGTCCGGCGGCGAGCGTACTCCAGAACAGGCCGCCGATCATCTCGAGCAGCGCAGCCGAGACGATCAGCCAGATCCCAAGGACGGCGATCAGGGACGCGATGGCGGTGCTGAGCGGAATGTCGTTCGTCAGTCGGTAGTAGTTGTAGCCCGCAGCAATGGAGATCACGAGTCCGACCAGCACGTCGTTCCACAGCGGTGCTGCCGCGGTCTCGAAGACGAGCACCGACAGCGCGACCCACGCACCGAGGACGGCGACGAGCAGGCTGAGTACCGATGTCTTTCGCCGCCGTTCCTCGTTCGCGACCTGCGTCGACTCGTCGCGCGGGTCCCGTCCAGCGGAGTGCTCCCCGTCACCGACACCGGTGCCTGAGTCGATGTCGTCGGACGCCGCTTCCGCACGGTTGGTCGGCCCGTCGCCGGTTCCGGCCCCGGCGTCGGTCTCGGTGTCGGACCCCCCGTTCGTCCGACGATCGTCGCCGTTGGGATCACTCATGGAACCGAGGTTCGCGTCCCGCTCGCAAAAACGGCACGTCCGTTCCGCTCGTTCCCTTCCCGTCACTATCCCATTGATATCGAAGACGGACTCGAGTCCCAGTGGGAACGGCGTTGACATCCTCCCCAACCTGATGGGTGAGGATTCCCGACCGCGTTTGGGATGGTTACGGTTTGTAGCTGCCCGGCATGGACAACTACTGGCTGTGCCAACCAGCCGTTACTCCCATCCTCTCGAGGAGGATTCAGCGGGGCTTGTACTGTCGCACCCCGCCTCACTACGGAAGAGGGTATCTTCCGCTGAGAGACAGGGAATCCGATACTGTCCAATTACGTGGGCGAGTAGACCGGCTCGGGAAGATAATAGCACGTTGATAGGTGCTTAAAACAGAAGTTTTGTTGCGATTTATATATTCCGATTCATCCCTCAACGGCGTGTATCCCCGCCGTAAACGGCGAGGCTTTACGCCTGTTCTGCCCGGTAACATCGAATTACCGCCGTATGAGATCGACGGTTCGTGGGATCAGGAGCGGGAGGGCGAGTGCGGTCCGGCGACCGATAGCGTTTTTGATCGCTCGATCCTGATGGAACACTGTGCACGTACGCGGAACCGTCGCGGGCGAGGTCGACGTGCGGTCGGTGTCCACGAGCTACGGCGAGAGCGAACTCGCGGAGGTGCCGCTCCGGCCGGCCGAGGACGCGTCGAACGGCGCGGCGACCGATGACGAGACGCCACGCCCTCGAGGCGACGGCGGGACGGTGACCGTCGCGGACGGCCGCGAAACCACGACGGTCACGCTCTGGAACAAGTGGACCGAGTCGGCGGAGTTGCTCGAGCCGGGGATGGAACTGCTCGTGACGAACGCGAAAGAAGAGGAGTACAACGGGGAGATGCAGTACGCGACGACGGGCGACTCCTACGTCGTCGTCGAGCCGTCCTTCCTCGTCAGCGTGACGTCGATCCGCAACTGGGTCCAGTGTCCCCGGCTGTATTACCTGAACAAGCTCTCCGGGGTGCCGCTGAACTACCCCGTCGTGAAGGGGACGCTCGTCCACGAGGTCTTCGGCGACCTACTCCGCGGGCGCGACCTCGAGGAGTCGATCGACGCCCGCGTCGAGGAGCGGGGGCTCCAGCTCGGCTTGCTCGGTGAAACGCCCGAGGCCGTCACCGAGGAGATCCGAGAGAACGCGAAAGCGATCGAGGGCTGGCTCGAGCAGGGCCGGCTGACAGACGACGACAGCTGGCGCTCGGAGCAACTGCTCATCAGCGAAACGTTCGGTATCCGCGGGCGGGCCGACGCCGTCCGCCGCGGTGCCCCGGTCGAACTCAAGACGGGCAAGAACCTCAAGAAGGAGCCCCGGTTCAAGGACAAGGTGCAGGCAGCCTGTTACGCGCTCTTGCTCGAGGAACACGGCGGCGACGTCGATATCGGAACCTTACTTTACACGAAGAACTCGGCGCTGGATCGCAACGAGGAGACCGGCGATCTCACGCCCGCGAAGGAGTTCACGATGGGGGACGGTCTCCTGAAGTACGTCGTTCGTCTGCGCAACGAGATCGCGGCGAAGGAGACCGCCGGCGATATTCCGACCGGCTATGAGGCCGACGCGAAGTGCGAGTACTGCTTCGAACAGGACACCTGCATGGTCGTCTCTGGCCGCCTCGATCAGGAGTCGAAAGCCGGCCAGATCGGCCAGTCGCTGCCCGAGGAAGAACTCGAGTACTTCGACCGATTTTACCGCGCGATCGAGGAAGAACGCCGCGAGGTCCACCGCGAGTACGCAAAGCTCTGGGAACAGACGGCCGAAGAGCGGGCCGACGACGACCGCGCGCTGATCAATCTCGAGTTCGTCGAGAAGCGGCCGCTCGAGGAAGGACGCTGGGAACTGCGGGCCGAGCGGACCGGCGGCGCGACCTCGAAGCTCCGCGAGGGCGATCTGGTGCTCGCGAGCGACGGCCATCCGGTTCGCGGCGATTCGGAGTTAGCGTGGGTCAAGCGGTTAGACGACGAGGTCGTGCTCACGGCGGACGAGCCGGTCGAGGTGACGCGGCTCGACGTCTACCCCTCCGAACTGACGACCGACCGGCTGCTCGTCGCGATGCACGACGCGCTCCTCAAAGGCGACGAGCAGCGCAAGGACATCCTGTTCGGGAGAGTGGATCCCGAATTCGAGACCATCGAGGAAACGTTCATCGACAACAACGAACGCCAGAACGAGGCCGTGACGAAGGCGGTTGGAGCGGAAGACTGCGCGCTGATCCACGGGCCGCCGGGCACCGGGAAGACGTATACTATCGCCCGCGCCATCCGCGCGATGGTCGAGCGCGGCGAGCGCGTCCTGCTCTCTGCCTTCACGAATCGGGCGGTGGATAACGCGCTCGAGGCCCTGCTCGAGCAACTCGAGGACGTGATCGACGAGGATCGCGTGGTTCGCGTCGGCTCCGAGAGCGGGATCCGCGACGACATGGAGCCCTACCGCCTCGAGCGTTCGGGGAATCCCGAGGACCGCGTCGCGAAACTCCAGAACGCGCAGGTGGTGGCAGCGACGACGTCGACCTGCGGCTCGCGGATCATGAAAGAGCAGGCCTTCGACGTCGCGCTGGTCGACGAGGCCGCACAGCTCACCGAACCCGGAACCTGCGCGGCGATCAATCTGGCCGAGCGGTTCGTACTGGTCGGCGACCACGAGCAACTCCCGCCGGTCGTTCGGGCCGAAAACGACCTCACTGAGTCGCTGTTCGAGCGGCTCGTCGATCTCCACCCCGAGGCCGGCGTCATGTTGACCCACCAGTACCGGATGAATCAACGCATTCAGGTCTTCGCCTCGAACGAGTTCTACGACGGCCGGCTTCGACCCGCGACGCCCGAGGTCGCGGGCCGGACCCTGGACGACCTCGAGGGCGTCTCCCGCAATGGACTGCCCGAGAACCTTCGGGATCCGGTCTCGTTCGTCGATGTCGAGGGCGACCGGAGCCAGTACACCGACAGCGAGGAGGCCGCACGGATCGCGGACCTGATCGAGACCTACGAGGCCGCGGGCCTCGAGCGCACCGACATCGGCGTCATCGCCCCGTTCCGGGCGCAGGTCTCGGAGATTTCCAAGCACGTCCCCGACGACGTGGCCGTCGACACCGTCGACCGCTTCCAGGGCTCGAGCCAGGAGGTCATCATCGTCTCCTTTACCGCGACCGGCTCGCTCGAGGGACCGATCTTCGAGGACTACCGGCGGATCAACGTCGCCCTTACCCGGCCGAAGCGCGCGCTGGTGCTGGTCGGCGACGCGAGTGCGCTCGCATCAGATCCGGTCTACGAGCGGATGCTCGAGTGGGCGCGGCGGTAAGCCGTCACGTCACGACGCGGACCGATCACGGAACCGACTTGGCCACCGACCGATACTCCCTCCATTTATGCCCCGGTGAGAGTAACGACCGATGACATGCGACTCAGGGAGCAAAGCACCGCCGTCCGTAATATCGTGCCGACCGAATACGCGGAGGTCGTCGTGTTTATCACGGAACTCGGCGGAACGACGCTCCTCATGTTCTTACTCGCCGTGCTGTTTTGGTGCGCGGATCGCCGCCGGAGCGCGCTCGTGATCAGCTACGCGGTCGCCGGCCTGGCGCTCTTGCTCTCGCTCAAGGCCGCCTTCGAACTCCCGCGACCACCGGCGGACGCCATGTTGCTCCCGCTCGAGGGAGAGCGCGAGGGGTACGGCTTCCCGAGCGGTCACGCGTTCGCGGCGGCGGTCGTCTACGGCGGACTCGTCTCGGTGTACGATCGGGGCGACGACTGGCGGGCCGTCGCCGGTGCGAGCACGCTCGTCGTCGCAGTCTCGCTCTCGCGGGTCGCCCTCGGGGTCCACTACCTGGGCGACGTGATCGTCGGCGCAGTCCTCGGAATCGCCTTCATCGGGGTCATGAACCGCCTCACACGCGGCGATCCGACGATCGGGTTCGGCATCGCGCTCGCCCTCGCCGTTCCCGCCGCTGCGGTCGTCGGAACGACGGACGCGCTGCTCGGACTCGGCGGCTCGATCGGCGGGCTACTCGCCACGCGGCGGCTCGAGGCCCTGCCAGCACTGCGATCCCGACTCGAGGGCGTCGTCCTCACCGGTCTCGGCGGCGGATTCGTGGCCCTCATCACGAGTGTCGAACCCGTCGTCGCAGCGGTCGAGCCCCTGCTCGTCGTCCTCTACGCGATTCTCCTCGCCGGTATTGTTCTCGCTCCGGCCGCCGTCGGCCGTCTCGAGGTCGGCGCGCTCGAGTCGCGGCGGGCGTAGGAGCGCTACCGGCGACCGGTCGTTCGACCGCCGAGCGCTCCCAATGACGATTGCAGACGCAGGGCCCGCGTTTAGTGCCGCCTTGCGTGTGGATTACGACCGGATTTGATACTGAGCGGGATAACGAGCGCGCGTCGGCCGAGTCGACTCGCGGAACGGAGGACGAACCGATGAGGACGCTCACCTGGCGCGGCGAACAGGACGTCCGTATCGACGACGTTCCCGAACCGGAGATCGTCAACCCGACAGACGCGATAATCGAAAGTAGCTCCTCCGAGGCCGTTCCGTCGGGGTTCCCGTCTGTGATCTTCGCCTTGACTCTCGGAGGAAATCCCCACCAATAAGTCAGTGCCAAGAACGCTCACAGTCCACAATTCGTGTGCCCCGTCGGGTGGCGGACTCGACCGGGGGTTTACCGCCGCCGTCGGTGTGGAATCGCTATGTTCGAGGCGCTTCACCCGCGTCGACCCGGCGGTCGCGTCGCTGTCTGGATCGTCGCCGCAATCGCCCTCACGTCGATCGCGACCGGCGTCGGCGCGATTCTCACTCGGCCGGCCCTCGAGACCGGCGGCACGCTCGGCGATCTTCAGGCCGTCGCGGAGTTCAGCGGGACCATCGTCGGCTTTGCCCTGCTCGTCACCGCCTGGGGGATGCGTCGAGGCTATCGGCTGGCGTACGTCACCGCCGTTCTCCTCGTTGCCCTGTCCGGGGCACACGGCATCGTCCAGTTCCGAGCGGTGTCAGTCCCGCTCGTCGTTCTCTCGGTCGGCGGACTCACCGTCCTCGTCGCCACAAGCGGTCGGTTCACGCGCTCGAGTACCCTCGACGCGACGCAGATCGGTGCGTTCCTGTCTATCGTCGGCGTCCTCTGTTATGGAACCGCCGGAGCGTACGCGCTCAGAAGCGGGTTCGACGGGGTCACGACCGTCGTCGACGCGGTCTACTTTACCATCGTGACCGCGAGCACGGTCGGCTACGGCGACGTCCACGCGAGCACCGAAGCGGCGCGTCTGTTCGCCATCTCGTTGGTCGTCCTCGGACCGGCGACCCTGGCCGCCACGGTCGGCAGCCTGTTCGGACCCGTGCTCGATACCCACCTCGCCCGAACCGGTCGCGAGGCAACGGCTCGTCTCGGTTCCGACGCTGCCGCGGCCGGAGGCGAACCGGGGACCGGCGCGGAAATCGTCGTTTTCGGGTCCGACGAGACGATCGCACCGATCGTCGACGCCCTCGCGTCCCGCGCGTCGGTCGCGGTCGTGACGAGCGATGAGCGCTCACGGCGTTCGGACGGCGTCGACGTGATCATCGGAGATCCGACGGCCGACGGCACGCTCGAGCGGGCCGGCCTCGAAACGTGCGATGCGGTACTCGTCGGGACCGCCGCCCTGCGAGACGCGGACGCGGTGATCGCCGCGGCTCGGTCGCACACGGACGCCAAAATCGTGGCCCTCACGGGTGGGGAAACCGAGTCCACCGACCGAACCGAGGCGGACGTCGTGGTCGACCCCGAAACCGTGCTGATCGAGGTGACCGTCGACGCGCTGCTCGGAACCGACGGGGTCGTGGGTCAGTCGTCCGCGTCGGCGGCCTCCCACAGCGGATAGAGATCGTCCTCGATCGGCTCGGTGATCAGCTCGCCGTCGAGAACGAGTTCGGGTTCGCCGCCCTCGAGGCCCCGAACGGCCCCTATCTCGGCGGCCTCGATTCCCGCAGCCGCGAGCTCCTCGAGACAGTCGTCCAGTTCGTCCGCGGGGACGGTCGCGACCAGCGCGCCGGAGCCGAAGATCCGCAGCGGATCGACGCCGGCCGCCTCGCACAGCGCCGCCGTCTCCTCGCGGATCGGGACGGCGTCGCGATCGACCTCGAGCCGGACGGTCGAGGCGCGGGCCACCTCGAGCAGGCCGGCCGCGACCCCGCCCTCGGTGGGGTCGTGCATCGCCGTCGCGTACTCGCGGACGATGCGGGCCTCGGGAACGACGCTGATCTCATCGAGGAACCCCTCGGCGCGCTCGTGGGTTTCGGAATCGACGCCGAGTTCGTCGCCGAAGTCGGCCGCGAGGATGGCCGTTCCCTCGATCCCCGCGGCTTTGGTGAGGACGACGGCGTCGCTGGGCTCCGCGCCGCCGGTCGGGACGAACCGATCGGTCGTGCCCATCGCCGTCAGGGAGAGCAGCGGCCGCTCGAGCTGGTCGACGTACTCCGAGTGGCCGCCGACGATCGACGCGCCGACCGCCCGCGCGGCGGCGTCCAGGTCGTGGGAGATTTCCTCGAGAGCGCTCTCATCGGCTCCGGCGGGAAGCAAGACGACGGCCGTCAGCCAGCGCGGGTCGGCCCCCGAGACCGCGACGTCGTTGGTGGCGACGTAAACGCCGAGAGTGCCCACCTCGGCGGCGGCCAGGGAGATCGGATCGGAGCTGACGACGAGCGTCCCCTCGCCGTCGGGCCAGTCGATCGCGGCGGCGTCCTCGCCGTCCGCGGGGCCCTGTACTATCGTCTCGTCGGTTTCGGCCGCCCCCGTCCGCTCGAAGACGTGCGCGAGCAGGTCGTCCGGGCTCACCTTGCCGGGCATACCACGAACTGGGACGATGGGCCGTTTGTAGCTGTCGAAGAATTCGTTCGCGACGGTTGGGTATACGACGGACTCACTTACCAGAACACCCCGAAAGCCCCGACACCGCTCACGGGCTGCGACTCGCTGTGCTCCTCGGCTCGCTATACTCGCCTGCGGTGCTTACATCGTCTCGCACCGTGAGCGGCGTCGCCCCTTTCATTCCCACCCGAACGTGGTTTGGTAGGGGTGCTGTCGGATACCGCACACGTCCATGCAGAAACCAATTCGACCTCAATACCCGTTCAGGCGTCGGGCGCGACCGCTTCCATCGTCTGCCGAACCTGCTCCTCGCTCGCGCCGCGGGGGAAGCTGACCGCGACGGCGTCGAGGCCGTCGACCGCTTCGTAGGCCTCGAGTTGCTCGCGAACGGTTTCCGGATCGCCGGCCGCGCAGAGGTCGTCGAGGATGTGCTCGTCGACGAGCTCGAGAGCGCGCTCGCGGTCGCCGTCCTGCCACGAATCGTAAATCTCGGTCGCCTCGTCGTACCCCTGGCGCTCGAGGGAGTCACGGTAGAACGTCCCCATCCCGCCGACGTAGAAGCCGATGTGCTGGCGGGTGAGCGCGCGGGCCTCGTCGGGGTCGTCCAGCGCACAGCAGGTGACGCCGGCGGTGACCTGCACGTCGTCGGGATCGCGGTCGCCGAGTTCGGCACCGCGCTCGATGTCATCGATGCGGTCCGCCATCCCTTCGGGGGTGAGCATGATCCCGTGCCAACCGTCGGAGAACCGACCCGCCAGTTCGACTGCCTTGGGCCCCATTCCAGTGACCTCGACCGGCGGTTGCGTTTCCGGTGGATCACATCGAAGGCGGAACCCCGAGAGTTGGAAGTCGTCGCCGTCGTAGTTCACCGTCTCCCCCGACAGCACTTCTCGAACGATTTCGACGGTTTCGCGCGTCCGTTTGAGGGGGTTCCCGAACTCCACTCCGTGCCAGTTCTCGATCACGACGGGGCCGCTCGGGCCGAGCCCGAGCCGGAACCGGCCGTCGGAGAGCTCCTGCAGCGTCGCCGCCGTCTGTCCCAACAGCGCCGGCGAGCGCGAGTAGGTGTTGAGGATGCTCGAGCCGACGTCGATCGAGTCGGTGCGCTCGGCCATCGCCGTCAGGACGGTGACGCCGTCGCGTCCCCACGTCTCCGGGAGCCAGGCGCAGTCGTACCCGCCGTTCTCGGCGGTCTGTGCGTAGTCGACGATCGAGTCGATCGTCGGCTGTGCGGCCACCGGCAGGTGGACATCTCTGTCTGTCATCATCAACCACAGACGGAACGGTGCCTTTTGGGTGTATGGGAACCGGGGGCCCGAAGACTATCGTTTACAGCTCGGGATCGAACGCGGCCTGAACTAGAATGCGGCCTGATATTCGTGTTGCGCGCACGTCGGGCCGATCCGGAGCGACCGTCAAACCGCCACGGAATCGTCCGGTTTCGGAACGTTTGAGAGCCGTTGTCGGAACTAGTGACTGTGACCCGAACGCGACTCTTCGCCTCTCTCTGTGGCCTCGTCTTTTTGCTCAACCTCGCCAGGGTCATCTTCGCACCGCTGCTGGACGTGTTCATCACCGAATTCGCGATCGGCGAGGCGACCGCCGGACTCATCGTGACGCTCGCGTGGGTCGGGAGCGCCTCCCTTCGTCTGCCGACCGGGTGGCTCCTCACGAAGGTCTCGAGACACCACATCGTGGTCGGGTCGGGGATGATTCTCGCCGCGTCCTCGGCGATCGCTGCGACCGCGATGACCGTCCCACAGCTCATGGGCGGGGCCTTCCTCATGGGCATCGCTTCCGGAGTCTACTTCGTCTCGGCGAATCCGCTGTTGAGCGAACTATTCCCGTCGCGCGTCGGCCACGTTATGGGAATCCACGGGGCTGCCAGCCAGATCGCCGCGGTGATCGCCGCCCCGTTCGTCGCGCTCACGCTCATCGTCGACTGGCGGCTCTCGCTGTGGGCGATCGCCGTCGGCGCAGCAGTAGTGACGGCCGCCACGTGGATTATTGCGAGGAACACCGAGATGCCGAGCGCGGGAGGGGCCGATCGCGACTTCGTCGCCGGTGCGCTCTCGGAGTGGCGGCTCATCGTCACGGCGCTGGCGATCGTCGGCGCGCCCGTCTTCGTCTGGCAGGGCCTGTTCAATTTCTACGAACTGTATATGCAGTCGAAGGGACTTTCTGATCGGATGGCGGGGATGATGCTCACGATCGTCTTCGCTGCCGGCGTTCCCGCGTTCTACTTCGGCGGCGATCTGGCCGACAGGTTCCCGAAGGTTCCCTACCTGCTCGGAATCGTCGGCGCGTTCGCCGCAAGCCTTCTCGTACTGACGGCAGTCGACGGCCTGTTCGCGCTGATCGCGGTCACCGCGGTCGTCGGCTTCGTCATTCACACGCTGTTCCCGGCGACGGACACGTACCTCCTCGATACGTTGCCGGATTCGACGCGGGCGAGCGCCTACGCCGTGTTCAGTTCGGTCTGGATGCTAACGCAGGCGCTCGGTTCGTCCGCCGTGGGTCTCTTCCTCGAGCGCGGCTACACCTACGACGCGGTGTTCAGCGGTGCCGCCCTCCTCCTCGGCGGTTCGATCGTCATTCTCGTCCTCCTCGAGCGACGAGGCAGACTTCCGAGTTGATCCGTCGACTGCTGAGAAGTAGCGATCGTCGACGAAAGCCGAGATCGGGGTCCGACGACGGATTCCCGCGATCGCTACCGGTCCAGTAGTTATTCAGATTGTCGATAAATATACGTGCCGTGCTATCAAATGACTGTGTGATAGTTTCATCTCCCCTCGAGGGGAAAGAGAGCATGGGTTTCCGGTCGTCACCGGGGCAATCGGCACTGTTTCCGACGGCGGACGCGAAATCCGGAGGAGGGGATAATGGTATCAACCGAAACACAAGCGGAGATAGCGGAGTATCTCGGACGGGTTCCGAGCTGGATCGAGGCGCTGCCGGAGCCGGCCGCGGACCACAGCTGGGGAATCGTTCGGGATCTCGAGCTCGGAGAGACGGAGCTCGAGCAGCGGGAAAAGGCGCTCGTCGCCCTCGGCGCAGCGGCGGCAATCCAGTGTCCGTACTGCATCCGCTTCCACAGAGCGGAAGCGGAACTCGAGGGGGTGACGGACGCGGAGATGTCCGAAGCAATCGCCGTCACGAGCGGCGTGCGCTACTTCTCGACCGTGCTCCACGGGGCGGAGGTCGATCACGACGAGTTCGCGACCGAGACCGAAGCAATCGCCGAGCACGTCGAAGAACAGCGATCCGCGGCACCGAGCGACGACTGAGACGGTCTGGTGTAACGGTGTACCGGAGCAACCGCACGGCGGGTCGCGGTTGCGCCGAGACACAGTGGCGGTAGACCGTCTGAACGGCCGGATATCCGGTCACGATATTTCTTTTACCGAGCGACGATTTCTGTCATCGAACGGCGACCGGTGGACGCTCGAGGACTGGGACGGCCGCATCGTGAACCGAGTCGCTCGAGTGAAGCGGGGGTGTTTACATGTCGCGATCTTCGGAAATCTGCGGGACGCCCTGCACCGTGATCGTTTCGCCAACGATGTACGACGAGGCGGGGCTGGCGAGGAACTGCGTGACATCGGCGAGTTCCTCGACGGTCCCGATCCGGCGCGCGACCTCCTCGCGGTCGATGCTGTCCGCGGAGACGCCCATCTGGCTCTCGACGCCCGGCGTGGCGACGAAGCCCGGCGCGATGCAGTTGACGCGGACGTCGTCGTCGGCCCACTCGTAGGAGAGCGTCGTCGTCAGGTTGATCACGGCGGCCTTGGCCGCGCCGTAGGGGCTCATCAGCGGCGAGCCGCGCTGGCCGGCGACGCTCGCGAGGTTGATCACCGAGCCGCCGCCGTCCTTGAGGTGCTCCGCAGCGGCGTGCGTGCAGTGATAAGTCCCGTTGATGTTGATGTCGACGATCGTCTTCCAGCCGTTCGGCGAAATCTCGTCGAACTGGGCCATGAAAGACGCGCCGGCGTTGTTGACCAGCACGTCCAGCCCGCCGAACTCCTCGACGGTGGCCTCGACGAGCGCATCGACGGCCTCGCGGTCGGTCACGTCGCACTCGACCGGCAGCGCCCGGCCGGGACTGTCGCTTTCGTTGATTCCCTCGGCGACCGGATCGACGTTCTCCTGCTCGCGCGAGCAGACGACGACGTCGACGCCGTCCGCGGCGAAGCGCTCCGCGATCGACTTCCCGATGCCGCTCGAGGAGCCCGTGATGATGGCGGTCTCGCCGTCGACGCTGAACTGGTCCGTACTCACGCGCGGTCACCTGCAACTGCGACTCGAATTTGCTTCGTTACCATTGTTAGACTCACCCGCACATTCACATCAGTTGTTAATAAAGATGGGGATGGATACCGTACCGTTAAGTGAGTGGCAAGCACTGACACAGATATTCACGCGACGGCGGCAGGACGGTCGCCGTCACGGACACGACCATGACACCAGACACTCCCGATTACGGACCGGATCGCCAGGCCGAGGTCTATCTCAACGGAATGCTCGAGGACGAGCGCCCCGAGTTTCCCGTCTCCTACGAGGACCTCGAGGAACGCGCCCGTGAAGAACTCAGCGAGGAGGCGTTCGCCTACGTCGCTGGCGGCGCGGGCTCGGAGTCGACGGTCGCCGCGAACGACCGCGCCTTCGACGCGTGGCAGATCGTCCCCCGAATCATGCGGGACATCTCCGAGCGCGACCTGTCGGTCGACCTCTTCGGCCGCGAGTACCCCGCGCCCGTCATGCTCGCGCCCATCGGCGTCCAGTCGATCCTCCACGAGGAGGCCGAACTGGCCGTCGCCCGCGCGGCCAGCGAGTTCGGAGTGCCGATGATCTGTAGCTCCGTCTCCTCGTACTCGATGGAGGAAGTCAGCGACGAACTCGGCGAGAGCCCCGGCTGGTTTCAGCTCTACTGGAGTTCCGACCGGGACGTGGCGGCCAGCTTCCTCGAGCGCGCCGAGGACGCGGGCTACGAGGCCGTCGTCGTCACGCTCGACACGCCCAAAATGGGGTGGCGAGAGCGCGACATCGAACTCGGCTACCTGCCCTTCCTCGAGGCACAGGGCCTGAAAAACTACTTCGAGGATCCGTCCTTCCGCGAGCGACTCGAGGCGGATCCGCGAGACGACGAGGAGGCCGCGATCGCGTCCTGGCAGGCCTGCTTCGGCGACGCCTCGCTGACATGGGACGACCTCGAGTGGCTTCAGGCCCAGACTGATTTGCCGATCGTCGTCAAGGGCGTCCTGCATCCCGACGACGCTCGCGAGGCGGTCGAACGCGGCGTCGACGGGATGGTCGTCTCGAACCACGGCGGCCGGCAGGTCGACGGCGCGATCCCGGCGCTCGAGGCGCTGCCGGACGTCGTCGACGCGGTCGCGGACGCGACCGCCGCCGACCGCGAGGTTCCCGTCCTCTTCGACAGCGGCATCCGGCGCGGGAGCGACGTGATCCGGGCGATCGCGCTCGGTGCCGACGCGGTCCTACTGGGTCGGCCCTACGCGCTCGGACTCGGAATCGGCGGCGAGGACGGCGTCAGCGCCGTCCTCGAGAACCTGCTCGCCGATCTCGATCTGACGGTCGGGCTCTCGGGGTGTGCGAGCCTCGACGAAATCGACCGGTCGACGATCCGGAGGGCCGAGCGATGAGCGAGGATGCGGCGGCGGACGGCGACGCAACTGCACCAGACGGCGAGTGGGAAGCCGTCTTCTGGGACATCGGCGGCGTCATCCTCTCACTCGATTCCGTCCAGGCCGCCCACGCCGACTTCATCGCGGACGTGCTCGAGCGCCACGAGGTGGACGCGACGGTCGAGGAGGCCATCGACACCTGGCGGTCGACCGTCGGGGACTACTTCCGCGAGCGCGACGGCACCGAGTTCCGGTCCGCTCGCGACGGCTACCACCGCGGCGTCGAGGCCATCGTCGGCGAGGTGATCCCTCGAGCGGACTGGCAGCCCCGATTCGACGAGGTCGTCCGCGCGTCGATCGAACCGATTCCGGGGGCCGTCGAGGCGATCGAACGGCTCGCCGAACGGGACCTCCACGTCGGCGTCATCAGCGACGTTGACGACGCGGAGGGCCGAAAGATGCTCGAGCGCTTCGGCGTCCGCGAACAGTTCGACTCGATCACCACCTCCGAGGAAGTCGGGCGCACGAAGCCCGATCCCGCCATGTTCGAGACGGCGCTCGAGACGGCCGGCGTCGACCCCGAACGGTCGCTGATGATCGGCGACCGCTACGCTCACGACGTAAAGGGAGCCGCCGACATGGGGATGCACGGCGTCGCCTTCGGGGCCGACGACGGCCCGGCCGTCTCCTACCGGATCGAGACGCCGACGGACGTGCTCGAGATCGTTGATGGAGACGAGCCACGCCAATCGGAAAATCGGACCCGCTCCGGTGAAGACGCGCGAGACGAGTGAGTTCAATCGGTGGCTCGAGCGAGAGCCGAGAATTGATTCCCCGGATCCGAGTCAGTCGCTGGATCTTGAACTCGCGAGGTATCCGTTTAAGTCCGATCGCCATCTCGAACCGAGCCCGCGAATCCGACGAGACCGTCTCGAAGAGGTCTGAAAATAGATTCCCGCGATTGTAGAATTCACGTCTATTTATATAGCGTCTGTCGACGTCTATAGACGTAGATGAAGATCACATGTCCACAGAGAAGATGAGTGTCGGTGCGAACGTGTTCGAGAGCGAGATCGGCGGCGTCAGCGTCCGCGCGAAGGCCCACAGCCTGAGCGCGTGGTTCGTGCTCGCGCTACGGCTCATGATGGGTTACGCGTTCCTGTACTCCGGGGTCACGAAGATCGCGGAGGGCGGCTTTAGCGCCGGTGGCTACCTGACCCACAGCGCCGCCACGAACGGTAACCCACTCGCCGACGTGTTCGCCTGGATGGGGTCCACGCCGTGGTTCGTCGAATTCGCGAACGTCGCCGTCCCGTGGGGCGAGGTCCTCATCGGCCTCGGCCTGCTCGTCGGTGCGCTCGTCCGCCTCGCGGCGTTCTTCGGCGCGCTCATGATGCTCATGTTCTACTTCGGGAACTGGGACATGGCTCACGGGTTCATCAACGGTGACTTCGCGTACATGCTCGTGTTCCTCGCCGTCGCCGCCTTCGGTGCCGGCCGGATCCTCGGACTGGACCGGCTCATCGAGGCGTACGAGATCGACGGGCAGCCGCTGCTCGAGAAGTACCCGAAACTCGACTACATCCTCGGGTAAGTCGCGGTCTCTCTCCTGATTGGGGCGGTCGAACGGAGCCGGCGAGGAATTTCGGGCCGATCGCGTTCCCGACGAACGCCCGCGGCGGTTCCGCTCGAGCGGCCGCTTCCGTCTGGTTCCCGGCCAATATCCGCGCCCATTGGTAACTTCCACCGCACAAACATTGTAAAAGATGGTTTGCGGCGTAACTATTTTCGTTAAGGGGGGACGTATTGGCATACGACAATGCCCACAGCGAATCACGAATCGCCGGACGACATCGTATCGGCCGCCCGCGCCGACAGCACCGCCGAGTCGCTCCCATGAGCGAGAACTACTACGAGCGCCTCGTCGACGAGGACGCGCTGGTCGCGTATCTGGGAGAACACCTCGGCGAGGTCGACGACTACGACATTGCCCGCCATCAGGAAGGACACTCGAACGAGACCCTGTTCGTCACCTGGGGCGACCGCGAGCTCGTTATCCGGCGGCCGCCGCCGGGCGAAACCGCCGACACGGCACATGACGTCCTCCGCGAGTACCGCGTGACGAACGCGGTCGCCGACACCGACGTTCCCGTGCCGACCCCGGTGCTCGCCTGCGAAGACCACGACGTCATCGGCAGCGACTTTTACGTGATGGAGCAACTCGAGGGGGACGTCCTCCGCGAGGACGAGCCCGAACGGTTCGCCGAGCCGGACCAGCGCGAGCGGATCGGCGAAGAGCTCGTCGACACGCTGGCGAAAATCCACGACCTGGACTACGAGGAGATCGGTCTCGGCGAGTTCGGCCGCCCCGCCGGCTACACCCAGCGACAGGTCGACCGCTGGGGCAAACAGCTCTCGTGGGCGTTCGAAGTCACCGAGGACGAGCGGGAAGTGCCCGACCTCCACGAGGTCGGCGACTGGCTCCGGGACAACGTTCCCGACGAACACCCCCACACCCTCGTCCACGGCGACTACAAGCTCGACAACGTCATGTTCGCCCCCGGAACGCCGCCGGAACTGATCGGCGTCTTCGACTGGGAGATGGCCACGCTCGGCGATCCGCGCGCCGATCTGGGCTGGATGCTTTCCTACTGGCGCGACGCGAAAGACCCCGAGCCGTCGATTCCCGAACTCTCGACCCGCTTCATGGAGCGAGAGGGCTACTCGAGCCGACCCGAACTGGTCGAGCGCTGGGAGGAGCTGACCGGCTACGAGTTCGAACACGAGCGGTTCTACCGGACACTGGCCGTCTACAAGCTGGCCGGCCTCGGCGAGATGTTCTTCCGGCGCTACCTCGAGGGGAACAGCGACGATCCGATGTACCCGCTGATGGAAGAGCGCGTGCCGGCGCTGGCAGCGCGGGCCAAACGGATCATCGAGGGCGACGAACCGCTGTAGCGGGATCGGTCCACGATTTCTCCGTCCGACAGCGTCTGCCGCTCGAGTGGCGAGCGAACCGACCGACGGATCGAACGAAGCTGGTCGTACTTTTTGCTGCTGGCGCATCGAGAGTGAGCAGCGGCACAGAACGGTTCTGAAGCGGCTGGCTCACCCGATAGTCGTCGAACGAACTGTTCGGTAGTAGAGTGAATGGAACGGCGTAGTCTGGGGGAATTGTGGGAAATAAAGCGTCCTGCTATCGTGGCAACAGGGAATCGCCACGCCCTCCCCAACCGATTCGCTCGCTCCTGCCGTCGCTCGCTCATCCCTCGCGCAGTGTCAGGCCGCGGTTCATTACCATTCACCGCGGCCCAGCGCGCGCCACCGCACGCCGGTTGATTGGTCTGGAGCATGCGTTGCTTCCCTGTACGCCACGTCAGAAACCGACGAGGGACAGTCGAGTCGGACGACTCGAGTCGATCGCGAAATCGAACTCGTTCCGTCCCGTCGACCGCTGATCGGCCGTCCGGTCGGAATAAACCCGAGTTTCGATTACCGACGTTTACTCCAAACTCGAGTCAGCGTATGCGCGGTACAACGGCAGACAACGGGCTTAACATTGCTAAGTCGGTTCGGTGGTATTAAGACGATCCCGAGCAATCACACGACCATGTCACTGGACAGCATCGACCGCGTTGCAGTGCTGGGCGCGGGGAACATGGGGCACGGAATCACCGAAGTAACGGCCATGGCCGGCTACGATGTCACGATGCGGGACATCAAAGACGAGTTCGTCGAGGACGGCTACGAGTCGATCAAGTGGAGCGTCGAGAAACTCGAGGAGAAAGAACTCATCGACGAGTCGGCCGACGAGGTCCTCTCGCGGATCGATATCACGACGGATCTCGAGGAGGCCGTCGGCGACGCCGACCTCGTGATCGAGGCCGCACCCGAGGACCTCGATCTGAAACACGACATCTTCACCTCCCTCGAGGAGTACACCAGCGAGGACACGCTGCTGGCGACGAACACCTCGAGTCTTCCGATCTCGGACATCGCGGAGGCTGTGGACACGCCCGAGCGCGTGCTCGGACTGCACTTTTTCAACCCGCCGGTCAAGATGGACCTCGTCGAGGTCATCTACGGCGAGGACACCAGCGACGAGGCCGCCGAAGCGGGATACGAGTGGGTCGAGTCCATCGGCAAGACGCCGATCTACGTCCGCAAGGACGTCCGCGGCTTCGTCGTCAACACCATCGTCGGCCCCTTCGGCGGCGAGCCCGCCTGGATGGTCTCGAACGGCGAGGTCACCATCCGGCAGGCCGACGCCACCATGGTCCACGAACGGGGCTACCCGATGGGGCCATTCGAACTCGGCGATCTCACCGGCATCGACGTGGGCTACCACGTCCGCAAGGAGGGCGGCAGTCCGATCCCGCCGATCACGGAAGAGAAGGTCGAGGCCGACGAACTCGGCCAGAAGACCGGCAAGGGCTTTTACGACTACGAGGACGGCGACGGCGCCGACTACGAACCCGAGGACGCGGGCGGCTTCGACTGGCTCCGCGTCGAGGCCCGCATGATCAACCGCGCGGCTTTCCTCGTCGGTGAGGACGTCGCGACGCCCGAAGAGGTCGACACCGGCGTCCAGCTCGGACTCGGCTTCCCCGAGGGCATCTGCCGACGAGCCGACAAGATCGGCCTCGACGAGGTCCTCGAGAAGCTCGAGACCCTCTACGAGGAGACGGGTTCCGACCGCTTCGAGCCCCATCCCTACCTCGAGCAGCTCGTCGAGGAAGGCAAGACCGGCGAGGACGCCGGTGCCGGCTTTTATGACTACGGCGACGACGAACTCGGCCCCTTCCACGACCTGAACTACGAACTCGAGGACGGCGTTCTCTCCGTCGAACTCGACCGCCCGTCGCGGATGAACGCGCTCTCGGAGGACCTGCTCAACGAAATCGACGAGCTGTTCTCCTCGGTCGACACCGACGAGGTCCGGTGTGCGACGATCGAAGGCGCGGGCGACCAGGCGTTCTGTGCCGGCGCGGACGTCTCCGGCTTCAGCGACGCGAACCCGACCGACCTGATGGACGTGACGCCCGCCTTCGAGACGGTCAACGACTTCGAACGCCCCGTCCTCGCGAAGATCGACGGCTTCTGTCTCGGCGGCGGCCTCGAGCTCGCGCTGGCCTGTGACCTGCGCGTCGCGACCGACCGCTCGTCCTTCGGCACGCCGGAGATCAGCCTCGGCCTGATCCCCGGCGGCGGCGGCACGCAGCGACTCACCCGCATCCTCGGCGAGACCCGCGCGAAAGAACTGGTCTTCCGAGGCAACCACATCGACGCCGACCGCGCCGAAGAGTGGGGCCTCATCAACCGTTCAGTCGAGCGCGACGAGTTCGACGACACCGTTGAGGAGTTCGTCTCCGACCTCGCCGGCGGTCCGCCGATCGGCCTCAAGATCGCCAAGAAGGTCATGAACGAGGGCGAGGACGCGAGCATGGAAGCCGCACTCGCCATGGAGAGCCAGGGCTTCGGACTCCTGACGAGCACGGAGGACGTCCTGGAAGGGACCGCGGCCTTCGCGGAGGATCGCGACCCCGAGTTCGAGGGCAAGTAACATGACCGACGGACCGGACGAGCCGTCCGCGTGGCCCGAGTGGGCGTCGTTCGTCGAACACCACGGCTACCTGTCGTGGCTCGACATCGACGTCGACCACCTCGAGGACGGACGTGCGGTCCTCGTCATCGATCGAAACGAGGACTTCGAGAACCCCACCGGGACTGAGGGATACGATCCGGTCCACGGCGGGATCGTCGCGACGCTGATCGACACTTCGAGTGCGTTCGCACTCCGAAGCACGTTAGAGAACCCGTCGGAGGCGTTCCTGACGACGACAGACCTCAACGTCTCGTATCTACGGCCGGCGACGGGCGACCTGCGGGCCGAAGCCGAAGTACTTCGCGTCGGCGGCTCGACCGGCGTCACCGACGTGACCATCGAGGGGGAAGACGGCGAGGCTGCCGTCGGCCGGACTACCTACCGACTGTTCCGCGACGGCATCGACGGCTAACAACTACCGGGCGGGGTTACCGCTCGTTGCGTTCGTTTCGGAGGTCCTCGTAGATCCGCGGATCGGTCTGGAACTTGAGGACGTTGTGAACCGCCGAGTTGCGGATGTTCGCGATGACGTCGCCGTATTCGGTGTAGCACTCGTGGATCCACTGGGAGACCTCCTGGCGATCGCGGAACATCATCACGGTCTTCCACTGGTACTCCCCGTCCGAGAGGAAGAAGAACAGGGTGTGTTTGTCCGCCTTGATGTACTCCATCGCGTCGCGCCAGCTCTCGGCGAAGTTCTCGGGATTGAACTTGAACTCGAACAGCGCGAAGATGTAGTACTCCTCGTTGGGAATGATCGCCTCGCGGAAGACGCCCTCGTCGCGCATCCGTCGGATCGACTCGCTGACGGTGACGTGGGAGACGTCGATATCGTACTCCTCCTCGAGCACCTGCGTGAGTTCCCGAGAGGACAACTGCGGATCGTTCGAGAGTTCACAGAGGATCGCGATGTCGCGATCTTTGAAATCCCAGGTTGGTGGGTCACCACTCATACGTGCGTGAGTGTCGTAGCTGACATACTGTTACACTTCCGTTCCGGACAGGAACTCGCGGAGGCGGTCGGCGTAGGCGTCGGATCGATCCTCGGGCACCCAGTGGTAGGCGTCCGACAGCGGCGCGAGTGTCGCGTCCGAGATATCCTCGGCCAATCGTTCGGCGTAGGCGTAGGGCTGCATCACGTCGTCTTCGCCCCACAGCAGTAGCGTCTCCGCGGTGATCGCCTCGTAGTCGATCTCGGTCGTGTGGTTGGTGTTCGTCGCGACGGCGTCGCGGACCAGCGAGACGTGGCCCTCGTCGGTCAGCCACGGCGCTTTCATCCCGTCGACGAACTCGGGATCGGCCTCGCCGTAAGCGCCCTCGACGAACGCCGAATCGAGGCGCCCCTCGAGTTCCTCGCGCTCGAGATTGGCCGTCGACGGAAGACCCAGATTCGAGACGAACTCGACCGGCCAGGAGTCATAACAGACCGCATTCGAGAGGACGAGTCGCTCAACCACATCGGGATTGTGCGCGGCGAAGCGCAGGGCGACGCCGCCGCCGATGTCGTGGGCGACGAGCGCGATTCGACCGATAGCGAGGTCCGCGAGCAGGGCCTCGAGCATCTCTTCTTGTGCGCGAATCGAGCGGTCGAAGTCGTCGCTCATCGCGGAGTTGCCGTAGCCGACCATATCGAGCGCGATCGTGCGTCGATCCTCGGCGACCGGCGGCACGATATCCCGCCAGAGGAACGACCAAGTCGGGATGCCGTGGACGAAGACGACCGGCGGGCCCTCGCCCTCGCCCTCGTCAGGACCGGTGTCGTGGTACGCCACCTCGAGATCGCGGCCATCGACCGAGACGGTCGCCGTCGACTGCTCGTCGCTCCAGGTCTCGTGATCGACCATCTATCGCACCCCGTTCTGACGGCTGGTCAGTGGACGGCGGATCACGCCGTTGGATTCGCGATACAGATCGTCGGCCCCTGCGCGTGGAATTGTCTGGCGCATCATCGGTGATACACCACCACTTCAGTTTCCAACACAAAGTCAGTTTGGGCGAGAGCTACCGCTGGTAACGTGATGATCGGGTTCGCTGGCGAACGCGACTCGAGTGCGGACTCCGTCACTCGCCCTCGGGTCCCGTCGACAGCCCCGCCAGCGACTCCTCGCCGATCTCCTCGAGCACGCTGTCGTGAAACGACTGGAGCGCGGCGCTCTCGTCCTCGGCGAGGACGACGTCGCTGGCCGAGAGCGTCGCGAGACCGAACGCCCGTGGCGTCGGCGAATCGAGGAGGTGTCGCGAGACCGCGAGCTCGCCTGCGTCGATCGCATCGACGATGCCCTCGATTTCCGCGACGTTCAGCTTGTCCTCGAGGATCTCGCGGTAGGTCTCCTCGATCACGGCGAAGTTCTCGAGTTCCTCGGCGAACCCCAGCAGCATCTCGCTGGAGACCTGCTGTTCGCTCGCGGACTTCTCATAGCCCTTGTAGCGCTTGAGGATCATCAGCGAGCGAGTCGCGTTGATCCGGAAGTAGCGCTGGAGGAGATCGGTTCCCGACAGTGACGCCCGGAGGTCTGCGCGGACGTCGGCGGGCTCGAGGTCGTCGATGACGCCCTCGATGTCGACCTTTCGGTTGAGCGGCATCGAGAGGACGAAGCCGTTGTCCGCGACTGCCACGCGGACGTTGGCCGTCGCCTCCTGCGCACAGCGGTACGCGAGCAGCCGGGAAAACCCGTCGTTAACCTTGCGCCCGTAGTTCGAGTGGACGTAGTAGTGGCGTTCGTACTCCTCGCGGTCGCGGACGACCTCGATCGCGAGCCGGTCGGGCGTGCTCACGCTCGCCGCGCCGGCGTACCGACACTGGTACTCGAACAGGCGGGCGACCGCGCGGACGCTGTCGTCGTCCAGCGGGAACTCGCGGAGCCACGCGCGGACCCGCGGGGGGCCGCCGTCCTCGTAGTGTGCGAGGAGCTCCCCCTGAAAGTCGATGATCTCACAGCCCAGATCGTAGGAGAGCGGCAGCCGCTCGGAGTACCACGACGGGACGGTCGGCCGGGCGCTCGTGCGGTCGACGTAGACCTTCGACCCGCGACGGTAGCTGTACTCAAAGTGATCGCCGCCGAGGACGAAGACGTCGCCCTTCTCGAGGGTGTCGAGGTAGGACTCGTCCAGCTGGCCGACCCACTCGTCGCTCGCTCGCGTCTTAACGTCGCAGGTAAAGGAGTCCGGAATCGTGCCGATGTTGGTCATGTAGATGACGCGCGCGAGCCGGCCGCGCTTGCCGATCAGCCGCTCGCCGACCGGGTATTCCTCGTAGTGGTGTTCGCCGTCGGGCGGGTCGTTCTCGTCGCGCCAGACCTTCGCGTAGACGTTGCGGTCCTCGAGGCCGGCGTACTCCGCCGTCAGGTAGCGCATGAGCGACTCGTACTCGGCCGCGGAGTAGTCGCGATAGGGGTACGCCCGTCGGAGGATCGCTTTCAGCTCTGACTCGGGTCTGATCTCGGCGATCGCCATCCCGTAGACGTGCTGGGCGGCCACGTCCTGGGCGTTTTCGGGGATCGACACGGAGTCGACGAACCCCTCTGCGGCCGTCTTGAGCATGACCGCACACTCGATGAGTTCGTCGCGGTCGAGTGCGATCACCCGGCCGGTGACGGTCTGACCGACGCGGTGGCCCGCTCGCCCGACCCGCTGGAGCAAAGCGGCGACGGACTTGGGCGACCCGACCTGGACGACCAGATCGACGTGGGGCATGTCGATCCCCAACTCGAGGCTCGTCGAGGAGGTGACCACGTCGAGGTCGCCGTCTTTCAGCCGCCCCTCGATGTCCTGTCGGACCTCCTTCGAGAGGCTGCCGTGGTGACAGCCCGAGTTCTCCTCGTCGTAGGCGTCGAATCGCTCCCGGAGGTTGTGGAGGACGCGTTCCGCGCCCGAGCGCGTGTTGGTGAAGACGAGCGTGTTCGTGTGTCCCTGGACGTGGTCGTGAAGCATCCGGTAGAATCGCTCCTGGACGACCTCACGGGACGTGTTGATCAGGTCGTCCGTCGGGCACTCGAGTTGGAGATCGAACTCGCGGGCGAAGCGGGCGTCGACGATCTCGTAGTCGCGGGTCGCTTCGGTCTCCGTCTCCGTGCGAGTCTCCCGGTCGCGTTCGGGCCGTTCGCCCTCACTCTCGGTCGAATCGTCGGGGCGGTCCCTTCGATCAGGGCGGTCACTTCGATCGGGGGCCTCACCGCTTGCGTTGTCCGCGGGCGGTGCGGTCGAACTGCGAGAATCGCCGTCCGAATCCCGAACGCGTCCCGTCTCGTCGCCGCCGGATTTCTCGCAGCCGACCAGAAATTCCGCCACGCGATCCAGCGGCTCGATCGTCGCGGAACAGCCGATCCTGGTGATGTCGCCCGGGGCCATCGCCTCGAGTCGCTCGAGGCTCACCGAGAGGTGCGTCCCTCGCTTCCCCGCCGCCAGCGAGTGGATCTCGTCGACGATGACGTACTCGACGGTGCGGAGCTTCTCGCGGAACTTGGGCGAATTGAGGAGGATCGCGAGCGTCTCGGGAGTCGTGTTGAGGATGTGCGGCGTCTCCTCGAGCATCTTCTGTCGGTCGCTCGAGGAGGTGTCACCGTGGCGGATGGCGTGGCGGATCTCGCCCATCGACTCGTCGCCGTCGCGCTCGGCGACGATTTCTTCGATCCCCTCGAGTGGCACCTCGAGATTGCGGTGAATGTCGTTCGCGAGGGACTTAAGCGGGGAGACGTAGAGACAGTAGACCGAATTTTCGAGCCCGCTCGCCTTCTCGCGTTTGAACAGTTCGTTGATGATCGCACAGAAACTGGCCTGGGTCTTGCCGCTGCCAGTCGGCGCACAGACCAAGGTGTTCATCCCGTCGTGGATCTTCGGGATCGCGCCCCGCTGTGGCGGCGTGAAGAAGCCGTCGTTCTCGGGGACGAACTCGCCGAACTCCGCGAGCCACCACTCCTGGACCGCCGGCTCGAGGAGGTCGAAGACGTCGCCGTCTTCGATCGTCGCAGCGGCGGGATCGAAAGGGAGGGCGTCGTCGGTGACCGGCAACTCGAGGCGCTCGTTCCCGTCCATTACCGTCGTCTCCGGGACCGGCGTGTAAGAGGGTTTGGACAGCGGGGTGAAAGTGAAACAGTCCGCGGTTCGGGTCCCGCCGGCCCCGGACCGCCACAAGTCAGATCGGTTCCGCTCGCGAATAGCCACAATATAGTTATTCTTCCGTTCGAGACGTTCAGGAAATGCGATCTTCGCGGCTACTCACTGTTCTCGTTCTTCTCGTCGGATTGCTGACGACCGGAGTCGTCGCCGGAGCGACGGTCGTCGATCCCGACGGCGACGGAGAGCCGATACTGGTGGAACTCCGCGACGGAACCGCCCCGTTCGACGACGACACCGACGGTGACGGACTCGACGACGGCGCGGAAAAGCGACGCGGGACCGACCCGACCGTCGCGGATACGGACGGTGACGGGCTCGCGGACGGAGTGGAGGTGCACGACTACGAGACGGATCCGCTCGAGGCGGACACCGACGGCGACGGACTCGACGACAGTGCGGAGATCAGCGACCACGAGACCGACCCCGCTGTGGCGGACACCGACGGAGATGGTCTCGACGACGGCCCGGAAGTTCGCGACTACGAGACGGACCCGCTCGCGGCGGACACTGACGGCGACGGCATCGACGACGGGACGGAGGTCCGCCAGCACGGGACGAATCCGTTGACGAGCGATTCCGACGACGACGGACTGTCCGATCCCGACGAACTCGAGACGTACGGGACGGATCCGCTCGCGGCGGATACGGACGGCGACGGGCTCGCGGACGGCCCCGAGATCGGCGAGTACGACACCGATCCGACCGCGGCCGATACGGACGGTGACGGACTCGACGACGGCGCGGAAGTCAACGAGCACGGGACGGATCCGCTCGAGTCGGACACGGACGGCGACGGGCTCGCGGACGGCGCGGAGGTCCACCGTCAGGACCTGTATCCCGACGCCGACCCGCTTCGCACCGACATTTACGTCGAACTCAACCGGATGGAAGGGGTCGACCTCGAGCGTGCCGAGATCGAACGGGTCGTCGACGAGTTCGACACCGCGCCGCTCGAGAACCCCGACGGATCGTCCGGCGCGGACCTGCACGTCGTCTATAGCAACACGATTCCCCGTGAATCGTCGACCGACGTCGGCCAACTGACCGAGTACCGATCGCGGTACTTCGACCGGGCGGGGGAGGGATATCACTATCTGGCCATCGTCGAGGACGTCGCCGGCGATACCGCGCGGGGGAACGTCATCGGCAAGGCCGGGCTCGGGACGATGATGGTCGAAGCCCAGTGGGGCGACGACCACACCGGGTCGACCGTGATGCACGAACTGGGCCACTCGCTCGGACTGTCAAACACCGACTTCGACGGGATCGACAGCGCCAGATACGGCTTCCGGAGTTACACGAGCGTCATGAACTACGACGCGCCGCGGGAGTTCTACGGCTTCTCTTCGGAATCCGGGCCCCGAACCTTCGACGACTGGGGCTATCTCGACGAGCACATGTTCACGCCGTCGACATCCGCCGTCACCGTGGACGGCTGACTCGCGACGCGGCGGTCGACGGCATCCGATCGGACTCGTCGACTACCGTTCCGGACCGGTCCCGGTCGACCCGGTTCGATCGGTGTCGTTCTCCGTCACATCGACGCGACCCGCGCTATCGACGGACACGTGTTTTCCCCGATACGTGAACTCGACCGATGACGCAACCGCGTTCGGGTCCTCTGTCGGACGAAATAGCGCGTCGAGTGCGTCCGTATCGATGACCGCGTGCAACGGCGGCTCGAGATCCATCGGGTCTGTTCCCTCGTGTGCTGCCACCCCCTGTACCACCCTGATGCTGGTCGGAATCGTTGCTGACATATGACGGGCGGCAACGAGGATCGCAATAATTCCCTCGATACGTTACTGACAGCTGGCAGCCACGCGGCAGACGCGCGTCAGACAGCCGAACTCGCCGACTGCTCGAGCGATCGTTCGACGGGCGGGAATTCGAATGCCGTGCCACCATCTGTTTCGATCAGGGCCGCTGTGGTGAGCCGTCTCGACGAACGGGACGCACTCGACCGGGCTCCAGCGGATACACCGATCGCGACGTGTCGAGTCACTACCATAATCGAAGGAACCAAGCCGGTCGCGTGGCATCGGAGGGACAGATGGGGCTCACTCGAAGATCGATGCTCAGCGGCGTCGGCGTGGGACGATAGCGGTACTGGCGGGCTGTTCCGGTAGCGACGGCGGCGGGATCGGCGGTGGCTTGACCGTCGACGACACGTCCGCGGAGACGACAGCGTTCGGAAACGTCGTCCTGTCCGTCGCGGTCTCGAACACGAGCGGGTCGTCGAACTCCGACACGCTGCTCGGCCAGATCGATATGACCGGCGGTGACACCTACACCGAACGGCGTGACATCACCGTCGACGGCGAGCAGTCGAATACGTACGAACTCGAGTTCGATATCGACTTCTCGGAATCTCTTAGCGCCAGCGAGTTCGAGTACAGCGCCCGAATCGAGAGCTAATTCTCGGATTCGGTCGCGGGTCACGTTCAAATCGTCGCGTCCGAGAGCACCATACATCACCGCGAGCGACGGGTGTGGCTCGAACCCGTCGCCTCGAGTCGGTGTTACTCCCCGAGACCCGGATTCGGGAGCAGTTCGGGCGGCATGTGACAGCCACAGGGGCCGACGTAGCCGTCCTCCGGTCCGATGACCGTCAGCGTCGCGACCGGTTCGCCACAGCGCGGACAGTCTGGATGCGAACGCGAACTTCCGCCTCTGCCGCTGCTCTCATCGGCCATCGGGATCACCGGATCGGGTCGTGAGGCTGGTTGTAGTGGGTGTCGTGGGTGCTCGAGTCGGTGCACGCGTCCGTCGGGCGGGACGTTTATATCCCGGTAGAATGTGCGGAATCATGGCTTCGAAGCGTCCGCTTGGAAGCCACGTCTCGGGTGCTCTGACACCCGGGGCATTTCGGCGCAGCCCCCTGCGACAGATGGAGCGTCGCTTCCATTATAATTGTTGACATATGGTGTCTTAAAACTACTCTGTTTCGTAGCGAAGTATGGTGCCGGATCCGTGGATTCGTTGCGGCTCCGTGTATTCTCGTCTCCGAAATCGTGGAGCGACCGTCTCCGTGATGAGTCTGACCCGCTCGAGCGAATGCTGTCGAGTGAAACAGTTCATATGGTTGTGACCAACAGCTATCGATATGAGTGATACTGCCGACCGCCAAAACGACATCATGAACATGCTCATCGGCCTCCAGATTTCCCTGATTGGCGTCGCCTTCAGGGATCTTTTCTTCATCTTCTTTTCCCTGGGCGCAGTATTCACGCTCGCAGTGTATACGAACGAACTCCGCCGGTGACTGTGAGTCCCGCTCGAAGGTACGAGACGCGAGGAGTTGAACACGTAGATAATCCCGGGTGGGACCACGGTCGCAGCGAAACTGCTCCCTGCTCCCGTTATCTCTCCTCACATTGCGATGGTCGCTCCGCTCCCTCGCTCGTTGCGTCGCGAAAATGGGACCGCCGAGAATTGAACAGATGCAAGACGGTCTGACTCGCTCGCGCTCGTCAGCTGCGACTTGCGTGCTCAATTCTTGGCTCTTTCCAGAGTCTGTCGCTCACGATCCTGTTCGCGACAGAATATGGGACCGCCGAGAATTGAACTCGGGTCCTACGGACCCCATCCGCAGAGGATACCACTACCCCACGGTCCCGTACCTGAATCGATGCCCGTCTGCCGCTTAAGAGTGTCGTTTCGCGACCGCTTCAACACGGGTTTCCACCACCCATCGATCGAGACCGCTCAGACCAATACACGCTCGAGACCAACCACAACACCGCTCTCAGCGTCGATATCACCGACCAGTTCGCCGAGACACACCGCTGCACCGTCGGGCGTGTAACAGGCCACGAGCGCTCTCCGATCGATCCCGTCGTCGGCCTCGAGCACGCCCGGCGCGTAGACCGGCGCTCCCTCGGCCACCTCGCGGGCCGCGTTCCTGGCGATTACGACGCTCGGGATCCCCTCGAGCATGCGCTCTGCGGGCTCGACGACGTCGTACAGCGGTTCGGGATCGTCGTCCTCGAGCCAGAAGCCCAGCGCGTCGAGGAAGTCATGGGTCGTGTGGAGCGTCCGATCGTCGAACGGATCCGTGGCCGTCCGGCGCAGGTGCCCCATGTGCGCGCCCGTTCCCAGCGCCAGTCCGAGGTCGTGACACAGTTTGCGGACGTAGGTCCCGCTCTCGCAACGCATCCGCACGAGGAGCCGTCGATCCTCGGCCTCGAGCACCTCGAGGTCGTAGATCTCTCGCACGCGCAGACGACGGGTCACCGCGCTCTTGCGCGGCGGCTTCTGATAGATCGGTCCCTCGAACTCGGCGATGACCGACTCGGCGTCGGCCGGAACCGGCGCGTGACACTCGAGAACGGCGACGTACTCCTTTCCCCCCTCGAGAAAGACCTGTGCGAGCCGGGTCGCGTCGCCGAGCATCATCGGGAGACAGCCGGTCACCTTCGGATCGAGCGTCCCTGCGTGGGCGGCGCGACCGATCCGCGACTCGACGCCGCGCTCGGCCAGCGTCTCGTCGACGGCGTCGCGGAGCCAGCCGCTGACCTGATGCGAGGACGGACCGGGCGGCTTGTCGAGGTTGACGACGCCGAAGGTGAGCAACTCGGCGGGCGAGCGCTCACCCGGTGGGCCACGGAGCGTCATCAGAAGTCAGTCTCGAGGTCGACGAGCGCTTTCCCCTCGTCGCCGGCGGCGTCGTAGCGTTCGACGGCGGTCACGAGCATATCGAGGACGGCATCGGGCTCCCAGCGGGCCGTGTTCACCGAGAGGTCGTAGATCGTCAGATCCCGGATGTCGATCCCGTAGTACTCATCGTAGCGTTGGGCCTCGCTGGCCTCGCGAGCCTTCGTCTCCTCGGTCGCGCGGACGGGGTCTTTCTCCTCGCGCTCGGCGATGCGTTCGCCCCTGACCCGCGCCGGTGCGTCGAGCCAGAACCGGAAGTCGGCCTGGTCGCCAGCCAGCCAGCCGGCGAGTCGCGACTCGAGCACCAGATCGTCCGCGTCGACGGCGATTTCTCGGAGCCGCCGGTCGAGATCGCGGTCGATCTCGTCGTTTTCCTCGGCGAGTTTATTGAACTCGAGGGGGGTGTAGCCGCGTTCGTCGGCCAGGTCGCGGAAGATGTCACCGCCGCTGACGTGGTCGAGATCGAAGGCGTCGGCGAGCAACTCGGCGGTCGTGCTCTTCCCGCTTCCCGGCGGGCCGGAGACGGTGAGTAACATAGTCGATCTGCGAGGGGGCAGGTGAAATGGGTTTTGAATGCGCGAGGCCGGTCGATCTGGGCCAAAACGAACGAGAAGGGACGATTGTCGACGGGTCAGCTCAGGCGTTCGACGGCGACATATCGATGTTTAGCGACTTGCGAATCAGCTGGGAGAACCCCATCGAACACAGGAAGTACCAGACGATCCACGCCTGCATCGGTCCGAGCACACCTTCCTGCCACTCGATCTCCCCGACGAGGGGCATCACGACGGTCTCTTCGGCGGCCCCGATAGCGCCCGTCCGGATCGTCCAGTACATCCAGAGGAACAGCGGGATCGTCAACAGCATGATCCAAACCATCGGGCGGAACTGCTCTTTGAACATGCCCAGATTGTCCGCCATGGCCTCCATCTGCTCTTCGCGGGCCTTCTCGATCTCGTTTTCGATGCGTTCGATTTCGGCCTCGCTCGCGCCGCGGTCCTCGGCGTCTTTTTTCTTCTGGCGGAGCTCCTTCTGTTCGTTCTGGACGGCCTTCATGCGCTCTTGATACTTGCCCATGACCTCCGTGTTCATCAGATTCGCCTGGAGCAGCGACGAGTAGAGGCCGGTGAGCAGCGCGACCGAAAGGATCACAGCGTAGAACGGTAACGCCGCATCGAGCGGTCCGAGAAAGACGTTGACGGCGTTCCCGACGACGTTCTGGATCGAGTCGAACCAGTACCCTGGCATCAACAGGAGCGCCCCCACGCCGGCCAGCTTGTCCCATTGCGACCAGCTCGATTCCTCCTCGTCGATGTCGACATCGGCTGCGGCATTGCTACCGTTGCCATCGCCGTCGAGTGCCCGATCGTAGGCCTCGCGATCGGCGATCTCGAACCCTTGGTCGCCGTCGACTAACACACCTTTCTCGATCAATCGCCCCCATTGTCCGCTCGTCAGGTCGTCGCTGACGTCGGCCCACTGGACCTCGCCGCCGTTCCTGTCGGCTTCATCGCGGATCGCCTCGAGGGCGGCCGCCATCGAGGAATCCTCGCGGACGAGGGCGTCGATCTTCTCGGCTGTACGCGTCATCTGGTTTGTGCTAGGGTGGGTCCGATATACAAGTGTTTTTCTTCGATAGCGACGAGGCCGCGTCGGATCGAACGGTAGTCATCACCGGCCCGGATACGACGAAGCAAAAGATGCCAGGCGATGATCGTCGTCTGCCACCCGTATTCGCTCTCTAAGCGGTATCGAACAGAATTGAAGCGTTTGATCAGTCGAACGATTTATAAGTAATGTTGACAATCACCTTCTAATGAATTCTCGAGGCGAGGGGCACGTAACCGTCACTTCGAATCGCGGGCAGTCGGCGGTACTCAGCCTCGTCATCCTGATCGGGATGGTCGCGACGGTCAGTGTTGGGATACTGATCGTCGCTGGTGACGTTATGTCCAGCGCCGAACAGCAGTCGGAACACGATCGAGTCGAACAGGCATTCGTCGAGCTCAGTCATACGATGTCGACGGTCTCGGCGAGCGACGATACGCCTCGATCGGTTCAGTTCGAGGCGGGCGAGTCAGGTGCGGTGACGAAAACGAAAGCTGGATGGGTGACTATCAGAGGTGGCGGGGTCAATATCACTCAACAACCGATGGGGGCTATCGAGTACGAGGGCGGTGATGGGACGATCATCTCTTATCAATCGGGCGGGGTCTGGCGAGAAACCGGGAATCAGACTCGAATGCTCTCTGCCCCGAATATCAATTACAATTCCGAGGACGACACGTTGTGGTTCCCGATCACGACGCTCAGCGGAGAGCAGTCGCTCGATTCTGGTGAGATCTCGGTCAAACACACCAAAACAAATCCCATGCGCCACGTGAGTTTCGTCAAAAACGATTCCGTCACGATCACGATTCAGAGCGACTACTACAGGGGCTGGGAACGGTACTTCCGGACGGAAGCCGGCGGAACGTCGATCCAGAACATCGATCACGAGAACCGAACGATCACGGTCCTTCTCGGATACGCTGATCTCGAGGGGGCGTTCGATGAGGGCGCGACAATCGGGTCGGATGACCCGAACGATTTCTACGACAAGCACGATAACTTCGGAAACGATCACCGGACGGGAACGCCCTTACCGGAGATGGACACTGTTATCGATCAGATGGTCGCCGACGCCAAAACCGGCGAAGACGTTGACGAAAACCTCTCGAATGGGAGCTATACGAGCCCGATCGACGATGGTACGTACTTTATTGAGGAGATTGACGGCGATGAGGATTACGAGTTCGACCTGACGAACGGGAACGCGACGCTGATCGTCGAGAACGACGTTAACCTCGAGAAAGACGGATCGATCCGCGTCGTCAACCGGGATGACGGGAACGTTTTGCGCATCTACGCCGGAGGGAACGACACCGTCATTAAGGGCGACATATGTGATACTAGCGACGGGGGCACTTGCAGCGACGATGCGGGGGCCATCCAATTTTACGGCTCGTCAACGATGAGCGTAGATTTCGGACCGGGTAATACGGGCGCTTTCGAGGGTGTACTCTACGTTTCATCGAACGAAGAAAAGGACTGGTGGGACGGAAGCACCGGTAAATGTAGTGATTCACATCAGGTCCACATGCAGGGCGGGGGAGACTTTTTCGGGTCGATCGTCGCCTACTCCGCCTGTGCACAATCGAACTCCGTCTCCTTCGATTACGACTCCAATTTGAAGAACGCTAACATCGATCCCTATTCGGGTGAATACCCGCTTCCGCCGCAGATCACCTATCTGAACGTCGCCGTTCACGAACTCGACGTGCAGAACAAATAGCAGCGTCGGTAGCTGTCCTCGACCCTCGAGCACTCTTCTGTAACGAAGACGTTTTCCTCAGAAAGGATTACGCCGTGTCTTCGATCGTCGCCTTCACGTCCGCCCAGACTTCGTCGGGAGCCTGCTCGCCGTCGACTCGTTCGAGCACGCCTTCTGCCTCGTAATACTCGATAACGGGTTCGGTGTTCTCGTGGAAGACCGACAGTCGCTCCCGCACGGTCTCCTCGGTGTCGTCGTCTCGCTGCTCGAGGCGTTCCTCGACGTCGGGATCCTCCGGCGGGTTGTACTCGACGTGGTAGATGTCGCCCGTTTCGGGATCCATGCGGCGGCCGGTCAGCCGGTGGACGAGTTCCTCCTCGCTGACCTCGAGGGAGAGGACGACGTCGAGGTCGGTCATGCCCTCGAGTTCCTCGGCCTGTTCGACGTTCCGCGGGTAGCCGTCGAGAACGAAGCCGTCGGCCTGCGAGAGGGCCTCGTCGACGATGGCATTGACAACCTCGTCGGGGACGAGTTCGCCCCGGTCCATGTACTCGCCCGGCGTGTCGTACTCGGTGTCCAACTCGGAGATGTCCATCTCCTTGTTGTTTCGGAGCGCGTCGCCGGTCGTGATGTGATCAACGTCGAACTCGTCGGTGATCTTTGCACTCTGGGTCCCTTTCCCCGCACCGGGCGCGCCCAGGATCAGGATTCGTGGCTGAGCCATACGTTTCCGTTCAGGGGCACCGCATAAAGGCTTAAAGAATCGAGGACGTCCGTTCGACTATGACTCGCTTCGATGCGACCGAACCCGCCGAGCGACGGAAACTGTACGTCGACGCCATCGTCGCACATCGCGATCGCGAGAGCACTTTTCTGACGTTCGAGGCCGACGACGCCGTCCTCGAGGCAGACGCAGACGGGACTGACGAGACGGAGACGACGCCCGGTTCCGAGGACGGTGTGGACGATGCGCCGCCCGCGGAATTGAGCGTTCCGTGGATCCAGTTCGGTGACGGAACGGTCAACCTCGACTGTACCGACGCGGAACTGGAGACGCTAAAGACCGTCATCGGGGAGTTTTCGGCGTTCAAGATCGACGAACTGATTCGACCTGAGGAGGCAGAGGGGGTCAACGCCCGGATCAGCGCGAAGGCGGACCCGAATCGGATCGCCCAGTTTGTCGACGAGGTCTTCCTCGAGGTGTATGATCTACCGGCAGGGTTTCGCGTCTGGGTCGCCGAGGTGTGAACGGCCCTCTAGTAGCCACTGAAACGATTTACACACTGATCGGACAGCTGTCGGTCGATCAGGCGTGCAATGACGTTCAGTGGCTACTATAGACGACAAGCGAGACCATCGCCCTCAGATAGCTGACACGAACGTGTTCGCCTGACTACGTCATGATTCCCATCCTAGCGGGCGTCATCCGGCCGAAAGAACGATAAAGAAAAGGTCGTCGACCCCAACGACATCGTGATGAGGGGAACTGACGGCGGCGGACGGTCCGCCGATCGAACCACGAACCGCAGCCTGACTCGAGAAACGGGCGCGTCCGGGCGGTTTCCAAATAGATAAGTGCCCCCAGCAACCATCGTCCGACATATAACTGGCCGACAAAAGAGATGAATACAATCTACAGCGCACTCATTGCCCCGATGCAGCGGACCCGCGTCGACGTGTTCGAGAATATCTTCGTGGTATTCCTCGGACTCGGGACGCTCGTCGGTATCGTCGTTGTCGCGTACACGTTGTACAACGCGTACAAGTACCGTGATACTGGCGAGGCCGCCGAGAAAGACGAGGATCTGCCATCCGTGGGGGAGTTACCGACAGGCGGAAAGGGCGGCAAAAAACTGTTCCTCTCATTTGGAATCAGTGCCATCATCGTCATTTCTCTGGTGATCTGGACGTACACGATGCTCCTGTACGTCGAAGATCCCGGAGACGCCAACCAAGAAGAGGCACTCAACGTCGAGGTGACCGGCGATAGCTTCGCGTGGTACTTCGAGTACGACAACGGGATCGAATCGACGTCGACGCTCCGAGTCCCCGCAGACGAGCGAGTCTGGCTCCAGGTGACATCGGGCGACGTCTGGCACGCGTTCGGTATCCCCGATCAAAAGGTGAAAGCCGACGCGATTCCGGGCGAGTACGACGAAACCTGGTTCGAAGCCGAGGAACCCGGAACGTACGAGATCAAATGCTTCGAGCTCTGTGGCGAGTTCCACACTACCATGACCGGAGAAGCCCAGGTCATGGAACCCGACGCGTTCGACGAGTGGATGAACGAGCAGCTGACGATGTCGATTACGGTTCAAGACGGGAACGAGACTCCCGTTTCCGAAGAAACCGGATACGGGGACGTCGGATACGAGATGACCCTCGAGAGTCAGGAGTGGGACTTCGAAGAGACCTACACGGACGACCAGTTCGATAACGGGACGATCACGGTTAGCAACGTCAGCGACATCGAACAGGGCGGAGTCTACAACATAACGATCTCACCGACCGAGGGCGGCCAGCAGTTCGAACCGGTCGAAGCGCAGTTCGACATGACCGGTCCGGTCGACGAGTCCTACACGCTCGAGCTCAACGCGACGGAAAGTGAAACCAATGAAAGCGACACGAACGACGGAGGTGAGGCCTGATGAGTGATCTCCCGCCGATGAAATCGGTCAAGCGGTGGTTAGTAACGACCAACCACAAGGACGTCGGGATCCTGTACATCACGACATCGCTGTTCTTCCTCATCTTCGGTGGTGTCCTCGCTTTGCTGTTCCGCGCCCATCTCTGGGAGTCGGGCGGCATGCAATTTGGCGGCAGCGCGCTACTATCGAACGACCAGTACTATCAGTCGGTTTCCGCACACGGACTGATAATGGTCTTCTGGTTCCTCTCTCCGATCGCGAGCGGGTTCGCGAACTACTTCGTTCCGCTGCAGATCGGGGCGAAAGACCTCGCGTTCCCACGACTGAACGCCCTGAGTTACTGGTTTTACCTGTTCTCGGGCATCCTCATGGGGATCTCGTTCTTCCAGGGAGGAACGTTCTCCGGCGGCTGGACGATGTACGCCCCGCTGAACGTTCCAACCTATACACCGGCGATCGGGGCGACTGCCGGCAGCAACGCGACGATCCTCGCGCTGACCTTATTCGTCGTGTCGATCACGATTGGGTCGGTAAACTTCCTCGTGACGATGCATCGGTCTCGAGCCGAAGGGCTCGGTCTCTGGAACATCCCGATGTTCTCGTGGTCGTGGCTGCTGACCATCTGGATGATGCTGTTCGCGTTCGCGGCACTGCTGGCAGCGCTCCTGTTGCTGTCGGTCGACCGCCTGTTCCTCACACAGTACTTCGCCACTGACCAGGGCTCGAGCTTGCTGTGGGCCCACCTGTTCTGGTTCTTCGGCCATCCGGAGGTGTACATCGTCTTCTTCCCGGCGCTGGGAATCATGTTCGAGACGTTCCAGACCTTCTGTGGTCGACGACTCGTCGGCCGGAAGTGGGTCATCATCGCGATGGTCCTGGTGGCCGTCCAGTCCTTCCTGGTCTGGATGCACCACATGTTCCTGTCGACGATCAACCTCCCGATCAAGACGCTCTTTATGGCGACGACGATCGGTATCTCGCTGCCCTTCGACCTGATGGTCTTCGCACTGATCTACACGATGGTCAAGGGTCGCGTGCGCTTTACGACGCCGTTCCTGTTCTCGCTGGGTGCGCTCGTGTTGTTCATCCTCGGCGGGATCACCGGCGTCTTCCTCGGTGCCGTCGTCCTCGATTACGAGTTCCGCGGGACCTACTGGGTCGTCGCTCACTTCCACTACGTGATGGTCTCCGGTGTCACCGCGCTGTTCGGTGGTCTCTACTACTGGTGGCCAAAGATCACCGGGAAGATGTACTCCGAACGACTCGGAAAGCTCAGCTTCGCAGTCTACTTCCTCGGCTTCAACCTGCTGTACTTCCCGATGTTCCTCGCCTGGGAGACGCCGCGGCGCGTCTTCCACTACGCTGAGAGCGCAGAGATCTACCACCAGCTAGCAACCGTCGGGGCGTTCGTCCTCGGTGCGGGAGTGTTGCTCGTGTTCATCACGCTCGGGAAGAGTTTCATCTCCGGGCCCGACGCGCCGGACAACCCGTGGACGTTCTCGAGAACTGCCGAGTGGGCAATCCCCTCGCCGCCGCCCCTCGAGAACTGGCCGAACCGCCCCAGCTACGCGAGCGGCCGACTCGAGTTCGTCGACGACGCCCCCGCGGCGACCGACGGCGGCGTCGCCCACGGAGCGACCGCAACCGCCGAAAGCCACGAGGAAGAACACGCCGACCACGCCAGCATCTGGCCGGTCGGCATCGGTGCCGGGACCTTCGTCTTCTTCCTCGGGCTCAGCGGCATCACACCGTACGTCTACTCGTTCGTCGAGTCCAACATCGCGAGCGATGTCGGCGACTTTGTCAGCCTGGCTTCTGCGCCCAACCAGAGTATCGTCTACCCGATACTGACCGCGCTCGGACTCGGCCTGATGGGGATCACGCTGTTCCAGTTCGGCCGCGAGCAGTTCGACGCTCCCGAGATGGCGATCGCCGAACGCTGGCCGTTCGAGGGCATCAGCAACGAAAAGATGGGCGTCTGGGTCTTTCTGGCCTCTGACGTCGTCGTCTTCGGGGCCGCGATCGGTGCGTACATCTTTATGCGCATCCACGGCGGCTGGGATAACTGGCACCTCGAGTCGATCACCATGGCGGGGCTGTTCAACACGTACGTCCTGCTCACCTCGAGTTTCACGGTCATCCTCGCGCACGTGATGGCCGAACGCGGAAACAAGAAGGGACTGCTCGGCGCGCTCAGCGCGACGGTCCTGCTCGGGTTCGTGTTCATGGGCGTCAAGGCCTTCGAGTACAGCAGCAAGTTCGCGGACGGTCACTACTGGTTCAGCGGGATCGAGTACTCGTTGTACTTCGTGACGACCGGCCTGCACGCGCTGCACGTCATCCTCGGCCTGCTCATCGCGGGCTTCATGATCTACCGCGTCGTCTCGATCGACGCCTATCTCGAGGATCACATGCCGGTGGAGTACTTCGGTCTCTACTGGCACTTCGTCGACATCGTGTGGGTCTTCCTGTTCCCACTGTTCTACCTGATGTAGCGGCCCGCCGCTACACGGGTTCGATTCGGCGTTCGATTGCTGTTCCCTTCTTCCTGACGACTACTGAGACGAACCGACGAATTCGCGGCGTTGTATTCGCTGACCATACCCGTCGGTACCCGATACTGGCGTTTCGATCCAGGCGGTGAATTGTCCTCCCGACACTCGAGCGGCGACAGCGCTACCGACCGCGCGATCGAGCCGGGATTCGAGAGCACGGTGAGACGAGACAAATCAGCCTCCCGGCTCGAGCGACGGTGTGAGAGACGGAACGATGACGAGAAGCGAGGGCAGCATCGGCGGCCGGGGATCGGTACGAGAGGGGAGAGGATTCGAGTCAGAGCGTTAGCCGGCCCAGACGAGCGCGTAGACGAACGTAAACAGGAAGTAGACCAGAAACACGGAGATAGCCGCCTTGAAGTGGAACGTAAAGAGGTCGTACTCCTCGTCGTCGCGTTCGGCTTCGAACGCCTCGTATTCGTCCTCGGAACACTCCTCGGCGTGGTCGACACCGATATGGAACGTGGCGTATCGCTCGGATCGGAACGGCCGTCCGCAGTACGGACAGGTCTTGCCGGGTGTTTCCTCCGGTGGCACCTCGTACTCCCGCTCGAGTGGCCGATTGGTCGCCATTCGATCGACAATTACGAGAGCGAGAGGAAGTGTTTGCCGGTTCAGTAGTCCGAACGGTCAGTGGGAGAGAAACCAGTGAGCCGGACGAGTAGTGGGTCGAAAAGGAAAGGTGTCGAAGAGAGATGGCGGGCGATTAGCCCGGAACGTATGGCGGGCTCATCGACCCCTTGGAGACGAGGTAGAGGCTTACCATCGTGAAAAACACCATCACGACGATGAGCGGATACTGGCTCCTGATCGACTGCAGCTTGCCGGGAAAGAGATCGAAGGAGACGGTGTGGGCGATCCACACCGCGAGAACGTGACCGAGCAGGATGCCGGCGATTTCGACGTACCCGAACCAGCCCGGGAGCGCGTACCGGGTCGGGTTCGGCGGCGGATCGAGCGGCATTGCCAGCGCGTCGAACAACGAGGGCCACAGCGAGATCGCGAAGCCGATATAGTGTGCGAAGTGATAGCCGGCCGCGATTGCGAGCAGCGGTGCGGCGAAGCGGATCCCGAGATACCGACGGGAGAGATACGTGTCGGCCCGATCGCGGGTCCGGTCGATCGCGATCCAGTACACCTTCCAGAACAGGGCGAAGCCGCCGACGAGCAAGAGCAGGTAGACGATCACCGGCGGGATGCCGAGCCCGACGAGCGCTTCGACGGTCCCGACGCCGACGGGGGTGACGATAAACCCGCTGTAGGTGAGTTCCCAGACGAGTGCGAGCACGAACGCCACGACGGAGGTGTCAGTTACCAGGTCGTCGTCGCTCAGCCGAGAGCCGGGGAATCGCAGTTCGAGCCCGTCGTCCGTGCGCTGAATCGGCGCGACGGCCCCGTAGAGTCGAAACCACAGCGAGAGCGGATCGCCGCGACGGAACCACGTCTCGGGGGAGAAGACGACCGCACTCGAGATCGTAAACAGCGAGTACATGACGAGCACGAACACCAGCACACGCGCCGACGAGGTCAGCGGGGCGACCACCTCGAGCCAGATGAACGTCAACAGCGCCACGACGGCGGGCCAGGAGCCGAAAGCCGACGGGTACGATTCGTAGCCGTTGGGCAGCGCCGCGGCAATCCGTCGCCAGGGGTTGAGCGCCGGCCACGGGTTGCCGACGGTGTATGCAGCGATCGTCAGGAGCGCCCGCCCGCCGACGAACGTCACTAGGACGGTCGCGCTGACCAACCCGATTGGCGGACCGCGGATCCCGGCGATCAGGATCAGCGCGAGTCCAAAAAGACCGAGCACGCCGAATAGGAGCGAGCCCGCAGCCAGGAGCCGGTCCGTCGTGGTCTCGAGCGTGCGGTCGTGGTAGGTCCCGATCACGTCGCGATCGGTGACGAGCATGGTCAGCAGCGCCGAGGCACCGATGGCACCGCCGCCAGTCGCGAGGTAGAGCCACGTCGGAACCGACACGTCGCTGCCCCCCGAAAGGCCGGCTGCCACGTTGCTCGCGGCGACGACGCCGGTGCTCGCGGCGAGGACCGCGAGGGCGAACACGAACCCGATACCGGTCCGGCGACGGAGAGCCGAACGTCCACTCATTGTCGGCGATTCGTACCCGCGATCCATCTACGTGTCGCTTCCATGCGGTCACGGTCGGTCCCGCGCGACCGTCGATTTACTACCTCCTTCCGACGGACGCGCAGACGCCGGCCAGGCCGGTGAGCGATCGTATGAGGAAGGTATAAGTATCCGTCAGTCTCATTCCTCACCAATGGCGAGTATTCGGAACTACGCATTGATTTACGTGGCGCTGATACTGCTGGCAACGGGGAAGTTCGTCTTCTTCCACTTCCCGGAGATCTTCACCTATGAACTCGCAGTGGGTGGGACGATGATTCTGGCAGTCATCAAGGTCTCCTTGATCGCCGGTTACTTCCAGCACCTGAAAGACGAGCCGCGGTCGATCACCTACCTGATGCTCACCGCGGTGTTCATGGTCGTCCTGCTCACCCTCGCAGCAGGGTACTCGATCCAATAACGCCACCGCGCACGGACGGCGCCTGAAACCGAATCACGCCTTCTCTCTCCGTCACAGCCGATAGCAGTGACATCGGATCCAATCCGCCGGTCGAACGGCCCAGTCGCTCGACGCTCACCGGTGACGTGACTGCTCGACGGAGGCGTCCGCAGCACGAACTGACTCGCGATGACCTGACTCAACTGCGTCGGCGTCGGAACCGGAGTCGACCACTGGCTGCGAACCTGCGGAATACTCCGTTCGCTGGCGCTCGAGTCGGCACCGAATTTCCGCGAGGTTCTTGTAGAGGAACCCCAATCGATCGCACTTCTCCCGCGGATTCGCGTGGAAGCGCCACGGACTGGCAGACTGGAAGTGAACGTCGGTCTGGGTCACGAGCGCGTGTCCGAGGTAGGCCCCGAACGTTCGCGGGCGAACGCCGATGGCGTCGCAGTACGCGACCAACTGCTCGTACACGCAGTCAGCGTGGGGCGTGTCCTCGAGCAGCGTGGCTCGGACGCCCGCCTCGAAGCCGCCGAACGCGAACTCGGCGAGTTTCAGGGTGAAGAAGCCGGGATCGGCGACGGGGTTGCGATCGAGCGCGCTGTACTCCCAGTCGATGACGCGCTCGATCGTGCCGTCGTCGGCGACGAGGACGTTCCCCGGGTGATAGTCCCCGTGCGCGGGGACCCTCGGATACTCGACTGGCTCGGACACCGCCGGCGGTGTCACGTCGAGTTCGTCCGGGGTCAACTCGCGATGGATCGTCTCCGGTGACACCGTTACTCGAGGCCCCATGTGCGTTCGCTGTAGCCTCCCGACCCAGTCGAGTCCCGTCTCGAGGACTCGAGCGAAGGCGTCCGGATCGGGCGGCGTCTCCAGTCGGGCGACAACGTCCATGAGCGGCATGCCCGCTGCCGGCGATTCCGACAGCACTGGACCGAGCGGGGACTCCTCGAGCGCCACGTCGGGGAGCGTCCCCGTTAGCGGGCTGTCCGCAGCCGCGAGCGCAGAGAGGGTCGACGCCGCGCGTTCGTTGTAGCGGCCGTGGGAGGGAGCGTTCGGTACTTTCCGGACGGACTCGAGGCCGCCGTCGACGAGTTCGAAGACGATCGACCGGTTCGCGCCGCGTCGGAGCACTCGTGTCCGCTCGGTCCCCGTCCCCGATTCGGCGTCCGTTTCCGACGCCGCCGACCGCGTTCGACAGACGGCGACGTAACTGGGATACGATTGTTTGACGACACCCATCCTGTTGGCGAGGGTCGCACCGCCTCGGAGCAGCCGAGCGGCCGTCGTGTCTGCCTCGATCGTGTCCAACACCCACTCGAGGGCGTCGGGGCCGGCGACCGGCACCGCCCACCGGTATCGCCTCCCACCGGGGAGCAGCCCGAACAGTTCGACCTCGTCGAACCCCCTGTCTTCGAGGGCGGCGACGAGCCGCGAAGGGATCGATCGCCAGACGGTCGCCGGGGATCGATCGCCGGCCATCGCCGACCCGCGCTCGAGGCCGACCCGATCCGTCATTCCGGTCGTTCTGGGCCAGCCGTTTATCTCGGTGATAAGGGTGCCACCGTCCTCGAGCGACGGGGCGAGCCCGTCGACGTGATCAAAGAAGTCGCCGTCAGGTGCCCGCGGTCCCGTCGTGACGATCGTCTCGAACGAACGACCGCGGACCGCCGAGGCGAGGTCGTCGCTCGCGATCGACACCACGTCGGCTCCCTCCAGTGCCGGTCGAGCCTCGAGGAGCCGACTGCCAGTATCGGTCGGCTGGTACGTGTAGACCGTGTCCGCGAGTCGACTCAAAAGCGGCGTCGTTCGTCCCCAGCCGGGGGTGAGATCGAGGCAGGAGCCGGAGATGTCGTCGGCGACGAGAGCGTACCAGCCGTCGTATCCGACGCCGAAGAGCGACGTGAGTATCGAACGCGGCTCGTCGGCGGTCTCGAGCAGGGTTTGGACCGCCGCGTGTCGCTCACCCCGCTCGAACTGATCGACGAACGACCGGAGGGCTGCCCCGTTGGTATCGGAATCGGGGAGTCGTGTGTTCACATTCTCGATGCCGACTGTATCCTATTTTGATATGAACGTATTACTGGTATATAGCGCTCCAGAAGGGTATTGTTACCACTGGAGACGAGCGAGCCGATGGGGGAGCGGCCACTCTCGTGAGCGCACGAACGGACCGGAATGCCGCGATTCGAACCGGAATGCCGCGAGTCGAGCGTGAGCGGAACGGAGACAGCACGGGCAGGCGGTCACCCGAACGCAGTCGGTCGCCACTCGAGGGAACGCGACGACCGAAACGGAGTCTCGAGCAAAAATCGTGCGTAGAGAATCGGGAGCAGGGGAACGAAATAGAGGAGGGATCGAGAACGGGTACGGAAAGCGCCAAGACTAGCGACCGCCGGCGAGACTAGGTCAACAGTGCGAGCGTCTCTTGAGGATCGACCAGCCCGCTGAACGTGATCAAGCATCCCCAGATGCCGACGCCGAGTGCGATCACGCCGGTGAGGGCGATCAGGTTCGAGACGTAGGGGACGAGAATGAGGACGGCGACGCCCATCCCCGCGGAAATGAGGGAGATGAGCGCGATCGATCGGCCGACGCCGCCGTAATCGAACGCGATCTCGCGGTACATCACGAAGACGTTGACGGCCGTGTAGATGCCGTAGGTGATGACGGTGGCGAACGCCGCCCCTGGGACGCCGAATCGCGGGATCAAGAGCACGTTGAGAACGGCGTTGGCGGCGGAGGTGACCCCCTTCGCGATCGCGCGGTCGGACGCCCGGCCGAGGTAATCCAGCCCGTTCGTGGTCACGTTGGTGATCGCCTGGAAGATGACGTAGATCGCCATCAGCTGAAGGACGGGGACGGCACCGGCGTAGTCCGCGCCGAACACGAGCCGAATGGCCGGATCGGCGACGAGGATCAGCCCGACGGCCGCCGGGATGTAGAGGAGGAGGACGTACTGCAGCGTCGACTCGTAGATCCGCGCCGCCTCCTCGAGCGCGTCGTTGGCCTTCTGTTCGCCGTAGGTCGGCGAGACGGAGAAGCCCAGCGAGCCGGCGGGAACGAGCACGAACTCCGAGATTTGCTTGCTGAGAACGTAATAGCTCACGGCCACCGGATTGAGGAAGAATCCGACGAGAACCGTATCGATCCGATTGTCGAGAATGCTCGCGCTGGTCGAGGCGGTCAACGGAATACTGTATCGCAGCATTCGATTGCGCAGCGTCTTCTCACCACCGTCGTCGTCGTAGGTCACGTAGAACCGTCGGTAGAGGAGGACGAGCCCGACGCCTGTCGCGAGCACTGCGCCGACCAGATACCCCATCATCGCGCCGACGACGCCGAGTCCGAGGACGGTAAAGGCGACGACGAAGCCGACCCGCGTGACGTTGTTGACGACGTTGACAACGGCGCTGAGTTCGACCTGATTGAAGCCCTGAAAGACCGTCTGGGTGTAGGAGTTCAGCGACTGGAAGACGAGATAGACGCCGCCGACCAGCAATAGCGTCGCCGCCTCCGGCGTCTCGAGCAGGGCGGCAAGCTGCTCGTGACCGACGACCAGCGTAGTCGAAACGATGCCGATCAACACCAGTCGAAATCCGAGCGATGTCCGGAGGAGGTACGGGATTTTGCCGGAATCGGTCTCCTTGGACTCGGAGATGTATCGGGCGGCCGAGCGAGCGATTCCGAGGTCGGTAAACATCCCTGCGACGCCGATGACCGCGATCACGAAGAACAGCAACCCGTACTCGTCGGGTGTGAGTAGTTCCCGCGCGAGCAGTAGCATCAACACCCCGTTCGCGAGGTTGGTGACGAGACGAGCCCCCAGCGTCGCCTTGAAGCCGTCGACGATCCGCTCAGTAACTGACATTAGTCAACGCGAACACCGGGTCAGTCGGAAGGCGACGACAGCGCGACGTCGTCGACTCCACGAGCGCGAACCGGGGATCTGCCGTCGCACGATCCGACCGGTGACGAACGGCGAGCACGTTCCTGATCACTGCGTTGACCGTCGCCGACGGACGGCATTGTTATCAACCTCCTACCCGCAGTCGAGACGGACTCCCCTCCAGAAGGGATGAAATAACCCGCGCGACGCCGCCCGAGAATCCCGTTCGGTGATCGGACGGCTGTTTCCCGGGTGACGGCGAGGAGTCACCCGTCGGTGTCTCCGTCCCGATTCGCCCAGTCGTCACCCCTCGAGTTCGGGTTCGGGCTCATCGTCCGGTGCGACGCTTTCCGCCGAAAACGCGGCCCTGAGCCGGACCGCATCCTCGGTGATCTCGTCGATCGCGTCGTCCTCGAGCGGGACGATGTCACCGGACGCGGGCTCCCAGTCGAGCACGGCCGTGATCGAGTCGGTCATATCCGGTTCCGGATCGAGGTGCGCACCCTCTGGGTCGACGCTCACGACGGTACCGAGTGTCTCGCCGTCTGCACTCTCGACGGGCTTGCCGACGTCGTCGTCGGTAACGGTGGGACTCATTCGGTCGGCAGTACCGTCCCGCCCCGGAAGCCGTCTCGGCCTGCACGACCCGGACGGTCCCGGTCTCCGTCACGCCAACTCGAGGGCGGTCCGCAGATCCGACTCCACGGCGTCGACCTTGCTCCGGTCGTACAGCGCCGCCGCGGGATGGAACGCCGGCACGACGCGGCGGACCTCGCGCTCTCGCGGATCGCGTCCGCTCGCGGGTCGTTCCTCCCCGCTCGTTTCATCGAGGCGCTCACTTCGGTCGCGCCTCGCACCGCTCGAGGAATCCGAGGTGCCACGCAGCTCGCGCTCGAACTCGCGCCCGTGCAGGTCGGTGATCGTCTCGTCCGTCTCGAGGAGTTCGTCCGTCGCGAAACTCCCCAGCGGAACGAGCACGCTGGGATCGACGCGCTCGATCTCCGCCTCGAGCACCGGCCACCAGGCCTCGATCTCCGCGACGTAAGGGTCGCGGTTCTCCGGCGGTCGCACCTTGACGAGGTTGGTGATATAGAGGTCGCGACGGTCGTAGCCGATCGCATCGAGCGCTCGATCGAGCTGCTGGCCGGCCTGCCCGACGAAGGGTTCACCCTGTTCGACTTCTCGCTCGCCCGGCGCCTCGCCGACGAGCATCACGTCCGCCGACAGCGGTCCGACGCCGGGGACGAACCGGTCCCGATCGAACTGGTCGTCGGGCACCGTCTCGAGGGCCGTCTCGAACTCCGCGTCGAACTCCCAGTCGGTCACGGATCGGTCGCCCATCGAGTGGGGCTCCGACCGCGTCGAGGAAACACCTTTTCGCTGCGCACGCTACCCGACGGGTCGGTCGAAACGGCGGCCGTCGCTCGACAGGTAGATCGGACGCCGACGGCTTGGATGTCGATGATGGAGCGCTCGAGACGCATCGCGGGCGGGCACATGCATGCTGTAGCGCTTTCCCTCGAACAGACGGATGGTGAAGAACAGATGGCATTCAAACCGCCGATCGAGTGTCCGATCTGCCACGACGTACTGGAACTCGATCGGACGCTCGAGGACCACCTCGTCGGGGCCCACACCCACGACGAAGTCGCCCGCTATCTCGCCACCCTCCACGACCAAGCCGAGATGCAGCCGGTCTCGGACTGATGCGGTCTACTGTAACGATTTATCGGCGCGACCGCGTCCGGCCTGCGGTCGCGCCGGAAATGACTTACAGTAGTCCGTATGAAGCGCCGGCAGTCGAACACGGTCCGATCGCTCGCGTCGACAGCGACCGCTCTCTCGGCACCGCATCTCACGCAGCCGTTGCAGGCTGCGCGTCCCCGTCGTGGCGCGAGAACGGAGCGGACGTCACCCCGTCCCGTCGACCGTGTACTCCGGGATCCAGGGCAGCATCGACCGCGCTTTCGACCACTCGAACAGGTGTCGCTTCTCGTTCGCGTCGTAGTAGCGATAGGCGTCGACGTAGTCCTCGGCCGTCCACCCGTCCGTCACCGGCGGCGAATCCTCGCGGCCCTCGCGGGGCCACTCGAGGCCGCGAACCCGATCGTCGTCGAGCGATCGAACGGTCGCCCAGCAGCCGTGCCGATCCGTCGAGTCGTGATCCCAGCGATAGCGCCACTCCTCGTGCGCCGTGTCGGTGTACGCCCGGAGTGAGCGCCAGTTGGCAAGGGAGCGCGCCGCCCAGCGAGTCAGCGGGTGGTCGGGATGCGTGACGTACAGCGCGTCGGATTCCGGGTAGCCGTTTCGCTGAACCGCCGTCGTCAGCACCATCGAACACTCGAAGACGCTGCTCGTGACGTGGCGATCGACGAGCCACGTCGCGGCTCGCTCGAGGTCGCGATCGAGCCAGAAGGCGTTGACCATGTGTTGGGGTGCGTCGTGCAGCGGGTTATAGTAGCCACTGAAACGACTCACACACTGATCAAATCGTGCGATTGGGTTGCAGGACTTTCAGTGGCTACTATCGGTCTCTCACCGGTCGGCAGCCCACAGTTCGATACCGACTGGTGCAGTTGCGCAACTGCTCAGGGTCCGGAGAACTGAAAGAGAACGGAGTCGGCGTTAGTCGCCGCCGCCGAACATGTCGCGCATCATCGGATGCATCTCCATCATCTGCTCCTCGGCGATCTCCTCGTACAGCTTGTACGTAATGGAGACGGCCAGCAGCAGTCCGGTTCCGCTCACACCGCCGATGGTGCCGAGCATGTTGGCCCAGACGGCCAGCAGGCCGACCAGCGCACCGCCGATGACGGTCACCTGCGGAATGTAGCGCTCCATGACCTTCTCGATGACACCGACGTTCTGTCGAAAGCCGGGGATCTGCATCCCGGAGTTCTGGATCTGCTTCGCCGTCGATTCGGGACCCATGTCCGTCGTCTCGACCCAGAAGATGGCGAAGATCGCCCCACCGACAACCATGAAGGTGACGTCGATACCGATTCGGATCATTACCTGCCACCACTCCTGGCCGACGTTCGCCGTGAACCACATCCAATCCTGCGGCGAGTAGATCGGGGACACATAGTAGAAGAACCCGCCGTCGGGTTGGCCCTGCGAGTAACTCCCGAGCCACGCGGGCATCCCCGCCCACTGCTGATTGAGGATCTGGCCCATGAACTGGATGTTCGCCTGCACTGCGCGAACGAGGATCATCGGCAGGACGCTCGCGTAGATGAGCTTCACGGGGAAGCGACCGCGAGCGCCCTTGACTCGGGCGTGGCTCAGCGGGATCTCGACGCGGACCGACTCCGCGTAGACGACGATCCCGAAGATGAGCACCGTCGTGAACAGGGCGATAATATGCCCGTCACCGAGCAGCAGCGTCTGCAGACCGCTTCCCGAGACGAGCGACCCCATCTCGACCTGTCCGGTCAAGATGCGGTACCAGTCGAAGAAGAACCCGCCCTGGACCGGGTTGATGAGCCCGGTGACCAGTCGCTGGCTCACGCCGGCGATGATGAACAGACCGATCCCGCTGCCGACGCCCCATTTGCTGACGACCTCGTCCATGTAGAGGATGAGGATACCGCCAACGACGATTTGGGCGAACATCAGCATCTGCACCTGCGTCTGATCGAGGGTGAGCCCGCCGAGCTGGAGCTGTGGCACTGCTGGCAGGAAGCCGCCGGCGAACACCATCGGGAGCCCGGTCAGGATGACCATCAGGACGACCAGTACCTTCTGGAGGCCCTGATAGAGAACCTGATCCCGGGGATCGTCCGTATCGAGCCCGAGCAGGTTCGCACCGCCGAGCAGCTGCAAGACGATGCTCGCGGTGACGATCGGTCCGATACCGACCTGGAGCACCGATCCGTGCGCTCCCGCGAGGATCGCACGGAACTGTCCGAAGAGGTCGCCCGCCCCGCCGGACTGGTACCCGAGCAGCGAGATGTTCGTCAGGAAGAAGTACAACATGAGGATGCCGACCGTCCACATCAGCTTCCGTTTGAAGGGGACGTGCCCCTCCGGACGGCGTACTGCTGGCATCCTCGTCAGAACCGGTTCAGCGGCTTCCTTCCATCCCATAGTTATTCCTCGTCCTGTTCAGCGTCGGCTTCCTCGTCCTCGGCCTCGGCCGCTCGCTCCTCGCCGCGCTCGGAGAGAACAGCCTCACCGCCGCCGGCCTCGAGCTTCTCCTCGGCCGTCTCGGAGAAGGCGTCCGCAGTGACCGTCAGCTGGTTGCGGACCTGCCCCGATCCGAGGACCTTGACGACGTCGACCTCGTGGCCGTCCTCGACGATATCGCGTGCGTCGAGTTCGTAACCGTCGTCGGTCTCCTCGGCGAGGTCCTCCGCGACATAGAGGATCGCGTCCTCGTCTAACTTCTGGACGTCGATCTCCGCGACCGTCTCGCGGATGTCGTGGGGTCGCTTGAAGCCGTGTTTCCCCTTCGGTTCGTAGTTGTGGAACTCGTGTTTGCTGCGCCCGGCACGGCCGCGGCCACCGCGATGGCCCGCACCGCGTCGATTCTTGTGGGAACCGCCGCTGTGGGTCCGCGATCCGCGCTGGCGTCGTTTTTTGCTCGTCATGGTTATCGCATCGATTCTAGGAGGTCGTTAATCTCCCCTGTTGTATGCTTTCCGAGTTGGCCGCCCTCGACGGTCGGCTTTTTGATACCATCGTGACCCCCCGCGGCGGGTGGAGTCGAAGCGTCGGTGACAGTCCCTCGTCACGAAGTGTCGTCTCCTCGTCGAGCAGCGCGTCGGCCAGTTCACCGAAGGTATCGTACTCAGTGTTGTCGGCCAGCCACTCCTCGTCGACGTCCGCCTGCTTGCCCTCGAGGGGCTCCGCTCGCTTCGCGAGCAGGGTCTCGATCACGTCCGCGTCGGGCTTGCCGACGGCGACGTAGTCGTTGACCTTGGCAATCATCCCCTCGTACGGGTCGGTTTCGGGGACGAGCGTGCAGTGGTTGACGTTGTGGATGTTGAGCATCGACAGGGTGTCCTGGACGTCGTCCTGTCGATTCACTTCGCCACGGATCTGGATGATCGCTTTCATTGGTCAGCCACCTCAGCTTCGTCCCGGCCGCCTCGCTGTCGCGGCTGTCGCGACTGGGAGGCGTTCTCGAGCGCGTTGTACGTCGCTTTCGCGAGGTTGACCGTCGTTCGAGTGTTGCCGTGGCTCTTGGTCCAGGCGTTCTCGATGCCGGCCAGCTCGAGGACGTGACGGACGGTGTCGCTGGCGGCCAGTCCGAGCCCTTCGGGGGCCGGAATGACCTCGACTTCGACGGAGCCGGCCTTGCCGGTCGTCTTCCGCGTCAGCGAGTGGGGCCGATCCGAGCGGTCCTCCCAGGAACCCGAACCGCGGGGCACCTGGATCATGTTCAGCTTCGCGATACCGATCGCCTTCTGGATGGCAGAGCCGACCTGGTCGTCTCGACCCTCGGCGTAGCCGACGAACCCGTTGCGGTCGCCGACGGCGACGACGCAGCGGAACTTCACGCGTCGTCCGGAGTCAGTCATCCGCTGGACCATGTTGATGTCCAGTACTTCGTCTTCCAGTCCGGGGAGGAGCTGGTCGATAATTTCGGGTTCCTTTAGCGGGAGGCCCGAGTTGAGGGCGGTCTCCATGTCCTCGATTTCGCCCTCCTGGACCTTCCGGCCGAGACGGGTGACGGGTTCCCATCCGCTATCGTTGTAGTTACTCATTCGAGAATCGCCTCTCGTACCTCGTCGAAGTGTTCGGGGAGATCCGTTGCGTCGAACTCGCCGCTGTACAGCGGCTCGTCGAGCTGTTCGGCGTAGTCGGCGATGTGCTCGCCGCGCGTACGCGACCAGTCAGCGAGTACGCTATCGTTGTGCGGGATCTCGAGGCCGGCGTCGATCGCGCCCTCCTGTACCGCGAACACCTTGTTGCCGGGCGTGGCCGTGTTGAGGCCGATGTCGAGGACTGCCTCCTCGAGACCGGCGTCGACGGCTCGTTTGCCGGCCAGGAGGCCGGTCAGATACGCCGCGGAAATGTTACTCGTGGGGGCGTCCCAGCCGTACTCCGCCAGATCGCTCGAGTGCGCGCTTGCAAGCGTCTCGTCTCCCTGAGGTCCGGGAGTGATCAGCTGCGCCGTAGTATGCTTGTTACTCTTGCGAGCAACGAGGCGGGGCTTTCCCGATTTCAGCAGGCGCAACCTCTGGTGGTAGTCCGTCCGGACCTCACGGCGACGCCGCATCGGCACTTTATATCGTGGTCCTGTCGCCATTATTGGTTACCGTAGTTGTCGTCGATGTAGTTCAACAGGTACTGGACGCTACGGAACTCCCCGCCGCCCGCTTTCTTGTAGAGCGTGCGGTACTGCGTGGGCGTCAGTTCGCCCTTGTCGCGGAGGTCGCGTAGCTTCCGGCGCTGTGCACGGATCTTCTTCTGCCATTCTTCTTTCTCGTTCTGGCGTGCGCCCTTCTTGCCGCGACGCTTACCCTGACCGTTCTGGTGGCCGTAGGCGCGTTTCGCGTTGCGCTCTCGAGCGCGGCCGCGTGAGTTGCCGGAGGGTTCGTCGGCCTGAATGCGACCCTCGTCAACGAGTTCGCGGATCTCGTCACGAGTGATCGCTTCGGCGATGTCTCCCTGTGCGTCCGGGTCGAACCAGACGCGGTTCTTGCCGACGTCCATGACGTCGGCCGCCAGTCGCTTCTGTGCGCTCAGATCAGTCATCTGATTCCACCTCGACTTCCTCGTAGGTCGGGTTCAGGACGCGAACGCCCTGGTCTTCGGCTTCCTCTTCGATCCGCTCGCGCTTGCGCGCGCCGACCGCGGAGGCGATCCGGACCGCCTCGCTGTCGCCGTCGACGCCCTCGAGGTCGCCGAGATTCTCGACGTAGACTTCCTCGAAGCCGCTGGGGTGTTTCCCCCGGACGGCTTTCGGCGTGCGGAAACCGGCCTCGACTTTCGGGCCCTTGCCCTTGACGCCGCGGCGCTGCTTGGACAGCTGGCCGCGGGGTCGTCGCCAGGATTCCGGCGTCCGCTTTTTCTTGTGGTAGTCCTGTCGCTTGAACTGCGGTTTCCCCTCGCTCCGTCGGCGGTTGAGGAGTCGCTCCTCGTTCTCGGAGAGTTCGGGCGTCTTCTCGGTCAGCCCGCGGGGCTGCAGTTCCGTCTCGACGTCTTCGTCGAGCGCTTCTTCCTCTGCACTCTCGTCCTCGATCTCGGCTTCGGTCTCGTCGGTGACCTCGAGGTCGCCGACATCGGCCTTGATACGGGCTGCGAGCGCGTTCCCGACGCCGTCGGCATCGGCCAGGTCGTCCTGGTCGGCTTCCTTGACGTCCTCGATGGACTCGAAACCGGCATCGCGCAGCGCGTCCGCTTTGCTCGCGCCGACGCCGCTGATGTCCTCGAGTGTTCGGGCGTCGTCCGAGGCTTGCTCGTCGTTCGATTGATCGTCTGCCATCTTTTAGACGCCTCCTTTGGCGGGTTTGGTGGTGATGTAGACCCCGTCCTGGAAAACGCGGGTGTCCTTGCCGGTGACCTTCGTCAGCTGCTCGATATCGGCCGCCGTCTGTCCGACATCCTCCTTGTCGGGGCCGGACAGGACGAGTTGCTCCTCGTCGACGGCGACGTCGGTCTCACCGTGGATAGTCGTTCGTCGCGGTGCCTTTTCGCCGAGGAAGTTCTCGATGACGACCTCCTCGCCTTCCACGCGGACCTGCATCGGGAAGTGAGAGTAGAAGACTTCCATCTCGTACTCCCAGCCCTCGGTCACGCCGTGGAATGCGTTTCGGATGTGGCTCTCGAAGGTGCCGACGGTCGAATTCGTCTTCGCGTCCTCGGCACCGCTTTCGATGACCACCTGATCGTCGTCGGTTTCGACGGTCACGTCGGGGTACCAGAGGCGGCGCGTCACGCTGCCTTCCGGCCCTTCGACGGTCACGTCGAACCGATCGACCTCGACGGTTACGTTCTCGGGGGTTTCCAGTTCTACTCGCATGGTCAGTAGACGTATGCGATAACCTGGCCCCCAATACCCTGCTCGCGAGCCTCGTAGTGGCTCATGATGCCGCTGCTCGTCGTGACGACGAGCGCACCGAAGTCTCGAGCGGGGAGATAGCGCTTCTCCCACTTCTCGAAGTCCTCGGAGCCGACGGCGTAGCGGGGCTTGATGGGGCCGCACTGGTTGATCGCTCCTTTCAATTCGACCTCGAACTGACCGGCTTTACCGTCGTCGACGTACTCGAAGCCGTCGATGTACCCGCGGTCATAGAAGACCTCGAGCACGCTGCCGATTTCGTTCGAGGCGGGCGTTACCTCGTGGGTGAGATGACCCACACTCTCGGCGTTATCGAGTCCCGAGAGCGCGTTACTGAGTGGATCGTTTCCGGTCATGTTATCGATACTTCCTGAATCCCATGTCGCGGGCGATCTCGCGGAAGCACTGCCGGCAGAGGTTGATGTCGTACTTCCCGACAAGTCCCTGCTCGCGGCCACAGCGCTGACAGGACTCGATCTGTCCCGTCCGCTTTGCTGCGTGCTCGCCCGTGCGGTCGTTTTCTGTTTCGCTTTCACTCATCGTCTGTGCCCTCTACGGTCACGTCGAAGTTCGCCTCGAGGAACGAAATAGCGTCCTCGGGGGTCAGTCGGTGGCTCGAGGGGATCGATCGGGTGGCCTTATCGCGCTTGGCGATGCGGTAGCCCGGACGCACCAGGTTGACGGTGACGTCCAGCCCGTAGATCCCGACGTTCGGGTCGTACTCCTGGCTGGGGAAGTCGGTGTGTTCTGCAACACCGAAGCTGAAGTTCCCCGTATCGTCGAACTGCGACGACGAGATGTTCGCCAGGGGAAGCGCCGTCTCGAGGAACTCGCGTGCGTCCTGATCGCGAAGGGTGACCTTCGTGCCGATCGGATCGCCCTGACGGATGCCGAAGTCGGGTTCGGTCCGTTTTGCCTGCGTACGGACGCTCTCCTGACTCGTGACCTCCTCGATAATGTCCTCGGCCTTGCCGAGTTCGCGACCGCCCTGGCCGACGCCCATGTGGACGACGACTTTCTCGACGCGGGGCTCGCGCATTTCGTGGAAGTCAGCGTTGTCGGCTTCGCTCATTCGTCATCACCTGTGTTTGCGGGTTCGTCGTCGTCTCGCGGCTCCGCCGCTTGACTGTTCGCGGAACTTCGTTCCGCGCTATCCTCGTCACCGGTGAAGTTCTTGTCGATGACGACGACGTACTCTTCGACGGTTTCGAAGCCGCCGTCGTCCATCGAGACGCCAACGTTGTTCGACCCGCTGCCCGGCGTGATGTCGATCGCGTCGATCTCGCCGACTTTGCCGCCGTGGTTGCCACGGACGGCCGTCACGAGCGCGCCCTCCTCGTATGGGAAGTGCGCGACGACGGATTTGTCGTCGTTGTCGATGACGATCGAGTCCTTCGGCCGGTACTCGTCGGAATCGGTGAGGACGTTCGTTCCGTCGTGGAGCGTCAACTGCGTGTCGCCGCCGGGAACCTGCTGTTTGCCCTCGATCTTGCCGAGGCGGCTCCCCGCTGCGTCCTCGTCGATTGCGGTCAGCGCGAGCCGACCGCCCTCGTCGGGGAAGACGCGGTAGTATTCCTCGAGAGCGGGGAACGCGACGATGTCGAACATGCCGATCGGGCGCTGTTCGTCGTTGATCGCGACCCCGTTAATGAGGATCGAATCCTCCGAGAGTGCGTAGCGCGCTTCCTTGCGCGAGTCCACGTAGCCGAGCACGTCCCGCAAGAGGACGACGAGCGGCACGCCGTCCTCGCCGTGTGGGCCGGCACCGGCCTTTACCGTGAAGGTCTCGGTCTTTCGCTCGACCGGCCAGGACTTCGGAACTGACAGTCGCTTCTGGTGTTTCGTCATTCGGTATCACCTTCGAGACGCGCCTCGCGACGCTCGTCCTCGAGGTCGAGCTCCGTGATGCGGACGTTCGACGGGTCCAGCGGCCGCGGCACTTCTTCGCCGTCGGCCGTCTCGACTGTCACGTCCTCGACGTGGATGGTCCCATCCTCGAGGATCGCGCGCATGACCTCGCCTTCCTCGCCGGCGTGGTCGCCGCGCATGACCTCGACCGTGTCGCCCGCGTTGACGCGGGTTCGACGGGTGTCGTACTCCTCGCGGAGGTCGTCGGACAGCGTCGCGTGCAGCTGCTTTCCTCGCTCGTGCAGCGGCGCGTTTCTCGTCTGCGTTCGCTGTTTGTGTGGTTGCGTGGTCATATCTATACGATCATCGTCGCCGTGCTGGCGATTGCTCCGAAGCGTTCCGCGACTTCGCGGGCGATGGGGCCCTTGATCTCCGTGCCGCGGGGCTCCTCGTTCTCGTCGATGATGACCGCCGCGTTGTCCTCGAACTTGAGCCGCGTGCCGTCCGGCCGGCGGATCGACTTCCGCTGGCGAACGACGACGGCCTCGAGGACCTGTCGGCGCATCTCCGGGGTACCCTTGGTGACCGAGACGGTCACCTTGTCACCGATCCCCGCCTTCGGCTGGCGGTTCTTGGTGCCGTGGTAGCCCGCGACGCTGATGACCTTCAGCTCACGTGCGCCGGTGTTGTCGGCACACGTGATCAGGGATCCCTTCTTGAGGCCCTGCGTGACGTCGGCTTTCATCGCCTCCATCACTCGTCACCCTCGTCTTCGTCCGTCGCGAAGTCCTCGTCCGACAGCTCCGGCTCAGGCTCGGCCTGGCTCGTGAGTTCGGCGAGGTCCTCCGCGGTCGCTTCGGCGGTTACTTCGACGACCACGTGCGATTTCGTCTTCGACAGTGGTCGGGTCTCTGCGATCTTGACCGTGTCACCGACCGAGAGCGGCTCGAGCACGCCCGGTACGTGTGCCGGGATGCGCGAGCGTCGTTTCATGTGTCGGTCGTACTTCGGGACCGCCACATCGTACTCTCGCTCGACGACTACGGTCTTGTCCATGTCCGTCGAGACGACCGTTCCCTCGAGGATCTGTCCTCGAACGGAGAGGTCGCCGTAGAACGGACACTTCTCGTAGTCGTATTCCTCCGGATTGTTCGGTTCCGGAGGGGTTTCAACGTCTAGTCCTATTGCCATGGTGAGTCACCATTCGTTTCCGTGCGTCGGGCGGGCCGTGAGAGCAACCGCGATCCATCGACCGTAACGTAGGCTACATCCTCGCCAGCGCAGTCCGCAGCGGGTGAGGATCGTTCCTCGGATCCCTCGGCGGGTTCAGTGTCGGCCAGTTTGGACGCAGTCCCCGATCCCTTCGCGAGATCGGCGGCGTCATCTGTGATCGCAAACTCGAACGTCGAGCCCGACTTCGGCACCATAACGACCCGGGACTCGCCGTCGGCGCGAACTTCTATCGAGAGGGTCTTGGTCGTCTCGATGACGACTCGTCCCTCGAGGCCGACCCGCGAGGAGTCGTCGCTCTCGACGACTCGCACGGGGAGCCCGTTGAGTTCGTGTCGCGGCAGGGTCTCGGGTGTCAGTGCCATTGTGTTGTTTCTTATTCTTCGTCTGCGAGGTCGCCTTCCTCACGCTGGATCGTCTTGATCCGCGCGACGGTGCGACCGAGTTCGCCGATGCGACCCGGATTCTCCGGGGCACCACCGGCGGCGAGAACGGACTTCTGGTTCAGCAGTTCCGTCTCGAGTTCCTCGAGTTCTTCCTCCCGCTCGGCGGGAGTCATGTCGCGGATCTCTTCGACGCGGAGGATCGCCATCAGGCGTCACCTCCCTCGTCTGGGTCCGCTTCGTCGGTATCTGCTTCGTCCGCATCGTCCGAGGGGCTTTCCGACTCCTCGTCCATCTCTTCGACGAGCTCTTCGGCTTCCGCTTCGACGTCTTCCTCGAGCTCCTCGAGCTCTTCGTCGACGTCTTCATCGCCGGGGACTTCGACTTCGTCGAACTCCTCGTCGGCGTCAGCCTCGACCTCTTCTTCGATGACTTCCTCGACGACGTCTTCGTCGAGGTCGGCTTCGTCGGTTTCGACGGCTTCGTCAGCAGCAGCTTCGGCATCGCCTTCGGCGGCCTCGGCCGCCTCGGGTTCGCCCTCGAGGAGTTCCTCGACGCCGCCTTCCGCGTTGACTTCGACGGCGTCCGGAACGACCTCTTCCGGATCCATGTCCTCGCTGACCTGGAAGTCGTCGGGAAGCTCGGCTCCCGGCGGAATGATCTTGACATCAACGCCGATAGTGCCGAGTTTCATGACCGCGACGCCCTGGCCGTGGTCGACGACCGTCTCGGCGGGCTCGCCGTTGTGCTTGATGTAACCGCGGTTGAACTTCTCGACGCGCGATCGTGCGCCGGTGACCTTCCCCGACAGGACGATCTCCGCGCCGAGCGCGCCGGCGTCCATGATCCGGTCGATCGTCGTGTGACCGGCCTTCCGGAAGTACCAGCCACGCTCGAGCGCGTTGGCCAGTCGGTCCGCGACGATCCGTGCGTTGAGGTCGGGTTCGTCGACCTCCTGCACGTCGATCTGGGGGTCCTCGAGGTTGAACTTCTCCTCGAGAGCCGTCGTGACCTTCCGGATGTTCTCGCCGCCTTTGCCGATGACCATCCCGGGCTTCTCGGCCTTGAGGACGATCTGGGTTCCCATCGGCGTCTTGGCGACGTCCATACCACCGTAGCCCGCGCGGCCGAGCTCTTCTTGGAAGAACTCGTCTATCTGGGACCGCTGCAGGCCGTTTTCGATGAATTGGTGTTCGTCAGCCATTAGCTATCGTCCTCCTCGTCTTCGACTTCTTCGACGACGATCTCCACGTCGACCTGTGGCGTATTCCAGGCCGAGGCACGCCCCATCGCGCGGGGCTTGCGGCCCACGGACTCGCCGACCTTGTGGGCGGCGACGTGGACGATCTCCATCGACTCGCCGTCGAAGCCCTGATGATCCGCATTTGCTTCGACGTTCTCGAGCAGATCGATGAACTCCTTGGAGACCTTCTCGGGGTACTTGCCGGCGTCCCAGCCGTCGATATCGGAGCGGTGACCCGCGCCGGTATTGTGGGACTTGAACGGCACCGACTGCTTCTTGTCGATTACGTCCTGAAGGTACGCCCGAGCCTCGCCGACGGTCTGGCCCTTGAGTTGGCGTGCGACCTCCTTGCTGTGCTTGTTGCTCATATGACGCTCCCGAAGCATGGCTTTCGCCGTGGCGTCGGGATCCGCGTCGACTGAGTAATTGATTCCCATGCGTGGATCACTTCAGTGGGACGAACTTGGACGATCGAGTCGCGCCGATACCGGCCTGACCGTGCTCGACGGAGGTTCGCGTTAGCTGGAACTCGCCGAGGTAGTGGCCGATCATTTCGGGTTCGACGCGAACGCGCTCGAACGACTGTCCGGTGTAGACCTCGAAGGTCAGTCCGACGAACTCCGGCAGGATCGGCATATCCCGCAGGTGCGTTCGGATCGGGTCGTTCGCCGTCTCTTCTTCGCCCTTCTCGCTGGCCTCCTCTCGGAGCTTCTCCTTCTCGACGGAGAGGCCGCGTTCGATACTTCGCCGCTGTCGTGCGGGTAACAGTTCCACAACCTCGTCGAGCTCCATCGACTGCAGCTCCTCGAGCGTGTGACCGCGGTAGGTAAACTCACCTTCGCGGCCGGTTCGGTACTCCTGACTCATTTCTTGCCACCTCGACCGGTGCTTCGGGACGCGATGTCACCGACCTTCCGTCCCGGCGGGGCGTCCCGCGAGACGGACTTGGGTTTGCCGGGGTGCTGTCGGCCGCCGCCACCGAAGGGGTGGTCGACGGCGTTCATCGCGACACCGCGGACGCGGGGCCACTTGGTGCCCCGGGACTTCATCTTGTGATACTTGTTGCCGGCCTTGACGAACGGCTTCTCCGTGCGGCCACCGCCGGCGACGACGCCGATAGTGGCGCGACACTGCGGATCGAGGCGCTTGACCTCGCCGCTGGGAAGCTGGACGACCGCCGCGTTGCGGTCGTGGGTGATCAGGTCGGCATTGGTCCCCGAGGCTCGGGCGAATCGACCGCCGTCGCCCGGGTTCGATTCGACGTTACAGACCGGCACTCCTTCGGGAACCTCCGCGAGCGGGAGCGTGTTGCCGGGCTTGATCTCCGCCGTGACACCGACTGCGAGCTCCTCGCCAACAGTGATGCCTTCAGGTGCGAGGATGAGGCGCTGATCGCCATCGTCGAACTCGACGGCCGCGATTGGTGCGGAGCGGGCCGGGTCGTGTTCGATGTCGACGACCGTCCCGCGGACGATATCGTCGTCTTCCTCTTTCTTGTGCTCGAGGTCCGCCTTGTATCGGTGCGACGGGGCGCGGAACGTGGAGGTCCCGCGACCGCGTCGTTGTCCTTGAATGCGTCGTCCCATTCTCAGAACACCCCGATTCGCGAAGCAACTTCCTGTGCGTCGTCCTCCTCGGCGAGGCGGACGATCGCTTTCTTTTTACCCTTCATCGTTACCTGCGTGTTGACGTTCTCGACCGAGATCTCGAAGCGCTCTTCGACCTCGTCCCGAATCTCGGGCTTGGTCGCGTCCGGGTTGACGACGAACTGGAGCTTGTTCTCGAAGTCCATGTCGTTCATCGCCTTCTCCGTGACCAGCGGGTGTTCGATGGCCGAGCTCATCGGTCGGCCACCTCCTCGAGTGCACTCTCGGTCCAGACGGTGAGTCGTCCCGGCTGTGCGCCGGGTGCGAGATCCTCCGCGTTGACCTCGGCTGCCGTCGTCACGTCTGCACCGGCGAGGTTTCGGGCCGCTCGCGACGGGCCGGTCTCGCTGGATGTGACGAAGAGGATCGACGTCGGCGTCTTGTACTTGCGGCCACGGGCTTTCCCCTGACCGGAGCGGACGCTGCGACCCTCGTCGGCGCGTTCGATGTCGTCCGCGAGGCCCGCTGCCTCGAGGAAGTCGACGACTTCCTGCGTCTTGTGGAGGTCCTCGAACTCGTCGTCGACGACGACGGGAGTCTCGACATCCTCGTCGAACTCGTGACCGCGCTCGGCGACGAGTTCGGCGTCGGTCGTCGCAGCGATCGCGCTGCGGACGGCCAGTTTCTTTGCTTTCGTGTTGATCGATTCGGACTGGTCCTTCTCGGCTTTCGGCGGGTGCGCCTTGCGTCCCTTGACGGCCTGGGGAACGCGGCGTGCGCGCCCCTCCTGTCGTGGAACGTGGGCCATCCCGCGGCCGCTACCGAACGATTCAGCCGGCGTTCGAAGGCCGGCGAACTCGTCGGCACCGTAGTCCTGTTTTCGGTTTGCCTGCGCGGCGCGCACGGCTCGGCCGATCAAGTCCGGGCGGTACGTGGTCTCGAAGACCGCCGGGAGCTCGACCGTGTCCGCGTCGTCGCCGTCCAGGTTTCGTACTGTTGCGTCCATGTGTTATCCCTGGTTGGATGCGGTGGAGACGTAGCGTACCTCGGGATCGAGGCGCGGCTGGTCTCCGGGTCGGATCGCCGGGCGGAAGCGTACGAGACGCTGTTGCGGCCCGGGGAGCGAGCCCTTGATCAGCGCGTGCGGTCCATCGACTTCGCCGTAGTTGACGAAGCCGCCGTCGACCGTCGCGTCTGCGCCGTCGCCGATGTCGACGAGGCGCTTGTTCAGTTCCGTCCGCTGGTGGTAGCCGGTCTGGCCCTGCTGGGGAACCGTCGACCGAACGCGGGACGGGTTCCAGGGGCCGAGGTTACCGATGCGGCGGCGCCATCCCTGCCGGGCGTGCTTGCCCTTTCGTTTCTGGACGCCCCATCGCTTGACGGGACCCTGGGTCCCTTTCCCTTTCGTGACGCCGCTCGCGTCGACGTACTCGCCGGCGCGGAACACGTCGTTCATGACGTGTTCGCCGCCGTTCTCGATCGTCTCGAGGGCGAACTCGACGCGATCGTCGACGGAGCCGCCGCCGACGCGCGTTTCCATCACGTCCGGTTTCTTCTTCGGCATCGAGGGCAGCTCCCCCGGTACCGTGTGGGTGATGACGCGAACGTCATCGACGCGACCCTCCTCGTGGAGGGAACGGAGTTCGTCCGTGGTCGCGCCGGTGTCGGTCTCGTCACCGGGAAGGTCGAGAACGCGATCGAGTTCGGGAACGAACTCGTCGGTCCAGACCTCGGTTATCGGCTTCATACCGTACGGCGTGTCTTCGTATGCTCGCAGAGCGACGGCGCGCATCGGCGGCGTCTCCACGATCGTCACGGGGACGGTCTCTTCCATCCCTTCGGTCGGCGAGTTCGCTGTATCGTCGACCATGACGACGTGGGTCATGCCGGCCTTGTAGCCCGCGAAACCCTGGAGCGTCGGCTGTCCGTCAGTGTCCGGCCACGAGTTAAAGCGTGGGACCTCGCTGGTCGCACGCTGTCGTGGGCCGAACCCGAGTGAGCCTTTGCGTGGTGTATTTGCTTGTGGCATTCTATCACTCTCTCAGTGAGAGGGGCGCGAGGGTGGCGAACAGAGCTTCTTCCGTTCGCACGACCTCGCTTCCCTGATCCGGAACCGTATTTAGCCAGAGGTCGAACCCCGGATCGGCAGTGGGTTCGACTCCGTTATCCCCGTCGACGGCTGCGTCCTGTGCAGCACCGACGGCGGATTCCTCGATTTCGAGGATAGCCGGCAGCCCTCTCTCGGGCGCGCCGAAGGCGACGGTCATCCCGTCGCGCTGAACGCGTCCGGCCAGCGTCTCGAGCCGCCCGACGGTGAGTTCTTCACCGAATCGGGAGGCCGCGATACGAACGCCAGCGTCCTCACGGCCGAGTGCTGCCCGCAGGTCCGTCTGCTCGATCGAAAGCCCCGGAAGGGGATCGTCGACGAGCTTCGCCCGGACCGGTCGTCGCGAAGAGATCCTGACGGTCACGCGCTCCCCCTCTTCGACCGCCATGTTTGGCGGTACGTTGAGAGAGATCGGGTGTTGCAGTCCGCAATTGACCCGGACGCGCCCTTCAGGTCCGACCTCGGTCACGATTCCTTGTCTTGACGACCCCGAACCGGTAGATTCGGAGCCGGTCTGTGACATGGCGCGGAGCGGCGGTAAGATGCCCGCGTACTCCAGTTCGTCCCGCATCCCCCACGCCTCGTTGCGGAGGTACGGGGGCGTTGCGGCGTACCGCAACACGATGCTGACGAACCCGCCGTCAAATCGCCCGGTTTCCCCATCCCGATCGGGATAGACGACCAGGCGATCGGCCCGGAAGATCGTCGCCGCACGGGCGACGTATCCAAGTTTGCGAGTTGCCTCGCGTTTGTCCTCGGCTTCCCGGCAGATTGACGACGGCACGAGTACGCTGACAGTCATACCGAAACGCTTCGACGCCGCGTCACTAGACTGTAGCGATGTATTGCGGAGAGGGTCTTAAAAGAATAGCGGATTCGATCCCGGCTGTGAACGCCTCACACCCCCGAATTCGTGCTGAACGGACACACATTCGTCCTTGATAACTGGTTGCATTCGATATCCGCGCAAGCCGGAGGGATTTGCCGGATATTCGCTAGATTTATCAGTGTAATTACTCGAGAATCGGCATGCTGCGGCATGCCGAAGGCGGGTCGATTCGCAACCCTTATACATCCGTCCGGCAGTAGATATGAGTGCAGCAGGGCGCTGGTAGTGTAGTGGTATCACGTGACCTTGCCATGGTCACAACCTGGGTTCAAATCCCAGCCAGCGCATTTCTCTGAACACAACATCGCGAGCGTTGCGTAGCAACGCGAGTATTCGTGGTCAGAGAAATCGTCCTGGGTTTGAACGAGAGAAGTCGCAGCCTGTGAGCGAACGAAGTGAGCGAGCAGGACCGTCTTCGCGTTGTTCAAATCCCAGCCAGCGCCCTTCTCCAACGACCAATTCCGGAGCATCGATCGCGTCGGCTCGAGCCGAGTCGCTACTGCCCCGATGCAGCCGAGCGAACCGTCAGCACGGGGATCGGTGACGTTCGTACGAGGTGCTCGGTGACGCTCCCCAGAAGGTATCGCTCGAGACCCGTTCGTCCGTGCGTGCCGACGGCGACGAGATCGACGTCGTGATCCTCGATGTACGAGCGGATCGCTCGAGGAATCGACGGGCCGTATTCGACCGCCTCGGTCACCGACCCGACGCCAGCGTCGGTTGCGAACGCCGACGCGTCCTCGAGGATGTCGGTTGCGGTATCCTCGATCATCGTCGCCTGGATATCGCTCCGAACGTCGACGCCGAGACTCGTGGTCTCGATCGCCGACAGGAGGTGCAACGTTGCACCGTCCGCGTTCGCGATATCGGTTCCGACCTCGAGCGCGTCCCTCGCACAGTCGCTCCCGTCGGTCGGAACCAGGACGTTCCGATACGGATAGGTGACCGAGTCGTCGGTCGGCCTGATCGTTAGGACGGGGACATCGGCTCGTCTGACGACGCGTTCGGTCGTACTCCCCAGCAGGAATCGCTCGAGGCCCCGGCGTCCGTGGGTCGGCATGACAACGAGATCGATGTCGCGCGAGTTCGCATAGTCGACGATCGTGCTGTAGGGCTCGCCCTGGCGGACCTCAGTAACGACAGCTACTCCGCGCTCTTGTGCCCGATCAGCGGCATCTCGAACGATCCGCTCGCCGTCTCGTTCGAGGACATCGACGACGTCACCTTGAACCCTGACAACGCTATCTTTCGTCGTATTCGCGACGTTGAGGATGTGAACCGTCGAATCGTGGGCGGTGGCGATATCCAAGAGGTGGTCGAGCGCGTTCGATGCACCCTGACTCCCGTCGGTCGGAAAGAGGATCTGCGGGAACATAACGGTCTGTCTGACCCCGGGTTACTCTCGAACGTCGAGCGTTCCCTCGTCGGCCGTGCGGGCGTCGCGCCACCAGACGAGTTCGAATTCGATGCTCTGTTTGGCTTCGGTGTCCCCCTCCGACCAGTCCGATTCGCCCTCGAGCTTGAACGTGACCGTCTCCGTCGGGTTCAGGTCGACCGTAGCGCCACCGAGTTCGAGCGTTACATCGTCACCGCTATCGAGTTGATCGGCCAGGTTTCGGAGGTATCGGGCGATTTCCGCCCGTGACTGTTCCGCTTCGGTTTCGAGTTCACCCATGCGAACTAACACGTCGAAGACGGGTATAAACGGAGGGGGACTGCCCACGATGGGAGAGTTTCGGTGCGACGGGTTCGATTCGCTCGGACGGATTGCGTTATGGATTCCCGTCGCAACGGCGACCGTCCTTCGGGTGGGCCGTCGCCGACTGACAGCGGTCCGTCTCAGTCGATGAGTACCGATTCCGGTTCGTCCGTCGAGTCGCCGCTCGCCTCCGCCAGATCCGTGAGGGCCAGTTTCAGGTTCCACTTGTTGGCCTTCCAGAAGGCGTCGAAGATAACGCCGAGAAGGGGGACGGAGCCGATGACGGCGTCGATGCCGACGTTCGCGAGCATCCGAGCGAGCGTCGACCGGGAGACGCCCATTCGAGCGGATTCAGCCACGAGATACAGCGAGACGACCGCTGCTGCGGTATCGCCGGCCCCTGGGAGGATCCCGACGATCGGGTCGAGTCCGATCTTGAAGTCCGTCCCCGGGACCCGGACCCCTTCGTCGAGGGCGTGCGCGACGACGCGCATCCGCTCGATCGCCGCCTCATCAACGGCGGCGGGGAGGTCATCGCGAAGTTTCTCGAGTTCCGAACTGAAATCGTCCGTTGAACCGGTTGCCATATTGTCGGATTGGGTGCGTGTGTGGATAAGCCCGCGGGCGGCCGTGGCAAGCGGTTCGCAGATCGATCAGTCGCCATCGCCATCCGAATCGGTCCGAGAGTCTCGTGGCCTTCACAACCGGTTGGAGCGCTCGATCCAGTACACACGAATCACGTCTGTAGGGGTCGACTATCGAAGCCCCCCGTTCGAACAACCACCTCCACTGGCGAGTGCGACGAAGCGGCCCGTCACGCGGAGGTCGGGGAAGCGAGATCGCCGCGACGGGAACTGTACTATGGAGTGAGGGGTCGAGTTTGACCGGAAATAATCGATTGTCGTTGCAAAAGCTCGTATTGTCGCGAGTGTCATCGCTGTGACGCTGGCGATGAGACGCGCAACCAGCCGCTAGCAGTGGTATTTGACGTATTATACTAATAGAGGATGGTATCTCACATATACATACTATTGTCGGCGACGAGTGGCTTTTATACTATGAGTAACTACAGTCTAATACACGATTGAACGATCAGATATAGCAATGCAAACTGAACTCTCACCCGCAGACGGCACGGACGATCTCCAGTACGACCAGCCAAACGATCGGTACGTCTTCCACCACGATGTCGACGGCACCGCCACCATTACCACCACGATCGTCCACGCGCTCGCATCGATCGCGGACACCGACGTCTCGCAGGGGGAATTCTCCCTGTACGATAGCGTCGACCCGGACGCACTCGACCGTATCTTCAGCCAGAAGGCGGACGGCTCCGATCGTGCGGGCGGCCACGTCGCGTTCACCGCCCTCGAGCACGAGGTGTACGTCTACGCGAACGGCGACGTCATCATCTACCCGCCCGCGGAGACGCCCCGGACGCCGACCACGAACTGACCGCCGGCGGTCACTGCCCCGATCCCGGTCCCACTGGTCGTTTTTCTCCGCACACACTGCCGACTGACCGTGAGCACCGCATCCGTTCGGCGCTCACGAGCAGTTGACGGAAACCCGGTGAGATGATCCGTCGAACGCGGTATTTAGGTTCCGCCCGGCTATCAGTGGTCCGTATGACGGTAGTCGCACTACTGAGCGTCGCACCAGTAATCGAGGACAGCATGGCCGACGAGGTCGCGAAGGCCGTCGACGCCCTCGAGGCGTACGACGTCACCTACGAGACGAACCCGATGGGAACGGTGATCGAAGCCGAGACGACGGACGAACTCTTCGCGGCCGCGCAGGCGGCTCACGACGCCGTCGATGCCGACCGCGTGAGCACGGTCCTGAAAATCGACGACAAACGGACGCGGGACGTCGACGCCGCGGAGAAGGTCTCGGCCGTCGAAGAACAGCTCGGGCGACCGGCCCGAAATCGCGAGATGTGAGACGAGGCCGTCTGTCGGAACCGCAATCCGAGGTACAGAACAGGGCAGTCCTGTCAGACACCGGTCAGACACGAACTGGCAAACGGTTTTACTACGGAGGGTGAATTCGGTGCCATGGAAAGTCTCAATCGAATGGCGATCGAGTTGGTCGACGAGGCCCTCGACTACGCCGAGGAGTTGAATATCGGGGGCTACGACCTCGAGAACGAATCGACGGTACTCGACTTCGGCCTCGAGTTCGACGGCGGTATCGAGGCCGGGCTCCTGTTGACCGAAATTCAGACGGCGGGGATGGCGACGCCGAGCTACGAACTCGGCGAGCTCGGCGACGCGTCGATCCCCTTCGTCGAGCTCTCGACGGATCAGCCGGCGCTCTCGTTGCTGTGTTCCCAGAAGGCGGGCTGGGAGGTACTGACCGAGGACTTCGAGGGGCTCGGCAGCGGTCCCGCTCGGGCGCTGGTGGCCGAAGAGGAGGAGTTCCGCCGCATCGGCTACACCGACGCATTCGATCTGACGGCGCTGGCCATCGAGACGGAGGCGGATCCGACCGAGTCCGTGGCCGAGCACGTCGCCGAGCGCGCCGAGGTCGAGACGAGCAGCGTGTTCCTGCTGGCTTATCCGACCGCGAGCCTCACGGGGAGCATTACGAACGCCGCCCGCGCGGCCGAACTCGCGACCTTCCGGCTCTCGGAACTGGGCTACGACCCGCTCGACATCGTCTCCGCGACCGGGCGTGCGCCCGTCGCGCCCGTCGCGGGTGACGAGCGGACGGCCATCGCGCGGACGAACGACGCGATTGCCTACGGCGGGCGCGCACACCTCACGGTCCGCGAGGACGCCGATATCTTCGACTCGGTGCCCTCGAGCGCCGCCGAGGATCACGGCCGGCCGCTCGGCGAGGTCTTCGACGACCTCGAGTGGGATTTCTCGGAGGTGCCGTCGGATCTCTTCGCGCCCGCGGCGGTGACGATCGACGTGATCGGCGGGCCGACGTACGTCCACGGCGAAACGGACGAGGACCTGCTCGTCGACTCCTTCGACCTGTAGCCGTGCGATTCAAGCCGGTCCCCGAACCGCCCGCGGATCTCGCCGCGGTCGAGACAATCCGCCGCACCCTCCCCGCGGCCGCCGGCGACGCCGACGACTGCTGTCAACTCCTCGTCGACGAGACGCCCCTCGAAACGCGCGACGAGGCGGCGACGTGGCTCACCTTCCTGCGCGCGCTCGAGCTCGCGACCGAGGAGCCGGCGGGCTTTCGCCGCCGTGATCCAGGCTCGAGTGCGGAGACCGATTCGGACACCCCATCAGCGCTCGAGCCCGACCGGCTCCGTCGAGCGTTTCGAGAGCGGGTGGACGGAGCCGACGCAGTGCTTTCAGCGCTCGAGCGAGCCGACGGCTCGCTGACCGCTAGTGAGATTGCCACAGCGGTCCGCGAAGAGCGACGACAATCCGGTGAACGTGGACGGCGTCCGATCCGCGCCGAAGAGAAGCAGCGCGAACGGATCGAACGGCTGCTCGAGTGGGCCGTTCTGCTCGATCTCGCAGAGAAGACGGAAGACGGGTATCGATCCGCGCCCACGCGTGGGTAGGCGCGGGAAGAAGACCCTATTTGTCGGAGAGGCGGCCGGGCGACCACTCGCCGTCGAACTTCTGGTGCGTGAACGGTTTCGCGTCCTCGCCGGCGTAGGTGGCGACGAGCTGGCCGTCGCCCTCGAGGTGGTACTTGTAGGTGGTCAGTCCCTCGAGGCCGACGGGGCCGCGGGCGTGGATCTTGCCCGTGCTGATGCCGACCTCGGCGCCGAGACCGAACCGGTAGCCGTCGGCGAAGCGGGTCGAGGCGTTGTGGAAGACGCTCGCGGAGTCGAGACTCCGCATGAAGGTGCTCGCGCGCGCTTCGTCCTCGGTCACGATCGACTCGGTGTGCTTCGAGCCGTGGGTTGTGATGTGATCGATCGCGGTCTCGAGCGAGTCGACGATCCGGATCGAGACGATGAGGTCGCCGTACTCCGTGTCCCAGTCCGCATCGGTCGCGGCCTCGACGTCGACGATCTCGCGGGTGGCCTCGTCGCCCCGAATTTCGACGTCGGCGGTCTCGTAGCGGTCCGCGATCGCGGGAAGGAACGCCGTGGCGATATCGTCATGGACCAGCAGCGTCTCGACGGCGTTGCAGACCGCGGGGTACTGTACCTTCGCGTCGTAGGCGATGTCTTCGGCCATCGAGAGATCGGCCTCGTCGTCGACGTAGACGTGGCAAATTCCCTCCGTGTGGCCCAGCACTGGAATGCTCGTGTTGTTCTGGATGTAGCTCACGAACTCGGAGCTGCCCCGGGGCATGAGGAGGTCGATCGCTCCGTCCATCTCGAGCAGGGCGTCGACGTCCTCGCGGGCCTCGACGTGCTGCGCCCAGCCGTCGGGGATGTCGGCGTCGGCCGACGCCGCGGCCGTTTCGATGATCTCGAAGAGGATTCGGTTCGAGTGCAGGGCCTCGCTTCCGCCCTTCAGAATGACCGCGTTCCCCGATCTGAGTGCGAGCGCGGCGATCTGGACGAGCGCGTCGGGGCGGGACTCGAAGACCGTCCCGACGACGCCGATCGGGGTGGCGACCTTGTAGAGCTCGAGGTCCTCGTCGAGTTCCCGGGCCGAGAGCGTCTTTCCGAGCGGGTCGTCCTGCCCGGCGACGCTGCGGACCATCTCCGCGATGCTCTCGATCTTCGACTCGGAGAGCTTCAGTCGATCGACGAGGGCTTGCGTGTACTCGCCCTCTGCGAGTAGCCGCTCGCCTTCCTCGACGTCTCTCTCGTTTTCCGCGAGGATCTCGTCGGTTCGCGCTTCGATCGCGTCGGCGATCTCGTGCAGCGCCCCGCTCCGCTCCGCGTCGGACAGTTTCGCGAGCTCGAGGGCCGCGGTCTGTGCTTGCTCGACGTCTCGTTGGATGTCGGTCTCAGTCATCGCGCACACCGTTGATGGGAAGGAATAGGGTCCCCACGGGCTTGGCAGTAGCGATCTTCGCGAGGACGTCGGGCTCGGTTGACTTCGCGATGACGGCCGGAATTCCGTGCTCGCTGACGTCGCGCGCGCCCTCGACTTTCGTCTGGATGCCGCCGAACCCGTCGGACGTGCTCTCGGAGATAATCTCCTGGACCGTGTCGTAGTTGGTGCCGACCGCTTCGATGCGTTCGGCGTCGGAGTCGTGCTTCGGGTTGCCGGTGTAGACGCCGCCGACGTCGGTCAGCGTGACCAGGAGGTCTGCGTCGATCCCGATCGTCGTCGCCGCCGAGAGCATGTCGTTGTCGCCGATCCGGATCTCCTCGGTCGCGACCGCGTCGTTCTCGTTGATGATCGGAACGACGCCCCACTCGAGCAGCGTCTCGATCGTGTTCCGGAGGTTCGTGAATCGCTCGGGGTTCTCGAGGTCGTGTTGGGTCAGCAGTAGCTGGGCGACCTTCCGGTCGTAGCGCGCAAAGCTCTCGGTGTATCGGTGCATGAGGTGGCTCTGCCCGACGGTCGACAGCGCCTGGGACTCCTCGACGGTGCCGGTCGACGCCCCGACCCGGCCCGTACCGGCCCCGATCGCACCCGACGAGACGAGGATGACCTCCTTGTCGCGAGAGAGGAGGTCCTCGAGGTCGTCGACGAGCTTGTCGAGTTTCTCGTCGTCGAGATTGGAATCCGCGTCGGTCAGGGAGTTCGTCCCCGCCTTGACGATCACGCGGTCCGCATCGGCCGCCAGCCGTCGCGCCTCGTCGACGGCCGACTCCTCGAGTCCCTTACGCATCGTCCTCACTGTCGAATTCGGCCGCGAGTTCAGCCGAGCGCTCTTCGGCCGCCGTCACCGCCGCGGCGACGTCGGCGTCGGCGTCGCTGTCCCAGAGGACTTCCATCCCCTCGATGGTCGTCCCGTTGGGCGAACAGACGGCGTCGATCAGTTCCTCGACGCTCCGGTCGGCCCGGAGGACGGTCTCGGCGGCCCCCTTGAACGTCTGGGCGGCCAGCGTCTCGGCGTCGTCGGGCTCGAGGCCGCCCTCGACGCCCGCGTCCGCCATCGCCTGGATGAGATAGAAGACGAAGGCCGGGCCGCTCCCGTTGACGGCGGTCGCGATGTCCATCTTCGCCTCGTCGATTTCGGCGAACTCACCGACGTCGTCGAGCAGTTCTCGCACCTCGTCGGTGACGCCCTCGGCGGTCACGGCGGCGGCCATGTCCCCCGTCTCGGCCGCGAGATTCGGCATGATCCGAACGACGTTCGCGTCGGTCCGCGCTTCGACGTAGTCGGTGGAGACGCCCGCGGCGATCGAGAGCAGCGTCTGCTCGGGCGAGAGATCCAGCTCTTCGAGAACCGCGCCGACGATATCCGGTTTGACCGCGACGATCACGACGTCGGCCTCGGCCGCCTCCGAAACGTCCGAGGTCGTTCGATCGACGTAGTCGGCGACCGACTCGAGTGCCTCGGGATCGAGATCGCACGCTGTCACCGTGTGGTTCCCGGCCCGCCAGAGCCCCTTGATCAGGGCGCTCCCCATGTTGCCACAACCGATAACGCTCGTCTGTACCATCTTATCTAGGGTGTGGAGGCGAGGCGGACATACCAACTTTGGTTTCGATCGGCCGCCGCGATATCGATCGGTCCGCGTCTTCGCTCGAGGTTACCGGTGACCGGCGACCTTTAAAGAAGACCGCGTTTCCGAGGGGTCACGCTGAGGCGTCTCGGTCGCGACGCTCCGGTAGAGATCATGCGTGGTGTTTCCTCACAGGCGACGGGGCGACCGGGACGGGGCGATCGCTCGCTCGAGACGATAGCGCGATGCGATCGGCCCGCGACGGAGGGGCGATGATCGGCGATGCAGACGGAATACTACGATCGGGAGCGGTACGATGTCGGTGACGCCGTCCTCGAGCGCCACCGTTCGGCGGCGGAGACGGTCCTCTCGCGCGATCGGTACGGCCACCTGATCGACGGCAAATGGGTCGATGCCGCCGACGGCGAGGAGGGACGGGCGATCGACGCGACCACGGGAGAGCCGCTCGCGACGGTCCAGGTCGGCTCCCCAGCGGATGTCGATCGGGCCGTCGAGGCCGCGCGGGCAGCGTTCGAGGGAAGCTGGGGCCAGCTCTCCCCCAGACAGCGCGCCGACCGCCTCGCGGAGATCGCCGACCGACTCGAGGATCGCAAGACGGAGATCGCGAAACTCGACAGTCTCGAGGCGGGGAAGCCGAACCTCCACGCGCTGTTCGTCGACTGCGAGGTGTTGATCGAGCAGTTCCGCCACTTCGCGGCGCTCGCGCGGTCGACCGACGAGGGCCGGGTCGTGCCGACGGGCGACGAGAAACACGTCTTCACGCGCCGGGAACCGTACGGCGTCGTCGGCGCGATTTCCGCGTGGAACTTCCCCGCGATGTTCGTCGCGTGGAAGCTCGGCCCGGCGCTGGCGACCGGCAACGCGGTCGTCCTCAAACCGTCCGAGCGGGCTACGCTCTCGTCGCTCGAGGTCGCGCGGGTCTGCGATCGCGTCCTCCCGCCGGGAACGGTCAACGTCGTCACCGGCCTCGGCGAGGACGTCGGCGCGGCGATGACCGCGCACGACGATATCGACAAACTGAGCCTGACCGGCTCGCACGCCTCGGGCGTCGCCACCCTCGAGAGCGCCGCGCAGACGATCACGCCGACGTCGCTCGAACTCGGCGGGAAGAGTCCGAACATCGTCTTTCCGGACGCCGACCTCGAGCAAGCGATCCTGGGGACGATCGTGAGCATCTTCTTCAACTCGGGACAGCAGTGTACCGCGGGGTCACGGCTGTACCTGCACACGGAGATCCGCGAGGAGTTCCTGGACCTGCTCGAGAGCACCGTCGACAACCTCGGCGTCGGCGACCCCCTCGCGCCGACGACCGACGTCGGGCCGATGATCGATCACACCCACCAGTCGTCGGTTCGCGAGTACGTCGACGACGCCGTCGCCGAGGGCGCGACGCTGCACATCGGTGGCGAAAACGCCGCGGTCGACGACGACCTCGAGGGGGCTCCGTTCGTCCAGCCGACGGTGCTCACCGACGTGGGCGACGACGACCGCGTCGGCTGCGAGGAAGTGTTCGGTCCCGTCCTCTCCGTCTTCGAGTGGAGCGACCGCGACGAGGTTCTCCGGCGAGCCAACGACACGTCGTACGGGCTCGCCGCGGGTGTCTGGACGGCGGATCTGAGCACGGCTCACGAGTTCGCGGCCGAACTCGAAGCCGGGACGGTCTGGATCAACACCTACAATGACCTCTTCGATCCGGCACCCCACGGCGGCTACAAGGAGAGCGGCACGGGCCGAGAGCTCGCCGAGGAGGCGCTCGAGGACTACTCACAGGTGAAGACGGTCAAAGTGAACCTCGGCGGCGTTCCGAAGATGGGCTGAACGCCCGGTTTCGGCGGAACTCGGTTCCGGCGAGACTCGGTTTCGATGCGGTCAGGGTCGACCGGAATCCGCTCCGGATTGCCTCCGAAACGGCGATCGGACTCCCTCTCAGCGACAGCCTTCGCAGAGTATATAATTATTAATCATTATATTTATGGCAGAGGCCGTCGTTCGAGTAGCCGTGAAAGCAGTAGTCTTCCAGGGTGCGAACGAGCCCCTCGAGATTCGGGACGTCGATCGACCGGAGTGCGAGGAAAACGGCGTCGTCGTCGAAACCGAAGCTTGCGGCATCTGTCGGAGCGACTGGCACGCCTGGCAGGGCGACTGGGACTGGATCGGGTTGATGCCCACGCCAGGGCTGATCTTCGGACACGAGCCCGTCGGCCGGGTCGTCGAGGTCGGCGACGGCGTCGAGCGCTTTAGCGAGGGCGACCTCGTCACGAACCCGTTCAACCTGAGTGACGGGACCTGTCCGTACTGTCGGGAGGGTCGAGCGAACATCTGCGAGAAATCGGTGCCGATGGGCTTCGTCCCCTTCCAGCAGGGTGCGTTCGCCGAGGAGTACCCCGTCCGGAACGCCGATCAGAACCTCGTGACGGTCCCCGAATCGGTCGATCCCGCCGAGGTCGCGGGGCTGGGCTGTCGGTTCGCGACCGCGTTCCACGGAATCGTCCACCGCGTGGACGTCACCCCCGGCAACTGGGTCGCGGTCCACGGCTGCGGCGGCGTCGGCCTCTCCGCGGTTCACATCGCCAGCGCGCTGGGCGCGAACGTCATCGCGATCGACGTCGTCCCAGAAAAGCTCGAGTTAGCTCGAGAGCTCGGTGCGATCGAGACGGTCGACTCCGAGCGCGTCGACGACGTTCCCCAGACCGTCAAGTCACTCACCGAGATGAGCCGCGGCGTGGACGTCTCGATCGACGCGCTCGGGATCGCGGAGACGGTCCGGAACTCGATCGACTCGCTCTGCAAGGGCGGCCAGCACCTCCAGATCGGGATGACAACGTCCGAGGAGGGCGGTGACGTTTCCGTCCCGGTCGATACGATGGTCACCGACGAGCGCGAGTTCTACGGCTCCTACGGGATGCCGCCCAACGAGTACGACGACATCTTCCGGATGATGGACGGCGGGAAGATCGATCCGGGGAAGATCGTCACGGAGACCTGCGCGCTCGAGGACGTTCCCGACGTCATGGACCGACTCGGCGAGTACGAGACGATGGGGATCCCGGTCTGCACCGAGTTCTGAACCGGTTGATATCGCTCGAGTCGTCTCATCCGAGACGCGCGACCGGCCTGTAGATACATACGAACGGCTCTCGAACCGAGACGGTATGGCCGCAATCGAACTCGAGGGACTCACGAAGGACTACGGGGAGGTGCTCGCCAACGACGATGTGACGTTCGACGTCGAGCGGGGGGAGATCTTCGGCTACCTCGGCCCGAACGGTGCGGGGAAGACGACGACGATCCGGACCCTGCTGGGGTTCATTTCGCCGACCGCCGGCTCGGCGCGGCTGCTGGGTCGCGACATCACCGACGAGGGGGACCTCCTCGAGGCCAAGCGGCGACTCGGCTACCTTCCCGACAGCCCGGCGTTCGACGAGACGGCGACCGGGCGCGAGATCCTCGAGCTGCACGCGTCGATCAAGGGCGACGAGCGCAGCGGGGAACTGCTCGAGCTGTTCGACCCGCCGCTCGATCGGCCGGTGCGGGAGTACTCCCGGGGGAACGTCCAGAAACTGGGGCTCGTGACGACGTTCATGCACGATCCCGAGCTGGTGATCCTGGACGAGCCGACGAGCGGGTTAGATCCCCTGTTACAACAGCGGTTTGCGAAGTTCCTCCGCGCTGAACGAGAGCGCGGGCTCACGGTGTTTTTCTCCTCGCACATCCTGAGCGAGGTGCGAAAGCTGTGCGACCGCGTCGGCGTCATTCGGAACGGGCGGCTCGTGACCGTCGAACCGGTGGAATCGCTCCTCGACAGGAGCGGCAAGTTCGTCCGCCTGCACGCCGCGGAGTCGATCCCGAGTCGCGCCCTCGAGATCGACGGCGTCCACGGTCTCGAATCCGAGCGCGGTGCCGGGTCGAGCGCCGGAACGAGCGCCGGATCGAGCGACGGGACCGAATACGCGTTCACGTTCACCGGCGATATCAACACCCTGCTCGAGCGACTTCGGGAGTACCGACTGCTCGATTGCACGATCGAGGAAGCGCCCCTCGAGGAGGTTTTCATGCGGTTTTACGGCGACGAGGGGACGGACGCCGGCTCAGCTGCTGGCGATCGAGTCCCCGCCGGTACCGGCGCGGCGGACGACGGTGTCGGGGGTGACGGCGATGTTTGAACTGACGCGATACGACGGTCGTCATCGGGTTCGCGGGGGAATCTATCTCTCGATCGGGTTGTCCCTGCTCGCCGCGATGGTCATCTGGGTGTACCCGTCCTTCGAGGCCGAGGTCGATCTCGATCAGCTGCTGGCCGCCTATCCGGAGCCGATCCTGCAAGTGATGGGCGTCCAGACGATGGCGAGTCTGGGCGGCTTCCTCTCGTTCGAACTCTACACGTTCGGGTGGATCATCCTGCTCGGCCTCTATCTGGCCTACGCCACGGCGGGGGCGATCGCCGACGACGTCGATCGCGGTCGCATGGACGTCCTGTTGTCGATGCCGATCTCTCGATCTCGAGTGGTCGCCGAGCGCTTCGCCGCGATGGCCGTTCCGATCGTCGGCGCGAACGTGCTGCCACCGATCGTCGTCTACGTCGGCGCGCGACTGATCGACCACCCCCTCGCCGTCGCGGACGTGCTCGCGGTCCACCTGCTTTCGATCCCCTATCTGTTCGCCTGCGCCGGGATCGGCCTGCTCGCGTCGGTCGTCTTCGACCGGGCCGCGATCGCCCAGCGAGTGGCCCTCGGCGTTACCTTCGCGCTGTTTCTGTCGGAGTCGCTGTTGTCCGGGACTGACGCCGAAGCCGTCGGGGCAATCGCACCCATGCGCTACTACGATCCGAACGCGATCCTGCTCGAGGGGACCTACGACCTCGCCGGTGCGGGGGTTCTCGTCGCCATGACTCTCGGCCTCCTGATCGCGGCCCAACTCTGGTTCAGCCGGAGCGACATTCCGTGAGACTCGCGGAGCCGACGGCCGCGGTTCTGATTCACGTCCCGGCAGTCCGATTCGCTCGGTCGATACGACCGCACCGCGCCTCGGCCGAGTCAGCTGACTTCTCCGATGCGCTATTACGAGCCGTCCACCAACGGTCGGATGATGCGTTCCACCGAGTGGTTGCAGCGCCACCAGCTCCTCGTCTACGCGGTCGCGGTCGCACTCGCCGTCGGGATCGGTGTGGGGCAGCCGTCGGCTGCGCCGCTCTTCGAGCGACTCATCACCCCCGTTCTGGCGGTGTTGCTGTACGCGACCTTCCTCGAGATCCCGTTCGGCCGGTTTCGCGATGCGTTCACCAACGGTCGGTTCATGGCGGGGGCGCTCGGACTGAACTTCCTCGTCGTCCCGGTCGTCGTCTACGGGCTCACCCGGTTTCTCCCGCGTGACCCGGTCGTCCTCGTCGGCGCGTTCATGGTGTTGCTGACGCCCTGTATCGACTACGTGATCCCGTTTACGGAGCTCGCCGACGGCGACGCCGAGCAGATCACCGCCGCGACGCCGGCGCTCTTGCTCCTGCAGTTGCTCCTCCTGCCGCTCTACCTCTGGCTGTTCATGGGGAGTCGGATCGCGACGGTCGTCGATCCCGAACCGTTCCTCGAGGCGTTCCTCTTTCTCATCGCCCTGCCGCTGACGCTCGCGTGGCTCACCGAACTGGGTGCGACGCGCTCGGAGATCGCTCGCGGATGGCAGTCGGCGATGGGGTGGCTTCCCGTCCCGATGATGGGCGCGACCCTGCTGGTCGTGATCGCCTCACAGCTCCCCCGCGTGCAGGATTCGATCGGGCGGATCGCGGCGGTCGTCCCGGTCTACGTCGCGTTCCTCGTCGTCATGCCGATCGTCGGCCGAGTCGCGGCCGGCGTGCTCCGACTGGAAACCGGTGAAAGCCGCGCGCTCGTCTTCACCGCCGTGACGCGGAACTCGCTGGTCGTGTTACCGCTGGCGCTCGCGCTCCCGGCGGGCTACGAGCTGGCACCGGCGGTCGTCGTCACGCAGACGCTCGTGGAACTGACGGGCATGGTCGTCCTCACTCGAGCGGTGCCGGCGTGGCTCGTCCCGGAACCCCCGGGACCGAAATCGGCCCCTGCTATCGCACCGGACGAGTGACTCGCGCGTTACGGCGACCGGCCGTCCGGGTACACCGTGTGCTCGATGAGCGTCTCGACGCCGCGCCGGAACCGTTCCGAGGTCGCGTTCGGCGAGATGTCGAGTCGCTCGCCGAGCTCGGCGAGCGAACACGACCGCGGGATGTCGAGGTAGCCGGCGTCGACGGCAGCGACGAGCGCTTCACGCTGCCGGTCCGTGACCCCGTACTGCAAGCGAGAGCCGTCAGTGAGCACGTTCCCGTCTTGCAACTGCTGAAGTTCGACACCGATGTCCCGATCAACGAAGAAGGCGTGAAACCGCTCGAGCGCCTCGTCACTGGGGAACGCGGCGCGAAAGAGCCATCCCTCGTGCGTCGCGGTCACCTCCCGTAAGACACTGGCTTCTTCGATCACAGTCGGATAGACGCTCGCCTGCTCCCCGTCGTCCGTCAACTCGAGTTGGTAGAGCCGGCGACCGTCGAACTCGACCACCTGCAAGGGGGGTTTGACGGTCGGATCGGCCTCGAGGCCCGCGTCGAACGCAGCCATCTCATCGTCGCCGTCGACCCAGACGAGCATCTGGTGAGTCTCGTCTCTGGTAATATCTGACTGTTCCCACGTCACTTTCGTATTCGGAGCGCGCGACAGCGTCTCTCGGAGAATAGGGTAGTCGATCACGAGCGTCGCAAGTAGCATCGCCATGAGATATCACTGATACGTGTCAGTAGCGCTTCTCAGTTTCGGCCCGGATCCTGACGAACGATCGTGACCGTCGTAAAAATGCCGTGAATACTTACGCCTCGCCCCTATCCGATGGGACCGTTACTTGGGAGGTAATGACTGACCAAGACGGAGCGGAGAGCGAGGACCCCGCCCCGATCGATTCGTCTTTTACCGCGTTGAGTGATCCCTCCCGTCGGTCCCTCTGTCGGTACGCGATGCGGACGGAGACGGAGCGCGTTTCGTCCGAGGAACTCGTCGACTACGTCGTCGAACGAGCACCAGAGCCGGTCGCGGCGGACGCCGACCGGCAAACCATCGCGTTGGAACTCCATCACGTCCATCTGCCGAAGCTGGCCAACGCCGGACTGATCGAGTACGATCGGCAAAATGACGTCGTTCACGTCGATCGCGCGACGATCGCGGACCGCCTCGAGCGAGCCCGTGACACGATCTCAGATTTACAGGACGCGTAAGGTATCGGGACGACGACGTCAGACCACGTCGCCGCGCACCGTCACGCCGTCCTGTCGCTCGCGCCAGGCATGGAGCTCTGTGGCCGCCGCTTCGGACTCGTCACCGTCCAGCCCGAGCATCTCGAGCGCCGCGGAGAGCGTCGGCAGGGCGAGCTCGCTCTCGCGGAGCTTCCGGAACGCCTCCTCGCTTCTGGTGCCGTCGGCCCAGAGACAGACGCCGCGGGGATCGAGCAACTGCGTGTAATCGTCGCGCAACTGCGCCCCGCGAAGCCGCTGGGTCACGTTGTCCTCGAACGACGAGTTACAGACCTCGAGGTGGATCGGCTCGTCGTCCCCGAGGAGGTGGGCCGCGAGACACTGCTCGGGGGCGGCGTGACCGTTGGCGTTTGCCCGCAGGTGCTGGGGGTACTCGCGAGCCCAGTCGGCACGGACGGTCTTGCCGACGCCCTCGATGCCGTGGGAGTTCCGAAACTGAGTCTCGGGATCCGATTCGTCACCGTCCGCGCTCGAGGCTGATGGCTCGCTGTCGTCGCGCAGGAGGATGTCCTTCGTCACGTAGACGTCCAGTCGCTCGACGGGATCGAGGCCGAGCGCCACGTCGCCGAGGGCCCACACCTCGCGAACTGGCACCGGCATCCGCTCGTCCTCGACGGCGTCGACCAGCCCCTCGAGACGGTCGACCGCGCGCTCCCGTTCGAATCCACTCATTACGCGATTCTGGGGTCTCGAGTCGCAAAACGGTTTCCCGTTCGCGCCTCGGTGCCCGACGGAGGAGCCGAATGGACGCGGCCAGAGTCCGTGCGTTTACGCTCCTTTGGATCGGTCCGTCGTCACGTAGACGGCCTTCCGGACGGTCGCGTGAACGGTCCCGTCCCCGTCGACGAGTTCGACCGTGTAGTGGCGATCGACGGAATCGGGTTCCGCGGCCGCGAGTTCGGCGCGAATCGCCTCGATCTCCTCGTCGGTTATCGAAAACGTTGCGTACAGCGTCTCCCGACCGGGCTTCTTGAACCGGATCTCGGCCTCCCTGTCCCAGACGACGTAGCCGTCGCCGAGGTTCTTCAGCAGCATCATCATGTAAAACGGGTCGACGGCGGCGTACATGCTCCCCCCGAAGATCGTTCCCACGTAGTTCTTCGTCCGCCAGTTCAGCGGGAGCTTCACGCGGACCTCCGTCCAGTCGGGAGCGATGTGGGTGACGCGAGCACCGGTTCCGCGGTAGGCCGGAAAGAGGTTGAACCCGATCCGATAGAGACGGGCGCGCACTGACTCGAGCATGTCCACTTCTTGCAGGGGTCGCCGAAAGCCGTTTACAAACGCCGAGCACGTGTTCGACCGTTGGATCCGACGCTACCGGCACCACTTGTTTGACATCCTCACCACGGCTAAGGCCGTGGGATTCCTCCCGTGGGGGTCTCGGCTCATGCTACCACCACGTGAGCGACTTTCTCCTATGCGTGGATACTCCGGTTTGTGTGCTCCTCGTTGGGACGGTGAGAGTGTGATGTCTCCGACCATGAATGGTCGTCCCACTTGAGGCACACGGGCCGTGCCATCGGCCGGGCTACAGTTTCGTGCCGTTGACGAGACACAAAGTGTCTCGTTCGCCAATCAAAACTCGGAGAGTTCTGATGACGTCTCAGGAACGTTTCGCTCGCTACGAGGTCCGCGTGACCCTCGAAACCGCAGGGACATGTGAGCGTATCTTGGTGCCGAGTCGTGTCCTCGGTCGAACCGCAGTTCGGACACATCTGCGACGTCCAGGCTTCCGAGCGAACCTCGACCGTGATACCGTACTCTTTGGCTGTACAGGCGAGGCGATCGATGAACTTTCGGAATGCCCAGAAATTGTGCAGTTTCTCGTTTGTTTGGACCGACCAATGTGTCTCGAGGATGTCGGTTAGGTCACCAACGTACACCGTCGAAACACCCTCGGCGTACAGCCGTTCGATCAGATCGCGGGCGAGCGCCTCTTGGGCGTGGTCGCGTCGTCGCGTCCGCTGTCGATGCAAGCGGCTGATCCGCTTGCTTGTTCGGTGCTGATCGTCCAACCTCGATTGGAACTCGGAGATTCGCTGTGTGGTTTCGCGAAACCGCTCGAACAGATCGCGACCTTCGTACAGGTACTGCTCGCCGGGCGTCGTTGTACAGGCAACGATGTTGTTCGCACCGATATCCAGAGCAGCCGATTCCTCGGCTAATGGTGAATCCAGTCGAGAATCGTCGACAGTAACTGGCTGAAAGGCCCTAAATTGGTCCGAACGTTTGTCGTAGTACAGTTCTAATCGGCCCTGCTTTCCGTCCCACTTTGGATCGCCAGCGACTTCGAGACGTAGGCGTTCGTAATACCCAAGCCCGTATTTCTCTTTCAGGTCCTAGCCGACCGGAATCTCGAGACGAGATCGATCTCCCATCTTGAGCGTGTACTGATCGTTGCGGATGTAGGTCCGCAACTCCCGGCCGTCGTTTTCGTTGCCCCAGTAACCAGGAGTTCGGGCATCTTCGCCGTTTTCTGTGGCAGCGAAGAATGACTTCCAGGCGCTCCGATTCTTCCGGATCACCTGTTGGGCAGTGGCGCTCCCGAGAACACCGACGTACTTCTTGCGGTAATCCTCGGTATCCCAGACGCTTTCGCCATCGAAGTACTGCTGGCGTCGTTCGTAGGTGAGCTCGTTCCAGAGACTAGCGGAAGCGTCCAACAGTTCGCGGAGCAGCTGCTCGTCCTGTTCGGAGCGAGCACGTACCGCGAGGTGTTGGTTCGCTTCATTCGCCGTAACGTCTATAACGTCTGTATGTCTATTAAGTCTTATACGTCCTAACATAGACCTCTCCCACGCAACGCATGGTCGTGTGAAAGACTTCGCCGAAGAACGGGATATTACGCTCACTGAGGCGTATGAACGACTCTTGAATGCAGGTATCGACGCCGCAGAGACCCCAGACGAGTCATAGCGATTGTTCGGTTCACTGTGCCTATCGCTTAGGCCCACGACTAACGTCGTGGGCTTCCGCTGTCTAATTGTCACACACGCAGATTTTTACCGTTTCCCGGCGAACGAAACCCCATGCGACACCGGATCTTCAACGAGGACGGCGACGAAGAACTCGTCTTCGTCATGGGCTGGGGCAACCGCTGGACCCACGAGAACGTCAGCTGGCTCGTCGGGCAGTTGACCGAGGCCGGCTATCGGGTCCACGCGTTCGAACTCCCCACGAACATCGATGACTTCAAAGCCGACTGGCTCGAGCCGGTCGCCGAGTACGTCCGCGACCTCGAGGGGTACCAACTGCTGGGCCACAGCGCGGGTGCGCTCGTCGCACAGGCCCTAGACGGCGCGGACAACCACGTCTACCTGAGTCCCTGGTGGGGGTACGGCGACGCGTTCCCGGAGCCGCTGCTCGAGGCGGTGGCGAAACTGCCGACCACGTTCCCGTGTCTCCCCGTCGGCGAGATGGATCGATCGGCGCTCGGCTCGAAGGCCACCGACCACCAGATCGCGACGACGCCGTCGTGGGTCTCCCCGGCGTTCGTCCGAGAGACGCGCCGCGCGCAGGACGAGCTACTGACGATCGATCACGACGCCGTCGTCTTCTGTTCGCTGCGGGATCCGGTCGTCAGCCTCCGGGCGATCGGCGAGCGCGTTCCCGCCGAACACGTCGTCCTGTACGACGGCGGCCACGAACTGTTCTCGTCCGGGAGCCGCGAGCGACACGTCGACACGCTGCTGGCGGCCCTCGCCGACGGTGCCGAAGCCGTCGAGGAACCCGAGGACGCGGACGAGGAACGACCGCAGGTTACCGCCTGAGCGAGTGGACCAACTGTAACGGTTTCCACACCGATCGAACGGTCCGCGGTTCGGAGAGCAACGTGAGCGAAAATCGCACCCCCGCCGTGCTCGCGTGTGCACTGCCGATTAGGGGCTCCGATACTGACCGCGGTCCCGATTACTCGAGGCCGTCAAGGTAACGTATCGCAGGCGGCGCGGTCGTAATACATCGTCGCGGACGCCCCGGCACCTCGCCAGACGAAACCGTGATTGGCGGGGGACGACAACGCCCCGCTAATGGACTGTAACCGGTGCAACGAGGAGGCGATCATGCACGCCGCGTACTCCGGAGACCACCTCTGTCCGGACCACTTCCGCGAGTCGGTCGAAAAGCGGGTACGTCGCCGGATCCGGCGGGACGATCTCGTCCCTCACGATATAACGCCGGAGAACCCACAGACCTGGGTTATCGGCCTCTCGGGCGGGAAGGACAGCGTCGTTCTCACGCAGATTCTCCACGAGACGTTCGACGAGGATCCCCGCATCGAACTCGTCGGCCTGACGATTCACGAGGGGATCGAGGGCTACCGCGACAAGTCGGTCGAGGCCTGCGTCGAACTCAGCGAGGAGCTCGGGATCCGCCACGAACTCGTCAGCTACGAGGAGGAGTTCGGCGTGCGAATGGATGACGTGGTCGAGGACGACCCCGAAAACATGGCCCCCTGTGCCTACTGCGGCGTCTTCCGGCGAGACCTCCTCTCGGAGTACGCCGAAGCGCTCGAGGCCGACCTCCTCCTGACGGGCCACAATCTCGACGACGAGGCCCAGACCGCGCTGATGAACGTCCTCGAGGGCGACGTCGAACAGATGGCGAAACACTTCGACGCCAGCCTCGGCCCGCTGGGAGACCGCGAGGAACAGGATGAGTTCGTCCCCCGCGCGAAGCCGCTTCGGGACGTCCCCGAGAAAGAAGTCGCTCTCTACGCCCACGTCAACGACCTCCCGGCTCACATCACCGAGTGCCCCCACGCCAGCGAGGCGTACCGGGGGGAGATCCAGCAACTCGTCTACGACCTCGAGGAGAACCACCCCGGAACCCGGCACTCGATCCTCTCGGGATACGAGGAACTGGCGGAAATCGCCGCCGAAAAGTACGCCGGTGACGACGGTGCCGACCTGCAGGAGTGCGTCGAGTGTGGGTCGACGACGACCCGAGAGGTCTGTCGAAAGTGTTCGTTACTCGAGTCGCTCGCCTGATCCAGTACGTTCGAAAACCTGCGCGTTTAGCGCGTTTACATCGCGTTTTCGTCGAATTTCCGTTCAGTGACTCGCCGCTCAGTCGTCGGTGGTCGAAAAAGATCGTTTCGGAAAGCGAGACGTGCTGACGGTTCGGGTGAGTGCCGTTAGCGAATCACGTCGACGCCGTTCTGTCGGTCGACGGTTTCGCGGCCGCCGTCGCTCTGCGCGCCGTATTCTTTGCCCGTCTTTTCGACGTTGTTGCTCGCGTCGAAGTCGGAATCGTTCAGGCCCTCAATGCTCTGTCGAGATTTGTCAGCCTGCTTCTGGGTGGTCGGTCCGAGCACCTGTGCGCTCTGGACGCCGGTCATGATCGCCATGACGCGAACCTTGCCCTTGTAGCTCTCCTGAATTCGGGCGCCCCAGATGACGTTTGCGCTGGCCTCGAGGCGCTCGGTAATGTTGTCCGCGATTCCCTCGGCCTCTTTCAGCGTGAGGTCGGGGCCGCCAGTGATGTGGACGAGCCCACCGGACGCGCCACGGTAGTCGACGTCCAGTAGCGGGTGGTTCATCGCGTCCTTGACGACCTCGTCGGTCTTGTTCTTGTCCTGGGTCTCGCCGACGAGCATCACCGCGACGCCGCCCTGGTTCATGATCGTGGACATGTCCGCGTAGTCCAGGTTGATCAGCGAGGGCTGGGTGATCGTCTCCGAGATACCCTTGACGGTTTCGGCGATGATCTGATCCATCACCGAGAACGCCTTGCCGATCGGCAGGTTCGGGACGTAATCGAGCAGTCGGTTGTTGTCGAGGACGATGATCGAGTCAGCCTGTTCGCGTAGCTTCTCGAGGCCTTCCTCGGCTTTCACCGTGCGGGCGCGCTCGACGTTGAACGGCGTCGAGACCATCCCGACGACGATCGCACCCTGCTCTTTGGCGATCTTCGAGACGACGGGGGCGGCACCCGTGCCGGTGCCACCACCCATCCCCGCGGTCACGAACACGAGGTCCGCATCGCCGAGGACCTCCTTGATCGTTCCCTGGGCCATCTCGGTCGCGCGCTCGCCCATCGAGGGGTCGCCGCCAGCGCCGAGCCCGTTCGTGAGCGATTTGCCCACGAGGATCTTCGTGTCGGCCTCGATCATCTTGAGGTGCTGTTTGTCCGTGTTGATCGCCACGGTGTCAGCACCGTCGACACCGATGTTGTACAGTCGGTTGATGGTGTTGTTACCGGCACCGCCCGCACCGACGATGACGATTCGGGGCTCCCCGAACTCGTCGTCATCGTCCATCGAGGCGTCCATCTCCCGGGCTTCTTCCTCCGCGTTCTCCAAGGCGTCCTGAACGATATCCTGCATCGTTACACCTTGGCCCAGTTGCGTTTGCCGGATTGGTCTGTGGGGCCGTCCCCTTGTTCATTTATCATCTCACGGACGGCCGACCGAATCGCTTCGCTCCGGTTCGGGAATTCGCCCGAGTCGACTAATTGCTCTACTTCATCGATCTGCTGTTTCGGGATTCGCAGTGTCACACGCTCCATGGTTGTATTCCCCGTTTGGGGTAAGACGGTGGCGCGCCCCTGTCAGACGCGGCGTGTCTTACGTTTGAACCGCCCGTCATCGGGCGATTTCCCGTCTTTTCGACGAGTGTAAGACAATCCGTCTTACGCGAATAACCCGATGTTCGGCATATATAATAAAGCTTTCGTCGACAGTGACTCTCTTCGTCTTACACCGGTCAGAACTGCGTACTGTCGGACTCGAGGACATCCGCCGCGGGCGTCCGACGGCCGCAGCTGGGACAGAACGACCAGTCGGATCGGACCTCGTCGCCACACTCACAGAACAATCGGCGGGAGGCCTTCTCGCCACAGTTGGGGCAGTACATGTGCTCGCCGTCGAGCCGGTCGCCACACTGGTTGCACTGCCGTCCGCTGTCTCGTCCGTCGGGGGACTGCGTCTCCGCGCGTTCGCGAGCCCCCGCCGTCTCCCCGTCGTTCGGAGTCGGATCGCGCGCACCGGTCTGGCGCTGTCCGCTCGACTGCGAATTCTGCTCGCCCGACTGGACCGCCGCCCCCTCGAGCGAGATGGAGACGTTGACGTCCTGTGGGTCGGGAGACGGCGTCGGATCGCGTGCGCGAGAGTCCACGCGATCGATGCCGAGTTCCCGGAGTCGATCGTCCACACGCGTGCGAATCAGTTCGTCGATCACGCCCGCCTGTACCCGGTCCGATTCCGGGCGGTCCTCGCCGCCTGCAGCCTCGTCGCTCCCCTCGAGGTACGATCTGAGCGCCTCTCGCATCGCTTCGCTCTTGGAGGCGTCGAGCTGCTCGAGTTGCTCGACGAGGTCGTCGTCCGCGCGGAACGTGATCTTGCTCATGGCCGAAGTACCTCCGTGTTATCACCCCTCCTATATCAATCATTCTGCCGTTCAGCCTCAGTTACACGTTCGTCCAGTCTCGAATAATAACCCTTATGTGTACCACGGCGGCTACGTTTGGGTGCCCGCCCTTAGCTCAGACTGGTAGAGCAGTCGACTGTAGATCGACTTGCCCCCCGTTCAAATCGGGGAGGGCGGACTTTTACTGCGACCAACACCGCGAGCGGAGCGAGCGGTCTGGTCGCAGTAAAAGTGATTCCCGAGCCGATTTTGAACATGGAAGTCGCACGCCCACGCAGCCGAGCGAAGCGAGGCGAGTCGGAACGTCTTCCATCTGTTCAAATCGGGGAGGGCGGTTTTCTCCTAAAAACGTCGTGAGCAGTGGAGGGCGGACTTCCGTCCTCGTCGATTCCGAGCAGCCACCGGATAGCCCGCATTCCTTCGATTTCAGCCCTCTCGAGACGGCCACAAATTCTGAACCGAACACGGATCGTATCGGGGTCCGCACCGTTCTCGAGGAGAATAGCAAACTCCTCGAGAGCGTGGGCTCCGATTCGGTGGGAACGAGGACCCTACTTGTCTGGGTGATCGTGCCGCCGATGCGGTATACCGACGGTTAGGACACCGTCAGCCGGGAGCGAACGCAGTCGCCTCGCGGTCCTCGCCGATTTTCTTTCGGTTGGGTTCCCGTTCGGTATCCGATCGACGGCCTGCAGCAACTCACTCGTCGATGAGTTGGTTCGCGCGGACGATGATATAGAGCAAGACGAGTCCGGTGCCGACTGCGAGGATGAACTGGCTCGCGAGCATGTACAGAAAGCCGAGTCCGGAGGTCAACCCCAAGAGGCCGCCAAAGACGGCCCGAAAGAGGAGCGGGACGAGAGCGACCAACACGATGGCTCCGATGAGTCTCGTCAGGGGGATCGCTTCTTCGATAAGCGGATCAGTATCGAGCTCTCCGGTGTCGGGATCGAAGAACGGTCTGGAGGGCGGCATCTGCTAGAGATGACTGTCTCGTGATAATATATTTTTCGACCGATAGTATCCGAGAGAGCCGCTTGTACTGATGGCGCTTCCGGTGTACAGTCGTATGACTCGCGCGCAGCGAACGCGTCTTACAGGCACTAAGTGAGAGGCGGATCGACCGTCGCTTCCGTCGTTTACACAGAGATTCCGAGTATTTCGTTTCCCACTCAGTGGCGTGACCCGTGCGGTTTCCAGAGCACTGCCAAGACCGGCCGGGGAGATTGTAACGTCTCGAGTCGCTGCTCCTCGCTACAGCGGTGGTCCGCCTGCTCGTCGTGAACGCCGTCGGACGCCGCGTTCGATCCGAACTCGAGTCGGCCCACCGATCGATCCCAGTGACGTCGCGGGCGAGTCGATGGTTCGGCAGTGTGCTCGAGTGGCTGTCGTAGCCGCCGGTCAATTCGCTTTTGGATATCGCCAACTCCAACAACGTATATAAGTGAGAGTAGAGCTATAATGGAACTTAGACTTCTGTCTACGTAGACAAGTATTCATCACCGTCCCTGAGAACCAATTCTTGCAACGAGCGTTCCAAGAATAACTAAAACCATCACAATTCCCCCTTTTGCTAGCAATGGATATGTAACATCGATTCTCCTTAGAAGAGATGATTGTAGACGGTAGAGGGGTTCTCCTTGACTAATAGCAGTAGTCGGATTGATAGTTGCAGATAGAATTAACAAGCCGGTGAACGCAACGGTTCCGCTTATAGCGAGAACGATAGCCCATTCGTCGAGTCCGCGCCTGTTCATAGAAGAGATGATGTAGTCAATAATAAAAATAGTTCTGAGGTTCTAAGTGACAATTTTAACATACCCAAAATATGTAGGAGTCAGACAAGATGTTCATTAACCACTCGTCGAATAGCATCGGAAATACTATATTTTCAGCTAGTATTGTCCAAGACGCAACCAATTGGAAACTGCAAACCTGAACAAGTAGAAGGTCACGACAGACGAGATTAGTCAACTACGGATAGCTACGACAATAATTCCTCGTTCAGGCGCCTGTGGACGTGACTGGCATTAGTTCCCCTCAGAGTCGAATTTTGATTCTTCGTTCTCGGTTGTCTCATCGACCAAGGATTCCGTTGCATCCTCACTTGTATCAAACTCGCCGTCGAGATACGCTTCGCCGCGCTCCGTAATTACATAGACGCCATTTCCGAGATGGGTAAGCAAATCGTGCTCTGCGAGCGTCCGAAGACGCCGAGAGATGTGGGATTTCGAAACCCGCACGTAGCCGCTCTCCTCGAGTTTCTTCGGCGAACCGGAGTCCTCGTTTCGAATGTACTCGAGTATACGGTCGTCCCAGATCGTCATCCATGACCCAGATTTTCGCATTCCTGTCTCCCTTACACCGTTTGCTCCCCTATTTGCCCCGTATAGTGCCTTTTAGACACGAGAATACATTTATGCAATATCAGGGCATTAGTGGCCAGTGTGGAGCGACCGACTTGGCGAGGATGACTCTCGTCAGTTAGTGAGACCGAACGGCGTTGCACCGCCGTCCGGCCGAAGCTCCGTGATCCACAATGAATCTCGAGCGTTCCGTGGGACAAAAATCCCACACACGGCAGGAGGTATCGCCAGCACAAAGATTTGGGGTTCGCCGTCGCTGTAACACTCGAGCCCCAACCCCCACTAACACCCCCTCGACAGCGCGGGAGGTGATCCCAATTGCTCCCTGACTCGCGACCACCGACGTGGATCGAACTCACCGCCTTCCAGCGCGACTGTCTCGAGGCCATCGCCCGCCGCGAGCGGACCGGACGGCCCTGCGACGAGCGCGGAATTATCCACGCCCTCGAGCGCCGGTATCCAAGCGTCACCCGAACCCGACTCGAGCCGAACCTGCGGACCCTCGTCGGTCGCGGCCTCCTCGCGAAACGCGCGGGAGCCGACGACCGGCCGACCTATGCCCTGACCGACGAGGGGCGCGCCCTTCTCATCCAGCGCGCCGAGCGCTTCGCGGTCACCTGCGGGATCGGTGCGACCGATCGCGACGCCGGGGCCGGAGCCACCTCGAGCGGACTCCGAAGACGGACACTCGAGACTCGAGACGAGAAGGCGAAACGGTGTCCCGACTGCGGCGCGACGGTGCCCGAACGCGATCCGCTGGTCGGCTGGTGGTGCTGTGACGACTGCGGGATCCTCCTCGACGACGACGGCGAGCGGCTGACGTGACGATCGACTGCCGTCGGCCGGCGCATTCGAACTCCGCCCGCCGTCCGGGCGGTCGAACCCATCTCGGAAGCTGACTACCACGGACACCAACCTGTACGCCCTCGTTTCAGCGCCGGTCCGGCGGACAGTGCATCCCTACTGCGGCGGAACGTTCTCGAGGAGACGACCGTCACACAACGCGATGGAGCGGCGCTGACGCTCGCATCTCGGAGTGGCTACCCGACCGTTGCCGTGACCGGGAACGGGGTTAACGGAGGTCTTTCAGGGGTAACCGGGTCGAAACAATGTGTCGGTGCGCCGTCCGCTGGCAGTGAGACCCCTGTGAGGATGTTCAACCGATCAGTTCAGGATTCGCGATCGCCGGCGAGGGACCGAACGGACGAGCGCGAATCGACGACGGCCGTTCGCCTCGAGGGAGTCACCCACCGCTACGGCTCGAGCGGGGGCCGGTTCCGATCGGGTGACGAGCGCACGGTGACCGCGCTCCGCGACGTCTCCTTCGACGTCCCGACGGGGACCATCGTCGGGCTCGAGGGACCCAGCGGCAGCGGGAAGTCGACGATCCTGCACGCGGTCGCGGGGCTACTGGTGCCGACGGAGGGCAGCGTGGAACTGCGCGACACCGACCTCGCGGCGCTGTCCGACGGGGAGCGAACCCGGATGCGGCGACACCACATCGGGATCGTGTTCCAGCGGTTCCACCTCCTGCCGTCGCTGTCCGCCCGCGCGAACGTCGCGTTGCCGCTCGTGCAGGCGGGCGTTCCTCGGTCCGATCGGCGGGAGCGCGCGACTGACCTGCTCGAGGCGGTCGGCCTGGGCGACCGCACCACGCACCTGCCCGGCGAACTCAGCGGCGGCGAGCGACAGCGGGTCGCGATAGCGCGGGCGCTCTCGACGGACCCGGACGTGATCGTCGCCGACGAGCCGACGGGCGAACTCGACACGGCGACCGGCGGGGACGTCCTCGAGCTCCTGACCGATATCGGGCGCGACCGGGCGGTGCTGGTGGCCTCGCACGACGCGGCCACGCTGTCCGTCGCGGACCGCGTCATCACGCTTCGCGACGGGCGGGTGGACGATGTCCGATGAGACCGACGAGTTACCCGAGGGCGTCGAGACGCGGCGACGAACGCGGTGGTCGGGCCTCGTCGGACTGACGCTCACGAGGTGGCGCCAGCGGGCGACGGGAACGACGGCGGGCCGGATCGCGTCGACCGTCGGTGCCGTCGCACTGACGATCGCGTTCCTGCTCGTCGTGACGGGCATCGCGCTGGCGCTGGCCGACGGCGGCGCGACGAGCAGGGACGACGCGGACGTCCGTATTACGCCGACCGAGGGGAGCACGCTCTCGTCCGTCGACGGGGTCGAAGGCCCCCGACTCGGAGCGACGAACGAACGGGCCGACACGATCCGCTCGCACGACGGCGTCGAGCACGCGTCGCCGGTGCTCGTCGAGACGGCCCGACTCGAGTCGACCGACGGAGACCCGCGGACCGTCCGTCTCGTCGGCGTCGTTCCCGACGGCGAATCGCGGACCGTCGCGGGACTGCTGACGGACCGCCTCGAGTCCGGCGATTCCCACTACGCGAACGGATCCTACGACGGCCCGCGCAACGGCGAGATCGTGCTCTCTCGCACCGCGGCCGACCGACTCGGCGCGTCCGACGGCGACGAACTGGCCGTCTCGAGGGGGCCGATGCGGTCGAACGAGACGGCGGTAACGGTGACGGTAGCGGCCGTGGGGGACGGCGGTGGCGGCGAGGGCGGTGAGGGTGGCGCTCCGGTCGCGCTCGCGCACGCGAGCGAACTCCAGTCGCTTTCCGGGGCCGCGGACGGCCAACTCGCCGATCGGGTGTTAGTCTGGGGCGAGACCGACGCCGCGCAGTCGGCCGCCACCGGCGCGTATCCCGACGCATCGGTCGAGGTCGCCGGGACCGCCGACCCCACCGCGCTGTTCGAGGACGGGCTGGCGTTCGCGACCAGCGTGATCGCGCTGATCGTCGGCGTGACGATCTGTGCCTCGTTCGTCGCGACGACCATGGGCATGACCGTCGACGAGGACCGACGGACGCTGGCCGTCCTCGAGTCGATTGGCGTCCCCACCCGCGGCCGACTTGCCGTCGTCGCGATCTCGACGGGGATCACCACGTTCGTCGGCTCGCTCGCGGGAATCGCCCTCGGCGCGGGGGGGATCATGGGCGTCAACGCGATCGCCAGCGCGACCATCGCGCCGGGGGCAGTCGCCCAGTTTCATCCGTTGTTCGTCCCGTACGCGATCGCCGTCGCCCTCCTCTCGGGACTGGTCGCCGTTCCCTACCCGCTCGCGGTGGCCGCGCGAACGTCCGTCCTCTCGGAGGTGGGTCGATGAGCGTCGGCGGTGCAATCGTTCGAACGCGAGCCGTCATCGGACTCGCGCTCGCCCAACTTCGGCGCTCGCCCGGTCGGACCGTCCTCACCGTGCTCGCGGTCACCCTGGCCGTCCTCTCGGTGACCGTCCTCGCGAGCCTCGGCGTGGGCGTCGTCGAGAAGGGAGAGCAGGGACTGGACAGCGCCGATCGGGACATCTGGATCTCTCGCTCTCCGGTCGATCCGGCGGCCAGCGGGACGGAGAACCCGATCTCCGGCGCTCACGGCACGGCGGCTCAGCTCACCGCGCGGGACGATATCGCCTCGGCCTCTCCGATCGCGATGTACGACGTCTACCTCGGAACGGACCCGTCAGACCTCCAGCGCAGACCCGCGGTCGGCGTCCAGGAGACCCACGACGGCTTCGACTTCGAGGCGGGCCAGGGGTTCGAGGTCGACGAGGAGACCGCCGCCAGCCCCCCGCCCGACGAGCCCCAACGCGACGAGATCATCCTCGATCCACGGGTCGCCGATGAACTGGGCGTCTCGGTCGGCGACACGATCTACGTCGGGACCAGCCGACACACGGCGGAGACGAACGAGCTCACCGTTATCGGGATCTCGGGCTACTACTCGCAGTACCTCGGCTCGCCGGCAGTGACGGTCCCGCTGGGCGACCTGCAGGCCATCGCCGGCACGTCGGGGACCGATCGGGCGACGTACCTCACCGCCGACGTGGTGGACGACGCCGACCGCGACGCCGTCGCGGCCGACCTCGGCGAGGCGTATCCCGAGTACGACGTTCGGACCAGCGACAATCAGGTACAGTCGATGCTCGAGGAGCGCACGATGGTGCTCGCGAGCGGCGCGACGCTGGTCGGGCTCGCCGTCCTCGGCGGGATCGTCCTGACGGCCAACCTGTTCGCGCTCGTGGCCCACCAGCAGCGCGAGGAACTGGCGGCGCTTCGCGCGATCGGCCTCTCTCGCCGGCTGCTCGCCGGCACGATCGGCACGCAGGGACTCGTCATCGGCCTGCTCGGCGGCCTGCTCGCCGTCGCGGTGACGCCGCTGGCCGTGATCGGGTTGAACCGATTCTCGGCGTCGGTACTCGGTTTCGAGCGACTCCTCCGGACGCCGCCCGAGATCTACGCCGGCGGGTTCGCGCTCGCGCTCGGTGCCGGAACGATCGTCGCGATCGTCGCCGGCTGGCGCGCCGGCCGTTACGCCCGAATCGAACATCTCCAGGCCTGAGAACCTCGAGGCCTGAACCCGAGCCAGCGATGCCGATCGAGCCCCGTCGGCGGTGCCGGCTTTCGCACGCCGAACCCACTTGCCAGCAGGTCCCGTACATCTCGTGATGCGACTACGAACACCTGGTCAAGAACAATCGCCCTCGGTGGCGTCCGGATCGGAATCGACGGCTGACGCTTCCTCGACGGGCGGCCTCGTCAAACACCTTCTCACCGCCGTCGGGATCATCGCGTTCGCGTACGCCGTGTCGCGGCTTCTGGACTCGAGGGAGTCGATCCCCGCAGTCGATGAAATCCAAGAGCGAGCCGCGGAGACCGTTCCGGACGAGGTCCAGAGCCGGGCCGTCGACGCCGTCCCCGACGACCGGATCGAGACGATACGGAACCGAACCGGTCAGACCGTTCCCGACGATATCACAGAGATCTCAATCGACGGGCCCAGGAGCGAAGCGTCCGAGGCCGAGCCCAATCTCGAGTCGTCCACCGACACGATCGAGAGCAGCGACGAGTCCGACGTGACGGGGCTGAACGAGGACGATACTGACGAACTCGACGAAGGGGGAACGGACGAGGACGATGACGACGCGGTCGGCGCGGAGTCCGATAGCGATCAGGATGCGGGACTCGAGGAGTGAGTCGTCAGGCGGTGAAGGCGACAACGAGACGAGAGCGTGACGAGAGCGAGAGGAAATCGGAACGAGAGCGTGACGAGAGCGAGGAGAAATCCACGACATCGGTCGCGGGTAACTGGCCGGAAACGTGGTCCTTATCCGCCGTTCGTCCCTAGCGCGTTTCGATGACTGACGGGGACGTCGCGGCGTTTACGCACCTCGGGGCGACGGTTCGGGGAGCGCTCTCCGAACGCGGTTTCTCGCAGCCGACGGCGCCACAGCGACTGGCGATTCCGCCGCTGTCGGCCGGCGAGAACACGCTCGTGATCGCGCCCACCGGAAGCGGCAAGACCGAGACGGCGATGTTGCCCGTCTTCGACCATCTGGTTGCGGACGACGGTGAGCCGAGCACACCGAGGCGATCCTCGTCGGAGAGTCCCGCCGACGGCGGTCCATCGGAGGGGTTCGGCGTACTCTATATTACCCCGCTACGGGCGCTCAACCGCGACATGCGCGAGCGACTCGAGTGGTGGGGCGACTACCTCGGTCTCGAGGTCGACGTTCGCCACGGCGACACGACCCAGTACCAGCGGGGGAAACAGGCCGAGGAGCCCCCGGACGTGCTGATCACGACGCCCGAAACCGTGCAAGCGATGCTCACCGGCAAGCGGCTGCGGGAGGCGCTCGCGGACGTCTCTCACGTCGTGATCGACGAAGTGCACGAACTCGCCGCCTCGAAGCGGGGCGCGCAGTTAGCGATCGGCCTCGAGCGACTCCGGGACCTCGCTGGCCCGTTCCAGCGGATCGGCCTCTCGGCGACCGTCGGCGATCCGGGCGAGGTCGGCCAGTTCCTCACGGGCGGTCGCCCCTGCGAGATTCGCGAGATCGACGTCGGGAGCAACGTCGACGTGACGGTCCGCGAGCCCGCGGTGACCGAAGAGGACGAACGGCTGGCCGGCGAACTCATGACCGAGGCTGACACGGCCAGTCACGTCCGGCTGATCCGTGACCTGGTCGAGGACCACGAATCGACGCTCATTTTCGTCAACACTCGCCAGACCGCCGAAGCGCTGGGTTCGCGATTCAAGGAACTCGACCTGCCGATCGGCGTCCACCACGGCTCGCTCTCGAAGGAGGCGCGGATCGACGTCGAGGACCGGTTCAAGGCCGGCGGGATCGACGGGCTGTTGTGTACATCTTCGATGGAGCTCGGCATCGACGTGGGGCAGGTCGATCACGTGATCCAGTACAAGAGCCCCCGACAGGTCACCCGCCTCCTCCAGCGAATCGGTCGCGCGGGTCACCGACAGGACGAGGTCTCGAGCGGCACGATCGTCACGACGCGGCCCGACGACACGTTCGAAGCGCTTTCGATCGCTCGCCGGGCCCGCGACGGCGAGGTCGAGCCGGCGGCGATCCACGAGGGGAGCCTGGACGTGGTCGCGAATCAGCTGCCGGCGATCGTCCAGAGCCGCGGCGACACGTACGTCGACGACGCCGTCGAGACGGTCACGCGGTCGTATCCCTTCCGGACCGTCCCAGCGGAGACGATCCGCGAGATCATTTCTGAACTCCACCGGAATCGAATTCTCTGGTTCGACGAGGCCGAGGATCGCATCGAGACCACCGGCGGCACCTGGCAGTACGTTTACGCCAATCTCTCGATGATCCCGGACGAGGAAACCTACGAGGTCCACGACATCGCCTCTGGGGGCCAGATCGGGACCTTAGACGAGCGCTTCGTCGTCAACTTCGCTCAGCCCGGCGAGGTGTTCATCCAGCGCGGCGAGATGTGGCGGATCGCCGAGATCGACGACGAGGAGGCTCGAGTCAAGGTCAGCCCGATCGAGGACCCCGCCGGTGAGGTCCCCTCGTGGATCGGCCAGGAAATCCCCGTCCCCGCCGCGGTCGCGGGCGAGGTCGGCGAAATTCGCGCAGTCGCGGAACCACAACTCGAAAGCGGTGCCGACGCCGCCGCGGTCGGCCGCGAACTCGCTCACCGCTATCCCGCCGACGAGTACACCCTGACCGAGGCCTGCGCGCAACTCGAGGCCCAGATCGACGCCGACGCGCCGATGCCGACGGCGGATCGACTGGTCCTCGAGCGACAGGGTCGAACGATCGTACTCAACGCCCCCTTCGGCCACACGGCGAACGAGACGCTCGGTCGGATTCTCTCTGCGCTGCTGGGACAGCGCGCGGGGTCCTCGGTCGGCCTCGAGACCGATCCCTACCGGATCGAACTCGAGGTGCCGAACTCGATCGCGACGAGCGACGTGCTCGCGGTGCTCGAGGAGACCGATCCCGACCACGTCGAGGCGATCGTCGAACTCGGGCTCAAGCGCTCCGACGCGCTGGCCTTTCGGCTCGCGCAGGTCTCCGCGAAGTTCGGCGCGCTCAAGCGCTGGCAGAATCAGGGATCGGGTCGCATCTCGAACGACCGCTTGCTCGCCGCGCTCGAGGACACGCCGATGTACGAGGAGGCGATTCGAGAGGTGTTCCACGAGGACCTCGACATCGAACGCGCGAGTTCGGTGCTCGAGCGGGTCCAGTCGGGGGACCTCGAACTGGTGACCCACCGCGGGCGCACGCCGGTCGGACTGGGCGGTCGTTCGTCGGGCGGCAAGGAACTCCTCGCACCCGAAAACGCCGACGCGAGCGTCATCAAGACGGTCAAGGAGCGAATTCAGGACGATCGCGTCATCCTGCTGTGTACCCACTGCACCGAGTGGAAGGTGAAAACGAAAGTCAAGCGAGTGCCCGACCAGCCCGAGTGTCCCGAGTGCGGGTCGACGCGGATCGCCTCCCTGAACCCGTGGGCCGACGAGGTCGTGCAAGCGGTCCGGTCGCAGGAAAAAGACGACGAGCAACGAGAGATGACCGAACGCGCGTTCCGGGCCGCAGGCCTCGTCCAGAGCCACGGCAAGCAAGCTGTCATCGCGATGGCCGCACGCGGCGTCGGACCGCACAACGCCGCCCAGATCATCAACAAACTCCGCGAGGACGAGGCCGAGTTCTATCGGGACATTCTCTCGAAGGAGCGCGAATACGCACGGACGCAGGCGTTCTGGGACTGACCGGAGAGCCGGAACCTCACCGACGGTCCGATCGAGGACCTCGATGCCGTCCGACTCCTGCCCGACCGACTGACTTCCACCGATCACTACCCGTTCCACAGCCCTTATCTACGCGACACCCAAACTCGGCTCAATGGATTCCGGCCCGTCAAATGATCCGTCCGCGGCTGCGGACGAGTCCGAAACCGGTTCGTTCCCCGACCGGATGGCGGGGCTACTCGAGGCGGCGGACATCGCCCGTTTTCGAGCGACGCCATCCGGGACGATCGTCGATGGTAACGACGCGTTCACGCGGCTGACGGGCTACGCGCGGACCGAACTCGACGAGCGGCCGTTCGACGCCCTTTTCGACGACGGAACGTCCCTCGAGTCACTCGTTTCGGAGCTCGACGAAGGGAGTACGTCGCCGACGTCGACGCCGGTTTCGATTCGAACGAAGACGGGGAGCGTCCCCTGTACGGTCCACCTCGATCGACGGCCGCGAGACGACGCCGATCAGGAACCGACGATCGACGGAATTGTCCGCCGACGGCGCGCCCCCGCTCGCTCGGCGGCGGCGGCGTCCGACTCCGATCTCACGTACGGCCGAACCTTCGAGGCGCTGGCGAACGCGCTCCCAGACGGCATCATCGTCCTCGATACGGACAGCGACATCCAGTACGCCAACCCGGCCGTCGAACGCATTCTCGGCCACGATCCCGACGAACTCGTCGGCTCGAGCAAGGTCGAGATTATCCCAGAGAGACTGCGCCAGACCCACCTCTCCGCGCTCCAGCGCTACCTCGAGACCGGCGAGCGAAACATCAACTGGACCTACGTCGAGCTGCCGGGCCAGCACGCGGACGGCCGCGAGGTCCCCCTCGGGGTCTCGCTCAACGATTTCACCTTCGACGGCGACCGCTACTTCGTCGGCCTCTTTCGGGACATATCGCCGCGCAAAGAGGCCGAACGGACCCTGACGGAGAAGGTGGTCCAACTCGAGTCGGTTTCGTATCTCGGCCGACACGCCCTCGAGAATCCGGACGTCGACGACATGCTCGAGAAAGCGACCGAACTGGTCGCGTCGGCACTCGACGCGGAGTACGCGATCGTCTTCGAACACGACGCGGACGGCCCCGACGGCGAGGTGCTTCGGCTCCGGGCCGGTACCGGCCTCGGTGTCGTCGAGGACGAGACGACGCCCGCGGCGGATTCGATCGCCGCCGCCGCACTGACAGATGACGGCCCCATCGTGATCGAGGACCTCGAGAGCGACCCGCGGTTCGACGGTCCGTCACTGGTGCCCGACCGCGACGTCCGGAGCGGGATCACCGTCGCTATCGGGCCCAAGAGCGATCCGTGGGGCGTCCTCGACGTCTACGACACCGATCGTCGGGAGTTCGCCGACCACGACGTCGACTTCCTCGAGAGCGTCGCCACGATCATCGCGACGGCGATCGAGCGCCAGGGGTACGAGCGACGCCTCAACGAGACGGTTTCGGAACTCGAGGCGTCGAACGAGCGGCTCGAGCAGTTCGCCTACGCCGCCTCCCACGATCTGCAAGAACCCTTGCGGATGGTCTCGAGCTACCTCCAGTTGATCGAGCGCCGGTACGCCGACGAACTCGACGCGGACGGTCGCGAGTTCATCGACTACGCGGTCGACGGCGCAAACCGCATGAGCGAGATGATCGACGGCCTGCTCGAGTACTCCCGGATCGACTCGCAGGGCGACCCCTTCGAACCCGTCGATCTCGACGCCGTGCTCGAGGATGTCCTGACGGATCTGCAGATGATGGTCGAGCGATCCGACGCCGAGATCGCCGCCGAGCCGTTACCCAAGGTCCAGGGCGACCCACATCAGCTCCGCCAACTGTTCCAGAACCTGCTCTCGAACGCGATCGAGTACAGTGGCGACGAACCGCCGCGGGAGGATATCACCGCCGAGCGGAGCGGCGGAACGTGGGAGATTTCGGTCCGCGACGAGGGGATCGGCATCGATCCCGACGAGCGGGATCGCGTGTTCCGGGTATTCCAGCGACTCCACAGTCGCGAGGAGTACGAGGGGACGGGAATCGGACTCGCGCTCTGTCGCCGCATCGTCGAGCGCCACGGCGGGGAGATCTGGGTTGACGCCGAACCCGGCGAGGGCTCGACGTTCACCGTCACGATTCCCGTCAACGGATCGCGGTAGCGACTCGAGGGAGGGCCGCCGTTCCGACCCGTCGATCCGTAACGGCCATACGCCTCGCTCGCGTCATTTCGCCCATGAAATTCGCGCCGGGGGCCTGGAAGTACGCCATCGTTCCACTGCTCGCCGCCCCGTTTGCACTTCTCATTAGCGTGACGGCGAGCCTCGTCGCGCTCGCGGCCGGTGCCGGGACCCTCGCGTTCTTTCGCGATCCCGAGCGCTCCCCGCCGCCGACGGGCGTCGTCTCGCCGGCCGACGGGAACGTCTCCGTTCTCCGCGAGGAAGGCGACCGAGTTCGGCTGGGCATCTTCATGAACGTCTGGCACGTCCACGTCGTCCGTTCTCCCTTCACGGGCCGAGTCACCGACGTCGAACACGTCTCCGGGGCGAACCGCCCGGCCTTCTCGAAGGAGTCCGACCGAAACGAGCGCGTCCACGTCCGCCTCGAGACCGACTCCCCAAACCTGCCGTCCGACGCGGGCGACGACGGGGCCGCAGCGATCGCGGACGACGGCGGGGAGCCCGTCGGAGACGACCGCGGAGAATCGGCCACCGACGACCCAAATGCACACCCTGACGAACCCGCCCACGACGCCGACGTCACGCTCATCGCCGGCGCGTTCGCCCGCCGCATCCACCCCTACGCCGAGCGCGGCGACGACCTCGAGCGAGGCGAACGGATCGGTCACATCGCCTTCGGCAGCCGCGTCGACCTGCTCTTTCCGCCGGCGGTCGACCTCGAGGACGTCACCGTCGATATCGGGGACTCGATGACCGCCGGAGAGAGCGTCGTGCTCGAGTCGTCGGCCGGCACCCTGGCTGGCGAGTTCGACCTCGAGACCTGATTCGGCGATTCTTTATCCGATATCGAGCGGCCAACGCGACCGTGATCGAACTCGACTGGGAGATCGACCGGATCGAGGGAGTGACGCTGGTTTCCGCGACCGTCGCGACCACCGCGACGACGCCACAACGAGTCCGTCTCGAGAGCCGACTCGACGGCCCTCTCTGGCATCCCGGTCGCGGACCGCATCCAGATCCCGAGTGGACCGACGCGGGCTGGGACGGGATCGTGGAACCGAACCAGCACCGCGGTATCGGCTTCGCGAGTCCCGCAGCGCCCGCTGACCCGCCGCTCGAAGTGGTGTCCGCTCGGCGGGCCTCGACCGATCGGTCGGCGAGCGAGGCCGACGCGCTCGCGTCACTGACCGAGTGGAAACCGACGCCCGACGTTCTCGAACGGCAGCGATGATCGTCGCCGTCAGCGGCGGCAAAGGCGGCGTCGGTAAATCGACGATCGCGTTGAACCTCGGTCGCGAGCTGGACGCGGTCGTCGTCGACGGCGACCTCACGACCGCCGACCTCCCACGCGGTCACGGCCCGAACCTCCACGATGTGCTCGCCGGTCGCGCCGACCCGCTCGAGGCGATCGACCGCCGCGATGCGGTGCGCGTCCTTCCGTGCGGGCGAACCCTCGCCGGCGCTCGCGCTGTGGACCTGACCGCGTTCGCGCGAGTGATCGACCGGATCGAACGCGAGTTCGGTCGCGTCCTCGTCGACTGTCCCGCCGGGCTGGCGCGTGACGTGGGCCAACAACTCGCATGCGCCCAGCTGACCGTCCTCGTGACGACGCCGACCGAGCCGGCCCTGACCGATGCGCTCCGGACGAAGCGGCTCGCCCTCGATCTCGAGACGCCGGTCGCAGCCGTCGTCCTCAACAGGGCTGACACTGCGGCCATCGATCGGATCGGTGACCGCGTCGAGCGGTACTTCGGCGCGCCGGCGATCGGGCTCGAGGAACTGCCGGCGGTCGCCGACGCGCAGGCCCACCGGCGTCCCGTTCGCGACGTCCATCCCGACTGTTCGGCCGTCGACGCCGTTCAGACGGTCGCCCAGCGGATCGAACGCTGCGAGAAACGGCTGACCGATCGAATCGGTGTCCGCTGATCGGTACGATACCGGAGATCAGGTATGAGTCGGCTACTTCTCAGAGAGCGAGTCAGAACGCGTCACTAGTCGGGGCGACCGTCTCCTCTCCGAACTCGAGTTCGATCGCTTCCGTGGTCGCCCCGTCGGCTCTATACTTCGGAACCGACAGATAGTGTTCGACGTTCGCCCCTGTCTCGGGCGTGACCGCCGTTATCTCGAAGACCGCATCGGCTGCGTGCGTCGTCACTGTTCGATTCGACGGAATCGTGTGACCCTTTAGACAGTGTAACAGGCCGATGCTCCCGGTTTCGACCAGTTGCTCCTTGAGGTCGTCGAGAAACGACACGTACTCGTCACGACCGTCCCGCTCGAGCGCGTTCACGGGATCGACGACCAGCGTGGACGACGCCGGGAGTTTATCGGCCATCGATCTCGCCTCAGCGAGCCCGTTCTCATCACTGAGGCGGCGGACCGTCGGATTTCCCGTCGCCGTCGGAACGGACTCGAGCGCTCGCTGAACGTTGGCCGACGACCGTTCAGTCGACAGATAGAGCGTGCCGCGGACGGCAGTCGCCTCGGAGAGAAACCGTTCGGAGCGACTGGCCGGGGCCGCCACGACCGCGACCATGGATCCCGGTTCCAGCCCGCCACCGAACGCCCGATCGAGTGGATCGTACCCGGTCCGCAGCAGATCGTCGTCGTACGGAGGAGCCGATCCATCCATCGCGGTTCTCGTCGCTATCGTCGCCGCGATCTCGTCGTAGGCCGCTCGAGTCGCCTCGTCCGTCAGCGGTGCCGTTCCGTCGGGCACCCGGCCTAGAACCGGCACGTCGGTCCACGACCTGACCGTCTTCGGGACGCTCTCGCATCTGTTTACCACCGTTCCGACAATCGGCACCTCGAGTCGGCGGGCCATCTCGATCGTCGTTTCCGCGGCGGAGATGCTGCGCTCGCTATCAGTCGTGACGACGATCACTCCCTCGGCTGCCGAGAGCGGTTCGACGACATCGATCCCCGCCCCCGACGGACAGTCCACGAAGGTTCGGACGGCGTCGGACTCGAGGCGGTCGAGCGCCACCTCGAAGTTCACCTCGTTCGACGATTTGGGGGCCGACAACAGCCCGACGTTCGACGTTCGGGGACTCCGTTGGACGACCGATTCGACGTCGGCGTCGGACTCGAGTGCGGCGAGCGTCGGCGTCCGATCAACGCCGCCCGCAACGTGCAAGTTCGGCAGTTGGCAATCGGCGTCGATCGCGATCGATGTCGTTCCACGTCTCCCGACGGCCTCCGCGAGCCCAATCGTCGTTACCGTCTTTCCACAGCCGCCCTTCGCGCCGGCGATAGCGATCATACCGACAGTGGTGCGGCATCCTTTTTGAACCTCCGTCAGGTCCTGACGGTTGGTCTCTGGTTGTCTGGATGGCTGTTGCTCGAGCGGCGAATCCGACGATAGTCAACTACTACTCCGTGATCGATCCCGTTCGACGCTGGATTTCTGCTCGAGACAGTATCCTAAAAATTATACTTTGTTGAAGTAAAGTAACCGTACATAACATGGGTCGGAAATCGATTCGGACGCGCCGGAACTGGTTGGCGAGTTGTGCGAGCGTTACTGCGGGGCTTGCAACGCTGGCTGGGTGTACGAATAGTGACGAGACGAGTGACGAACCTGAAAACAGCGAGGAACTCCCACCTACCAGGTGGCCGATGTACGGGGTTGACCCACAGAATACTGGCCATCATCCGACGGCGACTGGACCGAGTGGTGAAGAGGTAGAACTGCGGACCGTCTTTGAATCGGAAGGAGTGATTAGTAACAGTCCGGCAATCGTTGACGGGACGTTGTACGTCGCTGCAGACAACCATCTCCACGCAGTCGACCTTGCGACTGAGGAACTCGAATGGAAGAAACAGGTAACTGATCTACGCGGTGCCTATCCGACGGTGTCTGACGAGAAAGTATATGCTGGGACGGAAAATGGAATTGTCGCGATTAACCGAAATAGTGAGGATATCTCATGGAGGAAGGACGTGGGAATTAGCAGTATCAACCCGGTACTAGCTGGCAATTCGGTAGTTGGTACGGAAAATATGATTTTATATCGTTTCCATCCTGAAACTGGTGCTGAAACTATACTTCACGATCTGCGAAATCACAACGGTGGACGTCCCTATACAGATATTCCAGCTTATAACAACGGGATTGTCTACTTTGCGGGAGGGCACTTTCTTTATGCGGTGAATGCTGAAAGTGGAAAAGTCGAATGGACATTCAAAAACCCGGAAGGAAAATCCTTGGGAGATAGCAATCCAACAGTTGCTAATGGAACGGTCTATATCGGGGGCAAAAATCAACGATTATACGCGATTGATGCCGATAATGGCACAGAAGAGTGGTCAGAGAAGATTAGTGCAAGTGTGGAATGTAGTCCGTCAATAGCAGATGGAACGATCTATTTCGGCGGGGCTGGTGCTGGAGGTCAACAGTTCTTTGCTATTGATATTAAAAATCAGGAATACATTTGGGAACCACAGGACTTGCGATATAGTATACGCTCAAAACCAGTAATTGTTGACGGAATGGTTTACGTCACCAGTTATCAGGACATTTTTGCATTTGATTCGGAAGACGGTACTATTAAATGGGATTTCAAAAATCTTGGAGAAGAAGTGGGAGATTCTTTAGGCTCATCATTGGCTGTCTTTGATGGGTCTCTCTATGTATCTACAACAGATGGAAAGATCCACACTATATCTGGGAAAAGTAGCCCTCATATTCTGACATAAGGTTCCTATGAGAAAATTCGACAGAAGATCGAACATATAAAATATTGATAGTCAAACTGGAAGGTTTCCTTCAGTCATGCCAGACACACAACCCACACTATCAGTACTCTTGAAACTAGAGCCGGTATTGGCCCAAGCAACTGAGCAATTTTCTCGTGGGGAGTTTGAATTCTTATATCGCCATGTATCACCGACTCCCGGTGATCCCTTAGCCATCAGTTGTGGGCTTGGAACAACGATCGGAATTACAAGAGTATTATCGAACGAGATCGGTTCGATAGATCCGATTGTAAGTTCGTTTTCCTCGGTCCGAGTTGGCGTTTCAATCGTTACGTCTGTGTCTTCCCGAACATAGGTCATCTCGCTGCTGCTTGTTGGATCACCACTATTAGCACGTACCTCGAACCGAGCGTATTCTCCTTGTACTTCAAGGTAATATGCATCAAGCTGCAAGTAGAACAATGATGGCCACGGCATGAGAGGGAAACCTGGATGACCGATACCGTCGAAGTATCCAGCACCCAACGGTGCATGGTCTGTCTCATTGGCAGTATCGATAGCGAGCACATCGCCACCTTCTGGTCTGACTGCTGGGACATCAGTTCGATTAACAGTTTCTAGTGAAAGATACGTTGGCGATGCCTCGACCTGATAGTTCATATCCTCCATCAATGGTGAACTCTCGAGCGATACTCGTGCATCTTCAGGACGCGTTTCGGGATCCATCATCTGATCAACGAATTTCATTGGACCCCCGAGGAGATCATTGCTAGTATCGAGAAGACCGCCAAGGAGACCATTAAGTATGGCATTACTCTCACCGAGTGTATCGTCGTGCCAGCCGCTAATTCGTCCGATATTATCGTAGGTGTCCTCAAAATATTGCTTCCGAACCTCTGCACGGAGGAGATCGGCTGTATTGTCGTATGGTTCGGAGACGTTTTGATACACTAACTCGCCTTCCAAGCTACTTACATTCCTCTTGATTTTCTTGAGCGGACTTGGCTTCTCAAGCATATTCCAGAGGTCGGTTTGATGAGGCTCCACGGTTGTCACGACCTCGTAGTGTGTCTGATTAAGTTCGGCTAGCGCCCACTGATACAGTTCATCTTTGTTCTGCGGTTCGACATCGAGATTCGGAGATGAAGAGTATGTAATCGCCTTGCCAAAATCTCTTTCCGTAATTATCGAGTTGCTTGAGCTCTCAATCTTCCGTTCGAGTTCTTGTTCCTGCGACTGCACAGATATCGAACTCAGGTCAAGTGTCTCTTTGACTGCTTTTGTCTCGACACCTTCGAAGTTCTGAATGATACCATCCTTTTCCTCCCAGGAATCTTTCTCAATTAGCGATTTAATACCGCGAGACCCACGCTCAGTCCCAATATCCTCAGATACAAAATCACCATCAATCTTGTAATTGGAACTATACGTTATATTCTCCTTCCAATTCCAGGACGAGTATGACGATTTGTTTCCATTCTCATGTTTCCATTCCCCCTTAACGCCAATCGTATTCTTATAGTTAATATCGACTGTAGCGAGATCCCGATCATCAAATCCAGTAGCATCGTTATTGGATACGATATCGATTGAGACATCAGCCTTCGCCGGTGAGATACCAGCATGATAGGTAATGTTAACTGGTCCAGACCAATTTCCAGGATTTTGGGCCCATTCGCTTGGTGGAGACGGGTCTGGTAAGTCATTTTGTTTAAATGGCCCTACTTCGCTTGCTCCCAAGTCGACAGTATATATTTCTCCAATGACTTTGTTTATAATCGCTTCATTAGGACCTCTTTCCCTGAAAAGCCGTTCAATATTATCTAACGTTCCGCCTCCGTTAGTTCGAAAATCTCCCAGATCATCGGCTATATCTTGATTTTCCAAACTACCTGAATAGTAATTGCGGAGGTAGTTATCAGAAAATCTATTTGATTTCATCAGCGAGTCATTGAATTCCGATTCCACTTGCTCCATAGTCATTCCACTCGCCATCTGCATATACGCGACATCGGCGAACGGATGCGCTTGAATCTCGACATCAGTCTCGACGTTGTCCTCGAGCATCGTCAGCACAATATCCTGTACAGTCGGCGGATCCGGAAGTTCCCCGTCCTGATCGATCAGATCGCTATCACAGAGATTCGTCCGATTAGAGAGATTACTCGCCTCGCCGCCCGGGAGGAAGTCCGAGGTTTCGATGTCGCCCGCGCTCGAGGCGAGATCGCCGGCCATACAGAGCGTCGGCAAGAGCATGGCGCGGTCTTTGTACGGGTCGGTTGTACCGAAGGTTTTCTCCTGCAGTCCGAAGACGGCGTCGTTGACCATCACTTCGGTGTGCTCGTTGGGTGTGAGATTGTGGAAGGCGCGATCACCGCTGCTAAGTCGGTCGTAGTAGGCTTTCCCCCACGCGTACGGGTACATCCGAGCGGCGAAGTACCGCCCGAAACCGTCGTACTGGCCGTCGCTTTCGAAAAAGCCCGTGTTGAGCTGTGATTGGAACTCATCGGTCCGGTCTTTGAGCTGGTAGAGCGGCGTGCCGACAGTCACCGACAGCTCCCGTCGCTCGGTAACTGGCTGACCCTCCGTTTCGTCGACGGTGAGTTCGATGCCGTCGACCGCGACGGTGAGAACGCCCGATTCGCCTTTCTCGAGCGAAACGCGATCGATCGCCGCCTCGAGGTCGTCGCTGTCGCTCCAGTCGATCCGTTCGACGGAGGCCTCCGCGGTCGTCTCTCCATCGAATTGCTGGTGGGCGCTCGCGAACGACTCCGAAACCTCTCGGTAGATGAGGAGTTTCAGGTACTGGTCGAAGACGGCCTCGTCGTCATCCATCGCGGCGCTGACGGAAGCAGCTGCCCCGTCGGTCGACGTGACGGGGGCGCCGGCGGCATCCTCGGTCGCGCGGACGACCGCCTGCCGCAGTTCGGCGATCGCAACCGACTCGGCACGATCCATGGCGAGCGCCTGATCGGTGTCGACGTCTGGGGTTTCTCTGGACTCCAGCACGCCGACGATCGCGATGCTACTGACCAGTAGCAGTATGGCGATCAGGGCGAACGGAATCCGGGCTCGGTCGTCGTCTGCGATCGAAACTGTGTGTGGTCTGCGTGTCATACGTACCAGGTTTGAATCGTAATCGTGACCTCGTCGGTCGATACTTCGTCGGCGAGCAACGCCGCGGTCTCTTCGTCGCGTCGCTCGCCGTCGTAGCGCTCCTCGATCGCCGCGATTTCGTCTGCCAGCGCCGTTTGCAGGTCCTCCCCGAGCCAGTGTCCCAGCCCGTTCCGGCCGAACGTGTCCGCGTTTGCAACCCCGCGAACCACCTGTGCGTTCGCTTCGACCGCGTCTGCCTCCTCGCGCTTGAGCGGGCCGTGGTGAGCCGGCGCCGTCGTCTCAGTGAACTCGTACTCGAGCGGTTTCACCAGCTGCTCGTACTGTGAAACGGTGAGTTCGTGGGAGAGCCCCTGACTCTCGAGGGATCGCTGGGTTGCCGCGGGCGGGAAGTAGCCGTCGACGATCGCGTTTCCGATCACCGTTCCGGCCGCTTCGAACGACGCGTTCTCCGGGCTCTCGACGAGGTCGGTTCGATCGCCAAGATAGTCGTTCCAGTACGTATCGGCGTTCAGATACGCGAATTCGACCTCGTTCGAATCGACGGCAGAAATCCCGCTCGAGGCCGTCAGCGTGACGCTCGAGACATCCTCGTTCGGCGGCGGTCGTTCGCCGGCCGTCGCCGTGCCGTTGATCGCCGCGTCGTCGTAGGGTTCCCACTCAGCGGTGACGTAGAAATGGCGGTTCGACCCGATGAGAGCGCTTTCGACGGACGCACCGACGGCCGTTTCGAACTCGTCGCCTGTAGAGCGAATTCGAGTGCCGTCGACGTGGACGTTCGCGACGGCCGCGTCCGCGAGGAGTCCGGTGGCCGAGCCGTACTCGGTTCGGTGGTACTCCCCCTCCCGATCTGCGATCGGCGCAGCGTCTTCGAGACTGTACTGAACGCTGATGGTCGATTCGCCGAGGAGTTCGGCCGTCCGGTCGGCTCGGTTCTCGTCGAACTTGTCGTCCGAGTTGTGCAGGTGAATCCCGATCAGCAGGACGCTGGCGCTAACGAGCAGGAGGGCCATCGCGACGTCCATGACCGTACTCACGGCGCGGTCGGCGCTCATCCGTTCCACACCCCAACGAGTAGCGTTCCACCGCGGACCGCACCGGGTCTCGTGGCGACAGCGATGGGACGGGTGGCAACGCCGGCCTCGGCCGGCGGCCCCTCGAGTTCGCCGCTCTCGAGCGGATCGCGATTCGGCTGCCCGTCAGTTCCGAACAAAGCATCGGCGACGACGGTCTCACGGCCGTCATCGACGACCGTCACCTGCACGTAGACGTTCCGTCCGTGAGGGAGCGACGCCGTCTCGATCAGGTCCTCGAGTTCGTCGTGACCATAACTGCGAACGACGCCGTCGGTCTCGATGTCCCCTTTGATCCGAGTCACTGCCGTCTCTTCGGTCGTCCGGTCGGTGGTTCCGGGAAGCGTATCCGTCAGATATAGGCCATAGAGTCCGATACCGACGATAAGCGCCGAAACGGCGACGAGCGCGGCGAGCGGCTCGGTCTGCCCACGCTGTCCGTTAGGCGCTGACGAGCGTGACATAGAACGACTCCGATTCCCGATTTTTGTTCACGTATCCGCGGGTCTCGAGGTTGGTATCCGTGATATCGATTGTTTCTCCACCGGGACCACAGAGAGGAACCATCTCACTGCCACGGTCGGCCCGAATAGTCTCGTTACAGATGGTCGCGCCCTCGGCGTCGATCTCGACGTCGACTGGAAATTTCAACCAACTGTTCTTATGGAAATCGTACGGTCCAGCGGGTGCGGTTTCTCTCGAGGGAGACGCTTCGACGGATTTCTCGATGTATGTGTCCAGTTCCCTGCTTTCGGCGGTAAACGTCAGTTTCGTGTCCGTGTTTGCCTCGTACGCAAACGTGGCCTCGTGAGTCGTACCAGCTGCATAGATCAGTTCGACTGACGCACGTATCGTCGGAACCGGTGTCGTACTGATCGTTCGGACCCGTAGCTGGTCGTCTGCAGTCCGCCACTCACCCGTGTTATCGGCGTATGCGTCTTCGACATCCTCGAGAAAGTCGTCGAGCGCGTGCGTCTCCGTATCATCGAGCTCCGCCGCGTATTCTTCTTCGAAGGATCGGCCCGCTGTAAGATTCTCGAGGCGTTCGTGCCCCATCACGGGGACGACGTGCCCGTAGCTGAGACTCGCGCGGGAAGTGCCGTGCTCGTTTCGCATCGCGAGCGTTCGGCCGTCGAACTTGATCTCGGTCGCGTCGTGATCGTACGTGGCACTCGCGTTGTACGAGCTTCCAGCGGTTTGTTCGATCATGTTTGCGGCTCGGTTCGTGTCCGGGGGCGGTCCGGTCGGCAGCCCGAGTGCGATACCGGCGACGGCGGCGCTGACGATCGAGACGGCGAGCCAGACGTACCACGCATCGACCGGGGCTTCCAGATCCATGCTGCTGGTGGCCGCGTATTCGTATTTAAATCCGAGTCCGGCTCGAAACGAGGCCGGATCGAGAGCCGCAACGCGACGAGTGGGGACCGAACTGATCAGAGCAAGACGCCGATGACGGCGACGGTCAGGACGTAGAGGATCATCGCCGAGACGAGCGTACGACCGACGTGATACCCGACGAGGGCCCGGTCGAGACCGTGACGAAGCCCGATCGAGAGCGGGGTGATGATGAAACAGAGCGCGATCAGATAGAGACCGACGACGACCGCGAGCGATTCCGCGGGGAATGCAGCGGCTTCCACCTCGCCCGAAGCGATGATATCCTCGCTCGACATCATGGCGGCCATGCCGACGGTCGCGCCGGCGACGAGCGGAGCGAAATACGCCGCCGTGTTGTCGAGCGTCCCGGTGACCTGCTCGAGGTTTCGTTTTGTCTCGGCTTCGACCGCCTCGAGTTCCTCCAGATGGTCGGCCATGGAGACGATGGCACGGCCGGCGGGTTTCCCCTCTTCCGAGGCGATCGCGAGCAACGCGGCAGTCCCTCGAGCCCGGGGGCTTGGAACGTTTCGAAGGGCACCGTAGTGACCGAGAAATGCCTCTCGAACGCCCGTCTGGAGCCGCCGCTGAATTCCGGCGGCGTCTTCGAAGACAGCACCGGTCTCGGCGGGGACGCGGTCGCCAGCGAGTTCGACCGCCGACTCCACGGACTCGCCTTCGGCGACCTGTCGACCGACGATGTAGAGCGCGTCGGTCAGGTGGGCTTCAACGTCGCGGACGTACTGCCGAACCGCGAGGACGGGACGATACGTTGCGACCAATGCGACGCCGACGCCGAGGCCGATTGCCGCGACCGGTGCGAGGTGGCCGGGCCCGGTCGTAGCGATCGTTACGTACCCGCAAACGCTTGCGAGGATTCCCCATAGCAGCCGCAATCGGAGTCGATCGGGCACGTCCGGATGCCCATGGTCGATCGCGGGGGGCGGAAACGCGACCGGTCGTCGGACGAGCAGCCAGAGGCTCGCCGCGATCAGGGTTCCGGGGAGAACAACGTTGTACAGCAGCACGAACAGCCAGATGTTGACGGAATAGCCGACCATCGGCACCGTCGGAACGAGCGAGACGAGCGCGAGCGGAAGCATGATCCCGAAGGCGAACAGCCCGGTCGCCGGTGCGCGGATCGCCGACGTAAAATCCGCCATCTGGCTGCGAGTACCGTTGAGAACGGCCGAGAGCGATCGATCGAGCGTCCGGACACGTTCGGCATCGGGTGCGTCCTGGGCGGCGACGAGCAGATGCGAGGACCGCCGAAGCGCCGGGAACCACTCTGCCCATTCCTCGGCAAACGACAGCAGGCCCGTCCCGGGCGTTCCAATCGATCGATCGATGTGACCGGCGAGACTCGCGGACAACGGGCCGGACCCGGTCTCGGCCGCGAACCGAACCGCGCTCTCCAGTGCCGGCTGTACCTGCATGCGCAACACGGCCCGCCCGACGAGGTTTGGCGTCTCGCCGAGCGCCTCGGTTCTGCGGAACGCCGCCTGCAAGTGCGGCATCGAATGGACGCCGTGAATCGCCGCGATCGGGGTCACGAGTACGAAAAACAGGACGAACGGAATCGGAGCAGCCGTCAGCAACAACGGCAGTGGCACGATGGCGGCAACGATGCCGGCTCCGTATCCCGCTCGGACGATCGTCTCACCCTCATAGCGGGAGTCGGTAAACGATAGCGACTCCGCGAGAGCATCACTGACGGCGACATCGGTCGGGTACAGTGCGGCGAGCGACTGAACGAGAAACGGTACCAACAGCATCTCGAGATCACCCGCCGCCCCAATCGGTAGCCGGTGGCTCACCGCCCTGATTGGGAGCTGGTGGCTCGTCGGTCCGATCGGTGTGAGCCGTCTCGTCGCTCCGAGAGAAGTCTCCTCTCTCGTCTCCGCGACCGGTGTACGCTGTCGCGACCGCCTGTGGGCTCGTTCGGCCGTCGTTCACGAGCGTCGACAGGAGTTCGGTTCGCGAGGAAATCGCCCGCCGAACGGCAGCGTAGTCCTCGGTCGGCCCGGCGAGTCGGTTCACGATCCGACTCTCGCCGCGATCGATCCGCCCCGTCGCGACGGCGCGGTCGCCCTCGAGTTCGTACAGCGGTTCGAATCGGACGTCGTCGCCGGTCCCGACGACTTCCTCGACCTTGGCGAGTCGTCGATCTCGTCCTCCCGGGGCCCGGTAAGCCTGAACGGTCACGACGATGTCCGTCGCGCCGAACGACGACGGTTCGACGCCGAGGTCGGAAACGACCCGCTCGTAGACGTCGTCGGCACCGTCGCCGTGTATCGTTCCCAGCACTGCGTTGGCGTTCGCACCGACCCGCATGGCCTCGTAGAGGACCTGTGCTTCTTCACCGCGGATTTCGCCGACAACGAGGGCTCCGTCGCCGAGACGAAGCGCGGTCCTGAGCGCGTCCGCGGCCGATATTTCGGGACCGTCGCCGGTTCCGGTTCGGAGCGCCTGCACGTCGCGGCCGACCGACTGCAACGCGTCCACCGGGAGTTCGGGCGTATCTTCGATCAGAACCGTTCTCGTTTTCGGGGCGAGTTCGTACAGGAGCGTCCCCAGCAGCGTCGTCTTCCCCGATCCCCGGGTTCCGGCGATGAGGGTCGCGGCGTTGCGTTCGACGGCGACCGAGAGAAACGCCGCGACCGCCGCGGGGACGGTCCCGTTCGCGACGAGCGCCGGGAGCGTGAACTCGTCGGCGGGCTGCTCCCGGAAGGCGAAGGCGATTCCGTCTGCGACCGGATCGGTGACGCCCGCGACCCGAATCCCGGTCCCGTCTCCGAGCGAGGCCGTCGCGTCGACCGTCGGACTCGCTCGGGAGAACGCCCGCCCGCTGGTGCGGCGAACCCGCGAGGCGAGCGCTCGCGCACCGTTCGGCGTGAGTTGGACGTTCGTCGGCATCGACTCTCCGTCGACGACGACGCGAATCGGGTTCGCTGCCGCCGGCGACGTGACGTACACGTCGGTGACGCGCGGATCGGCGAACAGGTCCTCGAGAATCCCGTACCCGCTCGTGTGTTTCGTCAGAATAGCCGTCAGGAGCGGGTCGGCCGCCCCGTCGCTGGCGTACTCGATCGCTCGAGAGGGCGCGCGGTCGCCCTCGACGACTCCCTCGGCGATCGCCTCGTATCCCTCGAGGAGCCGTCGCCGATCCGTGTCGGAGAGGGCCGTATCGACCGCGTTGAGGGCGTAGCGCGGAACGTCGCCCGGCCGGCCGTAGATCCGCGCCTCGCTTCCCGTCCGCAGCGACTGGAGGTCTCTGAGATGCGCGCCGTCGTCGATCGTTCGGTCGACGAAGTACTGGCCGATAGTGAGCCCGACGGTGGCGGGCAGGACCGTCTCGTCGCTCTCGAGACCGGTCGCCGCCGCGATCAGCCCCGATTCGACGCCGATATCGGCGATCGGTCCGGCTCTCGTTCGGACCTCCGAAGCGACGGCGATCGGGTCCCGCGCAGCGGCCGCGGCCAGCCGCTCGTCGCGCTCGCCAAGAAGCGAGATGAACCGCCCGGCGGACTCGAGGAGGTCGACGCCGCGGTCGGCGTACCGGCGTTCGAGGCCGTTCGATCTGACGATAATCCGTGTGGCCGCTCGCTCGGCCAGCGCTTCGATCGCCGTTCGACGGCAGGCGGTCGCGTTCTCGAGGTCGCCGTCGCAGTCGGTCGCGTCGAGAACGAGCGTCTCGTCGTCGAACGTTACAGTGCAGCCACACGACGAGGCGGTGTCGGTTCGATTTCCGAACACGCCGCCGAGGCCCAGGTCGTCGATGACCGATCGAAGGCGCGTGGTCCCGTCCGGAGACATACCGATGGTGGCAGCGGCATCTGATTTAAACTCGAGCACGGGTGGCGACGACGATCGGCGTTCGGTTCTCGTCAGCTCGGAGCGACAACACGAGTCGAACCTCACCGGCTCCGTCGAGTTCGACCGATTCGTTGCCGTGTGGGTCGTTCCAGACCACCGGTTCGTCGATTACCCCGGTCCGCGTCGTTCCGTCCGCGAGAACGTACCGAACGGAGCTGTACCGTCCGGTTTCCGCCACAGTGATCTCGAAATGAGTGACGGCATCGGTCGTGAGCGATCCCCGAGGCAATCGCACGTCGACGACTCGCCTGGGGTTCGGATGGTCGTCGGGGGAGATCTCTTCCGTTTCCGCGAGTGACGTCGCCGCATCGTCGATCGCCGCGATGCTCGTTTCGACCTGCCGTTGCGTGTTCAGCGATGCACCCCGCTCGATCGCCGGGACGGCGAGGACGATGAGGGCAATCGCGAGCAAAACGGCAACGACGATCCGGATCACGGGAGCTTCGACCGAAGTGACTCAAATATGCCGCTTCCGGGTTCGTCGTCCTCGGTCGACGCCGATTCCTCGGTCGAGCGGTCGCCGTTCGCCGGGTCCGCGAGTCGGCAGTCGAGTGCGTCCTGCGTGGCTTGCCTTCCGCTCCAAGTGCTACCGGCGCTCGTCGTCGTCGAGTCCGCTCGATCGTCGGAACCGGGGCCGTCCTGTCGGTTCGGGCTCTCGCCTTCGCCGGTCGGTGCTGCGACGATTTTCGTGGCAGTCTGCTCGACGGAGAGCGAGCCAACGGTTTGCTCGTTCGCAGTGACTGGCGGTAGTGCCCCGCGACCGTCTCCATCGGTGGCCGAGTCGGGTGCCGCGGCCGTCTTCTCTCGGATCCCCGATCCGTCGCTATCGGACGGTTCCCCTCCGCCATCTGGTGTCTCAGTTCCACGTTCGAGCGCGACGCCCTCTCGGTCGTCGGGGGCAGCCCTCACACCGTCGGAATCGCCGGTATCGCGAGAGCCGAGGACGCGCTCGAGTTCGTCGATACGGTACTCGAGCCGATCGACAGCTGCGACGGCCCCGTTAGCCCGCTTCTCGACGGTCTCGTTAACGGATTCGACGGAGCCGACGAGTCCGTCGAATGCGTCGATTCGTCCCTCGAGATCGGCGATCCGTTGCTCGTGGGCGTCGATCCGATCGGTGAGAGCCGCGAGGTCCTCGGTGAGGGACGCGGCGTCGCCGACGGCAGCCAGTTCAAGGTCACCGTCGACGACCGCGCGTTCGACGGTCGACAGCCGCCGTTCGATACGTTCGATATCGCTCATGGCGAGCGTTGCCGTCCCTTCCCATTTAAACCCTGATCCGAATCGGGTTCGGATCGGTTGCCTAATTGCGGCTACCACTATCGTTTCGATCGGTAAACCGCTCGTTCACTGCGGATAATTCCGGTGAATCAGTCGCGATTGTTCGAAACGGTCGGACCGATATTTGCGTCGTCGCCGAGAATACGCACCTCCCCCAATGGCGAGCCCACCCTCTCCCACCGACCGTCGATCCGCCGACTCGAGCCCGCCGAGCGAACGTCGTGACGACGAGGATGGCATGCTCGAGCGAGCGACACCGGGGCTCGCCACCCCGATCCGCGCCGCGGGATTCTGGGCGGCGATCGCAATGCCGATTCTGTACGTCCCCGTGCTCGCGACCGGGTTGTCGTCCTCGTTCGACGGCGTTCTGTTTCTCGGACTGATCGTCGGCAACCTCCTCGCGCTGTACGTCGGCCACGCCCATCGCCAGTAGCGGCGCGTGGACTACTCGCTCGAGCCTCGCGATCGAACGTGGCCGAACTCCCGTCGGATCGCCCGTCGTTTGACGAGGCAGAAGCTGACCGCGATGAGACCGAATCCGATCAGCGTCGCGGTATCGACCACTTCGCCGAGATAGAGCCAGCCGACCACCGCGGTGACGATCGGTGCGACGTACGAGACCATGTTGATTTCGACGGCCCCCAGTCGCTCGAGCAGGTCGAAGTAGACGAGAAAGCCGATCGCGCTCGCGCCGAGCGAGAGGTAGGCCAGTGCGCCGATTGCCTCGGGGTGGGTCCACGCGCTCGGCTCGAGCGACTCGCCGATCGCGACGCTGACGAGGTGTAACACGAGCGCGCCGCCGAGCATCGACCAGGCCTCCATCGTCTCGATCGGCAGCGAGGTATCGAAACGGCGGGTGAGGACGCTGCCGAGCGCGAACGCCGCCGCAGCACAGAAAACGAGCCCCTTCGCCACGATGCCGGTCGCGAGTAGGTTCGACGGATCCGGCCGAACGATGACCGCGACGCCGGCGAGGCCGACGACGACGCCGACGGTGCCGATCGGGGAGAGGGCGTCTGCGGGGACGAGCGCTCGAGCGAACCCGGTGCTCAGAACCGGCGAGAGACTCACCAGGATAGCGGCGGCTGCCGCCGTGGTGTGTTGCTGTCCGACGAAGAGGAAGGCGTGGTAGGCCGCGATCAGGAGCACGGCGCCGACGGCGACCTGCCGCCACTCGGCCCCGGTACGAGGCCGCCATCGATCGACGGCGACCGCGGCGTAGCCGAGCATCACGATACCGGCGATATCGTAGCGCAACGCGGCGAACAGGATCGGCGGGATATACGAGAGCCCCGCACTGATCGCGACGAACGCCGCGCCCCACAGCGTTGCGAGCGTCAGAAAGAGAGCGAGATTTCGATACCGGGACACGCTGTCCCGTTCGGGAGAAAATCTCCTATTCGTTTCGATTCGAAACGCCGGGGGCGAGCCGTGGTACAGCGGCTCAGAATATGCGCGCCTCAGAGCGGCGGCCGTTCGCGAATCTCGGGTTCGTCCTCGGTCTGCCGGAACTGCTCGAGGAGGGGTTTGATATCGTCGAATCCCGTTGCCAGCACGATGTCGCCGCTTCGCAGGTCGTATTCGATGATGTCGTAATCCTCGAGTCGCGGCAAGTGGTTGTGGACTAACGAGACGTACACTCGCTGTCTGCGCTCCTTGTCGACCGCGGCGGCGTTGACGTCGAGCTCCCAGGCGGCGACCTGCGCGACCAGATCCTCGAGGTTCGCCGTTCGGTCGTCCGCTAACTGGTAGAGCAGATACCGCCGTTCGGATTCCGCGAGGAGAGCGCACGCCGCTTCCATCCGACTGGCGTTCGTCTGGTTCATACTTCGACCAAGTACTAGGTGGTATTACACCTACCGCCAACACAGATAGGGTCCGGACGATCGGTCGAAACCGGGATCCCCCGCTAATCGGCAGTTCAACTGTTTCAGCATCAAAATACTCGCAATAGTCTTCTTTAACAGATAGTCGCACGTAGTTAGTTTTTCCCGTGGGGGACGTACCCATATCGCGTCGAACGGGTGACTCCCATGTGAAACGGTGCCATCTGTTACCACGGGCGGTATCGTTAAGTGTGCAAATAACCTACGCGTTTCTATGGCCGCTCACGGCCGGCCCGCACTGCGGGACTTGTTCGACGAGTCGCCCACGCCCCACATCGCCCACCCCCCGCGGACCCACCATCGTGATTTCTATGTCGCAACCGACGGGTCCTTCCGAGACTCCGGTGGCGGGCTGGGTGCCGTTATCGAAACGCGCGACGGCACGCGCGTCGCACGCGTCGCGACCGCGGATACGCCGCCGGACAACAACGTTGCCGAGTATCGGGCGTTGCATCTCGGACTTGACGTCCTCGCTGCAAGAGCGCCGCGAGACGCCGCCGTCGGCGTCCTCATCGATCACGACGCGCTCGCCAGCAACGTCAACAACGCCATCCTTGCAACCCGCCATCCCGACGGGAAATCGCCCCGTCCGGTCACCGTCCCGACCGCGACGCAGTATCACTGGCGCGGCATCCGGGCCCGACTCAACGGGTTCGACGAGGTCCGGGCCGCCCGTATCGACAGCGATCAGAACCCCGCACACCCCCTCGCGAACACGCCGGAACGGTACTATCACGTCAACCGGGAGCCCGACCGCTGCGTCCTGCCCGAAACGCCGGAGGCAACCGCCACCGAGTTCCCGCCGCCGTCCCGAGCCGACCGCAACGGCGGCAGTGGTGGCAGCGGCGGCGGTCGCGCCTCGGACTGATCGCGGGCCGACGTGCAGTGGCGCGCGCTGTCCGCCGACCGTGATTTCGGAGACGAGCGCCGCCCGGAACCGCCATCGTTTTCTCACCGCTCGAGCAAGTCGTCTCCGATGAGCCTTCGCGTCGCGGTCGCCGCCCCGTTCATCCAGCACGGCGCGCGTCGCCTCAAGGAAAACGAGGTCGTCGTCGCCCTCTCGCTCGATCGGGACTGGTTCTCCCCCGATCAGGCCAAACGGCTGATCGACATCGCTACCCAGGAAGGCCTCCTCGAGCGCGGTGACGACGGCCTCGAGATCACGTTCAACCCGTCGGAGGTGACGGTTCCGGAGGAGTTCGTCCCCGACGAGGACCTCCTGCGGGAACGCTCCGCGTTCGAACGCGTGCTCGATTCGCTGGTCGCCGAAGGGATGGAGAAACACGAGGCCGTCAGCGCGATCAATACGCTACAGCAGGAACTCGGCCTGACCATCGAGGCCGCCGCGGTCGTCTACGCCCGCCGTCAGGGGATCGACGTCGGCGACCTCGCCCCGATCGCCCGGGAAGCCGTCCTCGACACCGAAGACGGTTAATCCCGCCACCCCGACCGACCGGTATGGTCGACGACCGAATCACCGACGGCCGCCGGATCGCCGAACTCCTCTCGAGCGAAATCGACGGCCGCGAGGACGGCGAACTCGCACACTTCGCCGTGACCAACGCCGATCGGGACGTCGAACCGACGGCCGACGGCGCTCGAGCCTACGACGTCACTCGCCACGACGAGCGGATCGCTCGCGTGTTCGTTCACGACGACAGGGCACACCTCGAGCTCGAGATGGGACAGGATGTCGCGGCCGAAGCCGCATCGGAGGTCGATCTTCGGGTTCGGCCGAAGGCGACAAAACCGCCGCGCACGCTCGTGTTCGTCGAGAGCGGCGCCGAGGTCAAGCGAGCCACGGACGTGTTACAGACCGTGAGCCGTCGACTTGAGGAACCCGACGCGTAGGACGAATCTCTCCTCCTTGACGGTTCCTCGAGCGGTGGCGCGCGCTGTCGGCCGTCCGAGTGCTAGCGAGGGCGACCGACGCCATCGCGCGAGGGATGAGCGAGTGAGCGGAGCGAACGAGCGAATCGGCTGGGGAGGGCGTGGAGATTCCCTGTTGCCACGATAGCAGGACTCGTCGTCTTACTCAACTCCATCAGCGTACCCGATCCCATACACGTATCGACGCATTACTGATTGAATTCTATTCGGTGAGACGATCTTCTGATAGTTCTATAACGACTTCTCCTGGCAACTAGGAGGGCCTCATCCTCCCCAGCCGATTCGCTCACTAGCGTTCGCTCATCCCTCGCGCAACGTCGTGCCGCGGTTCATTGGCATTCACCGCGGCCCAGCGCGCGCCACCGCACGCCAGTTGACCGGTCTCGAGTGACATCCCCTTCCCCTGTACTGAACAATCCCGGGGAAAGCGCGAGGCTCATCTAGAGAAAACGTCCGTCAGGACGAAGCGGATCTCACGGAATCCGTTTCACTCGAGGCCCGAGACGAGTCCCGGAAGCGCCGATGCGATCTCCCGCTGCTCGACGTGCGCGATCGCGCGCGAATCGAGCTCTGGACCGTCCTCGAGCAGCACCTGAATCGCTCGCATCCCCGCCTCGGTCGCGCCCCGAATATCGGCCTCGACCTCGTCGCCGACGTAGACCGCGTCGGCGGGGTCGACACCTAGCTCGCCGGTGATCGCCTCGAACGCGCGCGGATCGGGCTTCCCGGCTTCGAGTTCGCCCGTCACGAGCGCGGCGTCGAAGGCGTCCTCCCAGCCCAGCGTCTCGAGTTTGTCCCGCTGGGCGCGGACGGGGCCGTTGGTGAGCAGGCCGACGCGGTACTCGCCGCGCAGGTCCGCGAGCATGGCTTCGACCCCGGGGAGCGCCTCGAGGTCGTCGGCGATCGTCTCGCGGTAGGCCGTCGCGACCGCGGCCGGGTCGGCGTCGCTCTCGCTGTCCGCGAGCAGGTCGGCGAAGATGGGCTCGCGCGTCTCGGTGGTGAGGTTCCGGCGGTGGGCCGCGAGATACGCGTCACGAGTGAGTGACGGCGCACCGGTTGCGGTCGTGGCATCCTCGAGAATCGTCGCTCGGTCCCGCTGGGGAACGGCGAGCGTGTAATCGAGATCGAAGACGACCGCCTGTGGCATAGGAGTGACAGGGGGCTCGAGCGGGTTGAAGCTATCCCTTCGGAGACGGCACCCCGCTCTCACTCCTGGACCGGCTCGGCAGCGCCGGAACGTCGCCGCTCGAGCGCCGAGACCACGACGGGTTCGATCCGGCTCGAGTACTGCATGAGCGACGTGCCGAGGATGCTCATGACGAGGACGTAGCCGACGGTGAAGGCGTAGATCGTCTGTGCCGTCTCAGCGGCGAGGCCGCTGCCGGCCCCCGAGAGCGCGAGGCTCGCGATGATCAGGGAGAACTCGCCGCGGGTGGCCATCCCGAAGCCCACTCGGAGCGAGCGACGGTCGTCGAGACCGTAGATCCGACCGCCTAGATAGCCGCTGACGAGTTTCGTCGGCGTCGTCACGACGACGGCGGCGACGATCATCCCCAGAATCGAGAGCGTGAACAGTCCCGGATCGGTGACGAGGCCGATCCAGAAGAAGAAGATCGCCGCGAAGGCGTCCCGGAGCGGCTCAAGCAGTCGCTCGAGGTCGTGGACGTGGTCAGTCGACGAGAAAGTCATGCCGACGAAGAACGCGGCAACGGCCTCGCTAACGCCCAGCGCCAGCGCGATGCCGGCGACGAGGATCGTGACGCCGAGCGCTCGGACGACGATGAACTCGTTGGTATCGGCGTCCAGAAAGCGCTGGAAGAAGCCGGTTCCGAAGGTGACGAGTGCGAGCAGGGCAAGGATGACGCCGATCGCGATGCCGATCTGGCCGGCGGCCGCTCCGACATCGCCGCCACCCAAGACCAGCGCGGACGCGATCGTCAGGTAGACGGCGATGAACAGGTCCTCGTAGACGAGCGTCCCGAGCAGCGGTTCGGCCTCGTCGTTCGCGATCCAGCCCAGATCGATCAGCGACTTCGTGATGATCGCGCTGGAGGAGATGTAGACGATCCCGGCGGTGAGAAAGGCCGCGAGGAAACTCCCGAAGACGAGGTAGCCGAAGACCAGTCCGATCCCGAAGTTGATCACGAGATCGACGCTCCCCGCCTTGCCGATCCGGTCCCTGCTCGCGAGCAGCCGGTCCACATTGAACTCGAGGCCCAGAAAGAACAACAGGAGGACGATCCCGATCTCGGCCCCGATGACGATGAAATCCGTCTCGCCGAGGGCGAGTCCGCCCAGCGTTGCCAGAAGGTCCATCCCACCGACCGTCACCTCGGGAACGGTGACAGTGACGCCGCCGACGCCGACATCGGTCCCGGCGAGCGCGGGGAGTTCACCCAGCACGTTCGATCCCAGCACCATCCCGATGATGATATAGAACGGGATCACCGACTGATCGATCCGACTCGAGAGAATGCCGGCGAACGCGACCGCGGTAAAGAGGATGCCGACATCGACGAGCGCCGTTTCAGTCGCCACTACCGATCACCCCCTGCGGCGGTGCTCGTCCCGTTCACTCCTCGAACCCTGCTCCGAGCAGTTTCTCGAACTGGGCGCAGTCCTCGCGGTCGCCGATGACGACCAGGGTGTCGCCGACCTCGAGGATCGTCTCCGGCGTCGGCGGCGAGATCAACGTCTCACCGCGCTGGATGGCGACGATCGAGACGCCCGTCCGCTCGCGGATGTTCGCCTCGGCGAGACTCTGGCCGGCGACTTCGGCTTCCTCGGCGACACCGTACCACTCGAGGTAGGTGTCATCGGAAAGCATCGTCTCCACCTGTTCGGCTTGCACCGGCTGGAAGTACGCCCCTTCCAGGATCGTCCCGATCTTCCGAGCGAGCCGATCGGACGCCTCGAACACCTTCTCGCTGTCTGCATCCGTGTCCGGTTTCAGGTACACTTCTCGTTTCCCCGTGTTGTGCGTCACGATGACGAGTCGCTCCCCGTTCTCGAGTTCGACCTCGAACTTCTTCCCGACACCGGGGAGGTCGCTTTCGTAGACAGTCATACCGGTACGTTCGAAGCCGACAATTAAATAGCGTGTCCTCGCGGAGATGAGCGATCGGTGCTCCCCAGCAGAGATCTCCTCGGAGCCGACGACGAACTACTCCGCGAGCACCAGATGAAACTACTCCGCGAGCCCTTCGATGAGGAACTCCGCGGAGGCGAGGTTCGTCGCGAGCGCCGTGTCGCGAACGTCACAGATCCGCAACAGCGCCGAGATATCGGGCTCGTGGGGCTGGGCTCGCAGCGGATCCCGGAGGAAGACGATCCCGTCGAGTTTCCCCGCCGCGACCTCCGCACCGATCATCAGGTCCCCGCCGAGCGGTCCTGACTCCGTGCGTTCGACCTCGAGGTCGGTCTCGTCTATGAGCCGCTGCCCCGTGGTTCCGGTCGCGATCAGTTCGTAGGTCCGCAGTTGTTTCTCGTGGGTCCGCGCGAATTCGATGAGGGCCGGCTTCTTCTCGTCGTGGGCGATCAGCGCGACGCGAGTCATAGCCGCCCCGTCTACCCCGCGGCAAATAAGCGCTCGCTCGCGGGGACGATTCTATCGCTCCAACGAGCGGACTCGAGACGGCTATCGACTTTTGACGCTGGCGACCGACCACCGACTATGGACGACCCGACCGAACCCGGCGATCGATCGGCGAGACACGTCTGGTCGGCCGGTCGGTACCCCGCGATGGCACCGAACATGCTGCCCGCCATCGCGCGACTGGTCAACACTGCGGGGATCGATCCGGGCAACCGCGTCCTCGACGTCGGCTGCGGGACCGGCAACGCAGCGCTGACGGCCCGTCGAGCGGGTGCGAACGTCGTCGGCCTCGATCTCGCTCACGGAATGCTCGAGTTGGCCCGTGACAACGCCTCGCTCGCTGCCGAAGCCGATATCGGCTGGCTCACTGGCGACGCCGAGGCGCTTCCCGTCCCGGACAACGCGTTCGACGTGGTCCTCTCGAACTTCGGTCACGTCTTCGCGCCGGATTCGACCCGCGCCGGCGCGGAACTCCGACGCGTGACGAAACCCGGCGGTCGAGTCTGTTTCACCGCGTGGTCGCCCAACGGCGTCGTCGGGGACCTCACGGAAGTCTTGACCGACCACGTCGACGAACCGCCGAGCGATCCGTGGTCGCACCTGCAGTGGGGCGAGCCTGATTTCGTCCGCGACCAGTTTGCCGACGTCACCGACTGCTCGTTCCAGCGCCGACTGCTCGAGTTCCGATATGCCACGCCACACCACTTCTGGCGGGAGTTCGCCGAGGAGTCCGGCCCGCTTTCGCCCGTCCTCCGGCGCATGAACGACGACGACGCGCGGGCCGCGCTCCGCCGGGACGCGGTCGCCGCGCTCGAGGACTGGTTCGGAGACAACGCGATCCGCGTCGAGTACCTTCAGGTACGAGCCGTGATCGAGTAACACCGTCAGCGCGATCGCTCGCCGTCGGCGAGCGCCGAGACTCGCATAAAGTTCCTCGAGATGACGGTCACGCATCGAGTACCGTTTCACTTTCCGAAACGGGCGTTTTTGGCGCTCACTCCTGTGGCAGTGACCATGGGCGTGTTCGACAGTTGGGACGGCAAGCGCGTCGCCTGGGTCATGCTCGGAGCAGTCCTCGCGGCGCTGATCGGCCTCGCTCTCTTCAGGTACATCGGTCCGTTCCTCTTCGCGATCTTCCTGTACTACGCGACGCGGCCGCTCTACCGACAACTCGATCGAGTCATCGGCCATCCGAACGTGACCACGACGGCCACGATCCTGTTCGTTATCCTGCCGATGATCGCCGTCGTCGTCTACGCGGCCGTCGTCGGGCTCAGGGAACTCGATCAGCTCCTCGCCGCGAGCGACCTCGAGGCCTACCGGTCGACCCTCGAGCCGTACCTGCAGCCGATTCGTCGGGGAAACGTCGGCGAGCTTCGAGACGCGGTCGGGAGCGGAGGCGGTGGCTCGTTCGCGGGCGCGCTTCGACAGGGTGTGCCGGGAGCCGTCGGTCGGCTGCTGTCGGTCGCCGGCGAGGTGTTCTCGGTCCTCGCCCGGTTCTTTCTCATGCTCACGATTCTCTTCTACCTCCTGCGGGACGACGAGAAACTGCGTCGGTGGTTCTACGAGAGTATCGACCACGACGACGACATCGTCTCGTACACCCAGGCGGTCGACGACGACCTCGAGACGGTCTTCCTCAGCAATCTAGCGGTTATCCTGGTGGCAGCCACCGCCGCCGCCGTCACGTACTACGGGCTCAATTTCGTCGCCTCGGGCGGGACCGTCGTCGGGACGCCGGTGTTGCTCTCCCTGCTCATCGGGATCGGGACGCTGATCCCGGCCGTCGGGATGAAAATCGTCTACGTCCCCTACGGGTTGGTTCTCCTCGGCGTCGCGCTGACGACCCCGAAGCCGCTCTGGCATCCGATCGCGTTCTTCGCGCTCACGTTCGTCGTCGTCGACACCATCCCCGACTTCTTCGCGCGGTCGTTCCTCTCCGCGCGCAGCGGCGTCCACATGGGTCTCGTCCTCCTCGGCTACTTCCTCGGCACGCTCGCGTTCGGCTGGTGGGGGCTGTTCCTCGGTCCGATCGTCGTCGTCCTCGCGGTCCACTTCGGGGAGACAGTCTTCCCCGGACTCGCGAGCGATTTCCTCCGGGAGTGACGCTGCCGATGACACAGCGAGGGCTCCGATACGACCGCTGGTTCAACGATCCGGAGTGCAAGACATCATTAAAGACGGTTCGCGGCGAGAGGGACAATACATGAGTGACCAGGTCGTTCTCACCGCGGAAACCGCCCCGGACGCCGTCGACGAGACCCCGCCGAGTGCCAAACTCGTGCTGACGGTCCTCGCACACGAGGGAAGCCTCACCCAGTCTCGACTCGCCGAGGAGACGATGCTCCCCGCTCGAACGGTCCGCTACGCGTTACAGCAACTCGAGGAACACAACCTCGTCGACTCGCAGATATCGTTCGCGGACGCCAGACAGCACGTGTATTCTCTCAATGACGATCTGTTCCCGAAGGCGGACGCCCGAGACTAGCGTTCGTGACGTCCCGAGGGCAGCCTCGACGAGCGCCCCGTTCGTTCCCGGATTTATTGACATTGACTCGCGATCGAGGCCGGCCTCCCGGAACGCCAGCCGGAGGAGTAACGCGGCTCGATTCCGTTCTTACGGCCGCTCAAGCGACCGAACTATCCTCATCAGACGCTGCCACGAGGTGTTCGCTCCCCCAGTCTCGCATCTCCACGATGACCGGCTCGAGCGATGCGCCGAGTTCGGTCAACGAGTACTCGACGCGGACGGGCTTTTCGCTGACGATCTCGCGGTTCACGAGCCGCTTCTCCTCGAGGTCGTCCAGCGCGTCCGAGAGGACCTTGCTCGAGATGCCGTCGACCTCCTCTTCGAGCGCGTTGAACCCGAGCGGTCCGTTCTCGAGCAGTCGGTGGATGATGACGGTGTGCCACTTTTTCCCGATCAGCGTCGCCGTGGAGGTGATCGGACACCAGTCCTCGCCCGAACACCAGATTTCGACTCCCCGTGTCGACTCGTCCATAGTCGGCAGTGAGGGCCCGCCGCACCATATAGTTACATCTTGTAACCTACTTACATTCAGTTACCCCTGAGTGAACAGTCGAATGGCGCTCTCGCTACCGAACCGCGGTCACCGGTAGGCGCTTACCATCTCGTAACCGAGTAACGTTATCGTTAGCTGACGTTTATGAATGAGGGAGCGTTACCGGGTTACTATGAGTAACTCCAAAGGAACGACTCCCGAGTCGAGTACGGACGATGACCGGTACGCCGTCGCCGTCGTCGGTGGCGGCCCGGCGGGGCTGACGACCGCACTGTACGCCGCGCGTCTCGGCCACGAGACCGCCGTCTTCGACCGTGGCGGCGGCCGCGCCGCGATGATGCAGGACACGCACAACGTCATCGGGACCCCCGAATCGGTGTCGGGGGCCGACTTCCTCTCCACGGCCGTCGACCAGCTCCGGTCGTACGGCGCCGACTACCGACGAGAGTTCGTGACGGGGATCGAACGAGTCGACGACTCGTTCGCGCTCGAGACGACCGACGGCTCGGCCGTCGCGGAGCGAGTCGTCCTCGCGACTGGCTTTACCGACGAGCGACCCGAGCCACCGCTGCCCCGAACCGGGCGCGGGCTCCACTACTGTCTCCACTGTGACGCGTACATGTTCGTCGGCGAGTCGGTTTACGTGATGGGGCACAGCGAGAGCGCGGCTCACGTCGCGATGATCATGCTCAACTTCACCGACGATGTCGATCTGCTGCTCCGCGGTGACGAGCCGACCTGGGGCGACGAGACGGCGACGCTGCTCGAGGGACACCCCGTCGATATCGTCCACGAGGACGTTACCGGTGTCCGAAACGGCGACGACGGCTGGCTCGAGGCACTGGAATTCGCCGACGGAACGGTACGGGAGTACAGAGGTGGCTTCGCGATGTACGGCAGCGAGTACAACAACGGCCTCGCAGCGTCGCTCGGTGCGGATCTGAACGACGACGGCACGGTCGCGGTCGACGACCACGGCCGAACCTCTGTCGACGGCCTCTCTGCCGTCGGCGACCTGACACCCGGCCACAACCAGATCCCCGTCGCGATGGGACAGGGGGCGAAGGCGGGGCTCGCGATTCACAAGGGGCTCCGCACGTTCCCGAAGTCCCTCGCCGAACTCGAGGCGGAGGGCCCCGTCTCGACGAGCGACGCGCCGACGATGGCCGCCGGTCCGGGAACGGAGACGAGCGAGCAGGCCTCGACCGTGGACGATTGACGAAGTCGCGTCGGCGATGCGGTTCGCGTCTCGAATCCGACATCGGCTGCGTTCGACCGGTAGACATCATTGGACAGTCGGTCGGGAGAAACGTTGTCCTCGGAGATGTCTCGGAAACTATAGTAGTCACTGAAAGTCAATGCGTACCTGATCGCACGACCGCGTCGCGATCAGTGTATAAATCGTTTCAGTGACTACGATACCTGTGAGCGGTAGTCACCTCAAGATCGCCAACAGCGCCCGCTATTCGGGCACGTTCGGGGCGCGAGACGACCGAGCCACTGCCGATTGGGATTCGGCTCGGCGACCCGGTCGGAACTCCCACGAATTGATTCGCATCCACCGCACGGTCCCGGCAGACCGCCGGACGTGACCGACCGCACAGACGGAAGCGTTTTTCTCTCGCGCTCACACGCCCTACACATGACAGCGCTCAGCGCACATCACGTCGGGATCACCGTCGCCAACCTCGAGGAGACGCTCGCGTTCTACCGCGACGTGCTCGATCTGCCAGTCGCCGACCGATTCAGCGTCGGCGGCGAGGCGTTCTCCGACGCCGTCGGCGTCGAGGATGCGAGCGCGGAGTTCGCACATCTCGAGGCGGACGGAGCCCGAATCGAACTCGTCGAGTACGAGCCAGAAGCGAGGGGGTCCCCGACGGCGGGGCTCAATCAACCGGGCGCGTCCCACGTCGGTCTCTCGGTCGACGACCTCGAGTCCTTCGCCGAAGCGCTCCCCGAGGACGTGCCGACGCTCAGCGAGCCCCGAACGACCGAGAGCGGTACCACGATCATGTTTCTGCGAGATCCCGAGGGGAACCTGATCGAAGTGCTCGAGGCGTAACGAAAACGAAGCGCGAATCCGAGCGATCGAGAGCGGAGTCCGGGGCCGTCAGCGGCCGTTGCAGGCCAGCGTCGAGCTGACCTGTTCGACCTCCACGTCACAGCCCGAGCAGACGCGTTTCTCGGTCGCGATATAGACGTCGCCACACCGCGAGCAGTGGAAGAGATTGCCGAATCTGCTCGAGACGCTGTCCTCTCCCCCGTGATCGCTCTCGTCGGCCGCGATCTCCGTCTCGTTCGTCAGCGTCGATCGGACCCGTTCGCGAAGTCGCTGCGAGAACGACGTCGCGTTCTGTCGTATTCCCATACAGTGGTCAACTGCTATAGGAAGCAAGTAGCTGATGTCTAAAGTATTTGGAACGGTTCGGTGTGGCGTGGCACGCCGCGGACCGGTCGGCGTCGGCGTATCGGCACCGCGAACGATCCGCTACCGGTCGTTGACCAGCGGATAGCAACCTTTTCGACTGTCGCGTGACCACTCTCGATATGAACTTCTTCGACCGCTTGCACGACCGCATCCGAACGGTCGACAGCGTCGTCTCCGTCGGCCTCGATCCCGACCAATCGCGCATTCCCGACCACCTGCACGAACACGACCTCCCCAGGTGGGCGTTCAACCGGCGCATCATCGACGCGACCCACGAGCACGCCGCGGTCTTCAAGCCGAACGCGGCCTTCTACGAGGACCCCGACGGCTGGCGCGCCCTCGAGGAGACCGTCGCCTACGCCCACGGGAAGGGCGTTCCCGTCCTGCTCGACGCCAAGCGCGCCGATATCGGGAACACGACGCGGCAGTACGCACGGCTGCTCGAGACCGTCGACGCGATCACCGTCAACCCCTACATGGGCCGCGATTCGTTGCAGCCGTTCCTGGCGAACGAGGAGGCCGGCGTCTTCGTTCTCTGTCGGACCTCGAACCCGGGCGGCGCGGATCTACAGGACCTCGAACTCGAGACCGGCGAGTCCGTCTACGAGCGAGTGGCCGCGCTGGCGGATCTCTGGAACGAGAACGACAACGTCGGGCTCGTCGTCGGCGCGACCCAGCCCGAGGAACTCGAGGACCTCCGCGAGCAGGTGCCGGATCTCCCCTTCCTCGTCCCCGGAATCGGGGCACAGGGCGGCGACGCCGAAGCGGCGATCGAGTACGGGCTGACCGACGGCGTCGGACTGGTCAACTCCTCGCGCGGAATCATTTTCGCCGGCGAGGATCGTGGTGAAGAGTTCGCTACTGCCAGCGGGCAAGCCGCGAAGCGACTCAAAAAGCGGCTCAATCAGTACCGAGAATAACGCGCTGTTAGCTGCTTCGCGCTCGAGAATCAGTTCGTCAGCGTCGGTCAGGTCATCTCGTCCATCTCGTCGAGGAACGCTTGGAAGTCGTCGGCCCCGGCCTGGTCCGCGATACTTCGGAGCGTTCCGACCGCGAGTTCGTCGTGCAGCGGAACGGTGACGTATCGTGTTTCACCCGTCTCGGGATGGACGTATTTCAGCTTGACGTGGCTCCCCGTCTGATCGACGCGGCGGAACCCCCAGTTCCCGAGAGCGCGAACGATCTCGCGTCCGGAATACGTCCCGCGTGTCACTGCGCTGTCGTACTCGTGACCGCCACAAAAAGCCACCCGTTACGTGCGGGCGATCGGTTAGAACCAGGGTGCCGTCGATGGCTCCGTCGGTTCGTCGTCGCTATCCGGTTCCGGTCGCTCGTGAAGCGCGAGCGCTTCGGCGAGATTCTCGAGGGCTTCGGACTTTGTTTCGCCCTGACTGGCGATCCCGCTGGCTTCGTCCGTCGCGACGTACCACTGTCCCTCCTTGGTGACGGTAACGGTATCGTCGGTCGACTCGCCACGGGATTGCACGCCCATATCTATTCACAGGACTAGCTGCGTGAAATGCTTTCCGACAAGACTACCGTTGCCGCGGCGCAATCTATCGATCCTCTCATAGAGGGGGAACCCGTTCTCCGCTATCGGAGCCACTGAAACGAATCACACACTGACCGCAACGCTGTCATGCGATCAGGTATGGATAACTGTCAGTGACTCCTCTCCGCCGTTCGACGACCGGGCTCGACCACCCGACCCGCGATCCGCCCATCGACGACCCGGCCGACAATCTCGACTGTCACCGGCTCCGCCGGCGGCCGCTCCTCGAGTCCGTCCAACCCCTCGACGACGGCGATGTCCATCGGACTCGAGTCGTTCGGGTGGTCGGCGACGAGGGTTCCGTCGTGCTCCTCGAGTCGGAGCCGATACGTCTCGCCGACGCCGAGTGACTCGCCGAGCAGGTCGCGTATCGAAGTCACGAGATTGCTGTCCTCGGTTTCGTCGGTCGGGTCAGAGCTGGTTGATCTCCACGTCGTCGTTCCCGGGGCCCGGCTGTGCCTGCGAGGCGCAGTCGGCACACAACCCCATGCTGTCCTCGTAGTGAACCGCACACACGAGCGTCCCGCAGTTGGAACACCGCTCCTGGGCCGGACGCGATTCACAGATCTGACAGAGACCACTGACGCTCATGACTCGAGGGACGGACTCGAGGGGCTTGAAAGCGGCCCCGGCACGTTCGGCCCGGACGCGCGGCCACGCGACGATATCGGACACTGCAGGGCGTTTTCGCGACGCTCGAGTCCCTTTCGGCGTAGTTTTCTTCGACTCAGGAGTTGTACCATGTCAAACATTGTCAATACACGGGAAGGCTTTTGCCATGTGCCCCGCTACCAGGGGGTATGAGCCGTGACCGGGCTCTCCTCGAGCGAGCCCTGGACCGTGGCGAACAGGACGGTGGCAACGTCGAGTTCAAGGAACGGCTGTCACGAGACGTCCACCTCGAGGGTGGACGACGGGAGAGTCTGGCCGCGCAACTCCGACACCGACTCCTTTCGGGCGACGGCGAGGCGACGTACGTCGTCGGCGTTACCGACGACGGCGGCCTCGCCGGGATCGATCCCGACACCTTCTCCGAGACGATGGACGTCCTCTCCCTGCTGGCCGAGGAGGCCGACGCACACATCGAAGACGTGCAGACCTGGGGGATTAACGAGGGTATCGTCGGCGTCGCTCAGGTTCAGGAGGGTGGCGTCCTCGAGACGGACGACGAACACGTCGTCGTCGGGACGGCGGGCCACGTCGATCACGGAAAGAGTACCCTGGTAGGGTCGCTCGTAACGGGCAAACCCGACGACGGGGACGGTGCGACGCGCGCATTCCTCGACGTGCAGCCCCACGAGGTCGAGCGCGGCCTTTCGGCCGATCTCTCCTACGCCGTCTACGGCTTCGACGACGACGGCCCCGTTCGCGTGCGGAATCCGAACCGAAAGGCCGACCGCGCCGAAGTCGTCCAGGAGGCCGATCGGCTCGTCTCCTTCGTCGACACCGTCGGCCACGAGCCGTGGCTTCGGACGACGATCCGCGGCCTCGTCGGGCAGAAACTCGACTACGGCCTGCTGGTCGTCGACGCCGACGACGGGCCGACCCGGACGACCCGCGAACATCTCGGCGTCCTGCTCGCCACGGACCTCCCGACGATCGTCGCGATCACGAAGACCGACACCGTCGACGAGGAGCGCATCGAGGAAGTCGAACGCGAGGTCGAGCGACTCCTCCGGGAGGTCGACAAATCGCCGCTGCGGGTCGCCCGTCACGGCATCGACGCCGCCGTCGAGGAAGTCAGCGAGCGCGTCGTTCCGATCGTCGAGACCAGCGCGATCACGATGGACGGCCTCGAGACGCTGGACGAACTGTTCGATCGGCTCCCGAAAACGTCCCAGGACACCGGCGAGTTCCGGATGTACGTCGACCGAAGCTACTCGGTCACGGGGGTCGGCGCGGTCGCCTCCGGCACGGTCATGGCCGGCGAGGTCGAGGCCGGCGACGAACTCCTGCTCGGCCCGATGGCCGACGGCCGCTTCCAGGAGGTCGAGGTTCGCTCAATCGAGATGCACTATCACCGGGTCGACAAGGCCCAGGCCGGCCGGATCGTCGGGATCGCACTCAAGGGAATCAAGGAGAGCGCGATCGAACGCGGCATGGTCCTGTTACCGCGAGATGCCGATCCGGACCCCGTCCGGGAGTTCGAGGCCGAAGTCATGGTGCTCAATCACCCCACCCGAATCGGCGAGGGGTACGAACCGGTCGTCCACCTCGAGACGATCGGCGAGGCCGCGGCCTTCTACCCCGAAAACGGCCGACTCCTGCCGGGTGATACGGGCGAGACCACCGTCCGGTTCAAGTTCCGCCCGTACCTCGTCGAGGAGGGCCAGAAGTTCGTCTTCCGCGAGGGCCGCAGCAAGGGCGTGGGGACGGTAACCGATGTCCATCCCGCTGACTGACAGTCACTGCACACCCGGTCACACGATAGGAGCGCGGTTCGAAGCGATTGTTCCGAATTACAGCGCGTCGAGTCCGAGCAGGTCGTCCTGTACCCGCTCTCCGACCCGGATCTCGCTGTCCGCTCGCGGGTACGAACAGCACAGTAACACGTAGCCGTCGTCCGCCTGTTCGGGGGTGAGCGCCGTCCCCTCGCGCCCGTCGAGTTCGCCCTCGAGCAACTCGCCCGCACAGGAGGTACACATCCCGTTTCGACAGGAGTGGGGGAGCTCGAGGCCGGCGCGCTCGGCGGCGTCGAGGACGTACTCGTCCGAGCCGACCGCGACGGTCTCCGTCCCGTCCTCGAGGTGGAACGTGATCTCGTACATCTATATCCGCTGGCGGAGCTTGTACAGTTCCAGCGCTTCCAGACGCGGATCGCCGGTGCCGACCTCGTCGTGCTCGAGGCTGGCACCGCTAATGCTCTCGTTGAACGAGGTGCTGACGCCCTCCTCCTCGAACGTCGAGTCCATGATGTAGGCGACGTTATCGCGCACCGTCTCGAAGCGCTGGCCGAGTTCGTCGGCGGCGTCCTCGATCGCGTCGATCACCTCGTCCTCCGAGGCGGTGAACTCCGCACCGCGGGACAGTTCCCGCAGTTCGGTCTCGGTCGATGCACCGGAATCGGTCGTCGTCTCAGTGTCGTCCGTCATCCTATCGCCCTCCGTCCGCCGCGACGCCGCGTTTTCGCTGGTAGACCTTCTGATACTCCCGGACCTCCTCGTCGATGTCTTTCTCGAGACACTCCTGATGGCGGTCGGCGACGAGGCCGATGATCTTCCGGTGGTCGATGTCGAGGGCCAGCGTCTCGTTGAACTGGCCGTCGATGAGGTGGCCCACCCGCATCAGGAGGTCGTCGAAATCGATCTCGAGGGGGTCGCCGACGGCGTCCGTGAACATGTAGCCGAAGTCCGCGACCGACGCAACGTTCTCGTAGAGGACGTCCTCGATGGCCCGACCGACGCCCTGAAACTCGGGCTCGCCGGCGCGTTCCTTCGCGAGCAGTTCGCCCAGCGCCTCGACGCCGTGGGTCATGTGCCGCCCTTCGTCGGTGCTGATGAACTTGAATCCGTGGTTCAACAGCGGTAACGGGGCGTTCTGCGAGAGTTTGTTGATCGCGTAGAAGCCGCCGCGGGCGAGCAGCCCCTCCACGATCATGTGGTAGACGGTCAGCGCCTTCGCGATGTCGACGGGGTCCTGCGAGTGGGCCGCTCTAGCGGTTAGCTGGCCCTGCCGATCGAATATTTCGCCGAGCCCGGTCGCCTGCACGATCGGAATCCGAGCGCCGCCGCGTTTCGGATTCAGGTCGGCGAACACGTCCTGTTCGCCCATCACCTCGTGCATGTAGACGTCGAGGAACTGCGTGTGCTTGTGTTCGGTCAGCGTAAACATCGTCATATACATCTCCATCTCCTCGTTGTCGTCGAAACACGGCGCACCCATGATGCGCTGGAGGTGGTGACTCGCGTCCTCGCCGACCGCGAACTCCCCGTCGAGAAAGCCCGATACCAGATACCGGATCTGCTTTTGCTCGACGGGCTCGAGCGAGCGCCAGATCTCGCGGTCCTCCTCGAACCCGACCTCCTCGAAGAGCTTCTCGACGTTCCACGTCCCGAGTTCGACCCCTTTCTGGAAGAGGTCGTACCACTTGCTCTCGGTGTCGATCCGTTCCGCTCGGAACCCGTCCGTTGTGGTAACTTGTGACACAAGCATAGATCGCCGGTGTCAACAATGAGCGTACTCGTTCGAATAACCGGCAGTTGAAGTCACGCCGAGAATCCGCGCTCGATCGATCCACTCATACGGTTTGCTGTAACGATTTACCGGCGCGACGGCAGGCCGGATCGCGGTCGCGCCGGAAATGACTGACAGCAGACCGTATCAGAACAGGTATCGCGCGTCGGTCTCGCCGGCGACGTCACCCATCGCCGCCGCGGCGTCGCCGTAGTGGATGACCCGCGTCACGCTTCCCTCGAGGGCCATCTCGTTGGACATCACCGACTCGATGACGTCCGCGCCCTCGAGGAGGTCCGTCCAGGTCTCGTAGGGGGCCTCGAGTTCGAATCCCACGTCCCGCGCCGACGGATCTTCCACGAGTTGTGCCCGTCGACAGACGCCGTCTTCCAGTTCGAGGTGCGCGTGGACCCGCGAGTCGTCGACGACGTACGTCTCCAGTTGCGCGAGCAGCGAGTCGAGGTCGCCCCGGATCTGGTCCTCGAGCGCCGGCCAAGCCACGTCGGGAACGTCGGCGAGCGCGACGCCCGAGAGGGCGCGCCGGAACCGCTCTCGGTCGCCGTCGTCACCATCGCACTCAGCAGACTCGAGTCGCGCTTCGAAGGCCGGCGTCGCCGTCTCCCGCAGCCGGTCGAACTCGTCGTCCCCGAGCGCGTCGATCCGGTCGGAGAGGTCAGCGGTCAGGTCGTCGGGGAGGTCCCCGAGCGCGGTCTCCTCGAGGGGGAGTCGCGTCAGGACGAACCGGAAGTCGCCGTCGAAATCGACGCCCCAGCCGTCGCTCTCGGCCGCGTACGCGTCGTCCTCGTTGAGATTGGCGCGGTAACTCTCCAACCACTCTCTGGACGGAAACCAGTCTGTCATGGGTTCACGGACGGGATTCGGCGGCTTCAGCGTTCGTCCGCGAATCCGAGGCGATATATGTGAGATGGGTTCGCACGGGAACCGATCAACGGACGCGGAAGTCCGCGAGTGATGGAGACCGAAACCCGCCGAACGGGGACAGCCGGCAGTGAGCGGCTCGTCTCGAGTGTCTCCGATCCTCGAGTGACCCCCGATGGCTGATAAACTCCCTCGGATACCCGGAGCAATTACAACAGGCGTTCACACTGAGCACAGTTCTATATCGGGTCCGTCGCGGCCCGGTGGCCACACATGAGCACGCAACGACTCCGACCGATCGAACAGTATTTCCCGACCGCACCGTGGCTCGAGGCGTATCGAGACGCGATCAACGAGAGCGACGAGTACGCGGAGCACTCGGCGGGCTGGGGCGTCGACTTCGACGGCTCGTTCATCTTCCAGATCGAGGACGTCCCTCTCGAGAGCAACGCGATCGCCGACCTGCCCCCGGAGATCGTCGACGCCGTCGAGGACGAACTCTCGGGCCTCTCGGAGGGCGAACTCGAGGCGATTCTCGAGGAAGCGCCCGCCGATGTACGTGACCGCATCGAGTCCCGTACCGGGTCGCTCGAGGAACGCGTCACCGAGGAGGTCCTAGAGACGACGATGGCGGAGATTCCCGACCGCACCTGGCCGGAGCTGCGGGCGGAACTCCCCGACCTCCTCGCCGAACTGACCACGCAACTCGAGGAAAACATCGCCGACGACGGCACCGTGTACTCGTATCTCGACCTCTGCGACGGCGAGTGCCGGGAGGTGGACACGATCACCGACCTCGACGAGCGGGAGTACGGCTTCCGCCTCGTCGGCGACTACGAGCAGTGGACGACGCTCGTCCGCGGCGAGGGCGGCGTCATCGACATGCTGATGTCCGGCGATTTCGAGATCGACGGCGACATGCAGAAGATCCTGCAGTACTCCGACGCGGCGGTCGATCTCGCCGAAATTGCGGCCGACGTGGACTCCCGATTCATCTTCTGAGTCCGCTCGACGGCGGGCGGTCTGCCAGCCACCGGTCGGCGGCGACGCGGTGGCAAACTTGTTCGCGATCGCTCGAGTACGGTGACTCGGTTCCGCTCCGCCCTCGGCCGCCCCCTCTTTCGCTCCGTTCTCGGCCCGCCCCGTTTCGTTCCGCCCTCGAGCGTCCCCTGGCGAGCGATTCAGAGCCAGTCCTGTCGGCGGAAGTGAACGAGCAGCAGCCCGGCGAGGAGGCCCATTCCCAGCATCGTCGCCGGATAGCCGTACGTCCAGTACAGTTCGGGCATGGCCAGGGGCGTCTCGGCGAAGTTCATGCCGTAGACGCCGGCGATGAACGTCAGCGGGATGAAGATCGTCGCGACGACCGTCAGCGTCTTCATCACGTCGTTGGTCGACTGCGAGACGGTGTTGAGGTAGATATCCCGCGATCCGCCGGTGAGGTCGCGGTACGTCTCGATGAGGTCGACGACCTGGACGAGGTGGTCATAGACGTCTCGGAAGTACTTCTCGTTGTGATCGGCGATCTGGGGAACGTCGCCGCGGGAGAGAAACGAGATCGCCTCTCGAGCGGGCCAAGCGACTTTTCGGAACGCGAGGAGGTCCCGCCGGACGTCGTTCAGCGTCGCCAACAGCTGTGGGTCCGGCTCGTCGAGGACGCGCTCTTCGACCGCTTCGATATCGTCTTCGATCTCGTCGAGGAGAACGAAGTAGTCGTCGACGATGGCGTCCATAATCCGGTAGACGAGGAAGTCGGCCCCGCGGTCGGCGAATCGGCGGCCGTTCTTCGCCCACCGGGACGCCGAGGGGTCGACGAGTTCGACGTCGGTCGTCGACATCGTCACCACCCAGTCGGTGCCGATGAAGAACCCGACGGGGTTCGTCTGTACCTCCTTGTGGAACGCGACATCGTCGCGCTGACTGAGCCGGACAGTCTTTAGCAACACGAACGTGTGCGTCTCGTACTCCTCGGTCTTCGGTCGCGTCCCTCCCTCGAGCACGTCTTCGATGGCCAACTGGTGAATGTCGAAGCGCTCTACGATCGCTTCCATCTCGCTCGGAACGGGGTCGGCAGCGTGTATCCACGTCTCTCCCGGCGTCTCGATCGCGGTCGCCAGATCGTCGTACTGCTCCGCGCCGTCGGCCGTGTACACCATCGCGTCGAGACTCATACGCTCTCTCCCGGCTCAGACCGTCCCGCGATCGCGACGAGAGCGACGCCGACGATGATCGCCGTGATCGAAAACGCCCGTCCGGGGTACTCGACGGAGATCCCGACGACGTACCCGATAAATCCGACGGCAAACAAACCGGCTCCCGCGAGTCTGGCCCGATTCATGGACGATCCATTCGAGGCTATCGAGAAGAAAGTACGGTGCCGGAGCGAACTCGGTGCCGCGATCCCGTTTCCCGTCGAGCGGCCGGTGTCCCGTGTGACCGGTATCCCGTCAGTACTCGAGGATCAGTCCATAGACCAACCCGAGCGTCCCGCCGTAGAGGGCCCACGCGACGACGCCGACGAGGCCGCCGACAGTGACGTCGGGAATCGCCATCGGCACCCCCATTGCGACCGTCAACCAGACGGGTATCAGGAACAGGGAGAGGACCACGCCCACGGCGACCCCGTAGCCGTTGCCGAGCGCGAGCGTCGTCGTCGTGAGCGCGGATCGCTCGAGCAGCGGGACGAGGAGTTTCCGGAGGTGCTCGTTGCGACTCGAGAGCAGCATGACCCTCGAGACGAACGCGTCGATCGAACGCGAGACGAAGACGCTGAACGGCAGCGCGAACAGGACGCCGAGCGCGAACATCGCGAGCCAGCCGCCGTTCAGGGTCGGGGCGCCGAAAACCGCACCGACCCGCTTGATCGCGTCGGTATCGTACAACTGGATCACCAGCGCGGCCTGAAAGCCGCCGGCGAGCCCGCCCGCGACGGCGGCTTCGACCTCTCGAGCGTCGACCTCGAGGGACTCGATCGTCTCGACGAGCGAGGCCGGCGCGAGGCAGGACGCAGGCTCGTCGGGGTTGCGATCGGCGTTCGAACCGGCGTCGGATCCGGTGCTGGCGTTGGAATCTGCCATCGTCGATGCCTATCCATCGGTCATCGGTAACGCGCCTCAGCCTTGTTCCGCGTATCCGCGGTGATTTATACCGTCACACGCGGTTGCCGGACATACCATTTGGAACTAGTTTCCCGAACGAGTGACCAAAATCATTTACTACGGGATGTGGGCCGAATCCATATGAGCGAATTATTCGCGCGACGTCTCAGCGGCAAACCGATCGTCGGAATCGACGGCACCGACTACGGGACGCTCGCTACCATCACGATGGATCCCGAATCCGGCTCCCTCCGCGATCTCGTCGTCGACTCCGACAGCGGCCCGTCGTCCGTGCTCACCAGCCTCACTGACGATGACGGTCGACTGCGGATCCCCGTCAGCAACGTCGAAACGGTGAACGATCGGATCGTCGTTCGATCCGACGGCTGACACGGGCTGTTGGAACGATGTCCCGGAGCAATCCTAGGACGGTTCGCGGTTGCTCCGGAAATGACTTCCAACGGTCCGTGTAGGGTCCGCGCGGCTCGCGGCATCGTAGCCGACGGGGCCGAGGAAACCGAGCGAGACCGAGAGAACCGATCGGAACCGAATCGCAAGCGAACAAATGGAATCGAAGTAAGAGCGAGCCGACCGGTCAATAGGCGCTCATCCCGGTCAGCTCCTTGCCGACGATGAGCTTCTGGATCTCGGTGGTGCCGTCCGGGATCGTCATCACACGGGCGTCCCGATAGTAGCGCTCCATGCGGTTCTCGAGGTCCAGCCCCGACGCGCCAAGCACCTGCAGCGCGTCGCTGGTCGCCTCGATCGACTGTTCGCAAGCGTACCCCTTCGCGAGCGAAGAGAGGAGTCGAGCGTCCGGATCCCCGTCGACGAGCGCTTCGGCGGCGCTGCGGGAGAGGCCACGCGAGGCCTCGATCGCCGTCCGAACGTCGTAGAGCTTCTCCTGGACCAGCTGGTGCTGGCCGATCGGTTCGCCGAACGTCTCACGCTCTTGGGCGTACGCCAGCGCGTCCTCGAACGCCGCCTCCATGATCCCGACCGCCATGAACGCCATCCCCGTTCGCATGAACGAGAACATGACGTTGAGCGGTTTGTGCTCGAAGAACAGCTGGCTGACGTTCTCGGGGAACGGGACGATATCGTGGATGTCGTGGCCGTCGGCGATCGCGTCGCCGAAGATGGTCGAGAACCGGTTCTCGACCGGGACTCGGACGTCGTCGAGGATCATGCGACCGTTCGGGACGCCCTTCCAACCGAGCTTGTTCATCTCCTCGGTCTCGAAGTCGGTGTTCGCCCGGTCGACCAGGAACATGTCCTGGGCGTCCTCGGACGCGTCGTGAGCGATGACGAGCGCGACGTCCGCGATCTGGGCGTTGCCGACCCATACCTTCTCGCCGTTGAGCACGAACTCCTCGCCGTCCTTTCGCGCGACGGTGTTCGGGTGGGCCGTGTCGCTGCCGCCCTCGGGTTCTGTCACCGCGAGACAGCCGAGACAGCGGTTCTCCTCGAGTTTCGGGAGCATTGCCTGCCGCGTCTCATCGGCGGCGAAGCGGACGAACAGCGACGGGAACGACATCTGAAGCGCGACGTTCAGGCTCGGCCACACGCGGCTGATCTCCTCGCTCGCAATGACGAACCGCCAGACGTCGCCGAAGTACTGGTCGACGGTGTCGGGGGTGAAGCCGATTCCGAGATCGTGCAACCCGTCGAGATAGCCCAGGAGGTCGTCGCGCGTCATCGGGCCGTTGCGATCCGCCTCGTCGACGATCGGTTCGATCTCGGACTCGAGGTGCGCCCGGAGATCGTCGCGAAACGCCGTCTGGTCCTCGGTCAGCCGCATTCTATGACTCCGCGGGAACCTGTTCGGACAGCGAGTTCATGATCGGCGCGAGGCGCGTGCCCTTCTGCACCGGGCCGTCCATCTCGTACTTCTGCTTCATGAAGCCCTGAATCGGATCGACGCTGCCGACGATGAGGCCGACGAGCGTGTCCGCCGGGCCGGTGATCTCGAGCATCGGATCGTCGAGTTTGCCCGCGCCGCCCCGCATCGTCTGCGCGTCCTCGTCGACCTCGAGGTGGCCCTCCATCGGGCAGTCGTCGGCCTCGAAGGTGACGGTGATGTCCTCGTCGATGCTCTCGCGGACCGCGGGCGAGGTCTCGACGAGGACGTTCATGCCGGCCCAGAGCAGTTCCTGGAACTGATCGGCGGTGTCGGGGTTCTCGGAGACGAACGACGCGATGTCCATCGACTCCATTCGCTGAACCACGCGGCCGAACGTCTCGGGGTATTCCCGGACGAGTTCCTCGGTCTGGCCCTCCATCTCGCCGAGCAGCGCCGGCAGGTCGTCTTCGAGTTCGTCGTTCGACTTCTCGAGCGATGCGTCGATCTCCTGAATGAGTTCGTCGTTCGTCATGGCTATCGGTTCGGGCCCGCCGGATGGACGGGTCCCGCTACCCGTGAATAGGGAGCAACCGACGAACAGTGTGATCCGTGGAATACGCGGAGGTTTATATTCCGAGCCGTGACGGTCGGCGAGTCGGTCCCGGCTCGAGGCGCGACCATCGACGACGCACGGAGTGCCGAGCGCCGTCAGAACCGAGTCGAAAAGACCGCAACGGCGGGCACGCGCTGGCACGTGGAAAACGCATTCTACGTCGATTCGCTCAGTCGCGAGAGACGGTCTCGGACGGCAACGAACCGCAGCGCGTCCCGTCACATCCGTTCGTGGTGAGACGGAGAGCGATCGGAGTCCCCGTAACGGCGGGCTCTGACCGGCGTCTCCCGGCGCGAGCGTGCCATCAATTACACGAGCCAGTGTTTGGCAGTTTGGAAACGTATAATTGCGACGGACACAGCAAATATCTTCGAGACGATACCGGAGTCGTAGGGCAGGCATAACTGCCGAAAAGCGTCGTCGTAGAACCCTCCAAGATTCTATCTGTCAGTTTGAATTTCAACGGCCGGCACAGGAAGGCGATCCGCTGTTCGTACGTGATGCATAAGACGACTATATGCGATTCAGACAAACCGAGAGTCGAACCGAGGACGACTCGAGAAGCGTCGTCGACCGAGTGAGAGGACGATCGGAGGACCGAACCGAAGACGACTCGAGCGGGCTGTTAGACCGGGAGAGAGGACGCTCGAACGTGCCGACTACGGACGAGTCGGGGAGCTGGTTCGATCGAGCCAGAGCGAAGTACGGGCTCGGTGCGCTGCTCGTCGCCGCCGGGGTCGTACTCTTCGTCTTCCCGGAACCGATCACGTCGACCGCGGGCCTCGCACTGATCGCAGTAGGGGCCCTCATCTGGCTCGTCAGCTGACTCCAGTAGCCGAGCGACGTTGGTCGGTGAGGACGCCGGTCCTCGAATACTCGATTTTCTGGGCGTCGTCGAACGGACGGAGCGCGTCCGGAGAGGGGCGACCACACGGATCGATCGCGGATGTCGAGCGCGCTCGAGCGACGGGCGTCCGGGAGAACGGAGAGACCCGCTCGGATTCACACGCGACGAAACGGATCAGTCGGCCGCGTCCGCCGTCGCGCGCTCGCGAAGCGCCTCCTTGTCCGTCTTCTCGATGTCGGTCAGCGGGATCGACTCGACGAACGTCACCCTCGAGGGCATCGCGTGCTGTGGCACGTTCCCCTCGAGGTGGTCGATCACGTCCGCCTCGGTCAGGTCGGCGTTCGGTTCCGGTTCGATGAAGATCCGGACCCGTTCGCTGCCCGGCCGCTCCGGATCGGGGACGCCGACCGTCGCGGGTCGTTTGACCCCCTCGAGCGCGTACAGGACCTCGTCGACTTCCTCGGAGTAGACCTTCAGCCCCGAGACGTTGATCATGTGTTTGACGCGATCGACGACGTAGAACCGCCCCGCCGAATCGACTTTCGCGATGTCGCCGGTGGCGACGTACCCCTCGTCGTCGAAGGGGTCCCTGTCCTCGTCGAGGTACCCCTTCATCCGCTGGGGGCCGTTCACCAGCATCTCGCCCTCGAGCCCGTCGGCCGCGGCCGCCTCGAGCGGGATCTCCTCGCCGGTGTCGACGTCGCGGAGCTTGACGTCCGTGTCCGGGACGGGGATGCCGATGGTCGGCTGATCGAGGCCGTCGTCGTCCGACGAACCGGTCAGGAACCCGTGGACGCCGTGGATGTTGAAGTGCGTGATCGGGGACATCTCGGAGAGCCCGTACCCCTGAGAGACGCCGCCGGACTCGCGCTCGAACTCCGATTTCGTCTCGCTCGCCAGGGGTGCGGAGCCGGAGATACCGAGTACCTCCGCCGACAGCTCCTCGTCGACGAGTTCCATGAACTGGGTCGGAACCCCGAACATGATCAGCGGGTCGTGCGTCTCGACCAGTTCGCTCATCTGGGCCGTGTTCCGCGCGTCGGGAACGACCAGGAGGTCGAGCGCGAGCTCGAGCAGGCTGTTGGTGATCGAGTAGCCGTACGAGTGATACATCGGCAGCGCCATCACCGCCGCCTCGCTGCCGCGCATCATCTCCGCCAGCTGGGACTGCGCGGCGACGCCCTGCAACGCGTTGGCCACGAGGTTGCGGTGGGTCAGCAGACACCCCTTCGGGAGACCGGTCGTGCCGCCGGTGAACAGCAGCGTGTGAACGTCCGTCTCGACGTCGAAGTCGATACTCGGGGGTGCTCGCTCGGCCGCTTCGATAACGTCCGGCAGCCACTCCGCTCCGTCGATCGTCTCGTGGTCGCCCGGTGGATCGGCCGAGTAGTCGTCCAGCGACGTGAGGATGACGTCGTCCAGGTCGAGGTCGTCCGCGAGCGAGCGCACCAGTTCGAGGTGTTCGTCGTGGCCGATCAGGACCTCCGGGTCGCCCTGCTCGAGCCGGTAGGCGAGCGAGTCCTCGGCGTCGAGGAAATCGTTCGGAATGTGGACGCCGCCGGCCCGCGAGATGGCGTTCGAGGCGACGACGAACTGGGCGGACGTCGGCAGGATCGTCGCGACCCTGCTCCCCTTCTCGACGCCGCGCTCGCGCAGCGCCGTCGCCAAGCGTTCGACGTCCGCGAGTAGCTCCGGATAGGTGTACCGCTCGCCGTGCTGGATGATCCCCTGTTCCGGGTGGTCGGCCGCGGCGTTCTCGAGGAATCGGTGGACCGGTTCGTCGGGATACGGCTCGAGCGTCTCGGGAATGCCGAACCGTTCGTAGGCCGTCGACCAGAGTGTCGCGTCTCGGGACATTCGTTCTCGTTACCACTCCAGATTCGCTAAAGGATACCCACTGCCATCCGGGGGTGTTGAAGGTCGACACCGATGGACTCGCGGCTTCCGCGAGTAGGGTCGTCTACTGAAGCAGTGGGCAGACCGCGATCGATACGGCGGGGACGGGCCCGGGGACTATATAAACGACCTGCGATCCGCCGAGCAATGTCCTTCGTCGTCGCCGGTCACTCTCGGCGCATGGACTTCGGACTGGACGACAAGACCGCGCTCGTCACGGGGGCGGGCGGTCGGATCGGCAGCGTTGACTGCGAGGTGCTCGCCGCGGAAGGCACCGACGTAATCGCGCTGGACGTCGACATCGATGCCGCCGAAACGGTCGTCGACGACATCGAAGACGCGGGCGGGACAGCCCGTGCGCTCGAGTGCGACCTGACCGATCGCGACGCGATCGCGGAGACGGTTTCGGCGATCGACGAGGACGTCGGCGGCATCGACGTGTTGATCAACAACGCGGGGCTGGTCGATGCCCGCGACAGGATCGAGGAGTTCGACGACGAAATCTGGGATCGCGACATCGCGGTCAACCTGACGGGGACCTACAACGTCACCCGCGCGGTCTACCCCGGGATGAAAGAGCGGGAGTGGGGGCGCATCATCACCATGTCCTCGGTCGCCGGCTGGCAGGGCGGCTTCGGTCAGGCCTCCTACAGCGCGACGAAGTCCGCGCTGATCGGCTTCGGCAAGACGCTCGCCCTCGAGGGAGCCCAGCACGGCATCACGAGCAACGTCGTCGCCCCGAGCATCGTCGTCGGCGCGCTCGCGGACCTGCCGATCGACCAGTTAGAGGGGGTCGACGAGCACTTCGCCCGGATCGCGAAGGCCACGCCGATGCGCCGGCTGGGACGGGAGGAAGACGTCGCGAACCTGATCGCGTATCTCTGCTCCGAACAGGCCGAATACATCACGGGGCAGGTCGTCGGCGTCACCGGCGGCGTGGACCTCTTTAGTTTCTAACCGATAGCCGCTACAGCGACCGATTTCTGCCGTCGATCGACGCTCGAGGCCGACGGCGACGGATCGCCAGGACGGCGTCACACAGCCACCAACTACTGCCTCGTGAGAAAAACTGTCATCCGCGCGCCGTCGCGCTGTGGCGGTCCCAGCCGCCATCCCCGTCCACTGCGGCGGTCACGCCCGCCGTCTCCGTCGCACCGCGCGGTCGCAGCCGGTCTCCCCCTCGTCTCGCATCCCGATTCGCGCGACCACGGCCGTCACGGAATGATCTGTGCGAGGATTTTCGACTCGATCTTCCGCAGGTGGCCGCCGACCGTCCCACCGGTGCAGTCGAGTTCCTCGCCGATATCCTCGTGCGTGACCGCTCGAGGCACGTTGTAGTACCCCATATCGACGGCGGTCTGGAGGATCTCCTGTTGGCGCTCGGTGAGCTGGGAGAACAGGCGGTCCGTGTTCGGTTCGTACTCACCGGTCTTGAGGAGCTTGAGCCTGATTCCGTCGGGAACGTCCGGGATGGCGTCCTGGAAGCTTCCGACGTCACCGATCATCGTGACGCGCAACCCGCCGCGGCGCGTGAACTCGAGGGGCGTATCGAAGATGAACTCGAATTCCTTGAGCATGCTCAGCAGGCCGACGAGCCTGGCGTGTGCATCGACGTGGATGTAGGCGTGAATCTCGTCGTCGACGCCCGAGAGCTGGTACTTGCGTACCATCGGCGCGTCCGCCAGAATCGACTCGAGGGCGTCCCGGTCACCCGCGAATTGATAGATCGTAACGATCGTCTCGTCGGCGAGGAGGTTGACGTTGTGGAGGAGCTCACGCGAAACCTCGGGATGGTCCGCGATCCGCTTATCGACGGGGTGCAATCCCTCGTCATCAGGGATGATGATGCATTTTGCGTATCTCATCGCACGACCGTCACCACATTGTGAACATACTTCTTGCTACCGTTTGTCAGTGACAACGGAACTCGAGTCCGGTGGCTATCGGTGGATCTGCGCTCCGAGACGGTCGTCTGCCGCCGATACCGCCGCGCAGTTCGAGATCGTCGATAGATCACTGGTAACGACATCGGAGACGCTACTCGGGGAGTTCGGCGGTGAAGTCGCCGTGGACTGCGATTCCGCGCTCGATGATCTCGTACTGGTGGTAGAGCGTCACACCCTGCTCGACGGACGACTCGCTCTTGAGGCCGAGTACAGCCGCGATCCTGAGGAGGGGCGTGACGGCCAGTGAGAGCACCCACTGGCGTCGCGACGACGGAATGATCTGCTCGTAGTGGTCGTCGAACGTCACGTCCGCGAATCCGAGTTCCTCGAGGGCCTCCCGGAACTCGCTGATGTGCGCGAAGTCGGGAACGGCCCATCCGTCGAGGACCGTTCGTAACTTCTCCGCCTCCGGGTCGGTGAGCGCGGTTCGACTTCTGAAGCCGTCGGATATCATGAGGCGGCCGCCCGGCGCGAGGACGCGGCGAATCTCCGCGAGGACCCGTTCCTTGCGCTCCGAGTGACAGACCGTTTCGATGCCTGAGACAGCGTCGAACGTATCGTCAGGGTACGGAATGTCGTGGTAGTCCCCGACGCTGAACTCGGTCGACTCGGAAACCCCGCGCTCGCAGGCGTTCGCCCGGGCTTCGCTAACGTGCAGCGGATCGATATCGATGCCGTGGACGTCGGCCCCGCGTTCGGCCGCAACGTGCGTCGGGAACCCACCGCGTCCCGTTCCGATATCTAACACCGTGTCCGTCTCGTCGACCTCGAGCGTGTCGGCGTAGACGCGGTTGGAGTTCGCCATGGCCTCTCGATGGGTCGTGGATTCGTCGTCGTAAAAGCCGTAGTGGAGGTTGGCGGTACTCCAGAAGACGAGATACTCCCACGCGGTTTCGTTATAGAAGTCGACGATTTCATCGGTCTCGAACCGTTTCGTTTGCATGCTCTGAGGCGGGCCGTTCTCTCCGATAGTCCTTCTCCCGCGTTTCCACGCCGCTTTATATCGTCTCACTCACGGACGGTGTCACTCGATTCTCTCTCGGCCCGTTGAGACGGTAGCGAGGAGTGAACTACTCGGTGGGGTTCTCTCAAATGCATAATGCTTGTGGCCGAATTCCGTATAAATCACCCCGTATACAAGGGGGTAAAATGATTGCAAATCGTGTTGGGTGTGTTCTTGTGTCATCCACAGTGCAACACCGACTCGGCCGATTATCGGACAGTTCGACCCCGATCTCGGCGAATCGACGCGAAACCGCGGGAATAGTGATCGATAAACGGGTGTAATATGTACAATAAAAAGCGACTATTGGGCGGAACCGGCGCATCGTTCTTGGTCGTCGCGCTCGTGGGAATGATCGTCCTCTCGTCGGGGACGGCCTACGCTGCGCCACTGGCGAGCGGCAGTGGGTTCACCGTCGAGGCCGACGAGATCAGATCCGACGAGTTCCTCCTCTACCCCAGCGCCGGTGAAAGCGATCAAGGAGAGACTCCAGTTGCAGTCGTCGAACAACGCGGCGTCGAAATCGACGGACTGGTGCTGACGAGAGAGCAGGAAGTACCCATGATGGACGGGACGATGGAGATTTCGTTCACCGCCGACGAGACGGTCACGGCGGACGAGCAGTACATCAAACTGACCGGGCTGGACGCGGAGAACGCTGAGTTCAACGGCCAGATCATCAACGCCCAATCTAGCGAAAACCCCGAACAACAGTTCCAGCAGACGGCCGGAGAGAACGCCGACCCCGAAGACGGCTACCTCACCAACGTTAGCGGAGAAGCGCCCGGAATGGTTCAGGAAGACGTCGAAATCGACATGGTGTACCTCGCCTCGAACGAGATCACCCTCCCCGGTCTCGACGTCGGCGTCGAATACAACTCGAGCGGGTGATCACCGATGGCAACTCAAAGCGGTCAGAACGACCCCGAAACCGATCCCGACCGATCTGAGAGCCGGTGGAAGCGGGGAACCGGGTGGATCGGGAGCCGATGGAACCGGTTCAACGACTGGCGGACGCGGCGCCCGTTCATGGGCGGCGTCCTGCTCTGCCTGGCCGGGATCCTCATCACCTGGGTGCCGATGCAGATACTGCCCGATCTCATCTTTATCGGCGGAGAGATGGCGGGCTTTCTCACCATCGGCGCCCTGATCGGCGTGTTCGTCTTCCTGACGGGCGTGTACGCGCTGTACAGGCCGTCGAAATCCCACGAGATCGGCGTTATCGGCGTCGTTCTATCGATCTTCTCGCTGTTCGGTTCCCTCGGCGGGCTGTTTCTGGGGATGCTTCTGGGCATCCTCGGCGGCAACCTCTGTATCGCGTGGAAACCTCGCGACGACGTTGCCGACGAAACCCTGGCAGAACCGAGCAAGGTCGACCGAGCCGTCGCACGATTGCGAAACCGAGTCGGACGTGTCGTCGAGAAGGCGAGCGCACGGCTCCGCGAGAGCGCCGAAACCAACACCCAACGGAGTGCCGACGAATGACACCGGCACGAGCGACGACACGACCACGAACGCGGACGTCACCAGTGGACCGACCCGATACATGAGCCGATCCCGCACGCTCGGCGTCGTCCTCCTGGTCGTCGTCGGGAGTACCGCGACCGGAATCGGTGCGCTCCCGGCGGCCGCGCAGGAAGACGACAACCTCTCTACGGTCGAACTCGGCGTGATCGAGGGTGCCACCGTCTGCGTCCAGCAACTCTCGTCGGATACCAATCAACTGGTCGTCCGAAACGACGCGTACGAGGGCATCACCATCTATCTCGACGGGAACAGACGGGTCGATCTCGAGCAGACGCAATCTGAGGCGACCATCGCGTTGCAGACCGACCGGCAAAACGAGGGAATAAACAACCTCTCCGAGGTCGACGAATGTGTCACCGCCGACCGGAGCGACGTCGTCGTCAACGCTCGATCGATCACCAAGCGGGGACTCTCGACGAGCGGCTATTCGGTCGAAACAGGCTCGAGCGCGGGTATCCCCGAACCTGCGATATTCGACGCGTCCGGCAACGAGAGCGCATCCACTCCTGAGAGCGACGGGGCGAACGACGAAACCGACGGGACGTCCGACGAGGACGAGGCCGACGACTACGAAAACTGGCCGGACGGAGCGGACGGACCCGATGAGTCGTCGGACGACACTGAAAACGAGTCGAACGAGACTGACGGACGGGATGACGACGCCGCGACCGAACCGGTCGACGAACCCGATGACCCCCTCGATGAGACCACCGGGACGGTCGACGACACGGTCGGCCACACCGAAGAGACGGTCAACGACACCGTCAACCACACCGAAGGGACGGTCAACGAAACCGGGGACTACGTCGAGAACACCACCGGAGACGTGACGGAGACGGTCACCAGTGAACCGACCGAGACGGACGAACAGCTCGTCGAATCGACCGAGGAGACAGTCGATCAGACGGCGGAGACCGTCAATGAGACCGGTGACCACGTCGAGGAAACGACCAACGAAACGGGTGATCACCTCGAGGAACCGACCAGCGAAACCGGGGACTACGTCGAGGAAACGACCCAGGAATCGACCGACTTCCTTCGAGAAACAACCGAAGAGACGACGGAGCCGCTGAGCTAGTATGCAGACGCACGCAATCGGAAGCGCCGTTCAGAAACATGGTGAGAGTGAGAGATGAGCGAATACGAGACGGTCGGCGTCGAAGCGAACGACACATCGATCAAGGCGGTCGACACGTGGATCATCGTCGGTGCCGCTACCGTCGGCGTTCTCGTCAACCTCACCGGATTGATGGTCCCGCTGCTCACTCGTCTCGGCGGTGGCGTCGTCGCCGGGTTCATCGCCGCGTACGCCGTCGGTCGGATCGTCTCCGGCATCGGTCACGCGGTGATCGCGAGCGCGATCGTCGGCGGCGTCGCCGGAACGGTGACGGCGACCCTCGGAACGCTTCTCGGACTGTACAACGAACCGCCGCTGCTGGTACTCGCGTCGATCGGCCCGATCAGCCCGATGCTCACGGGACTCGGACTGCCAAGCGTCGTTCTGATCGTGCTCGCCTTCTCGGTGCTGACCGCCATCGACGGGTTCGTCGGCGGACTGGTCGGTAGCGGGCTGCGAGTGCTTCTCCCCTGGTGAGACGGATCGCAACGCGTCCATCGCTACCGCTCGACTCCCGTGTCGAAACCGGACTAGGCGACCCGCCCGACGGTGACAAAAAACGGGACCGTTTCCGCGCGACGATACTCCTTTGTACCCATCTGCTCGACGACGGTTCGTCCCATCTCCCGCCACGAACTGCGGAGGTCGTCGTACTCCGACTCGGTCACCGCCCCCGAGAGGATGGTCTCCCGGTCGTCGGCCAGCCCGTCGCCGGTCGCCTTCCGGCGGGCCGCCATCAGCGCGCCGTCGCTGTACGGCGGTTCGACCGTTCGAACGTGGTCGTACCGGCGAGTCGCGAGCACCTCGAGCCCCGCCGTCTCGAACGCGTCGCGAGCGCCGGCCCCGAGCGCCACGTCCGTGTCCACGCCCTCGAGGTAGGCCCGCCGCGCCCGTCGCTCGAGTCGACCTTCCGCGGCGACGCTCGAGTCGATCTCGACCGCGGCGTTGTCGGGTTCGACGGCCGCGACGAGGTCGGTGGAGACGCGTGCGAACTCCTCGAGCGCGGCCGTCGGATCGGGGAGGTTGATCAGGAGCGCCTGACAGACTACCAGGTCGAAGGTGTCGTCGGGAAACGGAAGCCGAACGGCGTCGCCGGCAACGGTGGGAACGTGCTCGCTCGCGGCCGCGAGCAGGTCGGAGTCTGCGTCGCAGCCGATCACCTCGCCCGGCGACTCCGCCGCGAGGACGCGACTCAACTCGCCGGTCCCACAGCCCACGTCGAGGGTTCGGTCGCGTGAGTCGAGGACGAGCGGCTCGAGCGCGTCGCGGGAATCGGCCCACATCCCCTCGCGGGTCCGACTGAGGTAGGATTCGGAGAACTCGCGCACGGACGGCGTTTCGAGGGTCTCGAGTAAAAACGGGTCGATTTCTCGGATCCGCTAGGGCTGGGATTCGTTACGTTCGCCGCTACCCTTACCCTGGCGGTCTCGGCTACTCGTCGTCGCGAAGCTCTTTGACCCGCTGAATGTTCCACGCGAAGCCGCGGCCGTCCTCCGTCGGCGTCTCGAGCGCGAACGGCAGCTCCCGAAGATCCGGATGGTTCACGATGGCCTTCATTCCGTCCTCCCCGATGTAGCCCTCGCCGATGTGGGCGTGCTCGTCCTTGTGCGTTCCCACGTCGTGTTTCGAGTCGTTGAGGTGGATGTACTCGAGGTGCTCGAGGCCGACTACGTCGTCGAAGCGGCCGACGGTCTCGTCGACAGCCTCGGGCGTCGTCAGGTCGTTGCCCGCGACGAGCGTGTGGGCGGTGTCGATGCAGATGCCGATATCGGTCTCGGTGCGGTCGATGATCCCCGCGAGGTGCTCGAACTCGCCGCCCAGCTTGGTCCCGCTGCCCGCGTCGGACTCGATGAGGATCCGAACGTCGTCGGGCACCTCGAGGTCGTCGATGACGCTCGCGGCGTTGTCCAGTCCGCCCTCGACGCCCGCGCCAGTGTGGGCTCCGAGGTGGACGTTGACGTACGGAATCCCGAGTCGTTCGGCGGCGGCGAGTTCCGCCTGCATGCTCTCCATGGACTTCCGGCGGAGGTCGTCTTTCGGCGTGCAGAGATTGACGAGGTAAGCCGAGTGGATGACCCACGGCCCCTCGAGTCGATCGTCGCTCGCTTCCCGGAAGCCCGCGGCCGCCTCGTCGCTGATCTCGGGCTGTGCCCAGACCTGCGGCGAGGTGGTAAACACCTGCCCACAGTTGCCGCCAAAGGCGGTCTGGCGGTGGACCGCGTTACGGAGATCGTCATAGGGCGGTGTTTCCTCGTCGGACGAGACGCGCGAACCGGAGATCGAAACGTGTGCGCCGACCTTCATCGTCATGGATTCCCGTCAGTACCGGGTCGTGATAGGTATAACGGAGCGCCTCGAGTTCGGACGGCATCTCCATATCGGCCAATAGACGTGTGGTGGCGCCTGCCGCGCTACGGTTCGCCACTGGCGAACCGTCGATCGAATCCGCGCGAGGTCTTCGTGAACGAGTGAACGAAGGCGTAGAAGACGGAGGCGTCTTCCTGTGGATGAGCGCCGTCAGGCGCGAGCGAATCGGCTGGGGAGGGTGTGGAAATACCTAGCTGCCAGTATGAGAACCGGTGATCGATTCCGAACTGCCTGGTTAAATCATACCGGAGTAACGGCTGTCACCTGCTTCTGGCAACTAGGGATACCACGTCCTCCCCAGCCGATTCGCTCACTACGTCTGCTCACGGCGCGAAGCGCCGTTCGCATGGTATGTGGGACCTTCGGTCCCGCACTATTCGCTCATCCCTCGCGCGGTGTTCTCCTGCGATTCACTGATCGTTCATCGCAGGACAGCACGCGCCACCGCAGCAATCGTTCGAGCCCGTCTACGAGACGCCGGTCGATCGCCGACGGTCACTGGTTGTCCACCTCGAGCACCTCCCGATCCCGAACCCACGCATCAGAACCGAACTTCCGGTCGGCGAGGTCCCGAGCAGCCTCGAGTTCGCCGTCGTTCCAAGTCGACTCCTCGGCGTCACACCAGTCCTGCAGTCCCCCGGCGATCGTCGCAACCGCGTCGTCGCGATCAATCCCCACTTCGTCATAAATGCTCGTCACCCGATCGGTGAACGTCGGTTCCTCGAGTTCGGTATCGAAGACACCGACGTGTTTCCGGGGCTCGAGATCGTAGCTGATCGACCCGTGCTGGATGACGACGTCGCGCTGGCGGTACTGGGCGTTGCCGCTGATCTTCCGTGCGTCCGCGCCTGCCTTCGCTGGCGCGACGATATCGTGTGCCGGGTTAATGTCCCGCAGATAGCACGAGGGCTGATAGATCGCTTCCTGTTCGGTCGACGCGAAGGCAGCGTCGACGCCCATCCGGTCGAACGCCTCGAGAATGGGTTCGCAGAACAGTTCGTAACAGTCCATCAGCTTCCCCGGAACCTCGTCGGCGGGAGCCACGATCGTGTACGAAATATCGGCGTCCCGATCGTGATAGATGCCGCCGCCACCGGTCTGGCGACGGGTAACGTCGATCCCCTCCCGTTCGCAGAACTCCCAATCGACCGTGTCGGCATCCTGCCGGTACCCCAGCGAGAGCGTGCTCGGCTCCCACGAGTACGTGCGGACGGTTCGGATGCCGTCCTCGAGGGCCGTTCGTGCGGCGATCTCCTCGAGGGCCATCTGCGTCGCCCCGTCACGGGGTTCGTCCTGGATCAGTCGCCAGTCCCGATCCGCAAGGTCCGTATCGGTCGAACGGTCTGTGGCGTCGCTCATATCCCCCAGTCGCACTCGAGGGGGTTAGAGGTAAGGTTCGGACGGCCCGTGGACCTGACTCCGGAACGGAACCGTGTCCGCAGACGGGTCACCTGCGTGTTCGGTTCCCAGTTCCCAAGAACGGCTCGAGACGTTTATTTTCTGTCGTGAGTTCGGTCAGCGTATCGATGACGATGACCTCGGAACGCGTTGCGGACGGCGTCTACCGGTGCGGGAGCGAGCGAGTGAACTGGTATCTCCTGGAGACGGCCGACGGCATCACGGTCGTCGATACCGGCTTTCCGGCACACTGGGAACAGTTCGACAGTCAACTCGAGACGATGGGCTACGGCGTGGCGGACGTCGACGCCTGCATACTGACGCACGCGCATCCCGATCACGCGGGGTTCGCCGAGCGACTCCACAGGGAAGCCGGGGTCCCGGTGTGGGTCCACGAAGCCGACGCCGCACACGCTCGAGGCGACGGCGAGGTGCCCCTCACCGAGGGGCTCGTTCGCCTCTGGCGGCCGGAACTCGCCCGGTATGCGGTCGAGTTCGTGCGCTCGGGTGGTCTCTCCGTCCCGCCGCTGACGACGTTTCGGACGGTCACGGACGGCGAGACGCTCGACGTGCCGGGCTCGCCGCGAGTCGTTCACACCCCCGGCCACAGCGAGGGGCACGTCGCGTACCACTTCCCGGAGCAGGAGGCCCTCTTGTGCGGCGATGAACTCGTCACGACCGATTTCGTCGCCGGTCGCGGCCACCGGCCGCAACTGCTCGCCGACTGGTTCAACTTGGATCACGACCGCGCGTATGAGTCGCTGTCCCGACTCGAGTCGATCGGCGAGGTCCTCATCCTGCCGGGCCACGGCGAGCCGTGGCATGGTCACACCGAGACGGCCGTCGAACACGCTCGAGAGCGAGAAAAACAGAAGTAACGATTCATCCGCGAACAGCGATACCCGTCAAACCGACGCCCGTTCGTCGAGAGCACGATGAAATCCGACACGGACACGCACAGTGAACGGACTGCCATCCGGAGGAAGGAGGACGGTAGGGGATGGCTGATTTGGTATACCGGTATATGATTTATAGTATGATGGCGTGTCAGTAGTCCAGCCGACGAGAGCGATGGACACGACTCCCTCGCCGACTGTGACGCACTCGGGCGCTCGTCACGCCGTTTTTACGTACCCGGCGGCTACCACCCGTATGGTGCGCAACGTTGCCGGGTTGCTCCCGGAACTCGAGGCGGAGGACTTCTATCTCCTCTCGGGGGTCGAACAGGGGATGCGGTTCTCCGAGTGGGTCCAGCGGGAGAAGCTCCCGAAGTTCTCCGATCTGAGCGAGGAGGAGGTCGAGTATCGGCTCGGGCGCTGTCTCGAGCGCGGACTGGTCGAGAAGAAGACGATCCAGTACGAGGGGTACACCCTCCAGTTCGAGGGCTACGATACTCTGGCCCTGCGAGCGCTCGTCGAACAGGACATCATTTCCGAGTTCGGTTCGCCCCTGGGCGTCGGCAAGGAGAGCGACGTCTACGAGGTCAAGTCGTACAAGCCGCTGGCGCTGAAGTATCACCGCGAGGGATATACGAACTTCCGGAAGGTCCACAAGGAGCGCGATTACACGTCGGAGAACGATCACGTCTCCTGGATGTACACCGCCCGAAAGGCCGCCGAGCGCGAACACGGCATCCTCGAGGAACTCTATCCCGATGTCGCGGTGCCACAGCCGATCGGCCAGAACCGCCACGCCATCGTGATGGAGAAAATGGACGGCGTCGAGCTTTCCCAGACCCGACTCGAGGACGAGCAAGTCCTGGGCGTCCTCGATCTCCTGCTCTCTGAGGTCTCGCGCGCGTACGCGAAGGGGTACGTCCACGCCGACATGAGCGAGTACAACGTCTTCGTCAACGAAGAGGGCGTGACGGTCTTCGACTGGCCCCAGGCAGTTCCGACGGACCACGAGAACGCCGACGAGTTCCTCCGGCGCGATCTGACGAACATCGTCGGTTACTTCCGGCGCAAGTACCCCCAGCACGTCCCCGACGAACTCGAGAGCGACGAACTCGCCGAAGCAATCGACGACGACTCGTTCGAGACGGTCGCCGAATTCGTCTGAGGCCCCTGATTTTCTGCAAGTGGCGGTTCGAGCTGATTCTCCACGATACCGGAGCCGTGCGTCTCGACTCCGTCTACGGGGTGTCGGAGTCAGGGTATCGGACGGATATCTCCGGAAACGACAGTGAGTGGACGATCGCCGCGAAAAGCCCTCTCCTCCCCAATCAGTACACGGCTCGCCCACCTGCGGCTTCGAGCAGCGTTCTCGAAATCGGTCGCGCAGCGTGAATCGACGGAATTCGGCTCTCCATTCGGACCAATGAATTTCATACCGCTATATGAAATTCGGAAACGTGTGATACTCGCCCGTTCGAGCAGCGGGCGTTCGAAACGCTCGAGTGTCGTCTCAGGCCGCCATCCCGGCGGATCCCGGTCGTGGCTCCGGATCAGCGGGATGCTCGAGACCGCGAAGCTGGTCGTACGCGCGGGCGGTAGTCGCGATGGTGTACACTGTGACGACTGCAGCGACGAACTGCGTGAGGACGAACCCGGCGGCACCGCCGAGCAGGAGCGTCGGAATCGCGACGGTCGCGTTGACGGCGAAGCCGAGGATGACGACAGCGATTCACAGGCCGAACAGGCGGAGGTGACTTCCCTGGGTCAGCGTCCAACTGCTTCGGAACGCCCGGACGAAGTTCTGATCCTCGATCGTGACGAACGCGCTCCTGTAGCAGCGGCTGACGAAAGACATGTGAGAAATACGCGCCCAGCCCGTGTATAGTGGCTACTACACAAATCCCGAATATCGGCCCATTAACCGCTGTATCGGTCCAAAACAAGATGTCGAGAGCTGTACTGTCGGATCGGTTTCGGGTAATACCGTAACAACTGCAACTAGTTACACACTGATCGCACAGCTATCGTGCGATCAGGTGTGCACTGACTTGCAGCGGCTACTATAATTAGCGGTACTATCGCTATGAGAGACGCCCGACTACACGTTCGTCCACGGCGGCGGTTTAAGCGACATTCACACGGAAGACAGGACGATCAGACGGAATCGCTTCCGTGTGCATCCGTGTAAGAAGTCCCCTCTCGGTTCCTGGCAGCCGGTCACTTCCAGTGTGTGTCTCGAAACCCGACGAATGGAGACCTTGATCAGGATCAGATCCGTAGCCCGACATATGAGTGGTACTCACAAGCAAAATATCGACAGCATCGGAATCTGGGGCGGTGGCGTCACGAGTGGACTCATCGCCGGTATCGCTATGGGGCTGGTCCTTCACCTGGGCGGGAACCAGATCGAACTACTCGGCGGACTCGCAACGGAGCCCAGTACGGCAATCGGCGTCGGCTGGACGATTCACCTGATGATCAGCGTCGTTTTCGGGCTGCTGTTCGCCGCCGTCGCCTCGAGGTCGTTCGTCCGGCAGCAAATCGGCTCGTTCGTCGATTACGTCATCATGGGGCTCGTCTTCGGTGCGGTCATCGGGCTCTTCGCCGGCGGCGTCGTGTTTCCACTGGCGATGGAACGGGCCGGCGTCGCGGCATTGCCGCTGTCGTTCCTCCCCGTTTCGGGAGCCACAGGAGAACTCGTCAGCGCGCTCGTGTTCGGCCTCGGCCATCTCGTCTACGGGCTGGTCCTTGGAGGCGTCTTCGCGACGATCAACGGGATTACGCCCGGCGGCGTTCGCGAGCGCGTCCCGGTGCGGTAATCCGTCGGCGCGATAGGCGGGCGTTCGCCCGTCTCGCTGGAACCATTCCGGATCGGAGTTCGAAGCCCTTATACTCGAGAGTTGGGTAGGTTCGGTAGACTCGCTGGTTCGCGCGGGCATCAGCGGGCACCTGTACGACGTCACGTCACAGGTCGGGATGTGATCCGCGGGGCGCGCGCCCCGGTCGGGATTGAACCACGCAACGCCCGCGGGTGAATACAATGGCAAAAAGCTTCTATTCCCACATCAAGGACGCATGGAAGGACCCCGACGACGGCAAGCTCGGGGAACTGCAGTGGCAGCGCAAGCAGGAGTGGCGCGATCAGGGCGCGATCGAACGGATCGATCGCCCGACGCGACTCGACAAGGCGCGCGAACTCGGCTACAAGGCGAAACAGGGCATCATCGTGACCCGGGTCTCGGTCCGCAAAGGGACCGCCCGGAAACAGCGACATAAGGCCGGTCGGCGCTCGAAGCGCCAGGGTGTCAACCGCATCGGGCGGCGCAAGAACATCCAGCGCATCGGTGAAGAGCGCGTCTCCCGGAAATATCCCAACCTGCGCGTACTCAACAGTTACTGGGTCGGGGAAGACGGCTCGCAGAAGTGGTTCGAGATGATCCTCGTGGATCCGAACCACCCCGCGATCGAGAACGACGACGATCTCAACTGGATCTGCGACGACGACCACACGAACCGCGCGTTCCGCGGACTCACCAACGCCGGTAAATCGAACCGCGGCCTCAACAACCGCGGTAAAGGCGCAGAGAAGGTCCGCCCGTCCAACAACGGCGGCAAAGGCCGCGCGAAGTAACGCGGACAGTCATCGCAGCCGATTTCACGTCGATTTTTCTGCAATCCGGCTCGAGCCGAGAGCGACTGCGCCGTCACCGATCCGACGACTCCCACCGCAACGCCGAGGGCCGGCCACGCGATGGGCGAGACTGGCACTACGTGACCCATTGTCGTGCCAGCGATATGCCGCGCTCTCAGGTCGCCGCGTTCTCGATCGATCGCGTCCAGGTGCTCGATCAGGAGGGCCGGGTCGACGAGTCCGTTGGGGCACCCATCGAACGGGTGACGGGGATCGAATTCGGACGGCAATCGAATGCGTACTCGCTCCGTCGGAGTATCCGATTCCCAACTCACCGGGTCCAGAGGTGGACTTATTCCATCAGCACGCGTATCATCCCGTATGGCACGACACGTTCTCGTGGCGGTCGACGACTCGAATCAGTCTACTGAAGCGCTCGAGTTCGCCTGTACGGAGTATCCGGAGGCAACGATCACCGCGCTCTACGTCCTCGATCCGGGCGATTTCTACGCGGTCAGCGGCATCGAGGGGACCGCGATGGCAAACTACGACGAGGTACAGGGCCACCACGAGGAGCGAGCCGAAAACATCCTCGAGACGGCGCGCGAACAGGCGGCCGAACACGGCGTCGAACTCGAGACGGAGCACATTCTCGGGAGCGTTTCGCGATCGATCGTGGATTACGCCGCCGAACACGACGTCGACCACATCGTCGTCGGCAGCCACGGCCGGACGGGCGCGAGTCGAATCCTCCTCGGCAGCGTCGCGGAGACGGTCGCCCGCCGGTCGCCGGTGCCGGTGACGATCGTTCGGTGATCGGTCGTCGCCGTCGGAGTCCGTACTGCAAACACTGACAGCGAATACACGGCGTAGCGGGCGCAGCGACTGCTGGTCGAGTAGTGTGACGCGAAACGGGACGATAAGAGATGGTGCCGATTAGACCGAGACGGTCTGGCCTTCCTGTTCGGATTCGGTCGAGCGCATGTCCAGATCGGCCTTCAGGGCCTCGATGGCCTCCTCGGGGTCGGTCTCGGAATCAAAGACCCGATCGAAGCCCATCTGTCGGAAGAACGACCGCGTCTCGTCGAAGTCGTCCTGTCCGACGGCGAGGTTGCCGCCGATGTAGGTCGTGACGTCGATGTCGGATTCGGCGATCCGCTGGTGGAAGCCCTCGCAGTCCTGTTTGGCGTGGCCGTAGAGCGATGAGACGAGTACAGCCTCGGCGTCGTTGGCGGACGCGGCTTCGACGAACTCCTCCTGGGAACTCTGCACGCCCAGGTTGACAACGTCAAATCCGGCTGCCTCCAGCGCCTGTTCCAGGATGGTAATCCCGACGACGTGTGCGTCGGACCCGATCACGCCGAGGATAACTGTCTTCGTCATGTGCGTACCTCCACTAACTGGCGGCACCACTATAAACCTAATGATTAATAATGTGCTAACCGTTCGCACGGTTCCCCTCGGGCGATTACTCGGCAGCTGTTGACGAACGAATCGATCGACGAGCCGTCCGTTCGGTCTCGAGGACGATCGCCGTCCGATCGTCACGTCGGGGATCGAAACTCGAGTCACTCGGGCACCCGGTCGTGCGGATTGTCGTACCGGTTTCCCGGCGCAACTGCGGCCGTCCGACTGCGGCCTCCGACGACTGGGCCAAACACGACGGACAGCAGTCCGTCGTAGACGCTGACGGGCGAGCTTAGACGCTAACGAGCGAGCCGATCGGGGCATCGGTACGTTCGCGGGCGCGCCGAATGCCGTCCTCGCCGGCAGCGATGAGCGCGAAGACGCCGGCGACCTCGGCATCGGCAGTGTGGGCGATGTCCAACAGGAGTTCCTGGGTCTCGCCCGAGCGAATGAGGTCGTCGACGACCAGTACCGATTCGCCCGGATCGATCGCGGAGGCGGGCAGATAGTAGGTGAGTTCGATTCCGGACTGGAGTCGCTGGCGGGCCTCGATGAACTCCTCGACGGCGGTCTCCTTTTGCTTTTTCGCGTAGGCACACCGGACGCCGTAGTAGCTCGCGAGCGCGGCCGCGAGCGTGATCCCGTCGGTCGCGGCCGTGAGGACGACGTCCGGTCGCTCGAAGTCGAAGCCGTTGGCCACGACCGGGGCGGCCAGATCGAGGAAGGGCTGATCGAAGACGGTCGCCGAATTGTCCACGTACCCCTCCTCGTCGACGCGGATTCGTGCGTCGAGCTCCTCGGCTAACGCCGCTCGGCCGAGCTCGTCGACGACCTCGCGCGCGCGATCGGTACCGGGAAGGACGTGCCCGTTGACGTATCGGTTGAGATCGCCCGCAGGCAGCCCCGTCGTCTCGGCGAGTTCGTCGTAGGTCCGCGTCTCCTTCAACATCCGCAACACGTCGACGGCCCGCAACTGGAGGGCTGCCTTCTCGGCTCTGTTCATACGGATATGCACGATTCCGCAACTATGGGTATTACGATCGAATTCCACTCGTGAAATCAGCACGAATGTGGTTCGTACTCGAGCGGGGAGTGTCTCATTCGAGTGATTCCGAACGAGCGACCGAGAGGGCCGAACGAACCGCCGATGCTTCAGAACGAGCGGCTACTGTGGTCCCACACTGGGAGAGAAAAACCGAAAAACGGGGTAGCGGTCGTTACTGCAGGAAGTCCGGTTCGGTCCGTTGTTCCTCGATTTCGTCCTCGAGATGGCTCCGGAACGCCTCGATCTCAACATCGTACTCCTGATCCTCGAAGCGGTCCCGGACCGAGATATTACCGTCGTCTTCCTCGTTGTCGCCGACGATGATCTGATAGGGCACTCGATCGTCGTGGGCGGCGCGGATCTTCCGCTCTAGGGTGCTATCGCGGCCGTCGACCTCGACGCGGAAGTCGTCGAACTCGTTGGCGACGCGGTGGGCGTAACCGAGATTGTCGTCGGAGATGGGCAGCACGCGGACCTGTTCGGGCGCGAGCCAGAGCGGGAACCGACCCTCGTAGTGCTCGATGAGCATCATGAAGAACCGCTCGTAGCTGCCGTAGAGCGCGCGGTGGATCATGACGGGGCGGTGTTCCTCGTTGTCCTCGCCGACGTAGTTCAGGTCGAAGCGCTCGGGCATGTTGAAGTCCAACTGGACCGTCGGGCCGTCCCACGAGCGACCGATCGCGTCCTCGAACGCGAAGTCGATCTTCGGGCCGTAGAACGCACCGTCGCCCTCCTCGACCTCGTACTCGTGGCCGTGAGAGTCGAGGACGCTCTCGAGTTGCTCCTCGGCGCGGTCCCAGATTTCGTCGCTCCCGACCGACTTCTCGGGGCGCGTGGCCAGCGCCATCTCGTACTCGAGGTCGAACGTATCCAGTACGTCCGTGATCATGTCCATGATCTGCTCGACCTCCGACTTGATCTGTTCGGGGCGGACGAAGAGGTGGCCGTCGTCGATGGTAAAGGCCCAGACTCGAGAGAGTCCGGAGAGCTCGCCGCGTTGCTCTTTGCGATACACCTTCCCGTTTTCCGCGTAGCGGATCGGCAGGTCGCGGTAGCTCCAGGAGTGATCCTGGAAGATGGCCGCGTGGCCGGGACAGTTCATCGGCTTCAGGCCGAACTCGTCGTCGCCGACGTCGAAGATGAACATGTCGTCCTGGTAGTTCTCGTAGTGGCCCGAGCGGTGCCAGAGGTCCGTCTTGAAGACGTGGGGCGTTTCGACGTAGTCGTAGCCCGCGTCCTCGTTGAGATCCTCGACGAAGCCCTCGAGTTCCTTGAGCACGGTCTTCCCGGCGGGGTGATAGAGCGGCAGGCCGGGCCCCGTCACGTCCTGGATCGAGAAGAGATCCATCTCGTTGCCGATCCGGCGGTGATCGCGCTTCTCGGCTTCTTGCTTGCGATTGAGGAAGTCTTCGAGGTCGCTCTCGTCCTCGAAGGCGGTGCCGTAGATACGCGTCTGCATCGTGTTCTCCTCGTCGCCGCGCCAGTAGGCGCCCGCGATCTCGAGCAGCTCGACGGCACCGATCTCGCCCGTCGACTCGACGTGCGGGCCGGCACAGAGGTCCTCCCACTCGCCCTGCCTGTAGAACGTGACCATGTCTCCCTCCTCGGCGAACTCAGCGAGGAGTTCGAGTTTGTAGGGCTCGTCGGCCAGTCGCTCCTCGGCCTCCTCGATCGAGACCTCCTCGCGTTCGATCTCGTAATCCTCGGCGATGATCTCCGCCATTTCGTCCTCGAGGTCGGCGAGGTCCTCCTCGTCGATATCGAGGTTGTCGAAGTCGTAGTAGAAGCCCTCGTCCGTCGGCGGGCCGATCGCGAGTTTGACCTTGTCTTCGTCGTACAGTCGTTCGACGGCCTGAGCGAGACAGTGCGAGGCGGAGTGGCGCATGACCCGCAGGTACTCCTCGGACTGGTCCGTGACGATCTCGAGCTCCGCGCCGTCGTAGACCGGCTCCTCCTTGGCGACGAGTTCGCCGTCGAGTTTGCCGGCGACCGTGTCGCTGCCGAGTCCGGGGCCGATCTCGTAGGCGCAGTCCTCGACCGTGGCGTCTTCGGCGACCTCGAGCTCCGATCCGTCGGGTAGTACGACCGCTATCTGCCGCTGTGAATCTGATTCTGACATGACTGTGGATGTGGTGAAAATCCCGGTGGCGTGTCCGCGTCGCATCCCGCACACTGGTCGACCGTGGCCGACGCAATACGCGGTAGGTGGGAATTAGAAACGGGCAAACGCCCCTGTAAAGCGGACACCTACCATCGTGGCTACGGCTACTCTCGAACGGAATAAAAGCGTTGTGATGGGGCTTGGACGGCGATGTGGTTGCCGTCGCTCGAATGGGAGTCGGCGGCGAACTACCGCACTCGACCGCAGACTGTCAGTACGCGATCGAATTCCAACGCAGGCGAAGCGAGCGAACGAGAACGCAACTCCGAGTGTGCGGTCACCGGTCATCGACGGAGAGACGTACTCGGTTCCGTTCCGGTATCGGACGCTCGTTCCGATGCTCGTCTATCAGTTCGAGAAACGGTCTCATGTCCTCGAATCGCTGCCCTCGCGTGACGATGTGATTGTCCCGATCCCACTCGATAAAGCCGTACGAAGCCAGTTTCGGCAGGTGAACGTGGCGCTTCCGGAGCAGCTCCACGTCCGCGTCCGAGTTCTCGCCGGATCCGGAGAGATACGTGCGGAGCAATCCCCCGTCTGCTTCGGCGATCTGTCGAGAAATGCCAGTTAGTTTGGAGATGCGGAGCCGCTCTCGGCTCAGTAACTCGACTAATAGCTCACGCCGGCGAACGTCCGCCAACGCCTCGAACATCTCGTCATCGTCGATCATCAAGTATCCCCTCGATTTCCATGTAGAGCCGTCATCATCTTAAAAAGGTTACATTTTCACGAACCACCCTTGTTTTGATTAACAGAGTAACAGAATCGCGGCGGTCAGTTCCCACTGAACTTGTCAGTCCGGACGTCTGCCGATCCGATTCGTCCGTGGAATCGCCTTCGCGCCCCCTCATCGCCGCGTCGCTCTCGGGATCGGTACTCGTTTTTCGCGTCCCGTCGATAGGCCGGTATGTGCGTCAACGCCGTTCTCTTCGACTTCGACGATACGTTCTATCCCTACTCGCCGTGTAACGAGGCGGGAAAGGATGCCGCTCGAGCGACCGCACGGGACCTCGGCTACGAGTTCGACCGCGAGTCGTTCGAGGCGTTCTACCAGATGGGACGCCGCGCGACGAAGCGCGAGCTGCCCGGGACGGCGGCCTCCCACGAGCGCTTCCTCTACTTCAAACGGGCCCTCGAGCGTCGCGTCGGTCGCCCGAGACCGGCGGACGCGCTCGCGCTCGGTGAGGCCTACTGGGAGGCGTATATCGACGAAATGGCGCTCTATCCCGGGGTCGAGCGAACCCTCGAGACGCTGCGCGAAAACGGGATCGACGTCGCCATCGTCACGAATCTCACGACGCGCGTCCAACTCGAGAAGCTCGCCGCGCTGGGACTCGAGTCCTCCATCGACCTGCTTCTCACCTCCGAAGAGACCGGTCGGGAGAAGCCGGGGTCGGTCATGTTCACGCTGCCCCTGTCGCGACTCGACCGGCGGCCGTCAGAGGCGGTGATGGTGGGCGACGACGTCGAGGCGGATATCGCGGGCGGGAACGCCGTCGGGCTGGAGACGGTGCTGTTCGACGCCGACGGCGACCGCGACGGCGAGTCGCTCGAGGGGAATCACCGCCCGGACCACAGGATAGATTCGTTCGCGGCGCTGACGGAGGTTGTACTGTGATCCTCGAGTCCCAGCGGCGAGCGGTGGTCGAGCACGCGCCGGAGCTCGCCGCGCTGACGCCCGGCCGGACGGGAAATCTGAGCGTCCGCGACGGTGCCAGCGGCGACGCCTTCGCGGTCACGCCCACCGGCGTCCCCTACGACAGTTTCGACGTCGATGACGTCCCGGTCGTCGGCGTCGACGGCGACCGGCGCGGCGGCGAGATGGCCCCGAGCAGCGAGGTCCCGATGCACGCCGCGATCTACCGGCGCGAAGACGTCGGCGCGATCGTCCACACCCACTCGCCGTGGTCGACCGCGATGGCCGTCGCACACGAGCCGCTGCCGCCGATTCACTACATGATCGTCGCGGTCGGCAAGCGCGTCCCGGTCGCCGAGTACGCGCCGTACGGGACCGACGAGTTGGCCGAACGCATCGTCCGCGCGATGGACGAGGCCGACGCGACGGCGACGTTCGTCGAGAACCACGGCCTCGTCGTCACCGCGTCGGACGTCGAGACCGCCCTCGAGAACACCCACCACGTCGAGAGCCTCGCTCGACTCTACCTCGAGACCCGCGCGGCCGGACTCGAGCCCCAGACGCTGTCGGACGAGCAGTTGGAAACGGTGCTCGAGCAGTTCGAATCCTACGGGCAGTGAACAGCCGTTCCGCTCGGTGCCGGGACGCCGGTCGGTCAGTCGCGGTCGGCGAGTAACTCGCTCGCGGTCACCAGCGCTTCCATCTCGACGCCGGCGTCCGCGATGTTCTCGCGGCCGCCCTCCTCGCGATCGACGACGACCAGCGCGCGCTCGACGGTCGCGCCCGCCTCCCGGAGCGCCTCGACGGCCTCGACGACGCTCGTGCCCGTCGTCACGATGTCCTCGACGATGACGACCTTCTCACCGTCCTCGAGTCGCCCCTCGACCAGGTTGCCGGTGCCGTACTCCTTGCGCTGTTTGCGCGCGATGACGTAGGGAACGCCGGCCGCGACGCTCGTCGCGGCGGCGAGGGGCACCCCGCCCAGCGCGACGCCGCCGAGTTTGTCGTCGGCCGACACTCGGTCCGCGAAGGCCTCGGCGACCAGCTCGAGGCAGTCCGGGTCGGTCTCGAAGAGGTACTTGTCGACGTAGTACTCGCTGGTGCCGCCGTGGGAGAGTTCGAACTCGCCGAACTGGACGGCCTCGGCCGCGCGAAGGGCGTCGATGAGGTCCTGATTCGTCATTGCTCGAGAGAGCGCGCCGAACCGAAATAAGCGGTGTGGAACGGGACGCTGGCAACGAATGGGTGGCGGTTCCCGGTTCATGTAGATTTTTGTACCTTCCGGAGTGTGTGATCATTGATGACACCATCCAGTGCAGCCGAGCCGCATCCGGACGTGCAGGCGTTTCTCGAGCTCTACGACTCGCTCGACACCCCGGAGTTCAGCGAGATCACGCCCGAGGAGGCTCGACGGATGTTCGAGGAGATGCGCGTCGTCGAGGAGCCCGACGTCGAACTCGCGTCCGTCGAGGACCACGCCATCGACGGGCCACACGGCGACCTCGCGGTGCGGAGCTACGATCCCGGGACCGAGGGCGAGGACCGGCCGCTGCTCCTGTACTTTCACGGGGGTGGGTGGGTCGTCGGCAGCATCGATACCCACGACGGCGTCTGTCGGAAGCTTGCCGACGACACCGGCTATCCCGTCGTCAGCGTCGACTACGGGCTCGCGCCGGACCACCCCTTCCCCGAGGGGTTACAGGACTGTTACGCCGCCCTCGAGTGGGCGGCTGCGGAAGCCGACGAACTGAACGCCGATCCGGAGAAGATCGTCGTGGGTGGCGACAGCGCCGGTGGCGGCCTCGCGGCGGGACTGTCGCTGCTCGCTCGAGACCGGGGCGGCCCCGAGATCGCGTATCAGCTGTTGCTCTACCCCAGCGTCGGCGACGCGACCGTGACCGAGGCCTACGAGGAGAACAAGGAGGGCTACTTCCTCACGGAAGACGACATGGAGTGGTTCCGCGGGCACCTCTACGAAACCGACATCGACCTCGGAAACGTCTACGCGCTGCCGTTGCGCGCGAACGACCTCTCGGAACTCCCGCCGGCGACGATCATCACCGCCGGCTTCGATCCGCTACGCGACGTCGGTGCGAAGTACGCCGACCGACTCGCAGACGCCGGCGTCCCCGTCGAATACCACAACTACGACGACATGATCCACGGCTTCTTCAGCATGATCTCGGATCCGGTCGATCTGGATCGAGCGCACGAAGCCCACGAGGACGCAGTCGCAGACATGGACGCGGCGCTCGAGTGAGTAGCGATATCGCTCGAGACTGTGTTCAACAGCGGACCCGTTCAGTAGAGGAATGATCGGACCGATACCGGCACACAGCGATCGATCGACGAGTTAGCCGTCAGGGACGAACTGCTCTGCCGCCGTGAGCCGATCGGCGAGGGTCGCCAGAAATCGGGCCGCGTCGGCACCGTCGACGATTCGATGGTCGAAACTCAGATCGACGTTCATCCGGTTCCGGAACTCGATGCCGTCGTCGCCTCGCTGCGGGCGTTCCCGGATCCGATTCACGCCGAGAATCGCGATCTCGGGCGGATTGATGATCGGCGTGAACGAGTCGATACCGAGCACGCCGAGGTTCGTGACGGTAAACGTACCGCCGCGGAGGTCGCTCATCGAATGCTCGCCCGACTGGACGGACTCCGTGACCCGCCGCCGTTCGGCTGCGATCTCGTCGAGGGGTTTCGACCCGATATCGCGGAGCACGGGAGCCACGAGCCCCGCTTCGGTATCGATTGCGACGCCGATGTTGTGCTCCTCGTAGAGCCGATGCGTTTCGTCTTCGAACGTCGCGTTGAACGCGGGGTGTTCCTCGAGGGTCGCCGAGACCGCACAGAGCACGAGATCGATGACCGAAACGTCTCTCTCGAGTTGCGCGTCGGCGGTCTCGGTCGCTCGCAGCAGCGCCTCCGCGTCGACGTCTCGACTCGCGGTCACGTGGACCGCGTTCCGATAGCTCTCCTGCAGGCGGTTCGCGATCGTCCGTCGCGTTCGAGAGAGCGATCGCGCTTCGCGGACGGTACGACCCGATCCGCCGCCGGTCTCGGACGACTGTTCCTCGCTCCGGTCGGACTCCGTATCGGTGGGTGGCATAGATGTGAGAGGGTGTTCCGTCGTGCACGTTCGAGGGGCCGGACGCCGCTACTCTGGGCGAATCCAGGCGAGGACGTCGCCCCGCTCGAACTCGTCGTCTTCCTCGAGGATGATCTCGTCGAGCGTTCCCGTCATCGGTGCGGGGACGTCGACGCTCACCTTTTCGACCTGGTATTCACAGAGGGCGTCGCCTTCCTCGACGCGACTCCCCTCGCTGAGGAACCAATTGACGACGACTCCCTCGTCTTCGTCCGCATCGTCGGGCCAGACGTCGGCCGTATCGACGGCGACGCGCTCGTCGTTCGCGCTCATTCGTTCGATCGAACGGTTCGAATCGCGTTCGTAATGTCGTCCGCGTCGGGAACGACCTCGTCCTCCATCGGCCGCGCGTACGGGATCGGGACGTCGGGAACGGCGACCCGCTCGACGGCCTCGAGGTCGTCGAGGCCGCCTTCGGCCACGCGCGCAATGATCTCACTAGTGACGCCGTAGGACTGGTAGTCCTCGTCGACGACGACCAGATGGCCGGTCTTGGCCACTGATTCACGGACGGTCTCGGTGTCGAGGGGAACGAGCGTTCGGAGGTCGACTACCTCGACGTCGATCCCGTCGTCGTCGAGCGATTCGGCGGCCTCAAGCGCGCGGTGGACGTGCAGTCCGAGCGTGACGACGGTCACGTCAGCACCCTCGCGTTTGACGTCGGCGCTGCCGAAGGGAATCGTGTACTCGTCTTCGGGAACACCGGTCTTCGGGCCGTCCGGTGCGGGGAGCCAGCCGATCCCCATCAGCCGCTTGTGGAACAGGTAGACGACCGGATCGTCGTCGCGGATGGCGTTGTGCATCAGCCCCTTCGCGTCGTAGGCGGTCGACGGCACGACAACTTTCATTCCCGGGAGGTGCGCGAAGGTTCCGTACAGGGTCTGGGAGTGCTGGGCGGCGTCGTTATACGTTCCCCCGACGGCGGCGGTCAGCACCATCGGGACGTTCACGTTCCCGCCGCTCATGTAGGTGTTCTTGGCCAGCTGGTTGTAGATCTGATCCATGCCGACGCCGAAGAAGTCGACGAACATGAGCTCCGCAATCGGCCGCATTCCCGCCTGCGCCGCCCCGACGGCGGCGCCGATGTAGGCCGTCTCGCTGATGGGGACGTCCATGATGCGGTCGCGGCCGAACTCCTCGAGCAGGCCCTCGGTGCTGTCGAAGATCCCGCCGTAGTCCGCGACGTCCTCGCCCATGTAGAAGACCTCGTCGTCGTCGCGCATCTCGTGGGCGATCGCCTCGACCATCGCCCGGCTCATCGTGAGCGATCGATCCGTCTGCCGTCCTCGTCGTTCCGGTTCCTCTTGTGCCATCAGTCGTCACCTCCGGTCTCCGCGGCGGACGGCTCGCTCTCGGTCGCGCCCGACGGCGGGTTCACGAACACGTCCTCGTAGGCCGCGTCCGGCTCGGGTTCGGGCTGGTCTTTCGCCCATTCGATCGCCTCCTCGACGCGCTCGCGGGCACTCGAGCGAAGGTCGTCGATCGTCTCGTCGGACACGTCGTGGGCCCGAAGCTCGCTCGCCAGTCGCTCGATCGAGTCCCGCTGCTCGGCCGCCGCCTTGTCCTCGTCGGAGCGGTAGCCCTCCGCGTCGCCCATGAAGTGACCCATACGTCGGTGGACCTGGACCTCGAGCAGCGTCGGCCCGTTTCCGTCGCGGGCGCGGCCGATAGCCTCCCCGGCGGCCTCGTAGATGGCGACGGCGTCGTCGACGTCGACGCGAGCGCCAGGGAGGTCGAACCCGCCAGCGCGCTGTGCACCGTTCTCGACGTCGGTGACGCGTTCTTTTGGCATGCTGATGGCCCAGTCGTTGTCCTCGATTACGAAGACGACGGGGAGGTTTTGAACGGTCGCCAGGTTCAGCGACTCGAGGAACGCGCCCTGATCGATCGCGCCCTCGCCGAGGAACGCGACGGCGACGCTGTCGGTGTTGCGCTTCTTCGCGGCCAGTCCGGCGCCGACCGCTGGCGGACAGCCCTCGGCGATGATCCCGCTGCACGCGAAGTTGACGTCGGGATCGAAGAGATGCATGTGGCCGCCTTTTCCCTTGCTGAGGCCGGTCTCGCGGCCGAAGATCTCGGCGGTCATCCGCTTCAAGTCGACGCCCTTCGCGATGGCGATGTGGTGGGGTCGGTGGGGAGCCGTGACCGTGTCGTCGTCCCGCAAGTGCCGGCAGACACCCGCACCGGACGCCTCGTGGCCCGCGGCGAGGTGCAACTCGCCGGGAATCGGCCCGGCGGAGATGTCGAACGCGGGCTGTTTCCCCTCGAGGTACTCCTCCTGAAGGCGCTCTTCGTAGTGACGCGCTGTCACCATCTCCTCGAACATCCCCTGTAGTTTGCTAACGGCTACCATGTGACTCTGTAGAGGTATCGTCACGAACCGATATATAGCTATTCACGCCTCGAGTCACCGATAAAAACCGTTTTATGATTTTTCATACACGTGTCTAAATTCACTGTTCCGAAGGGGGTTCGAGAAACACCTCGAGGAAACCCTGGTCAGTACCAAACTCGACAACTACGAGACGAGCGTGAATCGACGGATAGAAACTCAAACGATCGCCGTTCCTCGCTGATCGGATACTGTCGGAACGCGTTCGAGAGAAACGGACGGGATCGCGTGCGTTCTCCGAGCCGTTCGGGGCGACTACCAGGGCTCGTTCTTCAGTCCGAGCTGGTACGCGATCATGTTCGTCGTCACGTGGAGAATCGGCGTGAGCACCACGACGACGAGGATGACCTCGAGCGTGAACCACTCGCTGAACCACTCGAAATCGAGCAGAGCGACCAGCGGGAGGGAGACGACGACGAAATCCAGTTGATCGAGACCCGGAAACATCGCGCCGCGCTGGCGGCCGCTTCGGCGTTTGAGGAACGACGCGAGGATGTCCCCGAGCATCGCGCCGCCGGCGAGGCCGAGCGCCGCGAGCGGCGTGAAGTCGGGAACTGCGAAGCCGAGCGCGTCGCTGACGGCCGGCTTGACGAGGGTGAGCACGGCGGCGAGCGCGAGACCCGCGACGATGCCCATCGCCGTCCCGCGCCAGGTCTTCCCGTCGCCCAGTACGCGCTTGTCGCCCCACGTCCGGCCGCCGTCGATCGGCCGGCCGCCGCCGGCCAGCACCGCGGCGTTGTTGGGGACGTAGGCGGGCAACATCGCCCAGAACGCGATCACGATTGTCTCGAGGATTGCCATATCCGCCGGGACGAACCGACGTGTCTTAACCGGCGGTGGTTTGGCGGAAACGATCCGGTGGGACTCGAGTCGAACGGTCCCAGATGGCACTCGACGCGTACCGATCGCTCACAATCGCATCAAAAACAGAATTGTAAACAGTATCTGTACCTTCTGTACACGAAAAACTTTTAGCACTCCTGATTGATGCTCCTCGTAGAAGCCCTGTTATCATGCCACGAGAGCATATCTTCGACGAGGCCGAGTACGAGCGCCGGGTCGCTCGGACCAAAGAGCGGGTGCGCGAGGAGGACCTCGACGCGATCGTCGTCGCCGATCCGGCGAACATGAACTACCTGACGGGGTACGACGGCTGGTCGTTCTACGTCCACCAGGCAGTGGTGGTCACCCCCGATCGCGACGAACCCGTCTGGATCGGCCGGGATATGGACGGCGGGGGCGCGCGCGCAACGACCCATCTCGGCGAGGAGAGCATCCGCGCGTACAGCGACGAGCACGTCCACTCGCCCCACGACCTCCACCCGATGGACTACGTCGCGGGCGTCCTCGAGGAACTCGAGGTCGCAGACGGCCGAATCGGCCTCGAGATGGACGCCGCCTACTTCACCGCGAAATCCTACACGCGCCTGCAGGAGAACCTGCCCGAAGCGGAGTTCGAGGACGCGACGCTGCTAGTCGGCTGGGTCCGGATCAAAAAGTCCGAGCAGGAACTCGAATACATGCGCGAGGCCGCCCGAATTTCCGAGAACGCGATGCAGGCCGGACTCGACGTCATCGAGGAAGGGGTTCCGGAGTACGAGGCAGCGGCCGCTATCTACGAGCAACTGATCACCGGGACCGAGGAGTACGGCGGCGACTACCCCTCGATCGTCCCGCTGATGCCGTCGGGCGACCACACCGGAACGCCCCACCTGACCTGGACCGACCGCGAGTTCGAGGACGGCGATCCGGTCATCATCGAACTCTCGGGCTGTCGCCACCGGTATCACTCCCCGCTGGCCCGCACCACGTTCGTCGGCGACCCGCCCGACGAACTCCAGGAAACCGCCGACATCGTCGTCGAGGGGATCGAGGCCGCGCTCGACACCGTCGAACCCGGCGTCACCTGCGAGGAAGTCGAGAAAGCGTGGCGCGAGACCATCGCGCAGTACGGCCTCGAGAAGGAAGACCGAATCGGCTACTCGATGGGACTGGGCTACCCGCCGGACTGGGGCGAACACACCGCGAGCATTCGACCGGGCGACGAGACTATCCTCGAGGAGGACATGACGTTTCACATGATCCCCGGGATCTGGACCGACGAGATCGGCATGGAGATAAGCGAGACGTTCCACGTCACGAGTAACGGCGCCGAAACCTTGGCCGACTTCCCGCGACGACTGTTCACGGCCTGACGCCGCCGGCCGCCACGACTGCCCACCACTGCAAACAGATACTCATGAGCACGACACCATCCGCGGACGAGACTGTATCGGACGATGACCTCGACTCGGCATTGATCACCGCCCGCAGGCAACTCGAGCGAGCCGCGACACACGTCGACGTCGATCCCGGCGTCGTCGAGCGGCTGAAACACCCGACGCGGGTCCAGCAGGTCTCGGTACCCCTCGAGCGCGAGGACGGCAACGTCGAGGTCTTCACCGGCTACCGAGCCCAGCACGACGACGTTCGCGGGCCCTACAAGGGCGGTCTGCGCTACCATCCCGAGGTCAGCGCGGAGGAGTGTACCGGGCTCTCGATGTGGATGACCTGGAAGTGCGCAGTGATGGACCTCCCCTTCGGCGGCGGGAAGGGCGGCATCGCCGTCGACCCGAAATCGTTGACCGACGACGAGACGGAACGGCTCACCCGCCGGTTCGCCGAGGAACTGCGCGACGCCGTCGGGCCGACGAAGGACGTTCCCGCGCCGGACATGGGCACCGACGCCCAGACGATGGCCTGGTTCATGGACGCCTACTCGATGCAACAGGGCGAGACGATCCCCGGCGTCGTCACCGGCAAGCCGCCGGTCATCGGCGGCTCCTACGGCCGCGAGGAGGCCCCCGGCCGCTCGACGGCGATCGCCGCACGAGAAGCCATCCAGTACTACGATCGCGAGATTTCGGACACGACAGTCGCCGTCCAGGGCTTCGGCAGCGTCGGTGCCAACGCCGCCCGACTGCTCGAGGAGTGGGGTGCGACGATCGTCGCCGTGAGCGACGTCAACGGCGCGGTCTACGATCCCGGAGGGATCGGCGTCGACGCGATCCCATCGCACGACGAAGAGCCGGAAGCGGTCACCGCGTTCGCGAACGAGCGCGACGACGGTGACAGCGTCCGTCGGCTCTCGAACGCCGAACTGCTCGAGCTAGACGCCGACGTGTTGATCCCGGCGGCCGTCGGCAACGTCATCACCGCGGACAATGCTGACGCGATCGCAGCCGACATCGTCGTCGAGGGCGCGAACGGCCCGACGACGTTCGCCGCCGACACCATCCTCGAGGAGCGAGACGTCCCGGTGATTCCGGACATCCTGGCGAACGCGGGTGGCGTGACGGTGAGCTACTTCGAGTGGCTGCAAGACATCAACCGCCGCCAGTGGACGCTCGAGCGGGTCAACGAGGAACTCGAGGAGCACATGCTCGATGCCTGGGACGACGTCCGCGCCGAGGTCGACGCCGAGGGACTGACGTGGCGCGACGCCGCCTACGTGGTGGCGCTGTCACGGATCGCAGAGGCGAAGGAAACGCGCGGGCTCTGGCCGTAGCGGACGGGTCGGCCGTCACGATCGGAGCGCGACGCAACGCGGCCGCCGTCGATGCCGCTCTCTCAATCGCTCGCGTTCGAACGAATGGAAGCTATCATGTCCCAGCAGTCATACGCTAGAGACATGAGGTCGTGGAAGCGTGTCTTCGCGAGCGGACTGATCGTTATCGGTCCGATACTCGTCACGCTGTACGTCGTCTATCGCGTCTACGCGATCATCGCGGGGGTCGTGCCGGTGTTCGTCTTCGATAGCGAACTGGTAGGCGGCCTGATCGGTCACGAGCCGACGCGAGAGTTTACGGTCTATCTGCTTCGCGCCGTCGTTCCGCTCGTTGTGTTCGTCCTGATAGCAATCGTCGTCGGCTCGTTCACCCGAACGACGGTCGGCGACGTGTTCTCGCGAAGCGTCGACGGCGTCGTGAACCGCGTTCCGGGGCTTCGCGTCCTCTACAACGCGTCGAAGGTCGCCGCTGAGACAACGTTCGGCGAGGAACAGGCGCTGCAGGAATCGGTCAGCGTCGAGAGCTGGGATGGAACCCAGATGCCGGCGTTCAAGACCGGACACACTACGAGTGACGGACGGATCGTCCTCTTCATCCCGACGGCACCGAACATCTCCTCGGGGTTCACGGTCGAGGCCGACCCCGACCGCGTCACCGAAACCGACGAGTCCGTCGAAGAGACGCTCGCACGGGTCTTGAGCGGGGGGTTCGGGGAGTCAAAACATCCGGGAAACGAGCGGCCGCGGGCACCGCTCGACACCGCCGACGAGCGGTCGATGGACGAGGAGTGACCGCAGTCCGATAGACGGATGAAGAATGACTGCGACCCGCTCGGGGGTGAGACGACGCGTTACCGCGAGAGCCCGGCCGCGACGCTCTCGATCGGGTGGGGCGGATCGTCACAGCCCTCGTACCCCGAGAGCTGCGTCCGGCAGGACGCGCCCGGCGCGACGACGGTCTCGCCGTCGCTGTCGTCGACCTGATCGAAGAGGATCCTCCCGATCGACTGACTCAGCGAGTAGTGTTCGGCCTCGTAGCCGAAGGAACCGGCCATCCCGCAGCAGCCCGAATCGAGCGCGTCGACCTCGTAGCCGACCGTCCGCAGGACCGCGGCCGCGTGACCGTCCTTCTTCGTCGCTTTCTGGTGGCAGTGGCCGTGATAGGTCAGCCGTTCGTCGAGTTCGGCGGTCGGGAGTCCGGCCGCCAGATCGAACCGGTCGAGATACTCCATGACACCGTAGGTGTTCGCCGCGACCCGCTCGGCGTCGCGTTCCGAGAGGAGGTCGAGGTAGTCCGACTGGAGCATGACCGCGTCCGAGGGTTCGACCAGGACGATCTCCCAGCCGTCCTCGACTCGCGGAGCCAGCGCCTCGACGTTGGTTCGGGCGCGCTCACGCGAAACGTCGAGGAAGCCCTTCGAGTGGGCCGGCCGGCCGGTCGAGGTGACGCCGTCGGGAATCTCGACGCGAACCCCCGCCGTCTCGAACACCTGGACGGCCGCCTTCCCCGCTCGCGGGTGGTTGTAGTTCGTGTACGTGTCCGGGAAGAGCAGGACTTTCCGGGTGGCTTCCTCGAGCGAAATTCGAGAGCCGCCTCGCTTCTCGAACCAGTCCTCGAAACTCTCGCTCTCGAACGTGGGCAAGTCGCGCTCGCGTGCGATACCGACCGTCTTTTCGGCGATCGTGCCCGCACCGGGAAGCGACGCGGCCCAGTTCGAGAGCGGCGCGAGCGCCGAGCCGACGGCGTTCAGCCGGTCGACATTCGCGAACAGCTTGTCGCGGAGGCTCGAGCCGTTTTCCTGATGGTTCGCGTGTTCGACTTCCGCCTTGAGTTTGGCCATGTCGACCTCGCTCGGACAGTCCCGCGCACAGCCCTTGCAGCCGATACAGAGGTCCATCACTTCGGCCAGGAACTCCGGATCGGTCGACTCGGCGTCGAGTTCGCCGTTCATCGCACCGCGGAGCATGTTCGCCCGACCGCGGGTGCTCAGGCTCTCTTCCTCGGCCGCGCGATACGTCGGGCACATCACGCCGCCGGTCGTCTCCTGGGACCCCCGACAGCCACCGCAGCCGTGACAGAGTTCGACCATCCCCTGCATGCCGTTGTCGTTTGCCCACTCAAGTGCGGGCTCGAAGCCGGCCTCGAACTCGTAGTCCGGCGAGAACCGCAGGTGCTCGGTCATGTCGTGGTCGCCGCAGACGGTGCCGGGATTGAGGAGCCAGTCGGGGTCGAACGCGGTCTTGACGTCGCGGAAGAGCGACCAGACGTCCTCGCCGTAGAGTTTCTGGTTCCACTGGGTTCGGGCGCGGCCGTCGCCGTGTTCGCCCGAGACCGAGCCGCCGTACTCGACGACGAGATCGGTCACGGCGTCGGAAATCGCCTCGAACTGGGTCAGCCCCGCCGGGCTCTTGGTGTCGACCAGCGGCCGCATGTGCATACAGCCCGGTCCCGCGTGGGCGTAGAAACTCGCGAAGGTATCCTGTTCCTCGAGCACGTCCTGAAAGTCGGCCACGTAGTCCGCGAGGTTCTCGGTCGGGACGGCCGTGTCCTCGATAAAGGAGATGTGCTTGGCGTCCGAGGTTCGGGAGAGCAGGATCGGTGCCGCGCTCTTTCGGAGCTTCCAGAGTTCGGCCCGGTCGTCGGGCGCGTAGGCCTCGAGAGCGTCGAACGCGCGGACGGGGTCAGAATCGGGAGTCGACTCAGTTGCAGTCGTGCCGCCGTCGGATTCCGGCGCGCTCGAATTCGGCAATCGATCCGCGAGCATCGCCGTCACTTTCTCGCGAGCGTCGGCCTCGCTCTCGGCGTAGAACTCGACGAGCAGCGCCGTCTCGGTTCCCTCGGGAAGGTTCGCCGCGACGTCGGCGAACTCCTCGGTGTTCCGGGCGAGTTCGAGCAACACGTCGTCGATCGCCTCGATCGCTGCGGGGTCGAAGTTGCGGACGATGGTGTCGACGTCGGCCATCGCCTCGAGCAGGTCCTCGTAGGTCAACAGGACGACGCCCGTCGTCTCGGGGACCGGCTCGAGCGAGACGGTCGCCTCCGTGATCACGCCGAGCGTTCCCTCGCTGCCGGCGAAGACGCGGGCGAGATTGAGGGTCGCGTTGGGGTCGGGTTCGCCGTCGATTGCAACAGTCTCGTCCGTGTTTTCGTCGAACGCCTCGGGCTCGCCGTAGGCCTCCGCGACGAGCCGATCGAGGTTGTAGCCGGAGACGTTCCGCTTGAGTTGCGGGAAGACCTCGCTGATCGCCACGGCTTCCTCGTCGACGACCCGGCGCAATGCTTCGTAGATCCGCTCGAGCAGCCCCCCGTCCGGATCGGCCCGCTCGCGGAGTTCCGCGACCGTCACCTCGCCGAAACGCTCGACGGAGCCGTCGGCGAGGACGACTTCGACCGCCTCGATGTACGCGTCGGTCTTGCCGTATTGCAGCGAATGCGCGCCGGTGGAGTTGTTGCCGATCGCGCCGCCGATCGTGCTCCGATTTCCGGCGGCGGGATCGGGTGCGAACTTCAGATCGTCTGGCTCGAGCGCGCCGTTCAGGTCTGCGAGGACGGTTCCCGCCTGTACGGTCGCCGTCCGTTCGTCGGGCGCGACCTCGCACAGGCCGTCCATGTGCGTCGTCAGATCGAGCACGACGGCTTCGTTGACCGCCTGTCCGGCGAGGCTGGTGCCGCCGCCGCGCGGGAGGACCGGAATCCCGCGCTCGGCGCAGTACGCGGCGACCGCGGCGACGTCGTCGGTCGATCGCGGGAGGACGACGCCGACCGGCGTCACCTCGTAGGCGCTCGCGTCGGTCGCGTAGAGTCGCCGACTGTACTCGTCGAAGCGAACTTCGCCGTCGACGCGCTTGTCGAGCGCCGAGACGAGTTCGGGGCGGTCGATATCGCCGCCGACGTAGTCGTACTCGGCGCGGGGATCCGCTGCGGGATCGTCCGCCCGCGGATCCGACTGCGGCCCGAGAGCGCTCTCGTCCGCGGTCGCGGTCTGATCGCTGTGGTCGGTCGTGGAACGCGAGTTATCAGCTGCCATCTTACGCTCCGCTCGAGTCGGGCTGATAGACGGCGTTTTCGAGGTCGCCGCCGGTCTCGAGCACCGCGACGTTGTGCGCGACGATGTCGGCCAGTCGATCCCAGTGTTTCGGCGTGTGACCGCCCGTGTGGGGCGTGATGAGACAGTTCTCGAGGTCCCAGAGCGGGTGGTCGGCGGGGAGCGGTTCGGGATCGGTGACGTCGAGCGCGGCCCCGCGGATCCCCTCGAACTGCAGCGCCGAGACGAGCGCGTCGGTGTCGACGATCCCGCCGCGAGCGGCGTTGACGACGACCGCATTCGGCGGGAGCGTGGCGAGTTCGTCTTCACCGACGAGCCCGCGGGTCAGGTCGTTGAGCGGACACGCGAGGACGACGTAGTCGCTCCGGGAGAACGCCTCGTGGATATCGTCCTCGTCGAAGCCCAGCACCTCGTCGGTCGGCCCGCCCTTCTCGGGCGTGTAGCGGATTCCGATGGTCTCGACCTCGAATCCCTCGAGGCGCTGGACGATCGCCTGCCCGATCGAGCCGAGGCCAACGATCGTGACGGTGCTGTCGGTGAACTCGTGGGACTGGAAGTGCCGCCACTCGTCGTTTTCCTTCCGTCGCCAGCCCTCGTGGAGCCGGCGCGCGAAGACGAGCATGTTGCCGATCGACTGCTCGGCGATGCCGGGCGCGTGGATGCCGCCCGCGTTGGTGACGGTGACGCCGTGGTCGGCCAGCGCGTCCATCGGCACGTGGTCTGTGCCGGCGAAGGTACACGCGAACAGCTCGAGTCGGTCGGCGCGCTCGAGGAGGTCCTCCTCGATCGTGATGCCCGTCACGACCCGCGCCTGCGGAACGAGTTCGCGTTCCTCTTTCGGCGTTCGCGCGAGCGCGACGGTGTAATCGGGCAACCGTTCGCGCAACGTTTCGGCGTACGATTCCATCGACAGCCCTTCCGTCCCCTCTCGGAGAACGACGATGTCTGGATTCGTGCTCATAGAGAGTTCCGTGTTGGCCTACCATTGTCACGCGCTCTCTTATCCTTTTTGTGTACCCGTCGTAAACACTGATTGTGTATAATTAAGTCCCTGGGGCGCGTCAGTACTCCGCATGACCGAGCCGATACGGGACCGTCTCGTCAGCCTCCGGCGCAGCTTCCACCGCCACCCCGAGCCCGCGTGGCGCGAATTCCTCACCACGGCACGGCTCGTCGAGGAAATCCGAGCCATCGGCGTCGACGAACTGGCCGTCGGACCGGACGCCTACGACCCTGCCGATCGAATGGCCGTCACCGACGACGACCTCGAGCCCTGGATCGAACGCGCCCGCGAGCGCGGCGCGGACGAGGACCTCCTCGAGCGGATGACCGGCGGTAACACGGGTGCAGTCGCGGTCCTCGAGCGCGGCGAGGGACCCACGATCGGTTTGCGGGTCGACATCGACGGGCTGTTCATCGAGGAATCGACCGATTCGGAGCACCACCCTGCGAACGAGGGGTTTCGCTCGAAAATCGACGGGACGATGCACGCCTGTGGCCACGACGCTCACATGACCTGGGGGCTGGCCGTCCTCGAGACGATCGCCGAGAGCGATTTTTCGGGGCGGCTGGTCGTCTTCTTCCAGCCCGCCGAGGAGACCGGCGGTGGCGGCTGTCCGATGGCGAAGAGCGAGTTCGCGGAGGATCTAGACTACCTGCTCGCGATCCACGTTGGGCTCGATCATCCCACGGGCGAGGTCGTGGCGGGGATCGAGAAGCCCCTCGCGATGTGTCACGTCGACGCGACGATAACCGGAACCTCTGCGCACGCGGGGAAGGCACCGAACGAGGGAGCCAACGCCATGCACGCGATGGGAGCCGCCATCGTGAACACCTACGGGATTCCACGGCACAGCGACGGCATGACTCGAGTGAATATCGGCAAGGCCGAGGCGGGGACCGCGAGCAACGTCATCGCCGAGCACGCGTCCATGGAGGCCGAGGCCCGCGGCGAGACGACCGAGCTGATGGAGTACATGGAACGGCGACTCGAGCGCACGATCAAGTCGGCGGCCAAGATGCACGGCTGCCGGGCCGAGGTCGACGTGGTCAGCAAGTCGCCGCGGGCCGACAGCGATCCCGAACTGCAGGCCCTGGTCAGCGAGGTCGCCAGCGGCGTCGAGGGAGTCGACCGCGTCCTCCCGGCCGCCGACTTCGGCGCGAGCGAGGACGCGACCTTCCTGATGGAGCGCGTCCAGGACGAGGGCGGGCTGGCGACCTACGTGATCGTCGGCACCGATCACCCCACCAGCCACCACACGCCGACCTTCGACGTGGACGAGGCGAGTTTGCAACACGGCGTCGACGTGCTCGTCGGCACGATCCGGGACCTCGAGCGCCGGCATCCGGTTCCGCGTGTCGATGACGGGGCGACCGTGGAGCACGGGGAAAGCGGGCCGCTCGGGGAGAGCGGTGCGCTCGGCGAGATCGGTGCGCTCGGCGAGATAGGAACGCGCGCGGAGGACGACGGATGAGCAGGGACCGCGACTCCGACGAGGCGCTCGTCACCCGCGAGGACGTCGAGAACGCTCGAGAGCGGATCGCGGACGTCGTTCACCGAACCCCGCTCGACACCTCGCGGACGTTCGCCGAGCTGAGCGGTGCCGATTCGATCGGGCTCAAGCTCGAGAACGTCCAGCGGACCGGCTCGTTCAAGATTCGCGGCGCGTACAACACGATGGCCCAGTTGTCTCCCGAGGAGCGCGAGGTGGGCGTCATCGCCTCGAGCGCGGGTAATCACGCGCAGGGCGTGGCGCTGGCCGGGGGTCTGCTCGACATCGACACGACGATCGTCGTCCCCGAGGTGACGCCGGCCGCGAAGATCGAGGCCACCCGCGGCTACGGGGCCGAAGTCGTCGTCGAGGGCGACATCTACGAGCGCTCCTACGAGTACGCCCTCGAGCGGGCCGCGGAGACCCGGGAAACGTTCGTCCATCCCTTCGACGACGCGGACGTCGTTGCGGGGCAGGGAACGATCGGCCTCGAACTGCTCGAGCAGTATCCCGAGATCGACACCGTGTTGGTCGCGATCGGTGGCGGTGGGCTCATTTCGGGCATCGGAACGGTCCTGAAGGCCGCTGAGCGCGATGTTCGCGTGATCGGCGTCCAGCCCGAGGGAGCCGCCCACGCGAAGCCGTCGCTCGAGGCCGGCGAAATCCGCCAGCTCCCGGACGTCGACACCGTCGCGGAGGGGATCGCGGATACTCGCATGCTCGAGACGACGTTCGAAATCGCCCGCGAGGTCGTCGACGACGTGGTCAGCGTGAGCGATCGGGAGATCGCCGCAGCGGTCACTCTGCTGGCCGAGCGCGCGAAGACGGTCGCCGAGAGCGCCGGCGCCGCACCGCTGGCCGCCGCGCTTTCCGACGATCTGGACCTCGAGGGCGAGCACGTCGGGGTCGTCATCTCGGGCGGGAACGTGAACCTCTCCGAGCACGCCGAACTGACCAGAACCGGGCTGCACGAACTCGAGCGCTACACCGAAGCGAGACTCGCGCTCGCGGGCTGGCCGACGAGCGTCGGCGCGGTAGTCGAGACGGTAACAGCCGAGGGTGCCGAGCTGGACGTACTCGAGCGCGCTCGGCGGACGTCTGTCGACGAGCCGAATCGGACGCCCGTAACGATCGGACTCGAGGGGAGCGGTTCGGCGCATCTCGAGGGCGTGCTCGAAGCGCTGTCGGCGCTCGAGGGCGTGTCGGTCGTGGAACACACGCTCGATTGACGACTGACGGGGCCGGATTCTCGGTCGCCTTACGGACGAGCGGGACGGCGTATTAGCGAAAGTTTCTAGATTGCTGTCAGGTGAGTGTGAGTGTGAATCGACTCCTCGTGTATCACGTGTCCCAGATAGTCGTCGGTGGCGGCCTCCTCCTGTTCGCAGTTTCGTCGGTTATGGGTAACGGGCTCTACGACGCGTTCGACGGCATCTTCGTGGCACTGATGGGGATTAGCGGGATCGGGATCGTTCTCGTGAACTGCTATCAACTGCTCCGCTCCGATGCCGACCCACCCGAGCTGACTCCCGCGGTATTCCGGCTCTCGGTGGCCGGAGCGGGACTCATGGTGCTCGCGGCGCTACTGTGGATCGTGCTCTGAGAACGGGCGAGAAACGGACGTCGTGTATCAGACTGGTCAGAATCGATGAGAAAACGCGCTCGAGCCACCCGGAGAAACGAACGTCGATCGGAAAATTAGCGGACGTGATTACGCCGCTTTCGCGTTCGGGCTAACGGCCTCGATCGCCTCGCAGAAGATGCCGATCCCGAGTTCGATCTCGCGCTCGCTCGAGTCCAGCGGCGGGAGCAGTCGGATAGTCTTCTTTCCACAGCCGAGTGTGAGCAGGCCGCGCTCGAGGGCGGCTTCGACGACGGCGGAGCGCCGGTCGGGGGTGTCGAACTCGACGGCGAGCATCAGGCCCTTGCCGCGGATGTCCACGACGGAGTCGGGCGCGTCGTCGCGGAGGAGTTCTTTGGCCTGTTCGCCGCGTCGGGTGGCGTTGTCGAGCAGGTCGTGTTCCTGGATCGCCTCGAGCGTGAACGCGCCCATCATCGACCCGAGCATGTCGCCGCCGCCGAAGGTCGATCCGAGGCGATTCTTCTCGCTGGGGAAGACCTCCGAGCGAGAGATGGTCGCGCCGACGCGCAGGGCCTTCGCGCTGGCGATGACGTCGGGTTCGATCGCGTAATGGTCGGAGGCCCAGATCTCGCCGGTGCGACCGACGCCGGCCTGGATCTCGTCGACGACCAGCGGGATGTCGTAGGTGTCGGTGACGTCGGCGACCTCCCGCATGAACGCCTCGCTGGGGAATCGGTAACCGCCGACGCCCTGAATCGGCTCGAGGGTCAGGAAGGCGATCTCGTCGGGATCGACGTAGCCGCCTTCGGGCGCGAGCATATCGCGAAGCTGTGAGCCGCCGCCGGCGAAGAAGCCACAGTCACAGCTCTCGGCGTCACAGCCCCGATCGTCGCAGAACGGCACCGTCTCGATCCCGCTGATTTCGGGGTAGTGGCGCGTGTAGACCTCCTTGGATTTCGTCAGCGAGAGGGTGCCGAGCGTGCGACCGTGAAAGCTCCCCGAAAACGCGACGCCGTACTTCGACGGCGCGCGGTAGTCGTTCGTGATCTTCATCGCGTTCTCCATGGCCTCCGCGCCGGAGTTCGAGAGGAAGACGGTGTCCATCCCGTACTGACTCGAAACCTCCGTGAGCTTCTGCATGAGGTGACTCGAGCCGGGGACGTCGGCCTCCTCGGGGCTGGGGCCGGAGCCGAAGTACATGTCCTGGCCGGCGATCTTCATCGGTTCGACCAGGTCGAACTCGCGGACCTTGTCGAGGATCTTCTCGTTGTTGTAGCCGAGCGGTGCCGCGCCGATGTGACAGGTGAAATCGAGGAGAACGTTGCCGTCGACGTCGGTGACGAAGGGGCCGTCAGCCTCGCGGGTCACGTCCCAGACGAAGTCGTGGGAGTACTCGCTGGGGGCTGAGTACTCCTGATGGAAGTCGACCCACTGCTGGGCGTTCGGCCCCGGAAGCGCGTCCGCGTCGGGTTCCGCCGTGTCCCTATCCATACACAGTTTATGTGTACCCCATACATTAAAACTTGTTATAGATTTCTGAAGACGATGGTGGTTCCCAGTCATAACCCTTTGTTAGACATATAATTAAATATAGAATTTAATACACTACTATAGATATTTATAATCTCTATGTGTTAGAAATACCAATATGGCAGTCGGGATCCCTACATAGCGCGATCACTTACAAATCGCATTGGTATGTTTAGAAGGATCTTAGGGATTCGGACCAACTGGGCCAGTGTAATAAACGTGACTATCGAGATTAAATGTTTTCGTACTAGTAGTTACTTCTCGATTTCCGGTATCAGTGAATGCTTCAAACGTAACAGTACCTTCTTCATGAAGAGGTAGCTGAAATCGCATATTGTAATACCCGTATCCCACCGAATCGAAATGTGAGGGAATCAAACCATCATTGAATGCCACCTCATTGTTCGCTTCGTCTATAGAAGAGTCGATGCTTGATGCCCGCGCGAGGGTGTAAAGAAATGCAGTTGGGCCAAGCGCTGGATAAAGCAATGTTCCGCCGCCAATGGCTACGTCTCCGAGCGCGTAGAATGCCTCTTCATCGTTTCCATTCGGAGATTCAGTTCCGTCAGGATCAATTACTCCACTCTCGAGATTCGAGGAACCAGCAGGCTGAGGATCAGGAATAACAGAATCGCTGACTTCCCACCGAAAGCCGAATGAGTTCACATACTCATTTCCATTATCTGTTCCATACGCTTCATTCAGTCCAGCAAGATCAAAAAAGTATGTTACACATTCATTGCAATTATTATCTGTCCACCCCCTAGACCCGACAGACAAAGAAGTTTCTCCCTTGACACGTGTGGTATCTCGACGGTAAGCATAATTTATCTCTTCGCTTGCATCATCACAATCCTCATACGCCTCACCACTGATATCAAGATCAGGACAAGTATGAGTCGCACTTACTGATCCACTGAGTCCGAGAATCGCTGTTCCGGATAGGGTTGCTGTGCCGATTGAGTGTAGCAATCCTCGTCGATTGACTTGACTACCTCTTTCGCTCCTTTGGACAGTATTGTTGTCCATAAATTATTTCTATTTTCTATCTTTATATATCTATGGTTCCCATCAATACCCGATATAATAATGATCCTGTGTTTTCTCAGAGACTCTATTACTATATCTGATTGTGGCATTGAATTCTACTTCAGATTGTACCGCGACTACGATCCAGTACTCAAGTTCCAGATGTTGTATCAGCAAAAATAGCCAGGGAATCGCTCGATAACAAGAAAAACATAGTGGCGCTCAGTCGTCGTCCGTTTCGACGGTACCGGCGGGGCCGGACGGCGAGTCGGCGTCGGATTTTCGGCTCGAGCCGATGAGGACGGTTTCGTCCTGCAGGAGGACGCGACCGTAGCTCGAGCCGAAGTCCTTGATCAGCGAGAGCATCGCGAGGAAGCAGACGAACGCGAACGGCGTCCCGGTGATGATCGCCGCCTGCTGGAGCGTGTTCGCGCTGCCGGTGCCGCCGAGGATCATCAGGATCGCCGCGGTCATGCCGAGGACGACGCCCCAGAAGACCCGGTTGATGGTCGACGGACGTGCCTTGCCGCCGGTCGTCATCATCGAGACGGCCAGCGTCGAAGAGTCCGCGGAGGTGACGAAGAACGTCGTCACGAGGATCAGGAACATGTACATCAGAGCGGTTCCGACCGGTATCGTGATCGAACTCCCCCCGAGGGCCAGCGTGAACTGCAACGCCTCGAAGAGGATGAAGCCGGAGACCTCCGCACCTGCCTCGCCGGAGATGACCGCGCCGAAGTCGGCGACGCCGTTGTGCTGGGCCCAAACGGCGGTGCCGCCGACAAACGTGAACCACGGGATGGTGGCTCCAGATGTTGCAACGATCCCCGTAAACGCAACTTCGCGAACGGTGCGACCCTTGGAGATGCGGGCGATGAACAGGCCCGCGAACGGCGACCACGAGAGCGCCCACGCCCAGTAGAAGACGGTCCAGGCGTTCATCCACTCCGCCGCCGCCGGATCACCTGCACCCATCGGACCGGCACCGGTAAAGAGGCTCATTGAGATGAAGTCCGACATCATCCCACCAAACGCCTGCGTGCCGAGTAGAATCAAGAATAGGGTCGGGCCGGCGATGAACGTGCCGAACATGAGGATGACGAAGAGGATCATATTGAAGTTCGACAGCCGGCGGATCCCCTTGTCGACCCCCAACACCATCGAGGTCGTAAACAGCAGCGTCATGAATGTCACCACGAGGAGAATGCCGATGTTCCCCATACTGATCCCCCACTGGTAGTCCAGCCCCGTGACGAACTGGCTGCCGATGAAGCCCAGCGAGGTCGCCACGCCGCCGATGGTCGCGAAGACGGCGAGGATGTCGACGACCTTCGCGAACGGCCCGTCTAAGTTCTCAGCGCCGATGATCGGAGTGAGTGCCGAGGAAACTCGCAGCGGGACATTCTCGTAGTTGTACGCGAAGTAGCCGATCGCGATTCCCATGATCGTGAACACCGCGAGTTGGGGCAGTGCCCAGTGGAACAGCGTCTGCTGGACGGCGAGGGTCATCGCTTCGGTCGAGCCGCCCTCGACGCCACCGAACAGTGGCGATGGGCTGTCATAGTAGAACAGCGCCTCGGTCGGGCCCCAGAACACGACACCGGCGGCAAAGCCCGCGGAGTACAGCATCGCAAAGAACGACAGGAAGCTGTACTCCGGATCCTCGTCTCCCATTTTGATCTTGCCCCACGGGCCGACAATCAGGAACAACAAGAAGATGACAATTAGGAAGACGATCAACAGCAGCGCCCAGTTGAACGCACCGAGCATCTGATCGTTCAGCGTCGAGATGCCGCTCTCGACCGTGCTCGGACTGATGAAGAACGCCGCGATCACGCCGACGGTCAACAGTGCCCCGAACGCGAAGACGACCAGGTCGATCTCCTCGAGGAACTCGTCGACCATCCCCTGATCGGCGTCGCTCATCGTCCCACCCCCGGTATCGGACGGCAGCGGAACGATCTCTCGTGCTTCCACCTACCATTCGCCATGCTGCATGATGGCATACCGCCACCATTAACGGCGTATACAATAAGTGTTTCTCACTCGGCTAGAATATCTACAGATTGCGTTTATTATGTATTTCCGAAAATTTGTATAGAATGTCTCCTCACCCTGTATCGATCATCGTTAAATACACCATATAGTCAGACAACCGATATCCACTACGGAGGACAATAGAGGATTAGTCAATCGAAATGCCAATCAGTAACTGAGAACTAACGTGTCTGACGGTGTGGGGAACGACGGTGGAACCGACGATTCGGTCGACCGAAAACGAAATCCGAAGACGGCTCCGTCAGTTCGTCAGTTCCTCGAGCGTCTGCTCGCGAGTCTCGGTGCTCTCGGCCACGCGCTCGGCAAACTCGTCGACACGATCCTTGATTTCCTCGCGGGTGTCCGCCGGTGAGAAGCTATCCGACATCGTCAGCAGGCGCACGAACGCCCGCAGTTCCTCGTCGGTGAGCTGGGCGAACTCCTCGTTCTCGAGTTTGTCGACGACCTCGTCGACGTCGATCTGGCCGACCGGTTCGACGTTGAACTCGACGTTGACCATCCGGTAGTTCGAGCCGGCGAGGCGCTGTTCGGCCTTACCGACGCCCTCCGAGAGCATGTCCTTGAACGGGGTGTGGTAGCCGATCGTCCCGAGGTGGAGAAAGGCGAGCATATCGGTGATCCCCTGGGTGTAGGCGTCGCGGTCCTCGGCGTCGGGATCGAAGACCGTCTCCCGATCGCGTTCCTCCATGTACTCGAAGAGGATGCTGAAGTCGAGCATCGCGTTTCGTACCCGGCGTCGGATCCGGTTTCGCTTCTGTTTCTTCGAGTGGTCGGTGTAGTCCGTCTTTCGACCGAGCAAGAAATCGCGGTCGGAGGGCGTGAGAATGCCGCGCGGGCGATCCGAGTCCGCCGCCGTCCGCAACGACTCCGGAACGTCGTCTTGGCTCATAGGGGATACACGGAGAGCCCGCGAATTAACGTTTCCCATTCAGCGAACGTGATTCTCGACGGACAGAAGCGTCCGTTCGACTGTCAGTCAGTATTGCGGTTTTCGACGAGAGTTGCGGCGAACCGTCCGCCCGGTGAGCGTCATCAGACACGGTTACAGGGGCTCCAGTCCCGATCGAGGGGCGTCCGCTACGGCCGCCGGCGGGAGAGTTCGGTCGCCGTCTCGGTGAGCAGCGTCACCCCGATCTCGAGGCTCTCCTCGTCGATGTCGAAGGTCGGCGTGTGGTGGCTCGTCGGGTGGTCGGTACCGACGAGGACGTATGACGCGAGCCCGCCCCCGTCCTGGACGCGCTGCATCAGGTAGGTCACGTCCTCGCTCACGCCGAATTCCTCGCTCGGAATCACCCGATCGACGCCCTCGACCTCCCAGGCGACGTTCCCCACGAGGTCGCGGAGCGCGGGATGGCTGTCGACGCGGGGCGACTCGCTGATCACCCGCGGCGTGACGTCGCAGTCGTGCATCTCGGCGGCGGCGTAGCAGACGCGCTCGAGTTCCGTGCGCGTATACTCCATCAACGCGGTGGTCCCGCCGCGGACCTCGGCTTCGATGGTGACCTCCTCGGCGATGACGTTGCTCGCGGTCCCGCCCTCGATTCGGCCGACGTTCACTCGGGTCAGCCCGTCGCTGTGCCGGGGGATCCCGTAGGCGTTCTGAATCGCGGTCGCCGCCGCCTGCATGGCGTTGGCCCCCTCGTTCGGGGCCTTCCCTGCGTGGGCGCTCGCCCCCTCGAACGTCGCGGTCAGATGTGCCATCGCCAGCGGCTTCTCGATGCCGGCGACGACCTCGCCCGTCGGATGGTCGAGGCCGATGTGAAGGGCGAGGAGGTAGTCGATGTCGTCGAGATAGCCGCTCTCGGCCATCGCCTTCCCGCCGCCGGAGATCTCCTCGGCGGGCTGGAAGAACACCGTCAGCGTCCCGTCGAACTCGCTCTCTTTGACCGCCTCGAGCGTCCCCAGCGCCATCGCGAGGTGGGCGTCGTGGCCGCAGGCGTGCATGTAGCCGTCGTGTTCGGACCGGAATCCCTCGGCGGCCGGCCGGTGCTCGCTCTCGTCGGATTCCCGCATCGAAATCGCGTCGAGATCGACGCGCAACCCGATGCAGGGGCCCTCCCCCTGCTCGAGGGTCGCGATAACGCCAGTGTGACCGTCGGCCGTGCGCTCGAGAACGTCCGACCGAACGCCCGCCTCGCGGGCGCGCTCGATCCACGGCTCGAGTTCCGCCGCCGGCGGCACGGCCATGCGCTCGTCCGTCGCCAGCGCGTCGCGGCCGACGGCGATCTCGTCGACGCCGATCCGCTCGAGTTCCTCGACGACCCGACCGGTGGTCCGAAACTCGCGCCAGCCCGGTTCGGGATGACGGTGGAACTCCCGCCGTAATTCGCGCAATCTGTTTCGCGCTTCGTAGGACATTCTTGCCGGTTCTACGCGCGGGAGATACTTAATCGTAGTCGATAATCGTATACCGATTACGCACGATCGATGTAGACAGTCAAGGGTCGAGACAGATTCGAGCGGTTCACGCGAACAACCGACGCGAAGACCGCGATGGTCCCAGCCCAGAGACGGTCGAGGGGAACGGCGGTCAGAGAGGCGTACGGAAGACAAGACCGGCCGCTGCGTGGAGCGCGCTCTTGGGCTACGTCGTGATTCGCGTCGCCGAACGAATCGTTCGCGGGTCCGCTCGAGACGGGATCGCTCCTGAGCCGAACTCGCGGGTTTGCAGACCCGTTACCACTCGCTTACTTCGAGCCAGCCGCACGTTCGATCGATCGACGCACCGTTTTGCGGACGCACATTCGCGTTTGGTGCCCGCCAAATCCATCACGGGATTTAATTTACAACCCCTCGATGGATGGACCATCGATGCCGCCCCTCCCAACGTGGATCGACGATCGGATCGACTCCGCGCTCGACAAGAAACTCACGCAGCGACACGTCGTCGAGGTCATGCTCGAGTCCGAGCGGCCGTTCTTTTCGATCCAGCAGCTCCGGGCTCGAGTCAAACCGACGGTCAGTAAAGAGACGGTCCGAAACCGGCTCGACGAACTCCGCGAGATCGACGTCGTCGCCGCGGAAACGTATCCGGACACCATTACGCTGTACTACGTCAACCATCCCGAATCGCAGTGGCCGCTCTCGCCGGACGGGAAACGGGCGCTCGCTCACGATTCGCCACTCGAAACGCTGTCGGCGCGTGACTTTCTCCGACTCCGGAACCCGGCCGGGATCAGGACGCTGGTCCTGGCGGGCTTCCAGCTCAGCCTGGTGCTGTTCTGTGTCGGCGTCGGGATGATCGTGCTGTCGATAGAGGCCCCCGTCGACGCGAGTCACGGGCTGTGGGCGGCCGCCGGCAATCTCTTCATCGTCTGTCTGGTCCTCCTCTTCGCCGAACGCGCCGTTCGCAACCGTCGCGACGACGGCGCCAACGGATCGATTCCGACGCCTAAACGGACCAGTCCGAAGTAACGCGACGCAACTGACTATCACCCAACCGATATCCCAGCACACGTACCCATGTCGACTGACTCGACCCCGAACGAATCGCCGTCTCCCGAATCGACTTCGACCGAACCCGGCCCGTCGATCCTCACGGAGCGGACGCTCCTAGGGATATTCGTCCACTTCATCGCGATCCTCCCGTTTCTCGGGTTCGTCACCGCCGGGATCATCTACGCGGTATCGGAACACGAATTCACGCGGGCCAACGCGCGGAACGCGCTCAACTGGCAGCTGCTGGTCAGCGGATCGTTCCTCGCGGTGTTCGTCCTCGTGTTCGGACTGGGAACGCTGTTCGAGTACGTCGCGCTTCCGGGGGTGATCGAAACGGTCGTCTTCGTCCCCGTCTTCGCGCTGGCCTTCGTCTCGATCCTCCTCGGATTCCTCAATTTCTTCGTCTGGATCGTCGCGACGGCGAAAGCCATCTTCGGCGACGCGTGGCGCTACCCGTTCGCGCCCGAATTCGTGTGATCGAACCGGCGGTTCCCGGACGTCGGACCGCCTACCCGAGGAACGCCGTGGCGTCCAGCTCCACGCGAACGTCTCCGGGGAGTCGCGAGACCTCCACGCAGACTCGAGCCGGCGGCTCCTCGCCGAATCGAGCACCGTAGGCCTCGTTGACCCGCTCGTAGTCCGCGAGATCGGTCAGGTAGACGGTGACTTTGACGACGTCCGCAAGGCCGTCGCCGCCGGCTTCGTCGACGACGGCGGCGATGTTGTCGAGCACCCGGTCGGTCTGGGCCTCGATATCTTCGTCGACGACCTCGCCCGTGTCGGGGTCGACGGGCCCGTAGCCGGAGACGTACAGCGTATCGCCGGCGCGAATCCCCTGCGAGTAGGGGTTGTCGTTGCTCGGTGCGTCGTCGGTCTCGATGGAATCGATGTCGGACATAGAATCGATGTCGGACGTGGTGTGGTCAGTCTCGTCGCGCTTTCGCACCGCTCGAGTCTCAGGCGGTCTGCGTCGCTTCGGCGGTCATGTCGTCGATCGCCTCGACGACGACGTCGAGCGCCGTCTCGGCCAGGTCGTGCGTGAGCACCAGCGGCGGCAGGAACCGGAGGACGTTGCCGTGGCGACCGGCCGTCCAGATCAGGACGCCGCGCTCGAAGCAGTACTGCTGAATGGCGTCGACGAGGTCGCCGTCCGGATTACCGTCGCTATCGACGAACTCCGCGCCGATGAACAGCCCCTTGCCGCGGATGTCGGCGAGGTGCTCGTTGTCGTTGGCAGCCTCGCGGAGCCGGCCCCGAATGTACTCGCCGAGATCGCGAGCGTGCGCGAGGAGGTCGTGCTCCTGAATGTACTCGATGGCGCGGGTCCCGGCCCGCATCCCGACGACGTGGCCGCGGTAGGTGCCGGCGTGGTCGCCCGGCCCCCACGTGTCCAGATCCTCGTGGTAGATGGTCGCCGAGAGCGGGAAGCCCACGCCGCCCAGCGCTTTCGCGGAGGTCATCACGTCGGGGGTCACGCCCTCCCAGTCGCTGGCCCACCACTGCCCGGTGCGGCCCAGCCCGCTCTGAATTTCGTCGAAGACGAGGACGACGTCGTTGTCGTCGGCGATGTCGCGCAACCCCTGCAGGAAGCCCGCCGGCGGCGTGACGATGCCGCCCTCGCCCTGGATCGGTTCGACGATCATGCCGGCCGGATTGGCCAGCCCGCCGTAGGGGTCCTCGACGATGGCCCGGACCTCCTCGAGCGCGTGATCGACCGCTTCCTCGGGCGTCTTCCCCTGTCGGAACGGGTGCGGATAGGGGGCGTGGACGACGTCGGCGAGCAGCGGCGTGTAGTCGCTCTTGAACTTCTTGTTCGAGGTGACGCTCATCGCGCCGGTCGTCGCGCCGTGGTAGCCACCGCGGAACGCGATGAGGCCGTCGCCGCCGGTGTTGTACTTGGCGAGTTTGATCGACGCTTCGATGGCGTCGCTGCCGGTCGGGCCGCCGAAGACGACCTTGTTCTGGCCCTGCAAACCAGCAGGAACGATTTCGTCGAGTTTCTCGATCAGCTCGAGCCGGGCTTCCGTCGGGAAGTCGACCGTGTGGACGAACTTGTCGGCCTGCTCGTGGACCGCCTCGAGGACGTAGGGGTTCGAGTGGCCGACGTTGAGCACGCCGATGCCCGCGAAGAGATCGATGTAGGTGTTGCCGTCGGCGTCGCGGACCGTCGCGCCCTTCCCCTCCTCGAAGGCGATCGGAATGTCGTCCGGATAGGCGACCGCGCTACTGTCGATCTCGCGCTGTTTCTCGAGCAGCGCCCTGGTGTTGGGGCCGGGGACGGAGTCGACGTCCGGTGCGTCATCGAAGTGAAGTTCGTCTATCGGCGGACCTGCCGTCATACGTAACGGCAGGTGAAACAGTTATAAATAACTTGTCCACAGTATCCATGAAGAACGTACACAGATACTGACCACGAAACTCGTTTCGAAACCCGATACGGGTGACACCGGTGACGAAAGTCGTAGACGAGATCTCGAAAGCGAGGAGGGATCGTTTCGAAGCAGCGGTGACGAGGCATATCCCGCTGACCGAAGCGATAAACAGGTAAAACGCTTTGTACAGGCCAAGGAGTTACCGCTGCGGTCGCGTTGCAAGGAGTGCACCCGTGAGCGACCATCGGGAGCGAGCGGCCTTTTTAGCGTAGATTTTTGCAAGCGGTTCGAGTGAGCGAAGCGAACGAGGACCCGCAGCAAAAAGGTACTTGCACTGTCTGTAGTGAACGGTCGTTCAAATCGTCGCTTTCGCATACAGACCGACGATCGGATACGTTCGAAGACGCCGAATCGAGATCGAATGGTCACCGGCAAACTGAGCCGAGCCAACGCCTACGGAGGTCAACAGCTATTTGCCCCCCACGACCGAAATCACATATAAATCGGTCTCTGTACGCGATACCCGCGTCACCGCCCCTCCCGGGGACAGATCTCCAATGGAAGACACCTCGAAATATCTTATCCACGCAGACGTGACGGCTGACGGGATCGTCGAGCGAAGCGACGTCGTCGGCGCGATCTTCGGCCAGACCGAAGGACTGCTCGGCGACGAGCTCGACCTCCGCGACCTCCGCCAGTCGAGCAAAGTCGGTCGTATCGACGTCGAAATCACGAGCACCGCTGGTCAGTCTCACGGACAGGTGACGATCGCGACCAGTCTGGACAAGGTCGAAACCGCCACCCTCGCCGCCGCCCTCGAGACCATCACCCGGGTCGGTCCCTGCCGGGCCGACCTCGAGGTACGGGAGATCGAGGACGTGCGCGCGGCGAAGCGAAAGGAAGTCGTCGACCGCGCGAAGGAACTGCTCCGGACGGGGTTCGACGATACGATCATGTCCTCCGACGAGATCCTCGCGGAGGTGCGCCAGCAGGTTCGCGTCGAAGACATCACCGAGTACGAGGGACTCCCCGCCGGCCCCCGAGTGACGGACAGCGACGCGATCATCGTCGTCGAGGGCCGGGCCGACGTCCTCTCCCTGCTCAAGTACGGCATCAAAAACGCCATCGCGGTCGAGGGGACGAGCGTCCCCGACGCCGTGGCCGAACTCACTCGTCACCGCACCGTCACGGCCTTCCTCGACGGCGACCGCGGTGGGGACCTCATCCTCGAGGAGCTCGCTCAGGTCGGCGACCTCGACTACGTCGCCTTCGCGCCCACCGAGAGCTCCGTCGAGGACCTGAACCACCACGAACTGTTCGCCGCGCTCCGGAACAAGGTGCCCTACGAGACCGTCTCGGAGCTGAACGAACCCCGGGACGCGATCGCCGCGACCGACGGGAGTACGACGCCGGCACCGCCGCCGTCCGACGTGTCGACCGCGTCACCGACGACCACGGAGCCCGACGACGAGGGCGATCTCGAGTCGAGCGAGCGAGCTCCCGACTCGAGCGCCGCCCTCGAGACGTCGTCGGCGGTCGAGCCGGAACGAGCGGCGACGAGTCGGGCGCAGTCGGGCGCGTCCGCCGAGGAGGCGGAGACGGATTCGGAACGGGCGCGCCAGGACGAGGCCGCGACCGACGCCGAGTCCGATACCGATCGCGCCCCCGAGACGGTCTACGGGCACGCGACCGCGGTCATTCGGGCGGGTACCGACAGCGTCCGCTTTCTCGACGCCGAGGCCGACCCGATCGACGACGCCGACGCGAGCGAGGCCTACGAGACACTCGAGGCCCTCGAGACCGCGCCGACGACGGTCGTCCTCGACGGGATCCTCGACCAGCGGCTTCTCGATCTGGCGGCCGACCGCGGCGTCAACCGAATCATCGCGCGCTCGCTCGGCCAGTTCACCAAGCGGCCGACCAACGTTCGGATCCACGCGGTCGACGACGTCGCCGAGCAGCGGCCGGACGCGGAGTGACTGGCGATTTTTCGCAACTGAATCCGGCCGTCGAACGGAGAATGGGTAGCCAGTCCGGTACGGTGCCCCACGAGCCGTGTCCACGGACCGAACGGTCACGGTGTGACTGTCGGCATCGTTGGACGCTTCGAATCCGAGATCGGTTCTGACCCTCAAGAAACGGCGATCGAGAGCACCAGCAGGGCGCTGACGAGCGCGCCGGAGAGCGTCGCCAGGAAGTTCACGCCCTGATTCCCCAGAATCGTTCCCTCGAGCGTCGCCCCGAGCAGGCTATCGACGGTCATGCCGGCGATACCCGCGGCGACGATTATCGCCGCGCCGACGAGTTCGATGTCGGGGAAGAGCCCGTACGCGATCGCGGCGACGACCGCTGCGCCGACCACGCCGGCGAGTTCTCCCTGCCAGGTGACGCCGCCGTCCGTGCCGGGATCGACCGGCTCGAGGGTGGTGATCAGCCGCGGCCGGTCGAAGACGCTGCCGATCTCGCTCGAGAGGGTGTCGCTCATCGCGGTCGCGATCGAGCCCGCGAAGGCGAAGAGGAACAGTTCGGGCTCTCGAGGGAGGAAGCCGGCGTCGCTGGCCGCGTAGCCGAGCACCGCGACGAGCGCGACGGCGGCGTTGCCGAGGACGTTCCCGCTCCCCCGAGCCCCATTGTTGTCCTCGGCGACGCCGAGTTCCGTCTTCCGCTCGTATCGGAACTTCGTCGAGAGGCCGCCGATGGCGAAAAAGGAGATGAGGACGGTGAACCAGCCGTAGCCGCCGAGAACGATCGTTAGCAGCCCCAACAAGATCCCGGTGAGCATCCCCGCGATGGACGCCGTCTCAAGGGCGTAGGATGCGTAGCCGAAGGCGACCGTAACGGCGAGTGCGATGACGATTTCGCCCGTCCCGATAGTCGGCTCGAGTTCCGCGAGCAACCAGAGCAGGAGGCCGACCGAGAGGACGATGATCGGGTCGTCGGATGGGAGGAGTACGTCGCGAAGGAGCGCGGCGAAGAACGCACCGCTGGCGGCCAAGAAGACGACCAGCGGCAGTGCTGATGCGACGGCGTCACCGGTGAGCGAGTGAGTGAGCGCCTGTCCGGCGACAGCGGCTGCGAGTGCCGCGAGACAGAAGCCGCCCACGCGAACGACATCGGTGTCCGTTCGTAGCCTGACGAGTTGCGCGCCGAGGTTGCCGTAGCCGACCAGCAGTATCGTCCCGATGAAGACGGCGATCGGCATCGACGCCGCGGTCGCCATGAGACCGAGCGCGACCGCCGCGAGAACGAACGTGATGAGACCGTAGAGTCGTGAATCCTCGTAATCACCCGGATACGCCAGCAGGTCGAAGAGCGGGCCGTCGGTGATCACGTAGGCCCCCAGGAGGACGACACCGGCGACCGCGGCCGCCACCCGCGGTTCGACGAGCGGAACGGCCAGCGAGAGCGTACAGAGAGCCGCGAACACGCCGGCTCGCCGAACGGGTGCTGTCACGATATCGGTCCATTTCTGTGGCGATTACTTCAAGGTTCGTGAACGCTGCTCGAGTCGGTTTTCACCGCGTTTAACGGCTCATTCGGGCTGTACGTATCGTCGCTGGGCGCCCGTTAGAAACCCGAAACTCGTATCACAGTCGCCGGGAAACTCACGCGTGTGGGATTGTACGAACGGTACCTCGCCCTCCGGATCGCCCGTCACGACGGCGACCCCCCAGACCACGTCGCGCTCGTGATCACCGAACGCGATCTGTTAGAGCGAGGCGCCTACGAGACGCTCACGGACTTCTTCGAGTGGGCTGTCGAGTACGCCTCGCAGGTGACCGTCTACGTGAGCGTCCTCGACGCGGCGGCGGTGCCGGCCTTACAGCGCGAACTCGAGACGATCGACGCGCCGCGGCCGGTCGCCGTTCGCGGCCCGGAGGACAGGGCGCGTGCGGACGCCCCGATCCGGATCGGGATCGGCCTCGGCGGGAAACACGAGTTCACCAGCGCGGTGCGGACCCTCGCGGAGCGGGTCGAGTCGGGCGAACTCGATCCCGACGAGATCGACGACGAACACGTCGAAGGCCACCTCGTGTTCCCGTCGGAGCCGGATCTGGTTATCAAGACCGGCGCGGAGCGACTCTCCGATTTCATGATCTGGCAGTCGGTCTACTCGGAACTGTACTTCACCGACGTCAACTGGCGGGACTTCCGCAAGCGAGACTTTCTCCGGGCGGTCCGTGAGTACTGCAACCGGTCGCGACGGTACGGCCGTTAGTCGGCAGAGTCACGCCGCTGTGAGGTGTTCGTTCCCGTCGACTCGATCGTACCGGCGAGTTCCGCGACCCGATCGTCCGCGGCGACGACGGGACGTTCCAGATGGACCGTGTCCGTCTCGCGGTCGTACTCGAGGATGTCGCGCGCCTCGAGTTTCGGTAGGACGACGTGGCTGAGCGAGACGCGAACGGCGCGTTCGTCGGCGTCGTCCCGACCGGCGACGGCGTCGGTCAGCCTGTCGACCGGGAGCGGTGGTTCACACGTCGAGAGCACGTGGAGGGTGAGACGCGTCCTGGGGTTCGCAAGGAGCGCGTACGCCTCGTCGAGCGGGACGTTCGTAAGCCGAACGAACCGCTCGACATCGACGACGGGCGCACTGTTTGGAGCCGGCATCGCAAATTGTGTTGTTATACTGATGGATAAATGTCTTGCGGTGAGGGTAGCTAGCATCCCACAGGGATCGGTGCCGCCCGATCGCCGGGCAGCTCTGCGACCGATGGATACGCGGGGAGGCAGTGGTGGACGGCGGCGGGCAGTAGCCGACGGCAGGACGATAGTGGCCGTACAGCGGGGTCAGTCCGCAACCTGACTGCTCGAGTCCCCGCTCTCGAGTTCCCCGGCGTCGGGCCGTTCGCCCGATGGGAGCGAGTCGCGAAACCGGTCGACGATCGAACGAGCTTCGGCGAGTTCCGGCTCGCTGACCGCGCCGAGCAGGGCCAGTGCACGGCGAGCGCGGGTTCGTCGCCAGGATTCCTCACGATGTTCGTAGGTTCGAATCCCGCGGAGGAAGTCCGTCTTGGAGAACTCCGGCCAGAAGGGCGTACAAAAGAAGACGGCCGCCTCGTTCCCGTTGGCGTGCCACGGGAGGAAGTTCGACGTCCGCTCGTCGCCGCCCGGTCTGATGATGAGGTCGACGTCTCGAACCGGTTGATCGTACAGTCGGCGCTCGATGTCTTCGACGTCAATCTCGTCGGGCTCGAGGTCGCCCGTTTCGACGCCCGCCGCGACCCCGCGGGCAGCCTCGAGCAGTCTCGAGCGACCGCCGTAGGCGAGCGCGATGTTGAGGACGAACCGATCGTAGCCAGACGTGCGCCGTTCGGCGTACTCGACGGCGTTTTGAACCCGCTCGGGAAGCATCTCCGTTTCGCCGATGGCGCGGATGCAGACGTCGTTCTCGTGGACGCGGTCGGCGTCCGCGAACTCGTGGAGTTTCTCACAGAGGAGGTCAAACAGCGCCTCGTTTTCCTCCGCCGGCCGCTCGAAGTTCTCCGTCGAGAACGTGTACAGCGTCAGCTCTTCGACGCCGATGTCCTGACACCACTCGAGGACGCGTTCGGTCGTTTCGGCACCGGCCCGGTGGCCCTCGTGGGCGTCGCCGCCCCGGCGGCGGGCGTACCGCCGGTTCCCGTCCTGAATCACTGCGACGTGCGTCGGCGCGCCGGAAATCTCCCTGGAGAGCAACTGCTCGTAGGCCGAATCGACACGTTGGCGGAGCCACCGCTTCATTACCCGGGTAAAAGTCACCGAGACCTATGATTCTTGCGTGTCACCCTCCCACAGCGAGACGGAGCGACACCCTCACACTCCTGGGCGTGAGGACAGGGGCGCTCTCTCCGGGATGAGTCACCCGCGCCGTCGGAATCGTGACGGCTATCAGGCCGGCCCCGTACGATTCCAATAATGACGAACACCAACTCCGACGCGCTCGACGAGGACCTCTACCAGCGGACCAGGGCGCTGCTCGAACCCGGCGACATCGCCCTCAACGGGGCGATCGTCCACACCGACTACGACGGCAGCGAGGACGTGCAGATGATGCAGGCGACGATCGACGTCGGCGACATCATCGCCGAACAGTCGGGGTACGACCCGCAGGACTGCTACGTCTACTCGGGCAACGACGACACCGACTTCTCCTCGAACCAACACCAGGGCCTGACACTCGAGGACGAGGAATTCGTTTGGGAGTGCCAGCAACTGCTGCGCGAGGGGAGTTTCGACATCGTCATCTACTACGAGGCGAGCGCGGACCACGAGGCGATCCTCGAGGGGATTCGAGAGCTCGGTTTCGACGTGACAGGTGTCGAAAGCAACTAAACCGAACTGGTAACGTCTTCGGGAACGAGCGTGAATTCCAGCGTTCGAAAGTCACTATCGAAGGCGAAGACGTGGTCTACGTTCCGCTCGTCGGCGAGAACGCTAGTCGCGTGATCGACGAACGAAATCTGTTGGTCATCGTATTCGGTGAACTGCACAGCGGCCGCCTCGAAGGCGGATCGACTGACTGGAACGACGTTGACGCTCTCCGCGTCTCGTATCGCCGTGATTGCGCGAACAGCGTCGGTGTGACCGATTTTGTAGAGAAGGAGTGTCGCGAGCTCCGAGAGGACTGCTTGCGACGTGTATATCGGCCGATACAGAAGGTCGCCCGACCGAATCCTCCCAAATACTCGTTTGGCAGTCTCGTGGTGTGTATCGTCCGCATCAGCTCGCGCGTAGAACGCTCCAGTGTCGACGAACAGCGGTACCGCCCCCTTCTCACTCATGAGTCGCCGTACAATACCTCATCGACAGTCTCGGAAACGTCGCTCTCCCCCGATTCCCCCGGTTCTAACTCCCAGAACGAATCGTCCGGATTGATCTCTCCGATCGGTTCCGAGTCCTCCACGAGCCACCAGATGACGCGTCCAGCAGTCTTTCGGCTGGCGACCCGACCCTGCGACTCGAGGGTACGAAGCTTCCGGCGCGCCGTCTCACGGGAGCACTCGAGCGCCTCAGCGACGTCCCCGGATGTGACGACAGGTCCGTCGACCGATTCGAAGACGCCGAGAACGGCATCCACTGTGACGGTTTCGGTGTACTGCCCGGAGTCTCCTCGGTTCTCTCCGCTCATACTGGGTATACAAAGCAGACGGACGTAAACCCTGTGGTGTACACAATATGGCAACACCACACGGATCAGAACAGGGGGAACGGGTTCGATTTCTTCGTCTCCACTTCAGAGACACAGGTTCCGAGACCGGCTGCTATCAAACCAAACGGACAGTCCGGCACCGGACACAGCATGCGATCGAGTCACCGTTCCAGTTCGCTTATACACCGCCAGTCCCGAGACCCTCGTATGACCACGGACGTCGACCTTACGGAGCGCGAGCGGGCGATCGTCAACGCCTTCCAGGGCGGGTTTCCCGTCGTGGAACGGCCGTTCGAGCCCGCCGCGGCCGCCATGCGCGAGCGCGGGGTCGACATCGACGCAGCGGAGTTACTCGAGACGATTCAGGACGTAGACGAGCGCGGCGTCCTCTCGCGGTTCGGTGCGCTCGTCAACGCCCAGGAGATTGGCGGCGCGGCGACGCTGGTCGCCATGCACGCCCCCGAGGACCGGTTCGACGAGATCGTCGAGCGGGTTAACGACCACCGCGAGGTGGCTCACAACTACGAGCGCGAGCATCCACACCTGAACGTCTGGTTCGTCGTCAGTGTCGCCGATGAAGGCCGCGTCGAGGAAGTGCTCGGCGAAATCGAAGCGGAGACGGGCCAGGAGACGTACAACCTCCCCAAACAACAGGAGTTCCGCGTCGAGGCCAAGTTCTACGTCGACGGACCGTTCGACGGCGATGGAGACACCGACGCAGCCGGTATCGACTGTTCTGATCTCGGCCCGGATATCACGCCGACCGACGAATCCACGCTCACCCCGGCCGAACGCGACCTCGTCCTCGAGATACAGGACGGCGTGCCGCTCACCGAGACGCCGTACGCGGACGTGGCCGATGCGATCGATCAGGATCTCGAGTGGGTGCTTGAGACGATCAAACGGTTCGAACGGGAGGGGAAGATCCGGCGAATCGGCGTCGTGCCGAATCACTACGCGCTTGGCTACACCGAAAACGGAATGACGGTCTGGAACGTGCCGGACGAGGTCGTCCCCGAGGTCGGCCCCGAAGTCGCCGCGTTGCCCTTCGTCACCCACTGCTATCAGCGCCCGCGCCACGAGGGCGTCTGGCCGTACAACTTCTTTGCGATGACTCACGGCCGCAGCGAGTCCGAAAGCCAACGGCGCATCGAGCAGGTCCGCGAGACCATGGCCGAGTACTGGGACGTGACCGACGACGACTGGGACTCCCTGTTTTCGACGCAAATATTGAAGAAAACCGGCATCCGGATGGCGGAGCGTGCCGATGCCAACACCAGAGAGCGGTAACGGCGAACAGACGGACCCCTTCAGACACGATGATTCCACTCTTACACGATTTCACGAACGCGACGGTGCTCGTCTTTGGCGGCGGCCCCGTCGGTGCCCGGAAGGCCCGGCGGTTCGCCCGCGAAGCGCGGGTACTCGTCGTCAGTCCCGACTTCGCCGACCGGGACTTCGGCGGAGCCGAGCTGATCCGCGCCGCGCCCGGCCCCGACGATATCGCGGGGTGGCTCGAGCGCGCCGCGCCCGCCCTGATCGTCGCGGCGACGGACGACGAGGGGATCAACGAGGCCGTCACCGAGGCGGCCCGCCAGCGAGGCATCCTCATCAATCGGGCGGATCGGTCGGGCGAACGCGATCCCGGTAGCGTCGTTGTTCCCGCGACAGTCCGCGAGGAGCCGGTAACCGTCGCGGTCGCGACCGGTGGCACGGCACCCGCGCTGAGCAAGTACCTTCGGCAGGAACTTGAGGAGACCCTCGACGGGGCCGGCGAAATGGCCCGAGTCTGTGCGGGATTGCGCGAGGAACTCAAAGCGCGCGACGTGCCGGCCAACCGACGCCGACGGGTCGTCACCGACGTCGTCAATTCTCCGGATCTTTGGACAGCTTTACGTACGGGTACTTCCAACTGTCCGCAAGTGATCGAGGACGTGCTCGGCGAACAACCGTCTACTGGGAGTGATCAGCCGTGATTTCGACCGGGGTCGTTACGGCAGCGCGGGTGACACACGACAGCGGTAGCGTCGACCAACTCGCCGCCGCCAGCCCCGAGAATCAGGAGGCCGCCGTGACGGAGCTGCTGACCGTGCCCGACATCGAAGAGGCGTACGTCCTTTCGACGTGTAACAGAGTAGAGGCGTACGTCGTCGGGTCGGACCACACTGTCGGCCGGGCCGCACTCGCGGAGTTTTTCGCCGCGATCGACAACGAGGCCGTCGTCACCACCGACCACGACGAGAGCCTGCGGCACCTGCTGCGAGTCGCCGCCGGCCTCGAGTCGGTGATCCTCGGCGAGGACCAGATCATCGGCCAGGTCCGGACCGCCTACGAGGACGCCCGCGACGCCGGCGGCATCGGCTCGATGCTCGAGGCCGCCGTCACGAAGGCCATCCACGTCGGCGAGCGCGCCCGCACCGAGACGGCGATCAACGAGGGCGTCGTCTCGCTGGGCTCGGCCGCGACGCGACGGGCCGCCCGGGAGATTCCGCTCGAGGGAGCGACCGCGCTGGTCGTCGGAGCCGGCGAGATGGGACAACTCGCCGCTCGCAGTCTCGCGACCGCCAGCGTCGACGAACTCATCGTCGTCAACCGGACCGTCGCCCACGCCGCCCACCTCGTCGACGATATCGCGGATGAGACCGATGCCACCGCCGCGCCGCTGGAGGCGCTCGATACCGTCGCGACCCGCGCCGACGTCGTCGTCACGGCAACCGGCAGCGAGGAGCCGATACTCGAGCCCCAACATTTCGAGGGGCAGGCAAGTGAACAGGTAATCGTCGATCTCGGGCAGCCTCGCGATGTCGCACCGGCGACCGCCACGCTGCCCGCGGTGCGGATCTTCGATCTGGACGACCTCGAGTCGATCACCGCGGAGACCCGTGACCAGCGAGCCGACGCGGCTCGCGAGGTCGAATCGATGATCGACCGGGAGTTCGACCTGCTCACGGAGCAGTACAAGCGCGCCCGCGCCGACGAGGCCATCGCCGCGATGTACGAGTCCGCCGAGCGGATCAAGGAACGAGAGGTCGAGACGGCCCTCTCGCACCTCGAGGGTGACGAGGGGTCCGACGAGCACCGCGAAGTCGTCGAGGCGATGGCCGACTCGCTGGTCAATCAGTTGCTCGCACCGCCGACCAAGAGCCTGCGGGAGGCGGCGGCGGAAGACGACTGGAGCACCATCCATACCGCGCTCCAACTGTTCGATCCGGAGTTCGGCGCGAACGACGGGCCGATCGCGCCGCCATCGATGGCTGCCGCCGTCACCGGCGACGCGACGACCGGTGACACGACGACCGGTGACGCGAGTCTCGGCGCGACCGACGACGACTGACGACGCGGCGGAGTTCCATCGAAGTCTCTCGAGTGCGTTTTCCGGTTCAAAGTAGCCACCGTCAAACTATAGCAGCCACTGAAACGATTCACACACTGATCGGACAGCTGTCAGTCGATCAGGCGTGCAATGACTTTCAGTGGCTACTATAGCGACGGTCACTCGACAGCGTCCGCGAAACCCCTACCCGGATCGTCTCCCGTCGGGAGACGCGACCCCGTTACCGGTTCGGCGCGCCGTACTCGACGTGGACCGTCGGGACGCTCGCGGAGTCGGGCACTTCGTTGCCGTTCCAGTCGACGAGTCGGACGTTCGCCATCTCGCCGGAGAAGCGAAACCGCTGGACGCCGACATCGATTGCCCCCTCCGCGACGCTCCCCGAGAGGACGGTTCCCTCGGCCATCGGATCGTCCGCCAGCATCTCGAGGTCACCATCGACGGCGATCTCGTAGTTCGAGGGGACTCCTCGACCGACGATCGTGACGAGGTTCGGCAATTGTGTGTCGTTCGCAGCGTTGGTAGTCCGGTTTTGTACCGGCGTGTCGCGTGCCATGCACCGATAACCAGAGCATCCCGGCATAAGCTTTCCTGTCGATTAAATGGTAAGAATACATGAATGCGACTCCGTAACTCGCCGACGATTCGTCAGTGGCTGCGCGGCCACCGTTTACGGAGAGCGGTGGTGTGGTCACCGTACGCAGGATGCTCGCGCTCTATCAGGCGGAGGACTGTCCACACAGCGTGGACGTCCGCGAGAAGCTGACGGCTCTCGGCGGTTCGTACGTGACTCACAACCCCCGCCGACCCGGCGGCAACCGCGAGGTGCTCAACGAGTGGCGTCACGGGGCGATGATCGGTCTGGGCGGCGAGGACCCGATTCCGTTCCTCGTCGACACCGACCGCGAGGAATCGCGCTACGAGAGCGACGAGATCGTCGACTACCTCGAGAAACACTACGGGTGAGCCACGGCGAGACGCCGGCCGCTCGGTTCTCAGTCGCTCGAGGGAACGAGGTCGCGAACGAATATCTCGCCGGCGACGTCGGGAATTGTCGGGCGGACAACCGATTCGCTCGAGTCGATCGCGTGTCCCGTCTCGACGTGATGCTCGATCGCCGCCCGCGAGCGGTCGCGCTGTGACGGTTCGCTGGCGGCGTTTAGATGCCAGTCGCAGTCGAGGCAGTACTTCATCGTAACTCCGTCTCCGACTGGACCGTTGAATTCTTTGTGGTCTTACCGACATCCCCACTGTCGGTCCCGAGCGAGATCCGGCCGTCGCTCTCGACGTGCGTGAAATCTGCCTCGATTCGCCGCCTGCAGGAGAGAGAGGATATCGTGATCCGTGCTCTCAATTTTCACACGTTCTCTCAGACGCCCACTGGAACGGGTGCTCGCCGTGAAACGTCAGTCGGTCGCCGATCGATGCGGTCCATCGAACCCCAGTTCGTCGAACGAGCGGACGCGGTGATCGCCGAGCACGCACCGGCCCCGCCGCTCGTGGCCGACGCGTTCGACGTGAATCGCGTCGAGTCCGGCGTTCCACGCCGCACCGATGTCGCAAGCACCGTCGCCGGCGAGCACACCCCGGTGGCCGTTGTGAGCAACACCGAGATCGGTCATGACGCGCTCGACAGGGTCCGGGTCGGGCTTCCAGCCCGTCTCCTCGGTACAGCACAGACGCGCGTCGAACCAGTCGCGGATCCCGACGTGTTCCAACACCGGCTCGGTGAGGAACTCCTGACAGTGTGTGACGAGCCCGACCGGTGCCTCGAGGTCGGCGACGAACGCGGCGTCCTCGTGGAGGTAGGTCTGTTCGGCCCGCACCAGCGGGTCCTCCTCGTCGTGGAAGACCTCCCAGAACGCCTGCGGGTCGACCCCCCACTCCTCGAGCTGGCGATCCCGGGAGCCAGTCAGGCCGCTCCAGAGGATGTCGGCCTCCCGGTCGGTGAACTCCCGCCCCAGCCGGTCGCCGACCCGGTCGAACACCTCGCGGGTGTAAGACCACTCGACGTCGACGAGGGTCCCATCGAGGTCCAGCAGCCAGAAGTCGTACTCGGATTGCTCGAGGGCCATTCGGACACAGATATACGGGGTTCTCCAGTAAATGCCTGTCGACCGTCGCGGAACGGCCACTGATGGAGAACACGGCCGATCGCGGCGGAAATCGGAGACGCGATCACTCCGCTGTCGGCCGGACCCGGTCGGCGTACTCGGCGACGATCGGCTCGTCGGCGGGCCGAAACTCGTCGGTCCACACGGCGTCTGGATCGATCGCTCCCTCGAGCAGTGCCGTCTCCGAGAGCGTCTCCCCGAGTCGCCGCCAGCGGGCCGGATCCTGCACACCCCAGCCGTGATCCTGAGCATACGGCGTGAACTGCAGTCGGTTCGCGGCGGTTTCGAACTTGCGCCGTTCGATCTCTCGATTGCGCTCGAGCGTGGCGTTCCGGTCGACGAGCACGTCGATCGCGCGCTCGGGGTCGCGAGTCGCGGCAGCCCAGCCGCGCGCGGTCGCCCGCAGGAACGACCGAATCGTCTCCGGGTTCTCGTCCGCGAACTCGTGGCCGGTGACGAGCGTCATCCCGTAGATATCAAGATAGTCGCCGATCGGGAGTTCGTCGGCCGTCCGATCGTGTTTCCGGCCGATCTCGATCCCGTTCGTGACGACGCCGACCGCCGCGTCGACCGTCCCGTCGACCACCTTGTGCTGGACGCGGTGGTGCGTGTGCGGGTCGACCTCGAGGAGTTCGACCTCGTCGCGGATGCCCGCGTTCGCGAGCAGCTGAGCGGTGAGGATCCGCGTCTTCGTGGCGGAGGGCGCAACCGTTCGGCCCGCGAGCTGTTCGGGTTCGGTGAGTTCCTCGCCAAAGACGTCCCGCAGGGTGTAGACGGCCGCTGGCGTCTTCTGGGTCACCGCCGCGACCGCGAGCGGCTCGAGTCCTTCGCTTTGTTTCGCCAACACGGCGCTCGCGCCGGCGAGCGCGATATCGCTCTCGCCGCGAGCGGCGCGTTCGACCGCGAAGGGCGAGCCGTGTCCCTCGACGAACTCGACCTCGAGGCCCTCCGCCTCGTAGAACCCCGCTTCGCGGGCGAGGAAGTACGGCGACTGGAAGCCGTTGGGTTCCCAGTTGAGTTGGAACGAGATGGGCTCGCTGTCCGTCGCAGTCATGCATCCACCTCGAGTTCCGGCCGGAACAGTCCGTCCGGGAGTTCGTCGACGCCGAGCGCGTCCGCGCCGGCGACCGCGCGCAGGTCGTCGAACAGCCGCTCCATCCCCTCGACCGTCGACTCGTCCCAGTCGGGAACGACCATCTCCCGCCACCGATCGCGGACGGCTCGGATGACCGTGGGGTCGTCCTCGTACATGAGTTGTGCGCCGATCTCGTCCCAGAGTTCGTCGTCGCGTTGCAGTCGCTCGACGGCGTCCTGAAACGCGCTCTGAAACCCGCGGACAGCATCGGGATGGTTGGCCAGATATCCCTCACTCGTCAGGAACGTCGAGACCGGAATCGGGCGATCGCCGTCGGTGTCAGTGTCGATGTCGGTGTCGGTACCGCCGTCCGCGAGGCGGTCTACCAGCCGCGACATCGGCAGCACCTCGCGGTAGGGTCCGGTCTCGACGATCTCCGGGATAATCTGCCAGAACTGAAGGATTGCGTCGACCTCGCTCTCCTCGAGCAGCCGGGTGAGTTCGACCTTCGAACCGGCTTCGACCGGCGTCGTCGTCTCGTCCGGATCGAAGCCGTGGAACTCCCGACAGGCCGCCCGGACGAGGATCCAGTTCTTGTCGAGGCGTCTGACGACGCCGATCCGGTGGCCCGAGAGATCCGCGAGCCCGTCGATCGGCGAGTCGTCGGGGACGACCAGCCCGCCGACGGTCTGGCCGTAGGGGTGGAAGGCGACGATCGGCGCGCCGTCGGCGCGCTCGCGGGCCGTCGAGATGTAGTCGATGTCGATCAGGTCGGCGTCGCCGTCCTGGAGTTTCGCCTCGACGGTCTCGCGGCCCGCCTCGAGTTCGTCGGAGACGAGTTGCAGGTCGAGGTGAAAGCCGTGGTCGTGGTCGTAGCCGAACCGTTTGATCGTATAGAGCATGTACCGCGGGCTACCGTTGTGTTCGAACCGCGCCCGCAGAACGGGACGGTCGTCGGGGTCGCTCTGGAACTCGTCGATCGCGGCCTGTTGGGAACTGATGTCGATATCGGTCATGGTGGAGTCTGGATGGAGGTGGCGCTTGGGGCGTCTCGATGCGCGATCACAGCGGCGCGACGATGTCGTCGATCGTCGCGTCCTCGCCGATCAATCCGCGGGCCTGCATCCACTCGAGGTGGTCGTCGAGTTCCCCGCGGTCGGCGGGCTCGGGGACCTCGTACTCGGGCACGTCGATCTCTTCGCGGACGGCGTCGACGTCGATCTCGTCGAACAGGTCTGGCGCGACCGCCGCGTCGGCCTCGAGCAACTCGAGATACGTCCCGCGGAAGGCGTCGGGATCGGCGTTGATGTCGTCGACCGCGCGGCCGTAGGCCCGCAGGAACGCCTCGAGCAGGTCACGATCGATTTCGGCGCTGCCGACGATACCCATGTGGTTGTCGTACTCGAGGAGCCGTCGGAAACCGAGGTGGTCGGCGAGGGTACTGTGGGGGTCGATGAGCGTCACGGCGTCGACGCGCCCCTCGCGAAGGGCCTGCAGCCTGTCGGTCGGCATTCCGCAGCCGACGAGGTCGATCTCGTCGGGCGGGACGTGTTCCTCGAGAGCCTTTCGCGCGGTATACTCCTGCCCGGTTCGCAAGTTGACACCGACGGGGACCTCCGCGAGGTCGGCCGGGGTCTCGAGGTCGGAGTCCGGTCGCGTGAAGACGGTGTACGGAAGGTTCGCGAAGGTGCCGTTTGCGACGATGCGGCCGTCGCCCATCTCCCACGTCCGGCGGATGCTCTCCCACTTGCAGATCGGGTAGAGATCTACGTCGTAATCGTCCGTCAGCGTTTCCTCCGCGGGGATATACTTGACTTCGACGTCGCGTCTATCCCGTTCGACCAGTTCGACCGCGAGACCCTCATCGCGGAAGTAGCCCGCTTCGGCCGCCACCCGCTGGGGCAGCATGAACGAGAACGGGAGGTGAAACAGCCTGATGGATTGGTGTGTCAACATGTGTCAACCGACACCGCTGAGGTGCTTAAAGCGTTTTCACGATACGTTTATCAGTGATGGCGTGGGGAGTGTTGCCTGCTCACATGGAGAAACGATCGACGGACCGGGCGGCGTTCGAGGAGGTCGCTGACGGCGTCCACCTCGCGGCGCTCCCCGCCGGAGACCGAGCGGGCATGGTCTACTGGCGGATCGAAGCCGGAGCGACGCTACCGGTCCACGCGCACGACAACGAACAGATCGGGTTCGTCCTCGAGGGGGAACTCACCGCAATCGTCGAGGGCGAGGAGTACCCGCTCACGGCCGGCGACGCGTATCGATTCGCGAGCAACGAACGCCACGGCGCGGAAAATCGGGATCGCGAGGATGCGCTCGGCCTCGGGGTCCTCGCGCCGCCGCGGGAGGAACCGGAGTGGCGGCAGACGCCGTCGCCCTCGCGGGTCGATCGTTCCTGAGGGGCGTCCGCTCGTTGCAAACTCGCTCGAGGCCGAACGGTGCGGACCGCTGCAGTCGATACTCGCTCGAGGCCGGTCGACGCTGCTGCCACGGCTAGCCTCATGTCCCCTCCCGTGGTACTTCACGACATGGACGCTGTCGATCACATCAACGTCGACGTCGACGCGCTCGAGCCCTGTTACGAGTTCTACCGCGATGTCCTCGATCTCGAACTGGTCAGACCACCCGACGATTTCCAGGGTGCACACGCGATGTTTCGGGCCGGCGAGACGGTCGTGACGCTGGCCGAAACCGGCCGCGCCGAGAACTGGGATGAGCGTGGGCTCGATCACCCGCTCGACAAGGCCCACCTCGCGTTCGCAACCGATCGCGGGCCCTACGAGTCGCTGATGGCCGACCTCGAGGGACAGTTCCCGAAGCAAGGACCCTACGACTGGGGGGAGTTCGAGGGCTTTTACTTCCTCGACCCGGACGGCAACCTCCTCGAGGTCGTCACGTACGATTCACCCGAGGACGAACGAACGCGCCCGTTGCTGACGCACGACGATGTCGAGTAACGAGTGGCTGTACCCCTCGAGTGACTGCGGATTTCGAGTCTCGCGCGCCGGACGGAACGCGGTCAACTCGCGGCGCGGTCACGACGCATCCGTCACTCGAACGCTCGAACCCAGATACTTCGACAACACCTCGGAGACATCATCGGCGTTGAACGCCTCGAGATCCGCCTCGATCTCCGATTGCAGCGCCTCGAGATAGTCCTCGTCGGCCTGCAGTTCGCGGAAGTCGACCGATTCGACGGTCCGCTCGGGAACGCCGAGCCACTCCGCGGCGAGCCGGCGGGCGTAGTCCTCGTCGGATACCTCGCCGCGCCACAGCGTATTCCGGAAAAACAGCCAGCCCTCGGTACCCGGCTCCGGGGCCCCGCGAAAGAGCGTGACCGTCGTCTCGGCGCTGCTCGGCTCGAGGGAGACGTTCTCCTGGGCGGGCTCGAGTCGGACACGCACGCGGAAGACGTAGCGGGCGTCCATCGTGTGGGTATTGCGATTTCAGTCGCCGCGTTCGGACTCGATCAGTTCGGCCATCTCGATGTCATCGTCGGTGATGCCGCCTTCCTCGTGGGATGTCAACCGGATCTCGACGCCGGCGTAGCGAATGATGATCTCGGGGTGGTGAAACTGCGCTTCGGCGATCTCGCCGACCATCTGTGCGAAGTTGACGCCGCGAAGATAGTCGTCGAACTCGTACACACGAACGATCTCGTCGCCCTCGCGGTTCCAGTCGTCGGGGAGTTGCGTCTCGATCTCCTCGTCGGAAAGCAGGTTAGTCATGTGGTAGCGAACGCAAGCCACCCAAATAATGATTGTGCCGCGTTCCCATTCGGCCGCCGCCTCGCGATCACAATCCGTCGCGGCCGATCGACTGGCGATCACTCGAGCTGTGACTCCTCTCCCGCGGGCTGGAGTTCGGCGTCGACCAGCGTCTCGTAGGCCCGCCGGAACCGCTCGGAGAGCGCCTGATGGGAGATTCCGAGCTCCTCGGCCAACTCCTCCATCGACACCCCGCGGGGAATCTCGAAGTAGCCGTACTCGAGTGCGGCCTCGAGGGCTTCCTGCTGTTCGGGCGTCAGCCGCGTCTCGCGGCGGTCGGCGTCGGTCACGTCGGTCACGCGCCGGAGGTCGGCGTTGATTCCACGGCCGACCAGCCGCTCGTAGGCCTCGGTGAGCAGGTCGCGGTCGCGGTACCGGACCGTCACCTGCCACCAGCCGTCGGTCGCCCGCGCCTCGAGCAGCGAGCCGCCGTCGAGAAGCAGGTCGTTCCAGAGGATCTCGGTCCCCGTTTCCTCCGCGAAGGTCACGTCGTACAGCAGTCTCGAGTCCGTCTCGACGAGGAGTTCCGCTGCCTCGACCGAGGGGTCGGCCGCGAACGCGTCGTCGACCGTCTCGCGATCGACGCCGGCGACCCACAGCGACGGGCGCGTCTTCGATACCGAGGACTCGAGTTCGAACGTGGCCGCCGGCGCGCGCTCGAAGGCGGTTGCCAACGCCGTTTCCGCCGCCGGCAGTCGAAGGTCGGCTATCGTCGACATCGGGCTTCGTACACCACCGCCGCGTAAAAACCGCTGTTGTGGCGCAACTGACTGTCTAATTCGATGATATCGATCCGAGGAAGACGTGACTCGAGGCGAGACCGCTCAGCCCCATCGACCTACACGATACTCCGGACTGGGGAACCGGCGTGCGGTGGCGCGCGCTGCGTCGGTAGTGTTAACTTAGATATGATTCCACCAGACGGCGTGGACCTGAAGCCAGGTGTCTGCGGTAGCTGGATCGACGTGGCTGAAACAGTTTGAGAACGAAGAGGCTCGTCGTTCTACCTCACGAAAGATACGTTCGACCTGATTTCTATAGCCCTGATTTATCGAGTCAGTACTGTCTGTCGGATAGACATCATACCCACTACTCTCGAGTCCCGGAACTGGCCGGCCACACCGTCAAGGCTCGCGGTCACCGAACGCGAGTATGCCAACACGCCTCGACGCCGAGACCGACTTCGAGGAACTAACTGCCCGCATTCGGACCCAGTCACAGCAAGCGCCCGGCTCGGGCACCGAACGGGTGACGATCCGCTCGCTCGAGGCCGTGAGCTCCGACTCGCTGGCGACCGTACTCGAGGCCGCCGAGAGCGAACACCTCGAGCCGGGGAGCCTCGTCTTCGTCCTCTCGCGGGCCAACGCCGAACGCCTCATCGAACGGGAGTTCGACATCGACGACGTCGCGGAACTCGAGGAAGTGCTCGGGCGGCGGGTCCGCGTCGAGGACGAGATGCCCGACGACACGATTCTGCTGTTGCATCCCGACGCCGTCGACGGCGAGGAACTGGTCGAGCCCGAGGCGATCGCTTGCGGGGTCGTCGGCACCGACGACACGGACGACTGATACGGTTTACTGTACCGATGTACCGGCGCGACCGCGATCTGGCCTGCGGTCGCGCCGGAAATGACGTACAGCAGACCGTATGAGTCGACGGTCCGGGCGACCCACTGATCGACCCCGGCAACCACAGGAACCCGTCCACTGCCGCCCCGAGGACTATCCGCGACTCGAGTGTGGCCCCAGTATGCGCTATCTGGAGATCACGGTGCCGGAGGGGAAGCGACGGGCCGTGCTCGACATCCTCGAGGACGAGGGATTCGACTACGTCGTCAGCGACGAGACCAGCGGCCGGGGGTATGCAGCGGTCGTGCGGTTTCCGATCCCGACGCAGGCGGTCGAACCGCTGCTCGATCGGCTGCAGCGGGCCGGCGTCAGTGACGAGGCCAGCGTCGTCGTGATCAACGCCGAGACGGTCGTCTCCGAGGGGTTCGAGACGCTCCGGGAGCGGTACAGTCGCGGCGGCCAGACGGGCTCACGCACCTCGAGACAGGTGTTGCGCACGAAGGCGGACGAACTCACGCCCCCGTTTGCGATCTACACCGTCATGCTGTTGATCAGCGCGGTCGTCGCCACCGCCGGGTTGCTGGCCGATTCGCCGGCGGTCGTGATCGGGGCGATGGTCATCGCGCCGCTGCTCGGCCCCGCACTGGCCGCCAACGTCGGCATCGTGACCGGTGATGACCGGCTCAAATCGACCGGCTTCAGCTATCAGGTCGTCGGCGTGACGATGGTCGTCGTCGCTTCCATCGCCCTCGCGGTGCTGGCCCGCCTGGCCGGCCTCGAGCCCGCGGGTGTCGACATCGTCGCCGCGACCGAACTCGAGGAGCGGGTCGCTCCCAACCTGTTCTCGCTCGCGGTCGCGCTAGGAGCGGGGATTGCCGGCATTTTGAGCCTCACGCGGGGGTTTTCGGAGGCCATCGTCGGCGTCATGATCGCCGCGGCGCTCATTCCGCCATCGGCCGCGGTCGGCATCACGGTCGCCTGGGGGATGTCGGGCGCGGCGATCGGTGCCGCCGTCCTCGTGATCGTCAACCTCCTGTCGATCAATCTCGCTGCGCTGGGGACGCTGTGGGTCGCGGGCTACCGCCCGCAGGGGCTGTTCGAGGTGTCGCCGACTCGGACGCCGACCTACACGTACGCGGCCGTCTTCGGCGTCGGCCTGCTGGTGCTGACCGCGCCGCTAGCCGGCGTCACCCTGCTGGATTTCCATACGACCGAACTCCAGTCGGCCGCCGAAGACGAGGTCGAGGCGGTCCTCGAGGAGCCCCGATACGCCGCCCTCGAGAGCGACGACGTCGCGGTCGAACTCGACGGCAACTACCCGATCCAGTCGGTCGAGCGGGTCGTCGTTACGGTCTCCGGCCGGGAATCCGGTCCGGAACCGGGGCTGGCAGACCGGCTCTACGAGGAGATCAGACCTCACAGCGACGACTCGCTGATCGTCGAGGTCCAGTACGTCGTTGCCCAGGAGCGCGGTGGAAACGCCGGCGGACGGGAAACGGTCCAGTCTGCGAGCCGACCGCCGGAACAAGACTTATAGTGTAGTTGGCCCAACTATTTCGCATGGGTTACACGCAGTCTCGAGGGCGGTACGTTCCGGCATCGACGTGGTCCTCGCTGAGTTGGTCGACCATGCGGCTGGTGACGACCGTCACGGTGCTCGCGCTCACGGCGTCGATGGCGCTGGCATCGATGGGGATCCCCGAAGACGTCATGCTCGTCGCGCTCGGGACCGTCGCCGTGCTCGCCGTCGGCCTCGCGCTCGTTCGGCTCTTCGTCTACCTCGAGCGAAACGGGGTTCCGCTGTTCGAATCCGACATCGCCGCGACCGCGTAGCGCGACCGACTGACGATCCGTTTTCGAGCCGGTACCGATCGACTGGTCGACGAGGAGCTGTGGGACCGCTACGGCGTCGACCGTTGCCGGGTCGGCGACGGCCGTCTCGAGGCCCGACCGCTGGAGCCCAAACGAGACGTAAATCGTCGTGCACGATTCGATCTGCCCGTCCTGGCCATCCACCGTCTGTGACTCGATCTCGGTCCAGTGATCCCCTCGGGGGTCTCATCCGCGTCCTCGAGCGCGGTCTGGGCTGCGTCCTCCCACGACTCGCTCCTCCGCTCAGCCGGCGTCCGACGACGGCCGGTACCGCCGGCTCACCGCCTTCCAGCGGCCGCTGTGGAACAGCCAATAGTTGATCCCGCCGGGCACGCTCGTCTCGAGGAAGAGCGCCAGATAGAGCCCGCCGACGCCGAGCGGCGTGACTAGTCCGAGCGCGGCCGCCGGGAGCGCGAAGGCGTACCGGCCGAGCAGGGAGGCGACGAACGGCCAGCGGGTGTCGCCGGCACCGAGCAAGGCCCCGGCAGCGGCGCCGTCGATGCCGTAGCCAACCGAACTAACCGCGCCGACGGCGACGAAGACCGCGGCCTGCGTGACCGCCGGGGGATCGCTCACGAACAGCCCCGCGATCGGCCGAGCGAAGATCACGACCAGCGCCCCGATAACGACGTAGAGCACCGTCGAGAGCCGGATGATCGCCGCGCCGTAGGCTCCCGCCTCCCCTTCCTCGTCCGCGCCAAGGTGTTGGCCGACCAGCGAGCTCGCGGCCAGCGACAGCCCCCAGTTGACGCTGTTGATCAGCGCTCGCACCCGTCGGCCGACCTCGAGCGCCGTCACGACGACGGGGCCGAAGGAGGCGGCGATCCACAGCAGCGGGAAGACGACGAGCCCCTGTGCGAGCCGGCGGCCGATCTCCGGCAGCGAGACCTCGATCAATTGCCGCAGCAGCGTCGGCTCGAGCCATGGGCCCGACGGCGTGATCGGGACGGGGCTGGGTTCCATGCCGAGCCGGCCGTACGACCGGCCGAGCATCCCCCACGCCAGGACGACCGTCACGAACCCGCTGGCGAGGGTCGTCCCGACGGCCGCGCCGGCAGCGCCGAGACCGAACCCGAAGATCAGCAGTCCGCTGAGGACGACGTTGAGCACTGCACCGCCGGCGCGGGCGACCATCTCGGTGAACGTGTCGCCGACGCCGGTGTAGGTGCGGCTGGCGATCAGGTTGAGCACTTCGAAGACCACGGCCGGCGCGACGTAGACGAGGTAGATCCGCCCGTGAACGAGCGCATCCGATCCGGATCCGAGCAGACGGATCAGGGGGCCGGGAATGGCGACGAAGAGGATCGCAATCGGGACCGACAGTGCGACGGCGAGGACGACGCTCTGGTTGACGGCCACCGACGCGCGATCGGTCGCCTCGCCGCCGTAGTTCTGCGAGACGAGCGTGACTGTCCCGCCCGCGACCCCGAGCCCCAGCAGCGTAACGATCTGCCAGTAACCTAGCGCGAAGGCCAGTCCCGCGGTGCCGGCCGTCCCGACGGCGGCCCCGACCATCGCGAGGTCGGCCGTCTGCTTGGACATGATCGCGAAGCCGGTGACGATCCGCGGCCAGGCCAGTTCCATCGTCGGGCGAAACCGCTCCCCGTCGATGATTCCGGCCCGCTCGAGGATCGCGGCCACGAACGCGAGCGCGGCTGACCGCCACTGCCGCCCCGTCATCTATCCCTCGTTTCGGGACCGCCGCCTTCGGTCTGTCGACTCCGGTACTCGAGGGGGGTTATCGCTCCGCGGGTCCCGACCGATCTCGAGCGGATCTAGCCGCGGAGCCGCGAGAGCATGGCTTTCAGGTGGGTCGGCGAGACCAGCGACGTCGGTCGGTCCATGTGGACGCCGATCTCGCCCGAGAGCGCTCCGAGGCCGAGCCGTTGGACGGGCTCGGGCAGCGAGTAGGCCCGCCGAATCCAGCGCCCGAGTTCCTGTTCGCGCTCGAGGTCGTCGCGCCAGGCGCGTTCGTAGGTCGCGAGCGTGGTCGGCCGATCGGGATCGATCTCGCGGGCGGCGTGGTCGGCGCTGGTCATGCTATAGAGAATGCCGCCCCCGGTGAAGGGCTTGGTCTGGGCGGCCGCGTCGCCGATGAGGAAGGCCCGGCGGGTCGTCACCCGGTCGGGCGACCCGACCGGGATCGCCCCCGAACAGCGGTGAGAGACGTCGATCTCGTAGCCGTCGATGAGCTCCTCGAAGTGCTTGGTCACCTGCACGCCCGGCGGGGCCGCGAGGCCGTACTCGACGCCGGCGTCGCCGCGGGGGATCCGCCACGCGAAGAAGGTCGGCGGCGTGAGGTGGACGTCGACGAAGTCCTCGTGGTCGTCTTCCTCGGAGAAGGCGAGCACGCCGTGGAGGAACTCCTCGGGCGTGGGAAGTGCGAGTTCGTCCCGCACTCTCGAGCGCGGCCCGTCGCAGCCGGCGACCATCTTCGCCTCGAATTCGACGGTTCCGTCGGGTCCGCTGGCGACGATTTCGACTCGATCCCGGTGTTCGGTGACTGCAGTGACGGTGTGTTCCTCGCGGACGTCCGCACCCGCCTCCCGAGCCAGGTCGGCGAGATGGCGGTCGAGGCCGACGCGGTCGATGACGTTCGACGCGACCTCGTCCTTGTAGAACGGGTAGGCGTCGCTGCCGGGCCCGCCGACGTGGAACCGCGCGCCGTAGATTTCGTTCTGGAACAGTTCCTCTCGAGCGCCGTCGCCGGTGAACTCCCAGATGTCGGTACTGACGTGACCCGAACAGGCGAGTGGCTCGCCGATCTCTCCTTTCTCGAGGGCGAGCACGTCGTAGCCTTCTTCGGCGGCCCGGCGGGCGAAGCGCGCGCCCGGCGGCCCGACGCCGACGACGACGAAATCGTACATGCTCGTCACGTTCACGGCGGAGAGTAAATAGTTACTCGAGACGCGTCGATCGGGATCCCAGTGCCGACGAGGTGTCGATAGCGGCCGCTCGGAGGGGTGGCCGTTAGCCACCCCATTTCCGGCGATTCGCTCACCCCGCGCGTGATTCGGCCGATATCACTTGATACGCTGCGATACCCACGAGGACGACCGACAGCCCCAACGCGGCGTACTGGACGTACCATGCCATCGTATCCAAGAGGAGCAGCCCGACGACGGTGAGCGACATCCCCACGGTGAAAAGAGCGACCCACGACGCGGATTCCGTCTCCATGTCCAAAACCGCACTACTAGGTTCATAATGATTCTTATTTTGTATATGTCTCGCAACAGTAGTGGCCGCGGCCACCGGAACTGGCCGGTCTAGAATCCAGCGGATCGGAGTCACTGTTAACTGGGTTCCCCGAATCGTGGCGACTGTGAGAGACTTGGTAACAGCCGACGAGACCACGCTGATCGACCTGAGCATCGGCCTCGAGGACGGCGTCGCGAGCGAGCCCACGCCGCCGAGCATCGACGCGTTCGACCACGAAGCGGGCGCGGAGCGCCTCGCCGAGACGCTGCAGGCACAGGGGTACGACGTCGAGGCCGACGACTTCCCCGACGGGATGGGACTGGCGTGGGAGGACCTCGAGGTGATTCCCCACGCTGGGACCCATCTCGACGCGCCCTGGCATTACGGCCCCGAGGTCGACGGCGAACCGGCGAAGACGATCGAGGAGATCCCCCTCGAGTGGTGTCGCGGGAACGCGGTCGTGCTCGATTTCCGGTGGATGGACGCCGGCGCGGAGATTTCGGTGAGAGATCTCGAGGACGCCCTCGACGAACTGGACCACGACCTCTCGCCGGGCGAGATCGTCCTGCTCGAGACCGGAGCCGACGAGCTGTGGGGCCGGCCCGAGTACCTGACCGAGTTCCCCGGAATGAGCGCCGAGGGGACGAAGTACCTCGTCGAGCAGGGCGTGAAGGTGATCGGCACGGACGCCTACGGCTTCGACAAACCGTTCGCGGCGATGGGCGAGCGCTACGTCGAATCGGGCGACGAGGACGAACTGTGGCCAGCTCACTTCGCCGGTCGCGAGGTCGAGTACTGCCAGATCGAGAAGATGGCCAACCTCGACGTGCTACCCCGCAGGACCGACGTGCCGATCGTCGCGTTCCCCATCACAATCGAGGGCGGAAGCGCGGGCTGGGTGCGACCGGTCGCCCTTATCGGGGACGAGACGGGAGGTGAGACCGCATGAAACTCGCGACCTTCGAAGTCAATACGCCGGTCGGTCCGGTCGAACGCATCGGTGCCGTCGACGAGTCGAGCGAATCCGACGATACGCCCGCCGGTGACGCGACGCTCGTGGACCTCACCGCCGCCTACGGCGCTGCCCTCGAGACCGAAGGTGAACCCGCACCTGCGGACCTCGCCCGCGCACACGTTCCCCCGGAGATGATCGCCTTTCTCGAGCGCGGCGATCAAGCTATCGCGGACGCCAGGGAAGCGCTCGAGTACGCGGCCGAGACCGACGCGGAGCGCGGTCCCGGCGGTGCGAAGATCCGGTACGAGCCCGGCGAGTACGACCTGCTCGCACCGCTTCCCCGACCGAACTCGCTGCGCGACTGCATGGCGATCGAAGAGCACGTCCAGAACAGCATGGACGGCGAGATCGCCGACGTCTGGTACGAACTCCCGGTCTACTACAAGGGCAACGCCGACAGCGTCGTCGCGCCGGGCGAGACGATCGAGTGGCCAGACTACTCGTCGATCATGGACTACGAACTCGAGATCGCAGCGGTCATCGGGAAGCGGGGCCGGGACATCCCGGCCGAGGAGGCCGAAGCACACATCGCCGGCTACACCGTCTTCAACGATTTCAGCGCCCGCGACATCCAGGGGCGGGAGATGGAGGGGCGATTGGGCCCCGCGAAGGGGAAGGACTTCGCGAACGGGCTCGGCCCCTATTTCGTCCCGCGCGAGGACATCGACGTGCTCGAGGCCCCGATGACCGCCCGAATCGACGGCGAGGTCTGGTCGGAGGGCACCGTCGACGAGATGTACCACTCCTTCGCGGAGATCGTCGAACACGTCTCCCAGTCCGAGACGCTCCACCCCGGCGACGTCATCGGCAGCGGCACTGTCGGCGAGGGCTGTGGGCTGGAACTGGGGAACTGGCTCGAGGACGGCAATACGGTGGCGCTCGAGATCGAGGGGATCGGCACGCTCGAGCACACTGTCGTGGAGTGACGTGCGCGGTCTCGACGGCGTCCGATTCGCCGACGCGCGATCGCTGGGGCGGCCGCGGTTCCGCCGACGGACTGGTATAAAGAGCCCGGGATACGCCAGTCAATAGCTATTACGGGTGATGACATTGCGGTAGATACGACAGTCAGTACCAATGATCGACCGCAGCACCTTCGTGGCCGCGTTCCTCGTCCTCGTGGTCATTGCGAGCCCGCCGGCCGTGGCCTACTCCGGGGCATCGGGCCCGAGTTCGTCGTCGAACGAAGCCGCACAACTGGACGGAGACCCCCTCGAGTCTCTGGCGTGTCTCCCGTCGCCGACGCTCGAGAATATCTCGATGAACGCCTACAAGCAGGAGGCGACGAATCTCCGAACGAAATCGGGGGACGTCTCCGCCACCAGCACCGGCCCGTCCGACGGGCAAGCGACGTTCGGAATCGAATCCGGATTGATCGCCGCGAGCACGATCTGTTTTAGCGGGTCGGATCACGAGAAGGAGAGTATCGAACTCCAACTCAACGATGTCGAGTTCCAGGACACCACACTTACCGGCCCGTGGACTGACGTCGAGTTCGAGCAGGGCGAGGCCGACTCGATGACCGTCGTTCTCTCGCCGGAGGCGGTACTGGAGCTCCTGAAACAGCTCCCCGATTCGATCAACGCGATCAAGACCATCAAAAGTCTGTTCGGACTCGAAGACTACGGGATCGACGAAACGGACCCCGCGGCAAACGAAACCGACGACACTGCTGACAATACGACGGATCCGGACGACGACACCGGAGGCAACACGACGGATCCGGACGACGACACCGGAGGCAACACGACGGATTCGAACGGCGATACAGAGGATAACACGATGAATCCGGACGATGATACTGGGGACAATACAACGGATCCGGACGACGATACCGAGGATAACACCACGGGTTCGGACGGTGATACCGGGGACAACACCACAGATCCGGACGACGACACCGGGGACAATACGACGGATCCGGTCGACGATACCACGAATGAGACGACGGATGCGGTCAACGATACTGTGGATAATACCACGGATTCGGTCGACGACACTGTGGACAATACGACGGATGCGGTCGACGATACCACGAACAATACGACGGACGCGGTTGACGACATGACGAATACCACGACCGATGCAGTCGACGGGACTGTAGACACCACGACGGATGCGGTCGACGATACCACGAACGATACGACGGATGCAATCGACGAGACCGTGGATGACACGGCGCTCGACGAACCCGTAGATAACACGACGGACGCGGTCGACGAAACCGTAGACGGGACTACCGACGCGGTCGACGATACTGTGAACGGGACCACGGACGTTGCCGACGAAACCGTAGACGGAACCACCGATGTAGTCGACGAGACCGCGGACGGGACGACGGGCATAATCGGTGGTATCACAGACGGAACGACAGATGCCATCTCCGCCACGACCGATTCCGCGATCGGCTAGCTCCCGACGGGGGCTGCGACCGATCGTTCCGATAGTCGATCGGAACCCCTAGCCGAAACACGGTGCAGTCGATACCGTTCGGACATCGCTCAGCGCCTCCAACTCCCGATCGGTTCACGATTCGTTCCAGCCGGACCGGTTCGAACAGTGATCACGGCCATGCACCAGTTCCGCCGGCGGTACTCGTTCTATCGTAGCCACTGAAAGTCAAGACACACCTGATCGCGCGACTGCTATGCGATCAGTGTGTGAATCGTTTCAGTCGGTACTACAGAGAGGAATGGAACATATCTGATCCGGTTTATAGGGCCTCGGATACGCACGCAAATTTATAACTATACGTTCGATGGAATACGGGACACTCGTGCCAATCGATCGCAAACGGTTTCTCGTCAGCTTTCTCGTCACGAACGTCGTGCTGGTCTGTGTCTTGACCGGCATGATAACGGCCGGTGTCGGCGCCGCAGTTCCGGCCGCCGGCGTCGGAACGTTCGCGATTACGTTCGACGAACTCCACGGAGAGGGGTTCGAACAACGGTCGACGATGGGGAGCACCGAAACGTGCGGACAGTACTCCGTCAACGTCGCCCAGATCGACGAGGGAACGATCGAAGGACTCCACCTCTTCAAAGACGTCGAGATGCCCGTCACCGGTGAGACTGTCAGGGTGTCGATACGATCCGATGACGTCGAGTTCCAGGGTCTCAGCCAGAAGTTCACTCACCTCGAGGGAGATCTCTCGTTCGGCGAGGACCAGGTCACCGAATACGACACCGAAGGCTCCCAGGACCAGATGCGAATCTCGGCATCGAGTATCACGATCGAGGACGGGACGATCCATACCGATCGCCAGTTCATCACCAAGCTCTCGCTCGACGACCTCGAGGTCGATACGGTACGGAACCCCGACGACGGGGGACTCGAAACTCGAGAAAACGACTGTCTGGCGGGGAACAGCTCCGACGGGTAACGGATCCGGAGCGACACTCCGTTTGCGTCGGTGGCATCGAACCTGACCCGCCACATCGTCGGCGTGAGACTGACGTTACGCGGCTGATACCGTCTGTTGCAACGATTTACGAGTCAGTATCTGATTCGAGCAGGTCCCAGAAGCGCTCGGTGTCGCCCTCGAAGCGCTCGAGCAGGTCGCGCATGTCGGTGCGGTGGTCGTCGGTGACTTGCACGTGGACCATTCCCTCGTCGGGCTGGCCGTAAACGACGCTCGCGCCCTCGGGCGCGGCGACGATGGCCGGCAGCGCGACCAGATCCTCCTCGCCGTCGACCAGTATCGTGGTCGGGTCGTCGGTCGAGAGCGCGCGCCGGAGCGCGCGAACGACCGGCACGGAGAGTTCGGCGGGCGGGTTCCGCACCTCGATGCTCGCGCCCTCGGTGACCGCCTCGCGGATCTCCTCGTCGACCTTGCTGCGCTTGGTCCGGCCATCCACGAGCGCGACATCGGGCCGGTGGCCCGCCTCGAGGAGGTGGTAAGTGACGACGTCGCCGACGGCGATCAGGGGTCCGTCGACAGTCTCGAGGAGTCGGTCGGCGTCCGTTTCGATCGGTCCCATCGGCTCCTTGAGCTCGTGGCGGAGGTCGTCAGGTAAAACCAGTAGCTGGTCGTCGGCGGCGGACGCGTCGTCGTTGTCGTCGCGGGTCACGCCAATCAGCGAACCTTCAGGGCGTACGCGCCCGATTCGGTGATCTGCATCTCCGTCGCAATCTCGCTTTCCTCGGGGTGGGCGATGATGACATAGCCCGCCCAGTCCTCGGTCAGCGACGAGGAGTTGCAGGCGTCACAGGTTTCGTTGTCCGGTTCGTTGACCCGGTGACACTCGCGACAGACGAGACGGTCGGATGCCATGGTTATTCACCTGCGGTCGCTTCGCGTTTCTCGCGTTCTTCCTCGAGCCAGCCGTGTTTGCCCAGCCCCGGCTGTTTCGCGGTGAGGCCGATCTTCGAGTCGCGCGGGTTGCGCTCGTCGATGCTCTTGGTGACGATGCGAGCCCGGACGGCGTCGTCGACGCCGAGCGAGCGGGCGGACTCGTTCGAGGCGAGCCGCTGGTTCTCGCCGTCGAAGGCGAGATACTCGTCACTGATCTGGGAGACGTGCAGCAGGCCGTCGACGGGACCGATGCCGACGAAGGCACCGAACTCGACGACTTCGACGACGGTGCCGTCGACGACTTCCTGCATCTGCGGATCGAACGTCACCGCGTCGAACTCGGCCTCGTAGTAGACGCCCGGCCGATTCGGCAACACCGTCCCCTCTCCGATATCGTGGACGTTGGTGACGGAGACGATGCTCCCCACCTCCTCGTCCATGCGCCCCTCGAGTTTGTCCTGGAGCAGTCGTTTGACTCGATTCGGCGAAACGTCGCCGAGTTCTTCCGGCGGTACTTCTACCGTGTCCTTCAGCCTGACCCGTTTGTACATCTATGGTTGAGTGATCGCTAACTTGTTTCTCCCGCGTAATGCAATTACCGGTCTGCTCGCCTCGAGCACCCGGTCGCGCAGCGGGCGGTCGTTCGTCACGACGTAGTCGACGGTCCCCTCGCGAGCGAGTTCGACCAGAGCGTCGTCCGCGTACGACGCCTCCGTGTCGACGACGAGACAGCGCTCGGTCGCCAGATCGTGGCCGACGGTCGCGGCCGTCCCCTCCTGGCCGCCCTTCTCGGACAGCCGCCGAAGCTCCTCGAGGACGGCCTGTGGAATCGTCGGCTCGAATGAATCGAGCAATCGTTCGAGTTCCTCGAACAGCCGCACGTCGAGTTCGACCGGCATCATGAGCGCGCTCGTGTCGAGGGCGACCCGCATCCGCGTGCTCATCGCCTCAGTCCGTGAGCGTTCCCAGGCCGATCAGCCGCCAGCGCGCGCCGATGCGGCGGTTGATCGCGATTTTCGTCCCTGGATCGGCGGCGACGGGCCGCTTGAGTTTGACCTCACACTCGCCGCTGCGGGCACTGGTGACCGAGCCGACGGTCGTCGCCGTGCCGACGGTCATCATCAGCGGCTCGCCCGTACTGATCTCGTCGACCGTCTCGCCCTGCTCCGCGCCGACGACCCGCTCGAGCAGGTCGACGTCCATCGTGAACTCGTTCCACGTCGGCGGGAGCGTTCCCGGCGGTCCGGCCATCCGGCCCGCCAGCGCGTCGCCTTTCGTCAGCGAGGGGTCGAGCTTGGTTCCGACGCCGAGCAGGCCGCCCGGCGTGACGGTGTCGACGGTCTCGCCGCCGGCCTGCAACGAGCGGATGCTCGTCTGAATCGGGACGTACTCGCTCTGGCCGCCCTCCTCGACCTCGCGGCCGGGTCGGATCTCGATATCGTCACCGACCTCGAGTTCACCCCGAACTAGACTACCGCCGAGAACGCCGCCGGCGAGGTCTTTCGCCGTCGTCCCGGGTTTGTTGATGTCGAAACTGCGGGCGACGTGCATCCGAGCATCGGTGTCGGGATCCCGCTCGGGGGTCGGGATCTCCTCTTCGATCGCCTGAATCAGCAGGTCGAGATTGACCTCCTGTCCCGCGGAGACGGGGACGATCGGAGCGTCCTCCGCGACCGTCCCCTCGACGAACTCTTTGATCTGTTCGTAGTTGTTGCGGGCGGTCTCGGCGTCGACGAGGTCGACCTTGTTCTGGGCGATGACGATGTTGTCGATGCCGATGATGTCGAGCGCCATCAGGTGCTCTTCGGTCTGGGGCTGGGGGACTGGTTCGTTGGCGCTGACGACCAGCACCGCGCCATCCATCAGCGACGCGCCCGAGAGCATCGTCGCCATCAGAGTCTCGTGACCCGGGGCGTCGACGAACGAGACGGTCCGAAGCGGCTCGCTTTCCGAGCCGTCCGGACACTCCTCCTCTACGGTGTAACATTCGGGTTCGTCCGCTCCCTCGCAGTAGCGGAAGGTCGCGTCGGCGTAGCCGAGTCTGATGGAGATACCGCGTTTCATCTCCTCGGAGTGCTGGTCCGTCCACGAACCGCTCAACGCTTGCACCAGCGTCGTCTTGCCGTGATCTACGTGACCGACGAGCCCGATGTTCACCTCCGGTTGTCGATTTCCTACCATAAGACGATGAGTAATCTTGGGTAGTGATTCCGCTGTGCGACTGATAAAGGTTGCGAGCTATCCCTTCCCCGGGCCGACACTGCATGCGGATCGTCGGCACGGAACGGGGCCGGGTCGGCCGGCAGTCGAAAGCGAGAGGGGTTCAGCCGGCGGTCGGGATCCGGAACGGCCCCGCTATTCCCGCGCCGACTCGGGACCGCCGCCCGCCGGGCGGCCCGTCGGCTCCGCCGACGGCGCGTAGCGCACCCAGACCACGAGCGCGCTCGGCAGGACGACCACGCTGACCGCGAACGCGGTGACGAGCGCGAGCACGACCAGCGTCCCGAAGCTCTCGAGTTGCGGGTGGGGATGCAAGAGCAACGTCGCGAACGCGCCCGCCGACGTGAGCGTACTGCCGAGCAACGCTCCGCCGGTCCCGACGACGGCCGCCTCGAGCGCCGCGAACGGTGCCGTCCCCCGCTCGAGTTCCTGCGCGAAGCGGTCGCTGACGTGGATGCTGTAGTCGATCCCCAGCCCGATCACCAGGCTCATCAAGAGCGCGGTCAGCAGGGTCAGGGGTACGTCGAGTACGAACATGCCGCCGACGACCAGCGCCGTCACCAGCGCGATCTGGAGGCCGGTCACCGCCCCGAGGGTCGCACTTCCGTGCAGACGGCGATAGGTGGCCACGAGGGTGACGAAGACCGCACCGAGCGCCAGCAACAGGACCCGGAGAATCCCGTCGGTGATCACCGCGAGCTGGGACTCGGTGACGATCGTCTCGCTGACGGCGGTGACGGTGAGATCGAGATCGGCTTCGCGGGCGTTCGCGTCGCCGGCCGCGCCGTCGCCCGATTCGATCGTCGCCGCCATCGCCTCGATGTCGTCGACACGGCCGTCGTCGAAGCCGGTCCGCTCGGGCGGACCGAGGACCCGAAGCGACCGGTATTCCCCGTCGTCAGTCCGCTCGATCACCGAACTCGCAGCCTCGGGCGCGGTCGCGTAGAGGGCGTCGTAAACCGACTCGAGGTCCCGATCGGGCACCCCGTCGCCGTCGGTGTCGGCCGACTCGAGCGTCGCGGCGAACGAGTCGTTCTCGGCCGCGGCCGTTTCCATGACCGACAGCGGCGAGCGCACGTCCGCGTCGGTCCGGGCCGATTCCTCGGGGATCGCCCCGGTCTCCTCGCCCCGCTCGAGGCCGGCCCGGACGCGCTCGAGGCTCCCGTCGGCGGTCACGTCGCCCTCGATCAGCAGCTGGAACCGATCGCCGTCGCCGGCCGCACGCGGCCGGTAGGCCTCCCGGACGTGGCGCTGGTGGCGGTCGTAGTCGGCGACCTCCCACGCGAGCGGGCCGGGGAGGGACTGTTTCCACTCCGCGGCGGGGTCGTCCTGCGTCTGGACGCCCTCCTCCTCGAGGCCGGTCCAGGCGACTGCACCGCCGGCGCCGGCGAGCAGGGCGACGACAAGGACCAGCGGTGCGGCCCGCCGCGCGAGGGCAACGCTGCCCCGGAGCAGTCCGCCGAGGTACGCCCCGTCGCCGAGCGGGCGCTTGTGCCGGTCGATCCCGACGCGCTCGAGCGAGCCGTCGACGCCGATCTTCAGCGCGGGGACGAGCGTGACGAAGATCACGAACGCCGAGACGACACCGAGCGTGATCCCGACCGCGAGATCGCGGATGAGCCCGACGGGGTTGACGACGTTCGAGAGAAAGCCGATCGCGGCAGTCAGCGTCACGAGGCCGAGCGCGAGCGCCACGGATCGAACGGCCCGCCGCATCGACGGCCGGATGCCCGCCGGTGCCCGGTCGTCGTCAGGGCCCGCGGAACGCTGCTCGCGATACCGCATGAAGACGTGGAACCCGAAGTCGATGCTGAGTCCGGCGATCAGGATCGGGCCGATGAACATCGTCATGCCGGCGGAGACGCCGAGCCACCCCAAGATCCCGAACATCCAGACGATGGCGGTCACGACGCCGATCATCCCCACCAAGACGTCGACCGGGTCGCGGTAGGTGAACGCCAGGACGCCGAGGATCAGCGCCAGTGTCAGCGGCACGAGCAACTCCATCGTGTTCTCGTTCAGCTGTCGGTTCGACTCGTCGAACGCGTGCTGGCCGAGCGTGAAGTACTCGAGGGCGACGCCGTTCCCGCCGCCGGCGCTCGCGACTGTTCCGTCGCGCTCGGCCGCGGCGTCGTAGAGGACACGTTGGGCGTCGCTCGGCGGTGCCCCGTCGTCGCCGGCCGCGAACCGGAACAGCATTCGGTGGCCCTCCGCGGTCGCCGCGCCCGAGTCGGCCCCGTCGGCGACCAACCGGCGGGCCTCGGGGTCCTCGGCGAGCGTCCGTTCGACCAGCGACGCGACCTCGCCCTCGCTCGCCGACTCGAGAGCGCGGATCTGGGCCTCGAGGTCGGCGTCGGGGTCCTCGGCCGCGCGGATCGCTACGAGGTTCGCGACGCTGACGACGGAGCCATTGGGGGAGCCGACGCTGCCGGTCCCGTCACCGCCGCTGTCGCCGTCGGTCAGCGCGGCTGCGAGCGTCTCGTTCGTCGTCACCGATCGCTGGTAGCGCAGGGCATCGAGCAGCGCCGCCCTCGAGAGGGCGTTGCCGTCCGCGGCCCTGACGTAGACCGCGCTCGAGGCGGTCTCCGTTCCGTTCGCCGGTCCGCCGTAGCGCTCCTCGATCGCCGCCGCCGTCTCCGATCGATCCGTCTCGGGGAAGTCGTCCTGTCCCGCCTGACCCTCCGTGTCCAGTTCGGTCACCCCGACGCCCATCGCCGCGGTCAGTATCAACAGTACCACCAGCACGAGACGGCTGTGGGTCGTGACGAAATCGATGCAGTCGTCCAGTGTCAGACTCGTCATGGGTTCTCACCTCGAGTCGACGTGGAGTCGAATTCCATCTCGGTCACTACCCAGCGGATCCGACTACGTAAGTATTATCGAAGAAATTACATGTAACAGATCCGTTTCAAAACGCTCGTTGAGCGGCTCGTGGGGGGTCGGCGGGAAGCCGGTCCGTCTCGGATCGCTCACCGGCGTCTCCGCTCAACGGCCGTTTTGTTGGGAGGCTTTCACTATCGGTCGTCGCCGACCGAGTTCCGTCGCACGCGCTCGGTCCGCTCGACCGACAGGTCGGCCCCGAGTCCGAGTCGGAGAACGTCGCCTGCGAGCCCGAACATCACCTCGTAGGCGGCGGGCTCGGTGGCGGTCTTCGCGCTGGACCACCCGCCATCGTGGACGCGTCCCAGGAGTTCCCACGGGGCCGTCGAGAGGACATCGACGCCGCGCTCCCAGCAGAACGCGATCGCCTCGGGGTGGTACGCCGAGCGGAGCGTCAGCGGGGCCGAGTACGACCGCAGACAGTCCGCACAGCGGTCGATCGCGACGAACGGGTCGGCCTCGGGCTCGCCGAGTTCGCGCACCTCGAGCGAGAGTCGCCCGCCGCAGGACGGACAGACACCGCCGCGGACCTGGCGGTAGTGGGCGCCCATCCGGTGGACGAGCGCCTCGACGGCGGCCGACGCGGACCGCTCCCGGACCTGCGCCGGCGGGACCTCGTAGCCGGCGACATTTCGCTCGCAGTCCAGACAGCCGATCGTCAGGAACTGGCTGTCGAGGGTGGCCTCGAGCGACGACGCGCCACAGAGGAGACACGATCCCGGGACCGCGGTTCGGTCGAACCCGGTCACCTCGCCGTAGTTCTCCGAGAGGAGCAGCCGGACGATCCGCTCGCCCGCGTGGGTCAGCGAGTAGCCGTCGTCGGTCTTGCGCAGGAACAGCCCCTCGAGTTCGCCGAGGTGATAGGAGAGTTTGGCGGTGTTATCGATCGCGACCCGGTCGTAGATCGCCGAGAAGGAGAGTTCGGCCGGGCCGGCGGTGTGGCCCCGCTCGCTCTGGGCGACGGCGATCTTCCGGAGCACCGCGATACGGGTCTCGTCGGAGAGGAGTCCGAAGACCGCGGCCGCCGACCGGTCCTCGCTCATGGGTGGGTCCACACCCGCCAGCGAATAGTGTCTTTCCCCGACGCTCGAGCCACCGAACCCGACGACTTTTCTCGCCCGCTGCCCTCCCCACTACCGTGTCAGAGTTCGCGTTCGAACTCGAGTTGTGCGCCCACCTCGAGTCCCACCGGGAGGGGATCGTCGCCCGCCAGCTCGGCGGCAGCGTCGCCGATCCCGGCGGGCGGATCCTCGACGTGCTCTGCGTCGAGCCCGGTCCCAAATTCGAGGATCGCGTCGCGATCACGAGCGAGTCGATCCCCGACGCCGCCATCGAGTCGGCCGTCGGCACCGGCCGAGCGCGCTACTGGAAAGACGCCTTCGACTGCCACCCCGAGCGCGCCCGGAGCGCCCTCGAGCGCGCGCTCGAGATCGGCTTCTTCGAACGCGATCACGCCGCCAGCGCGGCCAGCAGTCGCGACCACGTTCGACAGGTCGCCCGCTATCCCGACTGGTACGGTCGCATCGTCGGCATCGAGAACAAGCCAGACCTCGGCCGGCCGGGCGACCTCGAGGCGCAACTGCGAACGGACGTAAGCCTCGCGCTGGTCGACGCGGTCGTGCTCGCGACCGAGAGTTACGTGACGCGCGCGCATCTAAACCGTCTCCCCGAGCAAGTCGGCGTCTGGCGGGTTCACCGTGACGAGTCAGACGGCGGACGCCCACTCGAGGTCGAGGTGATTCGCGAACCCGCGTCGCTGCCCGTCGCCGAGCCGGGGATCGAACCGCTCGAGTCCCATCCCGGTCGTACCGAGATCGAGGTCGTTTCCCCCGCGGCGAAAGCTCGGGCGCGCCGGCGGATCGCCGAACGCGCCTATGGGAAGGGATGGCGAACGTACGACTTTCCGGCCTGTTCGGCCTGTCTCCCCGACGACGCTGGCGGCGCGACGCTGCCGTACTGCGAGTGGAAAGAGCGGGTCGTCGACGCCGCGGCGGAGTGCGGACCGGCGTGTTCGGGTTACGACGCGGCCGCGGAACCCGAAATAGCTCTCGCGGACGAGCGCGACCGTCGAAGCGCGTGGATGGCCGACCCGGGCGGAAAACGACGGCAACAGTCGGGACTCGATCAGTTCGACTGACGGCGTTCGATCGTGTCCGCTCGACCCCTAGAGGACGTACTCCTCGCCGTCGATCGCCAGCGGTTCCTCGAACGCCTCCTCGGCGGGGTAGAAGTGCGCGAGGTGGACCAGTCGCGTCCGGTCGGCGTTCAGCTGCTCGGCCATCGCGAGCGCCCCCTCTCGAGTCATGTGTTTCGTGCCGAACGTCCGAGGGGTGCCCTCGCTGTCCTCGTGGCGACCGCCGAGGGGGTGGTGCTCACAGAGGCTCGCGGGGACGATCCCGTCGGCGAGCAGGAGGTCAGCGTCGGCCAGTACCGCGCGGGACTCCTCGGGAATATCGTAGCTCGTATCGCCCGTGATCGACAGCTTTGCGCCCGTCCATGGATCTTCGATAGCGAGTCCGTAGCAGACCAGCGGCGGGTGTTCGACGGGGACCAGCGTCACGTCGAGGCCACAGATGCGGACCGTCTCGAGGGGCGTCGTCGGAACGACGGTGACAGGATCGAGATAGTGGTAGTCGTCCCGGACCGTTTCGGCGACGCTTTTGCCCGTCTGGGGATCGGTCTCGTCGGCCGCGTAGACCTCGAGCGAGTCCACGACGCGAAAGACGTTGCCCAGCCCGTCGAGGTGGTCGAAGTGAATGTGCGTGATGACGGCCGCGTCGGGAAGCGGGACGTCGTCGCGGAGGAACTGGTAGCGAAAGTCGGGGCTGAAGTCGATCAGCAGCGACTCTCCCGTACGCTCGTTTTCGACGTGAACCGAGAACCGCGTGCGCTCGACGCCGCGCTCACGGGCGGCCGTACAGGTATCGCAGTCACAGCCGACGGTCGGCGTTCCGGTCGTGTCGCCGGTTCCAAGCAGGGTCACTCGCATGGTTACGCAGCCCTCCCGTCGGCGCTCACCGTCCCGTCAACTCTCACCGTCTCATCAGTACTCACCGACCGGATCGATACGCTCTCGAGGCACTCCGAGAGCCCCAGTCTACACATGCGCGGTCCCTTCTTCGAGCGCCGTCCGGACGAACGGGTGCTCCCGTTTCGCTTCGAACCGATCCGCCGGCAGTACGTGCACCGAGAAAACGACGCCGCGTTCGAGTCCGACTGTCTCGGCGAGCGCGCGGAGTTCCCGCTCGACCGTTTCGTCGTCCTCCTCGAGGACCAGCAGGATCTCGGTCTCGGTGTGGACGCCGCGGTCGTCGCCACGGGCGGCAGCCCCGAACGCGACGAGGTGACGGATCGACTCGCCGTGGGCCGCCTCTGCCCGACTGGCGAACGCCGTCGCGGCATCCCCCGCTGTCGCTCCATCGCTCATGCAGTGTGCTAGACGGCCGTCGCATAAAGGGTATACTGTTCATCGACTGGGCGCTGTTCAGAGTAGAGTGTGAAGGTGTGAGGCGGTGGAATTCGTTGTGCTATCCCAGAATTCGACCGCCTCAACGGATCTAGCATCGGGATCGAGCTAGATTTTGTGGAGCGCGAGCTCATGGATCTCAGTATCCAGCTCCAGTTGTGCAACGTATCACTTCGCGCTCGACGAGATCGTGACCCATCTCGACGATCAGCGCTACTGGCTGTACGCTGCTGTCGGTCCCGAAACGAACAAATATCTCCACGGCAGGCTGTTTCCGACGCGGAACGAGAGTGTTACCTCGATTTTTCTCTCTGAACTAACCGAGAAACACGACGTCGACGACGCCGTGTTTCTCGTCGATTCTGGACCGTGGCTGAAAATTGCACGCAACCGACACGGCCTCCGGTCGAAAAGATATTAACTAATCAAGACTGGTCGTACCTCTCGATCAGTCAGAAGTCGTGCGCTGGTTTCCGAGCCTCGATAGTGGCAGAGACGAGGTAGTCACCGAGGTCGCGATCGGCGTCCCAATCACTGATGAACTCGGTGCTCTCATCCTTGGGCGCTATCTCGATTGCTTCGAAGCCAGCACTGTCGAGCATCGCTTCAAGATCCTCAACGGTTGACGCACCGGCGACGCAGCCAGTTAGCGAGTTCGGGTCCATCTTGACGTCGTCGGGGAACGGCGCGGTTTGGACCACGTCCGAGATGGCGACGCGCCCACCGGGCTTGAGAACACGGTAGGCATCGTCGAACACGAGTTGTTTTTTCGGGGCGAGGTTGACGACGCAGTTCGAGATAACAACGTCGACGGTCGCATCGGCAACGGGGAGGTGGCTGATCTCGCCGAGGCGAAACTCGACGTTGTCGGCGTCGTTCTTCGCGACGTTCTCCCTCGCTTTCGAGACCATTTCTGGTGTCATGTCGACACCGATGACGGCCCCATCCTGTCCGATCTCCTGTGCAGCGAGGAAGCAGTCGAAGCCCGCACCTGAGCCAAGGTCGAGCACTGTCTCGCCGGGCGCCATCTCGGCGAACGCCTTCGGGTTTCCGCACCCGAGGCCGAGGTCTGCACCGTCGGCGACCGACGCGATATCGTCCGTATCGTAACCGAGGCGTTCGCTCCCGGTCACGTCTGCGTTGCCGTTACAGCACCCACCGTCATCGGTGACATCGATACCGACGTCACCACAGCAGTCCTGACCGTCCGAAGCGATTGTCCCGTAGCGTTCGCGCACCATCTCGAGAGTCTCTTCGGGGTCACGATCACCGGCCACCGTATCAGTATCGTTACTCATGGGCACCTCGCAGGTCGTCGAGCGTTTCGAGGAGAGCCGCGGTCGTCTCAGTCGGTTCATAGTATCGCCAGGACCCTTCCTTGCGGCGCGTGACCAGTCCTGCGGTGTACAAGCGGGAAAGCGCTTGGCTGACGGCGCTCTGACTGACCCCAACCGTGGCTTCGAGATCGCAGACGCAGACGCCATCATCGGCGTTCGCGATGCGGCGAAGTAGTTCGTATCGCGTGTCGTTCCCCATGGCGGTCAGTACTTGGAGGTCCGTCGCCATCGCATCTGAGTCGATGTCTCCGGGCGGTGCACAGCAGGCGTCGGCCCCTTCCGTGGTTTCATCAGCGATTGCACCTTCTCCCATATCAGCACTAGCTTATACAAGCAAATACTAATATTTTCCCCCTGTGGGACTACCACCGAACGGATTCGGCCGCTGCAGTTGGCGGCCAGTTTGCGGCCGTCGGTAGCCGTTTCGTCGCCCGTATTGACGTGGCCGTCAGCCGTTCGCTTAACGACGCGTACTGAACGTCCCGTTTACTGCAAGCAATGAATGGAGTCGTGGGTTCTGCTATAGTAACAACTGCAACTATAGTGACTGCGTGAAATGAAGCGACCAGCTATCGTGGCAATACGGAATCGACACGCCCTCCCCAGCCGATTCGTTCGCGGTTCCCTCTGGTCACCGCTCACAGTATCGAGGCCGTCACCCGTTCAGGCCTCGCAATTCGCCGCGGCCCAGCGCGCGCCACAGCACGCCAGATGGTCGGTCTGGAGTAAGACGCGGTTCCCGTGTATCGAACGGTTCGCGGTTCGCGACCGCTACGCCCGATCGGCGATCACGTCCTCGAGTCGCTCCCGATCAAGCTTCCCCATGTCCGTCACGGGCAACCCCTCGAGCACGACGACGTCGCGGGGCCGCTTGTACGCGGCCAGTCGGTCTCTGGCCCACTCGAGGAACTCGTCTCCGGCGAACGAGTCGTCGGCGGTCGTGACGGCCGCGACGACTTCAGCCCCTTTGGTCTCGTGGTCGCGGCCGGCGACGGCGGCGTTGGCGACACTAGGATGGGTCTTCAGCACTTCCTCGACTTCGGCGGGCGCAATCGAGTAGCCGCTGGACTTGATCATGTACGTGCGCCGGCCGAGGAAGTAGAGTGCACCGTCCTCGGTCACGCGGCCGATGTCGCCGGTCAGGACGTAGCCGTCGTGGAAGGCGGCCTCGGTCTCCTCGGGTTTGCCGAGATAGCCCTCGAACAGCGACGGCGACTTCACGGTGATCTCGCCGGTTTCCCCGCGAGGGACCTCCTCGTGGCTCTCCCAGTCTCGGATCACGATATCGGTCTCGTAGACCGGCTTGCCGACGAATCCCTCCTCGATCACGCCGAGACCCTGCGTGAACGTGTCCCGCGTGTGGGTTTCGGTCAGACCGTAGGCCGCCTCGTACATCGCCGAGTCGGTCGCGTCCGCCCACCGCTCGCAGAGGGCCTCGGTCAGCGCCTGTCCGAAACTCGTCACCGGCATCGACTCGAGCGAGTCGATCGGTCGCTCCTCGGCTTCCAGCAACGGCAGCAGCTCCCGGACCATCGGCGTGGTGATCCAGCCGTTGGTCGGCTCGTGGGCCGCGAGCGCGTCGACGTAGGCCTCGGGCTCGTATCGGGTCAGGAGGACGGTCGTCCCGCCCCGAATCATCGGGGAGTCGACGGCGTTGAGCTTCCCGGCCACGTGGAAGACCGGCATCACCGCGAGGTGGCGCGTGTGCTCGTCCCGGTCGGTCAGCGCCGAGGACGTGGCCGCGGCGAACAGGACGTTCGCGTAGCTGTGCATGCAGCCCTTGGGCAGACCGGTCGTTCCCGAAGTGTATTGCAAGAGGCAGATATCGTCCATCGCGACCTCGACGGCCGGCGGCTCGGCGGGCGTTTCCTCGAGGATCGACTCGAGATACCGAACGCCATCCGATTCGGGCTGCTGCGTCGTCTCGATCGCGTCCACCATGTCCTCGTGGATCGCGGGCACCGGCTCGTCGGGCAGAAACGTCTCGAAGCGCGTGTAAACGATCTCCTCGAGCGGCGATTCCTCGCGGACGGCCTCGAGCAGCGGCGCGTGAGTGTCCCCCGCGACGGCGATTCGCGCGCCCCCGTCGGACAGTTGATAGCTCACGCGGTGTTCCTTCGCCATCGGGCTGCAGGGACTGACTCGCATCCCTACTTTCTGGGCCGCGTAGTAGGCGATCACGTACTGCGGGCAGTTCTGCAGGAGCAAGAGGAGGCTGTCCCCGCGGCCGTACCCGCGCTCGGCCAGTTCGGTCGCGAAGCGATCGATCGAGTCGTCGAGTTCTCCATAGGTGAGCCGTGCGCCGTAGTAGTCGATCGCAACGCTGTCCGGCCGCTCCGCCGCGTAGTGGGCGACGTACTCGTGAAGCGGTCGCTTCCCGAGGGGAACGTCGGGTTCGCTCGGAACCCCGTCCGGAAACTCGGCGGGTTCTGTGGTAACCATGAACAGGCCGACACGACCAATGCCTAAATTCGTTCCGTTGGATTCACCCGTCCGGCCGTCTCTGCCGGGTTAGCGCTCAAGGGGCTCGACTCCGTACTAGCCGTCGTAACTGGACAAACTAATTAAGGTCCACTACAGTCTGCATTACATGAACGACCGCTACGACGTAGTCATCGCCGGTGCCGGTCCCGCCGGCGCACAGTGTGCCCGCGATCTCGCCGCCAGGGGGTACGACGTCGTCGTCCTCGAGACCGAGGCCGAAGAGGAGTTCCCGCGACAGAGCAACAAGTCCACCGCGGGAACCTTCCACTCCATGATGGCGTCCTTCGGTATCCCCGACGACGTGGTCATGCAGTACACCGACAGCGTCGTCCTCGAGTCGCCGACCGAGCACTACGTCCGCGACCAGACCGGCGCGGTGCTCGAGTTCGCGGATTTCAAACGCTATCTGGTGACAGACAGCCGCGACCGCGGCGCCGAGTATCGATTCGACGCTCGCGTCACCGCGCCGATTATGGAGAACGGCGAGATCGTCGGCGTCACCTACAACGGCGACGAGGAGGTCTACGGCGATATCACGATCGACGCGACGGGGCCGAGCGCACCCCTCGCGAAGAAACTCGGCGTCGTCGATCTCAAGCGGGAAAACCACGCCATCGGTATCGAGTACGAGTTCGAAGGGATCGACATCGATCGCCCCGGCTTCGCGGACCTGCGCGACGCCATGATGTTGCGACTCGACCACGAGATCGCACCCGGCGGCTACTCCTGGATTTTCCACACGGGTGAGGACACCGCCAAGGTCGGCCTCTGTTACATCCAGAACGGCAGCCACGAACAGTACAGTCGCGACGATTTCACCATCGACGACTACCTCTCTCACTGGCTCGAGACGGACCCCCGGTTCCGGGACGCCGAACCGATCGAGGGCAAACAACACCGCGGCTCGGCGCACATTCAGGCGCCGGGGAAACTCCACACCGATCGGTTCATGGCCATCGGCGACACCGTGCCGAGCCTCGACCCGCTCTGGGGCGAGGGGATCAACAAGTGCATGCAGTCCGGTCGTGCGGCCGCCGCCACTGCAGATAGCGTCCTCAAACACGACAGCGTCGAGCCGACCGCCGAGACCCTCGAGGTCTACGACACCCTCTGGCGCCGCGACGTCGCCCCTAACGCGAAGAGCCGGCTGCTGATGACCCAGCTCCTCTATCTCGCACCGAACGACCGCTACGACGAGCTCATGCAGGACCTCCAGCGCCTCGACGACGACACGCTTGCCGAGGCGAACAAGGGGAACGTCCGCGCCATCGCGAACCTGATCGGACTCGAGGACGCGCCGTTGCTCGCCCGATTCGCGAAACAGCAGTTGGATCTCGATCTCGGCTCCCTGTTCTGATTCGGAGCGGGAGCCGGTGAACGCGGCGTCGGCTCTCAGGCGAGGAACGCTTCTTCGAAGGACTGCACGCTCTCGTCGGTGCCGGCGAGGATGACCTCGTCGCCCGTCTCGAAAACGAACGACGTCGGATCGAACTCGGATATCGTCTCGCCGTCCCTGACTGCGGCGATAACGGTACAGCCGGTCCGAGAGCGGACGTCGGCATCGACGACCGTCCGGCCCGCCAGCCGCCCGGCGGGGAGCTTCACGACGTCGATCTGTCTGTCGACGGCCAGCCGCTCCTCGTCCGCCAGAACGGTCGAGGCGAGCATGCGGCCGCTGACCGTCGCGAGCGACTGCACGTAGTCGGCACCCGCCCGGTACAGCTTCCCGACGTTATCGGCGTCGTTCGCCCGGACGATGATGTCGACCGACGGGTTCTGATCTCGCGCGACGAGCGTCGCGAAGACAGCGGTCGTGTCGTCGTCGAGGGTAATGATCATACCGGACGTGTCGTCGAGACCCGCCTTCCGGACCGCATCCGGATCGCGCGCGTCGCCGACGACATCGACGCCCTCCCCGTCGACGCTGTCGAGAACCGTCACTCGAGTGTTCGTCTCGGCGAGGGCGTCGGCCGCCGCCATCCCCGCCTCGCCGTAGCCGGCGATCACGACGTGCTGGGCCGAAAACGGCTGGACCGTCGACGCCGCCTCGGCCCGTAACTCGTCGACACGGTCCGGCTCGCCCGCGACGAGTAATCGCGTCCCCGTATCGAGTTCGCGGTCCGACGGAAGCGGACTCTCGAAGGTGCCGTCGAACCAGGCACCGATCCCGTCCACGCCGAAGCGCTCTCGGAGCCCGACATCCCTGGTCGTTCGCTGACAGAGATCGCTTCCCTCGGCGATCGAGAGCTCGACCAGCTCCAGGTCGTCCCCGATTTCGACGCCCTCGTCGACCGCGGTCGTCACGGCCGTCGGCACCCGGTGGGCGAGGCTCTCGCCGAGTAGCTGACGGGGCGAGAGCACCTCGTCCGCTCCCGCGATCCGGTGGTACTCCCCGAGGCGGTTGTCCTCGACCAGCGTCACGATCTGCACGTCGGGGTTGGCCTCGCGCGCGGAGAGGACGATACTCGCGTTCGTATCGTCGGCCGAATCGGCCACGACCGCCGTCGCCCGTTCGATGCCGGCGTTCTCGAGCACCGCCGTCGACTCCGGATCGCCGTGGACGACCCGGTAGTCGGCCTCGTGCAGTTCCGTCGCCGCCTCCGCATCGGACTCGACGACGACGTACTCCCGGCCGCGGGACTCGAGCTCCTCGATGAACGCCTCGCCGCGCGACGTGTACTCGCAGATGACGACGTGATCCTCGAGATCCGGGGCGGTCGTCGGGGCCGTCGTCTCGAGTGCCCGTCGGAGCCACGGAACGGCGAAGACGTCGACCCCGGTGAGGATCAGGCCGATTCCCGTGAGTTGCAACACGATCATCAAGAGATTCATCTGGAGCGTGCTCCACGGCGCGTCCTCGCCGTAGCCGGTCGTCGTGTACGTCTGGAAGACGACCTCGAGCGACCGGTAGAGCGGCTGCGGGTCGTTCTCTAACGTCGCCATGCCGTAGTTGTACAGCGCGGTGGCAACGATGGTAGTCCCGGCCACCAGCGCGAGGTAGTAGCCGGTTCGACGCGAGCGCCACAGTGACATACCCGAGCCATTGGACGGCCGGCTGTTGACGGTACCGATCAGCGGCTTCGGTGGTGAACCGTCGGTCACCGACTCTCCCCGCATACGACGGGATTCCCGCCGACGAAACGGCCAGAGACGCCGCCTTCGCCGTCGATTTAAGCGTCCGTTCCGATCGTTGGACAGATGGCGCTCCTCGAGAACCTCGCGTTGGTGTTCGTCGCCGGGTTGATCACGGCGCTAGCGACCGGCCTCGGTGCGCTGCCGTTTTTCTTCTTCGAGGGAATCAGCGATCGGCGAAGCGTCGTTCTCTGGGGGCTCTCGTCGGGGATCATGGTCTCGGCGTCGCTGTTCGGTCTCGTCGAGGAGGGACTGGCCGACGGGACGCCCCTCGAGATCGCGATCGGGATGGCGGCCGGCGTCGCGCTCGTCGTCATCGCTCACGACGTGCTAATGGACACCGACATCGACCCCAAGCAGTACGAGGAAGCCGATTTCAAGAAGCTCATCCTCATCCTCGGCATCCTGACCGTCCACAGCTTTCCCGAGGGCGTGGCGATCGGCGTCTCCTTCGCCGATCTCGGCCTCGAGGGGGGAACCCAGTTCCTCGGCTTCACCGTCCCGGTGCTGGCGATCTTCATGACGATCGCCATCTCGATTCACAACGTCCCCGAGGGGACCGCGATCTCGATCCCGCTGCGCTCGATGGACGTCGCGAACTGGAAGCTGGTCTGGTGGGCCGTCTTCTCGAGTCTGCCACAGCCGATCGGGGCCGTCATCGCGTTCGGGTTCGTCCGCTACGCCCGCGAGTTCCTGCCTTACGGCTTCGGCTTCGCCGCCGGCGCGATGATCTATCTCGTGCTCACCGAGTTCGTCCCCGAGGCGCTCGAGATCGGCGAACGGCTGCCGCGAGGCGGCAAGCCGGAGCTCGCGGGCGGCATCGTCGTCGGCGTCCTCGTGATGGTGCCGCTGGCGTTCGTTTGAGCCGCGGTCGCCGACTCTTCCACCTCCGATCCACTACCTGTCGTTTCGGCAGGGATTTCACACCGGCCGTCGTAGATCGGGACGATGTTCGACACGATCCTGCTGCCGACGGACGGCAGCGACCACGCCGAGGCCGCCGCCGAGACGGGTATCGATCTCGCGAAGAGCCACGACGCGCGGGTTCATGTCGTCTGCGTCGCCGATACCGGTCCGCTGGCCGACCTCCGTCTCCCCGGTGACGCCGCGAGCGCCGAGGACGCGATTCACGGCCGGGCGCAGGAATACGTCGACGCGGTCGTCAACCGGGCCGAGGCGGCCGGACTCGAGGTCACGGGAACGGTGCTCGACGGCCCGCCGGAGGAGGCGCTCCTCGAGTACGCTCGAGAGATCGACGCCGACCTCATCGTGATGGGGACTCGCGGCCGCGGTGGCGTCCACCGGATGGCGATGGGGAGCGTCACCGATCACGCCATCCGGTTCGGCGACGTTCCGGTTTTCGTCGCGAACTCGGGATCGAATCCGGACGAGTAGCCGTCGCGAGTGACTTCCGAAGCCCTCGGTCAGCGGACGATCTCGTTGATCGCCTCGGTTCGGCGGCCGATCGACCACCCGAACAGCGCGAGGCCGGCGTAGATCCCGAGCGCGGGCAGTGCGTATATTCCGATCAGCCCGTCGAGCGGGATACCGACCGCGTCGAGTACGAGCAGGATCAGTGCCGAAATAAGAAGGAGCGCGACCCCGATATCCGCAGATCGCATGTTCGGAAACTCCTGCTCTTGCGGAGCAGCGGTTGCTCGACCGAGCGCGTAGAAGACGAGCGTGTACGTCACCACGCCAGCGCCGAGCGTCAGCACGGTCAACAGGACGGTTTCGGGAAAATATCGCGGAAGGAATACCAGGTGAAGTATCGCCGTTACGAGCAGCGAACTACCCAGTAGAACGAACAACAGCGGCCGTCGATCACCGTTCATCACCTACACTGACTGTCTCCCCATCCATTACTATTGTGACACCGACGGCCGTCCGGGCCGACAGATCGTGGGGGATAAGACTCTCGGGACGGACCGTGGCTATCGACTGCCACGCTGGGACTCGAGGACGCGTCCGTGTTCGTCGATCTCCCCCGCGACGATCCGGGTCGACGAGATCCGGTCGCCGTCGTCGGCGTAGACGTACGGTGCGACGATCCCCGACAGCGATTCGAACCCCTGCTCGCGCCGCAATCCGTTGATCGCCTCGAGTTCGGGGGCCGTCTCGGGGGAGACCACCAGCGCGTCGATCGACGGCTCGTCGGTCGCGATCCCGTACTCGGTCTCGAGGGTGCGGATTTCGATGTCGCGATCCCACTCGTCGATCTCGCCGATCGCGTCGGTCACGGTCCGGGTTCGCTCCTCGAACGACGGGATCGGACGGGGGTCGTGGCGGGTCTCGACGGCCAACTCGTCGCTGGTCAGTGCGACGACGACACCGTCCTCGCCAAACCGGAGCGCGTGCTCGAGCAGGGTTCGATGCCCGTCGTGGAGCGGCCCGAACGTCCCGGCGACTGCGACTCGCATAGGTAGCCGTGAGAGAAGGCGAAACATAACTGTACTGCGGACTGTCGCGAATCGAAACGGCTCTCGACTCGAGCCGATCGGAAGCGAGCGACTCAGACGGACTGCTGTCAGTCAGTTCCGGAGCAACCCGGAACCGTCCTTCGGTTACTCCGGTACATCGGTACAACAGACCGTATCAGCCCTCGCCGAGAAGTTCGGCGGTCGTCGCCACGTCGGCGAACTCTCCCTCGAGGTGAGTCAGGGCCGTGCGGTGGACCGTCTCCGCGTCGAAGGTTTCGCCGTCGAACGCGCGCTCGAACGTCGCGGTGGCGTCGCTGACGACGATCGGATCGAAGCCGAGGTTCTCCGCCATCCGCGCCGTCGTGGAGACGCAGTGGTCCGTCGTGAGTCCCACGAGGACGACCGTCTCGAGGCCGCGATCGCGCAGCCACGTCTCGAGATCCGTTCCGATGAACGCGCTGTTGACCGACTTCACGACCGTCGGCTCGCCCTCGAGCGGTGCCGTTTCGGGCGTGAACGCGAAGCCGGGCTCGTCGCCGCGGAGCGGGGAACCGGGCTCCGTCGAATCGTGGCGAACGTGGACGATCGGTCGGGTTCGATCGCGCCAGTGCTCGAGCAGGCGCGCCGCGTTCGCCTCGGCGTCGGGATTGTTGCGGTCGCCCCACGAGGGGTCGTCGAACCCCCGCTGGAAGTCGATCGGCACGAGGACGGCGTTCCGGAGTCGGTCGCGGTCGAGGGCCGCGTCGTCGACACCCACCTCCGCTTCGGCGTCCGTCATGGGAGCTGTGCGGCGGGTTTCGGATGGGCTCGAGTGATCGTGATCGGACAGGTCGACGGCGCTTGCTCGTCGTCCGCCGAGAGCATATACTGGGGCCACTCCCGGTCGCCCTCGACGCCCCAGTCCCCGAGATCGGCGTGCGGACAGACTCCGTCGTAGTCCTCGAGGCGCCCCTGAATGACGTCGCGAGCGTGTTGGCCGGCCTCGGTATCACCGGTCACGCCGAGGGTCTCGAACAGCGCCCGCGGCTGGAACGTGATCTCGAGGCCGACGGGACAGTAGCGGCTCTTTCGGTGCTCGTAGAAGGGCGCCCGACAGGTCGGGAACATGGGCTCGCCGCCGAGACAGAACTCCCAGTAGGGATCGTCGGGGTCGGTGGGGATGTCCGCGGGCCAGGGCTCGGGATCGTGGAGGTGCAGCGTCTGCAGGATGTGCCATAGCGTCCGATGGTACTCCCGCTCGGACAGCGGTCGTTCCGGCGGCTTGAAGAACGTCACCAGCGACGCGCGGGCCGAGTGCTCTTCGCGGACCGCGAGGTACTCGAGGATGCGATCCCGCAGCGTCAGCAGTGCGTCGGCGTCGCTCAGCGACGGCACTGCCGTGTAGAGCGGGTCGCCGTTTTGCACCGACTCGGCCCCGAAGAAGCACGGAAACGGCGTCTCGTTTCGCTCGCCGAGCAGTCCATCGCGAAACGACTGCCAGTGATCGGCGACCCACTGGGGGGCCGCTCCGGTCCGAACGCGCCGGTCGAGCGTTTCCTGATCCATCAGCGACTGGATCCCAGACTCGTTCATCAGTTCTCACTTGTACTCCGGGAAAATGTAGGTTTTGTTTTCGCGGGTGCGGGCTATCGGTACATATGTAGGGTATTATGGAGAAGAAGCGCTAGATCCGTTCGACTCGATCGCCGGTCGCCACCGTGGCTCCCTCGAGGATCCGCGCTCGGAGTCCGCCGCGGTGAACCAGCGCTTCCCGGATCCCATTTTCCGCGAGGTGGGACTCGAGGGACGAACACGGTTCGCAGAGTTCGACTCCCTCGCAGACGACCTCGCCGATCCGGAACTGCACGTCGACCAGATGATTCAGTGCGATCCCCTCGGTCGTCAGATTCCGGCGGTGAACGCCGGGCTCGAGGTCGATCTCGTAGTCGCGTTCGACCCCGGCCAGCGCCTCGCTTTCGATGAGCGTAACGTCGCTGCCCTCGCGGTCGGCGAACGTGCCGTCGGCGCGATAGTAGCGATCGCCCTCGAGGCCGCACCCGGCGACAGCTCGGACGCGATCGACACGTTCCGTCGGTGCTCCCTGTTCCGGCGCGACGTGGATCGCTCGGACTGTTCCCGTCGATGGCATGGGGACGGAGACGGCCGCGGTCGAAGTATAGTGTTCGATGCGCTCCGCGAGCGGCCGCGATCTCGGGTCGATCATTTCGAGCAGTGATCCGTCGGCGAGAGAATTATGGAAGCGGCCTCGAGAGGAACCGATAGCGATGTTCGATCGCGGCGAATCGGCGGGCGCGCAGATATGCACCGACTGGTCCGACGGGGTAAGTTGGATGGCCCATCCCGAAGAAGGCGGCCAGCGCGTGAGCCACGCGATTCGAACGGCCGACGGGGTCTGGCTTCTCGATCCGTTAGACGCTCCCGATATCGATCGCGTGCTGGCGGATTTCGGTGCGGTCGCCGGCGTCGCCGTCCTCTCGTGTTGGCACTCCCGTGACGCCGACGTGTTCGCAGACCGGTACGACGTCCCCGTCTCCGTTCCCGACTGGATGGGACGCGTCGAGCAGCGCATCGACGCGCCGCTCGAGCGCTACAGTGGCTCGTTCCCGGACTCGAGTATTCGCGCGATTCCCAGTCGACCGTTTTCCGTCTGGGACGAGGTGATCCTCTCTCACGAGGCCAGCGGAACCCTCATCGTTCCCGATTCGCTGGGGACGATCGATTCGTTCCTGATCGGGGAGGAACGACTCGGCTTACAGTTGTTGCGTCGGCTTAGGCCGCCGCGCCAACTGAACGACCTCGAGCCGGAGCGCGTCCTCGTCGGGCACGGGGCGGGGATCACGGAGAACGAGAGCGCCGTCCTCCGGGCGGCGCTCAGGTCGCCTCGGAGACGATTTCCGCGAGCGCTCGTGAGGAACGGTCCCGCGACCCTCCGGAATATTCTCAGAACGGTCGGTTGAACGCCGTTCGACTGCGACCGGTTACTTGACGGCGCTTGTCGCCAACCGGCAGTGAAGGTTCGATCTCGTTGCGTCGACAGAGACAGCGGAAAAAGATCCGTCCTGACAGGAGCCGTTAGGCGGATCCAGTCCGTTTACTCGACTGTGATTTGTCGTTGGAACGAACTACGTATCCGATGGCGGCTCCGAGGAAAATGAGTACAAGAATAAACCCATACAGAAGGAAATGTGATGGACTATCTGGCGAAATGATGAGACTTATCAGTGCCATCCCGGCAATGAAAGCCAGAATACCGCCGGTAAGTAAACTAGACGGACGAACGTTACCGACCGTCGACAGTCCGAGACCAGTTGCCGCAGATAGTCCGATCAATACTACTAGCGCTATCAGACCCCTTTCCGGCCCTTCAGCTATCACTGTCCACCACTGCCAGATGGTATCGCGAGGTGGCCAGAGGATGAAACCAGCCATGAAAATAACGGCGGTACTTAGAATTATCTCAATCGGTCTCTTTCCCATATAACTAATCCCTCATCCGGTACATGAAAAAGCTTCTGAATGATGGATTCTTTCTGAATTGCGCCTCTGATCCACCTTCCTCTGCACTCATATCGATCCTCACTGTAACGATCACACTGTTTCAGGCAACCAGCCGCCGTCGACCTCGAGGTTCTCCCCGCTGACGTAGCCGCTGTCGGGGTCGAGGTAGAAGTACAGCGGCGCGATCAGGTCCTCGAAGCTCGCGGGCCGATCGCGAGGCAGTTCCTCGGGGAATTCGTCGGAGTTCTCGACGACGTACGGAGAAATGGCGTTGACCGTGATCCCGTCGTCCTGCGTGTCGGCCGCGAGCATGCGCGTGAACATCAATATTCCCTTCTTGGCCACGAAATAGGGGAAGTTCTTCGGACTGACGAGTCCCTGCTCGCTCGAGGCGTAGCCGATGTTCACGATCCGGCCGTACTCGCTCTCACGCATTCCGAGCAGCGCTCGCTTCGAACAGAGGTAGGTCCCGTTGAGATTCGTCTCGAGGACGCGGTTCCAGGCCTCGAACTCGAGGTCGGCCCAGTGGGCGGGCGCGAAGTCACCGACGTTGTTGACCAGCACGTCGACGCTCCCGAGTTCGGCTTCGACCGCCGCGAAGAGTCCGTCGACGCTCTCGGGATCGGTGACGTCGCCCTGAACCGTCATCGCCGCGCTCGCACCGCGGTCGCGGGCCGTCTCGGCCACGTCGCGGGCCGCCTCGGCGCTGGTGTGGTAGTGGACCGCCGTCGCCGCGCCGCGCTCGGCCGTCGCCAACAGCAGTTCGCGCCCGACGCCTTTCGCGCTGCCCGTGACGAGGACCGTTCGCCCCGTGAGATCGGGTCCGTCCATGCGTCCGTAGTCGACGACAGAGCGGAAAAACCGTCCGGAACGGGTTGTACTCGCCGGCGACGGCCGGTGTTTCGTGACGCGCGATCGCATTCCGTGACTCGCGCTCGCGTTTCGCGACCTGCGTACGTGCGTGTTCTGCGATTAACGTCCATGTTCGGCGACCCGCGGATTTACGGTGGTGTGCGGTCAATCCGTCATCCATGCTAGACACAGTGTTACTCGCAGTCGGACCCGGTGACGCAGACCGCAGCGACCAACTGGCCGAAGCGGTCCTCGAGGTCGCGAAACCCGCCGGGGCGACAGTCATCCTCGCACACGTGTTCACCAGCGACGAGTACAGCCAGGTGCTCGACCGCCTCGACTTCGACCGGACCGTCGACGAGATCGACCCCGACGCGGTCGCGTCGCGCCACTCGACGATCCACGATCTGCAGGCCGTCCTGGACGAACACGATGTCGACTACGAGATCCGTGGCGCGGTCGGGGAACACGGGCCGTCGATCATCGATCTGGCCACGAGCACCGGTGCCGACCGGGTCGTCGTCGGCGGACGGCGTCGATCGCCGACGGGGAAGGCCGTCTTCGGCTCGACGGCCCAGGAAGTACTGCTCTCGGCGCCGTGCCCCGTCACCTTCGTCCGGAGCGAGGAATTCGAGGACTGATCGATCGCCGCCGGTCCGCCCTCGAGCGACAGCGCGTCGGCGGAGAGCGGGGGTTCCCGGCCACTCATACGGTCTGCTGTAACGATTTACCGTTGCGACCGCGGGTCGTATCTCGATCGCATCGGAAATGACTGACAGCAGTCCGTATCACGCGTCGTTCCTCGAATACTGCAACGACGAGAATACTTAAGCGGATGGCCCGAACAGTGTGCCGGTATGGCAATCGATACAGTACTTCTCGCAGTCGGACCGATGGACACAGTACGCGCACCGGAGCTCGCCGAAACGGTTCTCGAGATCGCCGATCCCCTCGGTGCCACGGTCGTTATCGGCCACGCCTTCACGAAAGACGAGTACGAGGACGTCCACGACGACCTCGATCTTGAGGCCCGCGTCGAGGATGTCGACCCCGATGAGGTCGCCGCCCGGCGCGCACCGGTTCCCGAACTCGCCGAGCGCTTCGAGGAGGCCGGCGTCGACTACGAAATCAAAGGTGCACTCGGCGAGGTCAGTTCCAAAGTCGTCGATATGGCGATCGACGTCGATGCGGATCGAATGGTCGTCGGCGGTCGGCGACGTTCACCCGCCGAAAAGGCCGTTCTCGGTTCCGTCTCCCAGGAGATCATCCTGCAGGCCCCCTGCCCGGTCACCTACTTCCGCGATCTCGACGTAATGGAGTAGCGACCCACATCGCGGGACTCACCGCCGATCCACCGCGCCGCTTTCTTCGGTCTCCTCACAGCTCATCAGCGCGTCGCTTCCACGCTCGCTCCTGTCGGCGCTCGCGGACGTGGCGCTCCCCGTCGGCCAACTCCCGTCGAATCCGTCGCTCGAGCGACCGCGTCTCGGCCAGCAGGCTCTCCTGGAAGTTCTCGAGGACGTCGTATGACCACCGGTCCTCGTCGACGACGCCGTGGGGAAGGAGGTCAGCCCGAATCGCCCCCGCGAGGTCGTCGCGGCCGGCCGCCCTGAGCAACTCCTCGGCCCGGGAGAGGTGATCCATGCCGTGGCCCGTCGCGTGGTGGAACTCGAGCAGACAGCCCTGGGCGCGCTGGGCCCACTCGAGCCCCAGTTCGACCTCGTGAAGGGCCTCGAGTTCCGTCTCGGACAGCGCGGGGTTCGGCTCCGATTCGGCCGCTGATTCCGGGAACGTGTCGTCGGTAGCCATACGATGGCATACGTTACGAAGTGGCATACATATGTTGCCGGATCGCCGAGGGAATTGCTATCGTCGTCGCCATCACCGCCGCCACACCGTCGTCGCCGCCGATAGACGCAACCGCGGCGCTCGCTATCGATACCACAACGTATCGAAATCGCTACTCGTTGTCGAGTATAATCTGGGTAGTTAAGTACGGCCGCGGTCGTCTCTAGGACAGCATGGTCTACTATGCGGGCGTCGACCTCGGTGCGACCAACGTCCGGGCCGTCGTCGCCGAGGCCGACGGGACGACGGTCGGTGCGAGCCGCCGGTCGACACCGCGCGGGCCGACGGGCATCGACGTGACGGAGGGTGTTCTTCGAACGCTTCGCGACGCCTGTGGCGAGGCCGATGTCGATCCCAAGCGGATCGCCGCCGCCGGGATCGGCTCGATCGGTCCGTTCGATCTCGCGGAGGGAACAGTGATCGATCCGGCCAACTTGCCGGACTCGATCGATCGAATTCCGCTGACGGGACCGATCGCGAAGCTGATCGACAGCGACGACGTCTACCTCCACAACGACACCACCGCGGGCGTCATCGGCGAGCGGTTTCACGCCGCCAGCAACCCGGACGACATGGTCTACATCACCATCTCCTCTGGGATCGGTGCCGGCGTCTGCTCCGACGGCCGGATCACGAGCGGCTGGGACGGCAACGCCGGCGAGGTCGGCCACTACGTCGTCGATCCCCGCGGTCGGCTGACCTGTGGGTGCGGCCACGACGGTCACTGGGAGGCCTACTGCTCCGGCAACGCCATCCCCGACTACGCCCGACTGCTCGCCGACGACGATCCGACGATCTCGACCGACCTCCCGCTCGAGGGGCCGGATTTCACGGCGAAGGACGTCTTCGATCTCGCCGGCGAGGACGAGCTGGCCGATTACGTCATCGAACAGCTCGCCCACTGGAACGCGATCGGCGTGACCAACGTGGTCCACGCGTTCGCGCCGATCGTCGTCTCCGTCGGCGGCGCGGTCGCGTTGCACAACGAGGAACTCGTCGTCGACCCGATTCGCGAGCGCGTCGCGGAGATGGTGATGACGAACGTCCCCGAGATCCGCCTCACCGAACTCGGCGACGACGTCGTCGTCGAAGGGGCGCTCGCCAGCGCCATGACCGAAGGGACCGGCGACCGGCGACGGCTGCGCCGCTGAGCCGCTCGCGGATGGCTGCTTTCTGGACTCACGTACGCATCTGTTTCTGCTCGCGCGCTCGAGTGGCCACTTCTATGTAGCTGTACGATGCTGCTCTATCCATGAAGCGGCGAGCGGTGCTGCAAACGAGCGGCGTTGCCGGTCTTAGCCTATCCATCCCGGGAGTTGTCGGGACCGTTCGAGGGCAAGCGACGATCGAGCCCCTCGGCCGACTCCCCATCACCGGTGCAGCGGAAGCCGTCGTCGGGGACGACGGAGAGACCGCCTACGTCTCTGCCACGTTCGGGTTCGCGACCGTGGACGTGAGCGATCCCGCCGAGCCAACGCTCCTCGCGGTGGACCGTGACATCCAACTCGAGGGCGAGACGATGACCGAGATCCTCGACGTCTCGGTCGACGGTGACCTGCTGGTCGTCGCGGGGCCGGCCAACCAGAGATCCAGCGTCGCCGGGTTCCGCTGTTACGACGTCAGTGATCCCGAAAACCCCGAGCCGGTCGGTGAACATCGGACCGGCTACCACGTCCACAACTGTTATCTCGAGGACGAATCGCTGTACGTCGTCGAGAACGGTGAAGAAAGGAACCGGCTCGTGATTTTCGATGTCGGCGGCGACGATATTTCGCAGATCGGTGCCTGGTCGCTGCTGGATCACGAACCCGGCTGGCGCGACGTCCACTGGCTCGCCCGCTACATCCACGACGTGTACGTGCAGGATGGGATCGCTTACCTCCCCTGTTGGAACGCCGGCACCTATCTGCTCGACGTCAGCGAGCCGACCGAGCCGGCGTCCATCTCCCACGTCCGGGACACCACGCTCGAGGCGGAGCGCGCGATCGACGACTGGCGGGATGCCGTCTACGGACTGCCCGGGAACGACCATTACGCTGCGGTGAACGACGGCGGCGATCTCATGGCGGTCGGCAGGGAGGCCTGGGCGACCGGTGGCGCGGAGCCGGATCGACCGGGTGGAATCGACCTCTACGACGTGAGTGATTCCGCTGCACCCGTCCATCGGGGGTCGATCGACGCCCCGCGGGCGGATGACGAATCTAAACCCGGCGGCATGTGGACGACCTCGCACAACTTCGAGCTTCGCGACGGTCGGCTCTACTCGTCGTGGTACCGAGCCGGCGTGAAGATCCACGACGTGTCCGATCCCGCCGCACCCGAACTGCTCGCCGAGTGGCGGAATACCGAGGAAACCGGGTTCTGGACGGCCCGCGTCCTCGAGCCCGGCGAGACGTTCATCGCGAGCAGTACCGAAGGGATCCCGAATACGTCGCTCGAGGGGGCGCTCTACACGTTCCCGACCGAGCCCGCCCCGGTCGGCGGGGCGGACGGGAACGATCCGATCCCCGGCTTCACCGGCGTCGCCGGCCTCGCCGGTGGCGCGGTCGCACTCGAGTGGCTGCGCCGGCGCGGAAACGTTCAGGATTAATTCGCCGGATTTCGGCCGCGCGACCGAACTTATTCACCATTCGAGATCCTAGCACGTCTCATGACTGACTCCGAGGACGAGCCGTCGCTGCGGGAACGCGTCGAGAAGTGGCTGGCCCGCGAGATGCCGATCATCCAGATGCACGGCGGGACCAGCGCGGTCCGCGCCGCCGATCCCGAGACCGGTGAGGTCGTCATCGAACTCGGCGGCGGCTGCAAGGGCTGTTCGGTCAGCGACGTGACGACGGGCAACATCGAGGCCGAACTCATCACGTGGCCCGAGATCAGCGACGTGACGATCCGGGTGCCCGACGCGCGCGACAGCCTCGGCGGCCCCGACCAGCCCGAGTCGATCATGGGCGTCGACCGGACCGAGGGCGGCCGCGGCGACTGGGGATCGTCGAATCCGGGAAAAGATCACCTTTGAGAGTTGTCGAGCGAGGATCGGCTCGACAGCTCGTGGGCGTGTGGCCGTCGTTGACAGGGACGGCTCGTTTGGGAAATCCTATATCCTTTTACGCGCCCCGTACGGACATCAGATACTATGACGACGAGTAGACGCCCACAGGCAGGAGGTGCCGTCGATGGGTGACGCATCCGAACCCGACGACGACAAACCCGACGCCGAGACGGACGGCGGCGTCCGCGCCTATACCGTCCGACTCGAGCTCGTCGACGAACCCGGCGAGTTGCTCCGCGCGCTCGCGCCGATCGCCGACAACGGCGGCAATCTGTTGAGCATCCACCACGAACGCGGCAACATCACGCCTCGAGGGCACATCCCCGTTGAGGTCGACATCGAGTGTCCGCCCGACCGGTTCGACGGGATCGTCGAGGCGCTGCGCGACGCCGGCGTCAACGTCATCCAGGCCGGCGAAGAGCACTACGGCGAGGAGATCAACGTCATCCTGATCGGCCACCTTGTAGAAACCGATCTCTCGAACACGCTCTCGCGAATCGAGGACGAGGCCAACGCTGTCGTACAGGACCTCTCGCTGGCCGCGCCCGACGGGACCGAAGCCGTCGCGAGCGCTCGAGCCCGGCTCGCAGTCAACTCCGGGCGGTCCACAGCGGTGATCGCAGCCATCCGCTCGATCGGTACCGACAAGGATTTGACCGTCGTCGAACCCCTCGTCGGAGGTGAGGCCTGATGGATCTCGCGATTCTCGGCGCCGGTGACGTCGGTCGCTCCGTGGCCGATCTCGCCGCCGAATACGGCCACGATGTCGTCGCACTCGCCGACTCCACCAGCGCCGCAGTCGATCCGGACGGCATCGCCGTCCAGGACGCCCTCGAGCACAAAGTCGGCGGCGAACCCGTCGGAACCGCCGATCCCGAGGACGTCTTCGACACGGGCTACGACGTGCTGGTCGAAGCGACGCCGACGACACTCGGCGACGCCGAACCCGGTTTCTCGCACGTCCAGCGGGCGCTCGAGGCCGACCGCCACGTCGTACTGGCAAACAAGGGGCCGGTCGCCGAGCGCTACGAAGAGCTCCGCGCGCTCGAGGCCGAGAGTGCGGGCTCGATCCGATTCGAGGCGACCGTCGGCGGCGCGATTCCCGTGCTCTCGACGATCGAGGACTGTACGCCACAGGCCGTCACCGCGGTTCGGGGCGTCCTCAACGGCACCGCGAACTTCATTCTCACCCGGATGGCCGCCGAGGGGCTCGACTACGAGCACGTTCTCGCCGAGGCCCAGGACCTGGGCGTCGCCGAGGCTGATCCCACCTTCGACGTGGACGGTACCGACGCCGCCCTCAAGTTCGTCATCCTCGCGAACGTGCTGGCCGACGGTGGCTTCGCACTCGAGGACGCGACGGTCGAAGGGATTCAGTCGATTCCGGGCAGCGCGCTCGACCTCGCGGCCGAGGACGGCCGCACGATTCGACTCATCGGGGAGGCCACGCGCGACGGTATCCGCGTCGGTCCGCGACTCGTCCCCGAAAACGGCGCGCTGGCCGTGACCGGCACGCGCAACATCGTCCAGATCGAGACCCGGAACGCGGGATCGCTCCACTCGAGCGGCCGCGGTGCCGGCGGCCCGGAGACGGCCACAGCGGTCCTCTCGGATATCGGTCGACTGCCGCCGCTGTAGCCGCGGTCCGTTCTGCTCTGTTCTCTAGTGGCCACTGAAACGATTCACACACTGATCGGACAGCTGTCGGTCGATCAGGCGTGCAATGACTTGCAGTGGCTACTATAGTAACAACTGCAAACGGATCCATCTCGGCAGGCCACCGGAATCGCGCGCCGGGAATTCGGCGCTCGCTCGAGCGGAAATCGCCGTTCTCACGGTCTGTTTTCCACCTCGCCCTCCGCTGCCGAACGTTCCGTGGCGTGTGAATGCTAGCCAAACCGCAAGACGGCGGCGGGATCGGCTGAATACGCTTTCGAAATGGTTTTAACCGCAACGAGCCAAAGAGACCGATATAAGCGCCTCAGCGCGTGAGCTACAACAATGAGCGACCAACACCAGAACCTGGCCATCATCGGTCACGTTGACCACGGGAAGAGTACGCTCGTGGGACGACTCCTCTACGAGACGGGGAGCGTACCCGAGCACGTCATCGAACAGCACCGCGAAGAAGCAGAAGAGAAGGGCAAAGGCGGCTTCGAGTTCGCCTACGTCATGGACAACCTCGCAGAAGAGCGAGAGCGTGGTGTCACCATCGACATCGCCCACCAGGAGTTCTCGACCGACGAGTACGACTTCACCATCGTCGACTGTCCTGGCCACCGCGACTTCGTGAAGAACATGATCACGGGCGCATCCCAGGCGGACAACGCCGTCCTCGTCGTCGCCGCTGACGACGGTGTCGCGCCCCAGACCCAGGAGCACGTCTTCCTGGCTCGAACCCTCGGTATCGACGAGCTCATCGTCGGCATCAACAAGATGGACATCGTCGACTACAAGGAGTCGACGTACGACGACGTCGTCGAGGAAGTCGAACAGCTGCTCAAGCAGGTCCAGTTCAACACCGACGACGCCTCGTTCATCCCGATTTCGGCGTTCGAGGGCGACAACATCGCCGAGGAGTCCGACAACACGCCGTGGTACGACGGCGAGATACTGCTCGAGGCCCTCAACAGCCTGCCGGAGCCGGAGCCACCGACGGACGCGCCGCTTCGACTCCCGATTCAGGACGTCTACACCATCTCCGGTATCGGTACCGTCCCCGTCGGACGTATCGAGACCGGTCTCCTGAACACCGGCGACAACGTCTCCTTCCAGCCCAGCGACGTGGGCGGCGAGGTCAAGACGATCGAGATGCACCACGAAGAGGTGCCCAAAGCAGAGCCCGGTGACAACGTCGGATTCAACGTCCGCGGTATCGGCAAGGACGACATCCGCCGCGGTGACGTCTGTGGCCCAGCCGACGACCCACCGAGCGTCGCCGAGACGTTCCAGGCGCAGGTCGTCGTCATGCAGCACCCGTCCGTGATCACGGCCGGCTACACCCCGGTCTTCCACGCACACACGGCCCAGGTCGCCTGTACGATCGAGTCCATCGACAAGAAGATGGACCCCGCAAGCGGCGAGGTCGCCGAGGAGAACCCCGACTTCATCCAGTCGGGTGACGCTGCCGTGGTCACCATCCGACCGCAAAAGCCCCTCAGCATCGAGCCGTCCAGCGAGATCCCCGAACTCGGGAGCTTCGCCATCCGCGACATGGGTCAGACCATCGCCGCCGGAAAGGTCCTCGAAGTTCACGAGAAAGAATAAATGCAGCAAGCACGCGTTCGACTCGCGGGCACGAGTCCAGACGACCTAGACGACATCTGCGACGATGTCCGCGAGATCGCGAACAACACCGGCGTCAACCTGAGCGGTCCGATCCCGCTGCCGACGAAGACCCTCGAGGTGCCGACCCGGAAGTCGCCCGACGGCGAGGGCACTGCGACGTGGGAGCACTGGGAGATGCGCGTCCACAAGCGCCTGATCGATCTGGACGCCGACGAACGCGCACTCCGTCAGCTCATGCGCATTCAGGTGCCAAACGACGTCTCGATCGAGATCGTCCTCGAAGACTGAGGTCGGTTTCGGCTCCGACTTATACACGAGTTATATACTGTTTTTGTCGCCCTCGAGTAGCTCCCCAGTGAGAGAGTACCGACTGTAACGATTTACACACTGATCGCACAGCTGTCGTGCGATCGGGTGTGCAATGACTTGCAGTGACTACTGTAGCTTCGCGGCCCGAAGCGGCGAGTCTCCTCGGGATCCACGCGCTATTTGCGCCCCCACCGTTTCGGAAAGCGGCGGGACTTTTGTCGGTCGCCGTGGCAGTCACTCGTATGGCGCAGCGCTCGCGGTCACAGTCAAACACCTATCTGCGGCCCGATTCCGACGGGAGCGACGGCACGCAGACTGAATCGGGGAGTCCGATCCTCGAGGTGCTCGTCGTTTTCGCCGTCGTCTTCGTCGTCCAGGGACTCACTGCGTTCGCGGGCGTGATGGGCGCGTTGTTCGTCCTCGCGCCGCCGCTGTCGACGAACCCGTGGACAGTCGTCACGAGCGTCTACGCACACAGCGGGATCGGCCATCTGCTCTCGAACACCCTTGCACTGGTCGTCTTCGGCTGGCCGGTCGCCCGAGCGACGACGCGGACCCGCTTTCACGCCTTCTTCGCGATAACGGGCGCGATCGCGGGCGTGGCCCAGATCGTTCTCACGGGGGTGCTCGCGGCGGTGCCCTTCGTTCCCATCGCGCCGACGGTGGGCGTCCTCGGCGCCAGCGGGGCCGTCTTCGCCCTGCTGGGCTATCTCGTCGCGTCGAATCGGCTCTCGAGCGGGCTGGCCTCGTTCGTCGACGTCCCGCAGTGGCTGTCGATCCTCGTCGTCGTCGGCCTCGCGATCGCGGTCACCCTCGCCACCGCCTCGCCCGGCGTGGCGTTGATCGCTCACTTCGCGGGGTTCCTGGTCGGGGCGGTCGCCGGACGCGCTCGCGTGCTCGCCGTTTGAGCGTGCGGTCGGCGGACTCCACGTGGGACTGCGTGCTCGAGCGGAGACAAATCGGCTCGAGTGCAGTGATGCTATCGGCTGGATCCGAGTGGGTTCTTCGTGGCAATGAGTCCGGGACTCACGACACCGCCAGTCGGAACTGCACCGTGGTGCCGTGTGCCGTTCCGTCTCCGAAACACAAGCCTCAAATAGAAACCGAGGGTATGAACGGTCGAGGGCTCGTAGATCAGTGGTAGATCGCTTCCTTCGCAAGGAAGAGGCCTCGGGTTCAAATCCCGACGAGTCCATACCCGCTCCGCGCGTTCGGTAATCGCACCAAGGTGGCCTTTCTTTCGATAACCACATGACCGTTAGAGCGGCATATTCGCTCTGTCGTTCGGCATGGCTTTCCGGTTACGTGTCCGTATTTATTCGGGTCGTCCTCGAGCTACACTGCGATTTTCAAGAAGTGTTCTTCTGACTTCACCCCAGATTACCGTTCTATTGTGGTTGCCTGCACAGCGCGTTCTCGCTGTCGTTTTCGGTTCGCTACTCACCTAGTTGCAGAGGTGTTCGACCAGTGCGAGGGGGGATTCCCCTCCGCTGTGGAAACGGATTGTGACCGATTTGTTTGATGATACGGGTGAATGCATCTCTTATACGCATGCAGCACCGTCTGTTTAGATGGAGATATTTTGTCCCGTACGTCACCCCGCAGAGAGGGGAAATCCCGGGGCAGAATGGTCGTGGAACGACTACAGGCGCAGTACAGAACCGACACTCGAGCGACTCACCATGTCAGACAGTACTCCCCAAAAGAATCCTGCAGACACAAACGGAACCGTCCGTGTCGAAGATAACTCCAGCGAGATGGTGCAGTCATGACCTCACGGGAGCGTGAAGCGCTCGTTCCAGCAGCACTTGATACGCTCCCGATCAATTTTGCTATCCTCGATGACGACGGCACAATACTGCATACGAACCACGCATGGCAGGAATTCGGCAAATCGAATGGTATCGATTGTCAGCCGGATCTGATCGGAACCAATTATCTCGAGATTACCAACCAAGCGGAGACGGAAACCGGGCAGACTGCCGCCGTTGGGTTATCCGAACTCCTCGCGGGCGACCGAGAACAGTTCGAATTCGAATATCCGTGTCACTCTCCGAATGAGGAACGCTGGTTCCTCATGCAGGCAGCATCGTTCACCGACGGTGATCAGAGATACGTCGCCATCGCACATTTCGATATCACCGAGCGCCACGAGTACCAGCAACGGCTTGAGACGTCAAACGAACACTTCAAGCAGTTCGCCTACGCGGTTTCCCACGACCTTCGGGAACCGTTACGGATGGTCACGAGCTATCTCCAACTACTCGAGAGTCAGTATGGGGACGAACTTGACGAGGACGCAGGCGAGTTTATCGAGTTCGCCGTCGACGGTGCCGAGCGGATGCGCGAGATGATCGAGGGACTGCTCAAATACTCACGAGCCGAGACACAAGATGACCCCACCGATTCGGTCGATCTCGAGACGGTGCTGGACGACGTACTGATGGATCTCGACATGCGGATCGAGAACGCCGACGCCGAGATTACCAGCGAATCGTTGCCGACCGTCACGGGCGACGCCAGTCAGCTTCGCCACGTATTTCAGAATCTGCTGGACAATGCGATCCAGTATAGCGGCGAGCAGGCAGCACAAGTGACGATTTCCGCAACGCTCGATGGGGACGAGTGGATCATTTCGGTCAGTGACGAGGGAATCGGCATCGACTCGGCGGACGCAGACCAAGTTTTCGAGATGTTCCAGCGTCTCCATAGCTACGAGGAGCACGCCGGGACGGGGATCGGGCTCACGCTTTGTAAACGTATCATCGAACGGCACGACGGTGAGATCTGGATCACGTCCGACTCGGAAGATGGAGCGACGTTCTCGTTTACGATACCCGCGGCAACGCGGTCGGACTAATTGAAGGCGAAGGACTTACCGTTGCCAGCATCCGCGAGCGAAGCGAGCGGTTCACCGCCGGAACGGGCGAAGCTCGTGGAGGCGGCCTTTTTAGCGTAGATTTTTGCGCCAGCGCGGGACCTCCGGTCTCGCGGGCCATGCGAACGAGCGCTACGCACCCGTGAGCAGACGAGAGGTGAGCGAGCACCGCGAGCGAACCCGAGGCGGAAAAAGGTACGTAGGCACACCAACATTTTGCTCTGCGCTCCCTCGCTGGCGTTCGGTCGCTCGGCAAAATGTTGATTAAAAGTACTCCTCCCTCCTCAACGGGTCGGTCGTCGATTCGCTCGCGGTGAGTGCACACTTCTCCGCTTAGAGTTTTCCCTCCTCTACCAGATCCTTGAGCGAGACAAGTCAGTCCGAAATTCCCTCAAAATCCCGGTCGCGAGAACTCGTTGCCGGTTCGAATTCGTCCGATCCGCACTGGCACCCTTGTGGCCGTCCGATTGGCAGAACTGAGCCGTCGGAGACGATTTGTGCGGCGAATACGGAACCGCACGACGTACAGGTGGCAACTACCTTTTCACCGTCTTTTCCTGCTCTCACCCTGTTCCGTAGGCCACTCGAGGCGATAAGTAGCGCGTCAGGATCTCGAGACTGTCCGGCGATCGGGACACGCGAGCGGTGACCGACGGGTCGAGCCGATCTCGGGCCGGCGTCGCGCTGCGAGTCCGGGCACGGCCGATTCACCTATTACATGACCATTTTTATATGATATCGAGAGAGTCAGACGATATGAACGGTTCAGCGCTGCAGCGACGGGACGTCCTCCTCGCGGTGTCGGGCGCGTGCGTTACCTTTGCCGGGTGTACCAACAGCGAGGCCGCGATATCCGGCTACGGAACGGCGTACGGACGGGGGTACGGAGGCGAATAAGCGTGGCCGATGACACACCGCGGCTCGGGCTGGGAACGTTCGACGAGGGCGAGGAGTGGGACCACACCGACACGGTCGAGGCGGTCGACGAGCACGCGATCGTCCACGGGCCGATCGCCGAGCGTCCCGTGGCGGGCGAGTACGACGACGAACTGTTTCACGCGACCGATCAGGGGATCACCTGGCGCTGGGACGCCTCGAGCGAGGACTGGCAGTATTTCGGCGGGCGAGGGAGCGCCGAGCAACCGGTTCCGGGAACGAGTCACTTCGAAGCGACACGCGCGGTCCACGCGCGGACCGCGGAGACCCCCGTGTGGAACGTCGAGGCTCACGGAATCGAGGGCGACGGCGAAACCGAGGTCGGAGCGGCCGTCCACGACCTCCTGAAGACGGTCGACAAGGCCGGCGGGGGGATCGTCTACTTCCCGCCGGGTCGATATCTGCTCGAGCGGACGCCGCTGGTGGGCGACGATACGATCGTCATGGGTGCGGGTCGCTCGACCGTCCTCGAGGGGACGCGGCCCGACGGTGAGGAGGGGCGGGCGCTCCTCTCCAACAGGGGCTACGACGCGACCGAATACGACGGCGCGTCGAACTGGGGGGTGTGCAACGTCCGAGTGGACACGCCGAAGACGACCGGGATCATGCCCGCGCACGCGGCGAACGTCCGGTTGGAGAATATCTACGGCGACCACACCTACAATCATCATATCGACGTCGTCTCGTCGAAAAACGTCGTCGTGGACGGCTACTGGGCGACTCGAGGCGGCGAGAGCGGGTCGGACGCGCCGGTGCAGTTCGACGCGCAGTACTCCGGGGCGTCCTGGAACGGCGTGTGGGACGGGAGCGAGTATACGCTCGTCGAGGACGACGACACCCCGACCCGGAACTGCACCCTCAAAAACTTCGAGATCGCTCCGGAAAACGGCCCAGAGCACGGCGTTCACCTCCACCACGGCAGCAACGAGTCGATCACGATCATGGACGGCTATATCACCGGCTGCGAGTATACGGCGATCAGGGCCGACTCCGACGAGGCGGTCGCGGATCTGACGATCGACGACGTCTCGTGTATCGACAACGCGAGGGGGATCACGCTGGGACACGTCGAGAGCGGGCGACGAGAGCTGACGATCAGTAATACCACGATCAGGACCGACGGCAGCGACCTGGCCGCCGGGTCGGGGCTGTACGCCGCCGGATTCGACGGCGCTGCGATCTCGAACGTCGTCGTCGACGGCCCGTTCACGAACGCGATCATCTTCGACGATATGGACGATCTGAAGATGAGCGGGATAACGGCGAAGGGGCCGAACGACCAAGGGTTCCGTTTCCGTGAGAACGTCGACGTGACGCTCACGACGGCTCGAGCGGCGGATTGCGGTACCGACGGCATCTACTCGGGGCCCGGTAGCAGCGTCGCCTACGGCGGCGTCACGTTCGACGATGTCGGGACGCAGGTCGACATCGATGGCGACGGTGAGACTCGAGAGTGGGTCACGTCGGAATCGTCGTAATCTATTCGGCAGAGACGGTTCTCGAGCGTCGGTCGCCCTGCTGGAAGTCGGTGCACAGTTCACACCGCATTGCACGACGGCTGTGCGATCGGTGTGAGTTAACTGAATGGACCAGCGATGGGATTGTGGTGGACGGAGCGTCCTGCTATTGTGGCAACAGGGAATAGCCACGCCCTCCCCAGCCGATTCGCTTCCTCCTTTCAGTCGGTCGCTCATCCCTCGCACGGCATCGTCCTGCGGTTCGCCGTCGGCGAACCGCAAGCCAGCGCGCGCCACCGCACGCCGGATGGTCGGTCTGGAGTGAGACGTGGTTCCCCTTTACTACGCACGAAAGCGGCATCGTCGTTCGAGTTCTCCGCGTTCCTCGAGATCGATCTCTGCAAGGCGATTCGGGCGACGACTGGCATCGAATCGGGGCGGCGGCTCGAACGTCGGCGCTCGAGGGGACGGGTATCAAGGGCCTACCGAGCGACGGCGTGGCCGTGGAATCGGTTGGGAGTCGTTACGATCGCCAACCGATGAGTAATGGGCGGACTACCAAAGAGGAAACCCGTATTGGGTTCGGGCAATGGCCCAACAGACCGGCGGCAACAGTCGCTCGAGACTCCATCAAATCGGATCGCTGTTCGCGAATCGAAACGAGCGATCCGCGGCGACCGAGGAGTCGAGTCTCGAGGTGGACGTCGTCGACTCGGTACGGGACGTGGAGAAAACGCAGTGGAACGAGATCGTCGAGCGTTCGAGTCGCGGGAGCGTCTTCCATCGCTACGAGTGGCTCGAGGCGATCGAGACGGGGTTGGGGTACACGCCGCGACATCTGGTGGTCACCAAGGACGGGAACACGATCGGCGGCATGCCGAACTTCGTCGTCGAGATCGAGAAGACGCCGTTCGATCGGTTGTCGTCGCTCTATCCGGGCTTCGGCGGGCCGTTGCTGCCGACGGATACGGAAGCGTCCCTCGAGCGCGTGATCGACGCGATCCCGCGGCTCTGTCGCGGACGGACGATCGTCCACCAGATTCGGGGGCTCGATATGAGCTATCTGCGGTACAACGACGCCCTGCAGACGCACGGCTATCGGCCCTACCGGCGGGAGTGCCGATTTCTGCTCGATCTCACCAAGGGTTACGACGAACTCCTCGAGGGGATGAGCCGGAGCCGGCGGCGGGGGATCGAACACGGACAGGACGTCGACTACGAGGTCGTCGAGGAAGAGATCACGCGGGAGAACCTGCGGCGGTTTCACCGGACCTACGAGGGCGTCATGGACCGCGTCGGCGGAGCGGTGTATCCGTTCTCGTTTTTCAACGAACTGCGGGCGATGGAGGATCGCCTCCTCCTGTTGACGATCCGGATCAACGGCGAGTACGCCGGCGGGATGCTCGAGTTGCTCGACGACGAACACGAGACGGTCCACGGGTTTTTCGCCGCCGTTCCGCGAGCGTACTTCGACGATCACGCGTCGGAACTGCTCTACGATCACGTCTTCCAGTGGGGAATCGAGCACGGCTACGAGACGTACGACTTTGGGAGTACGAACACGAATTTCGAGGACGGCGTCTATCGGTTCAAAGAGGGCTTCGGCGGCAGCCCCGTCCCGGTTCTCGTCTGGGAGCGGGGCTGTAGTCCCCTCTGGCCGCTGGTGAAGGCGGGCCGATCGCTGTACTGGCCGTACTACACGGAAGTGTCGTAGCGGCGGCCCGGGGTCGTCCGTCGTCGCGCGGCGAATTGGGATTCCGCCGCTCATCGAGACCGGACCGATCGTCGAGAGCCGCGGCGGTCAGCTTCTCGTCTGGTTCGCTTCCGGGATCGGACATCGAAAGCGGCTATATATCCCGTTTTGTTACCAGCGTTTTCATCGAATCCTATTTTACAGAACAGAGTTCTGTTATTCAATTAACCAATGAACGACCATAACTGTTTTCTATGAGAGTCTTGTAATCGGAAATCATGCGATACGTGACATACGTTCTCACACCACCGCGGGGGTACTTCGATCGGGGCGCGGAGCGTCTCCGCGAGCAGGGGGTCACGTTCGAATCGATCCGAAACATCGATCAGCTCGATAACGGGACGATCATCACGCAAAAAGTGGTCCGAGCGGACAGGGCGGCCGTCGAACGCACGCTAGCGGAGACTGGGCCGGCGGTCGTCGACTATCAGCTCACCGATGCCGGTGAAACGACGATCCTGCAGTTGCACTATCGACCCAGCGACCTCACGCTTGAGTTGCTCGCGATCCACAACCAACACGCCGTGTTGCTTGACTACCCGCTCGAGTACACGGGCCCGGAGAATCGGTGTCTTCGCGTCTCGGAGATCGGTCGCGAGGAGGCGCTGCGTCGTGTCATCGAGGAAACCCGGCCGCTCGTCGATGTCGAAATCGAGCGCCTCGGAACGTACGATCCATCCGATGAGCGGCCGTTCACCGAGCTCACGGACCGCCAGCGGGAAGTGTTGCGCGTCGCGGTTGAGGAAGGGTACTACGAGGAGCCCAGACAGGTGACCTACGAGGACATCGCCGTCCGACTCGACTGTTCTGCGGGAACCGTCGGACAGCACCTCCGCCGGATCGAAGCCCGGCTCATGTCGACGCTCATCGGTGATACCACCGGGATGGAGACGGAACCGGAACCCGATCCGACGCCGACCGGTCCGACCCGATGAACGCTCGTGCCGTCGCTTCCCACCACGTGCACGTGCGCTCGATCACTGTCTCTGCATCGGCGACGGATCCGTTGACGCATCCCTCGCAATCGGGAACGAGAGACGACTGACGCGTACCCAACAGTATATCCGAGTCACTCCGGTAGCTCCGGTATGGTAACGGTCCTCGTCGCACTTCGAAATCGACTGCTCGTCTGTCCGAGCGACGGAATCGAGTCCAACCGGTGGGTTACGACGATGCGACTCGAAGGGAGCCGCCTCGAGTGCGTCGCGGCAGCCCCCGACGCACCGGCTCGCTCCGTTGTCGGTACGTTCGACGACGGCCTGTTCCGAAGCATTGACGGCGGCAAGACGTTCGCCCGTCTCGAGACCGGGTTCGAGGCCGAGGGGCCAGCAAGAGTTCACGGAGACGAGGGCGGTGGGACTGCCGACCGAGAGAGCGATCCTGTGATGGCAGTGACGGTCAGCCCGCACGATCCGCAGGTCGTCTACGCCGGCACCGAACCCAGCCGGGTCTACCGGTCGCGTGACGGCGGTGATTCCTGGACTCGTCTCTCGGGACTACTCGACCTCCCCTCGGCCGACGAGTGGTACTTTCCGCCGCGACCGGACACCCATCACGTGCGCTGGCTCGAGGTCGACCCGTTCGATCCCGATCGCCTCTACGTGGGAATCGAGGCCGGTGCGTTCGTCTACACTCCCGACGGCGGCGACACGTGGCACGAGCGGCCCGCCGGTTCTCGGCGGGACAATCACAGTCTCGCGACCCACCCCGATCGGGAGGGGCGGCTCTACGCCGCGGCCGGCGACGGCTACGCCGAGAGCGACGACGGCGGCGAATCGTGGCGTCGGACGCAGGCGGGCCTCGAGCACCGGTATTGCTGGTCTGTCGTCCCCGATCCCGGCGATCCCGACCGCGTCATGGTCTCGAGCGCCGGCGGCGCGTCAACGGCCCACACCGCGAGCAGGGCGGATTCGCACGTCTATCGCAGAGAGGGCGTCGATTCGGCGTGGGAGCGACTCGAGGGGCGCGGTCTGCCGACCGGCGAGGGCGTTGTCCGAACGGTGTTCGCGACCACCGGGGAGCCGGGCGTCGTTTTCGCGGTGAACAATCGGGGACTCTTCCTGACCAGAGACTTCGGTGACTCGTGGGCGCGAGTGGGGATCGACTGGCCCGACGAGCTCGAGGATCGGACGCCGCGCGGACTGGTCGCGTTACCGTGAGCCGTCAGCCGCTGCGGGCGCGTTCCTCGACGGTCACTTCCCAGAGGGCGGCGACCGTGACGGCGTGCAACGAGCCGACGAGAGCAGTGCTGACGACCGTCCCCGCTCGCGGAACGCGTCCGAGGAGCCACGCCGCGAGACCGAATCCGATGACGAGCGCGAGGATCGTCCAGCCGTGACCCGGGGTCGCGGCTGCGCTCTGACGGAGTGCCGTCACCGGCCCCGAACCGGTGACGACGGCCGCGGGCGCGGCGAACAGGCGGGCGAAGACGACGAAGAGGGGGACGATCAACACGAGTCCGAAGACGAGGCCGACATCGCCGTCGATGAACGAGGCGAGTACTCGAAACGCGCCGTCGAAGAGGACGACGAGCCCGCCGTACGCCAGCAGCCGCCGACCAGTCGTCGCACCGCGGTCCCCGGGCAGCGTGCGAGCGATCGTGACGGTCCCCGCGACCGCGATGACGAGGACTGCGACGGCCTCGAGACCAATCCCCCAGACGAGGGAGGGGAGTTTCAGATCGACCAGCGACTCGAGCGCCCGGGCCGTCTCCGGGACTCCGGTCGGATAGCCGGTGTACGCGACGGTGATCGACGCGCCGTTTTGCATCGCCGGCCTCGTCGGAAGCGGGTCGAGGCGTCGAAGCCAGTCCAGCACTGCGAGGCAGAGGCCGGCGACGAGAAACGGTAGCAGGAGACTCGGATCGCGTCGGAGCCGCTCGAGGGCCAGTGGAACCGGTGAGAGTGATCGGCCGTCGTCGGGACGATCGCCGCCGCCCGGGCGTGGCGGACTCGATCCCCCGTTCGGCCGCGGATCCGTCTCGCCCGACTCGGAACCACCGGGACCGGCATCCGTCGCGGGTTCCGACCCCGGTTCGAACGGATCGTCGCTCACGCTCCCTCCTCGAGGGTGAGTACCCGGTCGCCGTCGACGACGTAGAGCACGCCGTCCCCGACTGCGGGCGGGGAGACGTATCGTTCCGCCTCGTGAGCGAAGCGCTGCTCGCCCGTTTCGGCGTCGAACGCGACGAGTTCTATTCCTCTCGAGACGTAGACGACGCCGTCGGCGACGACCGGCGTTTCCCCGCGAGAGAACGACACGGACCACTCGTCGTCGCCTGTCTCGAGGTCGAGCGCGTACAACGACTCGGTGCCGTCCGCGACGAACACGCGGCCCTCGGCGACGGCGGCGGCACCCTCGGTCGCGTTCCCGTCGAGGTCCCGCGTCCAGCGAACGTCGCCGCCATCGGCCTCGTAGACCGTCACGCCGGTTCGGGTCGGGACGACGACGCCGCCTTCGGTCGCGGTCGGCGGACGGACCATCTGTTCGTCGTGTTCGTCGTCCCAGCGTTCCTCCCCCGTCTCGGCGTCGAACGCCCGGACCTGATACGGCCATCCGGTGACGAAAACGGTCCCGTCTCGGACCGCCGGTCGGGTCAGCGTGGTGCTGTACTCCGTTTCGTATTCGATGCGTTTTCGCCACCGTTCGCTGCCGTTATCCGCCTCGATCGCGGCGATGTCGCCGGTTCCGGGGACCGCAGCGTACACCGTGTCATCGAGTGCGACCGGCGATGGCGCCTTCGACGCCCCGAAAAACGACGAGTTCGGTGCCTCGCCCGGCCCCAACCAGCGCTCTTCGCCGAACCGGAGTCCGAACAGGGCGTGGCCGCCGCCGGCGTTCAGCCCGACGATTCCGCCGGGGGCACCGATCACCAGCGTCTTGGTGCGATAGATCGACGTGGACGCGCACGCGGGGCTCGAGCGGGACGCGCCGCTGTAGCTGCCGTACGAGAACCGGACGTCGCCGGTGGCGGCGTCGAGTGCGATCAGTTCGTCGTTGCCGGCGTACACCGTCCCGTCGACGACGACGGGTTGATCGATCTCGTAGCCGCCGATCGACTCGAGTTCGCTGGACCACGCGACGGTTGGATCGTCTCTCGGCCCCGTGGCCTCGGGGTTGTAGCCGGTGCCGGCGGCGTCGTAGCGCGCCATCGGCCAGTCGAGCGTGGCCGGTGTCGATCGCTCGGCCGTGACGGTGGACCCGACGACGAGACCGGCCGCGGCGAGCCCCGCTCCTGCGAGCGTCTGTCGTCTGGAGGGCATCAGTTCGACGTATTCGTCCCCTGCGTGAAATGTGTTCGTGTGTTGACGGTCTTCGGTTCGTGTGTTGACGGTCTTCGGACGAGCCCCGTGACGATGCCGCGCTCGTCGTCGGGCGTCCGCGTTTCACTCGAGCGGCGACGATGCGAACCGATCCGGTCACGGGCGTTCGGATGGGGCGCTTCGAAATCCTTTTAGGCGCTACACGGGGATAGTAGGGTAACTGAGTGATATCATGGACGTCGACATCATCTCCGAAACGGAAAACCCCATGTTGCATCGAACTGACGTGACTTTCGAACTCTCCCACGAGGACGCGACGCCCGAGCGACTGCAGGTTCGGGACAGCCTCGCGGCGAAACTGAACAAGGACGCCGGCGAGGTCGTCATCCGCAAACTCGACACCAAGTTCGGGATGCGAAAGACCGTCGGACAGGCGAAGGTCTACGAGACGGCCGACTACGCCCGCGACGTCGAGCAAGACCACATGCTCGAGCGCAACAAGATCGGCGCGGACGACGCGGAAGCCGACGCCGACGCGGAAGCCGAACCGGAGGAAGCCTAAATGGCGCACTACGACCTCTACGGCGACGACGGGAGCACCGAGGGCGAACTGTGCCCCCGCTGCGGTGACGTCTTCCTCGCCAACCACGGCGACCGGAAGCACTGCGGGAAGTGCAGTTATACCGAGTGGGAGTAACTGCGATGTGCCGAGCGTCAGCGAGGCACATCGAAACGCGAGCGGGGAGTGGAACGCTCCGCGAGCGGGCGACCGACCCGAGAGACCGATGACTCGAACGCGGCACCCAGCCGCTTTTCAGCCGTGACTGATACCGTCCGAATCCTCGGGATCGAAGGCACCGCCTGGGCCGCCAGCGCGGCGGTCTTCGACGCCGAGACCGACGACGTGTTCATCGAGACCGACGCTTATCAGCCCGAGAGCGGCGGCATTCACCCTCGAGAGGCGGCCGAACATATGCACGACGCGATCCCGCGCGTCGTCGAACGCGCACTCGAGCACGCTCGCGAGACCCACGATGGCCCGGGGACGGAGTCGCCGGTCGATGTCGACGAGCGCGGCTCGTCGGGCCGACAGGCAGCGCCTGTCGACGCCATCGCCTTCTCCCGCGGCCCCGGCCTCGGCCCCTGTCTCCGCGTCGTCGCAACGGCCGCTCGAGCACTGAGTCAGGCGCTCGAGGTGCCACTGATCGGCGTGAACCACATGGTTGCCCACCTCGAGATCGGTCGCCACAGCTCCGGCTTCGACTCGCCGGTGTGTCTCAACGCGAGCGGCGCGAACGCACATCTGTTGGCCTACCGGAACGGGCGCTATCGCGTCCTCGGGGAGACGATGGACACCGGCGTCGGCAACGCGATCGACAAGTTCACGCGCCACGTCGGCTGGTCCCACCCGGGCGGCCCGAAGGTCGAGGAAGCGGCCGACGGGGGCGAGTACATCGATCTCCCCTACGTCGTCAAGGGGATGGACTTCTCCTTTTCGGGGATCATGAGCGCCGCGAAGCAGGCCGCCGACGCGGGCACGCCGATCGAGGACATCTGCTACTCCCTCCAGGAGAACGTCTTCGGGATGCTGACCGAAGTGTCCGAGCGCGCCCTGTCGCTAACCGGCAGCGACGAACTCGTCCTCGGCGGCGGCGTCGGCCAGAACGCCCGCCTGCGCGAAATGCTCGCGGAGATGTGCGCCCAGCGGGGTGCCGAATTCCACGCGCCCGAGCCCCGATTCCTGCGGGACAACGCGGGAATGATCGCCGTCCTCGGCGCGAAGATGTACGCCGCGGGCGACACGCTCGCGCTCGAGGACTCGCGTGTCGACCCCGACTTTCGGCCGGATCAGGTTTCTGTCACATGGAGGGCTGACGAACCCGAGCTCGCGGCCGGGCGCGGTGCGGGCACGGCAGCTGAAAACCAGGTTCGCGGGGCCGAAGCGCTCGTTTCCCTCGAGCCGGATGCCGGCCGCGTCACCAAGCACCGCGAGGCCAAGACCTACCGCCACCCCGAACTCGACGGTCGGCTCCGCCGCGAGCGAACGACGCTCGAGGCCCGACTGACCAGCCTAGCCCGCCGCGAGGGCGTCCCGACGCCGGTCCTCTCCGACGTTGATCCTCGCGAGGCGCGACTCGAACTCGAGTACGTCGGTACGCACGATCTCCGTGAGGGGTTGACGACTGCGGGGGTCCGCGACGTCGGCCGGCACCTCGCGCGACTCCACGAGTCCGGGTTCGTCCACGGCGATCCGACGACGCGGAACGTGCGTGTCGGCCCCGAGCGGACCTACCTCATCGACTTCGGCCTCGGCTATCACACCGATCACGTCGAGGACTACGCGATGGATCTCCACATCTTCGATCAGAGCCTCGTCGGCACCGCCGACGACCCCGAGCCGCTCCGCGAGGCGGTCCGGGACGGGTATCGCGAGGTCGGTGAAGAACGGGTGCTCGAGCGTCTCCGAGATGTCGAGGGACGCGGCCGGTACCAAACGGACGCGTAACGACGCGGACGCGGAACGTCGAGGGCGCGATCGACGCGGGCTCAGAACGGCGCGGACGCGGAACGACGCGGGATCACAGCCGGTCGCGGTCGGTCGCTCGCACCGATCGTCACAGCACACAATACTCTTAATAGGGGAGGACGTATCACCGGCTATGGCAGAGAAGCCCACTTCCGGTGAGATTCTCGGGGTACCGTACAACTTCGAACGACCGAGCATCGGCCGCATGCTCTCGTCGTACTGGCAGCCCGGCGAAGGGATGCTCGTGGAGAAACCCTTCGGCGTCGGCTACACCCTGAACCTCGCCAACTGGCGGTCGTGGGTCGTCGTTCTCGTCGCCGGCGGCCTCCTGTGGCAACAGGAAAGCCCCTCGTCCGACGAGAGCGAGGATCAAGCGGACGAACCCGTCGAAGTCATCGTCGACGATACCGACGACTGAGCGACGCAACTGCTGTTTTTCGCCCTCGAATCGTGACGTGACCGCCGATCAGCGGTCGACTTCCCCCATGATACAGTCGAGGCTCCCGATCGCCGCGATGAGGTCGGCCACGTACTCGCCGCGGGCGAGTTCCGGGAGCGCGGAGAGGTTCGAGAAACAGGGGCTACGTATCTTGAACCGCGCCGGCGTGTCGGTGCCGTCCGACCGGATGTAGATCCCGAGTTCGCCCTTCGCCCCCTCGACGGCGCGGTAGATTTCGGCGTCGGCTTCGGGCTTGAGCGTTCGGGGAACGTTGCTCTGGATCTCCCGGTCGTCGTCGGGCCACTCCGCGAGCAGATCCAGGCACTGCTCGATTATCTTCGCGGACTCCTCGACCTCGCGCAGCCGAACGAGCAGCCGGGCGAAGTTGTCGCCGTCGGGCTCGGTGACGACGTCCCACTCGAGATTCTCGTAGTAGCCGTAGGGATCGTCTCGCCGGAGGTCGTAGTCGATACCGGAGCCGCGCGCGACGGGACCCGTACAGCCGTAGCGCTTCGCCGCGTCGGGCGCCAAGACGCCGGTGTCGACGCAGCGGCGCTGGAAGATCTCGTTGGTGACCAGCAGGTCGTGATACTCGTCGATCTTGGCGGGAAAACTATCGAGTACGTCCCGGACGCCCGCGACGAACTCCTCGCGGGGTTCGGGCAGGTCCCAGGCGACCCCGCCCAGCCGGAAGTAGTTGAACATCATCCGCTGGCCGGTCAGTTCCTCGAGCACGTCGAGGACCAGTTCGCGGTCGCGGATGGCGTACTGGAAGGCGGCGCAGAACTCGCCGACGATGTCGAGCGCGTAGGTGCCGACGGCGATGAAGTGGGAGGCGAGCCGCGACAGTTCGGCCCCCATCGTGCGGACGGCTTGTGCGTACGCTGGAACCTCGATATCGGCCAGGTCCTCCGCGGCGCGGGCGTAGGCCCACTCGTTCAGCAGTCCCGACGACACCCAGTCCCAGCGGTCAGGATAGGGCATGATCTGGTGGCGATAGGTGCTCCCCTGACACATCTGTTCCTCGCAGCGGTGGATGTAGCCGATGTCGGGATCGACGTCGACGACCGTCTCGCCGTCGAGTACCGCCTTCACGTGGAGCACGCCGTGAGTCGACGGATGGTGCGGGCCGATGTTGAGAAACATCGTCTCCGACGCGGCGTCGTGTTCGTCGCCCGCGATCGGATTCGCGTGCTCCGAGAGGGTGACGACCTGCGGCTGCTCCTGGTCGTACGCCAGTCCCAGCGGATGGCCCTGCCACGTTTCGGGCAGCAAAATCCGCCGCAAGTCGGGGTGGTCCTCGTACTCGATCCCGACGAGGTCGTAGGCCTCGCGCTCGTGCCAGTCGGCCGTCTCGAAGACCGGCGCGGCGGACTCGCTGACCGGATCGTCGATCGGCGTCGGGACGACGATGCTCACCTCTCGAGTCGGGTCGGTGTAAGACCGCAGATGGTAGATCGTCTCGAACCGGTCGGGGTACTGCTGGGCCGTCACGCAGGAACAGTGGTCGAACTCCGCTTCGTCTCGCAGCGTCGTGAGGACGTCCCGAACCTCGTCCGGCCGGATCACGAACGCGGGCGCGTTCTCGTGATCGTCGCGACCGAGAACCGCGTCGCCGAGCAGACTCTCGAGATCGATTTCCCCCGCCGAACTCACCGTCCCGGTCGCCCGGGACTCGAGCGTCGAATCCAAGGACATATTCGGCCATTCGGAGACCGGAGGCGAGTCGCTTCTGCGTCACCCGCTAGGCTATTTATATATACAGCCCGGACCCTCCGGCCGTGAAGACCGTTCGGCTCACGCTGCGCTACGACGCCGAGACGATCCATCCGATGCACCGGTTCGTCGCCGACAGCGACGCGTTCGATTCCTATCGGATGATCCACGGCAACCTCGTCGGCGACGACGACAACACCTTCATCTTCTACGTCGTCGGCGATCCGGACGCCTACGCGGCCGCGATGGAGCGGACCGAGGAGGTCGGCGAGTACGACCTCACCCGGACCGGCGACCGCTCGTTCACCGTCTACGTGCGCGACGTTCCGGAAGCTGTCGACGAGCGACTGCTCGAGAGCCTCACGAAGGGGAGCCTCGTCGTTCTCCCACCGATCGAGTACCGATCCGACTGGACGATCCGCTTTTCCGTCGTCGGCGAGTCCGAGGACCTCCGGCGCGCCCTTGCGGGAATTCCCGAGGGGATCGAGGCGACCGTCGATCGCGTCGGCGAGTACGACGGCACCGACGCCGCGGTCGGGGCGCTGACCGACCGGCAACGCGAGGCGCTGCGGGTCGGTCGCGAACTGGGCTACTTTGACGTCCCCCGCACCGCGAGCGTCGAAGACGTCGCCGCGGCGCTGGACTGCGCCCCCGGAACCGCGGCCGAGCACCTGCGGAAGGCCGAAGCGACTGTGATGGACGTACTTGAACTGTAGACTCGAGGGGGAGTCGACCGTCCCGCGCGGCGCAACCGACGACGCTTTGCCGTCGCCACCACGTCGCTCGCACATGGCCATTCGATTCGTCACCGGCAACGAGGGGAAGGTCCGCGAGGCGCGGGACTACCTCGAGGGAGTCGAACCCGTCGAACAGATCGAGTACGACTACACTGAGGTTCAGAGCGATTCGCTCGAGGAGATCGCGGCCCACGGCGCCTGCGAGGCCTTCGAGGAGCTGGGGAGCGACGAACCGGTACTCGTAGGCGACGCGGGGCTCTTCGTCGATTCGCTGGGTGGGTTCCCGGGGCCGTACTCGGCGTACGTCGAGGACACCGTCGGCGTCGAGCGGCTCTGGCAACTCGCGAGCGAGGAAGAGAACCGCCGCGCGCAGTTCCGAACCGTGCTCGCCTACGTCGACCGAAACGGAACCGAGACGTTCGCGGGGTCGGTCGCCGGCACGCTCGTCGCCCCCCGCGGCGAAGGCGGGTTCGGCTACGATCCGATCTTCGAGTACAACGGCCAGACGATGGCCGAGATGAGCACCGAGGAGAAGAACGCGATCTCGCATCGCGGCCGCGCGCTGGCGGCGTTCGCGGAGTGGTACGCCGGACGCGACGAGTGACCGTCGAACGTCGCCTCGGTCGTCAGTATACTGAAGGGAACGGACGCCGAACGGCGAGACGATGTACGATCGTATCCTGCTCCCCGTCGACGGCAGCGACGAGGCAAAACGGGCCGCGAAACGCGGCATCGAGCTCGCCCGGACGTTCGATGCGGCCGTCGACATCGTCCACGTCGTCGAGCGGCGATCGCGTCGGCTCGCGAGGACGGACGACGAGACGGCGCAGCTACGAGAGCGCGGGGAGCGGATTCTCGCGGAGATCGAAGCCCTCGCGTCGGCCGTCGATCGGCCCGTGACGACGACGCTAACGGAGGGAACGCCCGCGGTTCGCATCGCCGAACGCGCGGCCGACCGCGACGCGAGCCTGATCGTCATCGGCAAGCAGGGTCTCACGGGCCTCGGGAAGCGCCTCCTCGGCGGCGTCACGGAAGGGGTCCTCCAGCGGAGCGACGTACCCGTCCTGGTCGTTCCGGCGGGGGATCCCTCTGCCGAGGACGCGTTCGACTACGCTCGGGTTCTCGTGCCGACCGACGGGAGCGAGAGCGCCGCCGCGGCCGCTCCTCACGGAGCCACGGTGGCCCGACGGTACGGCGCGACCGTCCACGTGCTGAGCGTCGTCGACCTGCAGGCAGCAGGCGGCGCGTTCAACGCCGGCGGCCTCGAGAAATCGTTCGTCGAACGGCTCGAGGCGCAAGGGATGACAGCCGTCGACGAACTCGCGGACGAGATCGAGGGGCGAGACGCCGACCTCGAGCTCGAAACCGACGTCGTCCGAACGACATCGTTCGACGGCGTCGCCGCCGGAATTCGCGAGTACGTCGCCGAGCACGACGTCGATATCGTCGTCATGGGGTCACACGGTCGGTCGAATCTCCGGCGGCAGCTACTGGGCAGTGTCACCGCGACCGTGCTCCGAACGGTCGACATCCCGATACTGGTCGTGACCCGGTCGGAATCCGCGGCTGCGGTCGAGGAAACGAGTGAGTGAAACCGTCGTCTGGGACGCCTTCAATCGTCGTTCACCGCGCTTGCATCCCCGACCTGCGATTCGTCGCCGTCGTTTGCCCCGTTGTCGACTGCGGTCGCCTCGCCGTCACCGTCGTTCGCCTCGCTGTCGACGACGTTCTCCCCGTTTTCGAGCGCGTTCGCCTCACTGTCGACGCTAACGCCCTCCCAGTCGTGATCCGCGTGGTACCCCTCGCGGGCTTTCGCGCTGGGGGCGACGCGGATGAACTCCGCCTTCTCGCGGGCCGCCGGGATCGTGTGGCCGCCGCAGTAGGAGAGCCCCGACTGGATGCCGGCGCGGAACTCCGCAACGACGTCGGCGACCGGCCCCTTGTACGGCGTCAGCGCCTCGACGCCCTCGTCCGCACGGACCTCGCTTTCCTTGTCGTCGCGCTTTTCGGCGGCGGTGGTGGTCGCCATTCCCCGCGAGCGCTTGTACCGCGTGCCGTCGACCTCGACCACCGCGCCGGGCGCTTCCTCGGTGCCGGCGAGGAGGCTCCCGACCATGACGGTGTCGGCCCCGGCCATGAGCGCCTTCACCGCGTCGCCTGACGTGCGAATTCCGCCGTCCGCACAGATCGTCACGTCCAGATCCGCTGCCGCCGTCGCGCAGTCGTCGACCGCGGTCAGTTGCGGGACGCCCGCGCCGGCGACCTTCCGGGTAGTGCAGTGTGAGCCCGGACCGATACCGACCTTCACGCAGTCGGCACCGGCGGCCGCGAGGTCCTCGACGCCTGCGGGCGTCGCGACGTTGCCCGCGACGAGATCGGTGTTCGGGAACGTCGCTCTGAGTTGCTCGACGGCCTCGAGCGTCCGCTCGAGGTGGCCGTGTGCGACGTCGACCACGAGCGCGTCGACGCCGGCCGCGACCAGGCCGTCGCTGCGAGCGACGTAGTCCTCGTTGATTCCGACGGCGGCGGCTACCCGTTCGTCAGCGGCCGTCACCCGCTCGACCTGTGCGGCCTGGTCGTCCGGTTCGAGAAATCGGTGGAGGACGCCCACTCCGCCGGCCCGCGAGAGTTCGATCGCCAGTTCGGCCTCCGTGACGGTGTCCATGGCAGCGGCGACCAGCGGCGTCTCGAGTTCGACGCTCGGCGTAAACGATGTCGAGAGATCCACGTCGTTGCGGCCGTCGACTGGCGAGCGCCTCGGGACGAGGAGCACGTCACCGTAGCTCAATCCGATGCGAAGGTCGTTCATAACCCCTCAATACTGCGGGCTCCTGTCGGATAAGACTCTCGGCGTTCGATCAGTCCGTGCGAACCCGCTCGCGGTACTGTGGTCGCTTCGCGAGCCGGACCGCCGCGGCTACGCTCGAGGATCCCGATCCGGGCCCGGGTACTCGCCGCTCTTGACGGCCTCGTACAGGCTCTCGGGATCGAAGAGGCGGGCGAACGCGTCCGGCGGACGGACGCTGACGGACACCCGCGGCTGGAGCGTGAGCCCGGCTTTCGCCGATCGAAGGCGCTCGTCGGACGAGAGGAGGTGCGCCGCCTCGCCCCGATAGGCCGAGGCCAACGCGGGGTGGTCTCCCTCCGGCTGGTCGACAGAGACCCGCTCGGCCTCGAGGCGCTCCCGGTGATCGGCGGCGAGGGTCGGATCGGCGAGTTTCGACACGAGCCGTTCGGTCTGTGCGAGCAGCGGATCGCTCGCGACCAGTTCGACCCAGGAGTGGCGGCGGACGTGGTCCAGCGCCTCGCGCGCATCGCCGCCGAGGAGGAGATCCGCCGCGAGCACGTCGGCGTCCGCGACGACGCGCGCGGGGTTCGGCTCGTCCCGCTCAGGCATCGCTCTCCTCCCGGATCGTCTCGAGTTCGGTTCGGATATCCTCGAGATCACATTCGTACGCCGCCCCGCGGTCGAAGAGATCCGCCCAGCTTGGAGCCATTGGCGGCAGTTGGCGCTACGGAATCAAAGGTTATCCGGCTCGTGTTCTCGACTGCGCCCACAGACCGCTCACGACTGTCGCGAGAGCAGCCAGAACGCGACGGCCCCGAGGACGAACGCGACGCCGACGTTGCCCACGAGGCCGACGGCCCCGATCCCCGCGACGAGCGCGAGCGACCGGCCGTCGGTGACGGGCTCGAACGCCGCTCGAGCCAGCTCGAGTGCCACGACGACGAGGAGCACGCCGAGGACGGCCATCGGGAAGGCCGCGAGGACGGCCCCGGCGGCGACCAGCGCGAACGCGAGATAGCCGAGCCCGAGCAGGACGTTCGCGCCGCCGGTCCGCGCGCCGAAGGCGTGTTTTCCGGCCAGGCCCCCGCTCCCGTGACACATCGGCACACCGCCCAGCGGGATCGCCGCGAGGCAGGTGACGCCCATACTGCTCGAGAGCGCGTCCGGCGAGATATCCCGGTCGTAGAGGTCGCCACAGAGCAGGGCGGTCGCGATCGCGGCGTTCCCCACTGTCATACCGAGTTGGGCGACGGTCCCCTCGAGCGCCGCCGCGCTGAACGACGGCGACCCGGCGGGAAAGACTGCGAGGGTCGGAACCGTCGGTGTCGGAACGCCCGCCGTCGCGACGGCGACGACCCCGCCGAGGCCGAGGACGACCAGCACGCTCGCCCTCCGATAGCCGCCGAGCGCGAGCAGGCCGACGACGGCGAGCCCGCCCGCCGCGACCGGCGGGTTCCCGATCGAGAGGTCGACGGCCGCCTCGAGCAGGAGGAGAGCCACGGCGAACTGGACGCCGCGGATGACCGGTTCCCCGACGACCCGCTGGAGCCGCCCGACGAGGCCGAGTTGCCCGACCGCGAGCAGGACGCCGCCGGCGAGCAGCCCGGCGGCAGCGAGTTCGGCGTACGTGAGCGCCCCGACGATCGCCAGGCCGACCAGCGCCTTCATCGGCTCGACCGAGAGCGGCATCCCGTAGTAGACGCCCCAGACGATCTGAAAGACGCCGAAGCCGACGAGGACGTGGGGAAGCGAGACGCTCGTCGTCGCCCCCAGCGCCACGAGCAGCGGCAACACCGTAACCGAATCACCTAGCGCACCCGTAAATTCGCTCGCGGAGAACTCGAGATCGACATCGACCCGTGACCGGAGCGAATACGCCATCTATCCCGGATAATCCGGGAACGGCCTTCACTCTTGTCCGTAACCTATATCGGTTTCGTGACGCTACGAGCGATAGTGGCTGTGGTTACGGTGCTGCCGTTCGAAATCGGCGGCGAAGCGCGTTCGATCGGGGGAGCCCCTCGAGTGGCGGTCGGAGTGACCGACGGTCGACGAGCCGTCGTTCCGGGGCGCGGTCGACGCGGATCACCACCGCTAAGATCGCTCGGTGGGACCTGCCGGCCGTGAGCGACCTCGGCAAAATCGATCGCGCGTTCTTCGAGCGGCACGTCGCACCGAATCTCGGTGCCGACCGCGACGACGTCGCCGTCGGCCCGACCCACGGCGTCGACTTCGGCGTCCTCGATATCGGCGGTCGGGCGCTGGTCACCGCCACCGATCCGCTCTCGATCCTCCCCGCGCTGGGCCTCGAGCGGGCGGCGCGGTTCGCACTCGACCTCGTGCTCGCGGACGTGGCCGTCAGCGGCGTCGCCCCATCGCATCTCTCGATCTGTTTTACGCTCCCGGAGGGGATGGCCGACGACGAGTTCGCGACGGTCTGGGAGACGATCCACGCGGAGTGCGTCGATCTCGGCGTCTCGGTCGTGACGGGCCACACGGCGCGATACGCGGATGTCTCGCATCCGTGGGTCGGCGCTGCGACCGCGATGGGCGTCGGCGATCACGACGAAATCGTCCGCCCCGACGGAGCCCGTCCCGGCGACCTGCTCCTCCTGACGAACGGTCCCGCCGTCGAGTCGGTCGGCCTCTTGAGTACGCTCTTCGGCGATCAGCTGGCCCTCCCGGACGACGTGATCGCGGACGCGCAGGACCGCCTCGAGGAAGTCTTCTCGGTCCGCGACGCCCTTACCGCGGCCGCTGCGGGACCGGTGCGGGCGATGCATGATGTCACCGAAGGGGGGCTCGCCGGTGCACTCAACGAGATGGCCGACGGCGCGGGTGTTCGGTTCGCGGTCGACCGCGCGGCCGTCCCGATGCGCCCCGGCGTCCGCGAGGTCTGTGATGCCCTCGCAATCGACCCCTGGGCCGCGACCAGTTGCGGCTCGCTCCTGCTCGCGGTCGATTCAACCGGTGTCGATACCGTACGCACGGCGCTCGCGGCCCGGGACACTCCCGTCGCCGAAATCGGCCGCGTCGAAGCGACGGCGGGCGACGGCGAGGTGCTCGTGGACGGGGACCGACTCGAGCATCCGACTGTCGATCCGTCGTGGGCGGCCTACGCGACGCTGACAGACGAGTCGGATCCGTAACTCGAGCCCTTACTGACTGGCTGCGTCGACCCACGCCGGTCGCTCGACCGTGATATCGCCGAGTTCGGTGACGGCCATCGACTGCTCGCGCGTAATCTCCGCCCCGTCGACGCTCCCCTCGAACGAAAGCGTCGCCTCGAAGACGACCCCGTCGTCGGTGGCGAGGACCGTACCGCTCGCGGTCGAAATCTCGGCGCCCGATTCCTGAATCGTAACCGACTCGAGCGCTAACTGTCGGAGCTCGCGACCGTTTCGCGTGGCCGTCCCCGCGGAGACGTAAGTTCCGGCCTCGAGAACGCCGCCGAGGCTCCGCTGTCTGGAGAGGTGATCGGGCGTGTGAGTCCGCTCGAACGACCCGCTCAGTTCTCGCGTCGACGACGTCGTTTCCCCGTTCTCTGTCGCCTGACCGTAGCGGGTCCCACCGTCGATGTACACTCGGTTCGTCGCCGACGCGGTCTCGAGAACGAATAGCAGTCGCTCGTCCGCGCGGCTGCTTCGCGTCCGCTGCGAGCGGTCGTTCGTCTCGATGCCGGTCGACGTGAGCTCCTCGGTGAGTTCGTACCCCTGCTTCGTGAGCGTTTTTCGAGTCGCCGAGATGAGGGCCGATGCGTCCTCGATGCCGTCGTCGCTGAGTCCGGCCGAGTTGCCGTTACTCGTCGATCCGTCCGTCCCCGAACCGTTCCCGGTCTCGTCCGCGTCGGTTTGTTCCTGACACCCAGCCAGCGCGGTCGTACCGACTGCTCCCATCGCCACCAGGCAGTGTCGTCTCGTTCCCGATCGTTCGTTCATACAGATCCGTTCGGCGGAGGGACAATAATTATAACCAGTATAAACGGGAAACAACCGGCCGGTGATGCTGGGGCTCTTGTCGATCGAGGGGACCGACGCAGTGGCCATTCTGGCCGGAATCCACCACAATGGACTACGTCCTGTCTCGCGGACCACCATCGCTTAGTACAACCACGGAATACGATCACCTATGAGAACGCCAGCACCCGAACACCGGCCGGTCGGGTTGACAATCGCGGGCAGCGACTCCGGCGGTGGCGCAGGGATTCAGGCTGATCTCGCGACGATGGCCGCCCACGGCGTCTTCGGCACCTCGGCGATCACCGCCGTCACCGCCCAGAACACCCGCGGCGTCGAGTCCTCGCACGTCCTCCCGCTCGAGGCGGTCGAGGCCCAGCTCGCGGCCGTCACCGACGACTTCGCGGTCGGCGGGGCGAAGACGGGAATGCTCGCGACCGCGGACATCGTTCGGACCGTCGCTGACCGCGCAAGCGAGTTCGATTTTCCGCTCGTGGTCGATCCCGTGATGGTCGCGACCTCCGGCGATCGCCTGCTCGAGCCCGAAGCCGAACGCGCCTACGAAGACCTACTCGGCGAGGCGACGCTGGCGACGCCCAACGTCGACGAGGCCGAGGTACTGACCGACGTCGCCGTGGTCGACGAGGAAACGGCTCGCGAGGCCGGCGACGCGATCCTCGAGACGGGCGTCGATGCGGTCCTCGTCAAGGGCGGCCACGTCCCCGGCGAGCGAGTACAGGACGTGCTCGTCACTGACGACACCGTTCGAACGTTCGAACACCCCCGCGTCGGCACCGACGCGACCCACGGTTCCGGCTGCGCGCTCGCCGCTGCGATCGCGGCCCGCCTCGCGAAGGGAGAGGCCCTCGAGCCCGCAGTGGCGGGCGCGACCGACTTCCTCGCCCGCGCGGTGCGCTACTACTCCGACGTGGGCGAGGGCCACGGCGCGGTCAACCACATGGTCCCGCTGCGAAACGAAGCCGCTCGAGAACCCACTGCCGAGGAAGTTCAGGCGATCGTCGATCGGTTCGTCGACGCCGATATCTCTGCGCTGGTTCCCGAGGTCGGGATGAACGTCGTCGGCGCGACGCCCTACGCCGAATCCGTCACCGAAACGGCCGCCGTCGAGGGCCGCATCACGCGAACGCTCTCGGGCGTCCAGCCCAACCGCGGCGTTCGGTTCGGGGCCTCGAGCCACGTCGCTCGTTTCCTCCTCTCGGCGCGGGAGTTCGTCCCCGACCTCCGGTTCGCGGTTAACTGTCGGTTCGACGCGGACGTGGAGGCGGCGCTCGAGTCCCTCGAGTGGCCGGTCGCCACGTACGACCGCGATACAGAGCCGGCAGCCGTGAAAGAGACTGAGGGAAGCACGATGGGCTGGGGTGCCCGGCAGGCGTTCGCGGACCGCGAGGAGGCTCCCGTCGCCGTCATCGACCGCGGCGAAGTCGGCAAAGAGGCGCTCGTCAAACTCATCGCCGCGGATCCGGAAACGCTCGCCGATCGAACGCTGGCGCTCGATCGAGAGGTGACCGAATGAGCCCGACCGACTCCGACGCGGCCGACCTCGAGGCCGGAGTCATCCTCCCCCAGTACGGCACCGATATCGACACGGTTCGGGACACTGCGCTCGAGGCCGAATCGCTGGGCTACGACGCGGTCTGGCTCGAGGATCACTTCCAGTCGTGGATCGGCGACCCGCGCCGGAACACCCACGAGTGCTGGACGACGCTGAGTGCGGTCGCCGAGGCGACCGACCGCGTTCGGTTGGGGACGCTCGTCACCAGCCAGTCCTACCGCCATCCGGCGCTGCTCGCGAAGATGGCGGCGACGGTCGATCGGGTGAGCGACGGCCGGCTCGAGCTGGGGCTGGGCGGCGGCTGGTACGAAGCCGAGTACGACCGTTTCGGCTACGAGTTTCGGGAGCCGCCGGCCGAACGGCTCCGTCGGCTCGCCGAGACCGTCGAGATCCTGCAGGGACTCTGGACGAACGAGACGTACAGTCACCGGGGCGAGAACCTCGATATCGACCTCGAGGACGCATTCTGCGAGCCCCACCCCGTCCAGGACCCCCACCCGCCGATCTGGATCGGCGGCGGGGGCGAGGAGTTTACGCTGCGTTACACCGCCGAGCTGGCCGACGGCTGGAACTACGGCACGCTCGAGCCCGCGGGCTTCGCGGAGAAACTCGACGTACTGCGCGAGCACTGCGAGAGCGAGGATCGGTACGAGGAGATCCGGAAATCCGCCGAGCTGTTCGTCTTCGTCGGCGAGACGACCGAGGCAGCGACGGAAAAACGCGAGGCGTTCGCCGACGAGATGCTGTCCGACGAGCCGAGCGAGCCCCGCGAGTTCTTTCTGTCGGCATACCTCGAGACGGCTGCGACGGGGACGCCGGCGGAAGTCCGCGAGCGGCTCGCGGCGTACGCCGACGTCGGGATCGAGGAGGTCATGCTTGCAGTTCCGGACGCGGCCGGAGAGGACGACGAGAGCCTGCGGTTGTTAGCCGACGAACTCGTTGGTTGATCGCGGAACCGGCTGCCGCCGGGTGTCGGCGGCTGGAGGGCCGAAACGTCGATCCGGACCCTCGGTCAGCAGCAGAAATATACGGCCAGCGGGACTCTCTCTCGCTATGGGTGATACGTCGCCGGCCGGTGGAACCAACGTCGAGGGCGAATCGCCACAGGTCGAGGCGACGATCGAGACCGACGAGGCGACGATCACGGACGACGCTGAACTCGAGCGGACGCTCGGGCTCTCCGGTGGCCTCGCCATCGGGATCGGGACGATGATCGGTGCCGGTATTTTCGTCTTTCCGGGGCTAGCGGCCGGAGAGGCCGGTCCCGCAGCGGCGGCGTCGTTCGCCATCGGCGCGCTCGTCGCGTTGCTGGTCGCACTGCCGACCTCCGAACTCGCGACGGCGATGCCCAAAAGCGGGGGCGGCTACTACTATATCTCCCGCGCGCTGGGCACGCTCGCCGGGACCGTCGTCGGACTCTCGTTGTGGTTCGGACTGGTGTTCGCGACGGCGTTTTACCTCGTCGGCTTCGGCTACTACGCCGTCGATACGCTCGCCGAACTCGGTGTTGCGGTCGGCGATGGGCTCGTTATCCCACTGGCGCTGTTGTTCGGCGCGGGCTTTACCGTATTGAACGTCACAGGGACGGAAAACGCGGCGAAGCTGCAGAACGGGATCGTCGCGTTGTTGCTGTCGATTCTGGTGTTTTTCCTCGGGTACGGCGGACTCGACGCGGTGGGACTCATCGGCGAACCGTCCGCACCCGAACAGTTCGCACCGTACGGAACGGTCTCCGTACTGACGACGGCGGCGCTCGTATTCACCTCGTATCTCGGCTTCGCGCAGGTGGCGACCGTCGCCGGGGAAATGAAGAATCCCGGTCGAAACCTGCCGCTGGCGATGGTCGGCTCCGTCCTCGTCGTCGGCGGGCTCTACGTGGCGGCGATCTTCGTCGCGACGAGTGCGTTCGGGAGCGAGCAACTCGCCGGGTTCGGCGAAACGGCGATGGTGGAAGTCGGCCGCCACTATCTGGGCGCAGCTGGCGCGTTCGCGATCGTCTTCGGCGGGCTGCTCGCGACGATGTCGAGCGCCAACGCGTCGGTTCTCAGCACCTCTCGAGCGATCTACGCCGTCTCGAAGGACGCCCTGTTGCCGCGACGGGCGAGCCACATCAACCTCCGGTACGGTACGCCGCACGTCGCGCTGGGAATGGCCGGCGGGCCGATCCTCGTGCTGGTCGCGACCGGCCGTGTGGAACTGCTCGCGGAGGTCGCCTCGTTTTTGCACCTCGTCATGTACGGGCTGATCTGCGTGGCGTTGCTCGTACTCCGCCGGAACGAACCGGAGTGGTACGACCCTGACTTCCGGGTCCCCGGCTACCCCGTCGTCCCGATACTCGGTGCGCTCACCAGTTTCGCCCTGATCGGCTTCATGCAACGCGCATCACAGCTCATCGGCCTCGGGATCATGCTCGCAACCGCAGGATGGTACGCCTACTACGCCCGCGACGTGACCCTGAAGGGGGTGCTCCAATGACGCGAGTCCTCGTCCCGCTTGCGATACTCGAGGGCGAATCGGTCTCGTCCGGACTGTCGACGCTGCTCGGGCCGATGGACGTGACCGTGCTGGGGTATCACGTCCTGCCCGAGCAGACACCGCCCGACCAGGCGCGACTCCAGTACGAGGACCGTGCGACAGCCGCTCTCGACGACCTCGTGGCCGAGTTCGAGGCGGCCGGAGGACACGCCGACCATCGCCTCGTCTTCACCCACGACCGGGAGCAAACGGTCGATCGAGTCGCCGCGGAGACGGCGGCGGACGCCTACGCCATCCCGGGCGTAACCGGGCCGGTCGATCGGCTCCTCGTGACGGTGACGGGAGACGTCGCCGTCGACCGAATCTGCTCGTTCGTCGCCGAACTGGTCGGCGACCGCGAAATCGGGGTCACGCTCTTTCTCGCGACCGACGACGAAGCCGGCGGCCGAGAATCGATCGAGGCGGCCGGCAAACGCCTCTCCGAACACGGCATCGACGTCGAGACCGAACTCGCGGTCGACGAGCCGCCGTTCGAGGCGCTCATCGATGCCGCGACCGACCATGATGCCATCGTCATGGGCGAACGGGCCCCGTCGCTCCGGTCGCTCATCTTCGGGGAGGAGGCCGAACGGGTCGCTTCGGAATCCGTCGGGCCAGTACTCGTCGTTCGGAGCCTCGAGCAACGCGACGATGCGGTCGAACGTCGTGACTGACCGTTCGGCCGTTCCTACTCGTCGCCCTCGCCGTCTACTGTTCGCTCGTCGCCGTCGTCCGACTCGAGATACTCCCCCGAATGACGAGGACCGGATCGACCGTCCGCCGGGCCAACCGTTCGGCACGATCCCGAAAGACGAAGCGACGGATCGATGGCCGGCTTTCGCCCGCGACGAGGATGTCGTGATCGGCTGCGGCCTCGAGGATGGCCGCCGTCGGCGAGTCGTCGACGACGACCGTGCCGTCGATCCGACTGTCGTCGACGCCCGCGGCCACCAGTTCCGACCGCGCCGTCTCGAGCAATACCGAGCCTGCCTCCCGACCGTCCTCGTCCGACGCGACGTGAAAGAGCGTTAGCTCGAGGTCCGTTCCCGCGAGAATCGTCTCGAGCAGTTGGGCGATGTATTCGACATTGACGTCGCTCCGAATCGCGACGAGTATCGTCTCGAGAATCGGTGCCGGATTGAGAACCAACACGGCGTCACACGACTCGTCGACGGCGACGCGTTCGAACGTTTTTAATCGATCGTGGGTGAACGCCGACCGCGTCGTGACGTCACAGCCGACCTCCTCGAACACCGTCCTGAGCTCCGCGAGTTCGGCTTGCATGCGGTCACCGTACTGGTCGCGTGCCTGATCCGGTCCGGTCTGGTCGGGAATTTCGCGATAGCCGAGCAGAACGACCGGGATCGATGCGAACGCGTCGATGACCGTCGCCGGAACGGTCTGGCCCTCGAGGACGTCGACCGGAATCAGCACGCGATGATCGCGAGGGTCTGGCATTGCTGGGGTTCAGTCAGTCCTCCCACGGGACGCGTGATATACCCCTGCCGGACGCGTCGGTTCGCGAACCAATAGCTACGTTTTGGTGCAGCAATATCACGACGCATGGTCGAGAGTCCATTCGACGTCAACATCGAAGTCGGCGAGGTGATCGAGGCCGAACCGTTTCCCGAAGCCGAGAAGCCGAAAATGACCAAGCTCTGGATCGACCTCGGCGAGAGGGAGATCCAGTCCGCCGGCCAACTGGACCACCACTACGACGCCGCTGACCTCGTCGGTCGACAAGTGCTCTGTGCCACGAACCTCGGCTCGGTACGGATCGCGGGCTTCAAATCCGAGGCGCTGACCGTCGGCGTCCCAAGCGAGGAGGGGTATCCCGTGTTGGTGTCGCCGGACGACAACGTTCCCCTCGGCGGGACGTTGTACTGACGGTCTCGTCGCCGGACGGTATCCGTCGTCGGACCGACCAAGTGTGTGAGCCGTCCCCTCACTTGGTTCTGTCCGCGGATCGATCGTCGCTGCACGCGGCCGAGCGGCCCGGGCCGACACACTCGTTGTACCCGCCGGTATCGCTTTAACTGCTCAATAAATATACACAGCAGTCCCGAAGAGCCTATGTAGCGAGGCGGAGCGGATCCAGTCGTTGCCAGCCGAACCGTCCGAACTTCCCGAGACATCACCGCCCCCTCGCTACAGATCGGATATCGTTCCACCGTGGCCGAATCCACCCGACGATTCCGATCACCCACCTACCACGTCCACCACACCGGATGGATTCGGCGTCGGCCTCCGGCCGACGTTTCCGAGACAGTGATCCGGCGTATTTCTGTGAGCCGTTTGTTCTCGAAGAGTCCGCAGGCGGGATGCTCGGATTCACCATCAGTGAGACGACCAGACTCGCTACTGAGCGGTGTGATCGGTCCGACCCGACCACTTTCACCGCGGATCCCGCAGGGTTTTTGCGATGGAAGGACAGTCTCCGGATATGACCGAGGCGACGGGGATCGTCGGAGAGTTCTTCTCGTTGAAAGAGGAGACCGACGCCGAAATACTGACGATGCAGTGTGGCGATTTCTACGAGTTCTTCGGCGAGGACGCCGAGATCGTCAGCGAGGAGCTCGACCTCAAAGTCTCCCAGAAGTCCTCCCACGGCTCGTCGTACCCCATGGCCGGCGTGCCGATCGACGATCTGACGCCCTACCTCAAGGCCCTCGTCGAACGCGGCTACCGCGTCGCCGTCGCCGATCAGTACGAAACCGACTCCGGCCACGCGCGCGAAATCGTCCGCGTCGTGACCCCCGGCACCCTGCTCGAGACCAGCGACGCCGACGCCCAGTATCTCGCGGCGGTCGTCGACGGCAGCGGGAGCGCCGGCGACTCGAGTGGCAGTTCGACGACCGATTCGGGCTACGGCCTCGCCTTCGCCGACGTGACGACCGGTCGATTCCTCGTCGCGGACGCCACTGACGTCGACGACGCGCTGACGGAACTGTACCGCTTCGATCCAGTCGAGGTGCTGCCGGGACCCGACGCGCGAGCCGACGACGAGCTGCTGAACACCGTCAGCGACCGGACCGACGCGACGCTGACGCTCCACGAAACCGAGGCGTTCGCGCCGAAGCGGGCGACCCACGCGGTTCGCGAGCAGTTCGGCACCGAAACCGTCGACCGGCTGTCGGTCGCGGAGCCGACCGTCGCGGCGGCCGGTGCGATCCTCTCCTACGTCGATGAGACCGGGGCGGGCGTGCTCGCCTCGATGACCCGGATCCAGGCCCACCACGGCGACGATCACGTCACGCTGGACGCGACCACGCAGCGCAACCTCGAGCTGACCGAAACCATGCAAGGGAAGCGCGACGGGTCGCTGTTCGCGACGATCGACCACACCGAGACCAGCGCCGGCGGCCGCCTGCTCAAGGAGTGGCTCCAGCGGCCCCGGCGCTCGCTCGAGACCCTCGAGCGACGACAGGAGAGCGTGGCCGCGCTCTCGACGGCGGCGCTGGCCCGCGACGAGGTACAGGAGACGCTGGGCGAGACCTACGATCTGGCCCGCCTCGCCTCGAAGGCAACCCACGGGAGTGCAGACGCGCGAGATTTGCTCGCGGTTCAGGAGACGCTCGCTGTCCTGCCCGCGCTGGCCGACGCCATTGCGTCGAATCCGGATTTGGCCGACTCGCCCCTCTCGGAGATCGTCGACCGCCCGGATCGCGACGCCGCGCGGGAGCTGCGGGAGACCCTCGAGGAAGCCATCGCCGACGAGCCGCCGTCGACGGTGACCCAGGGGGAACTCCTCCAGTGTGGGTACGACGACGAGCTCGACGAGGTAATCGAGCGCCACGAGGCGATTAAGGAGTGGCTCGACACGCTCGCCGACCGCGAGAAGGGACAGTACGGCCTGAGCCACGTGACCGTCGACCGGAACAAGACCGACGGCTACTACATTCAGGTGGGCAAGTCGGCCGCCGACGGCGTCCCGGATCACTACGAGGAGATCAAGACGCTGAAGAACTCGAAGCGCTTTACGACCGACGAACTCGAGGAGAAGGAACGCGAAATACTCCGACTCGAGGAGCGACGCGGCGACCTCGAGTACGAACTCTTCGAGGAACTCCGCGAGCAGGTGGCCGCGCGGGCCGAACTGCTACAGGACGTGGGACGGGCGCTGGCGACGGTCGACGCGCTCGCGAGTCTGGCGACTCACGCGGCCGAGAACCGCTGGATTCAGCCGGAGTTGCACCAAGGCGACCGCCTCACGCTCGAGCAGGGCCGACACCCGGTCGTCGAGCAGACGACGGAGTTCGTCCCGAACAACGTCCGACTCGACGAGGACAGGGGATTCCTCGTGGTGACCGGGCCCAACATGTCGGGCAAGTCGACGTACATGCGCCAGGTCGCCTGTATCGTCCTGCTGGCCCAGATCGGCAGCTTCGTTCCGGCGAAGGAGGCCGAGATCGGGCTGGTCGACGGCATCTTCACCCGGGTCGGCGCACTGGACGAACTCGCACAGGGCCGGTCGACGTTCATGGTCGAAATGAGCGAGCTCTCGAACATCCTTCACACGGCGACCGAGGAGTCGCTGGTCATTTTAGACGAGGTGGGGCGGGGCACCGCGACGTACGACGGCATCTCGATCGCGTGGGCCGCGACGGAGTACCTCCACAACGAGGTCAAAGCGAAGACCCTCTTCGCGACCCATTACCACGAACTGACCGGACTCGCGGAGAACCTCCCCCGCGTCGCCAACGTCCACGTCGCGGCGGACGAACGCGACGGCGAGGTGACCTTCCTCCGGACCGTCCGCGACGGCCCGACCGACCGCTCCTATGGAATTCACGTCGCCGACCTCGCCGGTGTCCCCGACCCCGTCGTCGACCGCTCGAGGGACGTCCTCGAGCGACTGCGCGAGGAGAAGGCTATCGAGGCGAAAGGCGGCGGCTCGAGCGAACCCGTGCAAGCGGTCTTCGATCTGGGGAGCGGAACGATGCAGACGCAAGGAGAGCCGGGCCGTGCGCAGGCACAGGCGGCATCGACAGACGGCGGTCCGATGGATCCCGATTCCGACGCCGGATCGTCGGCGGGCGACTCCGACGCCGGATCGTCGGCGGGCGACTCCGACACCGAATCGCTCGATGCCAACTCCGACACCCGACCGATCGATCCCGACACCGAAGCCGTCCTCGAGGACCTCGAGTCGATCGACGTGAACACGACGCCGCCGATCGAACTCGTCTCGAGAGTCCAGGAGCTACAGGAGCGACTCGAGAAGTGACCGTCGGCGAGGGGCGCTCCCGCTCGTGCGGTCGGACTAATGATCGCAGCGGCTGCTGAAAGCGGTCCGTCCCGGTCGGGGAGGGACTGTCAGCACAGTTCGCCGAGATCCCGCCAGTCGTGGAGATCGCGGAGATCGAGTTGGATCTCGAGGCCACAGCCATCGCAGTGGGAGTCGACGGTCCGATACCCCGGTCGAAACTCCTCCCACTCACCGTGGTCGTCGCATTCGATGCGAATTCCGCGTTCCTCCTCATCGGGTATTTCGGCGGTGTAGTTGCTCATAGTGTTGGAACACCTCGTGTCCGAATTCGACGGTGGTGTCTACTATCGAGAGGACCGTAGCGTTTCGCCACCCCTGCGACTGTGCGATCACCGGGACGACAGTCGAACTCAGGCGAGAACGGTGTCCGCCGATTCCTGGTCGTCGCTGTCGCCGGTACTGCTCTCGGGTCGGTGATTCCCGACTACCACGTTCACCGCCGCGGCCGACCAGCAGGACGAGCGCGTTGCCTTAGAGCCAGATGAGCAACAGGATGACCGCGCCGAGCGTCTCGAACGTCCCGACGGTGTTCACGAGGTCCGCGTAGATGCCGAAGATCGTCTCGAGCGACGGAACGGATCCGTCGCAGGTCCATACCGTACGGACGGGTGTGGTCACGAAAAGGACGGCGCAGGCACTCGCCGCCCGAGATGACGGCGAACGACCGGTGATTCGCGATGCAGTTCGATAGCCGTCTCACACGACGATCCGCGCCTAGAGGACGGTGATCGGATCATCGACGGCAATCTCACCGGAGGAAACGATGCGAACGTTCAGTCCGCCGCGATGGACGAGCGCGCTGAGTACGCCTTCTTCGGTGAGTGACTCGAGGTAGGCACACGGCTCACAGATTTCGACGCCCTCGCAGACGGCCTCTCCGATTCGGAACCGTTCGTCGAGCAGGTGATCGACGGCGACGTTCCTGGTCGTGATATTTCGTCGGTGGTCGGCCGGATCGATCTCGATACCGGCATCGCGCTCGACGGTGTCGAGCGTCTCTCCCTCGAAGAGCGTGAGCGCCCGGTCCTCCGGGGGGAGAGCCCGTCCCTGTTCTCCCGACCAAGACCCTGCCCGTTCGAAGTATCGATCGCCCTCGAGCCCTTTGCCGGCGACCGCTCGAACGTCGGCTACCGCCCGCATCTCCGCCTCGGCCTCCGGGGCGACGTGGATCGCTGCGACGCTTCCCTCCGTGCTAGCACACATGATGTTTGGTAACAACCCGCATCTGCAAAGACCTTCTCATCGATGCGGGCGTCGAAGGACCGGTCGAGAGGGGTGAACGTCCGTATCACGCGCCTCGAGGGGAGACGCTACCAGACGAACGTCGGTAAAAACCTCTCGAACGGGGAATTCTGGGCCGGAATCCGACCGTCGAGGGCCGTCCTGTCGTTCGGATATCCGGGCTGCGTCGGTGAGCTCGAGCGACGCGGCGAACCCCATCAAAGAGCGAGCGGCCGTCGTTCATCGGTAGAATTTTGAGACGATAGGTCGCCCGTTAGCACGATGCACGAACCAGACTTCGACGTCGCGGGCCAGACCGCGATCGTCACCGGCGCGAGTCAGGGAATCGGTGAAGCGATCGCGAAGACGCTCGCAGCCAGCGGCGCGGACGTCGCGATCTGTTCGCGGTCGATGGACCGCGTGGGACCCGTCGCAGACGAGATCAACGACGCCGAGGACGCCGGCGAGGCGCTCGCCGTCGAGTGTAACGTCCGCGAGCGCGACCAAGTCCAGAACCTCGTCGACGAGACGGTCGACGAGTTCGGCGACATCGACATCCTCGTCAACAACGCCGGCGGGGAGTTCGTCGCGGCGTTCGAGGACATCTCCGCGAACGGCTGGCAGACCATCGTCGACCTCAATCTGAATAGCACGGTCCACTGCACGCAGCTCGCGGGGGAAGTCATGCGCGAGGGCGACGGCGGTGTCATCATCAACCTCTCGAGCGTGAACGGCCAGCACGCGGCCCCCGGCGAGAGTCACTACGGCGCGTCGAAGGCGGCGATCATCCGGCTGACCGAAACGCTCGCCGTCGAGTGGGCGGAGGACGGCATCCGCGTCAACTGTATCGCCCCGGGACTCATCCAGACGCCCGGCGTCGCCGACACGCTCGGTATCGACAGTGAGGATATGCCGTCCCGCGACAAAGCCGACCGCCGCATCGGTCACGCCGAGGAGATCGCCGACGTCGCCCAGTTCCTCTCGAGTCCCGCCGCCTCGTTCATGAACGGCGAGACGGTGACGGTGAAAGGCGTGCCGCGCGCTGGGAATTCGATGTCGCAGGACCTCGGGCTCGAGGACTGACGGCGGACTCGAACCCTGCCGACGCGCTCGAGTCACGGCGGTAACACACGGGACGGAAGACCTAACCAGCCGCCGTCTCTACCAGTATCCAACACAGCGGACGCGTCGGAGCCGATCACCGCGCCGACGCCAAATCATCATGAGTGACGAGAGTACCCACCCCCAGGACGACACCGACATCCACCAGTTAGACGAGGACACCGTCGCCCGCATCGCCGCCGGCGAGGTCGTCGAACGCCCCGCCAGCGCCGTCAAGGAACTCGTCGAGAACAGTCTCGACGCCGACGCCTCGAGCGTCGACGTCACCGTCGAGGAGGGCGGCACGGAGCTGATTCGCGTCGCCGACGACGGAGCTGGTATGTCCGAGGCGGACGTTCGCGCGGCGGTCCGCGAGCACACGACGAGCAAGATCGACGGGCTCGAGGACCTCGAGTCGGGCGTCGCCACGCTCGGCTTCCGGGGCGAGGCGCTGCACACTATCGGCTCGGTCTCGAGAGTGACCATCCGGTCGCGACCCCGCGGGGCGGACGGTGCGGGGACGGAACTCTCCTACGAGGGCGGGGATGTCGTCTCGGTCGAGCCGACGGGTTGTCCGGCGGGAACGACGGTCGAAATCGAGGACCTCTTTTATAACACGCCCGCTCGCAGAAAGTTCCTCAAGACGACAGCGACGGAGTTCGCCCACGTCAACCGCGTCGTCACGCGCTATGCGCTCGCGAACCCGGACGTGGCGGTCACGCTGACCCACGACGGCCGCGAGGTGTTCTCGACGACGGGACAGGGCGACCTCCAGGCCGCCGTCCTCTCGGTCTACGGCCGCGAGGTCGCCTCGTCGATGATTCCCGTCGAGGCCGGCGGCGACGAGCTTCCGCCCGGTCCCCTGGAATCGGTCTCCGGCCTCGTCTCCCACCCCGAAACGAACCGCTCGAGTCGAGACTACCTCGCGACGTACGTCAACGGCCGGGCGGTGACCGCCGACGCCGTCCGCGAGGGGATCATGGGCGCCTACGGCACGCAACTGGGCGGCGACCGCTACCCCTTCGTCACCCTCTTTCTGGCGGTGCCCGGCGACGCGGTCGACGTGAACGTCCACCCCAGAAAGCGGGAGGTGCGCTTCGACGACGACGATGCGGTCCGCCGGCAGGTCGACGCCGCCGTGGAGTCAGCGTTGCTCGAGCACGGCCTGCTCCGATCCGGTGCGCCCCGCGGTCGGTCTGCACCGGGCGAGGCGCGGGTCGAACCCGGTAGCGACCGCGGGACCGGACCCGACCCGGAGGGCCACGAGACCGCCACGCTCGAGCGCACCGGTGAGGCTGCGAGGCAGTCCGACGGCTCGAGCAACGGCGGGAACGATCCCGCGGACTCGGCTACCGAACGGGCGGACGCTGCGACGGGCGACGCGCTGTCGACCGACGCATCCGCGACTCCGAGCGCGGATTCGGGGACCGACTCGCAGTCATCGACCGAGGACGGCTCATCGGCGGGCAGTCGGCCGACGGTGACGCCGCGGAACGAACCGGCAGCGGACGCGACGAACGCAACAGATGCAACGGACGCGACAGATGAAACGGGCGTGACAGATGCGACGGACGCGACGGAATCGAGCGCGGATCCGGTTTCCGACGCGGACGGCGATGGGGCGGCCGGCTCGACGGAGACGGAGACGAAGGGGGGCTCGAGGACGGAACGAGGCCGCCACGCGAATTCCGACGCCGAACGCAAATTCGCCGCCGCGACCGAACAGCGGACACTTGCCGGCGAGGCCGCGACGGGGGAGCGATCCGCGTTCGAGTCGCTGCCGTCGCTGCGACTGCTCGGCCAGCTCAGCGACACCTATCTGGTCTGCGAGACGGGCGACGGACTCGTCCTGATCGACCAGCACGCCGCCGACGAGCGGGTCAACTACGAGCGGCTGCAGACGGCCTTCGCCGACGATCCGACCGCGCAGGCGCTGGCGGAGCCCGTGGAACTCGAGCTGACGGCCGCCGAGGCCGAGGCGTTCGAGCACTACCGAGAGGCCCTCTCGCGGCTGGGTTTTTACGCCGACCGAGTGGACGATCGGACGGTCGCGGTGACGACCGTGCCCGCGGTGCTCGAGGCGACGCTCGAGCCGGATCGGTTGCGGGACGTCCTCGCATCGTTCGTCGCGGGCGACCGCGAGGCGGGCGCCGAGACCGTCGACGCGCTGGCCGACGAGTTCCTCGGGGACCTGGCCTGTTATCCGTCGATCACGGGGAACACCTCGCTGACGGAGGGCTCGGTCGTCGACCTGCTGTCCGCACTCGACGACTGCGAGAACCCCTACTCCTGTCCGCACGGTCGACCGGTGATCGTGCAGTTCGACGAGGCGGAAATCGAGGACCGCTTCGAGCGGGACTATCCCGGCCACGGCGGGTAGGTTCGGACCGCGAGCCCTTCGGTCGAGACGTTTCCGTCGCCCGACGACCGATCGATCGGCCGCAGTCGGACGGTGACTCGTGCTCCTGCAAACGCCCGGACGATCCGTCGTAATCCGCCGAGAAACGGAGGAACACCCTTACGCGTCGCGGTCAGTATCCTCTGTTATGATCCCGCCCATCGCGAACCGGTTCGTCGCTGGGGTCTCTCCTGCGGAAGCGCTCGAGCACGTCCGTCAACTCAACGAGCGCGACGTAAAGGCCATCGTCAATCTGCTTGGCGAACACTACGACGAACGCGATCCCGTCGCGGCCGATGCCGCCGAGTACCGCCGACTCGTCACCGATATCGCCGGCTCGAGGCTCGAGGCCTGCATTTCAGTCAAGCCATCACAACTCGGATTGGATATCAGCGAGGACGTCTTCCGCTCCGAGCTCACGGCGATCGTCGACGCGGCGGCCGAGCACGGCGTCTTCGTCTGGATCGATATGGAGGACCATACGACGACCGACGCGACCCTGGACGCGTTCGAGACGGTCGCTCGCGAGCGGGGAGGGGGCGTCGGTGTCTGCGTCCAGGCGAACCTCAGGCGGACTCGAGCGGACGTACGGCGACTCGCCGACGTTCCCGGGAAGGTCAGGTTCGTCAAGGGCGCGTACGATCCGCCGGCCGACGTCGCGTACGCGGACGGGGAGCGGATCGATCAGGAGTACAGGACCTTACTCGAGTACGCGTTCGAACACTACGACGGCGGGATCGCGGTGGGGAGTCACGATCCGGCGATGCTCGAGTACGCGACGGCGCTCCACGAGCGCTCCGGCACCGCGTTCGAGGTACAGATGCTGATGGGCGTCCGCGAGACCGCCCAGTACGAGTTGGCCGAGGAGTACGATGTCTGGCAGTACGTCCCCTACGGCGAGCGCTGGAAGTCCTACTTCTACCGTCGAGCTATGGAACGGCGGGAGAACCTCCGGTTCGCGCTCCGGGCTGTCCTCACCGGATGATCGGCGATCGAGATCAAAGGATAGTCTAAAGGCGGACGGATCCATCGTGAGGAACATATGACGACGACGCTCGGAACCGCGAGCGCGGGGCCCGGCGAGATGGATACGGGCCGTCTCGAGGTCGGCGAGACGCGAGACGGGAGCCCGTTCGGGCTCCCGGTCGCCGTGATCAACGGCGCAAACGCCGGAGACACGCTCTACATACAGGCCGTCAGTGACGGCGACGAACTCAACGGCGTCGGCGTGATCCAGCATCTCGTGCCCCGGCTCGATCTCGCCGAACTCTCGGGGACGATCCTGATCGTCGGGATCGTCAACTACCACGCGTTTCAGGTGGCCGAACACCGCAACCCGATCGACGATACGAAGATGAACCGGGCCTATCCCGGCAACGAGAACGGGACCTCGAGCGAGCGGATCGCCGCCGCGACGTTCGACGTCGCGACCCGAGCGGACATGATCCTCGACCTCCACCAGGGGTCGACCAGCCGGATGCTCGACGAGGTCCGGGTCCGCTGTGGAACGCGACACCGCCTCTACGACGAGTGTCTCGAACTCGCGAGAGTCTTCGGCTGCGGGCACATCCTCGACCAGAAGGGACCGGACGGCCAGTTGGCCCGCACCGCGCCGAACGAGGGGATCCCGACCGTCGACCCCGAACTCGGCGGTGCCGTCGGCTGGGACGAAGAGAGCATTCGGAAGGGGGTCGATGGCGTCTTCAACGTCCTCCGGTACTACGGCTACCTCGTGGAGGACGCGGACGTGGAGCGCCAGGTACGTGCCAGCGGCTTCGAGCAGTACGGCGCTCCCGGCGGCGGCCTCGTCGACCTGCAGAAGAAGTTGGGCGATCGAGTCGCGAGCGGCGAGACGCTGTTCGAGGTGACGACGCCGTTCGGCGAGCCGAAGTCGACCGTCACCGCCAACAGCAACGGCATCCTCTGGCGGATCCGTCGGCTCCCGCAGGTCGCGACCGGCGAATACGTCTGCTCGGTCGGAACCGACATCGACACCGTCTAACCATGCCAGCCGATCTCACATGTCCCGACTGTGGCACTCGCTACGACGCCAGTCCCGACGAGCCGTGGCGCTGTGCGTGTGGCCGCGGCCTCGAGTTCACCGAACGACCCCACCCGAACGGCGATCCGCTCCCGCTGCACAGTTTGGATACGAGCGAGGGGCTGTGGACCTTCTTCGAGTTCCTCCCGATCGAGCAGCACGTCACGTTCTACGAGGGGTTCACGCCGATGGTCGACGCCCCCGAGTGGGACGCGCAGTTCAAACTCGAGTACGTGTTTCCGACGGGGTCGTTCAAGGACCGCGGCGCGACGACGACCCTCTCGCGGGCGGTCGAACTCGGCGTCGAGAAGGTCATCGAGGACTCCTCCGGGAACGCGGGTGCATCGATCGCGACCTACGCGGCCCGCGCGGGTCTCGAGGCGGACATCTACGTGCCGGCTGACGTCAAACAGTCGAAGCTGATGGCGATCCAGCGGGCCGACGCGCGCCCCGTTCGCATCGAGGGAACGCGAGAAGACGTCACCGCGGCCTGCCTCAGGGCCGTCGAAGGCCGCTCGAACGGTGGTGCCGTCTCGGCCGGCGACAGCGACGCACCCCACCAGACTGGCGAGGGATGGTACGCCAGCCACGCGTGGAACCCCGCGTTCTACGCCGGAACCATGACGTTCGCGTTCGAAGTGGCCGCCCAGCAGGGGTGGACCGTTCCCGACGCCGTCGTCCTTCCCGTCGGCCACGGGACGCTCTTCCTCGGTGCGTACCGCGGCTTCAGCCTGCTGAACGAGGCCGGAATCGTCGACAGAATGCCCCGCCTACTCGGCGCGCAGGCGGCCGGCTACGCACCCATCGTCGCGGCACTCGGCGGCGACACGACCGACGAGGACGGCGACGGGACGACTATCGCCGACGGGATTCGGATCACCGAACCGGCCCGCGGCACCGAGATCCTCGAGGCGATCGAGGAGACTAACGGTGACGTAATCGCGCTCGGTGGGGACCGGATCGAGACCGCGCTGGACCGACTCCACCGCAACGGGTTCTACGTGGAGCCGACCTGTGCGGTCGCCCCAGCGGCCCTCGAGCGGTATCGCGAGGACGGGGTCGTCGCCGACGACGACGATGTCGTCGTGCCGCTGACGGGAAGCGGATTCAAAACACTTTGAACGATCGGGTCCGAAAAACCGGATAGATGGTCAGTCGACCGCCGACGTTCTGCCCCGACTGTGGCACCCGACTCGAGTCGACCACGTTCGACGATCGCGAGCGCATGCGGTGTTCGACCTGCGAGGCGATCGTCTGGCACAACCCGGTTCCCTGTGCCGGCGTCGCTGTAGTCGACCGATCCGGTCCAGAGCCCGCCGTCCTCTGTGTCGAGCGCGGCGTCCCCCCGGGCGTCGGCGAATGGACGATCCCCGGCGGTCACGTGGAGATCGGCGAAGAGCCCCCAGAGGCAGCCGCTCGCGAACTCGCAGAGGAGACGGACATCGTCGTCGATACCGACGACCTCGAGATCCTCGCCGCGTCGGCGATGCCGCCCCGGGAGGGCAAACACGTCGTGACGGTCCACTACGTGGCCGATCGGGCCGACGCCGAGGGGGTGCCGGCGGCCGGCAGCGACGCCACGGACGCCCGGTTCTGGACGCCGAGCGAATTCGACGCCTCGAGCGAGACCTTTCGTCCGGTCCACGAGGACCGCTTCCGCGAGGCCGCCCAGTTCGAGTGAGCGCTGGCACTCGAGGGGCGAACGGGGTCCGTCGAATCGGGGCGACGCGGGATCAGGGGATTCGTTAGCGGCCCGACCCAGATTCGGACGATGAGCACACCGTCGTTCGCCATGGGAATCGCCGGCGGCACGGGAGCCGGAAAAACGATGGACGCACACACGGTCGCCGAAACCGTCGGCGAGGCGGTCACGCGGATCCCGATTGACAACTATAGTAGCCACTGCAAGACACTGCACACCTGATCGCACGACGGCTGTGCGATCAGTGTGTGAATAGTTGCAGTTGTTACTATACTACGAGGGTCTCTCGTACCTCGCGCTCGAGGAACGCCGGGAGATCAACTACGATCATCCCGCCGCGTTCGAGTGAGAACTGCTCCGGGAGCAACTCGAGACCCTATTGTCGGGCCGGCCGATCGAGATGCCCCAGTACGGCTTCGAGGTGCACAACCGCACCGACGAGCGCGTCACCGTCGAGCCCTCCGAGATCATCGTCCTCGAGGGGATCCTCGCGCTCCACGACGAGGCGATTCGGGACCTGCTCGATCTCCGGGTGTACGTCATGACCGACGCGGACGTCCGCATTCTGCGCCGGATCGAACGCGACGTCATCGAGCGCGGGCGCGACCTCGAGGGCGTCATCGATCAGTCCCTCGAGACGGTCAAACCGATGCACGAGCGGTTCGTCGCGCCGACGAAGAAACGGGCCGACGTGATCATTCCCGAGGGCGCAAACCGGATGGCGATCGACCTCCTGATCGAGATGGTCCAGGCCGAACTCCCGGACGGCTCGAGACGACTCGACGTCTCCGACCGCGAGCTGTCGTTCAACGATCGAACGGTAGACTGACCGCGTTTCGAGTTGTCTACAGTATTCGGACTGTTGGGACAACAATGGCAGTAGCAGGTGTAATCATTGGGGTAGTTGGTGGCTTTACTTACAGTCCACTGGGCCTGATACCAGGTGCTGTCTTGTCTATCGCTAGTCTATTACTAAACTTAGGAGCTAGTAGGCTAAGTACAAAGAATATCGGATGTGGTACCGAAGTTCATAACATCTCATCTGTGAAATCACAGTAATGTAGGTGTGAAAATGAAATTAGGATAGATTGTATTGTATTACAACCATTTTTACTTTTATAATAGTATTCCTAACTTAGGTCCCATTTATATCAGACATGTTGGGATTCAACATTCTCTATTGAGTGTTGCAAAACTTACGAGTAATGCCATACATATAAATACCATTAATTTAATGAATTGGTAGAAATAAACGAAGTCAAGTGACAAAACCAATCATGTTTCTAATGTGTGGTGTGCTAAACTGCTTCCGAGGAATCTGCCAGCGGCTCCCATCATTGCAAAAGCGGTTATCATAACACCCAAGGCCGTAAGCCCCGCGGTGAGCGAGAGGCCTAGTCCTGCAGTCTGAGTGACCTCCATCCAAGAATCGGTGAGACCTGCTTGTCCAAGAGCCCGAATGCTAGCAAAAATATTTACTGCGACTATAGCGAGCACTGGGAAGGCAGCTAGTAGTCCACTGGCGGCTCCAACAAGTATATGGTCAGTATGATACTTTCTTAGTAAGTAGCCGGCCCCGATACCACCAGTTAGCGGACCTAGCAACCACAATCCAACAGTGGTAGTCTCAACTTCAACCCACAGAAAGAAGATTATAAGCGTCGCCAAGACTCCAAAACCTCCACTGATAGATATTGTCTGCAACCAAGAATTAGGGTTATACCGACCTGGCCAGTAACTGGAGGAATCATTCCCCCTTTGATCAGGACTTGGACCACCATCATTCTGTGAAGAAGTTGTAAGTAACATCATTACAGATATATTCTCGCTTCTAGTGTATAGGATTTTCCCGTGTATTCCTAACACTGGAGTGCATAGAACGGTCACCCTACCAAAGAGAGGGATGGAGACCGAGTGTAGATCCTATTGATAGAACCAGTTTGTATACCCATATCCCGTCAATAGAGGGAATAAACGTCCCGAACCCTCGAGCGGGGTTGCTGGCGGCGTTCGTCGACGGTTCGTCGTCAAAACGAGTTTCGGGTCGAACTCCTCGAGACAGAACCCGACATTCCTTTACTCGAGCCCTGAATACGGGCGGGTATGTTCCTCTCCCTACGCGCGGAGGTCGAAGACGCCCTCGAGGGGGCGCTCTCGACGCTGGACTTTCCCACGGACGATCTGGGGATCGAAGAGCCGCCCGAGGACGTCGAGAGCGTCCTCGCCTCGAGCGTGGCGTTTCGACTGGCCGGCGAGGCCGGCGCACCGCCGCCGCAGGTCGCCGGACGGGTCGCCGACGAGATCGACGCCGACGAGCTGACCTACGTTTCGGCCGTGCAGACGCAGGGCCCCTACCTCAACTTCCTGCCGAGCGACGCCTACTTCGCCGAGACGCTCGAGACAGCGACCGGCGACACTTACGGTACTCTGCCGGACCGCGAGGAGTCGGTCGTCGTCGAGCACACCAGCGCGAATCCGACGGGACCGGTCCACGTCGGCCGCGCCCGGAACCCGATCATCGGCGATGCCGTCTGTAATCTGCTCGAGTACGCCGGCTACGACGTCGACCGCCACTACTACGTCAACGACGCCGGCCGGCAGATGGCCGTCTTCGCCTGGGCCTACGAGACCTTCGACGAGGAGGATCTGGACGAGCCGCCCGAGCGCGACCGCATCGAGTACGACCTCGTGCGCTACTACCGCAAGGGGAACGCCTACCTCGAGAACGCGTCCGACGCGGAAGTCGAAGCGGCCGAAGCCGAGATCGAGTCGATCATGCAGGGTCTCGAGGCGGGCGACGACGAGGCCTACGAGCGAGTCAGCGAGGTCGTCGATCAGGTGCTCGGCGGGATGACGGAGTGTCTCGCGCGCCTACCCGCCGAGTTCGACGAGTTCGTCAAGGAGACGCGGTTCATGCGCAACGGCGCGACCGACGACCTCGTCGACCGCCTGAAGGAACTCGACGAATCGGTCTACGAGGAAGACGCCTGGCAGCTCGAGCTCGAGGACCACGGCATCGACAAGAACCTCGTCTTCCTGCGCGCGGACGGCACCTCGCTCTATGCGACCCGGGACCTGGCCCACCACGAGTGGAAGTTCGACGAGTACGACCGCGCGGTGACGGTGCTGGGCGAGGACCACAAGCTACAGGCGAAGCAGGTTCGGACGACCCTCGAGTTGCTGGGCAACGAGACCGACCAGCTCCGACAGGTGCTCTACTCGTACGTCAACCTCCCCGAGGGGAAGATGAGCACGCGACGGGGCACCGGCGTCGATCTGGACGACCTGCTCGACGAGGCGATCGACCGCGCCCGCGGGGAGGTCGAGGACCGCCTCGACGACCGCATCCGCGACGACGATCTGGACGATGAGGATATCGAGCGCATCGCCCATCAGGTCGGGATCGGCGCGGTCCGCTACGACATCGTCTCCAAGCAGCCGACGAAGGCGATCACCTTCGAGTGGGACCGCGCGCTGGACTTCGAGGCCCAGTCCGCGCCCTACGTCCAGTACGTTCACGCGCGCTGTTGCGGGATTTTGGAGGAGGCGGGGATCGATCCCGAGACCGGCATGGCCGACGTCGAGACGGCCGTCGACGCCGATCTGCTCGAGACCGAGGCCGAACGGGACCTCCTCGAGACGATCGCGCGCTTCCCGGCGGTCGTCGACGAGGCCGCCGACGACCTCGAGCCCCACCAGATCGCGACCTACACTCGCGAGTTCGCCGACCGGTTTAACGGCTTCTACCGGGAGTGTCCGGTGCTCGCCGACGATGTCGACCCCGACGTACGGGAGGCGCGGCTCGCGCTGGTCGCCGCCTCGAAACACGCGGTTGCCAACGCGCTATCGATTCTGGGCGTGGCCGCACCACGCTCGATGTAGGATCGCGGTTTGGCGAGACGCACAGCTACGCGGTCAGGCGGGTTTCGAAAGAACGAGAGGTCACCGGGCGATCACAACGGGACCGCTACTGCGTCTCGTCGACGGTCTCGAGGACACGATCGACGAGTTCGTCTTCGTCTATCTCGTCGTTTATGAACGCGAGCGCCCACTGCACGTCGACGTAGAACGACAGCACCTTGGCTCCGTCCTTCTCGAGCACCCAGGTGACGCTGTTGACCGCGGCCGCGAACGCCTCCGGGTCGGAGATCGCGCGAGTGATGTCGTCGGCGAGCGACTCGATCTCGGCCATCAGTACGTCCGGGTCGGAGGTCGTCGTCGTCGCGACGATATCGACTTTGTCGCCGTCTTTGTTGACGTCCTTGATCGAGACCTTCTCGCTGTCGATCTTCAGTTTGTCCGGGTCGAGACCGGGAATATCGGGTTCGTCGGTGCCGTCGGACCCGTCGGTTCCGTCGCTCCCATCGTCCCCGTCATCTCCGAGTGACTCATCGTTGTCGTCGTTCGAGTCGGACTCGTCGCCGGTTTCGTCGCTCGAACAACCCGCGAGCATGGTTGCGAGTGCTGCGCCACTGCCGAGGAGGATTTTTCGTCGCTCCATGGGCGAGGCATCGAGAACCGCCGTGATTAGTAATCAGTTCGTTACTATCTCGGACGCTGAAACGCCGCCGTTTCGACTCGAGGACGGACGGAAAGCGGCTCGTAGCGGTTCTCTACATCGATACCGACGACGATACCGACCGATCAGACGCCACATAATTCATTGCATGCTGTCGGAGTATCGCTATTCCACCCCCCGCCGACGGAATCCCGCCCGGTCGGCAAAACGGCGGGATGAATAGTGGGTTCGAGCGGGGATCGACGATTCAGGCGGTGCCTACCGCTGGAAACCGTGTGCACGACGGGAGCGATCGTTCATCTTGGATCCGATTCAGCTTCCGTGATCGCACTCGAGACGTCGTCGTGTGCCGCCTCGCGCTCCTCGGTATCGCCCGCATCGTCACCGCCGTCCGCATCGCCACCGCCGTCCGCATCGCCACCGCCGTCCGCATCGCCACCGCCGTCCGCATCGACCTCGTCACCGCCGTCCGCGTTCGGTTCGGCCGCCGGTCGTTCGGCGTCGGTGGACGCGACGTCCCCGTCACCGTCGCGGTCGGGCTCCGGGATGTCGATCTCGATCCCGGTCAGATCGGCCGCGAGGCGGCGGTACGCGACGGCGGCGGGCCCGTCGGGCTCGAAGACGACCAGCGGCGTCCCGGCGTAGACGCTGTCACGAGCCGCGGGATCCTCGGGAATCGTCCCGAGGAGGGGCACCTCGAGGCGGTCGGCGAGTTCGTCGTGGGAGACGTCGCCGTCCGGCCGGGTTCGGGTGAGGACGAGGCCGGCGACCTCGCCGCCCGCGCGGTCGGTCAGCTCGATCGTCTTTTTCGTGTCGTGAACGGCCGCAGGTTCGGGCGTCGAGACGAGGACGACGGCATCGGCCAGTCCCAGGGGGAGGACGGTCTCGTGGCTGATGCCGGCCCCGACATCGAGAAAGACGTAATCGAACTGGGATCGCAGTTCCTCGACGACGTCGCGCAGCCCCTCGGGAGAGGTTTCGGCGTACTCGTCGAGGCTGGTTCCGCTCGGGACGGCGACGATGTTGTCCGCGAGTCGGTAGGTGGCGTCGTCGATCGATACAGCTCCGGCTAACACGTCGTGAAGGGTGGTCGAGTCGGGGGTGAGGCTGACGAACCCGGCGAGGTTCGCCATGCCGAGATCGACGTCGACGATGGCGACGCGCTGGCCGGCCTCTGCGAGGGCCGTACCGAGGTTGACCGTCGTCGTCGTCTTCCCGACGCCGCCTTTCCCGCTCGCGATGGCGTAGACCGTCTCATGAGACATACTCGGATACTGTCCGGACCCTAGATCGGCACCACCTTAAATCGTGACCACACCTCCCGCGTCGTTACAGCGGGGAATCACGTTAGCGACAGTGTCCCGCGCGTTCCGCTTTGACTCAGTTACTGACCCACGTCGTCGGGCCTGTGACGACCACTCGCCGGCAGCCAGTACGATCGCCATCGATCGACACGCGGTCCCACGTCGGCAGGTGTGTCAAAGGATTCTTACCCACAGCCCCGTTTTATACGGGTAATGAGCCAGGAGGGCGAGCAGGAGCACTCGGACCGGAAAAAGTACGAGTTCCGGAAGGTCATCGAGGACCTCAAGGACTACGACGGCTCCGGAACGCAGCTCGTGACGATCTACATTCCCGACGACAGACAGATCAGTGACGTCGTCCAGCACGTCACGCAAGAACACAGCGAAGCGGCCAACATCAAGTCCAAACAGACCCGAACGGCCGTCCAGGACGCGCTGACGAGCATCAAAGATCGGCTCCGATACTTCGACACCTTTCCGCCGGACAACGGCATCGTGCTCTTCTCCGGTGCCGTCGACTCCGGCGGCGGCCGCACCGAGATGGTCACGAAAGTCCTCGAGAGCCCGCCCCAGCCCATCGAGTCCTTCCGCTATCACTGCGACTCGGACTTCCTGACCGAACCGCTCGAGGAGATGCTCGCCGACAAGGGCCTCTACGGTCTGATCGTCCTCGACCGCCGCGAGGCCAACGTCGGCTGGCTGAAGGGCAAGCGCATCGAACCGGTCAAATCCGCCTCCTCGCTGGTCCCCGGCAAGCAGCGAAAGGGTGGCCAGTCCGCCCAGCGATTCGCCCGCCTGCGCCTCGAGGCGATCGACAACTTCTACCAGGAGGTCGCGGGGATGGCGAACGACCTGTTCGTACCGCGACGCCACGAACTCGACGGCATCCTCGTCGGCGGGCCCTCGCCGACCAAAGACGAATTCCTCGACGGCGACTACCTCCACCACGAACTGCAGGACTCCGTCCTGGGCAAGTTCGACGTGGCCTACACCGACGAATCCGGCCTGTCGGACCTCGTCAACAATGCCGAAGACGCGCTCGCCGACGCCGAGGTGATGAAGGACAAGAAGGAGATGGAGAAGTTCTTCGAGGAACTCAACGCCGGCGATCTCGCGACCTACGGCTTCGAGCCGACCCGCCGGAACCTGATGATGGGGTCGGTCGACCGACTCCTGATCAGCGAGGATCTCCGGAAGGACGTGATCACCTACGACTGTCCTGACTGCGGTACCACCGAGCGCGAGGTGGTCGAGCGCCGGAAGTCGACGCCCACCCACTCCTGTACCGAGTGTGGCACCGAGGTCGAAGCGACCGAGGAGGACCGCGAGGACGCCATCGACCACCTCATCGATATCGCCGAACAGCGCGGCACCGAGACCAAGTTCATCTCGACGGACTTCGAGAAGGGAGAACAACTCCTCAACGCCTTCGGCGGCTTCGCCGGGATCCTGCGATACTCGACCGGCGTGTAAACTGTCCCATCTACTCGCTGCTGTGCTCTCGTCGCTCGATCATCCCGGTGACAGTGTAGGAGAGGACGATCTCATCGGTTTGATTTACCACCTCGATATCGTTCTCTACGTATCCGCGGCGCGGCTCACTCTCGGAGCGGCGTTTGCCCGCGACCGTTGCCCGAACGGACAGTGTATCGCCCGGCCTGACCGGCCGTCGCCACCGGAGTTCATCAGCCCCGCGGCCACCCATTCCGGCGTTCTCTCGGAGATGATTATCGACCAGCATTCGCATCGATATCGCGGCGGTGTGCCACCCCGATGCGACTAACTCACCGAACGCGGACTCCGTTGCAGCGTCCTCGTCGGTGTGAAACGGCTGAGGATCGTACTGTTCGGCAAACTCGATGATCTCCGCTTTCGTGACGTGGTACTCTCCGAATTCTCTGGTCGTTCCGACCTCGATATCCTCGAAGTAGCGCATCGCCAGTGAAAACGAAGGTCGCTGCAAAAAGAATAGCGACGGACGGGCACCGTTATCGTCGGTCCCTTCGAAACCGGCCGAGTATCCTCGCTGCACACGAAGGCGGTACCTGGAGCGAAACACAACTACTTACCTCCCAGTCGGTGAATCACCGGTCATGTCCATCTCGAGCCGAAACATACTCGTCACGGGTGGGGCCGGCTTTATCGGCTCCCACCTCACCGAGCGCCTCCTCGCGAACGGTGCGGACGTCCTCGCTGTCGACGACTGCTCGAACGGCGACCGCGACCGCGTCCCCGACGACGCCGAGTTCCTCGAGGCCGATCTCACCGACCTCGACGCGCTCGCGGGTCACCTCGAGGACGTCGACCTGGTCTTCCACCTCGCGGCGTCGAAACACGTCGATACGGACCGCCCCCACGGCCAGTTCGACGACAACACGCGGATGACCCGCAACATCCTCGAGGCGATGGCCGACGCCGGCGTGACCGAGATCGCCTACACCTCCTCCTCGACGGTCTACGGCGAGGCCCCGCGGCCGACGCCCGAGGACTACGCGCCCCTCGAGCCGATCAGCGCCTACGGAGCGAGCAAGCTGGCCGACGAGGGGTTGCTCTCGGCGCGGGCCCACAGCCACGATCTCACGGTCTGGAACTTCAGATTCGCGAACGTCGTCGGGCCGCGCCTCCGCGGGGCGGTGATCCCGGATTTCATCGAGAAGCTGCAGGACGACCCCGAGCACCTGACGATTCTCGGCGACGGCCGACAGGAGAAGTCCTACCTCCACCTCGAGGACTGTCTCGACGCGATCTGTCACACCGTCGAACACGCCGACGACGCCATGAATACGTACAATCTGGGCACGCGCACGACGACCTCGGTCGACCGGATCGCGACCATCGTCGCCGAGGAACTGGGGGCCGATCCCGAACGCGAGTACACCGGCGGCGAGCGCGGCTGGACCGGCGACGTACCGAAAATGCGCCTCTCGATCGAGAAGCTCTCGGCGCTGGGCTGGGAGCCCCGTCTCTCGAGCGACGAGGCGGTCCGACGGTCGACGCGCGAAATCATCGACGAGCTAAACTGAGGAGGAACTGTCTCTGTTGTCTGTCGTGAAAACCCCCATCCACCCCTCCGAAATCGGGGTACTTCGGGCTGGTATCGTCCGAACGGATCAGTGACCGAGATGAGTGACTACGCGGACTCGAGCGGGTCGACCAGCGACGGCTCGTCCGTCGACGGATCGTTCACCGCCGTCGACACCGGGTACGCGCGCATCTCGTCGGCCGGATACGGCTCGAGCAGTTCCCGCGGATCCTCGCCCGACAGCCACCGCCGCTCGGCGGCGGGATCGAGGATCACCGCCATCCGGTGATGGAGGTTCGCGACGAGATCGTTCGGCTCGGTCGTGATGACCGTGAACGTCTCGAGCGGACCGCCCTCGGGTTGGTCGTCGACGCCGCCGCCGAACGCGCCGAGCCCCGTCTGTGTCGTTTCCGGTTCCCAGCGCTCCCAGAGACCGGCCATCGCGAACACCCGGTCGTCCGCGAAGGTGACGCGATGGGGCTGCTTTCCGTCGTCCGTCTCGACCCACTCGTAGAAGCCGTCCGCGGGAACCAGACATCTCCGTCGCTCGTACGCCGCCTGGAAACTCGGCTTCTCGCCGACGGACTCCGCCCGCGCGTTGATCAGCCCGCCGCTGTCGTCGTCGGCCCACGAGGGAACCAGCCCCCACTCGAGGCGCTGAATCGTCTCCGGCTCCTCGTTCGTGATCACCGGCAGCTCCTGCCCGGGAGACATGTTGTACCGCGGCGTAACCCCCGATCCCGGTTCCGAATCGGACTCGGACGCACCGTCCCGAAATCGGGCGTCGAATCGGGTCTCGAGGTCGTCCCCATCGACAACGAGCGTGTAGCGACCGCACATACTCGATCGTCGGGTCGCGAGACCAAAGGGTTGTCCAGTCACCGTCGCTGTGACAGTGCAGTAGCGATCGGACGCGCCGTTCACTGCCGCGTGACGCCGCGAAATATCAGTCCGGAAGACGCCCGTTCACAGTAGTATGAAGCGCTTACCCCGATTCGGGCGGCCGGTACGGACCCCGTTACGATATCCGATCCCGGTGGAGTCGACAGCGGGGTCAGCATGACGGATCAATACGAAATGGTGGTGTGTCAGAGCGGCAATCTGGAACTCAGAGATCCGGACGACCCCGACTGCTGGATCGCGACCGATTCGCCGATCGAACTCGAGCGGTAACGCGCTCTCCCCGTACCCCTACCTTCCAAACCGCGTGTTCGCCCTCTCGAGAGGGTATCTCGCTCGTTCTCCAGTACTGAATCGTACGTCACTCGCGGCTCGAGACCCTCTCAGACGGTCTGCTGTCACTGTGTCCCGACGCACCTGCTTGACGGGTTGCGGGCACGCCGGACCTGACTGGCAGCCGTCCGTCTCAGTCGGTTTCGTTGCCAGAGATCGCGACGGTTCCGTTCGCGGTCTGGTCCTCGTTGAGCGTCACCTCGACCGCGTACTCGCCCGGTTCGGCGGGGTTGTCCACCGCGGGATACTCAGCAACGATCACGTCGCCGGCCTCGAGCGTGTACTCCGTATCGAGTTCGACGGTGAACGAGTAGTCGTTGTTGTTGACGCCGCTCACGTGCGTCTCGTTGAACGTTCGATCGGCCGTGCCGTCACCGGTCGTATCGGCACCGAGCAGGATATCACCGTGCTGAGCGCTATCGACGGTGAAGTTCTCGCGCGGATAGGTCACTGCGAGCGACTCCCACTCGCTTCCGGCGACCGACTCGTTCGCTTCGATTCGAATCGACTGATTGGCGTCCGTCGCATTGGTCATCGGATCGTCGGAATCGACAGTGCTATTGTCGTCGCTCGAGGGGTCGAGCGGTTCCTCGTCGTCCGCGGAGGGATCGGTCGTTTCACCGCCGAGTCCCGAACAACCGGCAATCGATACGAGTACCGCCAGCGTCACGACGAGCAGTATTCGTCGCATCTATCGGCCGGTCACAACAGCACACGTGAAAGTCTTCTGGTGTCGAATGTCGATCGGACTCCGCATGTGACGGAACCCTAGGACCGAGAAGTGGTAATTCGCTGTTACGGCGAAGAGCACTGCAAACACGTCGGAACGCAGATTCGAGTGGTGAGGAGACGAGGACCCTACTCGTTTGTCCGCGTGTGACTCGCGTGTTCAAATCCCGACGTTTGCGTTTCGTCGAAATCGCGACTCGCTCAGCGACGCATCGCTCGTCGGTCGATTTCGACAGAAACGCCAGGACAGGGATTTGAACCCTGAATCCCAAAGGGAACACGCTTTCCAGGCGTGCGCCTTACCATTCGGCCATCCTGGCTCAGGTCATCCTAACCGCGTCCGTTGTTTAACTGTTACGAGACGCGGTCACTCGTCGTCGCGATGCGCCGCCCGTGCGGCGAGTCGCGGCTCGAGCAGGGACGCTCCGACCCCCGCTCCGAGACCGACCAGCGCTCCGACCGCCAGCGCCTGCGCGATCGTGACGATCGGTTCGACGAGCAGGGCGTAGCCCTGAACGAGCACCAGGAACGACAGGAATCCGACGAGCCCCCACAGGAACGCGGATTTCGCCCGCGGGTCGATTCCCATCGTTCCGGACGGATAGCCACTCACGCCGGATTCACTCGGCTTCCTCGACGGATGCGATGGCTTCGATTTCGACGCCGACGCCTTTCGGAAGCGCGGCGACCTCGACGGCGCTGCGGGCCGGCGGCTGATCGTCGAAGTAGTCGGCATAGGCCTCGTTCATCGCCTCGAAGTCGTCGATGTCCTCGAGGAAGACGGTCACTTTGAGGATATCTTCGGAGGACGCACCCGCTTCGTCGAGGACGGCGTCGAGGTTGTAGAGGGCCTGATCGGTCTGGTTCTCGATGGACTCGTCGTCGAGCAGGTCACCGCCCGCCGTCATTGGAATCTGACCGGCGGTGAACACCAGCGAGCCGTTGCTGGTCGCCTGACTGTAGGCACCGACCGCGGCCGGCGCGTCGTCGGTTTCGATGATACGTTTCACGGTCAATATGTCGCGACGAGACGGTTTAAAAGAAATGGAACCGACGCCCGTCGCTACGAGAGTTCGTGACGGACCGTGTCGCCGAGCCGGGAGACGCGCTGGCCGTGTTCGTAGCCGTCCCGGATTCCGTTCGTGACGTACGCGAACGCGATGTCGTTGTCGGGGTCGGCCCACGTCATGATACTGCCGAGGCCGCCGTGTCCGTAGACGGCGTGGGAGGCAGTGACGCCGAAGTCGTCGCCGGGTTGGCCGCCGAAGCGAACGCCGAGGCCGCGACGGGTGTACTCGCCGTCCTCGGCCTGTTCGACCTCGACCGAAGTGAACGCGTGCGTCACGCGCTCGCTGAGGACGTCCTCGCCGTCGTTCAACAGACAGTTGTAGAACCGCGCGAGATCGCGGGCCGTTCCGATACCGGTGGCGGCCCCGACGACGCTGTGCTGGACGGCGGGGCGGTTGAACAGGTCGGCGACGTAGGCGTTGTACCCCGGCGACTCGGGCTCGGTGATCTGGCTGTACGGCTCGAACCCGACGAGGGTCGCAACCTCGCCGTGCTCGCCCTCGAGCCCGATGCCCGTGTCGTCCATCCCGAGCGGCTCGAATATGGCGTCCTCGGCGATCTCGTCGATCTGTCTACCGACGACGTTCCGGGTGAGGCCGTCGATGATCCACCCGTAACTCAGCAGGTGGTAGTCCGTGCGCGTCCCCGGCGGATACAAGAGTTCGGCCTCCTCGACGAGTCTCTCTTTCTCGTCGGGATCGCCCCAGACCGCCGGGTTGTCGTCGATCGCCGGAATCGCGTGCAGGCCGGACTGATGCGAGAGGACGTGGCGGATCGTCACGTTCTTCTTCCGTTTGTCCCCCCTCGCGAACGCCGGCCAGTGCTCGACCACGTAGTCGTCGTAGTCGATGAGTCCTCTATCGACCAGGTGGTGAACGACGGCCGCCGTGTACGGCTTCGTCGTCGAGAAGAGGACGTGACGGGTATCGATCCGCTCTTCGTCCCCGTCGGGGCCGGTCGTGCCGCCCGCGAGATTTACCACGAGTTCGTCCTCGTGGTAGACGGCGAGCTGTGCGCCGTGGTGGAGTTCCCGCTCGAGCTGGTCGGAGAACGTCTCCGCGATCCGCTCGGTCCCCGTCGGGAGGATGTCCGACCGCCGGTTCGGTTTCGGGTGGGAGCGGTCACCGCCGCTTCCGGACCCCGCTGCTGCCGACGCTGGCACTGTCGATCCGACCGCCGCGGCTGCGATGCTGCCGAGGAGTTTTCGACGCTCCATGATCGTGCGATTGATGGCGATAGATCATTAACAATAACCAGTTACTCGAACTCGGACAGAGACAGGCGGCGATACGGATCGACTAGAAACCGTTTCCGACCGTTTCCGACCGGGTGAGAGTAGTGGCGACGGTGAAGCGATACCGGCGGAGACACGATCCGGCCCGACACCGGGACGGTAGGGATTGCTCCGGCCCTCGGCCGTCAGGCGAGCACGTCGACCTCGTAGCCCGCGTCCCGGAGCGCCGACAGGAACTCGTCGACGTGGTCGGGGCCGCGCATCTCGAGTTCGAGTTCGACCTCGGTGTCGCTCATTTCGACGTTGCGGGAGGTGTGGTCGTGATGGATAGCGTAGATGTTTACGCGGTGTTCGGTGAAGATGTCCAGGAGGTCGTCGAGCGCGCCGGGACGGTCTTTCAGGACGGTTTCGATCTTCAGATAGCGGCCGGTCTCGACCAGCCCGCGGACGATGACGTTGGCGAGCGTGTTGAGATCGATGTTCCCGCCGCAGAGCGCGGGGACGATGACCTCGTCCTCGACATAGTCGAATTTCTCGAAGAGGACGGCGGCGAGCGGGACCGCACCCGCACCCTCGACGAGCGTCTTCGAGCGCTCGAGCAGGTAGACCAGCGCGACGGCGATCTCGGGATCGGAGACGGTGACGACCTCGTCGACGTACTCCCGAATGTAGGGGAACGTCTGCTCGCCGATACTCCGGGTCGCGATCCCGTCCGCGATCGTGTCGACCTCGTCGATCGAGACCCGTTCGCCCTTCGCGAGGGACGCGGCGGCGCTCGAGGCACCGTCGGCCTGCACCCCGATCACGCGAACGTCGGGGTGTTGCTCCTTGATCGCGACCGCGATGCCGCTGATGAGACCGCCGCCGCCGATGGGGACGACGACCGTCTCGACCTCGGGGCAGTCCTCGAGGATCTCGAGACCGATCGTCCCCTGGCCGGCCATGATGTACTCGTCGTCGAACGCGTGGACGTAGGTTCGGTCCTCCTCGCGCTCGAGTTCGTGGGCGCGCTCGGCGGCCTCGTTGTAGTCTCGCCCGGAGAGGACGACCTCCGCGCCGTAGCTCTTCGTCGCCTTCACCTTCGAAATCGGCGCGTGTTCGGGCATGACGATCTTCGAGTCGACGCCCGATCGCGTGGCCGCGAGCGCGACCCCCTGCGCGTGGTTGCCCGCGCTGGCCGTCACGACGCCCGCCTCCTTCTGAGCCGCCGAGAGCGTCGCGATTCGGTTCGTCGCGCCGCGAATCTTGAACGCGCCCGTTCGCTGGAAGTTCTCCAGTTTCAGGCGGATGTCGGCTCCGGTCATCGATGAATAGGTGTGCGAGTGCTCGAGGGGCGTGTGTCGAGATGTCTCTCGTACCCGCTCGCGCGCCTCGAGAATATCCGAGTGTTCGAGCATACGCCCGTCTACTCGGGACGAGGTGTAAGGATTACTGTCGGGGACCGGGGGAGCCGTGTCGGGCCCACCGCCGTCCCCCCACAGTGATGTGCTGCAACATGGCAGCACGACAGGGAATACAGGGAATGCACGGCGTGTGACGTGCGACTGGAAAAGGGGACCCGGAGTATATAAATCTCATGCACCCGCGGCGAAAGTGAAACCGCCGGACGAGAGCGGGATAGCTGGCTCGTCAGACGGAGGACAGACGGGCGTCATTCGTGATTACGTACCACAGCATCGCTCCGTGAAACGAGCGTTCGAACGCGCTCGCGGAGCGCCCCCTCCCCCGGCCACGTCGCGTCGACGCCGAGCCGGTCCGGATCACCGACGTACACCCAGCACTGCTCGCTGGCGGTGCCGGCCGCGCCGGTCACTGGCACCGCAACGCGGACGTACAGCCCGCGCTCGACGCCCTCGTACCGGTCGAGGCGCTCAAGGCCCGCATCGCCGACCGCGAGCAATCGCCCGTCGACGCTTCCGCCTGGTACGAGCGTGGGGTATCGCCCGTCGATTCGGTGGAGCCCCTCGAGCGTCGCGCGGCCGGCAAACTCGTAGTGGGCGTCGTCCTCGTCCCCCAAGACGGTCGCGACTCGCTCCGGTTCGGTCAACGTTCCGTAGACGAAGACGAGCACGCTGGACCGTTTCGGTTCCAGTCCCTTGCTCGTACCGCTCCAATCCGCAGTCCCTGAAATTCGTTCTGCGGAGACTACACAAAGCACTTATACAACTGGTTGATGCGCTCTGACATGAACCGCGAGTCCCTCCTGGCCGTCGCGACGCTCGTGGTCGTGATCGGGGCGGTCACGACCCTCGCGCTCGCCGGCGCGGTGTCCGATCCCGGCGCGTCCGAGACGGCCGGCGCCGTCGAGGACGCCGGCCGCGTCTCGCTGACGGAAATCACGATCAGTGCCGACGAGATCACCGGCGGGACGGCCACGCTCGCCGTCGACACCTACCTCGAGCACCGCGGCGGCCCCGTCGAGAACGTCACCGTCGTCCATCGGGCGACCGATACGAAGACCGGTCTCGTCGAAGATACGACCGAACGTGACGTCGAGACGTTAACCGACGAATCCGAAGTCGTCGTCTCAGGGACGGTCGACGTCCCGCGAGAGAGTAGCTACAAGATCGAGACGTTCGTCTACCGGGACGGAACGCGCACCGAGTCCGCCAGCCACACCGTCGAGGGTGTCGACGCGCTGACGCCCGCCTACGCCGATACCGACGTCGAGTTCCACCGTTTCGGCGGCGACTCGGGCGGGAGTCTCGCGGACGTCCCCGCGGTCGGCTACTCCATCGAATCGTCGACCGCCGACGCGGCGACGCTGGCCGTCCAGAGTTACCTCACCAACACGGGCGACGACGCCGAAGCGGACCTCGAACTCGAGGTGAGCGCTCGCCAGTCGGGGTCGAACGTCGTCGCCGACTCCGCGACTGCCGAGCTATCGACGATCGAATCCGGAACAACTGCGTCGCCGACCGTCGATCTCGAGGTTCCCCAGGAGTACGACTACTACCTCGATGCAGTCCTCTGGCGGGACGGTACTATCGTCGGCACCTACCGCGCAGTCGCCAACCTCGGGCCGGGCTCGCTGTCAGTCGACGAATCGGTCAGCGAAAACGGTCTCGAGGTGAGCGATTTCACCAGTAACTCGGACAGCGCTGCAGACGACGGACGCGCCGGGTCCGACGGCGCCGACGCGGGAGATAACTCGAGTGCAGACGGAACCCCCGGCTTCGGGGTCGCCGTCACCGCCGCTGCTCTGCTCGCGGCGATCGCGCTCGCACGGAGGTTCCAATGACTGAAACACCGACACAGACCCAGACCGAGACGTCGAACGAGCCAGACGAAACGATCGACCAGCCGGACCAGCAAACGGATGCGTCTCCAACGGCTGGATCGGCCCCCACCACCGGGTTCGACCTCGGCTCCAATACGATGGCACGCTATATCGCCTGGGGCGCGCTCGGTATCTGCTCACTGCTGGCCGTCTTCGCTCTGATCCAGTTCTACGGCAGCGTTACCGACGCTATCGATCTCTGGGTCGACCCGAAGTATCAGCCACTGATCCGCGCCGCGTTCAATCTCGCCGTCCTGTTGACGTCACTGATCGGCGTGTCGTTACTGGCTCGAGAGTTGAATTACAGTGGCGACTGAACGGTGAGACTCGCGGCGACCGCAGACTACAACCGGGTTACGCGATCCTACTGGGTCGATTGCGAGCGACGGGCTCGCGCGGCGCGAAGCGACGACGTTCGGCCCCCTTGCTATCGAACGGAGAGACGGATGCGAAACGGAAACCGACGGGCTCGAGTGTAGTTATCGCTCTTCGAGCGGGACGAACTTCTGATCTTTCGGCCCGGTGTAGCGGGCGCGCGGGCGAATGAGTCGGTTGTCATCCTGGTACTCGAGGACGTGGGCGATCCAGCCGCCGGCGCGGCTCATGGCGAAGATGGGGGTGTACATGTCGATCGGGATGCCGAGCTGGTAGTAGACGGAGCCGGAGTAGAAGTCGACGTTCGGGGCGATCCCCTTCTCGCCGAGTCCCTTCTCCTCGGTGAGGTACTGCTCGATGGTGGTGGTGTAGTTGTACCACTTGTCCTCGCCGTTTTCGGCGAGTTCCTTGCTGCGCTCCTGGAGGATCTTCGCGCGCGGGTCCTTGACGTTGTAGACGCGGTGACCGAAGCCGGGGATACGCCGGCCTTCGGCGGTCGCCTGCTCAACCCACTCGCGGTGATCGAGCTCGCTCTCGTCGATCTCGATGAGGACTTCCATGACGTCCTGATTCGCGCCGCCGTGGAGCGGCCCGGAGAGGGCGCTGATACCGCCGGTGACGGCGCTGTAGATGTCGGCCATCGTCGAGCCGATGACCATCGAGGTGAACGTCGAGGCGTTCAAGCCGTGGTCCGCGTGGAGGATGAGCGCTTGATCGAAGGTCTCGGCGGCGATGTCGTCAGGCTCCTCGCCGGTCAGCATGTAGAGGAAGTTCGCGGCGAGGCCCAGATCCGGGTTGGGATCGACGGGCTCCTCGCCGAGACGGTAGCGCTCGAACGCTGCGAGCGCGGTCGGGATCTTGGCGGTGATCCGACGCCCCTTCCGGAGCGTCGCATCGAGATCGTCGGGGTCGGCCTCGTCTTCGGGTTCGTAGGCCGAGAACATCGAAACCGCAGTCCGCAGCGCGGCCATGGGCTGCTCGTCGGCCGCGGCGAGCTTCTCCATCGTCGCGAGGACGTCGTCGTCGACCTCGCGTTCGTCCATGAGCGCGGCCGTAAACGGCTCGAGTTCGTCCTCGGACGGCAGGTGACCGTTCCAGAGCAAGTAGAGCACTTCCTCGTAGCTCGCACCGCGAGCGAGGTCCTCGATCGTGTAGCCGCGGTAGATCAGTCGACCGACGTCGCCGTCGATCGAACTGAGTCCCGATTCGGCGACCAACACACCCTCGAGCCCTTTCTTGAGGTCGTCAGACATACTCAGGGATTTCGGACCCCAATGGAAAAGTATTATCGTTTATCGGGTGACGGCAGTCGACACACCGAATGTCCGTATTTTGCCGGTTTTACGACTACAGACGAACACTCGTTTCGTGATCAAACGAACAGTCAGTCAGTCGATTCCCGGGCAGATTACTATAATCGTCTTTCGTGATAGGGCAGTCACGAGTCCGAATCGGGTACGGCGGCGGATATTCATCGGAGATTGTCCGTGTTCTCACCTCGACAAACGGTTCGTTTGGAGCCGATGGAGAAGGGTTCGAGAGCGACGTCGTCGTGATAGTGTGAGCCGATCGCCGGAACTCGAGCCGATCGAAACCGATGTCTCACGTCGCCACCCTTTTTGAAGCGCTTTTCGAAGAACGACCGATGATGGATCGGTCGTACTGGCGAACGGTGTCGCTCGTGACGCTGTGGCAGGTTTCGGCGAGCATCTGCTACTACACGATCTTCGCCGCGACACCGTTGTTCCGGGACGAGTTCGGACTGTCCCGGTTCGCGGTCGGACTCGTGGTGACGACGCTCACGCTCGGCTACGCCGTCTTCCTGTTGCCGCTGGGTGCGCTGACCGATCGGTTCGGCGAACGGCTGACGCTGACGCTCGGCCTCGTCGGCCTCGCGACGGGCAGTCTCCTGGTCGCGGGCGCACCGACGTACGCCCTGTTGCTCGCGGCGGTATTCGTCCTCGGATCGCTGTACGGGACCGCGATTCCCGGGACGAACAAGGCGGTCTTCGACCGGATCGAGCCGGGCCGCCAGAACTTCGCGATGGGGATCAAGCAGGTCGGCGTCACCGGGGGGAGCGGTATCAGCGCGCTCCTGGTCACGGGTCTCGCGGGAGCGCTCTTCCCCAGAGCTGGCTTTCTCGTCGCCGCGGGAGTTGGCGCGGTCGTCGCCGTCGTGTTTTACGTCGGCTACTCGAGTGACGGCGGTAGCGGCGTGGCCGACTATCCCGACTTCGGCGCGTTGCTCTCGAACCGGCCGTACGTCGTGTTGACGACCGCCGGCCTCTTTCTCGGGGCGGCCCTCTTCACGACCACCGGCTACACGGTCCTCTACGTCGAGGAGTCCATCGGCGCGTCCGTCGCGTTCGGCGGCGTCGTCCTCGCGCTCGTCCAGCTATTCGGGAGCGTCGGCCGCGTGCTGACCGGCTGGCTGAGCGACGTCCTCCCGGGAGCGCCCCGCGTCAGGATCGGATCGCTGCTCGTCGCCCAGTCGCTGGGCAGCGCCGTCATGTTCGTCGTCGTCGCGTCGACGACGACCGAACGCGGCGTCGCGCTCGCGTTCGCCGTTCTCGGCTTCTTCGTGCTCGGCTACACGGGCGTCTACTACTCCGTCATGGCGACGCTGGTCAGCGCGGACGAGATGGGCGGCGCGACCGCGGGCGGCCAGCTCGCGCTCACCAGCGGTGCGCTCGTCGCCCCGCCGGCCTTTGGCTATCTCGCCGATACGGTCAGCTACCGGGCATCGTGGCTCTTTCTGGCCGCTCTCGTCACCGTCGCGGCCGGACTCCTCGTCCAAGTCGTCCGCACGGAGCCATCGATCACGGAGCCCGCCGCGGCCGACGTCTCCGAGAAGTAGACGCTCGAGCGGGAGCGGCCAGTAGGGCGCGCCGGCCTACTCGAGTTCTTCGACGAGTTCGACGACGTAGCCGTCGGGGTCCTCGATAAACGCGACGCGGACCCCGATGTCGTCCATCGTCGTCGGCTCCGTCTGGACTGGCGGATCCGTCCGCTCGAGCACTCGCTCGAACGTCTCGTTGGTGCTATCGACGCCGAGCGCGACGTGGGCCATCGTCCCCGAATCGATCTCCGGCCCGCCCGCGGGATCGTACTTGAACTGGAACTCCCCGTTCTCGCCGCCGATGTAGACGTTTTCGACGCCGTCGTCGGCGGTAAAGGACCAGTTCTCTGTCAGTCCGAGCCCGTCGATGTAGAACTCGCGCGTCCGCTCGAGATCGGATACCCACACCGCCGTATGAATAACGTCCATACCCAGGCACACGCGACCGGTCATCAAAGAGGTACTGGGGCCGAGACGACGCGAGCGGAGACCGTCGACAGGGTCGGTCGGACGAAGCTCACTGCCGGTCGCGGTCCGCCTCGAGGATCGCATCCATCAACTTCGTCTGCGCGGCCGCGAGGTGCTCGGTGAAGGTCGATCGGGCGACGCCGAGTTCCTCGGCCACGTCGGTCGCGTTCGCGCCCTTTGGATAGTCGAAGTAGCCCATCTCGTGGGCCGTCTCCAGAATCTCCCGCTGGCGAGCCGTGAGTTCGTCTCGGTTGACGACGACCGGATCGGCGGAAACCTCATCGTGGTCCTGCGAGAGTTCTTCGACCAGAACGCCGTCGAAATGCGCCCGCAACTCGTCGACGATCTCGGCGACCTCGGTGAGTTCGAGCGTGCGAAACGAGAGCAGCAGTGCGCCGTCCTGGGCGCGGACCGACGAGACCGGCGTCCCCGTCGTCTCGACGATTTCGCAGGCACAGTCGGCAGCCTCGTCGCGTTCGAATCGGTAGATCGCCTCTCGATCGTTGGACTGGACCGGCGTCACCTCGACGTCGAAATCCCCATCGACCGAGGCCTCCGGCGAGACACCGAACTCTTCGACGATCGTCCCCTCGGCTGTCGGCTGCGACGACCGGGAGACGGAATCGACCTGCTCGTCGGTAGCCCCGGAGACATCGGCGACCGGACAGCCCGCCGGATCGTGGACGACGACCGTCGCGCGAAAGCCCGTCATACACCGTACGACGTCCGCACGCGTGATAACCGGGACCGGAATTCCCATCGAGTGGAAATATAGGAGCCACTGAAGCGATTTACACATCGATCGCATAGCTGTCGTGCGATCGGGTGTGCAGCGACGTTCAGTGGCTCCTATACCTCGAGAGCCGTCCATGGCTCTCGAGACCCGCACAGACGATCGGAATCAAACGGAAACGGTCCGTTCGGCCGTTTCAATGGTCGTGGTACCACGACTCTCGGAAGTGTTATCCCCGGGCCGGTCATACGTTTATTCGTAATGGCAGAAGGTAAGGTTGATTTCTTCAACGACACAGGCGGCTACGGTTTCATTGAGACGGACGACGAGGACGACGACGTTTTCTTCCACATGGAGGATGTTGGCGGTCCGGATCTCGAAGAAGGCACGGAGATCGAATTCGATATCGAACAGGCCCCCAAGGGCCCCCGCGCGACGAACGTCACGCGCAAGTAACCGACGTCGCGTCGGGCGACGCTGAACGAACATTTTTTATAGACGACCCGAACCGGTAGTGCGATCGGTGTCCGCACGGACGCAACGAGTATAGAGGACAGAAACGTCATTGAGCCGCGGCGACCCCGAAGAAAGCGACGGAACGGCCCCGACTCGAGATTGGTCGCCGCTGTCGGAACCGGTTTCGATACCCGCCGTCCGGTTCTAGAGCTTCTGGCCCAGTTTTTCGCGGCTGATGTGGATGCCCGTCGGCGTGATGATCATCTGATCCTCTCCCTTCCGGACGATGTCGCCGTCGACCTCCTGGGCGACCTGCCGCAGTTCGTCCACGATGTGTTCGACGGTGCTGTCCTCGGTCCGCAGGCGCGTGATATCCGCGATGACGATATCGCCGTCATAGACGGCGTCTTTGATATCGATCGCGTCGGCCTTCGTACCGACCTCCGCGATGTGTACCTGCATCGTCGCCTCGGCCGACCCCATGGAGGCGTCCTCGAGGTCCAATTCGGCGTAGTCCTCGACGGTTCGGGACTGGTTCCCGCCGAGAATTTTGCTCATCAATCCCATACCGGAGAGAGTCCGTCGCCGTCTGTATAGTTCTTACGTCAGACGTGACCGTTCGCTCGCCGGAAACGCGCCGCGGTGTCGTCTCGCTCACAGTTGCTTTTTTATTTCTTGACGAAGGGCGTGTAATCGATGACGTTCAGCATCTGCGTCTCCGAAGCCTACGAAACCGACGGGGAACGCCACCGCCGGTTCGGCGTCGCGGTCACGACGCGACTCCCTGGCGTGGGAACGCTCTGTCCGTTCGTGAGCGAACGCGCTGCCGTCGCGACCCAGAGCCTGGTCAACGTCGAGCTCGGCGAACGCGGGATCGACTACGCCGACGACGGCCTCGCCCTCGACGATGCGCTCGAGGCCCTGCTCAACGCCGACGACGGCGCGTCCCAGCGGCAGGTACACGGTGTCGACAGCGAGACGACGTTCGCCTTCTCGGGCGAGGAGTGTGTCGAGTGGTACGGCCACCGCGAGGGCGACCACTACACCGTCGCTGGGAACATGCTGACCGGAGAAGACGTCCTCGAGGCGGCCGCCGACGCCTACGAGGCGACCGCAGTCCACGACACCGTGGATCCGTCGACCGGCCCGACGGCCGTCACCGAGGACATCGACACCGATCCCCTCGCGAAGCGGTTGATCGACGCGCTGGCAGCCGGTGACCGCGAAGGCGGGGACAAGCGAGAGGAACTGCCGGTCCAGAGTGCGGCGGTCGTCGTCGAGACGACCGAAGACCACGACCTCGAGCCGCCGTACAACGACCTGCGGATCGACGCGACCGAGACGCCGATCGCGGATCTCCGCGAGACGTACGAGCTCGCACAACGGGGCTACCGGGACACCCTCGCGCAGTACGAGGGGGCGTTCGAAGCGGATTCGCTGGAGGAGGCTGCGGACTGACCTCTCCCACGATGTCAGTCGTGAGGCAGCGTGCGCTTCGAGCGGTGACAGCGGTCAGTCGCTCGCAGTGAGTTCCTGCCCGTCGGCCGCCTCGAGGCGCATCGGCTCGTCTTCCCACTCGATCTCGAGGCGGTGTCGCGGAAGGTAGGGAGCCAGGGTCCGCGCCGAAAGCACCCCGCGGTAGATGCCGTCGCTGACGACGGGGAGCTGTTTGACACCGTTCGTTCGCATCGTTTCGGCGGCCTCGGTCAGCGTCGCGGCCGGCGGTATCGTCGTCACCGGTGATGACATAATCTCCCGCACGGCCGGCCGATCATCCGTTTCCGCGACCAGTGCCACGATGTCCGACTCGGTGACGATGCCGACGACGGACTCGTCCTCGAGGACGGTGAGTGCGGGCACGTCGGTCCGTCGGAGGTGCTGAGCCGCGTCGGAGACCGGCGTTTCGGTGGTGAGCGGTGGCGGCGACCGGACGTCGACTGATTCGACGGTCGTTTCGATCATTGCTGACTCGTGGTACCACGAACCACTATTTAGGAATAGTGAACATACGTCCTATATATCCTAGTATTGCTAGTACAATGATATCGAGGGCGCGAAGTTCGAGAAATGTATGGCTACTTTTCTGCGTCGGTCGACACTGTACCGGAGACAACCACTGCTGTGGGTCGGACGATGGCTGAGACGGTCGGCCGTCACTGTATCCTGACACACCTGCATGGCAGGCCGCAGATACGCCGGAACCGACTGCCAGTTGTCCGTCTGCGGCGATGGGTGTCCGAATACGACTAGCCGGAGAACTCGTAGAGTTCGTCGCCGACGTGGTGAAGCGAGTCCACCACTTTTCCGTCGTCGCCGACCATGTCCGCGCCGTCGACGCGGGCGCGGCCGACCGCGAGCACCTTCCCGTGGGACTCCTCGGCGATGACGACCAGATCGTCCGGCGAGATGTCGTCGGTCGCTTCCGTGATCCCGGGTCGCATCACGTCCGCGCCGTCGCTGACGAACGAGACGGCACCCGCGTCGACGGTCACCAGTCGCTTCTCGGGCTCGTAGGCGTTGGCCCCCCTGACCGTCAGAAACGGTTCCTCGTCGAAGTACGCGACCCGTGGCTCGCCGTCGATGAGGACGACCTCCCAGTCGGTTTCCTCGAACTCGACGCGCTCGTATGCATCGCCCTCGGGCGAGACGCCGAGTTGGTCCTCGAGCGTCTCCTCGAGATCGGACACCGCGTCGCTGCGGAGGTGGTGTCGGGACTTGACCTGCATACCCGTGCTACCGCCCGTACGCATTTAATAGATAAGATTCGAAGTCGCGGGTCGGGCGACTGGGCGAGACGGGACCGTGGACACCGAACGGGCGCTCGAGCGGGCCGACCGCCAGACGGGCGCTCGAGCGAGCCGGCCGTCGGGAACGGGCAAACCACTTTCCCGGTCCGTCTGGTAGTACGCCGGACTCGTCCGATGGCCAGCGAGTACGTCTTCATCAGCGACCTCCACATGGGCGGCGACGAACAGCTGACGGCGCTCGACTTCGAGGCGGAGCTCCTCTCGTTTCTCGCGGGCCTCGAGGAGCGCGGCGGCGACGTCGAACTCGTCATCAACGGCGACGCGTTCGGGCTGTGGGAGTACGCCGAGGTGACGGGACCGGCGACACTCGAGCGGGTCATCGACGATCACCCGCGCGTGTTCGAGCAACTTCGCGCGACCGGTGCGGAGATCGATATCACGCTCATCCCGGGGAACCACGATTACGACCTCGCCTGCCACGACTCCCACGTCGATCGCCTTGCGGAGTTCAACGTCACCCTCGAGCAGGAGGTTTCGATCACTCGCGAGGTCGGCGACGGGCGGATCTGGATCGAACACGGCCAGCAACGCGATCCGAACAACCGGATGCCGGACTGGGGGAATCCCGACGCGCTCCCGGTCGGCTACTTCGTCGTCCAGCGGATCGTCGCCGCTGCCGGCCGCTACTCCGGCCGGGCGAGAGGCGACTGGCTGCGCGACATTCAGTCGGTCGCCCCGATGGAAGAGATCCCGCGCTGGCTCCTCTCGAACTACTTCTACAGGGAGATGAGCCCGTTCCTGCGAGCGATCGTCGTCCCGCTACTGGTATTTTTCAACCTCACGCTGCTCTACCTGTTCGGCACCGTCCTCGAGACAGTCGGCCTCCTTCCGGCGCGGTTTTTCACCGACAATCCCATCGTCCACGCGCTCGGCGTCGCCGCGATCGTCCTCGAACTCATCGTCGCCGTCAACCTCGTGATCATCGCCGTCCTGGTGCTGGTCGCGGTCCCCCTGTGGCTGTTCAGACGCGATCTCAGGCACACCCTCGAGCGCTTCGGCGTCGTCCTCTCGGGCATTCGCGTCGGGCAGGGCGACGAGCCCTTTCTAAGCGCGGCCAGAGAGGTATTCGAGGCGAATCCCGACGTCACAGTCTTCGTCTACGGACACACCCACCGCGCGTCGATCACCGAGTGGGGCGATCGGGTCGTCGTCAACACGGGCACCTGGCTCAAGAAGCTCCAGCACGTCGAGGCCCGGTTCTCGCGGCTGCCGGGGGTGTACTACCCGTCGTTCCGATTGAATTACGTCCGCATCTTCGCCGAGGGGGATCGGGTCGTCGTCGAGTACGAGGAGATCGAGACGGAGCAGTCGGTCGATCTCACCCGCTTTCAGCGGCTGGTCGCGCGCCGTCCGCCGCGGCCGGAGCCGATCCCGGCGCGAACGGTGATGGATCCCGACGGACCGCTCGAGCGTCCCGAGGCGGAGTCGGCCTCTGCACCCGTCTCCGACCGCGACCGCGAACTCGATTTCGACTCCGAGCGCGGAACGCCGCCCGTCGACGGAGACGACCGTGCGGAGGAGGGCGGCCGCGCCGACGAGGGGCGTGATCGGTTCCGGTAGCTCGGCTGCCCTGACCGTCCGGTCGGGTACAACGTGTGCCAATCGCTAAGTGGACCCGCGCCGTCAGGCCGACCATGTGGCCCTCTCGGACCCGCACGGAGACGGTGACCTGTCTCGCCTGTGGCACCGAGCGCCCGCGCGACGAGGCCCGCGAGTACGACAAATACGGCGACCGCTGGGACCGCGACGACAAGACGTTCGAACACCTCTGTAAGTCCTGTCACCGCGACCTCTGTCACCACCCGCGCGACGAACTCGAGGCGCTGTTAGTGGATCTCGAGGCCGGAGCAACCGACCGGGAGCGATTCCTCTCGCGGTATCTGCAGACCGTCGAGGAACGATACGGTGCGCTCGAGGAAGAGTCGTAGAGCGACGATCGATGTGCCGCCGATCTCAATTCGGTCCGCGCTACGCTCGCGAACGATCACCCGCCTTACTGTTGGCGTTCTCACTGGCCACCGAGTTCCTCGTCGACCAGTTCTCGATCCGTCGTGTCCGACCAGGGCGCGCCGTCGGTGTCGAACTCGAACCGAGCACCGCCGTCGGCGCTCTCGGTGATTTGAATCGCCCAGCCGTGGCCGTCGGCGATCTTCGAAACGATCGCGAGACCGAAGCCGGATCCCGACGAGGACGTGGTGTGGCCGTACTCGAGGACGGACTCTCGCTCGTCGAGGGGGATCCCCGGCCCGTCGTCTTCGACGAAAAATCCGTCGGGAGTCGTGCCGACCCGGACGGTGACGGTGTTTCCCCCGTGTTCCACGGCATCCTGCTGAGTGTGCGACGCAGGGTTCGTGGAACCATGTTCCACAGCATTTCGGAACAGGTTTTCGAACAGGTGGAGCACCCGGTCGCCGTCGGCGACGATCTCCCGATCGCCAGCGACCGAAAGTGTCGCCTCAGCCGTATCGACGTTCACCCATGCGCGGTCGGCGAGGTGCTCGAGGTGGAGCCGCTCGGTGTCACCGATCGATTGTCCAGCACGGGCCAGCACCAACACCTCTTCGATGATAGTCTCCATGCGCTCGTGGGCGGTCGCGATCTCGTCGTGTGACGCGCAATCGACGGACTCTCTGGCGACCTCGAGATACCCCTGCGCGACATTCAGTGGATTGCGAAGGTCGTGGCTGACGACGCTCGCGAACTGCTCCAGTTGCTCGTTGGCTCGGCGGATCTCGCGTTCGCGTTTCTTGCGTTCGGTGATGTCGCGAGTGTTCAAGACGATACCGTCGACGAACGGGTCGTCGAGCAGGTTACTGCCGACCGTCTCGACGTCTCGCCACTCGCCGTCGGCGGTCCGAAGCCGATACTCCGCTCGATCGACAGCTATCGATGCATCGGTCCCGGTCTGAAACTGCTCGACGATCCGCTCTCGGTCGTCGGGATGGACGAACTCGAACGCCGACTGTCCCATCAGTGTTGACGGCTCGAATCCCAGAACGCTCCGACTCGAGGGACTCTGGTAGCGGATTATCCCGCGGTCGTCGACCATCGTGATGAGATCGGACGCGTTTTCGATGAAGGACTGATATCGCTGTTCGACGGCGTGTTGCTGGGTAACGTCTCGCAGAAGAAGCAAGCGAATCCCGTCGGCGTTCGAGAGACGTTGCACCTGCACGTCGAAGAACTGGCGGCCGTCGTCGGCGTCGACAACGATCTCGGTCTGACCTGTCGACGCCTCGTTACCGACGATATGAGCGATCTCGGGAAAGACGTCGATCACATCCCGGCCGACGAGGGGGATGGCCCCGTCGCTCGAGAGGGAGCGCCGAGCCGCCGCGTTGCCGTCTCGAATGCGATTGGTTTCGTCGATCACGAGGAAGCCGTCGCGCATATCCTCGACGACGGCGGTGCGGGCGACGGGGGCGATATCCAGCAGGTGATGGCGATAGATCGCGACGGCGAACGCGAGCCCGGAGACGGTGAACGCGATGGGCGTCAGATCGAGGTCACCGATCGGTCCCAGACCGAGGAACCACACGATATTGGCGACCAGCGGAACGAGAATGGCAAACAGCACCGCAACGGCCTGCTCCCGGTAGACGTGTTGCGATTCGTACACCGTCTTGAGCAGGAATCCGGCGCCGACGACGAGGAGGCCGTACAGGAACAGGACGTGAATGATCGCCATCGGTCCGAACGTTCGATCCAGGACGACGAGGTCGCCGGCGACGGCGGTCTCGAGCGGTTGCTCGTACAGGTGCCGGTACTGGGTTACGTACAGGACGAACGCGACGGCGGGTTCGATCGCGAGAACGAGAAGCGTCCGCCGGGAGAGCCACTCCTCGTTGCCCGAGTACGCGACGGCAAAGAAGAAACAGGAGAGCGAGACCAGCACGGCACCGACGAAGGCGACGCCCAACCAGACGCGTTTCGTCGGGATGTCGAGGCTCAACAACTGCAACGCGTACGCGCCCGACCAGAGCGAACACCCGACGTTCAGGCTGACGAACGCACGGACGCTCGGCTCGTCCAGCGCATCCGTCCGTTCGACGACGGTATAGAGAGCTAGTGCGGCCGAAATGATCATCGCCGAAAAGAGAATCCCGATAAACGGGAGGAGTTGCGAAGTGTACTGCCAGGCCATAGCGTCGAACTATCTGTCTATTTCACTCGACCATTATACCGGTTCTGGCTGGATTACACGGCAGACCCGCTGCGGTTATAGTAGCCACCGAACGTCACTGCATACCTGATCACATGAGTGCGTTGCGATCAGTGTGTACATCGTTTCAGTGGCTGCTATAGGTCGCGACCAACGATTTTCGAGATCGTACTCCGGATCGTCGTCAAGAGTTCCCTGTGATCGAACGAACGTCCACTGTCACCGTTCCGATCCCGACACGACTTTCACCCTCACGTCCGTAGCCCACGTCATGAGTGACGACGCACAGGCCGAGGCCGGAACGGTAGAAGGCCAGGGCCCTGTCGAAGTTTCGGAGGAGCTCGCGCGCCATCTCGAGAACAAGCGCGAGGAGCTGTTCGAGAAGTTCGAGCTCCGCGACGAGTTCCCGCCCGAGGTCCTCGAGGAGGCCGAAGCCCGAACGGAGGGCGTGACGGCGGAGATCCAAGATGAGATCGACGACCGGCAGGATCTGCGCGACCTGACGACCTGGACGACGGACCCGATCGACGCCCAGGACTTCGACGACGCGATCTCGATCGCCGAGCGCGACGACGAGTACGTCCTCTGGGTGCACATCGCCGACGTGACCCACTACGTCAACCCCGAGACGGCCATGTGGGACGAGGCCGTCGAACGCGGTAACACAGTCTATCTCCCCGGTTATACGGTTCACATGCTGCCGCCGGTGCTGGCCGAGACGGTCTGCTCGCTAGTGCCCAACGAGGACCGGCTGGCCCACACCGTCGAGATGCACCTCGACAAGGAGAATCTGACCTACGAGAACATCGAGATCTACAAGTCGGTCATCGAGTCCGACGAGCGACTCACCTACGCGGAGGCCGAGAGTCGCCTCGAGGAGTCCGACGCGCCGCTCCACGAGGAGAACGCGCTGGTCTACGATCTCGCCGAGCAGATGCACGAACAGCGCAAGGAAGACGGCTCGCTCGTCTTGAATCCGAGCCGCGACCGCGCCCACACCATCATCGAGGAGTGCATGCTGAAGGCCAACAAGGCCGTCACGCACGAGCTCATGTGGAATCGCGGCGTCTCTGCCATGTACCGGGTCCACCCCCAGCCCAGCCCCGACGAGTGGTCCGAGGCCCTCCGAGAGATTCAGGACTTGGACGGCGTTTCGATCCCCGGAAGCACCTGGGACGACCCGCGAAAGGCCGTTAACGCGACGCTCGAGGACGCCCCTGATCGCCAGCTGGACAAGATCCAGTGGGCGGTGATGAAGGTGATGCCTCGAGCGCGGTACATGAACGACCCCTTCGGCGGCCACCACGCGCTGAACTTCGAGATCTACGGCCACTTCACGAGCCCCATCCGGCGGCTCTCCGACCTGATCAACCACTGGATCGTCTACCAGAACGACGTTCCGGAGAACCTCGTGGAACTCTGCGATCGGGCCAGCGACAAGCAGAAAGACGCCGAGCAGTGCGAGCGCGAGTACAAGACCTTCCTCCAGGAGGTCGGCCTCGATCCGATGGCGGTCAACAACCGCGGGATCGAGGTCGTAGACGAGGACGAGGCAGAGAAGACGCTATAGCGGCCGATAGTCGGCCTATTTTCCTGCTGCTCGATCGAACCACGTGCGGTGGCGCGCGCTGGATCACGGTGACCGCGGAGGGAACCGTGATCCGAAGCCGTGCGAGGGATGAGTGAGTGACCAACGGGAACGAACGAATCGGTTGGGGAGTATGTGGCGATTCCCTGTTGCCACGAGAGCAGCGTACTCGAGTCGTCAAGAAATGCCTTCGAGACACCAGTAACCGCTGCAAAAACGAAGTTGGGAAATCCGCTCGTGAGAGAACGAGTAGTAACTCGGTCGAGCTACAATCCCTCCCGCTCGAGAAACTCGAGCACGGCCGCCGTAAACCGCTCGTCGGGGACGGTCGTCAGGTGGTCGGCGTCGTCGACGATGACGGCCTCGCCGTTGGGAAAGCCCTCCGCGAGCGGTTCGGGGTCGCCCGTAATATCGTCGTGCTCGCCAGCCACGATCAGCACCGGATGCTCGACCTGCGCGATCTCGTCCCAGTCCGCGGGCGCGGTTCGCGTCCGGGCGCAGGCCGCGAGCGCCTCGAGGTCGTTGTCGGTCGTCTCGGCGAAGACCCGAAACCGCTTGCCGAGCGGGTCCGTCACGTCGTCGGGATCGTCGGCCAGCAATCCGTCGGCGATCCGGTCGCCGGCGTCGCTCGGCTCCATCGTCGCCGCTCCAATGCCGGCCAACACGGCGGCGTTGAACCGCTCCGGATGGCGGTACAGCGCTTCCGTGCCGATCCGGCCGCCCATCGAGTATCCCAGGAAGTCGGCGCGCTCGATCTCGAGGTGCTCGAGCAGCCGGACCACGTCCGCCGCCATGCTGTCCGTCTCGTAGGCCGTGGGATCGTGGGGTTTCTCGCTTTCGCCGTGGCCCCGACAGTCCAGTGCGATGACTCGACGGCCGGCCTCGAGCAGCGTGTCGTCCCACTCGCGATCGCGCCAGTTCTCGTGCCGGCTCGAGGCGAAGCCGTGGACGAGAACGATCGGTGGGGCGGCCCCGTCGTCTCCCTCGGGGACTATGTCGTCGTATGCGAGACGAACGCCGTCGGAATCGAACGTCGCTCCAGTTGGCATGAGATTCCAATACACGCATCGGATACGTAACAGTTTGGACTGGTTCGCGGGAACGCCGATCACGTTGATCGAGCGTCGGCGGCCCGCTCGGCGACGGTGACGCGTTCACTCGTCCGGAGTCGATAGCTGCCGTTCGTAGACGTGCTCCTCGAGCCCCGCCGCCAGATCGGACGAGCGGGTCGCGACGCGGTCGAAGCCGCGGGATTCGTAGAACGAGATGCCGACCTGGTTGGCGGCGAGGACGGCCAGCCGAATCCGATCGACCGCCGTCGAGAAATCGGCCTCGAGGCGCTCGAGCAACGCGGTTCCGATCCCTTCGTTCCAGTCGTCCGGTCGGACGTAGAGGCGCGCGAGAAACACCACCGTGGTATCCTCCGGCCACGGGACGGCGTGGGCGAAGCCGCGAGCCACGGAGCCGCGCTCGGCCCCGGCAGCGGACGACTGTCCTGGCGCTCGTTCGGCGACGAGAAACGCGGCGTCCTCGCGGCCGCTGACGTCCGTAATCGCGGACTCGAGATCGCCGATCGCGTACCAGTCGTCGACGACCTCGTCGACCCGCTCGGGGCCGAGAACGTCGTCGTAGGCGGCGTGCCAGCTCTCGCGTGCGATCTCGTGAACGGCCCAGACGTCGTCGATCGTCGCCCGTCGAACGACTCGAGTCACGGAAACGGCTATCACGGCAGCCGGTAAAAAGCGGTGGCCGACCGCCATCGATCCGTTACCGTCGCCGGACGCGAGGAATTCGAGGGACGACTCGAACGAGTTGCCGCTTCCCCTCGAGGAGTGTGACGAGCTTAGGGAATCATATCCGCCGAATCGGTCTCGGCGACGCAGTCCTCGCGCTCCGCCAGTTCGGCACACGCCGCTCGGAAGAGGCCGTCGAGGATTTCGGGCGTCGTCGGGTGGTAGGCCCGCTTGGGTACCTCGCGGACGTCCAGTCTCATCTCGACGACGACCTGCATCGTCTTGGCCATCACGTCGGCGTGCCGGTGGAGCCCCTGATACCCTAACACGGTGCCGTCGTCGGCGCTGACGATCAGCGTCGCCCGGCCCTCGGGATGGCCTTTCGTCTCGAAGACGCCATCCGACGACGCCTCGCGGGTGACGACGATTTCGTCCATGTGCGTCGCCGCGGCGGTCGCCGGCGTGTGCCCGATGCGGGCGAACGGGTAGACGCCCAGCCCCGAGAAGATCACGTGATGCGGGACGTTCGCGTAGGGCTCGCAGTCCTCACCTCGCCGGTGGCGGACGATGTTTTCGCCGGCCGCGAACCCCTGTTCTTTGGCGACGTGCAGGATCGGCTCGCGACCGTTGGCGTCACCGACGACGAACGCGCGCTCGTCGTCGCGGGCCTGCATCGTCGACGTGACCCAGCCCTCCCCGGGCTCGAGTCGGGTGTTCTCGAGTCCCAGCCCGTCGAGGTTCGGCCGACGGCCGGTGAAGCAGTAGAGTTCGTCGGCTTCGACGGTTAGCTCCTCCCGTTCGCCACTGTCCGTCCGTTCGGCGATCAGCCGGACGCCGCCGTCGGCGGTCGACTCGAGTCGTTTCTCGTCGGTGTTCGTCAGGACCTCGATCCCGAACTGATCGCGGTAGATGTCGAGGAGGGCGTCGCCGTATTCGGGTTCCATCTCCTCGAGCGGACGTTCGTCGTGCTCGATCACGGTGAGGTCGACGTCCCCGATCTCGCTGAGGTAGGGGCCCAGTTCGAGGCTGATGTAGCCGTTGCCCAGCACGATCCCCGAGTCCGGGAACGCGGTCGCGTCGAGGACGTCCGTACTGGTTCGAGCGGGGACCTCGTCGATCCCCGGCAGCTCGGGAACGTTCGGCACGGAGCCGGTCGCGACGACGACGTAGTCGGGCTCGAGCCGCCGTCCCTCCACGTCGAGCACGCGGTCGTCGACGAAGCGGGCGGTGTCGCGGACGAGTTCGACGCCGTCTCGATCGGCGAGGTCGTGGACGTGGCTCCGACGGTGGTCGGCGAAGTTCGAGACGTGCTCGTCCTTGCGGGCGACGATTCGCTCGGGATCCGCCTCGGGGACGCCCTCGAGCCGGTCGTCGTGACGCGCCAGATACCGGTGCTCGACGGCCGAGAGGACGTCCTTCGACGGCATGCAGCCGCGGAGAATGCAGAGTCCGCCGCCGGGCTCGCCGTCGTCGATCAGCGTCAACTCGAGATCGTCGGTGAATTCGTTGCGGCGTTCGAGAAGTTCGTCGGCGACGGCGACGCCAGCACTGCCGTATGCACCGACGATCGCAACGTGGACCATAGCGGCCGTTCGGGGCCGACGCAAAAAGACGTTTGTTCGGACTGTCCGTCCTGACGGATCGAAAACGCGGGAGACCGGGGGCGGCTCGTTACCGTCGGATCCGGGCGGCGGTCCCGGTCAGCAGGGCGACCAGCGCGGCTCCGGCACCGAATCCGGGGACGCTGTCGTCACCGTTGCCGCCGTCGACATCGTCGGAATCGTTACTGTCGGAATCGGTACCGTCGGAACCGTCACCGTCGGAATCGTCACCGTCGGAATCGTCACCGTCGGCGCTCTGGATCGCGAGGTCTCGCTCCGAGAAGTGGTTGACCGCCACGAGCACGTCGGCCGTCGCCGAGGCGTCGCTGGACTGGGTCACCATGTAGCGGGACGTATCGCTCCCGATGCCGCCCGCGAGTTCGCTGTACGACGACGCCTCCGCGGCGGCCTCGCCGTCGACGGTCACCGCGAGGTCGTCGGCGCTCTCGGCCCCCGCGACGGCGGCCTCGGAAACGCTCGTGATGACGACCGTGCCTTCGCTCTGCGCGCGTTCAACGGTCATCTCGAGGCGATTCTGACTCTCGCTGGCGGTCTCCACGGTGATGTCCTGACCGTAGGTCGCGACGTCTGCAACGCGCTCGCCGTCGCGTTCCTCGGCGTAGACCTCAGCCGTCGCCGTGCCGTCGGCGATCAGCGATTCCTGTTCTTTCGCGGCCTTGTCGCGCTCGCCCTCGGCGTACGAGCGGAAGACGAGCGTCGAGTCGCTCTCGAGGTCGGCGACGACGTTGCCATTATCGTTGACGGTCACGTCGCCGTCGCCGACGACGACGAACGCGCCGGTGCGCTCGCCGCTATCGACGACGACGCGGTCGTCGCTCTCACTCTCGGCCGTCGCGTCGGCCGCGAGGTCCGCTTCGACGTACTGGGCCTCGTCGCCGGCATCGACGGTCAGGATCCCGCGATTGCTGTCGTGGGCCGACAGCGACGCGGAGCCGTCGGTCGCGATATCGGCGCGCGTCTCGGACTTGGCGGCGAGCTCGAGGCCGAGTCCGGAGAGGTTCACCACGGCGTCGAGCTCGGCGTTCGAGCCGAACCCGGTTCGACTCTGGTGGTCGCTCTGAGAGGCGACGCTCACGTTCTCGAACACCCGCTCGCCGTCGACGCGGTAGTCGACGACGGCGTTGCTCGAGGTGTCGAACGCGACGTGCGTGCCGGCGTAGGCGCTCGCGTCGGTCGCGCCGTTCTGTTGGGAGGACGATGCTGCGCTCGCACCCACGCCAGCGACGGCAAGCGGGAGGGCCGCCGTCGTGACGAGAAGGGCGAGTACGACAGCTGTGATTCGATTCATGCACTCGACGGATCGGAGCGGTGTATAAAGGCGCTTCTGACAGAACCGTCCAACTGTCGGTGCTCATCGGTCATTTCTCGTCGGGACTGCACGGTCACCCATCGATTGCACGGTCGCCCAGTGATCGAGGCAAACCGTTTTCGAGAGCGACGAAGACGTTCGAACTGGGACACGTCGGCATCGATCTCGTCGGTGTACTCGCGTCCGTCTTCAGTTGAGAGTCCGGGCCCGTCCGTTGCTACTCCGTCCCGTCGTGCCGAAACGTCGCGAGCCGGCGGCCGCGAGCCGATAGCCACCCGCAGTCCCCGGCCGTGGCGCTGCTGTCCCTATCGCGAGATCTCTTCGCCGCCGTCTTTGACGAGGCGCTCGACCTCATCGGCCGTGACGAGCGCGACATCGCCGGGGATCGTCCGCTTGAGCGCCGCCGTCGCCGCGGCGTACTCGAGGGCGTCCGGAACGTCGTCACCCTCGAGCCGGCGGGCGATGAACGCGCCCGTGAAGGCGTCGCCGGTGCCGATCGGGTCGACGGTATCGGTCTCGTAGGCGTCGTGGTCGTGAACGACGCTGTCGTGCCAGCCGACCGCGCCCTCCGCGCCGCGGGTGACGACGACGGTCGTGAAGTCGTACTGCGAGCCGAGCTTGTGCGCGAGCTGACGCGGATCGCCCTCGAACCCGAGGACGGTCCGCGCGTCGCGGGCGGCGATCACGAGGACGTCGATCCCCGGAAACAGCTTCGTGAGCGTCTCCCTGGCCTCGTCGGGCGACCAGAGCTTGCGCCGGTAGTTGAAGTCGAAGGCGGTGGTCGTCCCGCCCTTGCGGGCCGCTTTAAGCAGATTGAGCGTCGTATCCCGGAGCGTCGAGGAGAGCGCGGGCGTGATCCCGGTGGTGAAGAAAACCCGGGCGTTCTGAATCCGGTCGATGTCGAGTTCGCGAGCCTCTGCCGTCGAGACTGCGGTGTTCTCCCGATCGTAGACCACGTTCGTCCCGCGCGGTTTGCCCGCCTGCTCGAGGTAGTAGGTCCCCTGGCGACCGCGGTGGCTCCAGACGACGTCCGTTTGGATCCCGTGGCCTCGGAGTTCGCTAACGACGCGGCGGCCGAGTGCCGTCTCGGGCACTTTGGAAATCCAGGTCGCGTCGGCTCCCAGCCGGTTGGCCGCGATGGCCACGTTGCTCTCAGCGCCGGCGGCGCGAACCTCGAACTCGTCGGCGTTCTCGAGGCGTTCGTTGCCCGGCGGCGAGAGCCGGAGCATCGTCTCTCCGAAGGTGACGATGTCGCTCACCGGTCAGCCCCCCGGATCGTTCGGGCGCGAACTGCGGTGTGTCCCTCGGTCATATCCCAGCCAAGGGACGGCGTTGCTATAAGTTATGGCGGTCTCTCAACGCAAACTTGCGCTCGAGCGGCACGGTTCGAGTTACATCGGCCAGCCGATAGCGGTGGCGTGCGCTGGACGACGGTTCGCCGACGGCGAACCGTCTGCTCGACGACGCGCGAGGGATGAGTGAGCGAGCGCAGCGAGTGAACGAATCGGCTGGGGAGGGCGTGGCGATTCCCTGTTGCCACGGTAGCAGGACGCTCGTCGATCCACTCCAAATAGAGAACGAGAAGTACTCGAGGCCGCCGTTTCCGAGCCGACCGGCTGACCGATGGGACTCGAGCGCGAGCCCCGACTAGTCACCGCGCAAATCCGGAAACAGATCAGGCGGCACGGAACAGCCGCAGGGACCGACGGAGCCGGTATGAGGACCGAGCGCGACCGAGATCAACACCGACTTCCCACAGCGCGGGCAGTCGGGAAACGACGACTCCTCGTCGTCCCGCTCCCGATCGCCGCTTTTCGCATCATCATTCGCCTCGCGGTCGGGACTCATCCGCCGAGACCTCCGATCCGTCTCGAGCCTGAAGTCAAACTCGAGATTACTCGTGTCGGGCGATTCCGCGGTCGTGCGGGACGTTTATATCCCGGTAGAATCAACGCAAACATGGCTTGTAACCCTCCGTGGGTTGGAAGCCGCGTCTCGGGTGCTGGTATCACCCGGGGCATTTCGATGCAGCCCCCTCCGCTCGCGCGTTTGGAGAGTTGGCTTCCGATTGGATTGTTGACTCGTTGTTATTTATATCTACTGCAACATTCGCGTTATTTAGGTGCACTATTTGGGTGCACTCGAGCCGGCGACTCGCACAGACGGATGCCGAACCGACCGAACAGCTATAGCGTCGCTGTGCTAACACGTTCCCAGATGGTGTCATCGGACGGACTCAAAACGTGGTTCGACTACCAGCTCCTCTTCACGGGCCTCGCTATCGCGTTCATCGGCCTCACTGTCGCAAGCGGCCGACTCATGACGTATCTGGGGTCGCTTCCGCTCGCGGACCTGGGCATCGAGCCCGCAGATCCGACGGTCGCGCTCGCGGTCACGGCAGGCGGTATCCTCGTGCTTTTCCTGCTGGTCGTGCTGGCGGGACTGCTGAACCGAGACCGGCAGTAACCCCGGAAGCGACGACCTACTGACCCGCGTCCAGCGACGACGCGACCGACACCACCGCCGTCTCGGCCTCCCGCTCGAGTCCCACGTCGACCCCGAACGCCTCGAGCAGTTCACACCGCGTTTCGACGTGATCAGTGACTTCGGGCACGCGTACTCGGCCGCCCGCGAGCGCGAGAAATACGAGTAACTGATCGGCCATGTGTCGATCAACCGGCGCGGAGCCCTCGAGGAAGCGATTCGCCGCGTCTGCGGCGTCTTCGCCCACGCGCTCGGCGGGCTTCCCGCGCTCGCCGAGCGCCGAAAAGCCGGCAACGCCGGTGCCGTGATCGACCCGGAGCACCAGCGCGGAGCCGGGCGAGGGACTCGCCGCGGTCGTCTCACAGCGCTCGAGCACCTCGAGATCGGTCCCCATATTCAGTCGCTCGAGCGCCCCCTCGGCCTGCCGGTGGGCAACGTCGCGGTCCGCCAGCGACGCCGACTCGGTCGAATAGATGCGGAGTCCCTCGAGTGACCCTCGCTCAAGAAGGTCGATCCGCTCGAGGCTCGATGGTGCGAGCCGGAGCGTTACCGCGCCGCCGCCGTCGGGATAGAACCCCCGGCGGTCGACCTCGCAGGCGGCCTCGAGGCCGAATTGGCGACACAGCGGGAGTTTGATGTGCCGGAAGTAGTCCAGCGGCGGCGACCACGCCACGTCCGTCCCGCCGGTAATCGTCACCGACAGCGGCGACTCGAGGACCGCCGCCAGCGGCAACAGGGCGTTGCACAACAGCGTGGCGCTGCCTGCGGTGCCGATATCGACAGCGTAGCTGCCGCCATCGAGTCCCGTCCCGACCGCCGTATTCGCGTCGCCGGCCTCGAGTCCCGGTTCGAACTCGACCGTCTCCGACCCGAGTTCCGCACCCGAGACGTCGGCGTCGCACAGTTCGACCATTGTCTCGAGGACCGCCAAATGCTGGTGGGACAGGCCGGGCGTGGGTCGGTCACCGCGGACGCCCTCGAGTCGGACCGGCTCGTTCTCGAGGACCGACAGCGCGAGCGCCGTTCGGAGGAACTGGCCGCCGGCGCTCGAGCCGTCGAGTGTCAGAGGCGCGCTCATGACCGGCGGTACGGACTCGAGTTACCTACCAGTGCCGACGCGGGTTCGTCTCGCTCGTCTCGAGTTCGGCTGAGTTCTGATAGGAATTGGGCGAGACGAAGCGTCCTGCTATCGTGGCAACAGGGAATCGCCTCGCCCTCCCCAGCCGATTCACTCGATCGCTCCGCTCTCTCGCTCATCCCTCGCGCAGTGGTATCGACCGGCCTCACTCTCGTTCGGCCGGTCGACAGCGCGCGCCACAGCATGCCGGTTGGTCGGGCTGGAGCGATACGTAGCTCCCCTGTTCTGGGGAGAAGTTGGAAATACAGATCGAACTGCTGGGGCCTCAGTACGCCGGGCGGTACCAGTACCAGTAGAGTACCACCGCGAGCAGAACGACGAGTCCGCCGAGGAAAAAGAGCAGTCCGGGCGGCACGGTTTGGAACACCGCCTCCGCCGCCTCCACGCCGCCGTCGGACGCGTTCTGGGCCGTCTCGTTGGCGCTATCGAGCGCCGGATCGGACGTACCCGCATCGCCGCTATCGGAGCCCTCAGTTCCGTTAACGGTGGAAGTTCCGATATCCCCGCCGCTCGAGCCGTTTTCCGCCCCGCCAGTCGTCCCCCCGTCACCCGTCGGCTGCGATCCGGCGTCAGTCGCCGGCTGGGATCCGCCGTCGTCCGTTCCCGTCGGCGCGAGCCAGCGCGTGAGCGCGTGCTGAACCAGCAGACTCCCGCCCGCGAGCACGGCGACGCCGCCGATCAGCCGCGAGAGCGCCTCCTTGAGCTTCGTCGCCGTCGACTCGTCGCTCGTCACGATCAGCGGCCCGTCGGTCGTCGCGTAGACGCTCATCTCGTTGCCCCGCGAGGAGTACCAGGTGTCGACCACCTCGACGAGACCCGCCCCCTCGAGGTTCTCGAGGTGGTAGCGAACGTTCTGGATCGACGAGTCGACCGCGTCGGCGACGTCGCTCGGCGTCCCGGGTTCCTCGTCGAGACGAGCATAGATCCGCCGGGCCGTCGTCGAGGAGAGGGCGCTGAAGACCGCGTCGGCGTCCTCGCCCTCGAGGTCGACGACGCGGGGCTGGCCCTCTTCGGCGGCCGTCTCGGAGCGAAAGGGGAACAACCGGGCCATATCGAGTTCGATATCTACTCTCTGTCAAACTCATATACCCTTTTTCCTCGGTGAAAGATCGATTTTAGCTAGCGAAAACTGATAGACGTGACCGCGATCCGGAACTGATGAAGAAATCTCTTCGATGTCGGAGATCGAACAGTAAGAACTACCCATATCGGGACGAATCCTCGCGTATGCGCCGAACCGAACTGGGGATCTGGATCGCGGTCGCGGTCGTCCTCGCCGGACTGGCGGTGCCGTGGTTCCTGTGGGGATCGGCGACTGTCGTCGCCGGCCTGCCGGTGTGGCTCTGGTGGCACGTCGGCTGGATGGGGCTTGCCTCGGTTGTCTTCTGGGTGTTCACGCAGCGCGCGTGGGGGATCGGCATCGAAACGACGGGGGACTCGAGCGAGCCACCAGAACGGGTCGACCCCGAGCAGCGGACGACTCTCGGAGGTGACTCGCCGTGAGGGCGGTCACGCTCCAGGTGACGATCATCGTGGGCTATCTCCTGCTCGCGCTCGGGGTCGGGCTGGTCGCCTACCGACTGACCGATCGGACGGCCGAGGACTTCTACCTCGCGAGCAGAACGCTCGGGACGGTCGTCCTGCTGTTTACGACGTTCGCGACGCTACTGTCGGCCTTCACCTTCTTCGCCGGGCCGAACATCGCCTACGCGCAGGGGCCCGAGTGGATCCTGGTCATGGGGCTGATGGACGGCATCATCTTCGCCGTTCTCTGGTACGTGATCGGCTACAAGCAGTGGCTGCTCGGCCAGCGCTTTGGCTACGTCACCCTCGGCGAGATGCTCGGCGATCGCTTCGGATCGCGGTGGCTGCGCGGCCTCGTCGCCGGCGTCAGCCTCCTCTGGCTCTTTCCGTACGTCATGCTCCAGCAGGTCGGGGCCGGCACCGCGCTCGAGGCGCTCACCGAGGGCGCGGTCTCCTACGCCGCGGGCGCCGGCCTGATCACGGCGTTCATGATCCTCTACGTCGTCGTCGCCGGGATGCGCGGGATCGCCTGGACCGACACGCTGCAGGGCGCGTTCATGCTGATCACGACCTGGGTCGCGCTGCTGTGGGTGCTCGCGGCCGTCGGCGGCCCCGGCGCCGCGACCGAGGCCCTCGCGTCGAACCCGGAGACCGGCGGGTTCCTCTCGCTGGGGAGCGGCTACTACACGCCTCAGTTTATCCTCTCGACGGCGATCACGATCGGCTTCGGCGTCGCGATGTTCCCGCAGGTCAACCAGCGCTTCTTCGCCGCGAGTTCGAAAACGGTGCTCAAGCGCTCCTTGGCCCTCTGGCCGATACTCTGTGTCCTCCTCTTCGTCCCCTCGTTCATGCTCGGCGCGTGGGCCGCCGGCCTCGAGGTCGCGGTTCCCGAGGGGGCGAACGTCCTGCCGCTGGTCCTCGCGGAGTACACGCCGACGTGGTTCGCCGCGCTCGTCATCGCCGGCGCGATGGCCGCGATGATGTCCTCCTCGGACTCGATGTTGCTCTCCGGCTCGTCGTACTTCACGCGGGACCTCTACCGCCCGTTCGTCGAGCGGGACCTCTCCGACCGCCGGGAGGACCTGCTGGCCCGCGGCGGGGTCGTCGTCTTCGCGACCGCGGCCTTCGTCGGCAGTCTGCTCGAGCCGGCCACGCTGTTCGAACTCGGCGACGCGGCCTTCAGCGGCTTCGCCCAGCTCGCGCTGCCGGTCCTGCTCGCGCTCTACTGGCGCGGAGTCACGCGAGCCGGCATCACCGCAGGGGTTCTCACTGGTCAGGGGTTCTACCTCGCGACCCTGTTCGTAGGGTGGCTCGTCCGCCTCATCGAGTTCTTCAGCCCCGTACTCGGCGACGTTGTGCCGACGCTAACGGCCCTCGTGACGACGCTGTTTCAGGGATCGTACGTCGGCTGGTCGGCGGGTCTCGTGGGAATGGGGCTCGGGCTGGTCGTCACCGTCGTCGTCTCCCTGCTGACCTCGCCGGCGGCCGCCGAGCGGCGGGCGATCTACTTCGATCGACTGGGCGCGGACTGATCAGGTGCGGACTGTTTGGACGCGAACTGATCGAACACGAACGGTTCGGCCGCGGACGACTCGGGACCGGAACCGCCACGCCGAAACGTCCGGCCCGCATACGCGCCGGCAATGGCTCTCGACCTGCCGCCCCCGATCGCCGACGACTGGCGACGCCTCGGCGACCGAACCGACGAACGCAGTCTCTCGCTCGCGACGGTCACCGCCGAGACGACCGTCTTCGAACACCGGGCGACCGCCGACGCGCTCGAGCGGCTCCGTTCCGGCGGCGAGATCCCGGCGCGGTCGCTGTTCACCGTCGATCTGCAGATCAGTCCCTCCTTATCCGCTATCGGCCTCTCCTCGGCAGACGCCCTGGAGATGGCGGCCCCGAAGGCTCGCGACCAGTTCGTCGACACGATCAAAGACGACGGCATCGCGGTCGGCGCGGAACGCGCGAGCGAATACATCGACCGGCCCGACGGGGCCGTCGGCCATCTCACCGTGCTCGAGGTCGCGTATCCGACCGACTCGGACGCGTCGGTCACCGACGATGCGGAAGCGGTGGCCGACGACGGCGAGCGAACGGACGGCGGTGACGCCACTGGTGAGACCCCGATTACTGCCACTATCGACGCGGAAGCCCACGTCGCCGTCTGGCCCGCCGCCGACGCGGACGTGATGGCCGGCGGGCTACTGCCGCTCGAGGTCCCCGACGGCGCGGACCTGCTGGCCGCCGCCCTCGACGTGGATCCGGCTCGAGATCGGGAGGCGATCGTGGATCTGTTTCGGGGGCTCGAGCTCGAGGCCTCGGCAGAGGACTGATCGTCCCGCCATCGAAATTAGTAATAGATTGAACGGTGAGCTGCCGATATGGCACACTACAGCGGTCGCGACTACTCGTCACTGGCGAAGACCGGCTTCGTTCTCGGGCTCGCCCTCTTCGTCGTCGGGACGGGGAGCGAACTGATCGGGCACGCGATGTTCGGTTCCCTCCCCCAGTGGGAGAACACGCTGTTTTTCGCGCTGACGATGATCGGCTTCGCCGTCGGGTTCGCCTCGCCGTTCGTGTTCGGCATCATCATGCCGCTCACGGAGTGACGCGGACGACGACTCGGAGCTTTTGTAACGGCTCCGACTAACTGTCGACCATGCAAACACACATCGTCCCGGTCGGCTTCGATTACGACCGGCTGATCGCGCCGCTGGTGCGCGATCAGATCGATGTCGACAGCGTCATCCTCCTCGAGGGGGCCGTCGGCAGCGAGGCCAACGTCGAGTACTCTCGGCATCTCTCGAAGAAACTCGAGACGGACTTCGAGAACCTGCTGGGGGCCGAGACCGAGCGGTTCGTCCTCGAGGATGTCTACGACTACGACGACGCCTTCGAGCAGGCCTACGAGCTCATCACGGCGGAGCTCGATTCGGGCAACGAGGTCTGGGTCAACGTCGCCGCGATGCCCCGAACCGTGAGCTTCGCGTTCGCCAACGCGGCCCACTCGCTGATGGTCGAACGCCAGGAGGACCGCGAGGGGATCCACACCTACTACACCGCCCCCGAGAAGTACCTCGAGACGGAACTGGCCGAGGAGCTTCGCGAACAGATCGCCTTGCTCGAGGACCTGGACGCCCGATCGGACGCGGCGATCGGCGACAGCGACGGCCTCGACAGTGACGGCCTCGACGGCGACCGGATCGACGAGCGCCTCGAGACCGCCCGGGACCTCCTCTCGGAGTTCGACGAGCGCGGAACGACGATCGGCGCGAAGGAAATCGCCGGCAGTCACATCGTCGAGTTGCCCGTCGCCTCCTTCTCGAACGTCAAGCCCTTCGAGGAACTCATCCTCTTCAAACTCGGCGAGGACGGCGAGTTCGACTCCGTCTCGGAACTGGCCGAATCGTTGGCCCGCGAGTTGAACGAGGAATATACGGACAGCTTCCGGTCGAAGGTCATCTACAACGTCGACCGCCTCGGGCCCGGCGGCAAGGGGTACATCGAACGGGAGGAGCACGGCAAATCCTACCGGACCAGACTCTCACGGATCGGCGAGTTGTGGGTTCGGGCTCACTCCGATGACGAGTCGCAGTAGCGGTCGGATCGCTCGGCGGTCGCGTTACGATCCTCGAGCGAGGACCCGCTCCCGGAGCACGAGCAGGCATGGGAGGACTGTGAGGCAGGCGACGAACGCGAAGACGATGCTCAGCCCCGTCACCAGCCCGAACCGCTGGAGCGGCGGCGCGAGCGCCAGCGCGAGGACGCCGAAGCCCGCCGCGGTCGTCGCCGCGCTCCCCAGCAACGCACCGCCGGTACCCGTGACCGTCGCGGCGAGGGCGTCCTCGAGCGACTCCCGCTCGTCCCGCTCGGCGATGAACCGCTCGCCGACGTGAATGCTGTAGTCGACGCCCAGACCGATGGCGAGGCTCGTGATGACGGCCGTCTCGCTGTTGAACGGGAGGTCGAGCAGCGCCATCGCACCGAGGAGCCACGCGAGGGCGGCGACGACGGGCGCGAGCGTGACGGCGCCCAGTGAGAGCGCCCCGTGGCGGAACCAGTAGAGGGCCGTCAGGAAGACGAGGATCACCACCAGCGTGATCGCGAACGCCTGAACGAGCGTCTCGAGCAACGCGTCCTGAACGACGGCCGTCGTCACCGGCCCGCCGGTCGCGACGGCCGTCACGGGACCCGCATTCTCGACGGCGGCCGCGACGTCCCGGCTGTCGTCGGCGACGGTCTGTGCGGGAGCGTCGCCCTGGACAGTCACGAGGAGGCGGGCGGACTCGTACGCCCCCGTGTCGGTCCTGTAGAGGATGTCCGACGCCCGATCCGCGTCAACGTCGAACAGCACGTCGTAGAGGCCGGCGATGTCCTCGTCCGGCAGGCCGTCACCGTTCGTATCGCGCTCCTCGAGCGCGGCCGCGACGGTCTCGTTCTCGCTCGCGAGTTCGCGAATGAGCGTCGGCGGCCCCTCGATGGCGGCCTCGCCGTCGGATCCGACGACGACAGTTCCGTCTTCGTCGACCGCGCTCCCGGCCTCGTTCATCGCGACGAGCGCGTCGGGGTCGGTGACATCCTCGCGTATCAGTATCTGCGTCTGACTCCCCTCGCCGCGCTCCGCGAAGTTCTCACCGAGGTAGGCGGCGTCCTCGCTGATCGTGTACGTATCGGGCGCCAGCGGCTCCGGCAGGGATTTGGCCCACTCGGGGGCGTCTTCGGGGAGGAAATCCGCCTGATTGAACTCCGTGTCGATCCCCGTCGCGCCGTAGGCGCCGCCGGCGGCGAGGAGGAGCGCGACGAGAATTACCGCGACCGGCATCCGTTGCGGGATCGCGACCAGTCGCGAGAGCACCCGATTGGTGGCCCCCGTCCCCGCCCCGAACGGCGGTTTCGCTCGATCGCGGCCGAACCGGGTCTCGAGGAACTCGTCGATCTCGACCTTGAGCGCGGGGACAAAGACGGCGAAGGCGACGAACGTCGCGAGGATGCCGCCGGCGCTCAGGATCGCGAAGTCCCGCACCGCCCCCAGCGGACTGACGACGTTCGAGAGGAAGCCGACGCCGGTCGAGACCGTCGCCGCCGCGAGCGCGAGCACGACGCCCGTCAATCCGAGCGTCATACCGGCTCTCGTCCCGACCGCCCCGTTTCGGGCCCTCGAGGTGCCTCCGTCGAGTTCCCCCGCCCTCGCCTCCCGGTAGCGCATGACCACGTGGAGCGCGTAGTCGATGCTCAACCCGATCAGCAGGAAGGGGACGGCGATCAGCAGCTGGCTCGAGGGGATCTCGAGCCACCCCTGAATGCCGGCGAGCCAGGCCATCACGACGCCGATCCCGACCAGGCCGATCAGGACGTCGACGACGTCCCGGTACGTGATCGCCAGCACCCCCAGAACGAGCACGAGCGCGACGGGGGTGATGATCGCGAAACTGTCGCCGACGGCGTTCGAGGAGGCCTCGTCGGTGACCCCCTGGCCGAAGAGGAACGCGTCGTCGAAACGCTCGTCGACCCGGTCGGCGATCTCGACCTGCGCGTCGTAGGCGGCCTGTGGCTCCTCGTCGGGGCCGCTGTCGTCGACCTGGAAGACGAACGTGATGCGCGCGTCGGCCTCCGTTTCACCCGGCTCGTAATCGGTCGGGAGGAACTCGTAGGGATCTCCGCGCTCCCCGGATTCCGCGGCCCGCCCACCCGGTCCCGCATCGCTATCCGGGTCGAGCACGTCGGCCAGCAGGGCCTCGACCTCCTCGTCCGAGCGCGACTCGAGCGCCGCAATCTGCTCCTCGAGCGTGGGCTCGCTCGCGTCGGGCCGGCCGTTCGCCGATTCCGCCCGGTCCTCGTAGACGGCGGCCGTACCGACGATATTTTCGAGGCCGACGAACCCCTGCTCGTCCAGCGTCGCGTTCAGGTCCTTGTCTTCGCGGACGTCCTGCTGCAGGCGCAGCCCCTCGAGCAGCGAGTCGCGGGTGAGCACGTCGCCGCTCTCGTCGCGGACGACCAACTGGGCGACGACCGCGTCGTCGGTGCCGTAGGTCGCCTCGATTTCCTCGAGCGCATCGGTCTCCTCGGAGTCCGTCTCGAACTGGCCGATCTCGCCCTCCCCACTCTCGCCGACCACCGCGCCGACGGCGACGACGGCGGTGAGCACCAGGACGAGGACAACGACCAATCGACTGTGCGAGACGATCCACTCCGCGTAGCGAGCGGCGATAGGTCCGCTCATGCGAGCTCGCTCCGGTCGGGCGACGAGTTCATTATCCCCTCGTCGGACCGGGAGAGTGATAGCAGTTCGGATAGAAGTCGATTGTGTATAATCGGATATCGATTATGAATACGGACACTGACCGCGAACGTGGCGTCCTCAGCCCCGCCGATCGGGCCTACCTGCTCGGTGAGCGGGAGATGAACCACGAGCAGTCGAAACGCAACGCCGAGGCCCGAATCAGACGACGGATTCACGCTGCAACGCTCGATTTCGACCTGCTCTTGCACACGCTCCCCGAAAAAGACCGCAAACAGGTCTTCGAACGGACGACGACCGACGAAGCGTTTCTCGACGGACTTCGGGCGATGCTCGCGTTCGTCTATCTCGGCACCGTCAAGTACGGCGTCGATTTCGAAGCGATCCTCGAGCCCGCTGTCAGGAGCTCGGAGGAGTATCTCGCGGCGACCAACCGCGAGGAAACCGTCTCGGTCGACGTAACCTTCGACGTCGAGACGACGGTCGAGTCCTCGCTCGGAGATCTCACCGAACGGCTGGCTGCCCAGGAGCCGGTCACTCCGAGAGAACTGTTCTCGATCGTCATGCAGGGCGACTACGACGCGACTCGACACGATCGAATTACGGTCGTCCGGACGGCCGACGGCGATGGGGAACCGTCGCTCGAGCGACTGGCGGCGTATCTCGACGGCGAACTGCGGCACGTGACCGACTCGAGGGCCGTCATCGATCTCGAGGCCGTCGGAGATTCGGCCGATCACTGAACCGACGCGAAACACCTAACACCGTTCCCGGGAGTAGAGTCGATTATGGCTGCCACCGTCGCGGGCGACACATTCGATGGCCCGCGCGACACCGTTTTCGTAGGGGACCCATAGCCCCACATTCCCCACCCCGTTTCGACGGATGTATTGTCGGCGACCAGCATTCACCGAGCAACGACCGGTATCAGCATGGACGAGCACACCTTCACTATCGCGACGACGCACCGACGACGCCCTCCGCGGGCGGTGAGAGCATGAGCACGGACACGCCGGAGCGAGAGGTCGACGCCGAGACCGGCGAGCCGACCCTCGAGGGAGGCTACGATCCCGACACAGTCGAATCACGCTGGCAGCAGCGCTGGATCGACGCCGACGTCTACGCCTACGACGGCGACGAGAAGCAGGACCCGAACACCGTCTACTCGATCGACACGCCGCCGCCGACGGTCTCGGGCAGCCTGCACATGGGCCACCTCTACGGCTCCACGCTGCAGGACTTCGCCGCTCGATTCCAGCGGATGCACGACGGCGACGTGCTCTTTCCCTTCGGCTACGACGACAACGGAATCGCAAGCGAGCGCTTGACCGAGTCAGAACTGGATATCCGTCACCAAGACTACGAGCGCCGAGAGTTTCAGGAACTCTGCCGCGAGGTCTGTGCAGAGTACGAGGCCGAGTTCACGGAGAAGATGCAGGATCTCGGGACCTCGATCGACTGGAACAACACCTACAAGACGATCGAACCGCGCGTCCAGCGCATCTCGCAGCTGTCCTTCCTCGACCTCTACGAGAAGGGCCGCGAGTACCGCAAGAAGGCGCCCGCGATCTGGTGTCCGGAGTGCGAAACGGCCATCTCGCAGGTCGAGATGGAAGACGAGGAGCGCGCCTCGCACTTCAACGACATCGCGTTCGAGCTAGTCGGCGACGACGCGCCGCGCGAGGAGTTCGTCATCTCCACGACGCGACCGGAACTCATCCCGGCCTGCGTCTCCGTCTTCGTCCACCCCGACGACGAGGAGAATCGGGATCTCATCGGTGAGACCGCTCGCATTCCCCTGTTCGGCCACGAGGTGCCGATCATCGAGGACGAGCGCGTCGACATGGAGAAAGGCAGCGGCGTCGTCATGTGCTGTACCTTCGGCGACCAGAACGACATCGAGTGGTACCAGGCCCACGACCTGCCGCTCCGCGTGGCCATCGACGAATCCGCGACGATGACCGACCTCGCCGGTCCCTACGAGGGCATGTCCACCGAGGAGGCCCGCGAGGCCATCGTCGAGGACCTCGAGGACGAGGGGTCCCTGCGCGACCGCTGGGAGATCTCCCACGCGGTCCAGGTCCACGAGCGCTGTGACACCGCCGTCGAATACCGCGTCTCCAAGCAGTGGTACGTCGAAATCTTGGACCACAAAGAGGAGTACCTCGAGGCCGGCCGGGAGATGGACTGGTACCCCGAGAAGATGTTCACCCGCTACGAGCACTGGATCGAGGGCCTCGAGTGGGACTGGCTCATCTCGCGCCAGCGCGACTCGGGCATCCCGTTCCCGGTCTGGTACTGCGCGGACTGCGACCACGAGATCATGGCCGAGCGGACGGAACTGCCAGTCGACCCGCTGAGCGACGAGCCACCGGTCTCGGCCTGTCCCGAATGCGGCCACGAAGAGTTCGAGGCCGAGGAGGACGTCTTCGACACGTGGGCGACCTCCTCGCTGACGCCGCTGATCAACGCCGGCTGGGACTGGGACGCGGCGTCCGAGGAGTTCACGATGGACAACCCGGAGCTCTACCCGTTCGATCTGCGTCCGCAGGGCCACGACATCATTTCCTTCTGGCTGTTCCACACCGTCGTCAAGTGCTACGAGCACACCGGCGAGGTGCCCTTCGACGCGACGATGATCAACGGCCACGTCCTCGACGAGAACCGCGAGAAGATGTCCAAATCGCGGGGGAACGTCGTCGAACCCGACGAGGTGCTCTCGGAGTACCCAGTCGACGCCGTCCGGTTCTGGGCCGCCAGCGCCGCCGTCGGCGACGACTTCCCGTACCAGGAAAAGGACCTCACCGCGGGCGAGAAGCTGCTTCGAAAGCTCTGGAACGCCTCCAAACTCGTCGATACGCTCGCACCCGCCCATCCCGACGAGCCCGCCGACCTCGAGGCGATCGATCGCTGGCTCCTCGCGGAGCTCGACGACGCCGTCGCGGATCTGACCGCCCACCTCGAGGACTACGAGTTCGCGAAGGCCCGTGACCGCCTGCGGACGTTCTTCTGGAACACCTTCTGCGACGACTACCTCGAGATCGCCAAGACGCGCGAAGACAACCCGTCGACACAGTATGCGCTGCGGACCGCACATCGGACCTTCCTCGAGCTCTGGGCCCCGTTCTTGCCCCACGCGACGGAGGAGATCTGGCAGGCAGTCTACGGTGACGAGAGGAAGAATCTCGGCGAGAGCAGCATCCACACCCGCGACTGGCCCGACCCACAGGGGTACGAGGCCGACCTTGCGGCCGGCGAGACCGCCATGGAGGTCATCTCCGCGCTGCGACGCTACAAGAGCGAGCACCAGTTGCCGCTGAACGAGGACCTCGAGTCGGTGGCCGTCTACGGGGACATCGACGGCTTCGAAGACGCGATCCAGCACGTGATGCACGTCCAGGAGCTCGCGGTGCTCGAGGAACCGCCGGAGATCACGACCGAGGTCGCGGCGATCGATCTCGACTACTCGTCGGTCGGCCCGAAGTTCGGATCGAAGGTCGGCGAGATCGACGACGGGATCGAGAGCGGCGAGTACGAGATTGACGACGACGAGGGTGTGCTTCGAGTCGCCGGCGAGGAACTCGCGGACGACCTCTTCGAGGTCGAACTCGAGCGGACCTACTCGGGCGAGGGCGAGATGATTGAGACCGAGTCGGCGGTCCTCATCCTCGAGTAGGCCACACCTCTCACGTTGTGAGATCGTCTCGCGGCCGGATAACACCGGATTCATGGACAACCACGTCCCTAGATCAAATCTTATCCGACATTTGTTCTCTGTACAGAAGAGTTATGACGACTTCGGCCAATCAGTCGGCGTGCTCTGCTGAAGTCGATCGGAGCCGATGCGTCGTCCGCCGTCGCGTAAGCCGAGTACAGAGCACCGCATGAAGACAGACATCTCAGACGTCAACAGTTCCGGAAGCGACACCTCGCTCCACTCGAACACGGTATTCGAACTCCTGTGCGAGGACCACCGACGGTACGCGTTGTATTACCTGTCGCGGAAAGTCGGAGCCGTGAGCCTCGAGGAACTCGTCGATCGGATCGCCCACCGAGAGGGGAATCCGACCGGCGACCGCCTCGAGCAGATCGCCGTCGAGTTCCACCACAACCACCTTCGAAAGCTCGTCGACTCGAAGGTGCTACGGTACGATGCGGACGCGGGGACGATCGAGCGCCGAGCCGCAGCCCGCTCGCTCGATCCCTACCTCGAGCTCGCGTTCACGACCGATCTGTAGGGGCCGCGCCGCCTGCTACGGCCGACTCCGGGCGGCTTCGCACTTTTTGACCCGGATCGCGAGCGCGAGAAACAGCGCCAGGAGGACGAACGTGACTTCGCCGGCGGCGATCACGCCCAGCGCGTCGGCCTCGAGAAACATGGCCGCGTCGCGCTCGACGGGGATGATCGTATGGTGGGGCTCGCCGACAATGGGGACGAAGTAGTCGACGATGAGGTTGCTCCAGTACCAGACGGCGGCGACGGCGACGGCCCACACCGGAAAGTCGCTGATCCGGTAGAGGACGAAGGCCTGCACGACCATCGCGAGGTGACTCCAGAAGAGGAACTGGTACATCACCGGAGAGAGATACGCGTAGGAATCCGCGAACGCGAGCAGCGTGTAGGGCGTCCACAGCCCCAGCACGATATTGCCGAAGAAGGCCAGCGCGGTGAGCCACGGCTGTTCGCGACCCAGCTTCCAGCAGGCGATCGCCAGCGCGATGAACAGCGTCGCGAGCGGACTGTCCGGAACCCACGGCCACAGCACGGCTGCGGTCCCGGCGAACTGCCCCGAGTAGTACCAGAAGCCGAAGGCCGTCCCCGCGAGGTTGATCGCCACGACGAGCCACGCAAATTGCAATCCGAGGTCCTCGAGCGTGCGCGGAACGGGCGCAAGATACGCCGGAAGGGACATATCGTCGTCGCGCTCGCGATCCGACAATCGGCCGCTCGAGGTCGACGCAGTCATTGTCCGGCGCGACGGACGGAGTCCGCAAAACAGTAGCGGTCCTCGTCGCCGACGGCCGCGATCCGTACTACTACGACCGATCCCGTCGTACCGTCAGCCATGACTACCGGCGACGGACGGACGCGACGACGGCTTTCGACCGGCCACGTGATTGAACTCCCGCTCGAGCTATCGTTCGCGATGGGCGGCATGACGGTCCCTGCGCGTCGCAGTCGACTCGAGGCGGTTCTCCCGGAGGGACTTTCGTCGCTCGCGATGGCACCCGGCGTCGGCTGCGTCGCGCTCGTCGGGATCCAGTACCACCGGGTCGGTGGCGGAGATCGAGACGAGACGGGGCTCGAGCCCTACGACGAATTCGCCGTCATCATCCCAGCGGTCCACGGGAGCCGAGCGGACCTCCCCCTCGCACAGCTTGCGGACGGCGAAATCGGCGGCTACGTGCACTGGCTCCCGGTTACAACCGACCCCTCGGTCGCGCTCGGCCGCGAGTGCTGGGGGTATCCGAAGGAACGGGCCGACATCACGGTGACCGACGGCCCGGACGGGATTCGAGCCGTCGTCGACGGCGGCCGCTACGACGAGCGCGAGACCGTTCGACTCGAGGTCGCCCGACCCCGACGCAGTCCTCGAGCGCGCGACTGGACGATGGCCAGTTTCACGCGGAAAGACGGCGATCTCCTGCGGACGACGGCCCGGATCGAGGGCGAGGTGGCGATCGGGATCGGGCCGTCGGTCGGCACGCGCCTCGAGGTCGCGGGGGCGCTGGCGCGGGAACTCGGACTGTGGCGACGGCCGATCACCCGACTGTACGGCTCGGACGTCCGAGCGCGTCTGTTCGAGGGAGAACGGGTCCCCGAGTGACGCGCTCGACCGGGAGTCGTCCCGAACCGGTTGGACCGGCATCCGGCGATCGACTTCGGTCCAGCAGCCGATCCGGTCCCAACGAACACGCGTAAGTGCGGTGACTCCGAAGCGGGTAGTATGGCCGAGGAAACCGATCTCGAGGAACTTAGACGCGGCACCGATCTCGTCAAGCGCGGCTTCGCCCGGATGCAAAAGGGTGGCGTCATCATGGACGTCGTCGACCCCGAACAGGCCCGCATCGCCGAGGAGGCCGGCGCCGTCGCGGTGATGGCCCTGGAAGCAGTCCCCGCGGATATCCGCAAGCGCGGCGGCGTCGCGCGGATGGCGGATCCCGGTGACGTCGAGGAGATCGTCAACTCGGTCTCGATTCCCGTCATGGGGAAGGCCCGTATCGGCCACACGAAGGAGGCCCAGATCCTCGAGACCGTCGGCGTGGACATGATCGACGAGAGCGAGGTGCTCACCCCGGCGGACGACGCCTACCACATCGACAAGCGCGACTTTACCGCGCCGTTCGTCTGCGGCGCGCGCGACCTCGGCGAGGCACTGCGCCGGATCGACGAGGGCGCGGCGATGATCCGAACGAAAGGCGAGGCCGGCACCGGCGACGTCAATCAGGCCGTCCACCACCAGCGGACGATCAAGGGCGCGATCCGCAAACTCGAGGGCATGAGCCACGAGGAACGGGAAGCGTTCGCCCGCGAGATCGAAGCGCCGGCGGAGCTGGTCCACGAGACCGCCGAGATGGGGCGACTTCCGGTCGTCAACTTCGCGGCTGGCGGGATCGCGACCCCCGCGGACGCGGCGCTCATGATGCACCACGAGTGCGACGGTATCTTCGTGGGCAGCGGCATCTTCGGCGCGGAGAACCCGCCCGAGATGGCAGACGCGATCGTTCAGGCGACGAACAACTGGGACGAGCCCGAGACGCTCGCCGAGATCTCGAAGCACCTCGGCAAGGGGATGAAAGGGGATGCGAACGTCGATCTCCCCGAGGAAGAGAAAATGCAGGGCCGGGGCGTCTAACGAGCACAATGAGAGTCGAGTAGTGGATAACGGTCGTCTCTACGACTGACGCTCTATTTTACGGTGTGGTCGCGACTATCGGAACCGTCTACGCTCTATACGCGGGGTTCGTCACCGCCAGAAAAACGAGGTACGTCACCAGCGAACCGACCGGAAACGAGAGGACGATCGACGGGGCGACTCGAGCACCCACAACAACTCCTGCGAGCGCGACGACGAGCGTCACGCCCTGAACGACGGGACGCTCCCAGTATCGGCGGACGGCGTCGGGATCTCGAGCGGCGATTCCCTCGAACGCGAGCGTGGCAATGGCCCCGGCTACGAGGAACGGTACCGAAAACACCGCGTCGACCAGTAGGTGTGCGACGGCAGTCACGAAAAGAACGACGAGCGTCAGCATGGCGTCGGCTCGAGCACCCATCTACGAGTCGTCCCGGTACAGCGTCGCCCCCTCGCTGATCGCGGTCTGATAGGCCCGACTCTCGACGCCGGCCGCGTCGAAGGCGTCGACCATCGCCGACGCGATCGCCCGCTGATCCCGGCGGTGACAGACCGCCAGAATCCCGGGGCCGGCACCGCTGACCGTCACGCCGGTCGCGCCCGCCTCGAGGGCGGCCTCGCGAACGGCCTCATAGCCCGTGATGAGCTTGGTCCGTTCGGGCGTGACGATATCGTCGTTCATCCCTCGGCCGACGAGTTCGGGGTCGTCTCGCGTCATGCCGACGGTCAGCGTCGCCGCATTGCCGACCGTGGTGACGACCTCGTCCATGGTTGCCGACTCGGGGACGACGCCGCGCGCGTCTCGCGTCGAGACGGATATTTCGGGGAGACAGGCGACGACGGGGACGGACGCGTCGACCTGCGTGACGCCGTCGTCGGTGACGACGGTGAAGCCGCCGAGGAGAGAGGGCGCGACGTTGTCCGCGTGCGCCTCGCCGGAGACGACGGCTTCGCCCTTGGCGGCGACGCTGACGAGGTCCTCGCGGGTGCGACCGCGGTCGTAGAGGGCGTTGAGCGCGACGGCGGCGGCAGCCGCGCTCGCGGCCGACGAGCCTAACCCCGAGGAGGGGCGGACACCTTTGTCGATCCGAATGCGGGCCGGAGCGTCCAGGGCCTCGGCGACCGCACCGACGGTGTTCTTGGCCGGATCTTCAGGGATGTACTTGCTGCCGGCTCCGGTAACCGTAATCGTCGTCTCCGGGGCGCGTTCGACCCGAACGATGTCGGCGGGCGTTCCGAGAGCGAGGCCGAAGACGTCGAAGCCACTCCCGAGGTTCGCACTCGTCGCTGGTGCCCGCACGGTAAGCATGCCGATTCCTTCCGAGACGGCAGTCAAAAAGGTAGCGAACGAGACCGACGCCGATTACTCGTCGTCTTCGTCGCTCGCCGTGCCGAACGTGAACACGTCGTCGCTTTCGGTCGACTCGTCATCGTCGTCCGCGGTCTCGGCCGCGTCGTCGTCGGCCGGCGATCCGTCGGCAGTCGTCGATTCGTCTGGTTCGGTGTCACCGTCGTCCCCGGCGGTCGATCCCTGCTCGAGGTCGGTAGCCGAGTCGCCCGCCGGTTCGAATCCGGCGCTCGCGTCGACATCGTCATCTCCGGACTCTGCCGTCGTGTCGCGCTCGTCCTCGAGTGGCGTACTCGCGTCACTATCGGCCGCAAGGGGATCTGGGGCCTCCGTCTCCTCTGCGAGCGGATCGGCCGTCTCCGTGGCATCTGCAAGTGGATCCGCCGTCTCCTCCGCGAGCGGATCGGGCGAATCGGGCGAGCCATCGGTCGCGTCCGACGCGGCGATGTCGGTCGCACCGTCGTCACGCTCTCCGATCCCGAGGATCTCTTCCGCACCGATCTCGCCGGCATCGCCGTCGCGTTGCCCGTCCGCGGCTGACTCGTCGTCGGCCGCCTGCTCAGGCTCGGTACCCGCTGGCTCGACCGGGTCGTCGTCCGGATCGCTCTCGAGTGCGTCCGTGGCCAACTGGTCTCCATCGGTTGGCTCGGCGGCCGAATCGGTCGGATCGGCGTCTGAATCGGTCGGCTCGGACTCGAGCGTCTCGTCCGCGCCGTCGTCGAACGTGAGGAGGTCGTCCGAGTCGGGGTCGGGGTCGCTCGGATCGTCGGCCGTATCGAACGTGATCCCTCGGTTGTCGTCGTCCGGTTCGTCGGTCGCTTCGCTGTCGACCTCGAACGTCGAGTCGGTCGCCGCCAGCTCCGCGTCGGTCTCGACCATCGACTCGAGGTCCACGTCGTCGCGGTCGACCCCGGTGTCGAATCGGTCGAGCGCTTCGGAGAGCTGTGCGGCCTGCTGGGAGAGGTTCGAAGCGGACTGCGTGACCTCGGTCAGTGCGGTGGTCTGCTCTTCGGCGGCGGCGGCGACGTTTTCGGCTTCAGAGGTAGTCTCCTCCGAGATCGTCGCGGCGTCGTCGACCATCGCGACGACCTCCTGGGTCGAGGCGGCCTGCTCTTCGGTCGCCGCGGAAATCTCCTGGACCCCCACGTTGGTCTGCTGTGCGAGGTCTGCGATCTCCTCGAGCGCGTGAACGGCCTCCTCGACCTGTTCACTTGCGTCCTCGATGTCGTCGCTCGTGCCTTCGACCTCAACGGCGGACTGCTCGGTTCGCTCTCGAATCGCCTCGAGCCGATCTTCTGCCTCGTCGGCCGCCTCGGCGACGTCCTCGGAGAGCGCCTTGACCTCCTTTGCGACGACGGAGAACCCTTCGTCGTCGCTGCCGCCCGCGGATCGGGAGGCCTCGATGTTGGCGTTCAGCGCCAGCATGTTGGTCTGGCGTGCGATCTCCGAAATCGTGTTGATGAGTTCGTCGATCTGCTGGACTTCCTCCTCGAGTCGGCGGATTTCAGCGACGGCGCTGCCGGCTTCGCCCTCGATCTCGTCCATCGCGGTGATCGCCGCCTGTGCGGCTTCCTGTCCGTCTCGGCCGGTGTCGACGGTCCGTTCGGCGATGTCGGCCACTTCGTTCGAGGAGGCGGCGATCTCCTCGGTCGTCGTCGAGAGCCCGCTCATCTCCTGGTTGACCGACTGTAACGACTCGTTCTGACGATCCGCACCGTCCGAAATTTCCTGAATCGAGCCGGTGACCTGTTGGGACGCGGAGCGAACTTCCTCGCTCGAGGCGGTCACCTGCTCGGAGGCGGTCGCGACGTCGGTCGCGAACCGGTTGAGCTCGGCGACGGTCTGCTCGATCTCCTCGAGCATCTCGTTGAAGTCCGCGGCGATCTCGGCCATCGCCTCGTTCTCGCCGTCGGCCTCCATCCGGGCGGTCAGGTCGCCGTCTGCGGCTGCTTCCATCACGTCGCTGTATTCGGCGGCCTTCTCCTCGAGGTGACCGTTGATCTCCTGGACGCGCTCGCGTTCGCGTTCGGCCTCCTCGCGGGCGGCTTCGGCTTCTTCAATCTGCTCGCGCAACGCGACGCGCATCGAGTCGAAGCCGTCGTAGAGCCGGCCGATGTTGTCGATCCGCTTGGTCTCGAGGTCGACATCGAGATTACCCTCTTCCATCTGACCGGCCTTGTCGGTGAGTCGGTCGATCGAGACGGCGGTGTTCCGACCGAGGACCGCACCGACCATGCCGATCAGGAGGACGCCGAGGACCGTCGCAGAGAGACCGTACTGGTTGATCGAGGTGACGTACCCGAGCGCCTGGCTGGACGGTTCGTGGGTCACGACGACCCAGTCCGTCCCGAGCACGCGCGCGGAACTGGTGACATACTCGTTCTCGTCGAAGTCGTAGGCAGTAGTCTCGAGCGAGCCGAAGTCGAAGTCGGTGCCCGAGACCTGTCGCGTAGATGCGCCCTCGGTTCGCGCGTCGCTTAGAACGGCGCTGTCGCCGCCGTACGCGAGTCCGAGCGTTTCGTGGTTTTCACCGTACCCCTGATTGTCGAGCATAACCTCGTCGTCGCTATCGACGACCATCGTCGTGACGCCCTCGTCCTGTTGCAACTGGTTCGCGTACGCCTCGATGTTGGCCGTGTAGACGACCGAGCGGTTCTCGCGTTCAGCGGAGTGTTGCACGTAGGTGATGACGGCGGTCGTCTTGCCGAATTCTCCGGCGGCAGTGTAGGTGTCCGAGACCCACGGAACGCTTTCCGTCGCGCTCCCGTAGGCCTCGGTGGGAACGTTTTCGAACTGACTCACTGACGTGTCGCCGCTTCCGTCGGTACTCGCGTTCACCGAATCGCTGGTCGACGCGAGCACCGTGTCGTTGGCGGTATCGACGTAGGAAATCTCGAACGTGTCGGTATCGAGGTGTTCCTTCCAGTCGAGGAATCGATTTTCGATCGCCGCCGGATCGTCGCTGGCGACGACATCCGATCTGGTGATCGTTTCGATCGTATGTTCGTTCTGTTCGTTCCACATCTGCAGGCTCTGGGCCTCCTGACTGGCGGATGCCGCGTGATCAGTCTGGACACGATCTTCCACCTGGTTCGTGATCCCTGCGGTCGCACCGTATCCGATCAGGCCGACCGACAGCCCGAGAATGAGCAACGCGATCCCGAACTTGACCGCGTACCTGCGTCGGATAGCTTTCGGCACCAGCCGTCGAGCGAAATCCATGGATAGGACAGGCGTGAGTTCGTCAGTACATAAATTGTGATCCGCGGTTATCGGAGGTGATAATTGGTTCGAGGCGGGCAAACGTTCCCTCACCACTTCATTTCCGTAATGATCTCATGAATTCTGTAAATTACTGGCAGTATATTCAACGTGTTCCGCATAGGCCGTTGGTTCGGGTATTTTCCTCCGAAAGGAACTCACCGTTCGACAGGAAGGGTAAGTAGTATTGTAAATAGTAACTGATAGTCTTCGAAATTGTTAAGAAACAGAGGTCGAAACGACTGGTCAACATGGACGACTTTACCCGCAACGGTGGGTCGGCGGGGCCACCCACTACCCGACGCGGCGGTCTCGACCGCAGACGGGTGCTCAAAACGACGGCTGCCGGCGCAACGACGCTATCGTTTGCAGGGTGCCTCGGGACGGTAGGATCGATCACCGGTGGGAGCGGCAGTGAGGACCCCATCACGATCGGAACGCTGGCACCGAATCCGGATAGTAATTACATCGGTCGAGGAATGGCCCGCGGCGCGCAGGTCGCAGTTAACGAAATCAACGATGACGGAGGACTGCTCGGCCGCGATGTCGAACTGGCCGTCGGCGACACGAACTCGAGTCCGCTCGAGGCGCGCCGCCAGTATCAGCGGCTCATTCTTGAGGACGAAGCAGATTTCACTGTCGGTGTCTTCGATAGTCCGTCCCTCGAGACGGTCATCGAGGATATCGCCGAACAGCAGACGATCCACCTGACGAGTGGAGCGTCGACCCCTGCGGTCAGTCAGAAGGTCAACGAAAACTACGACCGGTACAAGTACCATTTCCGCGTCGGCCCGACCAACTCGTACGACCTCGGCAAAGACCTCGTCAACTTTCTGGACGACAACGCCGCAAACATCGGCTGGAATTCCATCGCTGTGCTGGTCGAAGATTACCCGTGGTCGCAGGGTCCCTGGGAGATCCTGCAGGACCGACTCGGCGGCGTCGGCGTCGAGGTTACGATGAAACGGCGCTATCCGCCGGCGTCTGACGACTTCTCGTCGCTCTACGACGAGGCCGAAGCGGCTGGCGCGGACGCGGCGTTTATCGGAACCGCACACACGGGGACGGACGCCCTACTCGACTGGGCGTATCCGAACCGTCCGGAGGTGCCGCCCGAGCCGCGACCGTTCGCGTTCGGCGGCATTCACGTTCCGATGCAGTTGCCCACCTACTACGAGCAGACCGACGGTCTCTGTCGCTACGGTGTCGCACAGATCAGTGCGACCGCAAATAGCGAGGCCGGCCCCCTGACACAGCAGTTCGTGAGTCGGTATCGGGACACGTACGACGCGACTCCCGTCTACACCGGGTACACGACGTACGAAGCGGTCAAGCTCTACAAGCACGTCATCGAACAGGCTGGAACGTTGGATACCGAGACGCTGATCGGAGCGCTCGAAGACGCCAGCTTCGGCGGCGCAACGGGGACGATCCAATTCTACGACAAGGATCACCAGTACGCCCACGACCTCGAGCCAACCGACGACGGTGCCATCTATATGCAGTGGCAGGAAAACGACGAGGGCGAAGGGGTGCAGGAGGTTATCTGGCCCGAGAACCACCAGACCGCGGAGTACCAGACGCCACACTGGCTATAGCGACTCGTCTCTCCGTTAAATCTCGTTTCTCGAGAATCACAGCGACAGTGGGAGCGATCTCACTCGTCGTCAATCGTTTGTGTTTGCCTCGTGGGCGTTATCGGTCGCTACGAACAGACCGCTACCGACCAGCAGCGCACCGGCGAACAGGCCGCCGACACCCGCGAACGCGGCGATCATTACGAAAAACGCTGTCCGATAGAACCCGCCGAGGACGAACCCGCCGAGGGCGTGGCCCGCCATCGTAATTGCCGCGATCGACCGATCGTTCGCGTTCAGCGCCATCAATCGCTGCTCGAACCGGCGTACTCGCACACGTAGCGCCGTGGGAACCGGCGGCAGTCAGCCGTCCGCAGGGACCCTAGACGATGAACTCCCGTTCGAGATCCGCCGGCAGGATCACGTCGATCTCGCCGGCGGACTCGTACTCGTGGATCGTCTCGATCGTCGCCTCGAAGTCGGCAAGCGACTCGCCCTCGAGCCGATGGAAAAACAGCGAGGTGATCCCCGGCGTCGACGCCGTGCGTTCGATCGCGGTCCCCGCTTCCTCGGCGCTCGGTTCGCCGATCCGCGGCGCGAGTCGGGCGTTCGAGACGAATCCCTGGGCCGGCGGACCGCCGCCGAAGGCGAGGTCGTGGTGCTCGTCGACGATCTCGAGCGTCGTCGCGTCGTACGCGCCGAACGGGTAGGCGAAGTAATCGGCACCCTCGTCGAGACCGCGCTCGCGCAGCCACCGCTGTCCGCCGCGGATCTCGGCGGCCTGCTCGTCGGCGCTGAGCTCGGGCAGGTCCTCGTGACTGGTGGTGTGGTTGGCGATACACCAGCCGGCGTCGTGGAGTTCGGAAACCTGGGCGGTCGAGAGTCGAGGGGCCCCGCCGACTTCACCGTCGTCGACGTAGCCGGTCGTGACGAACGAGACCGCGGGGTAACCGTACTGCTCGAGGATCGGGAGCGCTTCCGTGTAGTCGGTAACGTGGGCGTCGTCGAACTGAATCATCACCTTCCCCCGCTCCGGCCGCGGGACGACGTGGAGATCGTCGAACCAGACCGTTTCCGTCGCACCCTCTCCCGTCCAGACGAGCAGGTGAACCGTCTCGACCGCGCCCGGATCGAACCCGTCGGAAACCTCCTTGACGCCGAAGTTGTACCGCTCGAGCGGGAGCCCTCCTTTGATCCCGCGCCGGAAGTCGGCCCAGTTTCCGTCGATGTCGACCAGCCGCAGCACTGGCACGACGAGGCCCGACGACGCGACGGCGACGCCGGGCGCGGCGGCCGACCAGTCGAACGGCGACGAGAACTCACGGGTGAGCCTGGAACTCGCCTCGGCCGCCGGAACGTCGAAGCGCCCGCTCTGGGAGCCGACGACGGCCCGGTCGGAAGCCGGCGAGAGGGTCCCGCCGACGGCCTCCCACGCGCCCAGGTCCTCGAAGTCGTCGACGGTTTCGGCCGACTTCGACCCGTCGCTCGAGCCGTCGTCCGCACTGTCGGCCTCGTCCGTCGTCGAACCGTTCCCCGCCCGCCTCTCTCGGTCGCTCGAGATCGTCTCTAACTGCGTGCACCCCGCCAGTGGAAGCGACGCGGCCGCCGCGAGATACGTTCGTCGCTGCATTGGCGATGAAACGGTACAGTTTCATTCATTGTTACTATTTCATTACCGTCATACTCAGCAGAGTAATCGATCCATGTGCCAATGGGAGGCACGTTGTGAGTGGCTCTATCTCTTATTTTCGTTCTCGAACAGAATGACCCCCTATAGTAGCCACTAAAACGATTTACTCGTCCGTCTTGGCGACCTCTGAAACATCGACATCGTTGGGCTCGTCCTGCCCGCCCACGACGAGTTCACCGTCGTCCGTCTCGACGTAGACATCGTCGGCGAAACCGCTCTCGGCGTGGGGGTGCTCGGGATCTTCGAGGCGCTCGGGCGTCGCGGGTGCTTCGGGAATGCCCTCGGGCGGGGCGAACTGGCCCAGCGGCTCGTCGATCGTCACGTCCCACCGGTCGAAGAACTCGCGGTAGCGGTCGTAGTGGGCCTCGAGTTCGTCCGCGGGGAACTCCATCATCTCCGTCCAGCCGTGATTGTAAAAGTCGAAGTTGGCCTGAATGTGCGTGATCTCGCGGGCCTCGGCCTCGGAGTAGCCCTCCTGGAGCGCCCGCAGGTAGGCGTCCATCGTCGCGTCGAAGAGCCCCTCGAGGTGAGCCCGCCGCTCCTCGGCGCGGTCGGGATCCGCTTTCCCGGTGAAGATCTTGGTGTGGAGTTTGACCAGCCCCGCGTTGGCGACCGAGCGAATCCCCGGCGTCTCGAGGGATTTCCGATAGGCGAAGTGTTTCGCGTTCTGGCGGAGTTTCATGCTGTCGCGTTCGGACGGGATGGTAAAGAACGGTTCGGACGACACTGTTCGAGACGACCGTCCGGCGGAGCGTCGCCGCTCGAGGTCGCCCGCGTTTCCCGATTCGGTCGCTCCGTGAGAGGGAGTTGTTCGTCAGAGATACCAGCAATCCTTGCTCTTCAAATATGGTGTCCGAATAGGGGCCGAGGAGTTATTCTGGTAGTGGAATTCGCCACAGAGTTTACGTCCGTTGGATACTCCCGGCCGGTCTGGCAAAATAGACGAGATAGAAACCCCCTTTAACCCGCATTACGAACGTTCGGGATATGACTCAGTACGTCATCATCGGTGACGGGATCTCGGGTAGTTCGGCCGCCGAGACCCTCCGGGAGGAAGACCCGGACGCGAAGATTACCGTCATCACCGATGAGGGGGAGCCGCTGTATAATCGGATTCTTATCAAAGAACACGCGAAAGGCAAACTCCCGGAAGCCCCCATCTCGATCCACGACGAGGAGTGGTACGCGGACCGCGACATCGAACTCTCGCTGAACACGTACGTGACGAGCGTCGACACGGACGCGAACGTCGTTCACACGCACGACAGCGGCGAGATCCCCTACGACAAACTGCTCGTCGCGACCGGCGGGACGCCGACGCAGTTGCCCGTCGAAAACAGCGATGCCGACGGCGTCCATCACTTCTGGACGTTTCAGGACGCCCGCGCCATCCGCGAGCACGCCGAACGGGCAGACAGGGGCGTCATCGTCGGTGCCGGCCTGCTCGGTATCGACTTCGCGGCCGTCTGCGGGGCGCAGGGAATCGATGCTGACTTCCTGATGCGCGGCGACCGCTGGTGGCGGTACGCGCTCTCGGCCGACGGGGCCGAAATCATGCACGAGGGCATGCGCGGGGTCGGCGTCGACCCCGTCTTCGATAGCGGCGTCGATCACTTCGAGACGGACGACGACGGTCACGTCACTGCCGCCGTCGATCCCAACGGTGACCGCTACGAGTGCGACTTCGTTGGGGCCGCCATCGGGCTGACCTTCAACACCGAGTTCCTCCGCGGAGCCGACCTCGAGGAGGACAACGGGATCGTCGTCGACGAGTACATGCAGACGTCCGTCGACGATATCTACGCGGCTGGCGACCTCACCCGCTTCTACGACGTCTTGCTGGGCGAGCAGGCCCAGAACGGCTCGTGGGGCTCGGCCAAGGAACAGGGGCGAGTCGCGGCGATCAATATGGCCGCCGACGAGGAGTCCGAGGAGTTTCAGTGGGTCTCCTCGTACTCCATCACACACTTCGACTTCCCGTTCCTCTCCTTCGGTCACCCGACGCTGGGCGACGAACACGCCGAACGACGCTATAGCGACACCGAGTGGCGACGCGTCGCGTTCAAGGACGGCAAGATCGTCGGCGGCGTCCTCATCGGCGACCTCTCGCCCCAGAGCAAGTTCAAACAGTTGATGCGCGAACAGCGCGTCGTCGCCGATCAGGCCGACGTGCTCATGGAACCATCCGTCGACCTCGACGACCTCGCGCCGACACAGGAACAGTAACCCGTCGTCTCGAGGCCTCGTTTTCGTCGTACTCCCGTATTCGTCGCAATCGCTGTTCCCAGTGGTCTCGTCGTTCTCGTGGGACCTACCGTCGAGTACTCGTGATCGATCGCTCGGCGAGCGAGGGAAACGGTTAAGTTCACGTTCGTCATTCGGTACCAATGCACATGGCTGCCAGTACACTCCAATCTCGTTCGCTGACACTCGAGCGCGTCGAGTCCGTCGAACGGAACACGACCGTTCGGCACGTCGACCAACTCGACTCGGAGACGCTGGCGGCGTTTTATGGGGCTGTCACGGGCGACCGGGCCGTCCCGATCACAGCGACGGATCTCGAACCGGGAGAGGTCATCGTCTTCACGGACTACTACCGCGTCAAACGCGTCTGAACAGTCTCCGCATCGCGCCGGGTCCACCGAGTGCGACGCTACACGTATCGAAGTCGTTTTCCCGCGTGCCAGCGTTCGGACACGCATGAACGGCGACAGCGACATGACCCTGGCCTTCGAACTCGAGGCGCTCAAAGAGGTCGCCTCGCCCGAGCGCGTGTTCGAAGACGCAAGAGGCTGGACCGAGTACATCGGCGTCGTCTCGGAGAAGCCAACCTACGTCGTGACGAACTTCACGCGGAAGAACCGCATCCGACAGGACTTCTTCTCCGGCCCCCGCGGGAAAGCGGAGAGCCTCGAGGGCGTCAAAGACCAGTTCGACACCGACCGCTACGTCTACGTCGGTGCCGACGAGGCGGACGAGCAGTTAGCAGACGAAGTCGGCTGGGAGTATCTCGCCGTCGAGGACGCCGCCGAGGCGGCCGACTGGGTGCTGGCGACCCACGCCGAGGACGAAGAGGACGACGCGGAGCAGGTCCGCGACGACTGGCCCTGAGTCCGCACGAGCGAGCGCTTCCCGCGGTTCAACCATCGATCCGACGTGATCCGTTTTCTCGAGCGAAGGTGACCGTCCGTCGACGAACTCCGTCGACGAACTCCGGCGACGGAGAGCGGTGACGTTCGAAATCATGCTCGACGACGAGACGCTTCGATCCGGAATAGACATTTCACAGACAGTTAGTCTCGAACCAGCTGACGGTTGATTATCTCGATATCGCTAGTGAGGGGGTGCTGACTCAAACATATTTGAGTAGTTCCACTGCCAATATATATTGAAAACGACAATACTTATCATAACTGCCGGGGATTACTTGTGCATGCGTCACATCCTACTGACACTGTACGAGACGACGATATCCCGGAGGATCAAGCATGGCGGCGATTGAACTCGAGGGGTTGACGAAGCGCTTCGGCGACGTCGTCGCCGTCGATGGTCTCGACCTCACCGTCGAAGAGGGCGAGATTTTCGGCTTTCTGGGGCCGAACGGCGCCGGCAAGTCGACGACGATTGACATTCTACTGGATTTCATCCGGCCGACCGGCGGGACCGCGACCGTGCTCGGCCACGACGCCCAGTCGGAGGGCCTGGCCGTCCGAAATCGGACCGGTGTGCTTCCGGACGCCTATCACGTCTACGATCGGCTCACCGGCCGTCAGCACGTCGAGTTCGCCATCGAGATGAAGGGCGTCGACGACGATCCCGAGGCGCTGCTCGAGCGGGTTCGGGTCGCCGACGCGGCCGACCGGAAAGCGGGCGGCTACTCGAAGGGGATGCGCCAGCGGCTGGTGCTGGCCATGGCGCTGGTCGGCGATCCCGATCTGCTCGTCCTCGACGAGCCCTCGACCGGCCTCGATCCGAACGGGGCCCGCGAGATGCGCGAGATCATCCGCGAGGAGAACGAGCGCGGGACGACCGTCTTCTTCTCGAGCCACATCATGGAACAGGTCGAGGCGGTCTGCGATCGCGTGGCGATCATCGATCAGGGCCGGCTCGTCGCCGTCGACACGATCGACGGGCTCCGTGACTCGACGGAAACCGGGGAGACGCTGTACGTCTACGTCTCGGACCTCGACGAGGGAGTTCTCGATCGCGTCCGGACGCTCGAGGGCGTCGGAACGGCGGCGATCGACGAGGGTCGCCTGCGGGTGACCGTCGACGGCGTCTCGAAGTTCGCCGTCCTGCACGCCATCGACGAGGTGGCCTCCGTCCAAGACTTCTCGGTCGTCGAATCGTCGCTCGAGGACCTGTTCGTCCGCTACACGAACGAGAGCCAGGAGGTAGAAGCGTGACCTGGTTTACCGTCGCGAAGAAGGACTTCCGCGACGCCGTCCAGTCGCGGGCACTGTGGGCGCTCGTGGCCGTCTTCGTGGTGTTCTCGCTCGCTTCGACGTACGCGTACGTCCAGGTTCCCGAAATGTTCGGTTCACCCGCCGGGGCCACGTTCGGGGGCTACTCTTCTTTACGCTCGGCATCACCGGGCTGTTCGTCCCGCTGGCGGCGATCGTCGTCTGCTACAAGTCCCTCGCCGGCGAGCGCGAACTCGGGAGCATCAAGTTACTGCTCTCCCTGCCGACCACTCGAGGCCAGGCCTTTGCCGGGAAGGTCGTCGGTCGAGCGGCCGTCCTCGTGTTCGGACTCGGCGTCGGGCTCGTCGTCGGCCTCGGCTTTGGCTCCGCGTTGCTCGGCGAACTCGAGGTCGTCGCGCTGGTGCTATTCGTCCTCGCCACGCTGTTCTTCGCCGCCGCCTACGCGTCGATCGTCGTCGGCATCTCGGCGACGACCGGCTCGACGTCGCGTGCGACGACGCTGGCACTCGGGTTCTTCCTCGTCTTCGAACTGCTGTGGGACGTGGTTCCGATGGGGATACTCTACGTCGTCGAGGGATTCTCGTTTCCGTCGACGATTCCGGACTGGGTGTTCCTCGTCTCGCAGTTCTCGCCGTCCTCGGCGTATCTCTCGACGATCGTCGCGCTGTTGCCCGACCTCGCGGCGTCGGTCGGCGCGGATCCGGCGCAGACGGGAGCTGGCGTCGAAGTGACGGCCGCCGACGCCGAGCCGTTCTACGCGAGCCCCGAAGTCGGTATCGTCGTCCTGTTCCTATGGTTCGTCGTGCCGTTCGCCGTCGGCTACTACCGGTTCAACGCGGCCGATCTCTAATCGATATTTTTCCCTTGTTCAGGACAGGGAAACCGGGTATCACTCCAGACTTGCCATCCGGCGTGCGGTGGCGCGCGCTGTGCCGCGGTGAATGCAAATGAACCGCGGTCCAAACCCGTGCGAGGGATGAGTGAGCGCCGGAAGGCGCGAGCGAATCGGCTGGGGAGGGTGTGGCCGTTCCCTGTTGCCACGATAGCAGGACGCTCTTTTCCTTTCACGTTTCCTCGAATGTCTCATTCGAACAGATATCTAGCGGAGCGACCGAACGGGCCAGGATCGAGACTCGAGCAATGGATGCAAATCACACGCTAATCAACAAGTCGCCACTGCCTGCCGTCTCGCACCGAACGCCCCCCAGCAATAGCCCGAGTCGTCGCCCTTATGCCCGACCCACACGAAGCGGCCCCAATGGCAGACGCCCCCGTTCCGAGTGCCGGTGACGACGGGCTCGAGCTTCCCTGCGGGGAAACCGTCGACCCCCACGAGATCGATCTGGGCATGCGCGAGTACAGCTGTCCCTGCGGCGATACCCATGCCGTCGTGACGGACGTCCATCCGCCCTCGCGCTTTGTCCCCGAGTCGCTCGTAGCCGTCCTCGAGGAGACGATCGACACCGACGACGAGTTCGAGTCGTTCGGGACGCCACACCTGCTGGGGATCGTCCTCGAGGAGTTCCCCGAGAAAGTGGCCGTCCACGACGCGAGCGACGACGGTGCCGTCGGCTACACGCTGTTGTGGCTGAGCGACTTCGACGCGCGGCGGCTCCACGAGGTCGTCGTCGAACTCATCGTCGAACTCATGGAACACGCCGTCAGTCACGCCGACGACGACGCCGCGATCACCGAGTTCGAGTCCCAGATGCTCGAGTTCGACGTGGGCGAGTTCGTCGACCAGTACCGGCGACAGCGCGAGTTCGAGAGCGAGCACGACCAGCCCCTCTAGTTACTCCGCGAGCGAACGGCCAGCCGAAGCCCGCCGGCCGCATCCGCCCCGACTGCGATCAACCAGCCGCGGGCCTCGACGACCTCGGTGAGTATCGCCAGCCCGAATTCGGTTCCCGCCGCGGCGATACTGTACCCCGACTCGAGGATCGACCCTCGCTCGGCGGGCCCGGGTCATCGTTCGCGATCACGGACGCGGGCGGCCTCGAGCATCACTTTCGCCGTCAGCTGAGGACGAGAGAGGTTCACACGCAGTCGGTAGAATCGGCCGCTGGTCTGGGGAATCGATGTGTCTCGGGACGAGTAGGGCAGCCTGGGTTCGAATTTCGAAAAGGCATTTCGAGATTCGTACTGTATCGTGGGGCTTATTACGATGTGCGAACTCCACTCCGACAAGACAAATGAGTACGGACACCGCCGCAGACGGCGAGACGGGGGACGGACGCACGATCCTGTTGATCGGGAGCGGCCCGATCCAGATCGGACAGGCCGCCGAGTTCGACTACTCCGGCGCACAGGCCTGCCGGGCGCTTCGAGAGGAAGGTGCCCGCGTCGTCCTCGTCAACTCGAATCCCGCGACGATCATGACGGATCCGGAGATGGCCGACGAGGTCTACATCGAGCCGATCACGACCGACGCCATCGCTGAGATCATCCGCAAGGAGCGACCCGACGGCGTCATCGCCGGCCTGGGCGGCCAGACCGGGCTGAACGTCACCGCCGAACTCGCAGAGGAGGGCGTCCTCGAAAAGTACGACGTCGAGATTATGGGCACGCCGCTCGACACGATCTACGCGACGGAGGACCGCGACCTCTTCCGCCAGCGCATGGAGAAGATCGGCCAGCCGGTTCCCGCCTCGACCACGATTTCGCTCGAGGAGGGCGAGGAAGTCACGGAACTGACCGAAGCGGACCTGAAAGAGCGCGTCCAGGCCGCCGTCGACGAGGTCGGCGGACTGCCGGTCATCGCCCGGACGACCTACACGCTCGGCGGCTCGGGCTCCGGCGTCGTCGGCGAGATGGACGAACTCCTCCGCCGTGTCCGCAAGGGACTGCGTCTCTCCCGGAACAGCGAGGTCCTCATCACCGAGTCGATCGCCGGCTGGGTCGAGTACGAGTACGAAGTGATGCGCGACGCCGACGACTCGTGTATCATCATCTGTAACATGGAGAATATTGACCCGATGGGGATCCACACGGGCGAGTCGACGGTCGTCACGCCCTCCCAGATCGTCCCCGACAAGGGGCACCAGGAGATGCGCACCGCCGCGCTCGACGTCATCCGCGAACTCGGTATCCAGGGTGGGTGTAACATCCAGTTCGCCTGGCGCGACGACGGCACCCCCGGCGGCGAATACAGAGTGGTGGAGGTCAACCCGCGCGTCTCGCGCTCCTCCGCACTCGCCTCCAAGGCGACTGGCTATCCGATCGCCCGCGTGACCGCAAAGGTCGCGCTGGGCAAGCGCCTTCACGAAATCACGAACGAGATTACGGGCGAGACCACCGCCGCTTTCGAACCCGCGATCGACTACGTGGTAACGAAGGTCCCTCGCTGGCCCATCGACAAGTTCGACGACGTCGACTTCGAGCTGACGACGGCGATGAAATCGACCGGCGAGGCGATGGCCATCGGCCGCACCTTCGAGGAGAGCCTGTTGAAGGCGTTGCGCTCTTCCGAGTACGAACCAGACGTCGACTGGGCCGAACTCAGCGACGCGGAACTCGAGGAGCAGTACCTCGAGCGCCCGTCGCCGGACCGTCCCTACGCGATGTTCGAGGCCTTCGAGCGCGGATATACCGTCGAGGAGGTTCAGGAGCTGACGGGCATTTTCGAGTGGTATACCGAGCGCTACAAACGCATCGCGGACTCGACGCTCGCCGCCCAGGAGGGCGACTTCACCGAGGCCGCGATCGCCGGCCACACCAACGCAACCATCGCCTCGGCCGCTGGCGCGGAGGTCGACACCGTCGAGACGGACGTCCCCGGCCGCACCTACAAGCAGGTCGACACCTGCGCGGGTGAGTTCGAAGCCGAGACACCGTACTACTACTCGGCGCGCAAGTCCGAGTTCGAGTCCGGTCCGCTGCTCGGCGACGCCGCGGCGGGCGAGCTCGAGGTCGACCGCGACATCGAGAGCGTGATCGTCGTCGGCGGCGGCCCGATCCGCATCGGGCAGGGCGTCGAGTTCGACTACTGTTCGGTCCACGCGGTCCGCGCGCTGCGCGAACTCGGCATCGACGCCTACGTCGTCAACAACAACCCCGAGACCGTCTCGACCGACTACGACACCTCCGACGGGCTGTTCTTCGAACCGATCACCGCCGAGGAGGTCGCCGACGTCGCAGAGGCGACCGGTGCCGATGGCGTGATGGTCCAGTTCGGCGGCCAGACGTCAGTCAACATCGGCGAACCCCTCGAGGACGAACTCGAGCGCCGCGGCCTCGACTGCGAGGTCATGGGAACCTCCGTCGAGGCGATGGACTTGGCAGAGGACCGCGACCGCTTCAACGCCCTGATGGACGAACTGGGCATCGCCCAGCCCGATGGCGGCACCGCCTTCTCGAAGGAGGAGGCGCTCGAACTCGCCCACGACATCGGCTACCCCGTCCTCGTCCGTCCCTCCTACGTGCTGGGCGGTCGCGCGATGGACGTCGTCTACAACGATGACGAACTCGAGACCTACATCGAGGAGGCCGTCCGCGTCAGCCCCGAAAAACCGATCCTGGTCGACGACTTCCTCCAGGACGCGATCGAACTCGACGTGGACGCGGTCTCCGACGGTCGCAACGTCGTCATCGGCGGCATCATGGAACACGTCGAGACCGCGGGCGTCCACTCGGGCGACTCCGCGTGTATGATCCCGCCGCGCTCGCTCGACGAGGAGACGCTCGAGCGCGTCCGCGAGGTCACCGAGGACATCGCCGAGGCGCTGAAGACCAAGGGCCTGCTGAACGTCCAGCTCGCGGTTCGCGACGGGGAGGTCTACGTCCTCGAGGCGAATCCGCGCTCCTCGCGTACCGTCCCGTTCGTCTCGAAGGCGACTGGCGTCCCGATCGCCAAACTCGCCGCGAAGGTCATGGCCGGCGAGACCCTCGCGAGTCTCGAGGTCGACGAACAGGTTCCCGATCACACCTCGATCAAGGAGGTCGTCCTGCCCTTCGACCGCCTGCCGGGCTCGGACCCACGCCTCGGCCCGGAAATGAAGTCCACGGGCGAGGTCATGGGGACCGCCAGCGAGTTCGGGACGGCCTACTGGAAGGCCCAGCAGGCCGCCGGCAACGCCGTCAGCGAGGGGACCGCCGTGGTTGACCTCGACGTCGACGGCTTCGAGAACCACTTCAACGTCGCGGAGTTCGACGACGTACCGGCGGCCATCCGCGAGAGCAAGGTCGACTTCGTCGTCAGCCGCGACCGCGACTCCCTCGAGATGGCCGTCGAGGAGGAGATTCCGTATCTGTCGACCGAAGCCAGTGCGAAAGCGTACGTCGAAGCGCTCGACAAGTTCGATGGGGAACTCGAGGTCGAATCGGTGTCCGACCGCCCGAAGCGCGCGGCCGACTGGGGCCACGCGGAGTAATACGATCCGTTGTACCGGTTTTCCGGAGCAACCGCGAACCGTCCTGTGGTTGCTCCGGAACTGACTGACAGCAGTCCGTATACGGTCGGCTCGAGTTCGGTGATCTCGCCGATCAGTCGTCGGTTTCTTCTATAAGTATTTTCACCATCGGACAACCGTCGTCCGTTCACGCGAGACGAAGACGTGGTAACGCCGGTGTCACGTAGTGATCTCGCCGTCCGCAAAGACACATATAGCGCTCTCTCGAAAATAACATGTAACTATGACTGGATCCACTCTCCTTCCGGATACGGCTCGGATCGGCCGTACCGCGTTGCTCGTCACTGATCTCGATGGGATGATCGATTTCTATCGAGACGTCGTCGGCCTCTCGGTTCTCACGCGGCGTGAGACGACGGCGACGCTCGGCGTCGGCGAAACACCGCTGCTCGTCTTGGATCGAGACGAGAGCGCATCGCCCAGGGACCACGACCAGGCGGGACTCTTCCACAACGCGTTCAAGGTCCCAACGCGGACCGCGCTCGGTGCCGCACTCGAGCGGATCCGCGAGCGCGGGCAGCTAGACGGCGCGTCCGACCACTACGTGAGCGAAGCGCTGTACTGCACCGATCCAGAGGACAACGGCATCGAAATCTATACCGACCAGCCGCGAGCGGAGTGGCCGCGTGCGAGCGACGGGACGATACGGATCGGAACGGCCCCGCTCGATCTCGAGGACGTCGCCGCCCAGTCGGACGGAAGCGCGGACGCTCCCGCCGGAACGACCGTCGGACACGTCCACCTGGAAGTGTGCTCGATCGACGCGACGCGGGAGTTCTACGTCGAGACGCTGGGATTGACCGTACAGACGGAGGCGCAATCGGCGCTGTTCCTCGCGGCCGGGGACTACCATCACCACCTCGGGACGAACGCGTGGAACGGCCGGTCGCAACCGGCGGGCGGTCGCGGACTCGCGTGGTTCGAGTTCGTCGTCCCGGACGACGAGACGCTCGCGACCGTTCGCCGCCGTCTCAACGACGCCAATGTCGCGGTCGGCAACCGAACCGACGGCCTCGAACTCACGGATCCGGACGGGATTTCGATCCGAATTCGGGCAGCATAGCGTCAAATAAAGAGATCGATCCAACAGGTCGCAATCCGAGACAGTGTGCTCACTCGAGCGCGTACCAGTCGAAGCGCTCTACTGCATAGTGATAGGCGACGACCGGCGCGAGCAGTCCCGCGATCAAGACGATCCAGGAACCGACGGTGATGGCGCGGGCGGAGATCGAAACGTCGGGAAGCGGCGTCCACGCGGAAACCGACGAGACGACGCCGGCGATCAGTTCGGGGGCCTCGAGATACAACACGACGGCGGAGACGGCGGGTAGCGCGATCGCGAGCGTGTAGACGACGAACGCCGTCTTGCTCGGCATCACCGCCTCGCGCTTGTTGGTGAGTTTGACGCTGCCAAAGCGGGGGAACGCCGAGCCGACCCCGGCGGCCAGCGCCGGCGTGACGACCGCGCCGACGACGGTACCGGCGGTCAGCGCGGCGGTGTGCTCGAGCGAGAGCGGGCTGACGATTCCGAATGCGAGCGACACGAGGAGGGCGAGCGGAACGGCGACGAGCGCACCGGCGAGCATGCGGCCGCGGATCGCCTGCCGGCCGGTGAGCGTCGACGTGACGACGGCGGGCAAGGCCGGTCCGAGGTCGCCAAGCGGGTTGAGCGTGAACAGGACGCCGGCCGCCCAGACCACGTACAGACAGAACATGACGGCCATGAACGAGGGGACCGTGCCGCTCTCGATGATCTGCTGGATGAAGCCGAGTGCGCCGAGCAGCGGGTAGCCGGCGTACGCCAATCGGATCGGTGCTCGCTTCGTCCGCCGAATCGCCGTCACCGCCACCGTGCGGACCGGTCGCGAGACGGTTCCCGGGAGGAGGCCGGCGAGTCGGTCGGACGACGTCTCTTCATCGATCTCCTCGTCGTTGGTGCGAGCCGGATCCGCAAACCAGTGGCGCTGTGCGGAGGGGACGCCGGCGACGAAAGCGACGCCGACGAGGACGGCAGATCCGGCGACCGCACCGGCGATGCCGACCGTCGACGGATCGATACCGGGGACCCCGACCAGCAGCAGGTGGCCGGGCCACCCGAGCGGGCTGGTCTGTAACGTCGTGAACAGCGACCACATAACCGTGTTCAGTCCGCCGGTCGCGATCGCGCCGAAGTAGACGACCCAGAACGCGGCAAAGAGGAGCGTTCGATACCGAGCGACCGGCTCGTAGACGGTAATCAGATGGCGCACCCAGATGCCGACGACGAATCCGACGGGGATGGCGGTGACCAGGAGGAGGGCGACCAGCAACGGCGCGACGAGTACCGGAAGTACCGTCCCCGCGCCGGACGCGAACGCGGCGGCGAAAAGCACCGCGAAGGGTAGCAGAACGCTCGCATAGAGTGCGGTTTCCGCGGCGACGATGCCGACGACGGTGTTCCGGACCGCCGTCGACAACAGGAGAAAGGCCGGTTCGTCGACGTCGGCGACGGTCGTCACGGTCCGCATGATCGACATCACCACCAGGAACACCCACAGGACCGCAACGCCGCCGGTCACGTACTCGGTCACCGTTACGGCGGTGTCCGCGGTGAGGGATGCGGCGGCAGCCTGCTCGCCCAGTTCCGGCAACAAGAATAGTCCGACGGCCGTCATCGGGCCGAGCACGACCAGCGCGACCACTGCTACCATGAGCAGTTTCGTCCGACTGCCGACGACCGCCCGGACGGTCCGTCGGAGCTCGGTTCCGGCGACGGTAGCGGACGCGTGAGCCATCAGGACCCACCTCGACTCGAGCGGTCGAAAGACGAAATGGCAGCGTGCATAGTCGAATCCGCGTCGTGCTGCCAGTAAACCCTTTGGATTTCTGTCATCCAATTCCGTCGGTCGGCTCGGTCGAGTCGTTGTCCCGCATCGGAGGCCATCGAGTCGGACGCTCTCGCGCCCGCCACAGCGGTCGTCGACGGCGATCGAACATGACATACCTTTAATTATACGCCGACGAAAGGACGCGTATGAGCCCTGTCGACGCCCTCGCCATCGAAACCGACGGACTGACGAAACGGTACGGCGAGACGACCGCCGTCTCCGACCTGACGATGGACGTCGAGCGGGGAACCGTCTACGGGTTTCTCGGTCCGAACGGCGCGGGGAAGACGACCACGATGCGGATACTGACGACGCTGACGAAACCGACAGCAGGGACGGCCCGCGTCGCCGGCCACTCGATCGGAGAGCGCGAGTCCGTTACCCCACACATCGGCTACCTCCCCGAGGACCCCCGGTCTACGACGAACTCACCGGTCGGGAACAACTCGAGTACGCCGCCGGCCTCCGCGATATGCCCGACGCGGAGGCGAGCGAGCGCATCGAGTCGCTACTCGAGCGCTTCGACCTGCTCGAGGACGCGAACAAGCGCATCGAGGACTACTCGAAGGGGATGCGCCAGAAGGTCGGCGTCATCCAGGCGGTGTTGCACGAACCCGAGGTCGCCTTCCTCGACGAACCGACCAGCGGACTCGATCCGCGCGCGGCCCGGACCATGCGGGACACGATCGCCGATCTCGCCGATCGAGAGATGACGATTTTCCTCTCGACGCACATCCTTCCCGTGGTCGACGAACTCGCCGACGAGATCGGCGTCCTCCACGACGGGAAACTCGTCGCCGAGGGCGATCCCGAGACGCTCAAGACCCGCGCCGAGACCGGCGACGCCCGAAGTCTCGAGGACGCGTTCCTCGAGATCACCCGCGACCCCGGCGAGGAGGGACTTCCGAGGGAGCAGGCTGCCGAGTGACGCACACCGACGAAACCGCACGAGATAGGTGTAGAGTAACGCAGCTTCGCTCTGTGCTGTTCGATTCCCGTACGTTTTAGTGAATGGGTATCGTACTGTCGTTTGGTGGTGAGAATCGATGACGCAGAGAGACATCGCTGGAATCGATTGGATCGCTCGATTCGCCGATCGCTTCTCGACGATCGACCGATACGATCTCCTGCTCGGCCTGATTCCGGCCGCGTTCGGCGTCGCCGGCCTCGCCGGGCGCATCCTCGATCTCCCCCTCGAGGCGACCCTGCTCTGCGGCGTCGCCGTCGCCTCGCTCGCCCTGTTCGACGGGCTGTTCGTCCGCCCGCCAAACGGGCTGCAGGGCGCGTGAGTCTCGTTCGTCGCGTCCGGATAGCTCGCGACCGAGCGGTCGGTAACTCTCGGGAGACAGCCCTGCCGCACCCGGACTTTCGATAGCGACGCGTATTTTCGTTCGACGAATTACGGGTCGAAGACCCCGCGCTCGAGCCCCTCCCGGACGGGCTCGTGCTCGGCGTCGGTCGGCGGCGGACTCGTGACGAGCAGCGCCTCGAGTCGGCCGTCCTCGTCCGCTCGGACGCCCCGGTCGACGTTCGCCTCGACGACGACTACGTCGTCGGGACCGACCGCGTGTTCCGTCTCGCCCTCGCGGACGACGCCGGTGCCGGATCGGACGCAGATCGTCACGTCGCTGCCGGGGGCGTGAACCGGAATGAACTGCCCCGGTTCGAAGTAACCGAGGACGACCTTCATCCGGTCGCTCCGGAAGACGGGTTCGGTACTGAATCGATGCTCGTCGTACGTCCGTGCGGTGTCGAAGTCAGTTGCTGGCATTGTTGCTCTCCGCCGAGTGGCGGTTCGGGGACACGTCCGTCCGTATCCGAGACGACGCGTTCGGCCGGGGTCGGTCTTCCCCCGAACATATCGGTCTACCGACGGCCGTCGACGTAAGTCCCAAGCGGCCACCGGACCGCTACTGGAACGGAATATTCTAAAACGATCGGGCTCTCTGATTCCAATATGGAGTATCACGAGGCGGCGGACTTCCTTTTCGATCTGCGGCGGTTCCGCCCGAAGCCGGGCACCGAGTCGACGGCCCGGCTGCTGGCCCACCTCGAGAACCCCCACGAAACCGTCGATTTCGTTCAGGTCGCCGGTTCCAACGGGAAAGGGAGCACGGCTCGAATGCTCGAGCGGGCCCTGCGGGAGGCAGGCCACTCCGTCGGCCTCTACACCTCGCCACACCTCGAGGACCTCCGCGAGCGTGTTCGCGTCGACGGCCGAAAGATCCCACAGTCGGCCGTCTGCGAGTACGTCGAGGCGGTTCACGAGTACGCCACCGAACGAGCCGCCGACGGCGAGTCCCCCACCTTCTTCGAGGCGATGACCGCGATGGCGCTGTGGCACTTCGGCCGCGAAGACATCGATATCGCCGTCCTCGAGGTCGGCATCGGCGGCAAGTACGACGCCACCAGCGTCGTCGATCCCGTCGCGAGCGCGGTCACGAGCGTGACCCTAGAACACACGGGGATCCTCGGCGATACCGTCGAGGAGATCGCCCGCGACAAAGCCCACGTCGTCCCCGAAAACGCACCGCTCGTGACGGGCGTCACCGGGAGCCCGCTCGAGGCGGTTCGCGACGTCGCCGGCGACGTCGTGACCGTCGGCACGGAGCCGTCGGGCGACGCGAGCGACGGCGACGATTGCAGACCGGATGTCCGCGTCGCCTACGGCGGCCGGACGAACCACACGGAAGCCGCCGTCTCGATCGACGACGGCGACTGGGACCTCGAGACGCGAATCCCGCTGCTGGGCGAACACCAGGCCAAAAACGCCGGCATCGCCGCCGCCCTCGCCCGCCAGGTCACCGACGTCTCCGACGCCGACCTCGAGCGCGGGCTGCGAAGCGCCCACTGGCCGGGCCGGTTCGAGGTGATGGATACCGGACCGCTGGTCGTACTGGACGGTGCGCACAATCCGGGGGCCTGCGAGGGACTTGCGAAAACGCTCGAGACGTACGAGTACGACGACCTCCACGTCGTCTTCGGTGCGATGCACGACAAGGACCACCGCGCGATGGCCGCCGCGCTGCCCACGCTCGACACCGTCGTCGCGACCGAACCGATGCTCGATCGCGCCGAAGACCGAGCGGTCCTCGCGGACGTGTTCGCCGACGCCGGTGCCCGAACGGTCAGAACCGAGACAGCGGTTCAGGACGCCCTCGCGACCGCTCTCGAGGCCGCTGGGCCCGACGACTGCGTGCTCGTCACCGGCTCGCTGTTCGCGGTCGCGGAGGCCCGTTCTCAGTGGACCCGGACCGACGTTCCCAAACGCGTCCGGAACCTCGCCGACGCCCGCGACGCGCTCGAGGGGGCGAACGTCGCCCCGGGCGAGGTCGAGCGACTGGACGGTGACGCCGTCCACCGGGTCGTCAGGACGGCGCTGCGGGACGGACAGGCGACCGTTCTCAAGGAGGAACTCCTCCGACTCGGGGGAGAGTGTGCCCTCTCCGGGCTCGAGCGGGACGACGAGGCCGTCAACGCCGTGCTGATGGGGACGCTCGCTCAGTTCGAGGCGCTCGTCGAGGCGCTCGAGGAGCGCCCCCAGCCACACGGGCTGGCCGACATCGTGCGGGAACTTCGGGACACTCTCGCGCTCGAGGCCGACGCCGATATCGGTGCCGAGAGTGCGACAGCCAACACCGGGGACGGTGACGAATCGACGCAGCCGCCAAGCCGGACGGCAGGACGGTCCCGTTGGTCCGGCCGCTCGGACACCGACGCGAGCGAGTATCCCTGGGCCGACCGAACGGCCGTGATGGGTATCCTGAACGTCACCCCCGACAGCTTTCACGACGGCGGCGAGTACGACGCCCTCGAGGACGCCGTCGCTCGAGCCGAAGCGATGATCGACGCCGACGCGGACGTGATCGACATCGGCGGAGAGTCCACCCGGCCGGGTGCGGATCCCGTCTCGGTCGAGGAGGAACTAGACCGGGTCGTCCCCGTCATCGAGCGGATCGCCGACCTCGACGCGCACATCTCGGTCGATACCCGACGGGCCACGGTCGCCGACGCGGCGCTCGAGGCCGGTGCGGACATCATCAACGACGTCTCCGGGCTCGAGGATCCCGAGATGCGCTTCGTCGCCGCCGAGCACGACGCGGGGCTCGTCGTGATGCACAGCATCGACGCGCCGGTCGTGCCCGACCACGACATCGAGTACGACGACGTGGTCGCGGACGTGATCGATCACCTCTCCGAGCGGGTGTTGCTGGCCGAGAAGGCGGGGCTCGACCGATCGCAGATCATCGTCGATCCCGGCATCGGTTTCGGCAAGTCCGCCGCCGAGAACTTCGAACTCCTCGACCGGATCGACGAGTTCCACGCGCTCGGCTGTCCGGTGTTGTTCGGCCACTCCCACAAGTCCATGTTCGCACGGATCGGCCGCGACCGCGACGAGCGACTCGAGGCGACCGTCGCTGCCACGGCGCTGGCGTCCGACCGCGGGGCCGACATCGTTCGCGTCCACGACGTCCGCGAGAACGTCGCCGCCGTCCGGACGGCGCTGGCGGCGCGCGATCCGCAGCGATTCGAGTGGGACTCGTAATCGGCGCGCAGCGAGTCGTACTCGGCCATCGACTCCCAGCGACGGCGCGACCGTGGCAGAGAAGACGCAATAATTGGTTGAAGCGTCGATACAATTTATCAGAGAGGAACTCCGAGACGAGACCATGAGTCTGGGCCAGACCGTCTGGGACGAACTGGAGGAGCGATACGGCTCCGATCTCCGCGTCGTGATCCGGTATCACCCGTCGGAGTTCGAGACGTGTATGCGGGAGGATATTCGGGGGCAGTACACCGAAGCGGAGGTACGGGAAATCGTCGACGACGCCATCATCGAACAGTTGAGTCTCGACCGAAAAGAACAGGCGATCAAGACGGGGGACCTCCACGGTGTCGTCCAGATCTTCGATACCGCCTGGGTGCTGTTCTGGCCCGATACCCTCCACACCAAATCCGGGTTCATCGTCTCCCTCCAGCGAGCGCAGTCGTCGATCGAGATGGATAGCATCGACGACGTCGATCGATTTCTGAACGAAGAAATCTCCCCATCGATATCGTGAGTCCGTTCGCGGACCCGACAGCGTCGTACCTGCGGTTCCGAGTTCGACTCAGTCGTCACCCACTCCATCGGTCTCGGGCGTGTACTCGTCCGGTCCACAGCCCAGCGACCGGTGCGGACAGTGCCGACAGTGCTCGCCCGGCGTCGTCTCCGCGAACGACGGCTCGTCGACCGACTCGAGCGTCTCCCGGACCGCCTCCCACGGCGGGAGATCAGCGGGCTCGAGGAGGTCCACGCGGGGACCGTCGTCCCCGTCGAGGTCGCCAACGTAGACGTAGCCCGCCGCCGCGATCGGTTCGTCGAACCGGTCCGCGCAGGCACGGCGGTAGAGCGACAGCTGAACGGCGTCGTCGGGAGCGATCCGCTCGGCGGTGGCCTTGTAGTCGAGGACGGCGAGGCCGCCGTCGGGCAGCCGCCGGATCGAGTCGACGTAGCCGACCACGTCACCCGTCACGCCGGCGACGTCCTCGAGCGAGAAGGGGAGCTCCGCGGCCAGCGGTTCCCACTCGGCGATCGGCCGGTCGAATTTCGGGACACCCGCCTCGAAGTACCGATCGACGCAGGCGAGGACGGCCTCGCGGTGCTCGAGCAGGTTCCGCGCGGTGAGCTGTCTAACGGCGGCGTCGCGCCACGCCTCGCGGGTTCGGTACTCGCGGTGGAATGCCTCCTCGGCGACGTCGTGGAAGACGGTGCCGACGAGCCGCGACGCCGAGTCGTCGGCCGCTGCGGGCGGTCCGCCGTTCGTCTCGGTCGGCGAGATTACCTCGCCGCCGGCCTCCGACGAACCCGCATCACCGATTTCGGCTGCCGCGAGCGGATCGTCGAACGCACGAACCGCGTGATCGAGGTAGTGTTTCCGGGGGCAGGTCTCGTGGGTGTCCATCGCGGAGTAGCTGTGTCGCATCGCGACCGGCAGTTCGGTCGCCGACGCGAGCGTCTCGACCGGGAAGCGGACGGTGTCGGTCGTCAGCGCGGACGGCCGGCGACCGCTGGGCACGCGGAGCTGCGACCCCTCGTCTGACCCGTCTTCACCGAGGTTTCCACCATAGCTGGCCGCGTCGGCTGCCGGCAACAGCGTGCCATCGCGGAGCTGTCGGCCCAATCGATGGACGGTCTCGATCGCCGCTCGAGTCTCGAGCGGTTCGACGGGTCGGTCGTCGTAGTCGGCGTAGTACGTGATCGTTCCGGGACTCTCGCCGGCCGAGGCAGCGATCTCGTCGGTTCGGTCGACCACGGTTTCGGGGTAGGTCTCTCGGACTCGCTCGAAACTCTCGGTCAGCGACGACCAGAGATCCATCCGCTGGCCGGTCACCGACCACTCGATGTCGCTCGCGAGACAGGCCTCGGCCGTCGAGGCGGCGAGTTCGTCCTCGTCGCCGTCGTACTCGTACTCGGAGCCGAACAGGAACAGGTGGTTCTCGGCTCGGGTGAGCGCGACGTGGAGGACGCGCCACTCCTCGCCGACCCGCTCGGCGGCGAGGTCGGCGAGCAGGGGCGAATCGACGTCGGCGTCGAGCGCCGCGGCCAGCAGCCGATATCGGGCCCGCTCGACGTAGTCGCCGTCGACGCACCACTCCTCGTCCGTGAGGTAGGGGGCGAGGACGGTGTCGAACTCGAGGCCCTTGGCCTGGTGAACCGTCATCACGTCGACGCTGTCCGCGGACCGGCTCCCGCGAGTTCGATCGCTCCCGCCGCCGCGAAGCGTCGCGGCGAGCGCGTCGACGAACTCGGTCGACAGCGACTGGACGACCCCGTCGGAGTCGTAGGCCTCGACGAATCGCTCGATGCGATCGAACGCCGCCCGCTCCTCGCTCGTACAGAACCACTCGATCCGAGTGAGTTCCCGGAACCGGCGGACGAACCCGGAGAGCGGATAGATATCTCGGAACCGCTCGAGTTCCTCGAGGTGCTCTCGGACCCGCTCGATTCGATCGGGGTGCTCGAGCTCGAGCGCTTCGATATCGGCGTCCATCACGGCGTCGGACAGCGATCCGTCTCGCCGTTGCAGCGTCGCCAGGTCGGCCGCCGTGAGCCGGTACCGGTAGAGGAGCACGCGCCGGAGGTGGGCGTCCGCGTCCGGCTCGACCAGGACACGGAGGTACGACAGCACCGTCTCGATGCCGGGCGAGACCTCGCCACGGGGCGAGCCCGAGATCTCGTAGGGGATCCGCAGCTCCCGGAGCTCGTCCGCGACCGCCTGCGCGTGGCGGTTGGTCCGGACGATGACCGCGAGATCGCCCAGCGAGCGCCGGGGGACGTTCGCGGCCTCGCCGTTGAGCAGCCGAGAGACCGTCGTCGCGACCTGTTCGGGCGTCGACTGGGGAACCCGATCGCTCTCGACTTTGACGACGCGGTCCGGAGGTTCGTCCTCGTCGTAGGTGCCGGGCGTCCGGCCGTCCTCCCGGAGCGTCTTCGAGGACTGGGGCCCGTACTCGCAGGCGTTGGTCAGGTCCAGAATTTCTTGGCGGGAGCGGAAGTTGAGCTCGAGTTCGATCGCCTCGTGGTCGTCGTAGGCGTCGGCCAGCCGGTCGAGTCCCTCGCGGTCGGTGCCCCGCCAGCCGTAGATCGCCTGATCCTTGTCGCCGATCGCGAGCAGGTCCGGCCGGTCCGGGCCGTCCGTGAGTTCGGTGAGGAGGGAAAACTGAGTCGCGTCGGTGTCCTGAAACTCGTCGCAGTAGACCTGCGTCCACTGGCCGGTGATTTCGTCGGCAATTGCCGTGTCGTCCAGTAAGCCAGTAGCCGTCCGAACCAGCTCGTCGAAGTCCAGCACCCGCTCGGTCTCGAGGGCGTCGTGATACTCCGCGTAGACATCGGCGTAGTGGCGGGCCAGCCGGAGGAACTCGACGTAGTGTTTCAGGCGACCGAAGGGGGTCTGTTCGATCCGGCTCGTGGCCGTCCCCCAGATCCGGTTACCGAACAGCGCCCGCGGCAGGTGTTTCGTCGTCGTGTCGTCCAGCGAGAGCGCCTCGATCGTGTTCGTCACGCACTGCTGGAGCACCCGAAGGTAGCGATCGACGTCGCGAACGAAGTCGTCGTCGCGGAAGGCCGCCGGCGCTTCCGCGATCTTCTCCCGGCAATACGAGACGAGTTTGCCGTAGTCGATCAGCGACTCCCGGGCCGCCTCGCAATGCTCGTCCCGATTGAAGTAGCGAAGCGCCTCGTTGTCGAAGGACAGCTCCTCGCCGGCGGTCCGCTCAAGCCAGAGGACGAACTCGTTGCACAGCTCGAGGGTGCGCACCGGCGGCAGTCCCGACTGCAGTTGCTCGGGCGTGATGTTCTCCTGGCTCATCGCCTGAATGAACCGGTCGACCGCGTCCGTGAGATCGGTCGGCGAGCCGTCGTTGCGCCCCGAAGCGGCCGCGAAACCGTAGTCGTTTTCGGCGAGCAGCCGACCGATGAGTCGCCGTCGCGTGCGCTCGGTGACGACGTCGAACTCGGGCGAGTAGCCCAGGTAGTAGGCGTACTCGCGGACGAGCCGGTAACAGAAGGAGTGGTAGGTGTAGACGTCGATCGCCGCCGCGGTGTCGGGCTCGAGTCGCTCGGAGACCGCCGCGCGGATGCTCGCGGCGGCCTCGTTCGCGAAGGTCAACACGAGCACGTCGTCGGGATCGACATCGCCCCGTTCGATGGCGCGCTCGATCCGGACGAGCATCGTCGTCGTCTTCCCGGTGCCGGCCCCCGCGTCGACGGAGGTACAAGCCGCGCGGCTGTCGATGACCGCCTCCTGGTTACCCCTGGGCTCGAGGGCTGCGGCGGACGCGAGGCCGGAGATAGCCGCAGTCTCGAGATCGTCCTCAGTCGGACCGGCCCCCGGATCGAGGGCCCGTTCTTCACCGCCGCCCTTCGGTGATTCGTTATCCATCGAAGCGCACCTCCGCCGCGATGTACTCCTGACAGCAGACGGTGTACTCACAGTCCGGACAGGAGTTGTCCGCGATCCGGTCCCACCGATCGGACGGATCGAACGGTCCCGATAGCAGGCTTGTAGCGACCGCTGCGAGTCGATCGTCGACGGTCCCGTTTCGATGCTCGTGAGTCATTCCGAAGGTATGGTGATCGACGTAGACATCAGTTAGATCGACGATCTCGAGATTCGTTTCGACCGTCTCGCGGACCCAGTTCACCGCCGTTCCCGACCGATCGGCCAGCGGGATCTGGACGTATCGGCAGGTTCGGTCGCCGAGTTCGAGCCGGTCGCGGAGGTCGCGGAGCCCGTCAAGGACGACGGCGGTCTCGAAGAGCGCGCCGACGGGATCCGGTTCGAACGTCGCCGATTCGGTGTCGAAGTGCTCGGTAAAGAGATCCTCGACGTCGCCCGCCCAGTCGGATCGGTAGCGCAGGAGGCCCAGGGGTGCGAGCGTCGGGACGAACCGGACGCCGACGATCGACGAGCCGTCGCCGTAGACGTAGTCCACCGCGGTGTCGATCGTCACCGCGTCCGAGTCGGCCGTCCGCGTCGATAGCTCGATCGTACTCGAGAGCGGGAGCCCCGGTCCGATCAGTTCACCGCGGGCGGCCTCGGCGTCCAGTCGCGCGATCCCCGTGGCGTGGTCGACCCCGACGCGCTCGAGGTACGCCGAAAGCGTCGCCTCGAGCACCCGCCGTTCGTGACGGCGCTGGGCGACGGAGTGAAAGCGCTCGTCGTACTCGTTCCAGCGAGCCGAGAGTCGATCCCGGGCGGCGCTCTCGAGTGGCTCCCGTTCCGTCTCGCCGCTTCGGAGCGCGTCGCAGAGAGCGCTTCGCAGGAGGGAAACGCGGTCTTCGACGGTGCGGTCGTCGTCGCTGCCCTCGAGGCCATGGACGTGTGCGAACTCATATCGGCGAGGGCAGTGCAGGGTGGTCCGGAGGCCGTCGACCGACAGCGAGGGAGGGGCTGTCGCGGTGTCGGCGTCGTCGGTGTTGGCGGCGGGGTTGGCGTCATCGTCGGCGTCGGAGTCAGCATCGGCGGTGGCGTCGGTATCAGTCATTTCGGACCACCTCGCCCGCGGCGAACTCGAACTGCGAGCGGACCGCTTCGGCAAGTTCGGGGTCGATCTCTCCCTCCTCGAGCACCACCGCGATCTCCTCGAACAGCGCCTCGGTCTCGCCGAGATCGGCCTCGCCGCCGGTGCTGACCTCCCGGAGCACGCGCTCGAGTTCGCCGCGGGGCTGGGCGAGCAGCGCCTCGAGGGCGTTCGTCTCGCCGTGGATCGCCGCGTCGGCGGCGGCGTCGACGTCCTCGAGTTCGAGTCCGGGCGTCGCGTCGATCAGTTGCAGGTAGCGCGACTCGTCGTAGCTCCGGCGCAGGCCGCCGGCGCCGCGCTCGTAGGAACAGCAGTAGAGGGCGCGGTCGGCGGCACGGGCGCCGAGCGCGAGCCGCCGCCGGGACCGCTGGGCGTGGTAGGTCTCGAACGGGTCGCCGACATCAGCTGCGTCCGCAGAACGCTTTGCGTTCCGCTGGGCTGCGGAAGACGACGCTGTCGTCCTCCGACCGTCGACCGTCGCGAACGTGTTTGCGATCGACTCGAGGGACGGATTCGTCACCGCGGGATAGGCCGGCATTTCCCGGAGCCACGCCGTCGGGAACAGCTGTGTGAGGAACTGCTCACCCGGGTAGGTCTCGTCGATCAGGTCGAGCAGGAAGACCGCCTCGCGCGAGTCGTACTTCAGGTCGCCGACGGCGCAGACGGTCACGCCGCCGGTCGGCGGCCGCGTCTCGACCGCGTGGACGTAGGGCGCGTCGTACCGGATCGTCCGCCGGAGCATCCGGCGCAGGCCCTGCCAGTCCGGCCCGACGAGGTCCGTCTCCTCGACGAAGTCGGCGATCTCCAGGACGCGACGGACCCCCTCGTACTGCTCCCGGGCGTCGACCCACGCCTCCTCGCGAGCGATCCGCCCCTTGAGGTCGGTGCGGCGGATCCATCGCTCGAGCGAGTGACGAACGCTCACACCGGCGGTTTCCGCGAGCAAATCTGGCGAAAATCCGGGTACTCGAGCGCGGAGGCGGTCCAGCGAGACCGCTCGTGGATCGCTCGCGTCCCGCGTCGGCTCGGCGGGGTCGATCCGCTCGAGCCCGTTGCCGTCGCGCTCCCGTTCGCACTGGCAGGTGACGACCGCGTAGAGCTCGTTCACCGCGGGATCCTCCGCGAGCGAGGGGGTACCGATCGTCGCGGTCGGGACGCCGGCGTCGCGGAGCCGCCGCCTGGTCTCGGGGACCCGTTCGATCCGCGGAACGGCGACGGCGAACTCGTCGTAGGACCAGCCGTGGCGGTCGCGAAGCGACTGGATCTCGGTCGCGACCGCCCGGAGCTGCTCGCGGACGGTTCCGGTACGGATGCGTCGCGCTCGGCCTCTCGAGTCCGTCTCTGCCGGGTCCGCGTCCGCCGAGTCTGCGTCCGGTGGCCCCGCTCCGTCGCCGACGGCGGCAGATCGAACCGGAGAGTCGCCCGTGGCGAGAAATCGCGCGATCGGCTGGTGTGGCGGCTCGGTGTCGGTATCCCCATCACGCACTGTTTCGGGCTCGAGCGTCTCGACCGCGAGTCCCGCGTCGGTCGCGATCTCGTCGATGCGGCCCGGTTCGACGCGCGTCCGTTCGACGCTGGCGTGTCGTTCGCCGACACAGACGAGATCCGCATTGCGTGTAAGCGCCGCGAGGTACCGCCGATCGAGTCGGCGATACTCCTCGAACTCGACGGCGAGAACGGCGTCGAACGAGCCGGTGACTCGCGTCCGGAGTCCGTCCGCGTTCGCCTCGAGTCGCTCGACGGCCTGCGGGATCACGTCGGCCCGTTCGACGTACCCCCGGTCGTCGATCTCGGTGTGAAATCGGTCGTTCATCGCGTACAGAAAGGCGAGACAGTCGTGGGGATCGTCGAGGTCGTCGAGTCGGATACGTTGGCGAGTCGCCTCGAGCAGCAGTTGCCCGACATCGCGTGCGAAGCTCTCGTGGGCGGCGGCGCGCTGGAGATAGTCGGGGACCGATCGGCTCGCGCCGTCGATCACCAGCGAGATGAGCTCGATCCGCTCCTCGTACTCGAGGCGGGACAGCGTCGGATCGTACTCCTCGATGGTCTTCGAGGCGTGTTCCGGGAGCGACTCGACGCGGGGAGAATGGGGACCGCCGTCTGCCTCCCAAAGGTCGACATCGGCGAGCGCCTCGGTCAGGGACTCGAGCCCCGCCGGATGCCGCTTCAGGACCAGGACGTTTCGAGGCCCGTACTCGGCGGCGAGCGTCGCGTACTCCGCAGCGATCGCTGCGAGCACGTCGGTACTGGGCCCGGGTGCGGGAAGGAGCGTACACGATCCATCGAGAGTGGGCGACGCGGGGGCCATCAGTCGGTACGTCACCGAGTATGACGGAGTTCCTATTTAAATTACGGCATCAGCGCGGCGGCGGGCTTCACGACAGCGTCGCGACGACGCTTCTCACCCGCCCGTTCGGCCGGATCGAACGTGCGATCGCTTCGCTGTGGGTATCGCCGCTGCGATTCCGATCGTCGTCCGCCGCTCCGGGTCCGCCCGAATCCGCTCCGACAATCATTATAGTGAGTACCGAGTACTGTCCCGCATGGACGATATTTTCGTCGCTCGAGTCATGTCCACGTCGGTACGGACGGTGGCTCCGGACACGCTCGTCGAGGATGCTGCCAACACGATGCTCGACAACGGAATCGGGTCGGTCGTCGTCGTCGACGACGAAAACCAGCTCGAGGGGATCCTGACGACCACGGACTTCGTGCGAATCGTCGCCGAGCGCCAGCCGAAGGATCGGACGCCGGTCTCGGAGTACATGAGCACGGGCGTCGTCACGGCGTCGGCCCAGGACAGTATCCGCGACGCCGCGGACGTGATGGTCGAGCACGACTTCCACCACATCCCCGTCGTCGACGAGGAGGAAGGCGTCATCGGCATGGTCACGACGACGGACCTGGCGGGGTACGTCTCGCGCGTGCAGTCGCCCAGTCCGGAGTGATCGGCCGACCCGTTCCGAACAGGTGGATTCGATATCGGTGGCTCGAGGGAGCAGCGCCTCGGGACCGACGGGATCGGCCCGGGCCGGTCGAGTCCGGACCGAACTGCCAGTTTTCGGCTGAACGGAACCCAGTAACCGACTAGTTGTCGGCGGTACCGGGAGTGCTCCCGGCTTCTTCGTGGGTGTGTAGCAACGACATCTCCTCGCGGAGATCGACCCCGTTGGTGGCCGCCGATCGGACCCGATAGCGGTACCCGAGCGAGGCGACGATCAGGAGGACGAACATGACGAGCAGCGCCGAGGGCGCACTCGCCGCGACGAGCAGCATGAACACGAAGGAAACGACGACGTTCCCCACAGCGACCGCCTTGAGCACCGGCAACGGGAGCTTGTAGATCGAGTCAGCGTAGCGCCGCGGGAACACCGACGGGAGGTTCCACAGTGCGACGCCGCCGATCATAAAGGAGAGGAAGATGCCGGTGACGATGAGGACGACCAGCCAGTCGAGGAACGCGGGGCCGGTCAGCTCGTCGAAGACGTCGACGAACGGCGCCGCGATCAGGGGCGGAACGCCCATGAAGATCACCGCTCGGTGAGGGGTGTCGAATCGGTCGTGGATCCCCGCGAAGAACCCGGGGAGCAGTTTGTCGCGCGAGGCGCGCATGACCGTCCGCGAGTAGGACGTGTACAGCGTGTTGATGGTCGTCGCGGCCGCGATCAGCGCCGCGACGGCGATGAACGCGATCGCCGCGTCCGGCAGCGTGCCGAACTCACCCGCGACGGCCGCGAGCGCGCCGTCGACCGCCTCGCCGTCCTCGCCAACGGCCGCCCGCCACGAGGCCCCGCCGACGAGCGCGACGACGATACCGACCGAGAGCACCGCGACGAACGACATCCCGATCGCGAGCACGCGCGGGATGTTCTTGACGGGATTCTCGAGTTCCTCGCCGATCTCGATGATCATCGCGAATCCCTGGTAGGGGATGTACAGTAACACGATCGCGAGGAAGAACGGTGCCAGCCCCTCTTCGAACGGTTCGCCCTCCCCCGCGGGGAACATCGGATCGAAGTTGCCGACATCGAACGACAGGAGTCCGCCGACGATGAACGTCAGCATACCGGCGATCAACACGGCGACGAGTCCGATCTGGACCCGCGCGGCTATCTGGATGCCGACGTAGTTGAGCAGCAAGAACAGGGCGAGAATCCCGACCACCGCGACCACGGTGTTGACACCCAGTCCGACCCCGACGACCTCGAGGAGGAAGGGCAGGTACTGGGCGAAGCCGAGCGCGGCGAACAGCAGGTAGGCCCAGACGGCGACCACCGGGAGCATAATGTTGAGAAAGCCCCAGTAGGGGCCGACCAGGCGCGAGCCGTAGACGTAGGCACCCCCCGCGACGGGGATCGCCCCGCCGAGTTGTAACAGTTGCAACACGCCGAGCGCCATCGGAACGATCGAGACGAGGATGGCGATCGTCACGCTCGGGCCGGCCGCCGCGGCCATCTGCGTGGGAACGAGGAAGATGCTCATTCCCAGCGCCGTCCCGATCAGTAACGCGATCGCCGCCCCAGGCCCCACCGTTTCGCGAATCAACTTGAAGTCATCCGTCGCCACGTTGTATCACGAATTGTCGTGATACTCAGCCCCTTATTAATGTACTACTTCTGATCCAGTAATACTAATCAGTAACATAAAAATAATATAATGAGATGCAGCAGTCATTGTATGAGATGTGGCAAGCATTGTACTAGTCCCGCGAACGGCCCCGCTCCGTCCGGATAGCGAGAGGGGAGGCGGAACCGAAGATTCCGTCCGCTATCGAGGGACTGAGTCGGCGTCGTCGCCCGCCTCGAGGTCAGTGTCGTCACTCGCCTCGAGATCGGTGTCGGCCGAAGTATTATCTTCGGCGATCCAGCGGACGATTTCGTCGAGTCGATCCCGGAGCGTCCGGGCTTCCGCCGGCGTCAGCTCGATGTCCGCGTGACCCGTTCCGTGGTCGCCCGCCATCGCGTCGATACTGAGAACGACGCGGTTCCCGTCCGTCGATTCGGGCCGTACCGACACGTCGGCTCGATCCGGATAGTCCCGCGGCGGACCGATCTCGAGGTCGGTTTCGCCGCGCGTAACGCCCACCCGGACGCGCTCGGAGTGCTCGAGATCGAACGAGTCCGTCCGATCCTCCTCGCCCGGCGTCGGCTTCTCTCGAGGTGTGGGTTCCTCTGGCATATGTAGTCGTTGTTCGGCCGCTCCCTTGGCTGTACTCCCGGCCGGTTCCATCCGCGGCCGGTTTCATCCGCGGCCGATTTCGTCCTCGGCCGGATCCATCAGGGTACCAGCGAACGGACGCGAGACGCGAGTAGTAACGGGAATTAGTTCGAGGAGCGCGGGACAAAGGGGCCAAAATCGGCAGTCCGTGCAGCGATCGTGGCGATCCGAAGCGCGTAGCTCAACAGGACCATGAACGGGAGGAAGACGAGCACGACGCCGCCGGCGGCGATCGCCAACAGGAGCCACGGACTCGAGATCGCGTCGGCCAGCCGCGAGTACGAGAGCACGAGCAAGCCCCCGCCGACCAGCGTCGGAAACCCGACGTACAGGAGCATCCGCGAGAGGACGGCGAGTTCGTGCTGGACGTACAGCGTCTTGAACGTCTGCCGAGCGATCGCGAGGAAGCCGAGCAGTTCGATCAGTTCCTCGAGCGGTTCCGTCTCGTCGAAGGCATCGCCCCACTCGTCTCGGAAGGTCCGCGCTGCGTGGTAGTAATTTCCCTGGTGGTGGCCCAGTACCGCCGACAGCGCCTCGAACGTGCCGAATTCGGCGTCTTCGAGCGCGTCGGAAACCGTTTCGCCGTCCGACTCGAGGGCGGCGATGAACCGCTCGAGTTCCGCCCGCTTGTCGGGGTCGGCGTCGTTCGCGAGCGCGTCGGGCAGTTGCCGGGCACGATCGACGGTCGCGGTGACGATTCGATTCAGGAAGGCGGCCGGCGACGCCGGACTGACGCCCGAGTTCGTCACTTCCTCGACGTCTCGCTGGAAGTCGGTCATCCCCTCGAACCGAGCCCTGAGATCCGGCGTCCAGCCCAGTTCCTGGGACAGCACCAGCTGGTTGATCGCCAGGACGATCGTGATAAAGGGGAGCGTCCCGCCGACGAGCGACCCGTAGAGCGTGACCACGGTTCCCGCGTCGTTCACCGGAAACAGGTCGCCGAGAAACAGCGCGACGACGGCGACGTACAGCCCGAACGACAGCGCGCCGGCGATCACCAGCCGGTCGCCGTCGAGCAGCGCCCAACGCTTGATCGGCGACTCGGTCACCGTTTCGTAGGTCAACTGGCTCTCCTCACCGTCGGCGGTCGTCGACAGCGACCGATCGCGCGCGCTCATGCCGGCACCGACAACGGCGTCGCTGAAAAGCGCCGGTACGGCATTGCGACCAGTGCTCCCGCGAGCGAGAGAGCGCACCCGATCCGGCACCGGGTGCGAGCGCTCGAGCGGTCACTGTTACCGTCCGTCGGTATCAGTCGACGACGAACGTCTCGTCGTCGATGGACGCGCCGCCGACCCAGCACTCGCGGGCGAACCACGCGAAGTAACCGACTACGCCGACCGTGAGAACGGCCTCGAGCGGGCCGAGACCGGTGATGGTCTCGCCTGCGAGGAGGCCCGCGACGCTGACCGCGGCCCACCCGACTGCCAGCAACGCGATGGCGATCGCGGCGACGCGAGGCCAGTCGAGGGTGGTCGACCCGATCGACACCCGTTCTCGGCGTCCGGCGACGACCATCGCACTACCGACGACGACGAGCCACGAGACGAGCAGGAGTAGCGAGGGGGTCGTCGGCACGCCCAACACGGCGACGAAACTGGCGGCCAGGAGGAGCGTCGCGACGCCGCCGCCGGTGAGCCCGCGACGAATAATCGCCTTTCGCCTGTTCATGCGACGATAGTCGTCGGCTCCCGCCGTTAACGATTCGGATCGCACCGGTACCGGCCGACGGGTTTTGCCGTCGCCTCGAGACGCGATTCGGCCCGCCGATCAGTCGTCGTCCAGCGGCGCGCTCACTGGTTCGACGCGCTCGCCGCGCGGCCCGTCGAGATCCACTTTCGGCAGCAGGTCCCGCAGATAGCGACCGGTGTGGGAGTCCTCGAGGCGAGCCACGTCCTCCGGCGTGCCGGTCGCGACGATTTCGCCGCCGTTCTCGCCCCCCTCCGGGCCGAGATCGATGACGTGGTCCGCGTTCTTCACGAGGTCGAGTTCGTGCTCGATGACGGCGATGGTGTTGCCGTTGTCGGTCAGCCGGTGGAGCACGTCGATGAGTTTGCGCTCGTCCGCCGAGTGGAGGCCGGTCGTCGGCTCGTCCAGCAGGTACAGGGTCTCGCCCGAGTCCTTCTTCCCCAACTCTTCGGCGAGCTTGACCCGTTGGGCCTCGCCGCCCGAGAGGGTGGTGGAGGGCTGACCGAGCGTCATGTAGCCGAGGCCGACGTCCTGCAGCAGTTCGAGTCGCCGGCGGATCTGGGAGTTGGACTCGAAGAAGTCGGCGGCCTCCTCGACTTCCATCTCGAGGACATCGGCGATGGTCTTGCCCTTGTAGGTGACATCCAGCGTGGCGTCGTTGTAGCGCGCGCCGTCGCACTCCTCGCAGGGGACGTAGACGTCGCTCAGGAAGTTCATCTCGATCTTCACCGTCCCCTGCCCACCGCACTCCTCGCAGCGGCCGCCCTTGACGTTGAAGGAGAAGCGTCCCTTCTCGTAGCCCCGCTGTTTCGAGAGCGACGTCGAGGCGAACAGCTCCCGGACGTAGTCGAAGACGCTGGTGTACGTCGCGGGATTGGAGCGCGGCGTGCGGCCGATTGGCGACTGGTCGATCAGGCGCACGGTTTCGATCTCCTCGAGCCCCTCGAGGGCGTCGTGCTCCCCGGGAATCACGCTCGTGTTGTCGTTCATCTGGCGAGCGAGCCCCTTGTAGAACACGTCGTGCATCAGGGTGGACTTCCCGGAGCCCGAAACGCCGGTAATGGCGGTGAAGCACCCCAGCGGGATGTCTACGTCGAGATCCTTGAGATTGTGCTGGCGCGCGCCGCGGATCGTCAGCGCACCGTCGGGATCCCGGCGCTCGTCGGGAACTGGAATCTGGCGCTTGCCCGAGAGATAGTCGCCGGTAATCGATCCTTCGGTCGCTTTGACCTCCTCGACGTCGCCGTTGGCGACGACCTCGCCGCCGCGCTTGCCGGGGCCGGGCCCCATGTCGATGACGGCGTCCGCCCGCCGCATCGTCTCCTCGTCGTGTTCGACCACGAGCAGGGTGTTGCCGAGGTCGCGCAGTTCCTCAAGCGTGTCCAGCAGCCGGTCGTTGTCCCGCTGGTGGAGCCCGATCGAGGGCTCGTCGAGGACGTAGAGGACGCCGACGAGTCCGGAGCCGATCTGCGTGGCCAGCCGGATGCGCTGGCTCTCACCGCCGGAGAGCGTCGAGGCCTCGCGGTCGAGCGTGATGTAGTCGAGGCCGACCTCGCACATGAACCCGAGCCGCGCCCGGATCTCCTTGAGGATCTCCTCGGCGATCACCTTCTCGCGCTCGGTGAGGTCGGCTTCCATCGACTCGAAGTGCTCGCGGGCGTCGCCGATGCTCATCGCGTTGATCTCGGTGATCGAACTGTCGTCGACCAGCACGGCGCGACTCGCGGGCTTCAGCCGGGTGCCGTCGCAGGCCGGACACGCCGTGGCCGACATGTAGTCCTCGATGTGCTCCCGCGTCGAGTCGGAGTCGGTCTCGAGGTACCGGCGCTCGAGGTTGGGGATGACGCCCTCGAAGCGCTTTTTCTTCCGGCGGGTGCCGTTTTTCGTGCGCCGCTTGAACAGCACCTCGCCGTCCGTCCCGTAGAGGAACGCCTGCTGGATATCCTTCTCGAGGTCCGCGAAGGGCGTCGACAGCGAGACGTCGAAGTGCTCCGCGACGGCGTCGAGGCGGGTCTGGTAGTACGACCGGTTGTAGCTCCAGGGCTCGAAGACGTGCTTGAGCGGCTTGGACTCGTCTTGCAGGACGAGGTCCTCGTCGATCTCCTTGGTCTCGCCCAGGCCCTCGCACTCGGGACAGGCGCCGTGGGGCGAGTTGAAGGAGAACGAACGGGTCTCGATCTCGGGGATGTCGATCCCGCAGTGCGTGCAGGCGAGGTCCTTCGAGAACTCGACGACGAAGCGGTCGTTCTCCTCGGTCTCCTCGCCGAGCGCGCCGGTCCGGCGAGCCTCCTCGCCGAGATCGGCGGCGACTTCCGCGGACGCCTCCGGCAGGATCACTTTCAGGACGCCCTCGGCCTCGTCGAGCGCCGTCTCGACGCTGTCGATGATGCGCGGGCGGTCCTCGGCGCTGACTTTCACGCGGTCGACGATCACGTCGACGGTGTGGTCGAAGTTCTCGTCGAGGTCGGGATCGGCCGTCGTGAGATCGTACTCCTCGCCGTCGATCTCGACGCGGGCGTACCCCTCCGCGACGAGTTCCTCGAAGAGGTCCTCGAAGGCCCCCTTCTGGTCGCGAACGACCGGTGCCGCGAGTTTGAGCTTGGTTCCCTCGGGCAACTCGAGGATGCGCTCGACCATGTTCTGGGCCGACTGTTCGCCGACCTCGCGACCGCAGTCGGGACAGTGGGGGGTGCCGACGCGGGCGTAGAGCAGTCGCAGGTAGTCGTGGAGTTCCGTGACCGTCCCCACCGTCGAACGGGGGTTGTTCGCGGCGTTCTTCTGATCGATCGAGATGGCCGGCGAGAGCCCCTCGACGGTCTCGACCTGTGGCTTGTCCATCTGCCCGAGGAAGTTTCGAGCATAGGCCGAGAGACTCTCGATGTATCGGCGCTGCCCTTCGGCGTAGACCGTCTCGAACGCGAGCGATGACTTGCCCGAGCCCGAGAGACCGGTGACGACGGTAAAGGCCTCTCGAGGGATCGAGACATCGATATCCTTGAGGTTGTGTTCCTCCGCACCGCGTACTTCGATGGTGTCCTTGCTCATCGTTCGATCGCAGAGCGGGACTGTCTGTCCTGTCGGGACGGTTCCAGATTCATTGTATCTGAGTCAGTGGCCGGAAGGACTTAACGAGTCTGAAAGCACAATGCCGTGCTACTAATTAGCAAGCAGTGTTCGAACGTCTCGGAAGCATTGTCAATCGACCGCAATCAGCAGACGATCCGTAACGGGAACCGGGTCTCGATTCTCTCCTATTTTTATGAACACTGAGCCAGAAGGGGACGTATGGACGACGTCGACTTCGACGAACTCGTGGCTGCGGTAACGCTTCGCGAGGAAAACCAGGCGATCAAGAGCTATCAGAACACGGTGGCGATCTCTTGCCCGGCCTGTGGCACCCAGTTCGACGACCTCATCGTCTGCAAGGAAAACCCGACGAGCCTCAACCTCTCGAAACAGCTGGATTTGTGCGTGGGATCGGCGGACGATCAGGCGGTTATCTTCACGCACAAGAAATAGCGTTCAGCCCCGCTAAACCACCTCTTCAGCTATCTTCTTATAAGTCACTGCACACCTGATCGTACGACTGCGCAGCGATCAGTGTGTAAATCGTCTCAGTGGCTACTATAGCGGAGAGCAACGTGATCAATCGTCTCCGAACTCCGTCTGTTTCGCGTCTTGGGCCCCGTGATACCGAGTCGACTGTCCACCTCCGAATCCGGAATCACTGTGCGCCGGTCTCGAGTCCGGAATCGGGCTACCGGGACCAAAGTGACTTCGGCCGGCAGCCCCAAGGGGACCTATGAGCGACGACGCCGCGGACGCGCTCGCGGTCGACGAGTTCGTCGAGTACTGCCGGACCCAGGCCGGCCTGCTCTCGGGACGCGTCGAGACGATGGGCGAAGAGGCCGACGAACTGCTCGACGAGATCGACCGCGAGATGGCCGAAATCCGATCGCGGCTCGAGACCCTCCCGGACGAGGTGCCCGCGACCGAAACGCCGTCGACCGCGGACGTCCCGGCGACGAGCGAGGTCGACGTCGCGGCGATCGAGGAGTTACAGGAGAAACTCGAGGAGAAGCAACTCCTCGTGGAGGCCAAACAGGCCCGAATGCAGGCGTTTCAGGAGCTGGCCGCTGGCTATACCGAGTTGGCCGAGGATCTCCCTTCCGAGGCGGCGAACGGGCAAGAGGCCCTGACCAGTATCGTCGAGTTCGAGGCCGACGTAGACGCGCCGGCGTACTTCGACGAGCGGGAAACGATGGTCGAAGCAGCGGCTTCATCCGCCGATTCGGAGACCGAATAGTGGATCGATAGCGCGGACACGGAGTAGATCGATCGCCGTGCTACTGCTCGTTCGTGACTAGTCATACGTGATACCCACCCGAACGTTCATTTGTCATCGTATTGTGATGGCAACACATGACAATCGACTACAGCGAGCGCGAGAAATCGTACGAACTCTATCGAAAGGGCAAGCGAGAGGGGACGTGGGATCCCGACGACTACGACCTCGAGGGGGACCGGGCCGACTGGAAGCGATTCTCCGAGGCCGAACAACATCGGTTCCTTGCGACGTGCTCGGGGTTTTACGACGGCGAAGAGGACGTCACGCGGACGCTCGCGCCGTACATGATGGCGCTGGACGCGCTGCCGAACGACGAGATGCCGTTCGACACCGTACAAGAGGAGATGTTTCTGGCCCAGCAGGTCTACGAGGAAGCCAAACACACCGACCTCTTCAGCCGCTACTTCGAGGAGGTCTTCGGCACGCAGGAGACGGCACCGTACCGCGAGGGCGGCTATCAGGAGCAGGGGTACAGCACGGACGATCTCTACGATACTGCGGACGACCTGCTGGCGGCGATCAACGGCGGTGACCGAACCGAACTCGTCTACGCGCTCGGCGAGGCCTACCTGAACTACATGGGGATCGTCGAGGCGCAACTCGCCCGCGGCGGCTACCTCAGCTTCGACCAGATGATTGAACTGAAAGCCGAAGAGATGGGCCGGGACGTCGTCCTCGAGTCGTTCCAGACGGCTATCGGGAAGGTCCGTCAGGACGAGACCCGACACATCGAGAACGGGCGCTGGGTCATGAAACAACTGGCCGAGGCCGAACCGGACATCGTCGCGGACGTCTACGAGCCGCGCATCGAGGAGTACGTCGACAATCGATTGCTAGCGGGTCCCCTCTACGACGAACAGCCGTTCGAGGGCTACGACCAGCGCAAGATCGGCAAACAGGTTGTCCAGTACCTGCAGGACACGATCGACTACATCGGTGCCGATCGATTCGAGCGGTACGGCGACGTTCGAGCCGTCCTCGAGGAACGGCAGGCCGCCAACTGAACCGGAGCCGACGGCCGTCAGAACTCGGACTCGAGCGCCTCGAGCAGCGCGTCCACGTCGGCTCGGCTGTTGAACGCGTGGATGGACGCGCGAATCGCGTCCGGATTCGGGAGGGACCTGACGACGATTTCTCGATCGGCGAGTCGCTCGACGGTCCGCTCGGGGTCGTCGACGGCGATCGTCACCAGTCCGGACTCGTAGGAGCGCGGACTCAGTAGTCGGTCGTCCGGAACACCCTCCTTGAGCCGATCGGTGAGGCGTTCGATTCGCCGTTGGATCGTCTCGAGCCCGATCTCCTCAAGGATCGCGATCGCTTCGGTCAGCCCGGCGTGGGGAGCCGGACTCGCGGTCCCGACCTCGAACCGCCGCGCGCCCGCCGCGTACCGATAGTCGGTCGCGTTCGCATCCTCGACGCTCCGGTAGCCGATCGCTGCGGGGACGAGATCCCCCTCGACGCCGCCGCGGACGAACAGAAAGCCGGCACCGAAGGGGGCGAGCAGCCACTTGTGACCCGCGGCGACGACGAAGTCGGCACCCCACTCGCGGACGTCGACCGGAACCTGCCCGGGCGACTGAACGGCGTCGACCAGCACCAGCGCGCCGGCGTCGTGAGCGACTTCGACGATCGCTTCGACCGGGAGCCGCGTCCCGTGGGTCCAGGTGAGCGAGCTCACGCAGAACAGCGTCGCGTCTTCGGCCGCTGCCCTCACCGCCTCGAGACCGCCGTCGAGCCGTCCGCCCTCTGTCTCGAGCGTGCGAACCTCGACGCCGTCCTCGCGCTCGAGGCGCTGCCACGGCAGGATCCCCGCGGAGTGCTCGAGATCGGTTCGAACGACGACGTCGTCTTCGTTCCAGTTCAACGCGCCCGCGACGCGGTTGATCCCGTCGGTCGTGCTCTGCGTGAGCGCGATCTCGTCCAGCGACGCTCCGAGCAGGTCGGCGACGGCCGCTCGCGCCTCGTCGTAGACTTCGAACGCTGCGGGATACATCCCCGCCGCCGCGGGGGCCTCGTACTCGTGGTGCTCGAGCGCCGATTCGGCCGCCTCGACGACTCGGCGGGGGCTCGGCCCACCGGCACCCCAGTTGCAGTAGACGGACGACTCGAGGGCCGGCATCATCTCGCGCAGATCGGTCGGTTCCATAGGTCGACTGTGGATCGCCGTCGGGTTCGTTCTGGCGGTCGCTCTCGAGTCGCGGACCGCATGCCGTCGCTGAACGAGGAACGAGCGTTCGAAACCCGCTTTTTCCGCTCCGTTCGGCGGGAGGGGTACTTAACTGCCCACGATATACGGGGTTTCCGCGATCAGATTACTATCCGTCGGGAACCGTCGTTATGGTTGATCATATGTCCACCACTATATCCAAGTAGGACAATGACCGCAACTCAACTCAACCGGCGGCAGATGGTGCAGGCAATCGGAGCGACCGGCGCGCTGGCAGTGGCCGGCTGTCTCGGTAGCGACACGGAGGGGAACGGTGCGGAAAACAGCGAACCTGCGGATGAGGACGGACTGGAGGCGGCGAAAGCGGTCGACATCGACCGGATCGCGCGTGATCCGACGGACGTTCCGGCCCCGGTCGACTGGAACGAGCCCCGCACGCACGACGTGACGCTCCAGACCGAGCGAGTGACCGCGGAGATCGAACCGGGCGTCACCTTCGACTACATGACCTTCGAGGGGCAGGTGCCGGGGCCGATGATTCGGGTCCGTCAGGGTGACACGGTCAACCTCACCTTCGACGTTCCCGAGGACATGAACACGGCGATGCACAACGTCGACTTCCACGCGGTCTACGGGCCGGGCGGCGGTGCTGACGCGACGACTATCGCCCCGATGATGACCCGACCCAGATCAAATTCCGCGCGGAGTACCCCGGCGTGTTCATCTACCACTGTGCGGTCCCGGCCATGGACTACCACATCAGTAGCGGCATGTTCGGCTCGATCCTCGTCGAACCCGAGGACGGCCTGCCCGAGGTCGACAACGAGTTCTACCTCGGCCAGCACGAGATCTACACCGCCGGCGAGGTCGGCGAGGAAGGCCACCACGCGTTCGATCACGACGCGATGATGCGCGAAGAGCCCACCTACGTCGTCTTCAACGGTCAGGCCTACGGCTTCACCGCCGACGGCGTCGGCCCCATGCAGGCCAACACCGGCGAGACCGCCCGGGTCTACTTCGCCAACGGCGGTCCGAACCTGCTGAGCTCGTTCCACCCGATCGGCAACGTCTGGAGCAACCTCTACCGCGATGGCGACCTGCTGAGCGAACCCGCTAACAACGTCGAAACGACCCCCGTCCCGCCGGGCACCACCACCGCCGGCGAGATGGAGTTCCCCGTCCCCGGCCCGGTCAAACTCGTCGACCACGCCCTCTCGCGGGTCGTTCACCGCGGCGCCCTCGGCGTCGTCAACGTCCAGGGCGAGGAGAACCCCGACGTCTACGACGAGGATCCGTGATCGAGAGCAGTCCCACTGACGAGTTCCCCTTTTCTTTCGTTCCCAGTTCCGTCTCGAAGACGATCTATCGATCGAGGACGACGAGCCGTTCGTGAGCCCGTGGCTCGAGGCGACACACCAGCCTCCCCGTGACTTCCTGAACGGCGGTAACCGAGGGTATCCTTATGCCGGTTCAGTGGGCAGGTACAGGCATTCATGCTCACCTCGCGTTCATCGATCACGTTCGATGCCGGCGATCCGGCGACGACGGTCGCGTTCGGCCGACTGTTCGCGTATCTCGCGATCGGAATCGCCGCGGTGATACTCCTGTACTACGCGATCGTCTACGTCAGAGAAGTCCTCGCGGTCGAGGCGCGCGCCGAACAGTGGTATCTCACGATCGGAATCGGGGCGGCGATCGTCTACGCCGTCGCTGGCGTCGCCTCGATACTGCTGGAGCCCGCGTGGATCCGCCGGTTCGTCGACGGCGCAGTCCTCTTTTTCATCCTCTTTCTGGCGCTGGCGATCCGCGCCATGTATCACGATCAGCCGGCCGCGGGCGATCGTACCCGTCTGTTACCCGCGTGGGCGGACTACGTCGTCGTCGCCGGCTTCATCGCCGCCTGGTGGGGGACTTTCCTCGTCGAGGGATCCTCGACGCGGCTGGTCGTCGCCGTGGGCTGGATCGTCACCTCCGCGTGGGCGGTGCTCTACGGCGTTCGCGCTGTCAGCGTCCACGAGGGGACGACGTTCGCCGCGCTGACCCGACACCTACTGCCGGCGATCGTCTGCGTCGCCGCGGTCGTCTTCATCGACCTCGTGACGAGCTATCTGAACGGGTACGGCGCGCTCGCCGACGCCGCGTGGATCGTTGGAACGACGCTGGTCGCCGCCTTCCTCTTCAACACCGCCGTCGCGATCCGCCAGCAGGGCGGCGAACTCGAGCGGCTCTACGACTGGACGACCTGGCGCGAACAGTCGTTCGACGACCGCTCCGCCGAGTAGGCCCCGCCGCTCGGGGTCGACCGGTCACTCGAGGGAGAGGACCTACAGTTCACCGCGCAGGACGACCTCGTTGTCGACCCGCTCGAGCATATCCTCGGTAACGACGTAGTCCTCGTCGTCCTCGCCCTCCCAGCCGACCGACGCGAATACCTGTTCTGCCACGCTGGGGTTGGGATCGACGGCGGCCCTGCTCCCGTCGACTTTGGCGACGATCCCGAGTTCCTTGCCTTCGACGTCGACGACGGTCTTTCCAACGTCATCCTCAGTCAGCGGTGCTGTCATATCCGTCGCTACGAGGACCACCCGGGTAAGTGAACGGCCGTCCCGTGCCGGTTCAGCGATTCGTCTGCCGGCCCGATCGGGTGCGTAAAATATTACTTGCGTATGTCGGCCAGAGAAAGCTGCCCGTGCGCCCCGGGACTAGTTGACGCCGGTCGTCGATACTCCGATCGACACAACCCCACCACACTACTACCCATGACACAGACACTCGAGATCAGCGACGATCTGAAGGAGCGACTCGACAACCACTGCGAGGACGGCCAATCGAACGAGGAACTCATCGAGGAACTGGTGTCGATGTACGAGACCGAGGGGGCCTTCCTGCAGGAGGGGTATTCGGAGTGAGGCAACGAGCCGCGTTGCCAACCCGTTTTTCGATGCGACCAGCCGACGAACGGCCTCCCACAGCGTGTGAGTGATGATGGCACTCAAGTAGGTCGTCCCCGTACGATGCAGTATGCACCTGTTAGTCGCCCTCGAGGACTCGGAGCCGGGGTGGGCGGCACTCGAGTTCGCATGTACGGAACACGCCGACGACGAGATCACGGTCATCCACGCCGTCGACCCGACGGACAGCGGCTACGGTGAGGTCGCACACCTCGGGCCGGAGGCGCTGCTCGAGCGCCAGCGCGAGGAGGCGGAAGAACTGCTCGCGGACGCCGAAGCTCGCGCGGCCGATCACGGCTGTTCGATCGACACGGCGGTCGTCGTCGGGCAACCGGCGGACGCCATCGTCGACTACGCGACGGAGAACGCGATCGACCTGATCGTCGTCGGCAGCCACGGCCGGACCGGCTTCTCGAGGGTCCTGCTCGGCAGCGTCGCGGAACGGGTCGCTCGACAGGCCCCCGTGCCCGTGACGATCGTTCGATAAGAGTGGGGGTCGTTCACTTGCCCAGTGAATGGAACAATGGGTTCTGATGGGGTTATAGGAGACGAAGCGTCCTTCTATCATGGCAACAGGGAATCTCCACACCCTCCCCAGCCGATTCGCTCACTAGCGTTCGCTCATCCACCGTCAGAGCAGGCTCTGACGAGCCTTCGCTCACGGAGTTCGCGAAGACCTCACACGGCTTTACGCCGCGGTTCGTCAGTGACTCACCGCGGCCCAGCGCGCGCCACTGCAGACGGTTGCCCAGTCTCTGCGATACGTAGCTCATCGCTACTGAACGATCGATCTAGGAATTCTCGTTAGAACCGGAAAATAGCGAAACTACCGGACAAACAGGGAACATCGAACCGGACCCGGTCCGAGTCGGTCCTCAGTGATCGTGGTCGTGGTCGTGATCGTGGGAGTGGTCGCTCGGCTCACCGCCGTCACTGGCCGCATCGAGGTCCCCGCCGGCAACGAGCGCGTCGTGGTCGCCGCCCATCATGTCCATGTTCTTCAGGGTGTCGCGCTCCTCGAACTCCTCGACGGCGTCGAGGAGGTCCTCCTGTGTCAGCGTCGTGCGGTCCTCGGTCAGTGCCTCGAGGACGGCCTCCCGGAGCACCATTCGGAGGTCGCTCCCGGTCAGCCCCTCGGTGACCTCGGCGATGAGGTGGGGATCGAACTCGTCGATGTCCATCGTTCGAGTAATGAGACCGAGGATGTCCGCCCGCATGCCGGAGTCGGGCTTCGGGAAGTTGATGATCTCGTCGAAGCGCCGCCAGGCGGCGTCATCCAACTGGTCGGGGTGATTGGTCGCCCCGATGAGCAAGACGTCGTCGTCGATGAGCGAGATGTTATCGATGCTCTTGAGGAGCGTGTTGACCGCGCGCTTGAGCGCGGCGTGTTCGTCGCTGCGGCGGGTTTTGGCGACGAAGTCGAACTCGTCGATGAAGAGGATACACGGCGAGAGCCGTTTGGCGACCTCGAAGGTCTTGTCGACGTTTTTGGCCGTCTCACCGAGATACTGCGAGGTGATCATCGAGAGCTTGACCTCGACGAAGGGGAGATCCATGTCCCGGGCCAGCGCCTGCGCCGTCGAGGTCTTCCCGGTCCCCGGCGGGCCGACGAACAGCAGTTTACCGATCTCGCGCAGGCCGATATCCGCGAGGTAGTCTCGGTGTTCGATCGCCTTCGAGATCTTGTCGAGTTCGTTCTCCTGATCCCGGGTGAGGACGAGGTCGTCGAGCGTGATCTCGACCTCCTCGGGGGCGCGGACTTCCACGAGGTCGAGCATCTCCTCGTCGTCGTCCTCGTTGAAGTACTCGTCGAGGAGCCCGTCGATCCAGACCCGATCGGCCTGAATCGGCCGGTTTCGATCGCGAGCTTCCTCGTGGGTGACGTCGACATCGTACGTCTCGTGCTCCGCGAAGTGTTTCGCCAGCGTCGGGTTCTCGAGCAGCCGCTCATCATCGACGCGTTCGACGAACCACTCCTCGGCCATGTCCCGCTGGGCGAGGGTGATCGTGCCGGAGAACTCATCGCGCTCGGTGAACATCAGATCGGCGACGGCGTCCCACGGCTGGCCGACGCCGGTCGCCTCGCGAGCCGTGCTTGTCGTCACCGACAGCGGGCGACTGATTCCGGCGGGTTTCCGGGAGCTTCCACCGCTCCCACCGCTCCCGTCGTCACTCTCGCTCTCGTCGTCGACGCCGCCGGTCCAGTAGACGCGGCGAAACGACGGCGGGAGATCGTTCTCGTCTAACGTCCGGTCGTCCGAATACACGCTCGTCGTGAGCAGAAACTCCACGACATCGAGCGCCGCATCACTCATTCCGTGAACGTACTCACTACACGTTCTTAACAGCGTCGTCACGCGCAACGTATGCGACACAGTTCCACCCGAAACGGTCCGCGGCCGCGTTTCGAACCCGGAAATCAGCACAACCGTTTTCGTGTATCGGCTCACAATCACCCGTATGAACGTGTTGCTGGGTCTCGGCGGCAGCGACGAGTCGGTGAAGACGCTCCGGCAGACCATCGAACGAACCCAGGATGTCGGCGACGACCTCACCGTCGTCATCGTCGACAAGCCCGAGTCGAAACGCTCGCAAGACGAGACGTACCAGATGGCCGTCGACCGCCTTGAGGACGTGGGACTCGACGAGATTCCAGTCGAAAAACTCGAGGGGGATCCCGGGAGCGCACTCGTCAACTACGCCGAACAAGGCGAGTTCGATCAGCTGGTCATCGGCGGCGGTACCCTGAGCCCGATGGGGAAGATCCAGCTCGGCCCGATCACGGAATTCGTCCTGTTGAACGCCCCAACGACGGTCAAGCTGGTGCGATAACCATGGTCGGAACGCGACAGTATCCGGACGAACCGTCCGGTCCGTTCCCCTCGCCGCCGACGACCGTCGAGGACCGCGAGGGTCGCTCGATCGAGGTCCGCGCACCAGAGGAGTTCGCGACCGAGGCGCTCGACGACGTCGTCGACATGTACCTCGAGTTCGATCCCTCCGATCGGGCCCAGGGGATTCCGCCGACCGGCGAGGATCGCATCCGCAACTGGCTCGAGACGATCGGCGAAGACAGCATCAACGTCGTCGCCCGCCACGACGGCGACGCGATCGGCCACGCGATGCTCGTCCCCGACTCCGACGACCCGGCGGCGATCGAGCGGAAAAGTGAGATCGAGTGGGAGCTGGCGATATTCGTCCTGCAGGCCTACCAGCGGGCCGGCATCGGCACGCTCTTGCTCGAGAACCTGCTGGGCCACGCCAGCGACATCGGGATCAGTCGCGTCTGGCTGACCGTCGAACGATGGAACAATCCGGCGATCGCCCTCTACGAACGGGTCGGCTTCGAAGCGACCGGGACCGAGAGCTTCGAACAGGAGATGGCGATCCTGCTCGAGGGAGCGGACTGAGACGAATCGCTGTCGGACTGAGACGGACTGCCGCCAGTCGGTTTCGGCGCGCTCGCAAGACGGTCGCAGTCGCGGCGGGAACCCGGTACAGCAGTCCGTCTGCGGACCGCTCGATCGCCGAGCCGTCCGGCTACACCGAGAGGACCGGCTGGCTCGCGTAGGAGAGGACGTATTCGGCCGCCTTCTCGAGGACTTCCGCCTCGGCTCTGGTCACCGGTTCGCGTGGGAGCACGATGAAGTCGGCGTCGATGTCGTCGGCGGTGTCGAGGACGACGTTGCCGGGATGGAGCGTCTTCCGCGTCTGCGAGAAGCCGTCGTCGACGGACGTGGTGATCGGAACACCGGCGTCCTCGGCGATGTCCTCGATGTCATCGAAGAACCCCTGCGTATTCTCTGCGACATCGGTTTCGTCGACCGTTCCGACATCTAATCCCCGAACGACGCCCCGTCCGAGAACGAACAGCGCGTGCACGGCTGCGTCGTAGCGGTCGGCGACGGCGATGGCGTACTCGACGGCGGTGGCAGACTCGTCGCTGCCGTCGACCGGCGCGAGAACGGTGTCGACGGTAAACGGCTCGCTGGCGTCCATACGCGGCAGTGGGTGTTCCGTCACAAAAAAGCCACCCCACCGACTGCCGCCTCGATCCTCCCACGAGAGACCCGGATCCCACCGACTGTCCCCCGATTCCCCGAAGCTACCTCGATCGATCGCGTTTGCGACGCAGGCAAACGGGACGGCTCACCTCGCTCGGACGAACTCGCTGCCCGAACAGGGACGTTTAAGCGACCGCGAGCGCAATCCATCGACATGTTCGACACGGTCGTGGTCGCCACCGACGGCTCCGAGAGCGTGAAACGGGCCGTCGACATCGCGCTCGATCTCGCGGACCGCTTCGGGGCCGACGTCCACGCCCTCTCGGTGGTCGACGCCAGCGAGGTCGACGCCTCGCCCCAGCAGCTCCGGGACGAGCTCCGAACCGCCCTCGAGACGACCGCCGACGCCGCGATCGCCACGGTCGAGGAGCGAGCCGAGGGAGCAGTGACGACCGAGATCCGCGAGGGGCGTCCCGCCATCGAGATCTGCGAGTACGCCCGCGAGGTCGACGCTGACGTGGTCGCGACCGGGACCCGCGGTCGCCACGGCGAGAACCGCCTCCTGCTCGGCAGCGTCGCCGAGCGGATCGTCCGGACCTCGCCCGTCCCCGTACTGACGGTGCGCCAACTCGAGCCGACGGGCGACGATGAAGATGACGATGCCGCAAGCGAGGAGGTATCCGCAGACGCCTGATCCGATCGACGGCAGTCGCTGGCCCGCCCACTCGCGATATCGGCGGTTACTTCCCCGCCGGTCACGCACCACGTACCATGTACGACGAACTCATTCAGAGCGGCGATCTGTCGCTCGCCCGGAAATCCGTGCTGCCGGGAACCGGCTTCTTCCTGCCCGATACGCTCGAGGAGGACCTCGAGGACCAGCAGACCGCAGCCGCACTCGAGGGCGCCGAGGTCGCGGTCATCGCGGACCCGGACGCCGACGGGCTGGCCTGCGTCGCGCTCATCCGGGAGGCCTACGGCGACGTGCAGAACGTGCCGGAACCCGACGGGGATGCGGCCGAAGATGATGACGACGGGGACCAGCCGGAACCGGTCGCCGACGCGACCGACGACGCCGACGAACAGAATGTCGCCATCGAGGCGGCCGACGCCGAGGAGCCGCTCGAGGAGCCCGAACCGACGCCCCACGAAGTCGCGCTCATCCCAGCGAGCCCCCACAACGTTGAGGACGCGCTGGCTCGCGTCGCCGAGTTCGGCGACGAGGGGATCGATATCTCCGTCTGCGACCTCGCGCCGGATCGCTACGAGTACGTCGAGGAGGAACTCGCCGCGGCACTCGAGACCGCCGACGGCGTCTCGTGGTACGACCACCACCAGTGGGGCGACGACGTGGCGCAAGCGGTCCGCGATGCCGGCGTCGACCTCGTGGTCGGCGACTCCGACGAGGAGTGCAGCGCCGACGTGGTCTACCGCTCGCTCGAGTACGAGTTCGATGCGATGTACGAGGAACTGGCGGCCGTCACTCGAGATCACGACCTCTGGCTGCGCGAAGACCCGCGCAGCGACGACCTCGCGGATTACGCCTACTGGACTGATCCCGCGGAGTACGTCGAGGTCGTCCGCGAGTACGGCGTCGACCTGCCCGAGTGGGTCACGGACTACATCGCCGAGCGCCGCGTCGAGAAGGAGGCGCTCATCGATCAGGCGGTCGGTCGAGCCGAACTGCGAGAAATCGGCGGCTACACGGTCGGTATCACCTACGGCCGCTGTTCGCAAAACGAGGTCGCCGAGGCGATGCGCGAGCAGGGAGCCGACGCCTCGGTGATCGTCAAACCCGCCGGCTCAGCCTCCATTCGGGGCACCGACGAGTTCGAACTGTGCCACGAGGTCGCGGGGAAGGTCAACGGCGGCGGCCATCCGAAGGCCGCGGGCTGCAAGCCCGACATCTACGACGATATGCTGGACTACGCGAACCACTGGACGACCCGCGGTGCCGTGACGAAACGCGTCATCCTCGACGCGTTCCGAGACGTCGTCGCGGAAGCGGACGAGGCGGCCGACGGCGACACGGACGCGAGCGAGGACTGATCGGCTCGAGGATCCGCCCGACTCGTTTTTGTCCCTATCACTGAATTCACGACCGTCAGTGAACGGTCAGTAGAGGGAAACCGCGTCTCACTCCAGACTGGCCACCCGGCATGCGGTGGCGCGCGCTGTGTCGCGGCGAACTGCGAGGCCTGAACGAAGTGAAGGCCTCGATATTGTGAGCGGTGACCGCAGGGAACCGCGAACCCATTGGTGAGCCGCGACCCGACGCTGCGCGAGGGATGAGTGAGCGAGCCTGCGAGCGAACGAATCGGCTGGGGAGGACGTGGCGATTCCCTGTTGCCACGCTAGCAGGACACTTCGTCTCACTCAGTCCTCTCAGAACCACTGTTCCATTCACAGAAGAGTGAGCAGCATTCACTCTGTGTTCCTCGGAATCCTTCTTCTGAAACCGATCACGGTCGAGCTAACCGTGGGGAACACTCGAGCAAACCAATTAAAATCACCCTCGCGATGCGAAGTACCGCATCACGAGCTGCAACACGTGAACGAAGACGCCGGCGACGGCGATGTAGACGCCGATCGTCTGGAGCGCGACCGACGCGCTGCGCTGGTCGCGCACCTTCCAGATCTCCCAGCCCAGCCGAAGCAGGAACCCGAGGAAGATGAGGACGAAACCCACGAGCAACACCGGCGCGACGAAGGTCCCGATCAGAATCGCGACGATGCCGCCGATGAACGCGTAGTTGGCGTAGGATCCCCAGTGCTCGAACGTCTTCGACCGCGCGTAGACGTAGGCAGAGATGACGGCCGTCAACAGGGCCACCACGACCGCCGTCACGACGAGGATCGTGAGTTGGCTCTCTCGAGGCGCGAAGCGAAGCACGCCGGCTCCGAAGACCCCGAAGGCCAATTGCAGAATGACCATCCCGACGAACGCGATTCCCATGTCCCCGCCCGTGACGCCACGCTCGGCGACTACCTGTCCGGCCATGATGGCTGCGCCGTAAGCGAGCGCACCGATGATCGGGAACGAGAACAGGTACTCGTTGACACTCGCGAGCGGCGTCACCACGAGGACGTACATCAACGCCACGTTGATCGCCATCAGAGCACTCGCACCGCCGATTACACGGGCTTCGCGACTCGAGAGACCGAACCCGCGGCCGGTCTCGTACGGGGTTTCGGTCGAACTCATTACGTCCCATTACGCCGCTGAGCCGCAAAAGACTGCGGCCTACTACTGACTATCCACGTCTGCCACGTCCGCAGTCCGCTCTCCGAAGTCGCTATCCGTCCGTCTCGCCCACATTCCATCGATCCGAGAACGCCGTTCCGCACGTACACTGGGCGTAGGCGTGGACGACGTCCCCCTCGGCGTAGATGCCGCCGACCTCCTCGTTTTGCGCCTCGGCGAACGCGAAGACGAACTTGATCTCGTGTTCCTCGTCGGCCGCTGCGTCGGGGCAGTGCCCGCCCGTCAGCTCGTCGTCGATCTCCCCCTCGTTGCTCATCGCGGACTTGGCGAACTCCATCGCACCCGTGCCGGTCGCCGCCTGGAAAGCGTTCCGCCCGCGCTCGCCGTCGATCACGATCAGGATACCGTCGTCGACGCGCTCGCCGAACTCCTCGAGGCGCTCGTCCGACACGTAGGAATCCGCCAGGAACAGCGCCACGTCCTCGAGTCGCTCGCCCGCCAGAAACGCCTCGCGTTGGTCACTCATGGCGTCGGATTCGCGCTCGAGGTGGAAAAAGGGCGGTATTCGGATTTTCGGCCGGGCTCGAGGGCGTCGGCTTGGGTTTCACTCGTCACTGGTGTGCGTCGATCCGCATAAAAAATGTACCGCCGCGGTACTCCCTGTGGTTTGCGAACGATTCGACGGGTCATAGGGTCGATTGTACGTTATTTCCGGGATGACCGCGACCGTCCGTGCGGTCATTCCAGAAAACCGGTACAATCGACCCTATGAGACCTCGAGATCCGACGCGGCCAGCATGACCTGCAGCGCCTCGCTGGGCGACATGTCGTCGTCGAGCTGGCCGGCATACCACGTCAGCAGGTCCACGAACACCTCGCGGACATCGTGTGACGCCGCGCTGTGGTGTGCGACCTCTCCGTCGGTCTTCAGCGTGATGTCGACCCCGTGCGGTTCTGGCGCGTCGGCGAGTGCGTGATCATGTGCGTGTGTGCGATCGTGATCGTCGCGCTCGCTGCGAGCGTCCCCGGCGGGCCCGTCGCCCGCTGGGAGTGCGTCCGCGACCTCGCTGGCCGCCGACATCGCCGCGCGCTCCGAACCGGATCCCTCCGATCGAACGAGATAGCGGTTCTCGCCCAACTCGTCGACGTGGTCGTCGTCTAACTGCAGCTCGTCGGGGGCGAGAACGCCGTCGTCTTCGGGTGGATCGGGGGTCATTGTGTCTCAGTCGTCGGTGAGGTGGTTAGACCTCGACGATGCTCTTATCACCGAAGGTGTTCGGAAGACTCACACCGTAGGTGTACTGCGCACCGGATTGGTCGATGAGTTTGATCGTTGCACTCTCACCGGCTGGAAGTCCAACAGGGGTAGAGGTGCCAGTCTCATTAACTTCATCTTCAATCAATGCAGTATCAATTTCTAACTTGACTCGCTCTTCGGTGTTCGTAAGTGACTCATTAGAGCTGTCAGTAATAGAATGTGTGGTGAAGTTTTCAGCGTTAGCGCCACTGTCATCGTACGTGAGCGAGACATCCTCTTTATTACTCGTATACTGGACGGTCATCGATGTGAGGTCAATTGCCTCAGACCCAGCCGATTTCTTAATCGTCATGTTAAGTGTATCGACGTAGGAATTGTTAAGAGCATCCTCACTTGAGGAAGAAGCTTCATATACGGAACCAACAGCGTGAATGACATCGATCTGGTTCGCGACCTCCTGCTGAGTCTCGGAACCGGTGTCGGATGCCTGGCTCTGCAGGACGCCAGCCGTGTTAATCAGCACGCCTGCCGCGATCGCTGCGACGAGAACCATCGCAATGAAGACGATTAGTGTCCCGATACCAACCTGACCACGAGTGTCATCGTCGATCTGAAGTCGTTCGAACATCAGTTAGACCTCCACCACTTCTTTGTCACCGAACGTGTTCGGAACGCTCACACCGTAGGTGTACTGAGCACCGGATTGGTCAATAAGTTTGAGCGTTGCGCTGTCTCCACCGTCAAGTCCACCTTCGATATCATCGGTATCGATAGTGAGCCTGATACGGTGTTCAGTATTGGTCAGCGACTCGTCGTCATATCCATTAATTTGTGACGTGGTGAAATTCCCACTGTCCGCTGAAACCAATGCTGTCTCGCCCGCATCCGTGGCGTTATACGTAAGTGCGACATCGTTGTCATCACTTGTGTATTGGACCGTCATCGACGTGATGTCGATCGCATCAGATCCTGCTGATTTCTTGATAGTCAAATTCAAGTGGTCGACAACATCGGCGCTAGAAACGTTACCGACTGCGTGAACCACATCGATCTGATTCGCGACCTCTTGCTGAGTTTCGGAGCCAGTATCGGATGCTTGGCTCTGCAAAACACCGGCCGTATTAATCAGTACGCCTGCTGCAATCGCCGCGACCAGGACCATCGCGATAAACACGATGAGCGTCCCGATCCCGACCTGACCGCGGTCGTCGTTATCGTAGTCTGTTATTGCTTCGAACATTATGTGTACACCCTGCGTGCCGTCCTCGTCTGCATCGTGTCATCGCGACACGAGCCGTCCGCGCGGACACCATCTGCCAGCTCGACGGGCCGAACCCGTCGCTCCCACCGCGAGACTGACGACGGAACACGATCGGTGTCCCGTCGAAGGCAGACGTGTGACGAGGTCGTTGGCATCACAGATTCTGGGGATGTACCCCGGCGAAGACAAAGACTAGTCGGAGTATCAACCTCAGTATCAGTTCAGTCGACGTATCGAAACTCGACTCACGACTCGAAACGCGGGACGAACTCGAGCGTACACCTTTAGGACCGCCCTCGCTACTGGGGAGTAGTATGACCGTATCGTCCGACGGAGAAGACCGCCTCCGGCGGCAGGTGACGAGCCGAGTGACGAGCTCGCGGAGCTAAGATGGATTTCGGACTCGCCTCCCTGCGGAGCCTCATCGAAGACTTCCTCAGCGACAGCGGCGGCCGTCGGGGGCGCGAGCGCGAGCAACAACGCCAACAGCGCGACGACGGCACCGACGACGCTGGGGGGCGACCGCACAATCGGGAGGCGAGTCCGACGTGGAATCCACGGACGACGAGGAACCGACCGAGTCCGACACCGACGAGAAGAGCGGTGGCGGACTGTTCGGTCGCGGGAAGGGATCGAGCGGCGACGAAGACGATTTCGACGACCTCTTCTATCGGATCGAGGAACTCGAGGAGGAACTCGAGAGCAAGGAGTCGACGCTGGGCACGGTGCAGGACTCCCAGCAGCAGGTCGCGGACCAGGTCGAGGAGATGAACGATACGGTCCGCCAGCTGCTCGGCGTGTACGACATGTTGACCGACGACGTGAACCCGTTTACCGGCGCTGGTGAGGAGCGAAACGGGTTCGGCGTCTTCGGCGAGGACAAGGCGACGACTGACGGCGGGAGTGAGTCGATGGCCGGACTCCGGGCTGAAACGAGTTCGTCGGGGCGCGAGGAAACGGTCTCGTTCGACGACCTCAAAGGAGTTATCGAGGACGCGGCGGCCCAGTCCGACGGCGCCGACGAGACCGGCGGTGAGACGATCACGTTCGACGAGGACGAGGACGACACCCGCGTCGAAGTGCAGGCGACCGAGAGCGTCGACGACACCAGTTCGGAGCCGAGTTCGGACGCCGATGGAGCGGACGTAACGGCGGACGACGACGAGTCGGACGTCACTCTCGAGTCGCTCGCGGACACGTACGCGACGGATATCATCGTCCTCGAGTGGCTGACCGAACTGGTCCGGACGGCCGGGCCGGCGGCGACGCTGCGTGCGATTTCGTACTACGCCGAGATCGGCTGGATCGACGACGAGGTCAAAGACCACCTCGAGGCGATGTTGAGCGGGCCCGACCTCGACGTTCACGTCGACCCGGAGATGACGCCGGAGGAACTGACCGCCGAGGATCACGCCGATAGCTACACGTACATCATGAAGCTCCAGGAGATCCACGAGACGAAGCGGGAAGTCGGGCCGGATACCGGAGCGGGGCCGTAGCAATGCGTTGGAGCGACGAGGGAGGACGGTGATCGCGCGTGGGGTTCAGTACCAGTGGCGCGACGGCGATCATCTTCGTCGGCGTGCTGGTCGCCGCGGGGATCGCCTATCCGGTCTTTCACTCGGCACAAGAGGAGCGACGGACGGCGATACAGGACCGCGACGATCGGACGCTGTCGATGCGAAACACCGCTATCGCGGTCGACTCGTGGAGCTACAACGAGAGCGGCAACGACAACTTTACTATGAGCGTGAACAACACCGGTTCGGCGACGCTCTCGGTCGCCGAGACGGATCTGCTGGTCGACGGCGTCTACCGGACGCGAGACTCGTACGTGACGCGTGTCGAGGGGAGTGCCGAACGGGAGCTGTGGCAGCCCGGCGAGACGCTGCACGTGACGGTAGCCAACAGGACGCCCGAACCGGACAGGGTAAAACTGGTGACCGAACACGGAATCGCCGAGACGGTAACGGAGGTCGGCGGGTGAACCATGGCCGGTGACTCCGTTTCGACGCTGATCCTGTTCATCGCCGCGATGCTGGTCGCCGCCGGCGTCGCCGGCACGCTGGTGACCAACGTCAACGACCTCAGCAATTCGGTCGACAGCCAGAGCGGCGACATGACGGACAAAATCGATACCGACATCGAGATCATCAGCGATCCGGGAAGCCGCGCGGTGTACAACTCGAGCGGCGCGGAGAACATCACGCTCCTCGTGAAGAACACGGGCCGAAAGACACTCACGGCCGACAGCACCGTACTCGACGTGCTGGTCAACGGCTCGTACGTCTCGAGCGATGAGTTTACCGTCGCGGTCACGGACGGCGGCCCCTGGCGGGACGGAACGGTCGCCGAATTCGAGATCTCCCGGTCACTCGCGACGGGCGAGGAGCACCGGGTTAGCGTGACCGTCAACGGTGCGGAGGAGGTGTTCGAATTCTACGTCCCATGACAGACTACTACTCCATCGGGCTGACCGATCAGGACCGCGTGAACACAGCGATCGGCGGCGGGATTCCAGCCGGGAGCATCATGCTCATCGAAGGCCAAGACGGCGCTGGCAAAAGCGCCCTCTCCCAGCGCTTTTCCTACGGGATCGCCTCAGAGGACGCCTACGTCACCTACATCTCCACGGAGCTCGAGTCCTGGGAGTTCGTCCAGCAGATGCACTCGCTGTCCTACGACGTGGTCGATCTGCTGTTGGACGAACAGTTACTGTTCTTGCACGCGAACATCGACACCCACGACGAGGGGCAAGAACGCCAGCTCCTCGCGCGACTCGCGAGCGCGGAGACGCTCTGGAAGGCCGACGTGGTCTTCGTCGATACCCTCTCAGCGCTGTTGCGGAACGATCCCAACTACGAGGGCGTCATCGAAGCGGGTGACGAGGATCACGTCATTCAACGGCTCGTCACGTTCCTGCGCCAGATGACGATGAAGGACAAGTCGGTCGTGCTGACGGTCGATCCGACGAGCGTCCGCGAGGACGCGTTGCGACCGCTGCGGAACATGGCCGACATCTACTTCCAGATCGAGACGAACACGGTCGGCCAGGAGATCAGACGAAAGGTCCTGGTCCGACGCTTCCAGAACATGAAGAGTCCGGTCGACGACTCCATCGGCTTCACCGTCCAACAGGGACGAGGGGTCTCGATCGTCAGCAGGACGGTGGCCTAAATGTCCGACTTCGGGAGCGCACGACTCGAGAACGAACTCGACGCATTGGCCGACGAGCACCCCCACCTGCGGGAACACCTCGAGTGGTTTCACGAGGAGTACGGCGAGTACCCGAAACTCATCGACGAACCGTCCGAAGAGTGGGAGTCGAACCGACCGAACGTCATCTACGAGGCCGAGACACCCATATTCTGTCACGTCTACGGCGATATGGGGATCGACACCACCTACTACTGCGTCGAACCGACCCTCGAGGACGAGGACAAGGCGCTGTACGACCGGATTCGCCAGCGGATCCTCGACAAGAGCGTGACCCGACCCGCACCGGGCGACAACGAGGAGTTCGAGGAGCACCTGGACGAACTCCTGGACGAAGTCATCGAAGTCACGTCGGGAATCACCGGGCAGTCGATCGGTCGGCTCAAGTCCTTGGGCACCAGCAAGGTCTCGCTCTCGCAGGATCAGTTCACCCGGTTGCGCTACCAGCTCCAGCGCGATATCGTCGGCCTTGGCCCGCTGGAACCGGTGATGGCCGACACGGCCAACGAGGACATCCACGTCATCGGTCCGAAGCAGTGTTACCTCGATCACGGCACGTACGGCATGATCTCGGCCACCGTGGACTTCGGGACGCCCGAGGAGTTCGAGCAGTGGCTCCGGAACATGGGCGAGCGGATGAATCACCCGATCAGCGACTCCGATCCGATCATCGACGCGACCCTGCCCGACGGCTCGCGTATCAACATCATCTACTCCGACGATGTCTCCGTCCAGGGGCCCTCGATGACCATCCGACAGGGCGAGGAAATCCCGCTGTCGGTCTTCCAGATCACGAAGTGGGGGACGCTCTCTCCCGAACTGGCGGCCTACCTCTGGCTCTGCCTCGAGAACGAGCAGACCGTGTTCGTCGTCGGCGAAACGGCTTCGGGAAAGACGACGACGCTGAACGCGGCGCTGTCGTTCATTCCGCGCGACGCGAAGATCTACACGGCGGAGGATACGTCGGAGGTCATTCCGCCGCACAACACCTGGCAGCAGCTGCTCACCCGCGAGGGATCCGGCGACGAGTCGGCCGACGTGGACATGTTCGACCTGGTCGCGGCAGCGCTCCGATCGCGGCCCGACTACATCGTCGTGGGCGAGGTCCGCGGGGCAGAGGGGCAGATGGCGTTCCAGGCGGCCCAGACTGGCCACCCCGTCATGCTGACCTTCCACGCCAGCGACATCGTCTCGATGATCCAGCGCTTTACCGGAGCGCCGATCAACGTCCCCGAGACGTTCATGGACAACTGCGATGTCGCGCTGTTCCAGAACCGGGTCAAGCAGGGCGACGACGTCCTCCGACGGGTAACCTCGGTCCAGGAGATCGAGGGCTACTCCGACTACGAGGGTGGTGTCGTCACCCGGCAGGCGTTCAAGTGGGACCCCCGCGACGACGAGGTCGCCTTTACGGGTCGAAACAACTCCTTCGTCCTTGAGGAGCAGATCGCGACGCTGCTGGGCTATCAGGACACCCGGAAAATCTACGACGAACTCGACCGTCGGGCGGAGATCATCCGCCAGCTCATCGACGCCGACGTGCTGGGCTACCACGAGGTCAACGACGCGATCGCCGGCTTCCATCGCGACGGCCTCGAGGGGCTGCCCATCCGGATCAGCGGCATCGACCAGTTCGCCTGAGATCACTATGTCAACAGACTCTCAGTCCGCGCCCGATATGAGCACTCGATCGGCCCTCGAGTCGCTCAACATGGCGTACGCGAACATGGAGATGGGCGCCTCGCGGTATCTGCTCCTCGTCATCGCGCCCGCGTTCGTGTTCTTCATCGGGACTGGAATCGCCGTCGTCGTGCTCGGGCTCTCGCTGCTGATCGGCCTCCCGGTCATCCTCCTGGGACTGCTGGCGATGGTCGTCGCGATCATCTACCCCAAGCTGGCCCAGGACCGAAAGCGCAAGCAGATTCGCCAGCGCTTTCACCTCTTTTTGACCCACATCACCGTCCTCTCGATGACGAACATCAACCGCGTCGAGATCTTCCGTACCCTCGCGGAAGAAGACGAGTACGATGCCTTAGCCGAGGAGATGGGACATCTCGTCGCGATGGTCGACACCTGGAACCAGAGCCTCGACGACGCCTGCCGGCTCCGCGCCAAACAGACGACGAGTCCTCTCCTGACAGACTTCCTCGAGCGGCTGGCGTACACGGTCGGCGGCGGCCAGCAGATCAGCGAGTTCCTGATCGACGAACAGGACACGATCATCCAGCAGTTCGTTACCCGATACGAGGCGGACCTGGGGAAACTCGACGTGATGAAGGAGCTGTACATGTCGATGATGCTGTCGGTGGCGTTCATCCTCGTGTTCGCGATCGTGCTGCCGATCCTGACCGGAACGAGCCCGACGCTGTTGATCGGCGGCACCATCGCCATGTTCACGATCGTCCAGGTCGCGTTCATCTACGCGGTCCACGTCATCTCGCCGTACGATCCCCTCTGGTATATCGAGGAGACGGAAGGGACCGGCCCGCTCACCCGGATTCCGCGAGCGCTCGCGATCGGTATCGGCTGTAGCATCCTCCTCGCCGTCGTGATGGGACTAGCCCTCTTCGGGATCGTGCCGGGGATCGCCAGCCGCGTCCCGCTACCGATCATGGTTGCGATCCCCGTAACGCCGCTGCTCCTCCCCGGGTGGCGGATGCGACAGGAAGAACAGAAAGTCAAGGTCCGCGACGGGGAGTTCCCCAGCTTCATCCGCGCGCTCGGTGCCGTCGAGAGCGTCAAACAGACCTCGACCGGGAGCGTCCTCGAGAGCCTCCGGCGCAAGGACTTCGGGGCGTTGACCGACAACGTCGACGCGCTGTACAAGCGGCTCAACATGCGAATCGACGACATCCGCTCGTGGCGGCTGTTCGCGGCGGAGACCGGCTCCTATCTCATCCAAAAGTTCGGTGACATGTACGTCGTCGGTCGCCAGATGGGAGGTGATCCGAAGGTCCTCGGGCAGGTCATCAGCGAGAACCAGAACGAAGTGCTCAAAGTCCGCGAGCAACGGGATCAGGCGACGATGACCTTGATCGGCGTCCTCTACGGCATCACCGCCTCGGCCGTCTTCTCGTTTTTCGTCGGTCTCGAGGTCGTCGAGATCATGATGGAAATCACGAGCGGGATGGACCTCCAGAGCCAGGGCAGTTTCACCGGGGGGCTGCTCAGTACCGAGCAGTACGATATTCAGATGATCGAGTACCTGTTACTCCTGACGATCGTCATCAACGCCGCGCTCTCGGCGATCATGATTCGACTCACCGACCGCGGCCACATTATCAGCGCGCTGGTTCACTTCGTCTTCCTGACGTGGCTCGGTGCCGTGATCGCGGTCATCACGGAGTACGTCGTCGGGATGGCTATCAGCGTGTAGCGACGACGACTCACCGTTCGTAATGACGTGAATGTTCTTGAGTAGCGGACGACTGAATGACAGTAGATCGGCGACACCAGCCATCCATGCCAGATCAAAAACCATATCTCCAGACGCTCGAGCGATCGGCCGGGCGAACCAACGCCACCATCCAGTGGGCTCGCTTTCTCGGCGAGACCTTCGGCACGACGGGCGCGCTGAACTGCCTGCGGTACTACGAGGACCTGGGCTGGATCAGCCCGCTCGTCCGCGAGCAGATGACCTCGTACCTTCGCGGGCTCTCGCTCGGAGAGATCCACAACAAACGCTACGACGAACCGACGACGCTCGAGTATCCCCTCGAATCCCTGAGCGGGACGCTCTTCAGCGCCCACGCTCAGACCCTCGAGTATATCGCGAAGATCCGGGGCGACGACCTCGAGGAACACGTGATGGTCGCACGGATGGCCGAGCGGCGAGTCGAACGGCGCATCGATGATGACGAGGACGACGGCGACGAACCGAACGAGATGGTAAGCATCATCCGTGACGGGCCATCACATCACTGATCATATATTTGCCTTTTGGCCACAACACTTATCATCGGATTCGAACGGGCACCCATAACCCCACAGAAAAATACATTTATAAGTATTTTATGACCAGATGTTTCTTTTCTTCTCCCCACACGGACTAGTATCCGGAGAGTCCATGATTGGATAGTTATTCCATCATTCACGAAAAGTTGATTTATATATATTCAACACCATTCACTTCCCTGTCTCTTAATACGGATCAGTGTCAGGGACTCAGTAGTCGTGAGTGGGGCCGTCACCGATCATCCGGCGACAGTGCGTGGTCGGCGGCTGCGGAACGGTCCACATCACGTACCCCCATAGGTGATCGTCAATGCGTGAGGACACTCCAAATACCGAATCCGTGCTCGACGAGTTGTCGAGAGCGGCGACTGCGGACAACCAGTCGGAATCGTACGATATCTCGCTCGGATCGACCGACGATACGACCAGAGACGTCGAACGCGAACTCGACGAACTGATGGCGCAGGTAAACAGCGCGCTCCCGACCGACGAGGTCCAGTTCGACGAGGACATCATCAAGGAGAACTTAGACGAAATCCTCCTGATGCTCATCGCGCTCCACGAAGAAACACACGGGAAAGAGCTCCTCTCGGATCTCACCCACCTCTTCGGAGCCCAGCTCAGTCCGGGCACCGTCTATCCGAGCCTCCACAACTTAGAGGAGGAGGACGTGCTCTCGATGCATGCCAAGGTCAGAACCAAGGAGTACTCGATCGCCGACGAGGAGTACGTCCGTGCGACCGTCGAGCAGACGATGGTACAGCACCTCGCCTTCGGCCTGCTGCTGTACGCGTTTCTGCCGCGGCTCTAAGGCACTCCCGTTTTCCGCGCTCGAGGAGACCCCGATCGCGTTTTCGAAGCCGAAGTCACCGTCACCGACGGGTTCGAATCGACGGAGCCACCTCGGTCCGGTCGTGACAACGCTTTTGCCCGGCCGAAACTCGGCTCTCGCCGAGATCGGAGGGGTCGAAAATCAGCGGTCCTCGAGATCCTTCGCGATCTCGCTCAGGCTATCGCTCGGCGGCTCTCGCGCGTCGTAATAGGTCGTCTCGCCGGGTGCGCGAAGGCCGTAGAGGAACTCGGATTCGACGACGTCGACCAGCACCGAGCCCCCTGCCGGAATACCGTTCTCGGCGGTCCACTCCGAGAGGCGGTCAGTCGCGCCGGTGGGGTCTCGGGCCTCGTCCGGCGTCTCGTAGACCCCCGGAATCAACAGGTCGTCGCCCGTCAGCGCCCGCTCGACTCGCGCGAACAGTTCCTCGCCGTCGAGGGCGACCCGGACGACCTCGTCGGTCGGAAACGCACCGCGTTCGTCGGCCGGTACCTCGAGTCTGACGCCAGTCGCCGTCTCGGTACACGTCGACCGGACCGTCTTCACCGAGGAATGGTCGCTCGCAATTCTGTCTCCCATGAGAATGAATCGAAGGACTCGCCGCGATTACTCGTCGTCGTCGCCGCCCTCGCCGAGGAGGTCGTCGACGTCGGTGCTCCCGCGCTCGGCGATCGAGGCGTTGACCTGCGCGACGGCGTCGGAAATCTCGCTACCGCGAACCGTGATCCGGCGACGCTCACCGTCACGGTCCGGACGGTACCCCGTCTGTCGGCCGGTCATCAGCACTTGCGACAGATTCGGGCCGGAGACCTCGCCGTTGAGCGGGCGGCCCGCTTCGTCGGAGCCGCCGGTGATCTCGAGCGTGTAGCCGTCGAGGCCGACCGAGCCGCCGTCGACCTCCTCGCCGATCGACTTGCCCATGAATCGGTTCGCGTCCTGTTCCTCCGCCTCGAGCTGATAGGACGACCCGGATTCGGGGTCGCCGACAACGACCGTGAAACTTGCCATGCCCGACGGAAGACGGCCGTCGCTCAAAAGATCATCGATCGGGACCGAACTTTTGCTCTGCGGGCGCGGCAGAGCCGCGCCCTCGGCAAAACTTCGATGAAAAGCACTCCTCCCTCCGTTTCGGGCCGCTTCGCGCCCCTCCACATCGGTCGTCGGCCCGCTCACTCACCCTTCGGGTTCGCTCGCGATAGATACTAGGTAACCGCCTGCCCTCCCCCGGGTTAGACGGCTCTCGCGTTGCTCGAGCCGTCCGCCCGGCCACTCGAGCCAGCGGCGTTTGAGCGTTGGTGTTTCAGCGTTCGGCTGCTCGAACAGTCAAGTACCCCGACCCCCTACGAGTAGCCGTGTTCATCGATCCCGGACGACTCGAGATCCGCCTGCGCGAGGAGTTCGGCGGAACGATGGGGCAGTCACGCGTCGTCGTTCGGCAGGCCGTCGATCTCGCGGATTCCAACCAGTACGAGGGGGACGTGGGTGTGACGCTGACGAACGATATCATCATCGACGAACTCTCTGACGCCCCCGACGGCACCCCGCCCGAGCGGTGGAACTGGTGGATCGGCTCGCTCGAGGTCGCGTACGGCGGCTACGGCCGGTTCGGGATCCAGCGGTATCGGAAATAACCACTCGGTCGAAAGGACAACACGGATTGTCTTCCACGACGTAGGTAGCTCTCAATGAGCGAGCTGTCACGGCCAGTCTGGCCGGCGTATCCACTGTCAGCGCTCGTCGCCGGCCTCGGCCACTGTTACCTCGGTCGGTGGAAACGCGCCGGGATCTGGTTCGTTTGCTACGGCCTCGCGATCGCGTTCCTGAGCGCGCGATCGCTGTCGGGCGCGTTCGAACCGGGCGAGCCGTTCGTCGTGACGGCACTGCAGTTCGATGCGGTGCGCTTTACCGACGTCGCCGTGCCGCTCGCGATCCTGTTGATCTGTCTCCTCGACGTCTATCTCATCGGGCTGACCGAACGGACCGACGCCCGGCGGGCCGATGCGAACGACCCTCGATCGAACAGCTCCTGATACCGCTTCGCGAACGGTCGACTCGAAAGAAAGTCACAGCATCGCGATTATCGCCGTCTGCGGCCCCGAGTGGTTTTTGTGCACATCCGACGAACGGTGCGTATGGGACGCCTCAGTTCCATCCTGTTCCAGGGAATCGGCGTGCTCGTACTCGCGCTCATCGCGCTGAGCGTCGTCGGAACGATCGTCGGTATCGCGCTCTCCCTCGTCGTCGCCGTTCTCTCGGTGATCGTCTCGCTCGCCGTCCTGAGCCTGTTCGTTCTGGCGATCGTCGGGCTGTTTTCAGTGTTCAGTGGCGATTCAGCCGCCGAAGGCGACGCGCGTCCACCGCAGCAGTCCGACGACCGGACCGCTCCCGAGGACCGAGTTCGCTCTCGGTACGTCGACGGCGAACTCGACGATGACGAGTTCGAACGAGAACTCGAGCGCGTCCTCGGACCGGACGAGCGACGCGAGTGACGGACATCTCGACCGGAGTCCGTGAACCAACGGAGGCAAACCAGACGAGATGCAAGGGATTCGTAATGGACGTCCAGTTGCTGGGTGGCGCGCGCGAGATCGGCCGGAGCGCGATCCTCATCGACGACACGCTCTTGCTCGATTTCGGAATGGATTCGGGGAACCCGCCGTCGTTTCCGATCGGCGACGTCGATCCCGACGCCATCGTCGTCAGTCACGGCCACCTCGATCACGTCGGCTCCGTTCCGGCGCTCCTGTCAGGTGACGCCCGGCCGCCGATCCACTGGACGCAACCGACGTACGATCTCACGATGGTCCTCGCGCGGGACACGCTGAAACTCCACGGTGGAAGCTACGACTGTCCGTTCACCCAGGCGGAACTCGCTCGCGTCGCGGAAGTCTCCGAGACCCACGGATACGAGCACACCTTCGATGCTGCCGGGTACGAGATCACGTTCTTCGATGCCGGTCACGTCCCCGGCAGCGCCCACGTGCTCGTGAACGACGGCGAGACCAGACTGCTCTACACCGGTGACTTTCACACCGAGGAACAGCGGTTACTCGACGGCACCACCGCGCGACCCGACGCCGATGTTGTGCTCTGTGAGAGCACCTACTCGGACGTGACGCGACCGCCGCGACCCGAAATCGAACGCGAGTTCGCCGAGAGTCTTCGAACGACGATCTGGGAGGGCGGCACCGTCGTCGTCCCCGCCTTCGGTATCGGCCGCACGCAGGAGGTGCTCTGCATCTGCGAGGAACACGACCTCGAGTGCTACGTCGACGGGATGGGCAAACGCGTCACGGAACTCTTTCTCCGGGATGCGAACCGAGGATTCCTGCGCGATCCGGACCTGCTGCGCCGGGCGAAGGGCAACGCCAGGTTCGTCGACGGCCGCGACGGCCAGCGCCGACGGATCGCCGAGCAGAATACCGTGATCGTCACGACCAGCGGGATGCTCCACGGCGGCCCCGCGATGACCTACGTGCCCGCGATCCGCTCCCACCCGACGAACAAGATCGCCATGACGGGCTATCAGGTCGAGGGGACCCCCGGCCGCGACCTGCTCGAGACCGGGAGCGCCGAGATCGACGGCCGGATGATGCCGGTCAGCGCGCGGGTCGAACAGTACGACTTCTCCGCGCACGCGGATCGAGACGGGGTTCGCGCGTTCCTCGAGTCATATGCGGATGCAACGGTACTGATCAATCACGGCGATCGCTGCGAGGCGTTCGCGGCGGAGCTGCGCGCCGACGGCTACGACGCGACGGCGCCCGAACTGGGCGAGCGAATCGGAGTCTGAGCGGTCGGGCGACGCTCGCACTCCGTCCCGCAGTCCGGCACGTCCAACGGGGACGGTTTTCCGTCCGGTCGTGGTTCTCGCGTGCGTGACGGATACAGATTCGGACGCCGACCCCGCGGACGGCGACCGCGACTGATCGGCCGCCTGGAACGCGCTCGCTGAGTCGCGAGCGACCGTCTTGCGCGGCAGTGCAGGAGAACGCCTCCCACGCGTCGCCGGTGGCCTTCGCATGGTTTAAGCCCGCGCTGCCTGCATGTCGACACAATGAGCGACGAGAGTCAAGAACTCGGGATCACCGAGTCGAAATCGCACAAGCCCGGGGAGTGGTACGCCGAGGTCGTCCAGAAGGCGAACCTCGCGGACTACGCCCCGATGGGCGGGTTCATCGTCACGAAACCGCGCGGCTACGCCCTTTGGGAGGCCATTCAGGACTCGCTGGACGGCTGGTTCAAGGAGACCGGCGTCGACAACGTCTACTTCCCGATGTTCATCCCCGAGAGCTACCTCGAGCGGGAGAAAGACATCGTCGAAGGCTTCGACCCGGAGGTCGCGTGGGTGACCCAGGGCGGCCACGAGGAACTCGAGGAGCGACTGGCGGTCCGTCCGACAAGCGAATCGATCATCGCACCCTTCATGGCCGAGTGGACCCGCAGCCACCGCGACCTGCCGATGCGGCTCAACCAGTGGTGTTCGGTCGTGCGCTGGGAGGCCACGGAGACCAAGCCGTTCTTCCGGACGAAGGAATTCATGTGGCAGGAGGGCCACACCGCCCACGCGAGCAACGCCGGCGCGTGGGAGGAGGTCTGGACTCGCCTCGGACAGTACGAGCGCGTCTACGAGGACGTGCTGGCGATTCCGGTGTTGCGCGGCAAGAAGCCCGAACACGACAAGTTCCCCGGCGCGGACACCACGACGACCGTCGAGGCGCTGATGCCCGACGGCAAGTCCGTCCAGGGGGCGACCAGCCACAACCTCGGCCAGAGCTTCGCCGAGGCGTTCGACATCACCTTCGCGGACGAGGACGAGGCCGAACAGACGGCCTACACCACCTCGTGGGGGCTCTCCTGGCGAGCGATCGGGGCGCTCATCATGACCCACTCCGACGATCAGGGGCTCGTGCTCCCGCCGACGGTCGCGCCCACGCAGGTCGTCATCGTTCCCATCTGGCAGGAGGATACCAAAGACGACGTCCTCGAGTACTCGGAAAATATCGCCGACGACCTCGAGACGGCCGGCTTCCGCGTGGAACTCGACGACCGCGACGAGCGAAATCCCGGCTTCAAGTTCAACGAACACGAGCTCAACGGGATCCCGCTGCGACTCGAGATCGGCCCCCACGAGGTCGACGACGGGGAAGCCACGCTGGTTCACCGGCCGGACAACGAACAGTCCGTCGCCGAGCGCGACGAGATCGTCGACGCCGTCGACGAGCATCTGGACGAGATCTACGACAAACTGTACGAGACCGCGCAAGAGAACCTCGAGGAGAACGTCCGGGACGCCCACAGTCCGGAGGAGATCCTCGGGACGATCGGCAAACACGGCGGCTACGTGAAGACGCCGTGGTGTGGCGACGAGGCCTGTGAAACGGCCATCAAGGAGAAGATCGCCGCCGAGATCGTCATGCAACCCCTGGCCGACGAAGGCGGGACGACGGCCGGCGAGGTACCCGAACCCGACCGCGACGAGTGTGGCGTCTGTGGCGATCCCGCCGACGAGATTGCCTACTTCGCGAAGTCGTACTAGCGCGGTTACTCGACGGGAGCAGGTCCGTTCGGCAGTAACACGCCTGTTCGGTGGTAACATGTCGACTCGTCGTTGCTCGCTCGAGCCGGGAATCGAACCGTCAGCTTTCCGGTGTTTCGCTGCCGGCGGCAGGTACTTTCGATCTGATGTCGTCTTCGACGAAACGCTCACATCGGGATGCGTGAAACGGTGAGATGGATCGTCGGTGCGAACAGGGTCGAGACGGACTCCCCACGTGAACCGGTCGGCCTCGCTTCGGGAACTGGTTCGAACGGTCACCTCGACAAATTGTGGGTGCCACTGCCATGCGTACCTAACTCTTTAACCCAATAGTGCTTACCAGCGGCGAGTAATTAGAGACTGTGGTGTTCACTCTGGTGGGTGAACACTACGTGCCTCTGACAATTCACCCCGCTATCGGGAAGCATCGCTTCCCGGATGGGGGTTCGAACAGTGCCGTCCTGAATCTCGACCCCAGAGCGGTAGCTCGATCCGATAGCAGTCGCAACTGCGGCGAGACGGCGCGTGAACGGTGACGAGGTGAATGTATAAGGGCCCCACAAATACCTTATATCACACCATATGTGTTTATAATACACTTAGCCATAATGGGTTAGCCTCTTATATCTGTTTCCGCTAGGGAGGGCTATGCCACAGCCACATATAGCGTCATCCGCCGAGCGTTCACAGGGGCTCGCCGACCCCGCGGACGCGCGGTCGAACTGCGGCGTCGGCGTCGTCATGGATCTCGATGGGGATGGGGGCCACGACGTCGTCGCTGACGGACTCGAACTACTCATCAATCTCGAGCACCGGGGGACGACCGGGGCGGAGAAGAACACCGGCGACGGAGCCGGCATCATGCTTCAGACGCCGGATTCGTTCTTCCGAGAGGTCCTCGACGCCGAGCTTCCGGACACCTACGCCGTCGGTTCGCTCTTTTTGCCCCAGGACGACGCGGCTCGCAACGCGCTCGTCTCGCTGGTCGAGGAGACGGTCGATACCTACGATCTCTCGGTCCTCGAGTGGCGGGACGTCCCGACCAACAACGACGACCTCGGCGAAACAGCCGTCGACTCCGAACCCGACGTCCATCAGGTCGTCGTCGCACCCGACGACAATATCTCCGGTGACGACTTCGACCGCCGACTCTACGTCGCCCGACGCGCGCTCGAGAACGCCGTCGAAAGCGCCGATATCGAGAACAAAGAGCGCTTTTATGTCGTCTCTCTCGACTCCAAGACGGTCGTTTACAAGGGACTGCTGAAAGGCGTTCAGGTCCCCGACTACTACCCCGATCTCACCGACGAGCGCATGGAATCGACGTTCGCGATGGTCCACGAGCGATTCTCGACGAACACGCTCGGCGCCTGGCACCTCGCCCACCCCTACCGAAACATCATCCACAACGGCGAGTTCAACACCATTCAGGGCAACATCAACTGGATGCGGGCCCGCGAGACCGACATCGAGAGCGACGTCCTCGCGGACCTCGAGGCGGTCAAGCCGATCATCGACGATCCCGACCAGTCCGACACGGCGAGCGTCGACAACGCCCTCGAACTCCTCATGCAGGACGGCCGGGACCTCGAACACGCCCTGCGGATGCTCGTTCCCGAGGCCTGGCGCGGCGACGACGCGATGGACCCCGATCGAAAGGACTGGTACGACTTCCACGCCTCGCTCGTCGAGCCGTGGGACGGTCCCGCGCTCGTCGCGGCGACCGACGGCGAACGCGTCGGTGCCGTCCTCGACCGCAACGGACTGCGCCCGTGCCGGTACGACGTGACGACGGACAATCAGCTGATCATGGCCAGCGAGGCCGGCGCGCTCGAGACCGAGCCCGAAAACATCGAAGAGCGCGGCCGTCTCAAGCCCGGTCAGCTGTTCCTCGCCGACCCCAACGAGGGGCGCGTCATTCCCGACGAGGAGGTCTTCGAGGACCTCACCGACGACCGCTACGGCGAGTGGGTCGCCCAGGAGCAGGTCCATCTCGACGACATCCGCACCACGAACGATCGTTCGCCACAGCAGACGGTCTCGGGGCTGCGAGACTATCAGGCCGCGTTCGGCTACACGCACGACGAACTCGAGAACATGATCGAGCCGATGACCCAGAAGGGGAAAGACCCCGTCGGCTCGATGGGTGACGACACGCCGCTGTCGGTCCTCACCGATTTCAACCGACCGCTGTTCTCCTACTTCAAGCAGCTGTTCGCGCAGGTCACCAACCCGCCGCTGGACTACATCCGCGAGGAACTGGTCACCTCGATGGAGAGCCGGCTGGGCTTCCAGCGGAACCTGCTCGACGAGTCGCCCGAACACGCCCGCCAGCTCGTGCTCGACTCGCCGATCCTGACCGACGCCGAACTCGGCTCGATCCGCGACTGTTCGACCAACGGGATCACCACCGCGACGATCGACATCACCTACGAACCAGAGAGCGCGGAACTCGGGGCCGGCCTCGAAGCCGCCATCGAGCGCGTCCGCGAGGACGTCGTCGAGGCGATCGAGGACGGCGGTCACGACATCATCGTCCTCTCGGACCGGACCGTCGACGAGGACCGGGTCGCGATCCCGAGCCTGCTCGCGACCGGTGCCGTTCACCACCACCTCGTGCGCAACGGGCTGCGCAACCACGTCGGGCTCGTCGTCGAGTCCGCCGATCCGCGGACCGTCCACCACTTCGCGACGCTGGTCGGCTACGGCGCCGGCGCTGTCAACCCGTACCTCGCCTACCAGACGATCGAGGACATCACCGCCGGCCCCGACGGAGCCGACACCGAGGTCGCGATCGACGCCTACGTCGGCGCGGTCGAGGACGGCCTGCTGAAGATCATGGCCAAGATGGGCATCTCGACGGTCGAGAGCTACCAGGGAGCACAGATCTTCGAGGCCGTCGGCCTCGACTCGGGGCTGGTCGCCGAGTACTTCGAAGGCACCGAGAACCGCACCGAGGGGATCGGCCTCGCCGAGATCGAGGAAGACCTCCGCGAGCGCCACGCCACCGCCTTCGACGGCGACGGCGAGGACGCCGACCTCGACCGCCACGGCGAGTTCGAACACCGTTCGGACGGGATCTACCACCAGTGGAACCCCCAGACCGTCGGCGCGCTCCAGCAGGCGGTCCGCTCGAACGACTACGAGCGCTACCAGGAGTTCGCCGAGCAGATCAACGATCAGCAACAGAACCTCCAGACGCTTCGGGGCCTCCTCGAGTTCGAGTCGGATCGCGATCCGATCCCGGTCGAGGACGTCGAGCCGATCAAGGACGTCGTCCAGCGGTTCTCGACGGCCGCGATGAGTCTCGGGAGTCTCTCGCCGGAGGCCCACGAGAACAACTCGATCGCGATGAACCGGCTGGGCGCCAAGTCCAACTCCGGCGAGGGCGGCGAACCGCCCGAGCGATTCAACACCGAGCGCGAGTGTAACGTCAAACAGGTGGCGTCGGGCCGCTTCGGCGTCACCTCGACGTACCTCTCGAACGCCGACGAGCTGCAGATCAAGATGGCACAGGGCTCGAAGCCCGGAGAGGGTGGCCACCTCCCCGGCTCGAAGGTCAACGAGATGATCGCCCACGTCCGCAAGTCGACGCCCGGCGTGGGGCTCATCTCGCCGCCGCCGCTACACGACATCTACTCCATCGAGGACCTCAAACAGCTGATCTTCGACCTGAAAGCCGCGAACGAGACGGCGGACATCAACGTCAAGCTCGTCTCCGAGGCCGGCATCGGCACGGTCGCCGCCGGCGTCGCCAAGGCCAACGCCGACGTGGTCCACATCTCGGGTCACGACGGCGGCACCGGTGCCTCGCCGCGCACCTCGATCAAGAGCGCCGGTCTCCCCTGGGAGCTCGGCCTCGCCGAGGCCAACCAGATGCTCTGTGCGACCGGCCTCCGCGATCGCATCCGCGTCTCGACCGACGGCGGGATGAAGACCGGGCGCGACGTCGCCGTCGCCGCCCTCCTCGGCGCCGAAGAGTACATCTTCGGCACCGCCTCGCTGGTCACCGGCGGCTGCGTGATGGCCCGACAGTGTCACAAGAACACCTGCCCGGTCGGCGTCGCCACCCAGCGTGAGGACCTGCGCAAGCGCTTCCCCGGCGAGCCCGAACACGTCATCAACTACATGACGTTCATCGCCCAGGAGCTGCGCGAGATCATGGCCGAACTCGGTTACGAGACCATCGACGAGATGATCGGGCAGGTTGGCGTCCTGGAACAGCGTACCGATGTCGACCACCCGAAGGCTCGCAAAGTCGACCTCTCGGAAGTGCTGGCGGATCCGGGCGGCGACGTCCGCCGCAAGATCCGCGAACAGGACCACGAGCTCGAGGACCAACTCGACCGCGACCTCATCGAGGCCGCGGCCGACGCCATCGAGGACCAAGAACCCGTCTCGCTCGAGACGGACGTCACGAACGTCGACCGGACCGTCGGCGCGATGCTCTCGAACCGCATCACGGACCGCTACGGTGAACCCGGCCTCCCGGAGGATACGATCACCATCGACGCGGAAGGGACCGCCGGCCAGAGCTTCGGTGCGTTCCTCGCCAGCGGCGTCTCGATGCATCTCGACGGCAGCGCGAACGACTACGTCGGCAAGGGGCTCTCCGGTGGCAAACTCACGATTCGCACGCCCGAGACCGCGGGCTACGATCCAACGGAAAACATCTCGATTGGCAACGTCGCACTCTACGGCGCGACCGACGGACAAATGTACGTCAACGGCGTCGCCGGCGAGCGCTTCGCCGTCCGCAACTCCGGAGCCAAGGCCGTCGTCGAAGGCGTCGGCGACCACGGCTGTGAGTACATGACCGGCGGCGTCGTCGCGGTGCTCGGCGAGACCGGGAAGAACTTCGCCGCCGGCATGTCCGGCGGCGTCGCGTACGTCTACGACCCCGACGACGAGTTCGAGGCCAAGGCCAACACCGGCATGGTCTCGCTTCACGACGACCTCGAGGAGAAAGACGAACGGATGCTCCGTCGGCTCGTCGAGAACCACGTCGCGTACACCGGCTCCGAACGCGGGCAACTGCTGCTCGAGAACTGGGAGCGCGCCCTCGAATCCTTCGTGAAGGTCATGCCCGAGGCCTACTACGAGGCGATCACCGAGCAGGGGAGCGACGATGTCCGCAACGAACTGCCCGGTGCGCCCGAGGTGGCCGCAGAGGCCGAATCGACCAGTTTCGCAGCGAGCGACGACTGAGCCGCGACCTGCCGCTTCTCTTCACTCGTTACGATACAATAATTTTCCGTCCGCGGGCCGGAGTCGTCGTCGACTCGAGGATGCGATACGCGACCGCTACTCGCGACCCAGCGTGTGGAATTCCTCGTTGGGCCGCATCTCCGCGAACATCGCCAACCGATTGCTCAGGTTGTAAAACGCGGTCACGGACGCGATATCCCAGAGCGCCTCCTCGCTGAACCCGACCTCGCGAAGCGCCTCGAGGTCGTCCCGCTCGACCTCGGTCGGTCGTTCGGTCAGTTTCACGGCGACGTCGAGCATCGTCCGATGAGCGTCGTTGATGTCGGCGGTCCGGTAGTTAGCCACCAGTTGATCGGCCAGCGTCGGATCGTCGGCGTAGATTCGCACGAGCGCGCCGTGGGCGACGTTACAGTAGTAGCAGTGGTTGACGCCTGAGACCGCGACGACGATCATTTCGATCTCTTCGCGCTCGAGGGCGGTGTCTTCGACGAGTGCGTCGTGATAGTCGAAGAACGCGCGAAAGTGAGACGGTTTGTACGCCATCGCAGCGAAGACGTTCGGCGTGAATCCGGCGCGGTCGGTTTCCGCCGCAATTCGGTCCTGGAGATCCTCGGGGAGGTCCTCGAAAGCCGGAACGGGAAACCGACCCATCGCGTCGTCGCTGAGTTCGGGGTCGGTCGCTGACTCGGCATCGGTACCTGAATTGGTCATGACTACCGTTTCACAGGCATCCCTAAAAGCTCAGGGGCGAACTCCGGGTGCTCTCCGTTGACGATGCCGCCCGTATCGGCCGCCGCCTCGAGAACGGAGTCAGCGTGGCTCGCCCAGCCGCCACAGTTTTTTCCCGCAGCCGTGACGGCTACGCATGGACAGCGCACTCGTCATCGGCGGCACTCGCTTCATCGGCCGCCACCTCGTCGACGACTTGCTCGAGCACGACTACGACGTCACACTGTTCACCCGCGGAACCAGCGGAAACCCGTTCGCGGACGACGAACGGGTCGATCACGTCGAGGGTGACCGGACGAACGAGACCGCCCTCGAGGCCGCGGCGACGACGGTCGACCCCGACGCGGTCTTCGACTGCGTGGCCTACCATCCGAAAGACGTCCGCGCCGCGACGACCATTTTCGCGGACTGCGACGCGTACGTCTACGTCTCGAGCGGCGCGGCCTACGGCCGCGAGGAGATCCCCAAGCGGGAGGGCGAGACGCCGCTGCACGAGTGTACGCTCGAGCAGGCGACCGACGATTCGTTCGAGACCTACGGCAATCGGAAGGCCGAGGGCGACCGCGCCGTCTTCGCGGCGGCCGAGGACGGCGTCCGCGCAATGGCCGTCCGGCCGCCAATCGTCTACGGCCCCCACGACCACACCGAGCGCCTGGACTGGTGGATCGACCGCGTGAACCGCTTTGACCGCGTCGTGGTGCCCGGCGACGGGACGAACCTCCGCCACCGCGTCTACGTCGAAGACGTCGCGAGCGCGCTCCGGATCGTGGCCGAGCGCGGCGAGGCCGGCGAGGCCTATAACGTCGGCGACCGACGGCTCGTCACGCTCGAGGAGATGATCGACCTGATCGCTGAGTCCCTCGATCGCGTGGCGCATAGCGCCACGGAAAAAGCGAATGACGTAGAACTCGTCCGCGCCGGCCCGCGAGAGCTCGCGGTCGGCGACATCGAACTCGACGACTACCCCCTCTACCGGACGTATCCCCACGTCCTCTCGACGGCGAAACTCGCCGCGCTCGACTGGGAGTCGACATCGCTCGAGACGGCGATGGATCGCTCGGTCGCGGATCACCTCGAGAGCGACCGGGACGGGAGCGAGAACGGGCCGAAACGAGAGGCCGAGGAGCGCGTGCTGGGGATCCTCGAGACGCTTTGATCAGATGTCGCGAAGGCGCTCGAGTCGCCGAGACCGCGACGGCTGCGACGCGAGCAACTCTCTGAGCCGACCCCGGTCGTCGGACAGGTCGGAGCCGGTCTCGATAGCGGACGCGAGGGGCGCGGCTCCGACGGATCGAGCGGCGCGGCGATCGGCAGCGAACTCGAACCGCCGGTAATACCGGAGAAGAAGCGGCGCGGTGATCGCAACGCAACCCACCATAATGAGAAGCGATGTCCAGACGGTCAGCGTCACGATCAGTCCGAAGAGAAGCGCCAGCACTAGTGACCGCCGCTCGAGGAGCCACAACTCGTCGCTGGCGTCCGCACGCGCACAGAGCGCAGTCAGCGCCTCGTCGTCGAGGGCGTCGAGAGCGTAGTCCGTGGCGTACACCCGCCGATTCCAGAACGGTCCGTCGAGGAAGAGTCTGGCTATCTCGGCTTCGCGAGCCGGGATCACGCCGGCGATCGTCGCGGTCAGGCCGGCTCGGTCGCCAGCGTTCTCGAGTCGCTGGCGCTGTTCGGCCGTCGTCTCGGTGACTGTCTGCGAGAGGCGAATGCCGTACTGCAACCAGGCGTAGACCACGGCGATGAGGACGACGAACGAGAGCGGGATCAACAACGGACTGGGATCCGATGCGCTGACGAGCGCGACGAGGGGAACGAGTGCCCCAAGGCAGAGCATCGTAATCGCCACGAGATATTTCGCGAGCCGACCGACCGCCGTCGCGGCGCTGATCTCGAGGTCGCGGCGTTCGCGAGCGTACGGAAAGACGCCGAGATACGCGACGAGCGTCGCGACGATCGCACCGCCGAGCACGGGAAGCCAAGCGAGCGTCGCTCCGGTCCCGCCCGCCAGCGCTGGATGGACACTCGAGAGGGCGTTTTCAGTCTCCTCGAGGAGGCCGGATAACGCGAGGACGATTCCAGTCCCGAAGCCGACGACGGCGAGAAGGCGATACGTACCGAGCGATCGCCGGCCGTCCGGGCGGCGTCGAAGCGTGTACCATCCGTATAGCCTGGCACTGGCGTAACCCGCGCCGAGCAATCCGAGCCAGAGCGCGGCTACTGCAATCATATACGCCCGTTATAGTTGGCAATTATATAATATCGCCGATCGATTCGACGGATCGACTCGAGGCTGTCGACCGGCCGCCGCAATCGGCTCGCCAGTTCGGTCCCGGCAGCGGGCGCCCCGAACGACGCGCCGACGAGGAAAAACACATGACCCAGGGGTGTGTCAGGAACGGTATGTTCGAGAAGTCGACGTGGATCCGCTTGCCGCGAAACGTCGTCGTCGGCCACGGCGTTCGCGACGAGGTCCTCGACGTGATCGACGACCTCCACTTGCAGGGGCGGCCGCTGTTCGTCACGAGTCCGACGCCTCGCGAGGTTGCTGCGGACCCCATCGCGGCCGACTTCGAGGCCACCGGGATCGAGCCCGCGATCGTCACGATACAGAAAGCGACCTTCGCCGCCGTCGAGCGGGTGATCGAGGTCGCCGAGGCCGAGGAGGTCACCTATCTGGTCGGAATCGGCGGCGGGAAGGCAATCGACATCGCGAAGCTGGCCAGTCACCACCTCGATATGGGCTTTCTCTCCGTGCCGACGGCGGCCAGCCACGACGGGATCGTCAGCAATCGCGGCTCCGTTCCGGACGGGGATTCCCGCCACAGCGTCGCCGCGGAGCCACCGCTCGCGGTCGTCGCCGACACCGGCATCCTCGCCGAGGCACCGTGGGAGCTGACGACCGCCGGCTGCGCCGACATCATTTCCAACTATACCGCCGTGATGGACTGGCGGCTCGCCCAGCGGCTCAAAGACGTCGAATACTCCGAGTACGCCGCCGCGCTCTCGGAGATGACCGCCGAAATCCTCGTCGACAACGCTGACCTCATCCGACCGGGACTCGAGGAATCGGCCTGGGTCGTCACCAAGGCGCTCATGTCCTCTGGCGTCGCGATGAGCATCGCCGGCTCCTCGCGGCCGGCCAGCGGCGCGGAGCACCTCTTTTCGCACCAACTCGACCGGCTGGCCCCCGATGCGGCCCTCCACGGCCACCAGGTCGGCGTCGGCTCGATCATGACCGCCTACCTCCATCAGGGAGGAGACGGCATCTGGCGCGACATCCGCGACGCGCTGTCGAGTATCGACGCGCCGACGACGGCGGCTGAACTCGGAATCGACGACGAGATGATCATCGAGTCACTGACGACCTGTCACGAGATCCGCGACCGGTACACCATTCTCGGCAACGGGATGAACGAACGGGCCGCTCGAGACGTGGCGGCGAAAACGGGCGTCATCGACTGAGTGTCACGTCGGGTGGAATTTGACCGGCCCCCGGAACTGGAACCGAGGTGGCTACTTTTCGCGCGAACCGGCCGACGCTGTCGAGAGAATTCTTCCGTCAGCCCAGATCGGCGCGTTCGAACTGCCAGATCCCCAGCGCCAGCGGGACGACGAGCCAGGCGAGCATGACGACGAGCATCGTCTCGCCCTGCAGGAACCACGGGAGATCCGGCGGAATGGTGTTGAACCCCTCGGGGAACGCGAGCCCGGTGGAGTTGACGTACGCCGCCGTCGGGCTGACCAGCGACTGGACGAACGCGATCTGGTTCATCGAAACCTCGAGGCCCGCGAGGTCGTTGAGCACGTAGTCGATAGCGAGCTGGAGCGGACCGAACACGTTCAAGACGCTCGTGATGAAGAAGAAGGCGATGGAACCGCCCATCGCGCGCGAGCGAGAGGCGGTCGCGGCGGAGATCGCGATCGCGACGGCGACGTAGGTCAGCGCGTACAGGACCGTCAGCGCCGCCATGATACCGAACGTGTCCATCTCGGGCGAGGGGTACCACAGTAGCGTGAGCACGCCGCCCACCAGGAACGCGACGACGATCGACGCGCTGACGATGGCCGTCCGGGTCGCAAATTTTCCGAGAACGACGTCGCGACGACTGTTCGGAATCGAGAGGAGGTACTTGATGCCGCCGGATTCGCGTTCGCCGGCGATCGCGAGATACGCCGTCACGAGCGCGATCAGCGGGATGAACATCGCGCCGATAGCGGTCAAATTCCAGAGGGCGTTCAGGATGGTCGGATCCGGCCGCCCGTTCTGTCCGAAGTACACCAGCAACACCATAAACAGGGTGTAGAACGCGCCGACGAACCAGACGATCTTGGCCCGGCGGACGTCGAGGAAGTCCTTCTTCGCGACGTCTACCGTACTCATGCTGAGGCCTCCGGCGTCGCGGCCCCCTCGTCGCGCTCGCCGTTCGTGTACGTGTTGAACAGTTGCTCGAGCGAGACGTCTTCGGAGACGATATCGCGGACGGTCGTCGCCTCGGCGACGTGTCGGACGACATCGACCTTGACCGAGGGATCGGCGCAGGTCGCCGTGATCGTGGCGTCCTCGACGGTGACCGAGCGGACGCCAGCGAGATCGTCGAGGGCGAGGCCCTCGGGGACGGTCGCAACCTCGAGCGAGATCGGCGCGCCGAGGTCCAACTCGCCCTGCAGGTCGTCGAGGGTGCCGGTCGCGACCAGCCGCCCCTCGTTCATGATGCCGATGCGGTCACAAACCGCCTCGACCTCGCCGAGGATATGGCTCGAGAAAAAGACGGTGGTGCCGCGATCCGCCTCGTCGCTGATGATCTCGCGCATCTCCTGCATCCCCGCGGGATCGAGCCCCGAGGAGGGTTCGTCGAGTATCAGGAGGTCGGGATCGCCGGCCAGCGCCATGCCGAACCCGAGGCGCTGGGCCATTCCCTTCGAGTAGTCGCCGGCGGGACGATCGCCGTCGTCGCTCGTGAGACCGACTTTCTCGAGCAGTGCGTCGGGATCGTCGTCCACGTCCTTCGTGTCGATGACCCACTCGAGGTGTTCGCGCGCGGTGAGGCGGTCGTAGACGCTCGCCCCTTCGGGGAGGACGCCGATTCGGTGACGGATCTCGTCGGTGTCGGCCTGCGCGTCGAGGCCGAGCACCGTCGCGCTCCCTTCAGTCGGCCGAACGAAATCGAGGAGCATGTTGATCGTCGTCGACTTCCCGGCACCGTTCGGGCCGAGGAAGCCGAACACTTCACCCTCCTCGACGGTGAGATCGAGGTCGTCGACTGCGAGGATCGACTTACCGTATCGCTTGGTGAGCCCGGTCGTCTGAATAGCGGCCATAACGGGAACTCTACGCCCCCATCATGTATAACCTTTGTAATAATTTCGCTGACCGATCCGAGCAAGCGGCCGCTCAGACGTGTTCGTCGAGGAAGTCCGCGATCGCGCTGTACGCTTCGATGCGGTTCTCGAGCTTCGAGAAGCCGTGTCCCTCGTCTTCGAAGATGAGTTTCCGGACCGGCACGCCCTGTTCGGCCGCTTGCTCGGCGATCTGTTCGGCCTCGCCGACCGGAACGCGCGGGTCGTTTTCGCCGTGGAGGACGAACAGCGGGGCCTCGATGTTCTCGACGTTGTTGATCGGGGAGATCTCCTCGAGGAACTCGCGATCCTCCGCGAGCGAGCCGTACTCGGCCTCGCGAAGTTCGCGCCGCCAGTCGCCGGTATTCTCGAGGAAGGTCACGAAGTTCGCGATGCCGACGACGTCGACGCCGGCGGCCCAGAGGTCAGGATACTCGGTCAGCGCGGCCAGCACCATGAAGCCGCCGTAGGAGCCGCCCTTGGCGGCGATCCGATCGGGATCGATCGCGGGATGATCCTGCAGCCACTCGACGCAGGCCCGAATGTCCGCGACCGAGTCCATCCGCCTTTCGACGTCGTCGAGGGCGGCGTACTCGGCACCGTAACCCGACGACCCGCGAACGTTCGGCTCGAAGTAGGCGTAGCCCCGGTCGAGGAAGTACTGCTTGACGCTCGAGAAGGAGGGACGACGCTGACTTTCGGGGCCGCCATGAATGTCGACGATGACGGGCGTCTCTCCGTCCTCGTGCCCGTCAGGAAGCGTCAGGAAGCCCGGCACCTCGAGCCCAGCGTGGGACTCCTCCGGAGTCCCACTGGCTGACGGGCGCTGCCCGTCAACACCGAAACTCTCCACGCTGACCAGATCGGAGTCGCGAAACGTTTCTGGAGGGATCCCTGCAGTCGGCGCGCTGGTCCACTGTTCGGTCTCACCGCTCTCGAGATCGACCACGAAAACGTTCGTGTTGACCGTGTCGCCGGTCGTCGACAGCGCGAACCGTTCCGCGTCGGGGCCGAAACTCACGCCGCCGGAGATGCCGCCCGGCAGGTCGGGCTCGGGAAAGGTCTCGTAGGCGGTCGGCTCGTCGGCGTCGAACTCGCCGACGGTCAGTTCGGTGTAGCCCTCGACGTTCCGCGAGCAGACGAACCGGCCGGTCTCGTCGTCCAGCGCGATGCCGTCGACGTTCCATCCCTTCCCATCGATGACGGTCTCGAGTTCCATCTCGTCGCTCTGGAGGTCGAGATACGCGAGGTAGAGCGTGTCGGCTTCACCCTCGTCGGTGACGAGGTAGATGCCCGTCCCGTCGGGGGCCCAGCTCGCGCTCTGGTAGCGCACGTCGCCCTCGTGGGGGGTGAGATGGGTGAGGTCGGGCTCGTCGGCCGCGAGGTCGAGGACGTACAGATCCTGATCGAAGTTGGAGTAGGCCTGCGAGACGAGTAATCGGGAGTCGTCGGGGCTCCAGCCGGACAGCGAGAGCCAGCCGTCGCCTTCGTAGACGAGGGTCGCATCGTCTCCCCGCTCGTCCCGGTCCTGAACGTAGACGTCGAAGACGGACTCGTCGCGGCGGTTCGAGGTGAACGCGAACCGCTCGCCGTCGTGGCTCCAGCCGCCCCACCTGTGTTTGGCGTCGGGCATCGCCGTCAGGTTCTCGATCTCGCCGGTCTCGGCCTCGAGCCGGAACAGCTGGGCGCGCTCGTTGCCGCCCTCGTCCATCCCGAAGATGAGTTCCGGCCGCTCGGGCGACCACGAGGCGAACGTCACCCGCTCGTCGTAGAACGTTCGTTGCTCGGGCCAGGATCGGGGCTCATCGAGCGTCCAGATCTGTGGCGTGCCGGTCGTATTCATTAGGAAAGAGAGCCGTTCGCCGTCGGGACCGAACGACGCGCCGTAGGCACTGCGGACGTTGAGATAGCGCTCGATATCGTAGCTTCCCATGGCAGGGCCGTACGGACTCGAGCGGGTAGTCGTTTCGGTCGGGCGGACTCGAGGCGGCGACCACGCCTCGGTAGGGGCCGGTTATCCCCGCTCGTCACCGACCGCGATGAGTCGAGCACTCGAGCGACGAGCGCCCGGTCGGCTGCCGTGACTGCGGTCCGCGCTGCCGATGGCTGCGCTTAACAATACCGTCTCCCGTCCTGAACACGGTCGATGGCAGGTGAGACCGACTCGTCGTCGATCGGGACCGTCCTCGTGACGACCGTGATCATCCTCGCGGCGTTCGGGCTGACCGTCGCAGCCGTCGGCCCGGAGCTATTCGTGGGCGAGGGAGGCGAAACGCCCGAGGTCGACGGCGAAACGGAACCGCTGGGGGGACAGGATGCCGAGAGCGACGAGACGGGGGCTGATGACTCCGAGGACGAGAGTGGCGACCTCGAGGACGGCGAATCGGCGGACGATTCGACCGAGGAAGGCGGAACCGAGGGTGGTGACGACGGGACCGGCGGTGGGGACGAGACCAACGAAAGCGACGAGGCAGACGATGACGAGACGGACGATGGCAACGAAACTGTCGATGACGAGACGGACGATGGCAACGAGACCGAGAGCGACGAGACTGACGACGGGGACGCGACCGAGAGTGACGAATCCGAGGGTGACGAAACCGAAGACGACGCGCGGGAGGCCGAGGACGGTGACGACACGAACGAAGAGACCGTCGACGATCCGGAATCTGGGACGAGTGAGGACAGGAGCGACGACGATACGGCAACCGATGACGGCGACGACGGTGGCAGTGACAGCGAATCGGAGACCGATAGTGACGAGACCGACGACGGCACGGGCGACGACGACAGCACGGACGACGACGACAGCACGGACGACGACGATTCGGACGACACCGATGGCGGCTTCTTCGAGGGAGTCGGATCGTTCTTCGAGGACCTTCTTCCCGGCGACGAGAGCGACGAATGATCGATCCGGACCGAATCCGTCTCAGTGTGGCCGAAAACGGTCACCGATCGTCGCCTCTCCGTCGGTTTCGAGCGGCGATTGCGGACGAAACTCGCGCTCCTCGAGCCGACGAATCGGACGAAAAAAGTGACTTTATAGCCCGGGGCTACGTGGCGGCCGAATATGCGAATCGCGTTCGTCTCGTTCGAAACGGTTTATCACCGCGATACCGAGACGAACCAGCGCTTTCGAACCGTCTGCGAGCTGTTCGCGGAACGCGGCCACGACGTCCACTGTTACTGCGCCGGGTTCTGGGCCGGCGAGGAGTCGACGTTCGAGCGCAACGGCGTCACCTATCACGCGGTCTCGAGCGGCACCGAGGCCCGGAGTTCGTTCCTCCTGCGGCTGCCGTTCGTCCTCGCGGCCGCGAGTCCGGACGTGATCCACGCCAGCGCACAGCCGTCGAGTCAGGTGCTCGCGGCCAGCTGGGGATCGACGCTCGCTCGCGCGCCGCTGGTTCTCGAGTGGTACGGCGACGACGGCGTGAGCGACACGCGGTGGACCCGTCTGGCGACGGGCCGACCCGGTCGGATCATCACGCCCTCCGAACTCGTCGGGACGTGGGTCCGAGAGATTGGGGCCGACGGCGATATCGTCGAGACCGTCCCGAACCCGATCGATTGCGACCGAATTCAGCGCGTTGAGCCGGGCGAGGACGTCGACGTGATCTACGCCCGCCGGCTCGACGAGGGGCCAACCTCGAGAGCCTGCTGTTGGGACTGGCCGAACTCCGCGGCCGCGACTGGCAGGCCAACGTCATCGGCGACGGCCCCGAGCGGGATACCTACGAGCGCCTCGCACGGGATCTCCGGATCGAGGACCGCGTGACGTTCGTCGGTGACTGCGATCTCGAGGAGCGGATCGCGGCCTACCGCGGGGCGCACGTCTTCGCCCAGACCGCGGATCACTGCGTCTTCCCGACGGAGATGCTGTGGGCGCTCGCCGCGGGCTGCGTCGGCATCGTCGAGTACCACGCGAACTCGAGCGCCCACGAACTCGTCGAGGGCTGGGACCGGGGGTTCCGGACCACCAGCGAGGACGAGCTGGCCGAAGCGATCCTCGCGGCGGGGGACCTCGAGCACCGCGCGTACGACGAGGCGTTCGCGGAGTACGATCGGTCGGCGGTGGCCGATCGGTATCTCGAGTTGTATCGAACGCTACAGGACGAACACGGGCTTCTGTAGGAGCCGGTTCGTGTCGAACGCCGACGGGCGACCGTCGAGCGGAGATACCTATATGTCGGTTCGGAAGAGAGTTCGGCCATGCACGACGACTGCGAGTTCTGTCAGATCCACAGCGGTGATCGATCGGCGCACGTCCTCCGCGAAGACGAGCGAACGATCGCGTTTCTCGACCGGAATCCGGCCGCCCCCGGACACAGTCTCGTTATTCCGCGCGTCCACGAGGAAGACGTACTGACGATCGACGAATCGGTCTCGACAGCCGTCTTCGACACGGTCCGAATCGTTTCGACCGCACTGGAGGCGGCACTCGAACCGAACGGATTCAGCGTCTTTCACACCAGCGGGCCGCTGGTCGGAACCGTCGACCACGCCCACGTCCACCTCGTGCCTCGCTTCGCGGACGACGACGTGGCGCTGTCGCTGCCGCGGGATCGGCTCGATCCCGACGAGGCGGCACACCTGCGGGATCGCGTTCGGGCACACCTGTGACGGAGTCGGTCCCTCGAGCGCCGAACTGACGCTCGCCGCGCTCGGAGTCACCGCTCAGAGATCGAACTGCGCCGCCGCCGTCTCCATGTCCTTGTCGCCACGACCCGAGAGGTTGACGAGAACCGTCTCGTGGTCTCCTTCCCCGGCGAGTTCGATCGCGCGAGCGATCGCGTGGCTGGACTCGAGTGCGGGGATGATCCCCTCGGTCTCGCTCAGTTCGCGGAAGGCCGCGAGCGCTTCGTCGTCGGTGATCCCCGTGTACTCACAGCGACCGACGGCCCGGAACATGGCGTGCTCGGGGCCGACGCCGGGGTAGTCCAGGCCCGCGGAGACGGAGTGAACGTCGACATCGTCGTCGATGACGCGCGTCTTCATACCGTGCAGGACGTCGTCAGTTCCCTTCGCGAGCGGGGCCGCGTGCCGACTCGAGTCCGATCCCTCCCCGCCGCCCTCTGCACCGTAGAAGTCGACAGGATCGTCGCGGAAGGCGTGGAAGAGGCCGATCGCGTTCGAGCCGCCGCCGACGCAGGCGACCGCGGCGTCGGGGAGGTCGCCGGTTCGATCCTGAATCTGCTCGCGGGCCTCGCGTCCGATGACGCTCTGGAAGTCCCGAACCATCCGCGGGAACGGATCGGGGCCGACGACGCTGCCCACCAGGTAGTGGGTGTCGTCGACGTTTTCGGCGAAGTCCTCGAGCGCGGCGTCGACGGCGTCCGCGAGCCCCTCGTCGCCCCGGGTGACTTCGTTGACCTCGGCACCCATCAGTCGCATCCGGAAAACGTTCATCTCCTGGCGCTCGACGTCCTTCTTCCCCATGTAGATCTCCGTCTCGAGGCCCAACAGCGCGCCGACCATCGCGGTCGCGGTGCCGTGTTGTCCGGCACCGGTCTCGGCGATCAGCCGCTCCCGGCCGGCCCGCTTGGCGAGCAGGGCCTGCCCGAGACAGTTGTTGATCTTGTGCGCGCCGCCGTGGAGCAGGTCCTCGCGCTTGAGGTAGATTTCGGCGTCGTAGCGCTCGCTCAGATTCCGCGCGTAGTACAGCGGCGTCGGCCGGCCGGCGAACTCCTCGAGCAGGCCGCGCAACTCGGACTGGAACTCGTCGGTGTTCGCGACGTCGTCGTAGGCCGCCGCGAGTTGCTCGAGCGGCTCTCGAAGCGGTTCTGGAACGTGCCGACCGCCGTATCCCTCGAATTCTCCGTTCTCCATGCTGATCGATTTCGCGCTCATCACCAAGTATGTTCCGCGGTGACGGTCGCCCCCCGCGGCCGGCGGTGGAAATATCACTGCGACCGTCGACGGGACGCAGTCGGATTCGGAGCCGGCCGTCAGAACAACACCAGCAGCGCCGTCAGCGAGAGCGCACTACTGGCGAGCAGCGCCAGCAGAACGGCGAGAGCGGGCACCAGCCCGGTCGCCCTGAGATTACCGAGGCGGATTTCGGCCCCGAGACCGACGAACGCGAGCGCGAACAGCCAGTCGTATGCGTGCTCGATCGACGCCTGCTGTGCCGCGGAGAACAGGCCGGCGCTCGCGATGAGGGCCACCGCGAAGAAGCCGAGAACGAACGTCGGAAACTCGTCCCAGAGCGTCCGGAGCGAGGGGCGACTGCCGCCCCCGGATCGACTGTAGTAGCCCGCGTACGCGAGCACGACGACGCCGATCAGCACGTTTCTCGAGAGCTTCGTCATCGTCGCCCACTGTCCGGCCGCCTCAGAGTGAGCGAAGCCGACCGCGACGACGGGGCCCGTCGAGAACATGCTGACGCCGGCCCAGATCCCGAAGACCGTCCCGGATAGGTCCAGCAGATCGCCGACGATCGGGTAGACGACGATCGTGATCGCGTCGAACAGCAGGACCGTCGCCGCCGCGTAGGCGATCTGCTCCTCTCGCGCGCCGATGGCACCGGCGACCGCGACGACCGCGGAGACGCCGCAGATGCTGGCACCGGCCGCGAGCAGCGAGCCGAATCGCTCGGTCAGTCCGAAGACGTTTCGCGCGAGCAGTTCGACGAAGAGGAGTGAGAGCGCGGCCGCAACGACTACCAGGAGGAAGACCGGCCCGCCGACCGCGAGGACGGTGTCGAGCGATATCGACGCGCCCATGAGGACGATGCCGGCCCCCAACCACAGGTTGTGCGTCGCGAGACCGGGCTCGAGCCGGGTCGGGATACCGATGACGTTGGTCGCGGCGAACCCGAGCGCGATAGCGAGGAGCAGCCGGTTGAATCCGAGCGACTGGGCGAGCGCCCGCGCCAGCACCGCGCCGAGACAGAGGGCGACGAACCCCGGCAGGAGACGACGAACGGCCATCTCGTCACCGGGAGGGCTGCAGTTCGAGCGCGGCGACCAGTGCGGCGATCGCTGCCCCGACGACGGTCTTCCAGTCACGTTCCGGCGCCGGTCGGCGGGCCGTCCCGGTGCCGACGGTCGACCGCCATCCATCGATCGCCATGTGTCCGGTCTCCGGACGCCGCCACAGTTAACAGTTGCCGATCGATCGGTGATTCGGGCGCACGTTTCCGGTCCGGACGGCAGGGTCGTATATAGTAGCCACTGAAAGTCAATACACATCTGATCGCACGACTGTGTTACGACCAGTGTGTGAATCGTTTCAGTGGCTACTATAGCCGTACGCGGCGACGGGGACGCCGTCTCGCCCATCGAAACCGTTTATGTATCTCGTCGCCCGTAGTATGGGACATGTCTCGAGGGCTCGACTGGTTCGACGCGTTCCGGGAGGTCGCCCCCGAGTGGGCCATCGTCTTGCTCGGGCTGGTGACGCAACTCGGGGACGTCTGGTTTCTCGGCCTCGTCGTTGGGACCGTCTACTGGGTATCGACGACGCGCCGGGACGAGGCCGCCGCCGTGTTCGGCCTGCTGCTCGCCGGGCTCTCGCTCATCACGGGCCTGAAGCACGTCTTCGCGCTCCCGCGGCCGGAGCGGGTGCTCGTGGAGGTCGGGGCGCTTCCGGAGACGGTCCATCCGCTGTATCAGGCCACTGCGACGGCGACCGGCTACGGGTTTCCGAGCGGCCACGCACTGATGACAACGGTCGTCTACATCAGTCTGGCCGAATATCTGTCCGTCGGCACGCGTCGACAGCGATACCTCGGTGCCGCCGGGCTCGTGACCGCCGTCTGTCTCTCGCGGGTCGGTCTCGGCGTCCACTACCTCGTTGACGTCGTCGCCGGCGTCGCCGTCGGACTGGTATTCCTGCTCCTCGTCTGGCAACTTCTGGATCGCTATCCTGGACGCCGCGGCACGCTCGGATTCGGACTCGCGACGGGCCTCGCCGCCGTCGCCCTCGTGACGAGTAACACCGATCCCGATGCCGTCCTCCTGTTCGGAACGTCCCTCGGCGCGCTCGCCGGCTGGCAACTCGCCCTCCTCGCTCGAGCGCTGGACGACGGACGCGGCCCGATCCGAAGCAGCCGCGTCCTCACCGCGAGAGCCGTCGTCGTCGCCGCCGTGATCGCATCCCTCGTCGCCCTCTCGGGCTACTACTGGCCCGCGCTGGTGCTCGCCGGCAGCGGCGCTCTCGGAGTGATCGTCGCCGCATTCGTCACCGCGCCCGTGCTGTACCGTCTCCAACGCGTCGACAGTCTCCGAGGACGGGTGCCCTCGCGGTCGCGGTAGTTCGGCCGTCACTGCCGACCCGCGCTTCGCTTCGAGGCTACTGGCACGCGCGCTGTGGATGGTGGCCTGGCCCACCCCTGAGAAGCGAGTCCCTCGAGAAAGCCGCGATCAACCGCTCGAGCGGCGACCAGTTCCGCTGGCACCAGTCGCAGCCGCGAGAAGGGGTTACCGCTCGCTTTCGCCCGACTCCGTCGCGTCCGCGGCGTCAGTCTCGTTCGTTTCCGAGTCCGATTCGTCCGCGTCCGGCGGATCGACCTTCATGTGGGAGGCGTCGTCCGCGGGGCTCTCCTCCGGTTCGGTGTCCTCAGTCTGGGTCGGCTGGGCCTGGGTGGGATCCGGCCCCGTCGCCTCGCTGGTCTCGTCGGCCATCGCCGAGTCGGAGACGTCGACCTCGACCCCGTCGGTATCGGTCTTGCGTCGGGGCTCTTCCTCGTCCGCCCCGAGATCGGGTCGAGACCGGGATTCGTCCTCGTCAGGCTCTTCAGTGAAATCGATCTCGGAACTCGAGTCGTCCGCATCGTCGATCCCCGGTTCCGCCGAGATATCACCGTCGGACTGGATCTCGGATTCTCGCCCCGAATCGACGCGTTCGGCGGCGGCGCCGGCTTCGTCCGCGGTCTCCTTTCCGTCGGTCCCCGCTTCGACGTCCGGCACATCGGTCTCGGTCGCGGGCTCGCCGCTCGAGCCACGTTTGCTGAGCCCGAAACCGACGAGCCCGGTGCCGACGATGGCGAGCGGAATCGCCCGCCGGCGATTCGCAGCCATCGATCGGATCGCAGCCACTAGCGCGAGTCCGCCGCCGATCAGCGGGAGCGTCCCGCTCTCGAGCGCGTCGGCCGCCACCGAGGCGGCATCGCCGATCGGGGACTCCAGTTCCTCGAGATCCTCGAGGTCGTCGATGTCGTCGAACGTGTCCATCAAATCGTCCGTCGCCGCGTCGTTTTCGTGGTTTGTGGTCATCGGAAAGCCTCCGAGCGACAGTGCTGGTGAGCCTCGACCGTCACATCGGCTCGCTGGCAAGCCGCTACTCGGCCGGCTGGCGTGCCGCCGGATCACCAGTGATCCGCTCACGATACCTACGGTGTCCGATCGGATGAATATTCGACCGGCAGATGAATACCCGCGCCGGGAGCGGGAGTCTGCTCAGCGGGCAGCGGCGATATCGAGCGCGGCCGAAATCGACGGTTTTCACCCGAAAAGCGGACGATATCTTCGGATAGAGCCCTGCATACTCCGGCCCGGTGACCTTCCCTGCTTGCCGTGGAAGTAGTCACCAATGTCGGACTCTAACGGACGTGATGCCGAGTCATATAGCACTGTGCGGAACGTCGTCCTCGTCGTTCTCGATACGGCCCGGGCGAAAAGCGTCGGAATGCAGCCGCTTCCGACCGATCGCCCCAAGGCCGAGACCGAGGACGACGTGGCCGGCAACGAGGCGGCCACGGCCGAAGCCGATTCCGCCGGCGCACACCCGACGCCGACGCTAACGCGGCTGGCCGACGAGGGAACCGCGTTCGAGAACGCCTTCGCGACCGCGCCCTGGACGCTCCCCTCTCACGCGTCGTTTTTCACCGGGACGTACCCCTCCGAACACGGCACGCACGGCGGCCACACGTATCTCGACGACGAGCTGCGAACCCTCCCCGGGGCCTTCGCCGACGCGGGATTTCAGACGATCGGCGTCTCGAACAACACCTGGATCACCGAGGAGTTCGGCTTCGACCGCGGATTCGACGACCTTCGCAAGGGTTGGCAGTACATCCAGTCCGACGCCGACATGGGCGCGGTCGTCCGCGGCGAAGACCTCCGTGAGAAACTGACCGCGACCCGCAACCGGCTCTTCGACGGCAACCCGTTCGTCAACGCCGCCAACATCCTCTACAGCGAACTCCTGCAGCCCGCCGGCGACGACGGCTCCGATCGAGCGACCGACTGGATCGCCGACTGGCTCCGGAGCCGCGACGACGGCCGGCCGTTCTTCCTGTTCTGTAACTTCATCGAGCCCCACGTCCAGTACGATCCGCCCAGGGAGTACGCCGAGCGATTCCTCCCCCGCGGTGCCAGCTACGAGGAAGCGACCGCGATCAGGCAGGATCCCCGCGCCTACGACTGCGAGGACTACTACATCTCCGACCACGAGTTCGCCCTCCTCCGCGGCCTGTATCGGGCGGAGCTCGCCTACGTCGACCAGCAGGTCGGGCAGCTTCGAACCGCACTCGAGGAGAGCGGCGAGTGGGAGGACACCCTCTTCGTCGTCTGTGGCGACCACGGCGAGCACATCGGCGAACACGGCTTCTTCGGCCACCAGTACAACCTCTACGACACCCTGCTCAACGTCCCGCTCGTGTTCCACGGCGGCCCCTTCACCGGCGGTCACCGCGCCGGCGGCGGCCGACGACAGGATCTCGTTCAGTTGCTCGACCTCCCAGCCACGCTGCTCGAGACGGCCGGAATCGACGACCCCGAGCTCCGCGAGCAGTGGTCGAGTCGATCGCTCCACCCCGATTCGGCCGCCGAGCCCCGCGACGCCGTCTTCGCGGAGTACGTCGCTCCCCAACCGTCTATCGAGCGCCTCGAGGCCCGCTTCGGCGAGATTCCGGACCGCGTCCGGGAGTTCGACCGGCGGCTGCGGGCGGTCCGCACGGCCGAGTACAAGTACGTCCGCGGCGACGACGGCTTCGAGCGCTGCCACCGCGTCCGGACCGACCCGCTCGAGCGGACCGATATCAGCGACGATGAGCCCCAGCGCGTGCGAGCGCTTCGCAGGCGGCTCGAGGAGCGCTTCGAGCCGTTCGAGAAGACCGACGGATCGGCGGATGACTCGTCGGAGGGCGGCGCATCGGAGGACGGCGCGTCGGAGGCGGTCGAGATGCGAGCGGGGACCAAAGAGCGGCTCGCGGATCTCGGCTATCTCTGACGGGTCGCGTGGCAGGATGTGTCGTACTCGGAGGATGCGAAATCGAGAAGCGCTTCGAAGCGTGCTGACAGCGGAGATGGGTTTCAGCGACGGGACCGCGACTATCAAACGCGCAACTGTCCACCCGGATCCGTTTCCGCCCGTCGTCGGAACGTGGGGCCGTGTCCTCCGCTTCGCCTCCCGAAACGACGTCGTTCCCGTATCCCACGCAGGTCGTCTACGACGGGCGGGTCGACGAGGTACGCGCCGCCGTCGACGTCGCCCCCGCCGCCCTCGAGGACGTGACGGTCGAGGTCGGCTCGCGTCGCCTCCGGATCCGGGTCGCCTCCGACGGCGCTGACCATGACACTAACGACGACGCTGAACGAATCGTCACGCCGCTCCCGCGCGAACTCGTCTTCGGCGACGATCGCGAGGCCGTCTACAACAACGGCGTCCTCAGCGTGACCCTCGAGACCGTCGAACGCTGGCGGTAGTCCGAGCCCACTCGGCCCTCGTCGCCGGTATTCGCGTGCCCCGGTTTGATCCCGCGAGCCGTCGCATTGCCGATACTCCGATGAGCGACGACTACTACACGAAAAACGATTTCGCGGACGAACTCGCGGTCGACGAATCGCGCTTCGATCGAGACCCTGACGACGAAACGATCGAGACGGTCGTCTCGAACGTCGAGGATCGAAACATCACAGTCCACGTCGTCGACGACGGCGAGGCCGCCCGCGAGCACCTCCGCGAGCAGATTCCGGCGGGAGCCGACGTGATGGACGGCCACTCGACGACGCTCGAGGAGATCGGTGTCACCGACGATCTCGAGGCCGCGGACGGCTTCGACTACCTGGGAAACCGGATCGGAGAGATCGACGACGACGAGGAACGATCCCGAGCGCGCCGGGAGGCGACGACCGCCGACGTTTTCATCGACAGCGTCAATGCGATCGCCGAGAGCGGCGAACTGGTCGGGGCGAACGCGCTCGGCAACGCCGTCGGCGCGTGGCCCTTCGGCGCGGAGACCCTGTTGCTGGTCGGGAGCACGAACAAGATCGTCGACGACTGGGAGACGGCCGTCGAGCGCGTCCGCGAGTTCGCCTATCCGCTCGAGGACGCCCGCGCCGAAGAGGTGTACGGCCAGGGCAGCGTCGTCGGCAAGCTGGTCTCCCTCGAGTACGAGCGGATCGACGACCGGACCCAGCTCGTGTTGATTGACGAGACCCACGGGTTCTGAGGAGGTCCAGCGGGGACCGTTCGACCGACACACGCCGTCGCCGCGTGCCTGCAGCACGCTTTTTATCGCCAGTCGGATAGGTGGATTCGAGCTCTCGGATTCCACCAATGGCCACCCACGATTCGAGCACCGGAGACGGGTTCGTTCCCTTCTTTCGCCGCTACGCGAAGTCGTGGGTTCACGCGGTCGCGGCGGCCGGCATGACCGCCTTCGGGACGCTGACGATCGTCCACCGCGGGTTCGCCGTGCTCGCGCTCGCCTCCTACGTCGTGCCGCCGATCGTGCTGTACGTCCTCGAGCCGTCGACCGATCGGTCCAACGGCGATACCGCAGCCGACCGCCGGCGAGACACAGCGACCGACGCGACCGACGAGCGAGCGACGGAGGCGGGGACCGCGCCGCTCGAGCGCACCGAAACCGAAGGCGACACCGAGGCAGCGGCCACCACTGAGCCCGAGAACGAGGAGGGCACCGAACCCAGCCGCGCACCCGGCAGCGCTACTACTGTTTCGAAGGAACAGCGTCGCAACGCCGACCCGGCGACTGACCGCGAGACCGCAGCCGACCGAGCGCCCCAGGCCGAGCGATCTCGGCGCTGGGAACTCGTCGACGTCCCCACCGAAACGACGCTCCGGGACGTCTGCGTCACCGAAACGGGAGCGGTCTACGCGGTGGGCGACGACGGACAGGTCCTCGCTGCGGGCCCCGGCGACGGTGACTCCGCCGAGGGCGAGTGGACGGTCGTCCTCGAGGACGGCCCGGCCGCCGAGGGCGAGAACCTCAGCGGCGTCGACGCGACCGCTGGCGGCGAGGTCGTCTGGATCGCCGGCGATAGCGGCGCGGTCGGCCGGCTCGAGGCCGATACCGGCCGTCACACCGACTACTCGGCCCCGGCGGGAATTACCGACAACTGGCCGGGAGTCGCCGTCGCCGGTCCGAACGGCGACGAAACGATACTGCTGATCAACGGCTCCGGCGAAGTCCTCCGCGGGCGCTATCGCGACGACGAGTGTTCGTGGGACGAGCCCGTCACACCCGGCAGCGGCTCGAGCCTGAGCGGAATCGCCCTCGCCGACGCGTCGATTGGCTACTGCTGCGATACGAACGATGCTGTCTTCGAGACGACTGACGGCGGCGATTCCTTCGATCGCATCGGGCCCGTCGGGGCCGGCGGGACGCTCGAGAACCTCGCGACGCTGGGGCGGGGCGACTGTCTGGTGAGCGCCGACGATGGCGTCGTCCACCGCTACGGCGGCTCGACGTGGACGCCCGAGCGGGTCGGCGAGGAAGCTATCTGTGGCATCGCTCGCCGCGAGGGGGAAACGATCGTCTGCGACGCGGACGGAGTGATCCACGAGCGGGTCGAGGCCGAGTGGGAAGAGGTCGACACGCGTGCACCCGAGTCGCTGCTGGCCGTCTCGGTCGATGCGGACGGCGAGCGGGCGGTCGCGGTCGGCGAGGACGGGACTGTCGCCGAGCGTTGGTGAGGCCGATCGAGTACCGCACGATCGACCGGAATACGACCAATCGGAATACGACCGATCGGAGTGCGATCGACGGAACGCCGAGTCTCGAGACGGATGGAGCGACGATCGTATCGAGTTCTTGACCGCTCGAGATCCGCTGTTCGTCGGCTCGAGCGGACCGATTACTAGTCGAATCAATCGAGTAATTCACGACCTGTCGGATCGGCGTATTCAGGGCAAACCACCATTCCACTCCGACGGGAATAGCAGATTATCACGACCGCATTGCGGGACATCTCTCGGTCGACCTGCAGACAGCCGTGAAACGGCCACCACCATGAGTACACGCAAACGAACGGCGACGAGATACACCGTCCGCGCGTTCGAATCCGATGACCGATCGGCGTTCCTGTCACTGTACGAATCAGTGTTCGGCCACCAGCGGAACGCGGACTGGTTTCGCTGGAAGTTCAGCGAGAACCCGTACGTCGATCACGTCCCGATCCTCGTGGCGATCGAGGACGGCGTCCCAGTCGGGTTTCGGTCGTTTTTCGCCCAGGAGATGCGCATCGGCGGGGTCGTCCGGTCCGCGTTCCAGCCCTGCGATACGATGGTTCACCCGGATCATCGCGGGCGCGGCCTGTTCGGTCGCATGAACGAACGGGCCATCGAGCGCTACACCGACGGGGAACCGTCGTTTTTCTTCAATTTCCCGAACGAGAACTCGAAGCCCGGCAACCTGGCGCACGGCTGGCGGGAGATCGGGACGGTGCCGGCCTACTACCGGCCACAAAACCCCATCAGCGCCCTTGGGGACCGGATCAACGCCGGGCCGAGGAGAGACGTTACTGACGCCCAGCCGACTGACGACGGTCCGGCCACCGCCGTCACGGACACGCTCGAGGACGCCATCGCGACCTCCCAGCGTGCCAGCGATCGGTTGCTCGTCGAATCCGATTCCGAACTCGAAGTCGAGTACTACGAGACGCCGCCGGCAGAGACGCTCGCGGCGATCTATCGACGGTCGATTCCCGAAGCGATCCACACGAACCGGACTGCGGCGTTCTATCGCTGGCGGTTCGACAACCCCGTACACTCCTACGCGGCCTACGTCGCCCGGCGGGACGGTCACCCGATCGCCGCGCTCGTCGTCTCGAGCGGGGACGAGTACGCCCGAATCATCGACACGCTCCCTCGAACGGTCGAATCGGAACCTGCGACGCTCAACCGCCTGCTCGTCTCGGCGCTCGGCGACTGTGCGGACCGAAACTACGTCGAGGCGTTCGGGGAAACGCTGCCCGCACCGCTCCGGTTCCGGTTCTACCCCGATACCCGATTCCCGCTGTCCGCGCTGATCCAGCCGACCTCTCGGACGCTCCTCGCGCGGAATCTCGGCGACGAGATCGACCTCGAGTCGAGTTCGATCGCGTCGTGGACGTTCTCCCGACTCGATCTGGACACGACCTGAGAGAGCGAGGCGGGCCGCCGGCTGACAACGAGGCCATCGGAATCGACCACCATTATTGCCGTCGAACCCGCAGTCACTACCGTGAGCAATCGACGCGCGGGCGACGACCGGCGCGACCGCTGTCGGCTGTGTGGCTCGCCGCTCTCGGAGACGGTCGGCGAGTCTGCGGTGAGTGATTTCTGTTCGACCGGCTGTCGCGACGTCGCCGCCGAGTTCGGCGCGGGCGACGGCGATAGCGGGACCGACAGCGGTGACATGACCGACGGCGGTACGGACGATACCGATCGAGACGAAACCGTCCGCACCTTCTTCCGAGTCGACGGGATGCACTCCGCGACCTGCGAGGCGTTCCTCGAGGCCGTCGCGGAGGACCAAGCCGGCGTGAGCGACGCCGAGGCGAGTTACGTCACGGAGACGGTCCGGGTCGACCACGAGCCGGAGCGGGTTTCGACGGACGCGCTTGAGGACGCGCTGAGCACGGTCGGCTACACGGCGTACCTGCGCGAGGACGCGACGGCCGACGACGAGACCGGTGGAACGCGGCGCTCGCGGGAGATGTCCGGCCTCCGGAAGCGCCGCGCGGACGACATGCTCGAGATGCGGTACGTGGTCGGCGTCGTCTTCGGCTCCTTCCTCCTGTTGCCGTTTCTGGCCGTCCTCTATCCGATGTTTCTGACCGACTTCACCGACTGGGGCGCGCTCTCGCAGTTCGACGACGCCTTTACTGGCTTCAGCGGCCCGATGTACATGCCCCTGTTTCTGGTGATGACGGCTGCGATCCTCTATCTGACCGGTGGACCGCTCCTGCGGGGCGCGTACGTGAGCCTGAAACTCCGACGGCCGACGACGGACCTGCTCGCGGCGCTGACGATCTGCAGCGCGTACGTCTACAGCGTCGCCGTCTCCGGACTCGGACGCAACGATCTCTACTTCGATCTGACGATCGTCGTCGCCTCGATCGTGATGGGCGCGACCTACTACGAGGCGACGGTCAAACGCCGCGCGACGGACCGACTGACCGACCTCACCGTCTCGCAGGTCGACACGGCCAGGCTGTACGCGTCGGACGGCTCCACGACCGAACTTCCCGTCGCCGACCTCGAGTCGGGCGATCGGGTACTCGTCCGCGAGGGGGAGCGGGTTCCCGTCGACGGGACGCTCGCTGAGGGCGAGTGTGCGGTCGACGAGGCCGTCGTGACCGGGGAATCGCTCCCGGTGACGAAACGCGAGGGCGACGACGTAGTCGGCGGCTCGGTCGTCACGACCGACGCGGCTGTCGTCGACGTCGGCGAGCGGACGACCAGCAGCATCGACCGGCTCACGCGGATCGTCTGGAACGTCCAGAGCGCGGACCACGGCGTGACGCGCCGGGGCGACGAACTCGCCGCGACCCTCGTGCCGATCGTCCTCGCCGCAGCCGTCGTCGTCGGTGCGGGGTCCCTCCTCCTCGGTGCGAGCGGGCTGACGACCGCGCTGGCCGTCTGCATGACTCTCATGGTCGCGAGCCCGTGGGCGCTCGGCTTCGCGACGTCGTACTCCGTCGCGGCGAGCCTCGAGTCGACACTCGAGCGCGGGATCGTCGTCTTCGACGAGACGATCTTCGAGCGCCTGCGCGCGATCGACATCGTCGTCTTCGACAAGACCGGGACGCTGACGACCGGCGAGATGTCCGTGCTCGAGGCCGACGCGCCCGGCGACCTCCTGGCGGCCGCCGCGGCCCTCGAGCGGCGCGCGGCCCACCCGGCGGCGGCGGCGATCGCGGATGCGTTCGACGGAAGCGGTGGTGGCGACGGGGGCGGCGATCGCGACGACGGCGACGCGAGCGGGTCGGCTCGTGCGGACGGCGGCGCGGCCGCGGCGGGTGACCGAACGGTCCGTGACTTCCACACCCACGCGACCGGCGTCGAGGGAACCGTCGACGGTCGAACGGTGCTGGTCGGCCATCCCGACCTCTTCCGGGAGCGAGGCTGGACGCTCGGTGAGACGCTCGAGGCGCGACTCGAGCGCGCTCGAGCAGCGGGTCGGCTCCCGGTCGTCGTCGGCCGAGACGGGGCGGCGGAAGGAGTCGTGATCGTCGGCGACGAACCCCGCGAGGCGTGGGAGGAGACGATCGCAGCCCTGGACGCGGACGGGGTCGATATCGTGGTCCTGACCGGCGACGACGGGACATCGGCCGACGTCTTCGACCGGCACTCGGGCGTCGATCACGTCTTCGCCGGCGTCTCGCCCGACGGGAAGACGGCGGCCGTCAGGCGGATGAAAGGCGACGATCGGGTCGCGATGGTCGGCGACGGGACGAACGACGCGCCCGCGCTCGCCGCGGCCGATCTGGGTATCTCGCTGGGGAGCGGCACCGCGCTCGCCGCCGACGCGGCCGACGTGGCGATCGTCGACGACGACCTCGCTTCGGTCGAGCGGGCGTTCGCGCTGGCGCGGGCCGCACGCAACCGAATCAGGCAGAACCTCGGGCTCGCGTTCGTCTACAACGTGATCGCCATCCCGCCGGCCGTCCTCGGCATCGTGAACCCGCTGGTGACGACCGTCGCCGTCGTGGTCGGCACCCTCCTCATCGTCGGGAACGCGGAGCGATCGCTCGTCGACGACTGACCGTCACGGCCGCCATTCCTCTTCGACGCTCTCCTCGGGGTCCTCGAGCGCGCCCCACGAAACGGTTCGATCGACGCGGATCGAAACGATCGGCCGCTCGTCGAGGTCGTGGGCCGCGTACTGGTCGTACTTTGACTCGAGTGCGTGCACGGCTGAATGGTGTCCTGAGACCTCAGGCTCGAGAATCCGCGCGCGACCGCGAACCTGAACCCATGCGAGCCGCGACCAGTCCTCGCGATAGCGGTCGACGAGCACCGTCACCTGCGGGTTCGTCCGAATATTCCGAACACGCCGGAGGTCGCGGGTCGCTTTCGGCTTCTCGTCGATCGCCGAGACGATTCGGCCGTTGGCTCCGCCGTCAGCGCTCCGTGACTCGCTCGAGGCCGTCCGATTCGTCACAGCCGTCGGACTCGCCACCTGTGGACGCTCGAGGAGCGCGAAACAGATCGGCACCACATGCGGGCGATTCTCCTCGTCGACCGTCGCCAGCGAGCCGACGCGGGCCCGCTCGAGGAAGGCGCGTTCGTCGGGCGTCATAGCACGACGGACGAGAGACGGGCGGAAAGAACTGCGGCCGCGGACTGCGGGCAGTCGTTCCGCGAAGCCAACTTACTCGAGGCACCGCGTCCCATCCACGTTCAGATGGACGACCGGATGAGTCGGCGTCGCGCGTACGCGGCCGTCGTGGTCGGGACGGGCGGCTACACCTGCCTGATGTTTATCTGGTTCTCGCTGCCGGCGTCCCTCACGACGATCATCGACGACCTCGGGCTCTCGGGCACGCAGGCCGGCGTCGTCGCGGGTGCGGTCCCGCTGACCTACATCCCGATTGCGCTGTTCACGGGCCTGATCATCGACCGCGTCGGGCCAGGTCGGAGCCTCGCGGCGGGCGTCCTGATCTACGGCGTCGCCCAGATTGGGCGCAGTTTCGCGGCCGGGTTTCCGTCGCTGCTCGCGGCGACGCTGCTGATCGGCGTCGGCGCGACGGCCATCACCTTCGGGCTGCCGAAACTCGTCTCCGTGCTGTTTCCGCCCGACGAGACCGGCTTCCCGTCCTCGATCTATCTCGTCGGCGCGTCGGCGGGAACGGCCGGCGCGTTCGCCGTCGGGCGGCCAATTCTGAGCCCGCTGCTGGGCGGCTGGCGCGAGCTGTTCTTCTGGAGCGGGATCGTCGCGGTCGGCTACGGCATCCTGTGGTTCGTCGTCGCTCGCCGGTTGGGGATCGACGCCCGAAATCGCGCGGCCAACGACGCCGACGCGGCGGACTCGTCGCTCTCGCTCGCCGCCGTTCGTCGGGATCTCGCGCTCGTGCTCACCCACCGCGAACTACAGCTCGTAGTCGTCATCGGGACGATGTATCTGCTGATCGCCCACGGAATGCAGGGATGGCTCCCGACGCTGCTCGAGGCACGGGGCTACTCGCCGGATCGAGCGGGACGGACGACGAGCCTGCTCGTCGCCGCCAACGTCGTCGGCGTGCTGACCGTCCCCGCGGTCGCCGACCGACTGGGCGCTCGCCGCACCGCCCTGATGGTGTGCGGGCTCGTCGCTAGTCTCGGAATTTCGGGCGTGCTCTCGAGCGGCCTCGGGCTCGTGCTTCTCGGAAGCGTCCTCGTCACCGGTTTCGGTTTCGGCGGCCTGTCGCCGCTCATTCGGGCCATTCCACCGGAACTCGAGGGGATCGGCGCGCGGCTGACCGGCACGGCCGTGGGATTCATCTTCGCTGTCGGCGAGATCGGCGGCTTCCTCGGCCCGGTACTGATCGGGATGCTGTACGACCTCACCGGCTCGTACGCGCCGGGGCTGGGAATCCTCGCGACCGGCGGGCTCGTCGTGGCGGTCGCCGGCGGCGTGTTGCGCTATCGGTACGAGTGACTGCTCCGTTTCGGCCGGACCTGTTTCTCGGACCGAAATTTCGCTTGGACTCGGTCTTGCATGATATGCAACTGTTTTCCCAGTATGCAAAAGCAGTCGGAGGACACGGTCGACCGGTGAACCCCATCAAAATCGAGTACCAAGAGTCGACAGCGGACGCACGCGTCACTCCTTTGGCCGTCCACGGAGTGACGGTCGACTATGTGGCAGGGCGACGGCTACTGGCTCGTCCGGTTCGTCTTCCAGCGGGGCCTCGCGCTGCTGTACCTGCTCGCCTTTCTCGTCGCTGCGCGTCAGTTTCGACCGCTGGCGGGCGAGGACGGGTTGTTGCCGCTCGAGCGGTACGCCAACGGGGTTTCGTTCTGGGACCGGCCGAGCCTCTTCCACGTCGTGCCGAGCGACCGGGCGATCGGTATCGCGGCCTGGACCGGCGTGGTGCTCTCGGCGCTGACGCTCGTGGGAGCGCCATACTGGCTCCCCGCGGGATTCGCGACGCCGGTTTCGATGGCCCTGTGGGCCGCGCTGTGGGCGCTCTATCTCTCCTTCGTGAACGCGGGCCAGACCTTCTACGGCTACGGCTGGGAGTCGATGCTCTGCGAGACCGGGTTTCTCGCCATCTTTCTGGGGGCGGGATCGGTCGCACCGCCGTTCGTCGTGATCTTGCTCCTGCAGTGGGTGCTGTTTCGCAACATGTTCGGTGCCGGGCTCATCAAACTCCGCGGCGACGACTGCTGGCGGGATCTGACCGCCATGGACTACCACTACGAGACCCAGCCGATCCCGAACCCCGTGAGCTGGTTCGCCCACCACCTCCCGGATCGGTTTCACCGCGTTGAGACGTTCGGAAACCACGTCCTCGAGCTCCTGATACCGTTTTGCTACTTCGCACCACAACCCCTGTCGGCGCTGGCCGGGCTGGCGACGATCGGCTTTCAGGGCTGGCTGATGGTCACGGGGAACTTCGCCTGGCTGAACGCGCTCACGATCGTGCTGGCGATTCCGACGTTTAGCGACGGCGTGCTCGCGGCCGCGCTCCCGATTTCCGCGCCCGCGACCGCGCCGACGCCGCTCTATCTCGAGGCCCTCGCGGTCATCCTGGCCGTGATCGTGCTCGTCCTGAGCGTCCAGCCGGTGCGAAACATGCTCTCGGAGAGCCAGCTCATGAACACGTCGTTCGATCCGCTCAATCTCGTCAACACCTACGGCGCGTTCGGCTCGATAACGCGAGAGCGCTACGAGATCGTCGTCGAGGGAACCACCGACGAGGAACTCACGCCGGAGACGGAGTGGCGGTCATATCGGTTCAAAGGGAAGCCGACCGATCCGGAGCGCCGGCCGCCGCAGGTCGCGCCCTATCACCTCCGGCTCGACTGGCAGCTGTGGTTCGCCGCCATGTCGCCGACCCCGCGCCGGAGTCCGTGGTTCCCGCGATTCCTCGCGAAACTGCTCGAGGCCGACGCGGAGACGCTCGCGCTGCTCGCCGAGGACCCGTTCGACGGGGAGCCGCCGACACACGTCCGAGCGGTCCGGTACCACTACCGGTACACCACGCCCGAGGAGCGGAGCGAAAGCGGCCGCTGGTGGTCACGAGAGCGCGTCGGGACGTACGTGCAGCCGGTCTCGCTCGAGGAGTTGCGAGTTCGTCAGTCGCGATTTCGATAGCGCAGGTTTGGGTGTGGTTCAGCCGTCCTCGGACCCCCGACGCGCCGGCGGCGTCTTCGAGAGGTATCGGCCCCAGCGGTCACGGTTGTCCGCGACCCACCGGTAGCCGCGCTCGCGGAACCGTTCGTAGTCCTCGAACTGCCGAAGGAACTCGACGACGTCGTCGACGGGGCCGCCGACGTCGGTGCGGGTGAGCGCCTCCTCGATCGACGCGCCACAGGAGTATACCTCGTCGTCGGTCACCAGGTGCGAGCAGTCCTCGTACTCGTCGGGGAGTCGCGCACGTAACTCGTCGGGGAGGTCGCTGAAGCCGACGATGCGGAGGGCCATCCGCTCGTCGAAGTAGTCGGCCCACCAGGTACAGAAGCCGCAATCGTCGTCGTAGACGAGCGTCGCCTCGCTCTCGCTCATAGAGGGACGTGGGGCCTCGAGCTACTAACGCTTGTTCTCGGACTCGGGCACCGGGATACTTGGCTCGGGACGACGAAACGACGCCCATGGAGCGGTTCGTTCGGCTGATCGTCGCCGGCGGCCTCGTCCTCGTCGGCGCGTGCTGGCTCGTCGCGTTCGCCGACGACGGATCGGTTCCGTGGGCGGGAGGGATCGTCCTCGCGCTGCTCGGAACGGGAGCCGTCTTCGCCGGGATTACGACCGAACTCGAGCCGGGTGCGTTCGCCGTCGAGGAGGAGTGAACCGGTTCGGTCGCCCCGTCGCCAGAACATTATTGGGACGGCTGGCCAATAGGGAGCCATGAGTAGCGCGGCCCGGTCGCTCTCGGAACCGCAGGTGCTGGCCCACGCGAAGCGGCGGCTCTTTCCGGCGGACGACGAGTCGACCGCCTACGCGGTGGCCGACACCCAGTTCTCGAAAGCGGAGTGGCTTCCGGGGACCCCCGTCGATCCGGCGATTCGCGACGCTCTGGCCCCGTTTAACCACGTCCGAATCGGCGGCGGCTACCCCGATCTCGTCGGGGTTCGAACCCTCGAGTCCGATCTCCTCGCCGTCGAACGCCTCGGCGATGAGCCGCCGCTGATCGCCATCGAAGCGAAGGGGGAGACGAGCGGCGGCGTCGACACGCAACGCGGGATCGTCCAGGCCTACGATCGCCTCCACGAGGCGAACGCGGCGTATCTCGCCGCGCCGGCGGCCGCGATCTCCGAGACCGATCGGACGCTCGCGCGAGAGCTGAACGTCGGCGTTCTCGGCGTCGATTCCGCGGGGGCAGTCGAGCCGCTCGAGGTGCCCCGCGTCGTCGGCAATCGGACGACGAGCGAGGCGACGGCGCTGCGATTCCAGGCGAGCGCGCAGGGGGTCGCGGACGCGTCGTTCGGACTGAACCATCCGAAGAACTACCTCGGCTATCCGCTGGCCCACTACGCGGCGGGCGACACCGCGGCGCTACTGTCGGAGTACGACGTCGTGAGCGCCGTGAAAAGCGCCAGACAGGGTGCCGCGTTTCTGGGATTGATCGAGGACGGCGTCGGTGTCGAGGGCGTCGAACTGACGTCGCTCGGCGAGGAAGTCGTCCGATTCGCCACGGCCCGCTGTGGCTCCGCGGAGGCGGCCCTCGCGGAGTTCGAGGACTGGTACCGATCGCAAGCGCGGTTCATCGATCTCGCGCCCGCGTGGGGCCGGCTGGCCCGGCGGGTGCTCTTCGCCTATCCCGCGACCGAACTGCTGGTCACGGAGTTACAGACCATGCACGAGGACGGCATCACGGAGCCGTCACTGGTCGACGCGGTCACCTATCTGCACGAACTCCACCCGTCGCTCACCGTGGAGCTGTTCATCCGGGGAGACGATGGCGTCCGAAGCCGGGTACTGACCGAGGACGGCGAGCTTCGGCGCTCGGCGCTCGAGGACGGCTCCATCTACCACTCGCCGACGGTGTTCCAGCTGAAAGCGATGCTGTACCACACTGGGATCCTCACCGAGCGGGGAGCGGAACCCCACCGGCTCGAGCCGCTCAAGGACGTCTGGGCGCTTCGGGAGCCCGTTTGATTCGCCCCATTTCGCGACCACTATCCCGTGAACGTACGAACGAAGCCCCAGCTATCGCGTTTCCGACCGTGACTGTGCTCGACTTCGGACTGGCTGGAGCGGCCGGTACTCGTTGAACTCGATCACGGCGATTCGAACCCGTGTCGATCCCGATGGGCGGCGAGGAACGTCGCATGCGGACGGAGGTCCTCGGCGTCGGGGAGCGTGAGCGACTCGTTCTCGAGGGGTGCGAACTCCTCGTAACCCTCGAGGTCGGGGCGATCGGCGACCAGAATCCGATAATCGTCGGCCACCGCGAGCCAGCCGGTGTCGAACGCCCAGTGGTGGAGCCGACAGAGGGCGAGCCCGTTTCGAACGTTGTCGCGGCCGTTCGCCCGCTTCGGATAGATGTGTGCGGCCTCGATATCGATCACGCCGTCCGGGGATTCACGCGATTTCCCACAGATCGCACACCGGCCGTCGTAGGCGGACGTGACTTTCTTCGGAAATGCACTCGAGCGGACCCGTCGCTGGACCTCGGTGAATTCCGCCTCGTCGTCGGTGAGAGCCGGTTCGTCGGTCTCGTCGTCCGCGACGTTGTCGGACACCGATTCCGAGAACGCCTCGAACTCGGCCGGCTCGATCTCGAGTCGATCCATCGTGAACCGGTAGACCATCCGCTCGTCCAGCGAGACGCGTTCGGAACCGACGACGTCGACCAGCCCCTCGTATCTGAGTTCGTCGCTATCAGCCGGCTGGTAGAAGAAGTACACCGGGACCGTCGATCGGTCGGCCTGCTCGAGGAGCGCGCTGTTGGCACCGGTCAGCCGCTGGTCTCCCTTCTCCGGAACGCCCTCGCCGATGTAAGTGAACCGCTCACCGTCGATCTCGTCGCCGTAGGGCCCGTCCTCGCGGGCTTTCAGGATGATGTACGACAGCGCACCCTCGTCGTCCGTGCGCGGGCTGATCCCCTTGATATAGGAGCCGAAACTGGTGTCGAACGCGTCCTCGAGTTCGGTTTGCGCGTAGAATTCGCCCCGCTCGAGATGCGGGTGCTCGGACGACCGCCGCCGCGCCAGTTGCCGGCCGCTCTCAGTCAACGAGTTTTCCGGCGCAGCTCGCTCGACGTAGCCGAGGCTCTGCAACCACCCCCTGTGTTGGGCGGGGCCGGATGCGTCGTTCCAATCGAACTCGGTGTGGTCGGATTCGATCGCATCTCCTAACTCGTCGTCCGTCTTCGGTCCATCGAGAAGCGCCTCGAGCACCGTGTCGAATCCGTACACGGCGCTCGAGAGCAGTTCGTAGAGGATTTCGGGATCCGTTTCCGAGAGCCACTCGATACCCCGCGGCGTGAGTCGAACGCGCTCCGGCTCGATCTCGAGCAGCCCAATCGACTCGAGAAAGGCGAGTCGGTCGCGGATCCCCTCGTCGCTCGTCGCCCGCGTATTCGCTTTGACCCACTCGAGAACCCCTGTTTTTGTCGGATTTTCGGTGAGGACGTACGTACAGAATCGCTCGAGGACAACAGTGTAGTCCCCCGCACCGCCGAAGAACCGAACCGCAATGTTGCGTTTTTCTCCTCCCATCGATGATAGTCGGTACTGCTGACGTTGTGCGGACGCAGGGATAAAACGAGTGGCAGGAACGCGACCGGCTCGAGACGACACGGCCTCCCCGAATCTTCACGTCGTTCCCGGTCGTAGTGTCATCCATGTCCGAACCAGCGCTCGCCGACCAGGAGTGCGAGGCCTGTACGAGCGAAGACGAACCCCTCGAGTTCGACGAGTACGCCGACTTCCTCGCGGAGATTCGCGACGACGTCTGGGACGTCGTCGACGACCACCACCTCGAGGGAACGTACGCGTTCGAGGACTTCCGAGACGCCCTCGAGTTCACGTACGAGGTGGGCGAGTTGGCGGAGGAGGAGTGGCACCATCCGGATATCCAACTCGAGTGGGGCGAGGTAACGATCGAGATGTGGACGCACAAGATCGACGGACTCCACAAGACCGATTTCGTGATGGCCGCTCGGATGGACCGCATCTACGCGGAGTACGAACCCGAGGAGGACGCGTAGCGCTGGCGATCCCGTATCGACCCGACGGCGATTCCAGCGGCCTCTCGATCGCCGCTCCCGGCGGCTCGCTGACGACGGCCTATCGCGGCCCGGAGCCGGAGGCGCTCGAGCGTGAGCGCCAGCGCGAGACCGAAGACGACTGAGATCCGGGGTTCTCGAGGCCGAGTACGGAATCCCATCGCCGTACTCGCTCGGCGATCGGGGTCGATACAGTCGGCGGCCGGCGGTATCGGTAGCTGCCTACGAGCGAATGAGTCGGGCCCGAATCTTCGTCTTGCCATCTGGATCCGCTCGAATTTCGTACGTGCCGGCGTCTTCGATCGCGACATCGAACGACGCGTCGGCCTCGACGGTTTCGCGGTAGATCGATTCGACGGCCCCATCTACGTTGACGATACGGATACTGGCACCCCCGTCGTATCCCGTGACGTCGACGGAGATCACGTCTCCCGCGTCGGCGTCGACGCTGTAGTTCGACGCGGTGGCGATCGTTACGTCGACGACCGTTTCCGGTTCGTCATCGTCGCCGTCACCGTCGGAATCGGCGTCGGTCTCGTCGCTCGAGCAACCGGCGAGTGCCGGTATGAATACTGCACCGCTCCCGTAGAGTACCGGCCGCCTGTTCATATAAGTTCAATCGGACAATATATTGATAAGAGTGGCTACTGCGAGCCGCCGGGCTCGAGTTCGACGGCACTCGAGTCCGGTTCCGACGATCGTCGTCGCGCAGCGCTATCGACCGTCGGATATCTTTCGGGATGCCTCTCGGATACTGATCGGGGCTGCGTGAGAAGTGGTACGCTGGCAGGGGACGTGGCACGCGAAATTAAGTGACTTTCAATGTCGCGCGTCGCCCTGCCGTACTTCTGTATACCGTGGTACCGATAATACGTCTGTCCCCAAATCACGTTGGGACTGACCGAACGAGGAACTCGATCGGCGTTCGTCGAAACCGACACCACTGCTCGGAGTGGTGGCATCTCCTGTGAGCGCTCGAGCGAGCGGCCACCGGTTGCGTTCGAGCCTACTACCCCGGCTCGAGACCAAACTCGCAGCCACTGAGCGACGCGCCCTCGAGAGAGCAGAACCACAGCGAAAATACGACGATTGCCCGTTCCCGACACGACTCCCCCGTCAGCGTCGAGACTACGTCGAAAACTCGGTGTCGATGAGGTCCCCGCTCGACCCGTCGACCGAAACACCCGTTTCCGCGAGCGAGATCTCGACGCCGTCGGTACCGTCCGTGACGGAAACGGTGTACCCCTGATAGGAGAACTCGAGGCGTGAAAAGCCGTCAGCGTCGGGAAGCGAGTCGAGGAGGTCGGGATCGATCGCGTGGTACAGCGGCTCGGTCTCGAGCGGATCGGCGCCGTCCGCCTGAGCGACGAGGTCGATGACGGTCATGCTGATAGACATCTCTCCCGAAGCGGATGGCGACTGAGATGTGTTCATAGCCGCCGATCCGGGTCGGAGAGTAAAGAAGATGACTCAATATTTCCCTGCGCCGGTTCCGGATAAAAGAACGGTTCGACGCGGCCGGTCGAATCGCTGTCACGACCGATCCGGATCAAGTACTCGCGTCTCCGGCGTGCGGTGTCAGCGCACAATCAGTTCCGTCTCGGGACCTCGTGCCGACCGAAGCCGTACCGGAGTCGGTTTGCGAGACGTCGCGAGAACCGGCCGTCGTCGGCCCGCGAACCGAACCGTTCGGCCAGCGCGGTGTAGATCAGCGGCAGGGGGACCTCCTGTTCGAGCCCCTCCTGGACGGTCCAGGTGCCGGTCGAGCCGCCTTCGATGCGATCGGCGACTGTCCCGAGGTCGGTTCCCTCCTCGCGGAACGCCTCCTCGCAGAGTTCGAGCAGCCACGAACGGATGACCGCGCCGTTGTTCCAGACCGACGCGACGTTCTCGAGGTCCAGGTCGTACCGCCCCTCGTGGAGCAGCTCGAACCCCTCGCCGTAGGTCTGCATCAGGGCGTACTCGACGCCGTTGTGGACCATCTTGACGTAATGGCCCGAGCCGGCTGGGCCCATCCGTTCGTGGCCGTCGGGACCGGTGGCGACGGCGTCGAAGACCGGTTCGAGTTCGTCGTAGGCCCACTGGGGACCGCCGACCATCAGCGAGAAGCCGAGTTCGGCACCGGCGGGGCCGCCGGACGTGCCGCAGTCGAGATACGCCGCGGGGCAGGCCTCGGCGCGGCGGACGGAGTCCTCGAAGTTGGAGTTGCCGCCGTCGACGACGATATCGTCACCGTCCAGGTGGGGCTCGAGTTCCTCGAGGGTGACGTCGACCGCATCGCCGGCGGGGACCATCAGCCAGATGCGCTTGTCGTCGTCGAGTCGGTCGACGAAGTCGTCGATCGAGTCGGCGGGGTCGGCACCGGCGTCGGCCGCCGCCGCGACCGCGTCCTCGTCCAGGTCGAAGGCGACGACCTCGTGGCCCGCCGCGATGGTACGCTCGACGACGATCTGTCCCATCCGTCCGAGTCCGATCAGGCCCAGTTGCATGGATAGGCGTCGGCCGCCCGGTGTGGTAGTGGTTGCGGTTCGGTGGCGGTCAGTGTAGCAGTGGTTGCAGTTCGGTGGCGGCCGGTGTGGCAGTGAATACGGTTCTGTGCGGTCGAGTAGCAGTCTCGGTTCATTGCGGCCGAGAGGTCCGTTCGATAGCTGCAGCGGGCTCGGTCGATCGTCGTGGCGGCCCGGACCAGCCTGGCCGCAAAATCGGGTCAGGAACTCGGCCGACCGCCGGATCGCACCGCGTCCGAGGGGTCGGACGGCGCGGCCTCGAGCGTGATTTCGACGCGACTGCCGCCGATGGTCGACTTTGCGAACGAGATGCTGCCGCCGTAGCTGTCGATCATCCAGCGGACCAGCCAGAGGCCGAGGCCGCTGCTGTGGGTCAGTTGCGTGATGTCGGTCTCGCCGGTGACGACGTCGATCTCCGCCGGCGGGATACCGGGGCCGTCGTCGGCGACCGAGAGGTGAACCGCCTCGCCGTCGCGGGTGACCGACACCTCGACGGTCGGCTCCGGCCCCGTGTGCTGAAGCGCGTTCTCGAGGAGGTTGTCGACGACGGCTCGCAGCCCCGGATCGGCCCACGCGCGGCAGGCGTCGGCCGTCGAGACGGAGAGCGTGGCGTCGGCGGCGTCGAACGCGTCGACAGCGTCGTCGATGATTTCGGCGACATCGATCGGCTCGAGATCGCCGTCCCGATCGAGTGCGTACTGAATGGTCCGCGTTTTCTCGCTGGTCCGGGCGAGGCCGGTCGCGGTCTCGCGGAGCCTGTCGGCGGCGGCCACGAGGGCATCGTCGTCGAGCCGTTCGGAGAGCAGTTCGGCGTAGCCGATAACGACGGTGAGATCGTTGCGCAGGTTGTGCCGGAGGACGCGATTGAGCACCTGCAGATACTGTTCGCGCTCTTTGCGTTGGGTGATGTCCCTGACGACGCTGACGGTACCGCGGAAGCTCCCGTCGACGCCGGGTAACAGCGAGCACTCGATCTCGACCGGGAACCGCTCGCCGTCCGCGGTCGTGTAGGTCGCCTCGAGGGGACCGCTGTCTCGCTGGGGATCCGCGAGCAACTCCTCGACGTGTCGGACCGCACGGTCGTAGGCCTGCTCGTCGAAGATGAGCGAGACGTGTTCGCCGAGGAGGTCGTCGCGATCGTATCCCAGACGCTCGGCTAGCGGGTCGGTCACAAGCGTCAGCCGGCTGTCGCCGTCGGTCGCATACACCATCCCCTCGACGGTCTCGAGGACCCGTTCGTGCCGGAGGAGGTCCTCGCGGCGGTCGGCTCGTTCGAGCGCGGCCGCCGCGCTGGCCGTCAACAGCTGTGCGAGTTGGACGTGGTGGTCGTCGAACGCACCGCTGACCGGCGAACCGACGTTGAGGAGGCCGTGGTCGGCAATCGGAATGGTCATCGCGCCCCGAAGCGGTCCGTAATCGTACTGCGAGCTGTTCTGCAGGTCCTCGAAGATGACCGGTTCGGATCGACGGAACGAGTCACCCATCTCGCTCTTGGAAACGTCGACGCGCTTTCGCTCGCTGAACAGGTCACCGACCGCGTCGGAGGCCGCGGTGAGGACCAGGTCATCGGCGTCGCACTCGTAGAGGCGAACCGAGACGACGTCGAAGCCGAGCACCCGTTCGGCGGCGTCGACGACGACCTCCGCGACGTCCTCGCGCAACTCACAGGAGAACAGGGCTCGCGTCGTCTCGAGCAACTGGGTCACGACGTCCGCGCGGTGGTTCCCCACGGAGACGGGCTCCCGGTTGCCGTCTCGCTCGGCGAGGGGGGCTCGAGCGCCGGGCCCGGCTCGGATCGAACCGGTCGCCGCCCGGTGAGCGTCGGTGTTGTCGACCGAGAGGGTAGCGACGCGGTCGACGAGCGTCTCGTCGGTCGCGCCGGCGAAGTACTCCGTCGCTCCCGCACGCGTCGCTGCGGCCGCGGCGGTGCCGTCGGGCGTCGCCGTCACGTAGAGAATCGGGACTGACGGCGCGGCCTCGCGCACCGCAGCGACGGTCTCGAGGCGGTCGTCCTCGCGCCCATCGACGACGACGCAACTAACGGCGGCTGTTTCAACGCGATCGACCGCCCGAGTCCGTTCTCGCACCGTCACGATCTCGAATTCGACCGCGAGTTCCCCCATCGGTGACTCGTTGCCGACGAAGACGACGGGCTGCCCGGTTCCAGTCACTGTCGGCCCAATGGAGGGAGCCATCCGGGATTACTGTTATGGCAGATGGGATCGGAATAGCTTCGGGCTGCCGACTGCGGTTACTGAATCGGTTCCTCGAGGTGGGCCCAGCCGATCGCATCCAGAACGACGATGCGATCGTTGTATCGGACGTATACACCGTTGTACGAACCGGTATCGGCATCGTAGTAGGGCAGTGACTGGCGGATGCGGTCGACGACCGACCACGCGCCGTCGCTCTCGAGCGTGATGTGTTCCCACTCGTCACGCGCGCCGTTACGGACGGCTCGATCCAGCGCTCGGCGAGCGCCGGGAATCTCGCCGAGTCGTCGTGCGGACGCGTCGACGACCGTCGCGTCGTCCGGAACGTCGGCCGGGCCGACGAGACGGGCGCCGAGATCCGCTTTCGATCGCGACGTGCAGGTTCCTGTTCGCTCGGAGCGGAGAACGTAGCCGGCCACAGCAGCTGATCCCACCGCGAGAAGCGAGATGGCCATGTCTTTACCCCTGATCATTAGCGAGTACCTTACAGTAACTGACTAAGTATCTTTCGCAAGAATGTTCATTTCCGAGAGGTTCGATGTCGAAAAACGCCCGTCAGCGCTGCAGGTCACAGAAGTCGTCCGACGTTCGCCGAAAGCAGCCCGGCGACGACCAGCAGTCCGACGGCGACGACGGCGGCCGCCCGGAACACCGGTAGCGCCTCGCGGGCCGGCTCACGGATCTTCTTCCCGGTGAGCCCGGCCTCGAAGCGCTTCGCCGCGATCTCGACGAGTGCTGTCAGGGCCAGCCAGAGCGCGACCATCGCGAGCACCAGCCGCCCGTTGGTCGACCCGAACAGGCTGTCGGCCGTGTAGACGGTGCCCGCGAGGTGACTCCCCGAGAGGAACAGGACGAGCGAGCTCACCCGGGAGACGGTCGTGAGCTTTCCCGAGATGACCTCGAGCGGGCGGGTCGTGTTGAACGCGCCGTCGCGTGCCAGTGGCAGGACGACGGCTGCGACGAAACAAACGCTACCGGCCCAGAGTGCAGCAAAGACCAGGTGAGTCGTTCTGGCGACGAGCGCGTCGACCATACGGAGCCGCTCGAGGAGCGGGCGTATCAGGGTTCCGACTTCCAGCCGAGAGACAGTCCGTCTCGCCGTCACGTCCCGCTACTCGAGCCAGTCGGGCGTCCACGCGACCAGTCGTCGCCGAAGGAGCGCGTAGACCAGCGAGACGGTGACGCCGCCGGCGATCACGGCCGTGAGCCAGCCGTCGAAGACGACGAGCGCCGGGATCGCGAGCGCGACGCCGAGAACGGCGTCTTCGGGGGCACCGTCGTAACGGATCCACCGCCGCGGGCGTATCCATCGGCCGCGAACGTGATCGTAGACCGCACGCTCCGTGCGATCGTTCCATGGGTCCATCTCGGGGCCGCCGCCGATCGAATCGCTCGCGGCGTGTAGCCAAGCCGTGACGACGAACGCGGCCAGCGCGAGCGTGAGAATCAAGGGTGAGACGGCGGCGAGGACGACCGCGGGGACGGCGACGACGAGCCCGGCGACGGGAAAGTGGAGCGTCCGCCGATGCGTACGGATGAGGTCGAAATCGGGGGCGAGCCCGCCGAGGATCGCACCGACCGCCAGCGCGACCGCGAAATCGGGGGCCACGTACGCGACCGGTGCGACAACCGCGAGCCCAGTGAATACGTGGGTAGTCGCCATCATCGGGTGTCACACGAGTAGACGCGGGGGAGCGCCAAAACGGTACGCGAACCGGTACCGGCTCGCCGGTGCCGGGGGACGAAGCGACGCCAACCGGCTACTCGAGGTTCTCGCCCTGATAGCTCCCATCGTAGACGTCCTCGTGGTCGGCTTCGGCGAAGACGAGCTGGGCGATTCGAGCGCCGCGCTCGAGTTCGACGTCGTGGTGGACCTGTAACAGTCCCTCGCCCCGTCCCTCGTAGCCGGCGTCCCAGACCGCCGTATTGAGCATACAGGAGTTGCGCATGAGCGAGGAGCGGGGATAGACGAAGCCGACGTGGCCCTCCGGAATCGCGATCCGCTCGCCGTAGCGGACGACGTAGCTCCCCGTCGGCAGGTAGTAGGTGTCGGGATCGGCCTCCTCGAGTTCCTCGAGCGGGCGAGCGACGCGGTCGCCGATCTGTTTGCCGTCCCGACCAATGCGGCCCGGTTCCAGCTGCTCGAAGACGACGTCGGCGGTGAGATCGACGCCGTTGGGCTGGACCTGCGCGTCGGTCGTCGGCGAGACGTGGTCGGCGACGAAGGCACCGGAACGGAACATGTCTGTTGGCTCAACGCTGCGGCGACGGCAAAAGCGTATCCGTTCGCGACGGCTCGACGGGTCGGTACCAATCGACACGAAAGCCTTTGGACCGAAACAGCGCTAACGCCCCGGTAGCGAGTGAACGACTGGGGTCTGCGTCTCGTCTGACGAGCCGGGACTCAATCGGCAATACTTACTCGAAACCCTCCGTTCCGGACCCCCACACGCCGGTCAGCCCTCACAGAAACACGCTGGATTTATCAGGACGGAAAGCCGAGTTCTGGGTGCTATGGGACAGACTCTCACCGAGAAGATTCTCGACGACCACCTCGTCGAGGGCGAACTCGAGACCGGCGAGGAGATCGGGATCGAGATCGATCAGGTACTTACCCAGGACACGACCGGGACCATGGTCTGGCTCCAGTTCGAAGCCATGGGGCTGGACGAGGTCCAGACCGAGATCGCAGCGCAGTACTGCGACCACCAGACATATCAGTTCGACTTTAAGAATACCGACGACCACCGTTTCCTGCGTTCTGCGGCCGGTAAATACGGGGCACATTTCTCTCGCCCCGGTAACGGCATCTGCCACAACGTCCACCGCGAGAACTTCGCTGCGCCCGGCAAGACGCTGCTCGGTTCCGACAGCCACACCCCGACGCCCGGCGGAATCGGCGAACTCGCCATCGGCTCCGGCGGGATCGACGTCACCGTCGCTATGGGCGGCGCACCGTACTACATCGAGATGCCCGAGATCGTCAGCGTTCGCCTCGAGGGCGAGCTTCCCGAGTGGGCCACCGCAAAGGACGTCATCTTGGAGCTGCTCCGCCGACTGAGCGTCAAGGGCGGCGTCGGCAAAATCCTCGAGTACACCGGTCCGGGCGTCGAGACCCTGACCGCACCCGAGCGGATGACCATCACCAACATGGGAACGGAACTCGGCGCGACGACGTCGATCTTCCCGACCGACCACCAGACCGAGGACTACCTCGAGCGCGTCGGCCGCGGCGACGAGTACGTCGAGCTCCAGCCCGATGACGACGCCGACTACGACGACGAGATCGTCGTCGACCTCTCCGACCTCGAGCCGCTGATCGCACAGCCCTCGATGCCCGACAAGGTCGTTCCCGTCAGCGAAGTCGAAGGCGAGTCCGTCGAGCAGGTCATCGTCGGCTCCTGTACGAACGGCGGCTACGAGGACATCCTCCCCGTCGCCAAGATGCTCGAGGGACGCGAAACCTCGATGGAGACCGAAACGATCGTCGCGCCCGGCTCCAAGCAGGCCTCCGAGATGCTCGCCCGCGAGGGCTGGGTTGCGGAGATGATGGCCGCCGGCGTCAACTTCTCCGAGGCGACGTGTGGTGCCTGTATCGGCATCGGTCACGTCCCCTCCTCGGACTCCGTCTCGCTGCGAACCTTCAACCGCAACTTCGAGGGCCGCTCGGGTATCGAAGACGACAACGTCTACCTCTGTTCGCCGGAGGTCGCCGCCGCCGCCTCGATCAAGGGCGAAATCGTCGATCCGCGTAACCTCGCCGACGAACTCGGCGACCTCGAGGCCCCCGGCATCGAACTCCCCGACGAGTACGACGGCTCCAAGACGGACCTCATCAGTCCCGACGAGGCCGTCGACGACGAACTCATCAAGGGCCCGAACATCGGCGACGTCCCGCTGAAGGACCAGCTCGGGACCGATATTGCGGGTGAGGCGCTCCTGAAGATGGAGGACAACATCACGACCGACCACATCATCCCTGCGACGCAGGACATCCTGATGTACCGGTCGAACGTCCCCAAGCTCTCCGAGTTCACCCTCTCGCGCGTCGACGACACCTTCGCCGACCGCGCGCTCGAGGCCGACGGCGGCTTCCTCGTCGCCGGCGAGAACTACGGACAGGGCTCCTCGCGTGAGCACGCTGCACTCTGTCCGATGTACCTCGGTATCGAGGGCGTCCTCGCACAGAGCTTCGCACGCATCCACCGCGCGAACCTCTTCAACTTCGGGATCATCCCGCTGACGATCGACGAGGACACCTACGAGAACATCGATCAGGGCGACCAGATCGAGATCGTCGACGACGTCTACGACGCCGTCACCAGCGGACAGGAAGAGTTCACGGTCCGCGTCGGCGACGAGGAGTACACCGCAACGCTCGACGCCTCCGAACGCGAGCGCGCAATCCTCGCCGCCGGTGGCAAGCTCGCCTGGACGAAAGACCAGGCCGAAGGCGGCAGCGGTGCCGCGCCCGCCGACGACTGATCAGAGCCGACGACTCGGCCGCCAATCCGCGACCCGAATGTTCCACTTTTTGTTTCGCCGACGACTGACGACGCTCTCGAGAGCGCACTCCGATAGCGCCGTCTCGAACGGCGTCGTCCGATATCGTCATAGGGCTCCGCCCGATAACACGAGCGAATGCCTGCCGGTGGACACGAAAACGCGGGCTATCGACGCCTGTTCGAGAGCGACGGCCTGACCTTCGGTGCCGGCTTCCCGCTCACGGGGTCGAACCGCTCGACACCGAACGTCGCGGACGAACTCCGACTCGCGAAACACGCGGAGGCGGTCGGATTCGACGGGCTCTGGGCGCGGGACGTCCCCACCTACTGGCCGAAGTTCGGGGACGCCGGCCAGACGTTCGACACTTGGCCGTGGCTCTCCCACGTCGCGGCCCACACCGACGACGTCGCGCTCGGCACCTCGAGCGTCGTCCTCACGCTCCGCCATCCCATTCACGTCGCGAAGTCCGCGGCGACCGTCGACCAGCTTTCAGATGGGCGACTCGTCCTCGGCGTCGCCTCCGGCGACCGCGACCCCGAGTACCCCGCCTTCGGCGTCGACCGCGAGGAGCGCGGCGACCTGTTCCGCGAGTCCGTCGAGGCCCTCCGGACGGTCTGGCGCGAGGACTTTCCCGAACTCGAGGGGCGATGGGGATCGCTCGAGGGGGACCTCGACGTCGTTCCGAAGCCGACGGCGGAGACGATTCCGCTGTTACCGACCGGCCACGCCCGCCAGTCCCGCGAGTGGATCGCCGAACACGGGAATGGCTGGTTGTTCTATCACCTCCCGGAACGCACGCTGGAAGACTACCTCGCGGACTGGCGCGAGGCCGCGGGACAGAAGCCGTTCGCCATCGCCGTTCAGGTCGAGTTAGCCGACGATCCGACGGCCGACCCGGAGCACCTGCACCTCGGATTCCGGGCCGGCATCGAGTGGTTTCGGGAGTACTTCGGCCGACTCGAGGCGATGGGGCTCGATCACGCGATCGTCGGGATCCGGAACGACGACCGCGAGGCGGCGCTGTCGACGTTCGCCGACGAGATTATCGAGCAATTGTAGTCGTTTCTGCCGCGACCGATGCCGGTTCCGTATCAGTTCAACTCGAGTTCGATACACTACGGACCCGGGAAACATACAACGGAGTGTTCGTTCACTCCGGTTCTCGGAGCTTTATGCGGGAGTCTCGCGTGAGACCTCGTATGAAAGCGATCGAGGTAACCGAGTACGGCGACAGCGACCGACTCGAGATCATCGACGCGGATCGACCGGAGCCGGGGCCGGGCGAGGTTCGCATCGACATCAAGGCGGCGGGGATCAACTTCGCCGATATCATGCAACGGCGCGGCCACTATCCGGGCGGTCCCGAGCCGCCGTATGTTCCGGGGATGGAAGCCGCGGGAACGGTCGATGCCGTCGGCGACGGCGTCGAGGACGTGTCGGCGGGCGACCGCGTCGTCGCGATGCTCGACACCGGCGGCTACGCCGAATCCACCACCGTCGACGCACAGCTACTCTTTCCGATACCCGAGGCGATGAGCTTCGAGGAGGCCGCCGGCTTCCCCGTCCAGTTCCTCACCGCCCACGCCTGTCTCTTCGAGTGGGGCGGCCTCGAGGAGGGCGAGTCCGTGCTGATCCAGGCCGCCGCGGGCGGGGTCGGAACGGCCGCCGTCCAGCTGGCGTCGAACGCCGGCGCGGAGGTCTTCGGCACCGCGAGCACCGCCGAAAAGCTCGAGCTCGCCTCGGATCTCGGCTGTGACCACCCCATCAACTACACCGAGACGGACTTCCGCGAGGTAATCGAGGAGGAAACCGACGGAGCGGGAGTCGATCTGGTCCTCGAGAGCGTCGGCGACGACGTCTTCGAGCGCAGCCTCGACGCGATGAGCCACTTCGGCCGGATGGTTACCTACGGCGTCGCCAGCGGCGTTCCCGCCGAGGTGAGCAACCGGCGGCTGCTCTTCGAGAACAAGACCATCAAAGGGTTCCACCTCGGGCAGGCCTCCGTCCACGATCCGGGCAGAGTCATGAAGGCCGTCCCCGAGTTGACCGACGGACTCGCGAGCGGCGACCTCGAGATCATCCTCGGCAAATCGTTCGCGCTCGAGGACGCGGCGGCGGCTCACCAGTACATCGAGGACCGGAAGAGTTCGGGAAAGGTCGTGTTGAAACCTTGAAGTGGCTTATATCCGGGTTCCAAACTCGATTGACTCGTCTTATCAGTTGTCGGACAGACCGTCCATAACACCTGTATGGATCGCGGCGGAATGAGTTTGCGTGAGCATAGATCCGGCTTGCGATCCGGACGATCTCGAGGAAGCTCTCGAGGCGGGAGAGACCACGATTTCACGTGCGGCCGAACTCGCAGAACTGACCGTCTGGGAGTTGCAGCAGTTCATCCGTGAGCACGATATCACGTGGATCGACGAAAACGGACTGGAGTCAGATCTGCAAGAGCTTTGAAAGACGGGTTCGATACGACGCTGCTGTTGCCTTCGTAAACGTCGCGCGGATCTCACTGACGACAGTTCGTGAAGACACGCCCGTTACTCCTGTTCTCACTCGTCCGTATCTGCCTCGAACGAGACATTCCATTCGAGGTCGTGATCAACGAATTCGGCCTCGTCCAGCGGGTCGCCGCCCTCGAACCTGAACTCGCCGACCACCGTTTTCCCCTCGAGCACGCCGGGCAGCCACAGCCGGTCGTCGTCCCACATCTGATCGTAGGGGACGTCCGCGACGGAAACCCACTCCGGGTGGGCCTCCTCGGACGAGGTGGGCTGCCCGTCGAACGAGCGCGTGCGGTAGACGTGGCAGACGGTGTGGCCCTCGCCGTCGAGCAGAAAGGTGAGTTCGCCCGCCTTGTCGAGGTCCGTGACCTCGAGGCCGACCTCCTCGCGGGTTTCGCGGATTGCGCATTCTCGAGGGGACTCGCCGGGTTCACGTTTTCCGCCGGGGCCGTTGTACCAGCCCTCGCCGAGCCCGCGGCGTTTCTCGATGAGCAGGACCTCGTCGGCGTCGTCACCGCCGTTCCGGAGCGGGAAACACAGCGTCGCCTCGATCATACGCGGGAATTCGATCGGAGGGTGAAAAACGTGCGCTCTCAAGCGTATCGAGTCTCTCCTGAAAAGAGAACGACGCATAGAGCGTTCTGCTATCGTGGCAACAGGGAGTAGCCACACCCTCCCCAACCGATTCGCTCACTCACTGCGTTCGCTCTCTCATCCCTCGCACGGTGTTTGTGTCGGGGTTCGCCGTTGGCTTCACCGCGACCCAGCGCGCGCCACCGCACTACTTTGAGAAGGAACGAGAAGTCCAGTTCACCCGTCAGCGTGCGAGAAGACGAACTCCCGGACCAGTTTCGCTGCCAGAGCCGCGGCTTGGCCGTCGTCGCGGTCGTTGACTTCGACCACGTCGAAGCCGTCGGCGTGGGGGGCGACGGTTCGGACGACCTCGCGGAGTTCGCGGGGCTCGAGCCCGAACGGCTCCATCGTCCCGGTCCCCGGCGCGTAGCCGGGATCGGCGGCGTCGATATCGACGCTCAGGTAGACCTCGCGGTCCGTGAGCCGGTCGTCGGGATCCCACTCCGCTACGTCTTCGGGCGGAACGACGGTCACGTCGTCCGCGGCCGCCCGGTCCCACTCGGATTCGCTACCGGTGCGGACGCCCAGTAGAATGACTTCCGCGACGGAGTCGACGTCCTCGAGGATCCGCCTCGTCACGGCGGCGTGCGAGAGCGGATCGCCGTCGTAGGCGTCGTACAGATCGAGATGGGCATCGAGACAGACGAACACCTCGGGTTCCACCGCGCGGGCACCGGCGAGCGAGACGGTGTGTTCGCCCCCTAGCGTCAGGGGAACCGCGTCGTTCCAGACGGCTTCCCGCAGGCTGCTCGTGAGATACTCGAGGTAGGCTTCGACGTCGTTCCACGCGCGGACGTCGCCCCGGTCGACGACGCCGAGCTCCGAAAAGCGCCGGTCCGTCCGGTGGTCGTAATCGTCGAACGGTGTCGCAAAAGATCGGATCCGCTGGGGCCCGAATCGGGTCCCCGGCTGAAAGGTCGTCGTTGCGTCCAGGGGCGCACCGACGACCGCGAAGTTCGCGCCGCCACGGTCGGACTCTCGCCCTTTCGCGTCGGTCTCACCGTCACGATCGGATCGATCCGCCGTGTCGGTCGCCTCGCGTTCGTCGGTCGCCCCGGGGAACATCAGACGATCTTTCGGTTGTCTTCCATCTCGAGGTACTCGATGTCTTCGTCGGGGGAGACGTCTTTGTCTTCGGGGATGCGCATCGTGATGGTCTCGTAGGTCTCGAGGTCCATGACCTGCATGTCGTTACCGTCGACGGAGACGACCTGGCCCTGTTTTCGCTCGATGATCGGTACCCAGATCTTCGCGTCGACCGGCTGGGAGAGCGAGCGTTTCTTCCCGTCGAAGACGCCCTCGGCCTCGACGCGAGCCTTGGCGCTGCCGTGTTTGCCCGGCTTCGCCGTCGAGTAGGCGTTGATCTTACACGGCGCGTCGTCGATCATGACGTAGCTCCCTTCCTGGAGTTCGCGAACTTCGGTCTGCTGTTTCGCCATGTCCCGGCGTAATCAACCGACGGCCATAAACCGTTTGGAATGCCCCGCTGGGGCGCGTTCGGTGTGCTGTACTGCCGAATGTCAGTTTGTGTCACAATTCGCCGCGGCTCATTGGGGAATCACACGAGGAGGGACGCCAGACGGGAAGACAGCACTGGTTCGGTTGGACCGGCCGTCGGCTCACCGAATCGGTCGCTCCGTCTCGATCGGTCGGCAGTGTCCGGTGATCGTCGTGCTCGAGCCACAGTCACGTGAACTCGCCGCACGCGGGTGAAAATCCATATATTTTCATAGGAGAGATCCCAACCGGAAGGATGTCCGGGTGAAAAACTCACATCCAGGCTGGACCGCGGACCTCACATCCATCCAGTCCAACCCGGACTTCTTCGATAGACACGAACGACAAAAGTTCTACTGCCCGATTACGGTGGCGGTTGACACGATATCGGTATCGATTGCTCCGAACCCTTCGTATGGCTGACGGGCTCCGCTCAGTCGCTGCAGTTCACCGACACGGGTCGATTCCTACTCGAATCCGAGTGGATCGGCCGGTGGCTCGAGCGGGCTCCGGGGCAACTCGTTCCCGACCGCGGGATCGTTGTACGCCCGCGGTGCGACGTCGTTGGGGCCGTCGGGATAGCAAAGCGACGCCACCGTCTGTATCTGACCGCGGCCGACGCCGAGCTCGAACTGGCCGCCGCCGTACAGCCGGATATCGCGTTCCTCGCAGTGGGCGATCGTCTCGAGCAGCGACTCGAGCGAGCCGAAACGAGAGGGTTTGACGTTCAACCAACTGGGCTCCCACGGGAGCGCCTCGATATCCGCGAGACCGTGAATCGGTGCGTCCCAGGAGACGCGGGAGCGAACGGCGGGATCCTCGAACAGCGGCCGCGTCTCGTCGGTCAGGTTGGGATCCTCGATGACGGCGTCGGGGAACGCCTCGAGAACGAGTTCGTACAGCTCGGGATCCGCCGGCACGTCGACGTCGGTCCCCTCGTATTGCCCCTTCAGGTCGAGGATGCGGACCGAATCGGTGCCGACCGTTTCGTCGATGGCCGCAACGAGATCGGCGTCCCACGCCGGGGTCGGATCGAGCTTGAACTCGAGGTCGGGAACTCGCTCGCGAAGCGCCTCGAGCCGGTCGGTGGTCGGCGGTTCGCCGAGGCGAGTGCTGGCGACGAACCGGACGGGATCGGCGCTGCGATCCAGCACGCTCCCGAGATCCGTCTCCGCGCGCCGGAGCGCGAGGTCCAAGGCAGCGCTCTCGAGGCCCCATCGTCGGTAGTTCCGAAAGACGTCGCGGTCGGGTTCGCCGCCCGGGAAGAGATCGAGGTCCGCGAGCCGATCTGAGAACGACCCGACGGTGTAGTCGCCGGTGAGGTCCGGGAGCCCCGTCTCCGCCAGCCGGTCGTGGTCTTCGGTTTCGTAGGTGACGTCCTCGCCGCGGCCCGTGATCGTGCCACCGTCGTCCGGATCCGGTCCCGAGAGCGAGAAGACCGTCGTCACGCGAGTGAACTCGCTCGAGGTCTCGCGCTCGAGACGCTCGGTCGCGACCGACTCGATCGTCAGCGGCAGATCGGCGATCCGATCGTCGTTCATACGGGCCGTACGGCCCGACGTGGAAAGAAGCTTGGCAGCGTCGCGGTGCTGGAGCTACGATGGACGGTATCGCGTCGGTCGACCGCTCACACGGATCTGATATCGGACCGCTGTGCGGATGTGCGCTCGGAAACCGACACGATCCGGCTGTGCGGCGCGGGCTCGAGGTCGTCCGATCGCAGGACTCGGTCACGCCAGACGGCGTAGCCGGCCAGGTTCCACGCGAGGCCGGGGGAGTGGTCGACGATCTCGCCTCGGATATCCGGCGCGAACTCGGGAACGTCGTAGCGGTCGAAGACCGACTCGAGGGGACCCGACGATAGGAATCGGTCGGCCGGGAAGTTCCCGTTCCCCTTCGGCTTGCTCCGGTCGTAGTCGGGATACCACTCGCCGAGCAGGTTCTTCGGGACGTGTTTGGGCTCGCCGTCGTGGACGTACCGCTCCGACGACTCGAGGCCGAGGGCGAGTTCGGCGACCGCCTTGCCCGCGAACGGCGTGTACATCTCGCGGCCCCGCGCGAGGCCCGCCTGTCGCCAGACGGTGACGGCGTCCTCGCAGAAGAAGTCGACCCACTGGCCGACGTGGACGTGACGGGCGTAGTCGTCGCCGGTCGCGCCGGGGACGCGATCCATCGCGTACTCGTAGCGCGCCCGCTGTCGGCGCTCGAACTCACGCCGACCGATCGCGTCGACGGCCGACTGACGGTCCGTGTACAGCGCAAAGCGCAGCGCCTGTCCGTCGGGATCCGACGGATGTCGAGTGAGTTTCTCGAGTTCGGAGCGATGCCGGCGAAGCTTCTCCACCACGGGCGGCACGTACCGAAGATGCCGGGTCCGCCACACCGTGCGCGCGACGTCGAGCTGGCCGCTCAGACCGAAGACGGCGTCTGCAACCTGTCCGCTGACGAGCGTGTCGCTACCGTCGTATTCGCGGTATATACCGTCGAACGTCGGCGTCTGGAGCTGGTGGGGCGGCATCCCAAGCGCGTCGACGGCCGCCTCGAGGCGCTCGAGGTACGACGATTCGGTCATCTCGACGACCTCGCGATCGGTCTCGACGAGGGCGTTGGCGCGGTCGGCGTACTCCCGTTCGAACTCCAGTTCGGGCGTGTCGAACGAGCCGGTGACGCTCTCGGTCGGGTTCGTCAGGTACGGCTCGAGGACGGTCGAATCGACGCCGCCGGAGAGCATGAGCGACGCTTCGTCGGCGATGGGAGCACAGACCGCCGACAGCACCTCGTCCAGTCGCTCGTGTGCGCTCTCGGGCGTGAGTCCGGACTCCGGCTCGAGCGTCTCCGTCAGTTCCGTTCGCGGCATCGTCTCGCCGGGAGACCAGAAGAGCGTCTCGCCGTGACCAAGCCGGTCGATTCGCTCGACGTAGGAGTCGATCGGCGTCGTCCGATAGAGCAGGTGATCGGCCTTCGCGCGGGATGGGACCCGCCGATCGGCGGGCTCGAGGCGGGCGAGTGCGTTCCGAAACAGGTCGGTCAGGACGGGCTCGCCGCCCGAATCGAGACAGTAGAACACTTCGTAGGCGGACGTGATCCCGCGGTGGGCTCGGATCGTCGGCTCGTCCGCCCGCGCCGAGAGGACGATGACCGTTCCTTCACCGGGGTGCGAATCGTGGTGCGCTTTGACGTCCCGAAAGTCGGCTCCGTCTTCGATCACCGACCGAAGCTCACGCCGATGCGTTCCACAGAGGATCCAGCGTCGGTCGTCACGGCGAACGACCTCGGCGTTCGGATTCGCGAGCAGTACTGTCGCCATTATCGTCCCAAACCGGAAGGGAAGCTATTGTTATGGGACGGATACTCCGCTCGAGTTGACTATCAATCGACGATGAACGCTGCAGTTACGTCCGACGAAGAACGGTGCAGTTACGTCCGACGATGAACGGTGCGATTACTCCTCGCCGCGACGCTGGCGCAGGTTCTGTCGCGTGAACTGCGGCCGGGTGCCGATCGATTTCGGCGAGCGAAACGACCGGTAGAGCTGGATCGCCACGAGCACCGAGAAGACCGCGGCGACGATCGATCCGCGGGGTGCCTCGAGGGCGTAGAGGACGCCCATCGAGAACAGCGACATGGTGAGCAACATGCCGTAGACCAGCCGCTTGGCGAGTTTGTCGAAGACGTTCTCTTTGTCCTCGACGCCGATGCGGACGAGGAGGTCGTCGCGGTCGAGGCGGTCGAGCGCCCGCTCGGCCTTGGGTGCGAGCCGCGTCAGCGACTCGCCCGACCGGCGGAGCTGTCGGCCCGTCTCGTCGAGATACTGTCGGATAGACTCCTCGCGATACCCCTGCTCGGTCAGGTAGTCGGTCGCGGTCGAGATGAAGTCGAAGTCCTCGTCGAGGGTAACGCAGACCCCCTCGACGACGGTCGCGACCCGGAGGACGAGCGCAAGATTCTTCGGCAGCCGGAAAGGGAACACGTAGATCGAGTCCTCGATCTGGCCGACGATCTGATTGACGCGGTACTGCTCGACGTCCTCCCCGCGGGCGTCCTGGATCGCGATCTCCATCACCTCGGCCATCACACCCCGGTCGGCGTCCGGGCTGAGCGTCCCGATCTCGATCAGCGCGTCGAGGATCGCGTCGATGTCCTGGTTGGCGACGGCGACGTAGAACTCGATGATCTTCTCCTGGACGAACGGGTCGACCCGCCCCGACATCCCGAAGTCGTAGAAGACGATCCGGCCGTCGTCGGTCACCGCGAGGTTTCCCGGGTGCGGATCGGCGTGAAAGACCCCGTCGTCCATGATCATCTGCAGGTACGCTCGCTCGAGGTTCTCCGCGACCTCGGTTCGGTCGATTCCCGCGCGCTCGAGTTCCGCGAGGTCGTTGATCTTCGTTCCCTCGATGTACTCCATCGTGAGCACGCGCGGACCGGAGTGGCTCTCGATCACGTCGGGGATGAGAAACCGATCATCGTCCGCGAAATTCGACCGAATCTCGGCGAGCATCTCCGCCTCGCGCTCGTAGTCCATCTCCTCGCGGATCGTCTTCGAGAACTCCTCGGCCAGGTTCTCGAGCGAGAACGACCGGGCATCGTCGACGAAGTACAACAGGAGCGGCAGCGACCACTTGATGACCCGGAGATCGGCCCGGACGAGGTCCTCGATCTCCGGGCGACGAACCTTCACGGCGACGTCACGGCCGACATCGGCGTTCGTCCCGGACGTTCTCCCCTCGGCCCGTTTGCTCTCGGCCCGCTCCCGTTCGGTCTCGGGGTCGAGACGCGCTCGGTAGACCTGTCCAAGACTCGCGCCGCTGATCGGCTCGGTGTCGAACGCGGCGAAGCGCTCGTCAACGGGCCCGAGTTCGTCCTCGAGCACCCGTTTCGCGCCCGGCCAGGGAGCCGGCGGCACGTCGTCCTGAAGCGACGCGAGGGTGTCAATGTACGCCGGCGGGAGTACGTCGGGGCGGGTCGACAGTAACTGGCCGAGTTTGATGAAGGTCGGCCCGAGTGTCAACAGCGACTCGAGCAGCACCTCGGCCCGGTGGCGGTGCGTCTCGGAGTCGACCTGTCGGGGACGACCGAACAGGAGAAAGCGCCGTCGGTCGCGGGCGTAGGCGAGCAACAGCGGGAGGAACTGCCGGGCGACGATGACGAATCGCTTGTACACGCGGAGGGAGGCCAGCCTCGGTCACCCCGTGTTAGGCGTCCTCGTCGACGATGTCGATCGTCGTCTCGCCGCTCGTGCCGCGTTTCGGGAGGGTCAACTTGAGGACGCCCCGATCGACCGTCGCTGTCGCGTTGGCGTCGGAGGCGTCATCGGGGAGGGGCAGGTCGACGTCAAGGAAGAGCGAGCGGTTCTCCTCGACGTACTGGTAGTCGTCGGTCGGCTCCTTCTCGCGGTGGGCGTCGATAGCGATCCGACCGTCCTCGATCGCGAGGTCGAGCGACTCGGCGGACACTCCGGGCACGTCGAGCACGAGCAGGTAGGCGTCCTCGCTCTCGAGCAGATCGAAGAAGACGTCCTCGGAGAGATCCCGCAACGCGTCGCGGAGCGCAGACATGGATACAGGTTCGAACGCCGATACGAAAAACCCCGCGGTCGCGGCGAGACGTCGATACCTTGTGGACGATCTATGACGATTTCATTGATGAGTTGTATCCGGAGAAGAAGAGTTCTGTGTCACTCCGACCTCACCAACCGACGTGCAGTGGCGTGCGCTGTCGGTCGTCTGAGCGCTAGCGAAGGCTTGTCAGAGCGTGCTCTGACAGTGGATGAGCGAATAGTGCGGGACCAGAGGTCCCGCATACCATGCGAACGGGCGCTGCGCGCCCGTGAGCAGACGAAGTGAGCGAATCGGCTGGGGTGGATGAGGAAATTCTCTGTTGCCACGATAGCAGCACACTCTCACGTCCCCTCTCTGGGCTGATCGCTCCATACATACGGAATGGACGGAGTGATCGTCTGGAAAGGGCGGTATCCTGCTATCGTAGCAACACGGGGGAGCCACGCCCTCCCCAGCCGATTCGCTCGCGACGTTCGTCGCTCGCTCATCCCTCGCACGAGTTCGAACCGCGGTTCGCTGTCCGCTCACCGCGATACAGCGCGCGCCACTGCAGGCCGACCCTCGATTTGCACGCTCGAGCCGCGGGTTCCCCCACGCTTTTGGCCTCCGGCGACTCGAGTCACCGTATGGAAGGTGCCGACCGCGAGCGCACGGAGGCCGGGTTCAAGGTGCGGACGCCGGTCGACGAGGCGCGTCGGATTCTACAGGAGGCGCTCGAGGGGAGCGGGGACATCGATTCGGACGTGCCCTGTGGGACCGAGACCGTCGACGTCGACCGCGCGGACGGCCGCGTCCTCGCCGCGCCCGTCGCCTCGGCTCGAGACGTGCCACACTACCGGCGGGCGGCGATGGACGGCTACGCGGTTCGGGCCGCGGACACGTTCGGGGCCAGCGATCGGTCGCCCGAAGTGCTACGAATCACCGAACCCGCTGTGAGTTCCGACGACGAGCACGCTACCGCCGACCGGATCGAGCCCGGAACGGCCGCCCGGGTCCACACCGGCAGCGCGCTCCCGGAGGGAGCCAACGCCGTCGTCATGATCGAACGGGTGACCGAACTCGAGTCTGCCGGCGAACTCGAGGTCGAAGACGCGGTCGCGGAGGGCGAAAACGTCGCGCCCGTGGGAGAGGACATCGAGGAGGGCCAGCACCTGTACGACGCCGGCCACCGGCTCCGACCGTCGGATCTGGGGCTCCTGCGATCGGCGGGTTACGGTCGCGTCGCGGTGGCCCAGCAACCCACGGTCGGCGTCGTGCCGACCGGCGAGGAACTCGTCGCGGGTGACCCGGACCCCGGCGAAGTCGTCGAAACCAACGGGCTCACCGTCTCGCGACTGGCCCAGCGCTGGGGCGCTCGAGCCACCTACCGCGACGTAGTCACCGACGATCCCGAGTCGCTGCGCGTGGCGATTCAGCGGGATCTGACGAAGGACGCGATCGTCACGACCGGCGGCTCCTCGGTCGGCGAGCGCGACCTCCTCCCGGAAGTGATCGACGATCTCGGCGAGGTGCTGGTCCACGGCGTCGGGCTCAAACCCGGTCACCCCGTCTGTCTCGGAGTCGTTCAGGACACCCCTGTACTCGCGCTGCCGGGCTACCCCGTCGCCTGCATCGTCAACGCCGTCCAGTTCCTCCGGCCGACCCTGCGCTGGCTCGAGGGCACGGAGCCGGCGTCACATCCCACGAGGCGAGCCCGTCTCGAGCGCAAGATCCCCAGCGAACCGGGAACGCGGACGTTCGCGCGAGTGAAACTCGAGGATCGCGACGCGGACGGCCTCGGTCCCGACGAGCCTCGATACGAGGCGATCCCGACGCGGGCCAGCGGCTCGGGCGTCCTCTCGAGCGTCGCGCTGGCCGACGGCTGGGTCGTCGTCGACGACGACCGCGAGGGGATTCCGGCCGGCGAGACGGTCAGCGTGCAGGACTGGGAACCGAACGCCTGAGTCCTACTTTGTTCCGTCACGCTGCCGCGAACGCAGGACGACCCACAGGCCGACCGCGAGCGCGGCGGCCGCGACCACTCCGGTGAGGACCGGCCGATCGACGGCGACGTCCCAGGCGGCCGCGAACAGCGACTCCCGCCGACCGTAGTAGACCACTGCGCCGACGGACGCGTAGAACAGGATTGTGCCGACCGCCGTGTAGACGCCGAACCGGACCCGCGACATGCCGGCGAGCCCCGCGGGGATGGAGACGACGGAGCGAAGCGCCGGCAGGAACCGGCCCCAGAGGACCGACCACGTTCCCCAGCGGCGGAACCACCGCCGGCCGCGGTCGATCGTCTCCTCGGAGACGTTAATCCGGTCCCGAAACCTGCCGAGGCCGCGCGATCCGGGGCCGCGAAACGCGTAATAGGGGACGAACGCGCCGACGGTCCCGCCGACGGTCGCCGCCGCGACGAAGACCAGAAACGAGACGGGGCCGCTGATTAGCAACGCGGCTGCGGCCGGGACGACGACCTCGCTCGGAAAGAACGGGAAGAGCATCGACGTCTCGAGGAAGACGAAGATCAACAGGGCGAGCGGCCCGTACAGCCGGATGAACCGCAGTGCGGTCGACCCGAAATCGATCCCGAAATTCACCAGGCCGAGCTCCGCCATGGGCGGGCTTGGGCGAGGCGACCTATCACTGTTCGGCCGGAACGGTTCGGCGACGGACGGGCCGTCGGCAGCTCACCGGAGCGCCTCCCGAACCGCGTCAGCCAGCGCGTTCACGCGGGCGACGTGTTCGTAGGAGCCGTCGCGGACCCCGTTGGTCACGTAGGAGAAGCCGACGTTCTCCTCGGGGTCGGCCCAGCCGACGCTGCTACCCAGCCCCGCGTGGCCGAAGACGTGCTCGGGCGAGAGCGAGCCGTACGGCGCGACCGTCGTGCCGCCCTTCCAGAAGCCCAGCGCGAACCGTCCCTCCCGGCCGATCGTCCCGTCCGCGTCCGTCTCGGCCTGGACCTCCGCCATCCGCTCGACGGTCTCGGGTTCGAGGAGTTGCGTCCCCTCGAGTTCGCCGCCGTTCGCGAGACAGGCGTAGAATCGGGCCATGTCGCCGGCGGTCCCGATACCGTTGGCGGCGGGGATCACGGCGCGGTGGACCTCCTCCGAATTGAACGGGGCCGCGACCTGTGTGTGATCGCCCAACCCCTCGCCGGGGTCGCGACAGCGGTCGAACTCCTCGAACCCGACGAGCGTCGCCACGTCGTCCTCTTCGTCCTCGCGGAGGCCGATGCCGGTGTCGTCCAGTCCCAACGGATCGAAGACGCGCTCTCGAGCGGCCGTCTCGATCGGCGTTCCGGACACCCGCCGGACGAGTTCGCCGACGAGCCAGCCGAAGGTCAGCGCGTGGTAGGCCGGCTGTTCGCCCGGCGTGAAGTTGGGCTCCATCGCCTCGAGCTGCTCCACCACGGCGTCCCAATCGCCCCAGAGGTCGGGCCGGTCGTCGATCTCGCCGCGGTTCAGTCCGGCGGTGTGGCTGAGCACCTGCCGGACGGTGATCCCGGCCTTCTCGGTCCCCTCGTCGGCGAACTCGGGCCAGTGGTCGACCACCCGGTCGTCGTAATCCAGTTCGCCCTCCTCGACCAGCGAGTGCAGCGTCACCGCTGCATAGGGCTTCGTACTCGAGAAGAGGACGTGGCGCGTCTCGCGGGTCTCTTCCGGGCCGTCCGGCGCTTCGACGCCGCCAGCGAGGTCGATCACCGGCTCGCCGTCGACGTAGACCGCTAGCTGCGCCCCGTGGTGGAGCCCGACCTCGAGGTGACGATCGAAGAGGGCTGCGATGCGCTCGCGATCCGATTGGGCAAGTCGTGACATACCACAACCATCCAGCGGCGGGTTTGTAACCGTTCCCCTCGCGATCCGAGCGCGGTAGCAGGGGCTGTGCTGGGGTTCCGGGCGATGCGAACCCGACCACGTCCGTGTCGAGGGCTAATCCCCGGGCGACGACCCGGGACGATACGATCGACTGATGGCCTTCCACTGGCCGGTCGAAAACCGGTAGTACGTGACGACGGCGGGAACGAACGTCTCGAGGATCAACGCGGCGTAGAGCGCCCCGATCCCCAGCGGCGTGACGGCCTCGAGGAACGGGAGCGGAACCGAGACTGCACCGAGGAAGGCGACGGGGAGTGCAGCGCCGTAGAGACCGAGCACCTGGCCGTAGAACGGCCAGCGGGTGTCGCCGCTGGCGCGGAGCGGCCCGGTCGCACCGCTGCTCACGCCGCGGAAAACGACGCTGACGCAGGCGACCGCGATGAACGCGGTCACGAGCGGCAGGATCGACGGGTCGGCGACGAAGATGCGACCGACCTGTTCGGCGAAGACGAGGACGATGGCCCCGCTGACGAGGTAGACGCCGGTCCCGAACCAGAGGACCTCGCGGCCGTACGTGTCGGCGTCCCGTTCGTCGCCGGTGCCCAGTTCCTGTCCGACGAGACTGCTCGAGGCGAGCGAGAAGCCCCAGCCGGGCGTATCCATCAGATCCCGGACACGGCGAGCGACGACGTAGGCGGCGAGCACGTTCGGTCCGAAGAGGGCGACGATCGCGAGCATCGGAAACTGCGCCGCTCGCCGGGCGATGTTCGTGAAGACGAGCGGCGTTCCGATATCTAGGACGGTCCGGAGTTCGCCGATCGTCGGGCGCGGCCACGCCACGTCGATAGTAATGGGGAACTCACCGATCAGCGGGAGCCGACCGACGGTGAACCCGGTGACGAACGCGGCCAGGACGAGCACGTTCGCGACGACGGTCCCGATGGCCGCGCCGACGACGCCCAGCTCGAGGCCGAAGATCAATACCGCATTAATGGTCACGTTGACCACCGCACCGCCCGCTCGGAGCATCATCGGCGTCCACGCGTCGTCGGCACCGACGAGCGCCCGACTGCCGATGAGATTTAGCCCCGCGAACGGGATCCCGATCGCGACGACCCGGAGGTAGTCCGCACCGTAGGCGATCGACGCGGGGTCGTTACCGACGAGCGCGATCAATCGCTCGGGAACCGTTCCGTACAGCGCGGCGAGCGGAAGCAACAATGTGAGGACGATGACGCCGCTCGTCGTGACCGCCAGCGTGACGCCTTTCGCCGTCCCCCCGCTGTAGCGCTGGGAGACCAGGCCGATCGTCGCACCGGCGATCCCGCCACCGATCGCAAAGGCGATCGCCCAGTAGGGAGTCGCGAGTCCGACGCCCGCGATCGCCGCCGGTCCGAGAGCGATTCCGACCATCGCGATGTCCGCCGCGGACTTCGACATTCGGGCGATCCCCGTGACGATCCGCGGCCAGGCGAGGTCGGTCGTCCGCTCGACGCGTCGGGGATCGATGACCCCGAGCCGTGCGAGCAGGTAGCCGACCGCCAGCAGGAACCACCGGAAGGGGTTCGGGACGGCGCTCCATCGGAAAGACACGGGCGACGGTCAGTGATCCGGCGCTAAAACACTTCAGATTCCGACATTTATAATTAAAAATCGGCCTGTTAGAGAGTGTCAATTGCCACATATCGGTTGTTTCGTCACGATCGTTCGGTACTGAGTAACGAATACCGAACGACGTGATGGAAGCCACTGTTGTCGGAGTGGTCACCGAGCAGGCGGGACCATCGAACTGGTGAACGCATTGCCCGGTGAGATCGCAGGCTCGTTCGACCGACGTTTTTACCCTCGGCACGCGAAGAGCCCCTATGAACCGCAAGGAGTTTCGCGATCTCGCCTCCCCCGACGAGGCCCGCGAGGCGATCGACTCGCTCTCGCTCGAGGGCGGCATCGAGCGCGTCTCGCTCGAGGACGCTCGCGGTCGGGTGCTCGTCGCACGACTCGACGCCGAACTCGACGTGCCGGGGTTCGACCGGGCGAGCCTCGACGGCTACGCCCTCCGGGCGCGGGACACGTTCGGCGCGGACGAGGCCGATCCCGCTCGCCTCGAGCTCGTCGGCGAGATCCACGCCGGCGCGAAACCCGACGTGGGACTCGAGGCGGGACAGGCGGCGGAGATCTCGACCGGCGCGGTGATGCCCGACGGAGCCGACGCGATGGTTCCGGTGGAGCGAACTGATACGGACGCAGACGGCGACGAGGTGCTGATCCGCACCGCGGTCGCACCCGGCGACAACGTCATGTTCGCGGGGGCGGACATCGCCGCGGGTGAACGCGCGCTCGGTCCCGGGACCGTGATTACGCCTCGAGACATCGGCTTGCTGTCGGCGCTGGGCATCGATGAGGTGCCGGTCCGGGCGAAGCCGCGCGTCGGCATCGTTTCGACCGGCGACGAACTGGTGCGACCGGGCGAGAAATTGCACAGTGAGCGCGGGGAGATCTACGACGTCAACAGCTACACGATCGCCGCGGGGGTCGAAGACGCGGGCGGCGAGGCGGTCCTCTACCCCCACGCCGGCGACGAACAGGAGGAGATGGAGGAGATCCTGCGGAGCGCGGCCGAGGAGTGCGACCTCGTGCTCTCGTCGGGGTCGACCAGCGCCAGCGCGGTCGACGTCATCTACCGGGTCATCGAGGAACAGGGCGAATTGCTGCTCCACGGCGTCAGCGTCAAGCCGGGGAAGCCGATGCTGATCGGCCGGTTGGAAGACTCCGCATACGTGGGTCTACCGGGCTATCCCGTCTCCGCGATGATGGTCTTTCGAACGTTCGTCGCACCGGCGATCCGTCAGGCTGCCGGCGTACCGGAGCCCGCATCCGCGACGGTTTCGGGCCGGCTCGCCCGGCAAGAGCGGTACGAGGAAGGCCGCCATCGGCTCATGCCCGTCGGGTTGGTTACGGACAGCGCAGGCGAGACGCTCGTCTACCCCGTCGACAAGGGCAGCGGCGCGACGACCAGTCTCGCCGACGCCGACGGGGTCGTTGAAGTCGGCCCCGAGACCGATTACCTCGAGGCGGGCGAATCCGTCACAGTAACCCTCTTTTCGCCGGACGTCCGGCCGCCGACGCTGTTCGGCGTCGGCGAGGGCGATCCGACGGTCGCTCGGCTGCTCGACGGCCTCGAAAACCCGCGCTACCTCTCGGTCGGCACCCGGCCCGGTCTCCGGCGGCTCCGCGAGCGCGTCCCCGACGTGGCCGTGGCCGCGGGGCCGCTCGAGCGAGAGACGAAAGCTGCCGAACTCGGCCGCTGGGATCGCGAGTGGGGGCTGGTCGTTCGGCCCGGCAACCCCGACGAGATCGAGGGGCTGGAGAACTTGATCGATCGCGATCTGCGCTTCGTCAATCGGACGACGGACTCGGGGTTGCGCTCGAGTCTCGACGCTGCCGTAGACGAGATCTCGACCGATCGAGGGACGACCCGCCGCGACCTGACTGACGCGATCAGCGGCTACGACATCGGGTTGCGCGCCCACGAGAGTCCCGCCCGCAAAGTCATCGCGGGCGACGCCGACGCCGGGCTCGGTCTGCGTGAGACCGCCGACCGGCTGGATCTCGGCTTCGTCTCCCTCGGACAGCAGCCGGTTCGCGTCCTCGCGAGCCCCGATCGAGTGGAGAAAGAGGGGGTCCAAGAGCTCGAGCGAGCGCTCGCGGACGCCTCGTCCCGATCGCGATAGCGGGACCCGACCCCGTTCGCAACGCGAAGACGCGGCGATCACACCCCCGAAAGAACCGGGAACGCGTACACCCTCGAGCTGTAGGGAGTGATGCTAAGCCCGCTGGAGCGCTTCATCGAGTGGACGGTGCCCCGATAGCCGACCATATCAATGATACAGCATAATTCCCCATCTCCAGAGAGCACGCTCGATTACGATCCGGTTGCTGGGATATACTACGCCTCTCATGACTGGGGAGGTGAGAGAGCACCGTCTCAGAGCGTGATCGAAACGGTCGCGACTGCGATCGGGTCAGACCCGCTCCATCTGCAACCGCTCTACGATTCGATCGACCCGGAGGCACTCGATGGACTCCTAGAACCGAAAGTAGGGCAGTCTCGCACGGATGTCCGGATAACGTTTCGATTCGAAGGCTGTGACGTGACGGTAAGCGCGAACGGTGAAACGATCGTTTCACCGCCGGATCACGTCCGTCCGTAACGCTGTCGAACCGCTACCGGAGACCGGCTACACCCCGAATACCCCTTCAGATCGCTCAGCGACCGTCGAAGAGGGCGGTGAGGAGTTTGCGCTCGGCGGCGTGGATGTGCTCGGAGAAAGTCGCCGAGGCGATATCGAGAGCAGCGGCGACGTCCGCTCCCGTACATTCGCGCGGCCATTCGTAGTAGCCCGCTTCGAAGGCCGCTCGGAGCACTTCCGATTGCCGATCCGTGAGGGTCGTAGAGAGGACCTGGCTGAACGCCGACGGAGTGAAGAGCGGTCGAACGGTGTCTTTCGTCCGTTTAGCCGTCAGTTCCGCATCGGGAACCTCCTCGAGGAATCCGTCGATAACCGCCGACGGATCGTACTGCGGCGGAATTTCGGCGGTGATCCGACCGTTGCCGTTGACGCTCTCTATCTCTCGGGGAAGCGCGCCGAGCTCGGCGAGCGCGAACGCCGGACAGTTCCCGGAAACGCAAAATTCGAAGAGGGCACCGTCTTCGTATTCTCGGAGAAGGGTCACATCGACGGTGTCGCGAGTCGCAGCGAGGGACGAAATCCGAGCCGGAGCCGCGTCCGTTACATTGAAGAATTCCGAATATCGGCCGTCATTTCGGGGGACCATCTCTGCGAGTTCGAACGTACACGCTTCCGTCTCGGAAGCCCTGATAAACGGATACGCGCCGCTCCGAATATCGAATTCGACCTCGGTCACAGGACGGTGCTGCCTGTTCGGGGACTCCTCGGATACTGTCTGTCCCATTGAGTACGTCCAATTCTCGTTCGAGCTGTGTAAACCCACGCAATCACCCGTATCATAACAGGTCGGCCACGTCTCACGACCGCCGAAATCCTCCAGAGACAGTCCGAGCCGGCTCCCCGCTCCGCATCTCGGACCTCGCCTTCCGACCTTCCCGGGGTCAAGCCCCGTGATATTCGCCTCGTCAGCCCGTAACTAGACGCTGCTGGTCCAGTCGAGTCCGAGGCCGCCGTTTTTAGTCGCCCGCACCCTACGAGCAGGCATGCGAATCGTCACGACGCTCCCCTCGGCGACCGAGATGGTGGCCACGCTCGGCTGCGAGCCAGTCGGCGTCTCCCACGAGTGCGACTATCCGCCGACCGCCGCGGCCGCGCCTGCCGTCACCCGCTCGCGGATCGATACCTCGGGCTCGAGCGGCGAGATCGATCGACAGGTCCTCGAGACCGCCGACACCGAGGACGGCGTCTACGACGTCGACGTCGAGACGCTCGACGGCCTCGAGCCGGACGTGATCGTCACGCAGGGGATGTGCGACGTCTGTGCGGTCGACGTGGCGGTCATCGAAGACGCCGTCGACCGGATTTCGGCCGAGCCGGAAATCGTCCCGACCGATCCCCACAGCGTCGGCGACGTACTGGACGACCTCGAGCGAATCGGTCGCGCGATCGGTCGCGAGGAGCGCGCTGGTGACGTCCGCGCCGATCTTGAGTCGCGTATAGAGATAGTCCAGAGCCGAACCAGGGATATCGACGCCACTGACCGTCCGCGTGTGGCGGTCTTCGACTGGACCGATCCCGCGATGATCGCGGGACATTGGACCGCCGAACTCGTCGACTGGGCCGGCGGCGAGTACGGGCTGGCCGACATCGGCGAGCGCTCGAGGCCGCGAGAGTGGGACGATATCCGCGCGTACGATCCCGACGCCGTGATCGTCGCGCCCTGTGGCTTCGACCTCGAGCAGATCGCGCGGAATCGAACGGATCTCACCGAACGCGAGGGGTGGAGCGAGCTGACGGCGGTCCAGGAGGGGCGCGTCTGGGCGATGGACGGTGATCACTATCTCAATCGGCCCGGACCGCGTCTGGTGGACACGCTCGAGGCGCTCGCGCCGATTATCCAGCCGGAGCTGTTCGACGGGCCGGCTGCGGATATCGCGGTCCCGTTCGACGACCTCGAGGAATTCGAGGGCCTCGAGACAGGGGACGAACCCGCCGCTCCCGACTCTCGAGCCGAAATCGACTCGAGCCCGTGATCGTCCTCCCGACCACCGCCCGCGAGGCGATCCTCGAGCGCGCCCGTGAGGGGAAACCCGAGGAGATCTGTGGGGTCCTCGGCGGCGAGTACGAACCCGACGGACGGAGCCGCGTGCTGTCGCAGTATCCGGCCGAAAACGTCGCCGAAGCGCCGCGGAGGCGCTACGAGATCGATCCCGAACGGCAGCTTCGGATCTTCGAGTGCCTCGAGGACCGCGGCGAGGAAATCGTCGGTTTCTACCACTCACATCCCCGCGGCCCGCCGCGACCGAGCGCGACCGACGCCGCGCGGGCGACGTGGCCCGATCGCACGTATCTGATCGTCTCGCTGGAGCCCCTCGAGGTGGGGTCGTGGCGGTGGCGGACCGGCGGGGACGGAGCCAACGCTCCCGGCGATCGGTTCGAACGAGAGCAACTCGTCGTCGAGTGAGAGCCGATTTCACGGCGAACGAGGGACCCTCACGGAGAGAGTCGTCGTCCGAACCCGGACGGGACGCGAAAAGACGTGACAGGCCTGCCCCCGCTGGCCCGGCACGTCGACGATTCCCGGGAACCGTCACTCGAGGGTTGGCGCTAGTCGAATGTCATTCTTTCGCAGGTCGCGAGAGACAGTCGCGACAGAGTGACGGTATCGGTGGGCGTAATCTTCGTCGTTCGAACACCGTACGCGAGCAGTACGCTGCGATCGATATCACTCGTCGCCGGCGTCATCGAGTTCGTTGGCTCGCTCTCGAGCCTCCGCCGCCTGCTCGCGGAATTCCTCGATCCGCTGGGTCAGCTTCTTGCCGGCGGTGTAGGCGAACTCGTCGGGCATCATCCCGTACTCGATCTCGAGCGTGATCATCGTGTCACAGCCCTCGATGATCTCCGGTGCCCAGCTCCCCTGTGCCAGCTTCGATTCGTCCGCGATCACCGCCTCGCCGTCCTCGACGTCGATGAACGCGCTCACGATGTTCCAGATGTTCGGATCGCTCGAGCTCACCTCGTCGAACAGGCCCTCGAGGCGCGAGCCCTTGATGTCCTCGTCGCGCAGTTCCGCGAGGAGGTCCTCGAGGGCGTCGGCGATCTCCTCGTCTCTCGCGGCCCGCTCGCGGAGTTTGGCCGGTGACTCGCTCGAGTCGTCTCGCGTTCCCGTCATCGGATACCCCCCGTCTCGTCGCTGTCGGCGATCATAGCGGAAGCTATCGGCTTCGGAACCGTAAACGTACGCTTCCGTTTCGTGTCTTGGAATGACGACGGAGACGTTTGTGGGCGACCAGGGCGACCATGGTGCCCTGCATACGTGGCATCTAGGGAAGCCACGCCCTCCCCAGCCGACTCACTCGCTGCTCACGGCTCCCGTCGGTCACCGTTCGCTTTCGAGGCCTCACTCTGTTCGGCCTCGCACCGCTCGCTCGTCCCTCGCACGGCTTTGCTCCGCGGTTCGCCAACAGCGAACCGCGACACAGCGCGCGCCACCGCAGAGTGGATGAACGGTCGGTTCTACGATGCGTTCTCGAGCATGTCCGTTACCCACACACGATTCGGATCGTCCGTCTCCTCCATCCAGTCGACCAGTCGGTCCCGCATCTCTCGGCGGGCGGCCACGTATTCGGGGTGGTCGATCAGGTTTCGGAGCTCCGCCGGATCCGCCTCGAGGTCGTACAGCTCATCGATATCGGGGCCGTTGTAGACGTACTTGTACCGGTCGGTGCGGACCATCCGCTGGCTGTAGAGGCCGAACTCGTCGCCGTGGTACTGGGCGAATGTGGAGTCCCGCCAGTCGTGCCCCTCGGGCAGATCGCCTCGGTTCTCGAGCAGGGGGACCAGGCTTCGCGAATCGAAGCCGTCGGGGACCGGCACGTCCGCGATCTCGAGGAACGTCGCCGCGAGATCATGCAGGTGGACTGGGACCTCGCACCTCGAGCCACCGTCGGCCACGCCCGGCCAGCGCACCTGCAGCGGGATGCGGTAGGTGTCGTCGTACATCAGCGGCCCCTTGTTGAACTGGCGGTGGCTCCCGGCGAAATCGCCGTGGTCCGAGGCGTGGACCACGACCGTCTCCTCGGCCAGCCCTCGGTTCTCGAGCGCCTCGAGGACCCGCTCGAACTGGTGGTCGATCAGCGTGATGAACCCCCAGTACTTCGCGAGGGCTTCGGCCCAGAGATCCCAGTCGAAGCCGGTCACGCCGCGGTAGGCGAGGTAGTTCTCGTGGACCTGTGGCTTCCCGTCGTAGGTCTCGGCGTAGCTCTCGGGGGGCTCGATCTCGTCGGGATCGTACATCGAGGCGTAGGGCTCCGGGACGACGTAGGGGTGGTGGGGGCCGTAGAAGTCCGCCCGGTGGAAGAACGGACCGTCTCGGTCGCCGTCCGCGTGCGATTCGATCGCGTCGATCGTCCGTTCGGCGAGAAAATAGGCTCGCGTACCTTCGACGTCGACGGACGTTTTCGCGGCGACGAACGTCCCCTCGCTGCCGTCGCGCGGCTCCTCGCCGGTGTAGATCTCCTCCTCGAGGCCGGCCTCACCGACCGGCACACCTCGCTCCTCGCGGTACTCGCGGTACGCCTCGTCGATGTCGTCGTGGTGTTCGTCGCTGCCCCCGAGATACGAGAAGCCGAAATCGGCGGGGGTCTGGTCGCGGCCAGCGTGCCACTTCCCCGTGTAGGTGAGGTCGTAGCCGGCCGCCGCGAGTTCCTCGGAAAATGTCGGCAGGTCCGCGGGCAGGTTCGCCCGAATCGCGTCCGGCTCGTGGCAGTTGTTCAGCATCCCGTGCCCGTGGGGGAACTGACCGGTCAGTAACGACGCGCGAGCGCTCGAGCAGATGCTGATCGGTGTGAACGCCCGCTCGAAGCGGACGCCCTCGCTCGAGAGCCGATCGATCGTCGGCGTTTCGATCGGGGGGCCCTCGGGTGCGCTGGCGTCGTATCGCTCCTGGTCGGTGAGCACGAGCAGGACGTTCGGGCGGGTATCGGCGTCAGCGTCGGCCATCGGACGAGGTACATCCTCGCCGTAGTTAATAGTGAGACTTGCGTCTGGACGCAACACAGCCTCGGTATCGAATAAGACGCCGCGGTGTGAACCCGACCGTTCATTATCCACCCGTTCGACGGTCCACGCGTGCCTAGTGCGTACTGTGGTGAGTGTGGGTGGCAGCACCGAGTCGACGGGGACGATCCGGGCGAGCTCAGCCGCGCGATGATCGATCACTTCGTCGAGACGGGTCACTCGGTCGAGCGACGCGACGCCGAGGAGCGGGGCGAGCCATCGAGCGGAACGGCCGACCGGAGTCTCGAACCGTCACAGAAGAAAGAACAGTAGCCGAGCGACGCACCCCACGGTATCAGCCGAGCAGGTAGCGTAGCCACGGCCGCCGTTTCACGAACTCGGTTTCCTCGAGGTACGCGTCGACGCCGAGGATGCGGCCCGCGGCGAAGGCGCCGATGAGCACGAACATCAGGAGCCCCAGCAGGTCCCCGTTGACGTAGCCGTTCGCCCAGTCGGCGTTGCCCAGGTAGAACAACACCATGAGGACGCCGCCGAAGAAGGCGGCCAGGCGCACGAGCGCTCCCACGATGAGTCCCAGTCCGATGAGGAACTCGCCGAGGGGGATCATCACGTTGGTGAACTCGAGCAGCCAGGGCGTCCCGACGACGATCTCGAACAGGCCGACGATGGGCGACTCCGCGTGTTGGAGGTAGCCCGCCGCGTCGAACGGTTCACCGGCGACGAATCCAAACTTCCCCCACCCGGCGTGGAGGAACCAGTATCCGACGATCAGTCGAATACCCACTAGCACGTAGCCAGCGACCGAATCGGCGTACTCGAACTCTTCCCGCTTACCGAACCATTGAATGGTAGCTTCGTTAGTAGACATTGGTGGTCACCGTACGGCTGAATATTGCCTCTTAGAAGCGTTAATACCGTCTATCGTTCTTATTCGGTAGGAACGGGATCGAATCACCCACTCAATAGGGGGATCTTATATAGGAACGTGGAAGTACAGACCTTACGCGAAGTCCGCGAACGTCGGTCGCTCGAGGTCGCCCGGGAACTCCTCGACCGGAACCTGCGTCTGATCGCCCGATTCCATGTCCTTGATCGTCACCTCGTCGTTCGCGAGGTCCTGTTCGCCGACGATGACGACGGTTTCGGCGTTGATCGAGTCGGCGTAGTTCAACTGCGCGCCGAAGGAGCGGCCCGCGACGTCGGTTTCGACGACGTGGCCCCGGTCGCGTAACTCGCGTGAAATACGCGCCGCTTCGCTCCGGGTATCACCGATCTGCAGGACGTAGTAGTCCGTTGTGACTTCTTCCTCGGGCCAGACGCCCGCGCGCTGTAACAGGAGCGGCAGCGTCGCGTGACCGGGGGCGACGCCGACCGCGGGCGTCGGCTGGCCGCCGAAGCCCTCGATGAGATCGTCGTAACGGCCGCCACCGAAGATCGACCGGGAGACCTCGCCGGCGGAGTCGAAGCACTCGAAGACGACGCCGGTGTAGTAGTCCAGTCCGCGGGCCGTCTCGAGCGAGACGGTGCAGTACTCGCGCGCGCCGAAGTCCTCGGCGGCCGCAAGCACGTTCTGGAGGTTCTCGACGGCCGCGGTCACGCGCTCGGTGTCGGCGAACGTGTCGACAGCCTCGAGGTCGCCGTCCGCGATGAGGTCGTCGAACTCGGCGGCCTGATCGGCCGAGAGGCCGGCGTCGATCAGGAGGTCGTGGTACTCGACGGCCGAAATCTTGCCGGACTTGTCGACCGCGCGGATCGCCGCCTCGGTGTCGACGTCGGCGCCGTAGCTCTCGAGGACGCCACCGAGGATGTCCCGGTGGGAGATCCGAAACTCGAAGTGGTCGCCGGTGAGTCCGAGGCCAGTGAGGGCGTCGGCGGCCCACGCGAGGATCTCGGCGTCGGCTTCCGGGGCCGAGGAGCCGAAGATGTCGACGTTGGTCTGATAAAATTCGCGCTGGCGGCCCTGCTGGACCTGTTCGTAGCGCCAGAACGGCCGCGTCGAGACCCACTTGATCGGTTTCGACAGCTCCTGTTGCTTGGCGACGACCATCCGGGCGACGGTCGGCGTCAGTTCGGGCGTCATCGCGACGTGGCGGCCGCCCTGATCCTCGAAGGAGTAGAGTTCGTCGACGATCTCGTCGCCGCTCTTGTCGGTCCATAGCTCGGCGCGCTCGAGTGCCGGCGTTCCGATCTCGCGGAAGCCGTACTCGCGGGCGGTCTCCTCCAGTACGTCGATAGTCGCCCGCCTGGCGGACATTTCGCCGGGGTAGAAGTCACGAAAGCCCTTGATCCGGTCGTACATGCGAATTCGTTCGGGGACGGCGAACTTCTATCCTTTCGTTCCGCCGTGGCCACCGTGACCGTCGGCGGTCCCGGCGAGCGGGCGGCTGACGTTTGGTTCAATGCTGATTACCGTTAGTTCGACAGTCACCGCCTTGAGACCGTCCCGTACATTGATACCGACCTACGGCGAGTAGCCACTGTGCAACGCGTGGCCGACGACGATTGGGTCGCGGAGATCGGCGAGCGACTGCCGGTTTCGCCGCTCTCGGCGCTCGGTCTCTTTCTCGCCGCGATCATCGGGATCCGCATCGCTCTCGAGCACGTGACGACCAGAGCGCTCCTCGAGAGCGTCTTTCCGCTGCTCGCGGCGACCGCCGTCGTCTTCGCTGACCGATGGCTGGTCTCCCGGGACATCTCTGTCCGAGACCGGCTCACCGTCTTCGGCTACGGGCTCGGCGGCTTCCTCGCTGCCGTCCTCGTGACGGCGCTGCATCTCTACGTGCTGTATCTCGAGGAGACCGGCGCGCAAGCGCCCCTGTACCTGCTCTTGATGGGTGGAACGGTCGGCGTCGGCGCGGGTACCGTCGCCGGCATCTACGAGATTCAACAGCGGGCCGCCGTCCGCGAGGCCGAACGGCAGAGCGAGCGCTTAGAGGAGTTCGCGAGCGTCGTCAGTCACGATCTCCGAAACCCGCTCAGCGTCGCCCAGGGCCGGCTCCGAGCGGCGTTCACCGACGGCGACCCGGAGCACTTGCAGGAGGTCGACGCGGCGCTAAATCGGATGGACGAACTGATCGAGGAGACGCTGTCGGTGGCCCGCAGCGGGACGCAGGTGGAAGATCCCTACGACGTGCCGCTGGTCGAACTCGCGAGCGACGCGTGGACGGTCGTCGAGACGGACGAGGCAACCTACGAGATAGTCGGTAACCGAACGCTGGAAGTCGACCCGCTTCGGGCGAAACAACTCTTCGAGAACCTCTATCGCAACGCGATCGAACACGGGCGCGATGACGTCCACATCCGCGTCGGCCCCTGTGATGGCGGCTTCTTCGTCGCCGACGACGGCCCCGGCATCCCCGAAGACGAGCGAGCGGCGGTGCTCGAGCAGGGGTACTCGATGTCGGAGGACGGCTCCGGGCTCGGTCTCGCGATCGTCCGCGCAATCGCCGACGCCCACGGCTGGCAGGTCGCGATCACCGAAAGCGAGGCCGGCGGGGCCCGATTCGAGTTTACTCGCGGCGGCTGAGAACGAAGAATCGACTGTTTGATCTCACCGCACTTTCGTCACGTACGTCTGGTCGTGATCAGGGAAACACTCCGCGATCGCCGCCGGGCCGTCTTCGTCCCCGATGAGCGCGCGGAGCTCCGCCTCGTAATCGGCCCTGTCGATCTCCTCGCTCGGCCCGACGGTCACGTCCAGGCGCGCCTCGACGAGCCGGTCGACGGCCGACCGGCCAAAGCCCGACAGCGGCGCGATGTAATCGATGTCGTGACGATCCTCGAGGCTCTGGGCCTGCGCCCGCGACACCGTCGGAACGCGATCGTCGCGGCGAGTGCCGTCGGCGATCGCGTCGAACGCTCGAGTCGCCAGCTGTTCCAAGGCGTGCGTGTGGACCAGCTGGATCCCGTTTCGCGGGAAGCCGTCCTCGCGGATCCGATCGGCGGCCTCGCGGGCGACGTCCGGATCACATTCGAGGCGTTCGAACGCGAATCCGGCGTCGTCGGCCGTCTCGCGGGCGTGTTTCCAGTCGTCACTGATGCCGAAGTGCGCCGTCAGCAGCGTTACGTCGTAGAACTCCTCGAGCAAGAGCGCGGCGAGCGTCGAGTCCTTCCCGCCGCTGTAGAGCAGTCCGAGTTCCATTACCGGCGCTGGATATCGAAGCTCTGGGAGTCCGGCTTCAGCTCCTTGAGGAGCTGTTTCATCTTGTCGTCGTCGATCTTGCCCTGGATGCGACCACTTCGGGCGAGACTGACGACTTGGCGCTCGACCTGCTCGCCGAACTGGGGTTTGCTCATCTTGACCGTGTTGAGTCGCTTGCGGGCCTCGTCGGTCAGGTGCTGGCGCAACACGGCTTTCTTCTGGGCATCGGCCTGCTGCTGGGCCGCCTCCTGATTGCCCTCGCCCTGTGCGTCGGTGCGGTCCTGTAGCTGCTCCATTTTCTTCTGGCGAAGCTCCTCGAGTTTTTCCTCGTCTGGTGAGCCACTCATCGTTGTCTCGTACTTGTCCGCCACGCGGGAAAATGATTACGGACGACAGTAGCGATGGCTCTGGGCGGGGAAACCGACACGAAAACGAACGCGTGAATTAGGCGTAGCGCTCGAGTTCCGGACGGTCGAGCTCTTCGAGAACCTGGCCGGCGGTGTCGTCGAGCAGGCTCCGACCCTCGGCGGTGATTCGGCGACCCTCGCCCTCGGCGGTCTCGACGAGGTCTTCCTCCTCGAGCTGTTGGAGGATGGTCCGAATCAGGTTCTTCGAGCCGTCGGTGCGCTTGTCGGGTGCGACCTGATAGCGGTTCGAACCGCCCTTCGCGCCGCCGTACTCCGTCGAGAGGCGCTCGACGCCAATTGGGCCGCGGTCGGCGACCTTGCGCAGGAGACTTGCGGCGCGGGTCGCCCAGAAGTCGTCCTGTTCGGGCGGGAGTTCGTTGGCGACGCCGCTCTTGGCGAACGCGCCCCAGTCGGGTTCCTCGAGTCGATCCGCGAGATCGTCGGCGAGCGCCTCAATGAGGTCGTCCGCCGGAACGTCGTACATCGTAGCCATTGGCGTGTGATTCCCGGCGGCGGCATTTAAGGCCATCGTCTCCGCACAGCCCGGCGTCGGCCCGGACCGTTTTTCGCCTTCGAGTCGAAACGGGGGGTATGGACGAACGCGCCGCCCTGGGGCTGCTGTCGGACGAACTCGCGGCGGCCGGCGACGACGCTGCCGTCGTCGACGGGCTCGTGGTGACGACGGACATGCTCCACGAGCGGACGGACTTTCCGCCGGGAACGACCCGCTACACGGCCGGTTGGCGCGCCGTCGGCGCGTCCCTGTCGGACGTCGCGGCGATGGGTGCCGAGGCCACGGCCGCCGTCGCCGCCTACGCCGCGCCCGAATTCGACCGCGACGAACTGCTCGCCTTCGTTCGCGGTGCGAGCGACGTCTGCGAGCGCGTCGACACCGAGTACGTCGGGGGCGATCTAGACGGCCACGACGAGTTCACCGTCGCGACGACCGCCATCGGGCGCACCGACGAGCCCGTTCCGCGGAGCGGCGCTCGGCCCGGCGACGTCGTCTGCGTGACCGGCACGCTCGGCCGGAGCGCGGCCGCGCTCGAATACTTCGAACGCGCCGCCGAACGCGCTGGCGACGGGGACCGGCTCCGCGAGCGGGCGAACGACCTCTTTCGGTTCGAGCCCCGAATCGCGACCGGCCGGGCGCTGGCACCCCACGCGAGCGCGATGATGGACTCGAGCGACGGGCTCGCCCGCTCGCTCCACCAGCTCGCCGAGGCCAGCGACTGCGGGTTCGCGATCGACTCCGACCGGCTGCCGATCGACGACAGCGTCCGCGACGTGGCAGACGGCGACGACGAGGCGCTCGAGCTCGCGACCACCTTCGGCGAGGACTTCGAGCTCGTCGCGACGCTCCCCGAAGACGCACTGGCGGCGGTACGTGAGACGGCCGACGTATCGCTGTCGGTGATCGGTGTCGTGTGCGAGGCCGAGGACGGACTCACGACGGACGGCGAGCCGCTCGCGGATCGCGGCTATACGCACGGCTGAGGGAGGGGAAGGTCGAGCAGAGAGACTGAGACGTGGGCCGGGGCCGAATCACCCCACGATCACGACCGGGATTGGCATGAAACAGAGCAACCCGAGGCCGAACGTCACGGTCCCGAGGAGGAACCGACCGCGGCCGAGCGGCTCGTCCCGTACCGGCGTGGCGGGCCCCTTCGAGGCGAGCAGCGCGGTCAAGAATCCCCAGATGACCCAGATCAGGACCGTGTTCACGCTGTAGCCGTCGACATAGTAGAGGTACGCGGCGAGCGCGAACAGCGCGCCCGGAACCAGCGCTGCGATCGTCTCCTGCAACTCGCCGGCCATCGCCCGGAGGATGTGCCCCCCGTCGAGCTGACCGACCGGGATCAGGTTGAGGAAAGTGACGAGCATCCCAACCCACGCGCCGATGACAACCGGGTTCACCCCGGTCGTCGGGTCGTTCCGGTACAGCGGCTGGTCGAATCCCGCCGCGAGGAACTCGAGCAGCGGCGGATAGCCCAGTTCGATCCGAACCGCGTCGGGGTTTTGGAGTAATGCGGGGTCGACCGAAACCGGCGGCAGGTGAAGGCCGATCACGGTCACGACGACCGTCGCGACCAGCCCGGCCAGCGGACCGGCAGCGCCGATGTCGAACAGTGCCTTTCGATCCGGCATTCGGCCTTTCAAGGTTATAACCGCCCCCATCGTTCCGATGAGCGTCGGCACCGGAATGAAGTAGGGTAACGAGGCGTCGACCTGATGGTACCGGCTCATGACGTAGTGGCCCATTTCGTGGACGCCGAGAACCCCCAGAATAGCCGCCGTGAACGGCCAGGCCTGCCAGATCACGCCCGGATCGGAAATCGGATCGAGCTGATACCAGAACGAGCCCGCGAACAGCGTCGACCCGACCGTCAACAGGAACAACACGATGTTCGTCCAGGGGATTCCATCGATCCCCACGCTAGTCGGCTCGGCCACGATCGCGTACTCGCCGTGACGCCGCTCGAGATCGGCGTCGTACCCGCGTTCGCGGAAGATCGGCCAGAGTTCACGGACCACCCGCTCCGGGTGTGTCAACGGATCGCCATAGTAGACGATCTGGCCGTCTTCCTGACGCGCTTCGTAGACCGCGAACACCGTCTCGATCCGATCGATCGGCGGCCCGTCCTCGAGCGAGCGGCCGCCCCGGTTCGCCGCGCCGAATCCGGACCGGTCGACGTCGTCCATTAGGTGTAATTCACTAGGGCCCGGTATAAATCGACTGCCGTTGGCAGGACGATCCGTTTCTCCCGATCACGGCCTCGTCGCAGTTCTGGACCTCATCAGAAGTCGGTGAGGTGCTGCGGCGGTGTCGAATACGACGGAGGGAGCCGTATAGTAGCCACTGAAAGTCATTGCACGCCCGATCGAACGACAGCTGTCCGATCAGTGTGTGAATCGTTTCAGTGGCTACTATAATAGGGCGTAGAAACACGACGAGACAACGGAAACCGAATCGTCAGCGAGGGGCAGGAAATCAGGGGAATTGCGCCTGATCGCGTCGGTAACGCGCCAGCGCGGAGTGAGGGGCGGGGACTGTCGTCCGAGCGGTTCAGCCGGGCCGATCGAAACAGCCGTTAGGCGGGTGCGACGCGCCACGTCGTCGCGCTCGTGTACGACCACTTCTCGATCTCGAGGTCGGTGACGGAATCGGAGAGCTTGACCATCAGCGCGCCGATTTCCTTGGGGGACATCCCGACATCGTCCGCGATGAACTTGCCTTTGAAGTACAGCTCGCCGTCTTCGGCGCGTTCGCGCAGATAGCGTTTCAGGCGGTGTTCTTTGCTTTCCGTGGAGGGTTGGGCAGTGGTGCTCATCGACAGATACTCCTTGTGGGGGATATCTGTTATAAAGGATGGTTGGTTAGCGGCGTTTCGATTGTGTTCAGCGATCTGGGGGGTAAGAGACGTTTTATTCTCGATTACCAGACTGTTAATCGGGCGAGGAGAATCGTCGAGATGTTTTAAAACCGCACGTAACGCATTATTTCCGATTATACTGTTCCGATCAATGCAATATCGTCTTTCCCGACCGTTTCACAGTTTCATCCCGAACGGCGAACGAAAAGAACAGTCACGGCCGATCGTGGACCCAGAACTCGTCCTCGACCGTGACTTCCTTCTTGAATAGCGGTACCTCGTCTTTCAGACGGTTGATCCCGTCTTCGACGGTTCGAAACGCCTCCTCGCGGTGACCGGCGAGGACGACGACGAAGACGATGTCTTCGCCGTCCTCGACGACACCCGTCCGGTGGTAGAGTTCGACGTCGAAGACGCCGTCTCGAGCCTCGAGATCCGCCTCGAGGGCCGCCATCCGCTCGTCGGCGACGCCCTCGTACTTCTCGAACTCGAGGTGCTGGGTGCGCGCGTCGTCCGAACTGTCTTTCGCGCGGACCCGGCCGGTGAAGGTCGCGATCGCGCCCGCTCTGTCGGCCCGCGGCGATCGTTTGATGCGGGCCACCAGCGACTCGAGCGTCTCGTGGGGCTCTGCCGACTCGACGGCCCCCACCACGGCATCGAGTTCGAGGTCGCCGGGGTCGTTGACGCTCGCGATAATGTCACCGGTCGGCTCGCGCTCGAGGTCGGCCGATCCCACGACGATCGAGGGATAGCGAAGCGTCGGCGTGCCGACGGCGACCGCGTACTCGCAGTCGGTCGCCAGACTGTCGAGCGCGTCACCGACCGACAGCCCCGTCCCCGACGCGAGCCAGTCGCCATCGACCCCGAGATCGTAGGTGACGTCTCCGCCGAAGGTGATGGATTCGCGCGCGTACGCACCGTCGGCGATCGTCGAATCGTACCTGACGACCCCAACGCGGCCTCGCTCGGAGAGCCGATCGACGGTCCGATCGACGACCGCCTCGAGCGCGTCGCCGTCCGCTCCCCCGTCGCGAACATCCAGTACGTGCATGTTCGAACGATGGGGCGGTCGGGCTTTGTAGCTGTCGCCGGAAAGCCCCGCGCTGGGCGGGCATACAGCGCCCACCCAGCGCGCCCCTTTCAGTCCCACCCGGCAGAGCAAGCCCGGGTGGGTCCCGTGTGACGGAACGGTGGTCGAGAATCAGTAGCCTGGGGTTTTGGGCATGCGCCGCGAACGGTCGATATGCCCTTCCGAATCGGCTTCACGGGCGACGTGATGATCGGTCGGCTCGTCGACGACCGTCAACGAAGTCGATCCGTCGATGCGGTCTGGGGGAACGTCCTCGAGCGCCTTCACAAACTGGACGGGCTGGTGATAAACCTCGAGTGCGTGCTCTCGACGCGCGGCCGAGAGTGGCAACGCACGCACCGTCCGTTTCACTTCCGAGCCGATCCCGAGTGGGCAATTCCGGCCCTCGAACGCGCGGGCGTCGATATCTGTGCGCTGGCGAACAACCACGTCCTGGACTACGAAGCGGTCGCGCTGCGGGACACCATCGCGGCGCTCGACGAAGCCGGCATCGCTCACGCGGGTGCCGGCGAGACGATCGACGAGGCGCTCGAGCCCGCGATTCGGACGATCGGTGGCTCCAGCGCCGGCGACGATGAACCGAAACAGAACGCGGACGGCGACGGTGGACTCGACGTGGCGGTCGTCTCGTTCACTGACAACACGCCGGAGTACGCGGCCGACGAGAACTCGCCGGGGACGGCCCGGATCGAAATCGATATCGACGATTCGGAGTCGCGGCGGCTTGTGTCGGATGCGCTCGAGCGCGCACGCGAGACGAATCCCGATCTGCTGGTCGCCTCGCTGCACTGGGGGCCGAACATGGTGACGGAACCGCCCGAGTCGTTCCGGGAGTTCGGCCGCTGGCTGATCGAAGCGGGCGTCGACGTCGTTCACGGCCACAGCGCGCACGTCTTTCAGGGGATCGAAGTCCACAACGGCCGGCCGATCGTCTACGACGCGGGGGATTTCGTCGACGACTATCGGGTCGACGACGAGTTGCGAAACGACCGGAGCTTTCTGTTCGTCCTCGCGGTGACACCCGACGGACAGCCGACCGAACTCCGATTACACCCCACCGAGATCGACGACTGTGTGGTCCGCGAGGCGAGCCCGGCGGCCGCCGCGTGGTCCCGCGAGCGGATGCGCGAGCTCTCGAAACCCTTTGGCACCGAGTTCGACCGGGACGGCGACGGGCTCGTCCTGTCGCTCGAGGCGTAGTCCGCCCCTCGGTCCGATCGCGCTGCTTGCGGTCATCCGATTCGCTACTCGAGGGGTGTGTCACCACGTCATCCGGGCAGTTGGCAACTCTTAAGATAGCAACTCCGCTACACCGGTGTAGTATGAAAGTGGTCGTCTCTATCGGCGGGAGCGTCCTCGTTCCCGAGCCCGGCGGGGATCGGGTCGCCGAACACGCTGCCGTCATCGAGCAACTCATCGCGGAGGGCTGTCGGATCGGTGCCGTCGTCGGGGGCGGCGGCGTCGCCCGCGAATACATCTCGGCCGCTCGAGAGCTCGGCGCAAACGAGATCGAACTCGATCAGCTGGGAATCGACGTGACGCGACTCAACGCTCGGCTGCTCATCGCGGCGCTGAGCGAGGAGTCCGTGACCGCACCGGCCCTCGATTACGAGGAAGCCAGCGAGGCGCTCCGCCGGGACGACATCTGCATTATGGGCGGGGTCGCACCGGCCCAGACCACGGACGCCGTCGGGGCCGCCCTCGCGGAGTACATCGACGCCGACCTGCTCGTCTACGCGACGAGCGTCCCCGGCGTCTACAGCGACGACCCCAACGAGGACGACGACGCGACCAAGTACGACCGGCTCTCCGCCGCGGAGCTGGTCGACGTCATCGCCGGCCTCGAGATGAACGCCGGCGCGTCCGCACCCGTCGACCTGCTGGCGGCGAAGATCATCGAGCGCTCGGGGATGCGCACCATCGTCCTCGACGGCACCGATCCCGACCGGATCGCCCGCGCGGTTCGCCACGGCGATCACGAGGGGACGGACGTTATCCCCGACGGTGCCGGCGAAGAACCGACCTACTGGGCGAGCAACGAGCAATGAGTTCCGACGGCGACGCTGACGGAGACACGATCGACGCGCCTGAATCCGACGCGATCAGTCCCTATACGCTCCAGCGAGAGGAAGCGAGCGAGACGCGACACGCGTTCTGGGCGGATACGGTCGCGGATCGGGTTGAAGAGCGCGTGGCCGACCAGCGGGAGGCCACGGACAAAGCGAGCGGGGAGGAACGACCCGCGAGCCGAAATCCCGAGGAACCGATCGTCGTCAAGGGCGGCATCTCGCCCTCCGGCGTCCCCCACCTCGGCAACGTCAACGAGATCATGCGCGGCTACTTCGTCGCCGAGGTGCTGCGCGACCGGGGCCACGAGGTCCGGCAGGTGTTCACCGCCGACGACCGCGACCCCCTTCGAAAGCTCCCGCGAACCCTCTGTGACCTCGAGGGGAACCTCGTCGATCTCGGCGAGGTCGACGCCGGCGCACTCGGCCGGAACCTCGGCGCGCCCTACACCGACATCCCGGATCCCTTCGGCTGCTGTGACTCCTACGGCGACCACTTTGCGACGATTATTCAGAACAGCGCCGACGCCGTCGACGTCCCGATCGAACTCGTCTCGAACACCGAGCTGTACGAGTCCGGCGAGTTCGAGGACGTGACTCGATTCGTCCTCGAGCACCGAGAGCGCGCACGCGAGGTCCTCTCGAAGTATCAGGACAAAGTCGACGCGAACGGCGACTACGTCCCGTTCAACCCGATCTGCGAGGAGTGTGGCAAGATCACCGAGACGGTGACGAGCGTCGATCTGGATGGCGAGGCGCAACGCGCCTCGAATAGTCGAGCGGGGAGCGAAGCGACCCGCGAGACGGGCGGCACGCCGACCGTCGACTACCGCTGTACCGACATGGACGCGGGCAACCAGACGATCGACGGCTGCGGTCACGAGGGCACGGCAACGCTGCGCGAGGGCAAACTCCCCTGGCGCTTCGAGTGGCCCGCCCAGTGGCAAATCCTCGGCGTCGATTTCGAGCCCTTCGGCAAGGACCACGCCGAGGGCTCCTGGCCCAGCGGACAGGACGTCGCGCGCAACGTCCTCGAGATCGAGCCGCCGGTCCCGATGGTCTACGAGTGGTTCACCCTCGAGGGCGAGCCCTTCTCCTCGTCGGAAGGGAACGTGATTCTCGTCTCGGACGTGCTCGAATTGCTCGAGCCCGAGGTCCTGCGCTACTTCTTCGCGAAGGACCCCGCGAAGGCTCGAGACTTCAGCATCGAACGGCTGGATCAGCTGGTCGACGAGTTCGACCGGCTCGAGGCGATCTACTTCGGCGAGATCGAAGGCAGCGAGGACGAGCGAGCGTTCGCCGAGCGCGTCTACCCGTTTGTAGTCGATAATCCACGAGAAGACCGAATCCGGCTCCCCTACACCTTCGCCGCGGTGCTCGGGATGACCGACGATCCCGACCTGCGCGAGGAAATTGCCCGTCGCGAGGGTCATATTCCCGACGACGCGCCCGAGTGGGCAGTCGACAGGGCGCTCGAGCGCGTTGAGCAGGCCCGCAACTGGGCGCGCCGGACGGGCAACGAGTTCGATTACGAGCTCAAGCGCAGTGAGATCCCGGACCACGAGTTCGACGCGGACACCGAGGCCGCGCTCGCGGAACTGGCCGACTTCATCGAGGCGGGCCACGATCCTGAGGAAATCCAGGGCGAGATCTACGAGACCGCGCGACGCCACGACATCGACGTCGGCGACTTCTTCGCGGCGGGCTACCGGCTGTTCTTCGACGAGGAGCAGGGGCCGAAGCTCGGCTCCTTCCTCGCGAAGGTCGACCGGGAGTTCGTCGTCGGCCGGCTCCGCCGGGAGCGGTGAATCGACCCGGAGCGTTGGGTCGATAGACAAAAGCCATTTGAGACCGCCGCCCGGAGATACTATCGATGGATCACGGTCTCTTCGCCTTCGTTTCGCCCCCCGCAATCTACGGATCGGAACTCCTGACATGGGTTCTGTTCGGTCTCCTGCTCTACTGGCTCGCGGTCGTCGGACTCCGAAACGGCGGCTATCTCCCCGACTACATCGGCACGCAAGGGCCGATTCTCACCTTCCACACCAAACGCGGCCGGGTGCTCCTCGACCGGCTCGCCCGTCCGAAACGGTTCTGGCGCGCGTGGTCGAACATCGGCGTCGGCATCGCACTGGTCGTGATGGTGGCCATGTTCGCGTTCCTCATTCAGGCGGCGATTTCCTCGCTTTCGACGCCGCAGATGGCGAACTCCGCGGTTCGACAGCCGCGCAACGTCCTCGTCATCCCTGGGGTTAACGACTTCCTGCCGCTGGCGGCGACGCCCGGAATCGTCGTCGGACTGCTCGTCGGACTCGTCGTCCACGAGGGCGGTCACGGCCTGCTTTGTCGCGTCGAAGACATCGACATCGACTCGATGGGGATCGCGATGCTCGCCGTCCTTCCCGTCGGCGCGTTCGTCGAGCCCGATCAGGAGAGCAGTAAATCCGCGTCCCGCGGCGGGCAGACGCGGATGTTTGCCGCCGGCGTGACGAACAACTTCGCGATCACGATCCTCGCCTTCGCGCTCCTCTTCGGCCCGGTCGTCGGCGCGATCGGCGTCGCACCCGGAGCCGCCGTCGGCGGTGTGGCGCAGGACTCCCCCGCGGCCGATGCCGGCATCGAACCCAACGACCGAATCACGGCGATCAACGGCACCGCGGTCGAGGGTAACGACGACCTCGCGGATCGGCTCGAGGCCGTCGACGGTGAGCAGGTCGCCGTCGAACTCGACGGCGAGGAGACCGTGACGGTCGACAGATCGCTGATCGTGACCGCGGCGATGGACGACGGCCCGACGGGGCTCTCCGCCGGTGACGAGATTCGCGCCGTCAACGGGCAGACGGTGGCGACCGAGCGCGGCTTCTTCGACGCCGTCGGCGACGACGAACGAGTCGCTCTCACGATCGAACCCGCGGACAGCGAGGAGGGTGTCGAACGAGCGGTGACGATCGGCGCTGCGGTCTCGATCGCCGAGGATGAGCCGCTCGAGGCCGAAGCCGGCCCGACCGACGAGACGTTCGTCATCACCCGCTTTGACGGCGAGCGGGTGCACAGCTACGAGGATCTCGCTCCCCTGCTGGCGGACACCGAGCCCGGCCAGCAGGTCGAGGTGACGGGCTACATCGGTGACGACCGACAGACGCACACCGTCACGCTCGACGAGAACCCGCGCTCCGAGAGCGGATTCCTCGGGATTCAACCGTATCCAGGAACGTCCGGCGTCGACGTCAGCGACATCGGCGTCCAGCTCTATCCCGCCGGCGAGTATCTGGGGCTGCTCGGCGGGGACGGCGAGACGCGCTTCGGCGGCGTCACCGACACCTTCCTCGGAAAAATGGGACTCGCACTCCTGTTGCCGGTCATCGGTGTCAGCGGTGCCTTACCGTTCAACTTCGCCGGGTTCACCGGCGGGATCCAGAACTTCTACGAGGTGCAGGGTGCACTCGGCGCGTTCGGAGACGGGTCCGTCTTCCTGCTGGCGAACCTGCTGTTCTGGACCGGCTGGATCAACGTCCAGCTCGGCTTCTTCAACTGCGTCCCGGCGTTCCCGCTCGACGGCGGGCACATCCTCCGGACGAGCACCGAGGCGATCGTCTCCCGGCTCCCCATCATCAACCCGACCCGGGGGATGGTCCGTCTGGTAACGACGACGGTCGGCGTGACGATGCTCGTCAGCTTCCTCATGATGCTGTTCGGGCCGCAACTGTTCTCGGGGTAGTCGTCCCCGCAGACGGTCTGCTGTACCGACATATCGGCGCGCCCGTATGGGTGGGTCGCGGGTGTGCCGGAACTGACGGAGCGTAGCCCGTCTCAGTCTTCCATATCGACGCCGTGGCGCTCGGAGAACTCCTCGGGCGTCGCCTCGAGGCGTTCGAACTCGGTATCGAAGTAGTGTTCGTGGTGACGGACGACCTGTTCGACGACCCAGTGGCTGAACGCCTCGTCGAAGCGCCACTCGCCGTCCGTCTCGGGGATCTCGAACCGGTCGTCAGTCGAAAAGGCCGCGTAGACGTGGAAGAAGCCGAGGATGACGTCCGCGAAGTCACGGGCCTTCTCCGAGCCGCTCTCGCGGCGCTCTTCGAGTTCGGCGAGACCGTCGGCAGTGAGTTCGAAGTACTTCCGATCGGGTTCGTCCTCGCGCTCGATGCGCTCGGCCCAGCCCTTCTCCTCGAACTTGTAGAGGATCGGATACACCGAGCCGTACGACGGCTCCCAGTGACCGCCGCTGATCTCGCGAATCTCCTTGAGGATCTCGTAGCCGTACCGGGGCTTCTCCTCGAGGAGTTCGAGCACGATGTAGGCGATGAGTCCCTTCGGCGGCCCACTTTTCCGCATGTACGTCGTGGATAAAACGGACGCACGTAAAGGGTTTCGGTCGCGCTCGAGACCGGCGGCTCAGGGCCTGGGAACCTAACAGCGGCGGTTCCCAGCCGAGGGATGAACGCCGGAGCGAAGCCGACCGAAACCCGGTCCTTCTTAGCGTCCCCGTCCCAACCGACGGACATGGAACGACGACGACCGCCGCAGACGGAAGAGGGTTGGTACGTCCTCCACGACTTCCGGTCGATCGACTGGGACGCCTGGCGAAACGCGCCCGAGCGGCGACGCTCGCAGGCGATCGAGGAGGGCATCGACTACCTCGCGGCCAGCGAAGCCGTCGACGACGCGGACGAGGGCGAATCAGCGACGTTCGCGGTGCTCGGCCACAAGGCCGACCTGCTCGTGCTCCACCTGCGACCGACGCTCGCCGACATCGACACGCTCGAGCGGCGGTTCGAACACACCGCGCTCGCCGAGTTCACCGAGCGGGCCGACTCCTACCTCTCGGTGACGGAGGTCTCGGGCTACATGTCCGAGGACTACTTCGACGAGGACGCGGAGGTCGAGGACACCGGCCTCGAGCGATACATCGAGTCGCGGCTCAAGCCGGAGATTCCCGACAGCGAGTTCCTCAGTTTCTACCCGATGAGCAAGCGCCGTGGTCCCGACCACAACTGGTACGAACTGCCCTTCGACGAGCGGGCCGACTACCTCGCAAACCACGGCGAGATCGGCAAGGGCTACGCCGGCCGTGTCACCCAGATCATCTCCGGCAGCGTCGGCCTCGACGACTTCGAATGGGGTATCACCCTGTTCGGCGACGACCCGACCGACGTCAAGGAACTGCTCTACGAGATGCGTTTCGATCCCTCGAGTTCCCGCTTCGCCGAGTTCGGCCGGTTCCTCTCGGCCCGGCGTTTCCCGCCCGAACACCTCGGCGCGTTCCTCGCGGGCGAACCGGTTCCACAGGAGGACGACACCGAGAGCGCCCACGGCGAGCACGGCCACTCACACGCCGGTGACGACGCCGACGGCCACCATCACGGAGACTCGGGTTCGGACGGCCACCACGGCGACTCCGGCGGCCCTCACGGCGATGATGGTGACGGGGACGAAGACGTTCGCAGCGAACTCGAGGAACTGGGCGTCTACGCGGGCCAGCCACACGGCGAGGACGTCCACGCGGTCGTGCTCTACTCCGCGGCCGATCCCGACGAGCTGTTCGAGGAGGTCGACGGGCTGCGAGGGAACTTCGATCACTACGATACGCACGTGAAGACGGCGGTGTACGCACCTCGGGACGGCGGTGATAATGCGGAGACCGCAATCGTCAGCCTCTGGGACACCGAACGCGCCGCGAACACGGCCGCCGGGTTCCTCGCCGATCTCCCCGATATTGTTCGGCAGGCCGGCGACGACGAGACGGATTCCTGGGGCACGATGGGGATGTTCTACACGGTCAGGCCCGAGCACCGCGGTGACTTCACCGGCGCGTTCGAGGACGCCGCCGGCCTCCTCGCGGAGATGGACGGCCACCGCAAGACGGACCTGCTGATCAACCGCGAGGACGAGAACGACATGTTCATCGCCAGCCGCTGGGACTCCCGCGAGGACGCCATGCAGTTCTTCCGGAGCGACGCCTTCTCAGAGGCCGTCGAGTTCGGCCGCGACGTCCTCGTCGACCGACCGCGACACGTCTTCCTGGCCTGAGCGCTCGAGGCCGATTTTTCGCGGTCTGCTCGAGCGGACTGGGGTCAGATCTGGCCTGATCCGGCCGTCTCATCGTAGAAGAAGTAGGCCGCGATTCCGGCCAGTCCGAACGCGAGCGTCACGAACGGCCACTTGCCGGGGTCGCGATCGGTCACGAACGCGTGGACGGTGACGAAGATCGCGAACCCGATGTGGCCGGCGAGCGTCGCGGCGAAAAACGCCTGTGCTTCCATTACTGAGGGATTCGACGCGGCGATCAAAGCCGTTACGAAGCCATTCGTCGGAACCAAAACCACAATAGTCGGTGCTGTGGCCGAGAAGGCGGCTCACCGCACTCGCGGTGAGTCGCCTGATCCGGGGAAGGGCAGGCGGTTCACCGATACGACCGCGAGCGACTGAACGCGCGGCGCGAAGCGCCGCGGAAAGACGAGCGGCCAACGGCCGCGAGTCGAGGGAGCGAGCGGCCTTTTTTGGTCGAGATTTTTTGCGCGAGCGGTGAACGCAGTGAACCCGAGCGCAAAAAAGGTCGGTCTTAGAAATCGTGATCCGGGTCGTCTTCGACCGTCCGCTTCATCGATTCGCGGCGGGACTTGGCGTCGCGACCGGTCGCCTCGAGCAGGAAGTCGTTTTTGGCGTCGACGGCGTCGCCCGCGGCCTCGAGTTCGTCGGGACCGAGTTCGGTGGGATCGCGCTCGTAGAACTCGACGCCGAGTTTGTCCTTCTTGCCGGAGTACTCGATGGTGCCGACGACGACCTTCTCGAAGACGGGGTTGTCGGGTTCGCCGATGACGAAGAGATCGCTTCCCTTGTACTCCTCGAACCCCGTGATCGGGCCGAAGTAATCCTCGACGGTCGACTCCATGTCCGGAATTCGCTCCTCGAGATATTCGCCGCGGCGCATCTTGTACTCCTTCATGGGTTGGGAGAAACACGGCGGACCGTTTACCTCTTTTCATAGGGAACGTTTCGACCCGCTGATCGGTCTCGGTGGGAGAACGGATCACCGAGTCAACTGCAATAGTATTCGAACTCGCTTCGGCCGGGAGACTGACCGATCGACTTGCGGACGGGAGATAGACCAGCGGACGGAGGCGCGAGTGAGCGGGGACGCAACCACTCGAGAGAGATTGGGGTCGTGAAGGGGCTACTGGCGCTCGCGCTCGCTGATATATCCCTTTCGGCAGTCGGGGCAGATGTCGCCGGCGCGCAGCGACGCGCGGTCGCCTGCGGCCACGTAGTCACACCGCGGGCAGTAGAACTCGGTCGGCACGGTAGTCGCGGGAGCGGCGTCGCTCTCGGCGGGCGTCGCGACCGAGTCGGCCCGCTCGATACCGGTGCCCGACTCCGACGCGGCGTCGGCGTCGCCGTGCTCCGCGGCCGGGGCCTCCGCGGTCACCGATCGGGCATCGCCCGCTCCGCCCGCCGACGCGTCGTTCTCGAGGACGACGGCGTCGTCATCTGGCGGAGTCGAGTCAGCCTCGTCGTCTGCAGCGTCGGAGACGCCCTCGGCGTCGTCGGCCCCGGTGAGGATCTCGCCGCCGTCGCCGTCGCCGTCGTCACCGTCATCGGGCCACTCGGTCGGGTCGGCGTCCGCGCCGACCGGCGGGCCGACGTCGCTCGAGTCGGGCCACTCGCCGTGCTCGCGGTCCCGGTCGGTGTCCGAGTCGTCATCGTCGTCCTCGAGGATCTCGCCGTCGTCGGTGACGGGATCGCCGTTCTCGTCGGTCGGCAGCTCGATCTCGTCGGCCGGGTCATCGGAACTGTCGTCGGCCGCGTCGGCTGCGGCGGCCACGTCGTCCGCCGGGTCGGCCTCGCTTCCGGCGGTCGAGTTCGGAGCGGCGGACGCATCGGGTTCGGAGTCGACGAGTTCGGCGTCTTCGGACGCGAGGTCGGCGTCGTCGGCGTCGATGAACGCGGCGTCCGAGTCGACGTCGGCGGCGCTGTCGGCCGCGGCGTCTCGTTCGATTGGCGGTTCAGTCGGTTGGGGATCGTGATCGTCGGGGAGCGAGTCGGCTCCCGTCCCGGCGGAGAGGCTGGTTACTTCGGTGTTCTCGCTGATGACGTTGCGCTGGCCACAGCGGGAACACTCCTCGTACTCCTGGACGGTAACGACGACCTCACTGCCCCGTTCTTCGCGCTCGCGTTCGACATCGGTCTCGCCGAAGTCGTGCCCGAGCAGCGAGCATCGCAGGACCATTGTCCCACCGTACCGACCCGGTCCATAAAAAACGTACTGCCTGTCAGTCGCCGAGTTATGACAGTCGTTCTCCCACGAACGTACTGCGTCGGGAAACGACTCGTCGCTGACCGCTCGTGGCGGACCGACTCCGACGGTCGTCATCGGAACGACAAACGTCAAATCCCGGGTCGTCGAATGGGTAGACGGATGAGAGCAAAGCGGGAGTACCGGAACCGAGAGGGAACGGAGGTGGCGGTACTCGACGCGCTGGTTGATCGCACCGAGGACGGGATGACCGTCTTCGAGCTCCGAGCGGCCGTCGAGGTCGATATCGACGAGCTCGAGGACGCCCTGTCGACGCTCAAGGCGGACGACCTGATCGTCGTCGAATCGGGGTCTGAAACGGTGATCAAGCCCGCCGAGCGGGTGGTCCCCAACCGGAGCGCCGACGAGGACGACGACCAGTCGATCGGGGAGTGGCTGCGCGAGCGGCTCCCTTTTTGAATCGAAACGCCTGAGAGGATCAGGCTCCAGTGAGTACGCATGAGTGTCATCAAGTCGGTCCACGAGGATCACGGAGCGACGTTCGGCGAGCGCGCCGACCGACGGATCGTCGAACACTACGGGCGACCCGAGCGGACCCATCGCGCGGTCCGCAACGGCGTCGGCCTGCTCGAGTTCGCCTACGGCGTGATCGTCGTCGAGGGCGGAGACCGCGTCGAGTACGTCGATAACGTGGTATCGAATCGCGTCCCCACGGAAGACGGACAGGGGTGTTACGCGCTCGTGCTCGATCCCCAGGGCGGGATCGACGTGGAACTGTACGTCTACAACGCTGGCGAGCGACTGCTGCTCTTCACGCAGCCCGAGGCCGCCGAACCGCTCGCCGAGGAGTGGAGCGAGAAGGTGTTCATTCAGGATGTCGACATTCGGGTCGCGACGGACGACTATGCGGTCTTCGGGATCCACGGGCCACACGCCACCGAGAAAATCGCGAGCGTGCTCAACGGTGCCGGCTCGCCCGACCGACGCTACTCCTTCGTCCGCGGGACGATGGGCGACGAGGGCGTCTCCGTCATCCGGACCGATGCGCTCACCGGCGAGGAGAGCTACGAGGTGATCTGCGCCGCAGACGACGCCGCAGCCGTCCACGACACGCTGCTCAACCAGGGGCTCAACGCCGCCCCCTTCGGCTATCGAACCTTCGAGAGCCTCGCGCTCGAGGCCGGCTCGCCGCTCTTTCACACCGAACTCGAGGGGACGCTCCCGAACGTGCTCGGCCTCCGAAACGCACTGGACTTCGAGAAGGGCTGTTACGTGGGACAGGAGGTCGTCTCTCGCGTCGAGAACCGTGGCCAGCCCAGTCGGCGACTCGTCGGGCTGACGCTCGCAGGAGACGACGAGAGCGGGGAGCGACCAGTTCCCGACGCCGGCGCGGCGGTCTTCGACGGCGACGCGTCGGTCGGCGAGGTGACCCGCGCGGGCGAGAGCCCGATGATCGGGGACGTCATCGCGCTAGCGATCGTCGACTACGACCTCGAGAGCGACGACCTGACGGTCCGAGTCGGCGGCGAGGAGGTAGCTGCGACTCGCACCGAACTGCCGTTCGTCGAGGGGTCGGATCGCTCGGATCGGCTCCCCGAGTATCAGTAGTCCGGGAGCGGCGTCGCGGCTCGTTCAGCGGTCGCTCCTCGTCCGCGGCGGCCGAGAAAACGGAGTCACGTTCCCGGATCCTTGATCTGGGGCAGTCCGGCGGTCACCAGTCGACGGAGCAAAACGACGATCCCGTTCTCGAGACCGCGGGCGAAGATCGCCTGTTCCTTCGCGCTGCCGGCGGCGTTGGGATAGTACGATCCAATCAGGAGCGTTTCGCGGTCGACGAGGAGGATTCGACTGATCGCGACCTCATCGTCGCTCTCGAACCCGGTGAGCCAGTCGAGACCGGTTTCGAACACGCGGGTGTTGGGGAGTTCCGTGCCGAGCGTGTCCGTGATCGCGTCCGTCTGCCCGCCCAGAATCATCGAGAGGTCCCTATCGACTGCCCGCTGTAAGCTGTCGAACATCGTCTCGGAGAGAATGTCCTCGTCGACGACGAGCAGCGCGATTTCGGACTCCGCCTCGTCGATGAGCTCGATCGTTCGCGACTCGATCGCTTCGTGACCGGCGAGCGACCACACCTCCTGGACGTGTTCGTTCTCCGTGACGTCCTGAATTTCCGTGCTCTCGAGGTAGCTCTCGAGCGTTTCGATCCGATTGTCGTACTTCTGTCGCAGGGTCTGCGTCGCCTCGGTGACGCTGACGGCGCGGTACACCTGCGGACTGGTGTGTTGTACTTCGACCAGTCCCTGCGATTCCAGCACACGGATGGCGTCGTATACCCTCGTTCGGGGCACCTCGGAAATTTCGTGTATTTCCTTTGCCGTTCCACTGGGGAGTTGGTTCAACGCCATAAAGCAGCGCGCTTCGTATTCCTGTAGCCCGAGGTCCTGTAACAGGCTAATCGCCTCTCTTGTAGATTCGTTCTCTGTCATGGCCCAACCACGAGTCCGGATAGCCGAACACGTAGGATAACGCGCGAGGATGGAAAAGGATTCGTGTCTTCCACCACAGTCACTGGCGTCACGTGCCTCTCTCTCCGTGAATTGCAGTTTCACTCAGATTATCACACAAGCTACTTGAGTGCACGGGCGAAATGTGGGAGTGGTGAGTCCTGTTACGGCCCAACCACGACAGGGCTCGCCATTTTCTATAAAACAGGACGGGAGAGTTCTCGCTGGTTCCGCCAACTAGCACGATCGAGTGCAGACTGACTGTCAAAGGGAGATAGCTATTCGCTCGTGCCAATCGCGGCGATTCGGTCCCTGTCAGTGGACGTGGGAGACAGAACCGACTCGAGCCAGAACGCTTCGAGACGCCTCTCGCGCGAGACGGATGTCTCCTCGTTGTCTTCGACGTGGAGAACGTCTATCGGCTCGTCGGGGGTACCGCCGGGTGTGCCTGTCGCTATGAAGCCCGCTCATTTTCACGATAGTGTGAGTTTTGAGTGACTGAGTGACAGCCGGCCTCGACGTCGAAATACGGACATACCAGCGCAGCGAACGCGACACACCCCCTCGAAAACTCGCTGAGAGCTACTGTTATGTATCGGGCCTCCATCGGTGTAGTCATGTCACGCGACGTCCTCGAGAGCGACCTGTTCGATCGGGCACCGGACGATCGAATCCGGGTACTCGACGCCGACGGGACCGTCGTCGCACCCGAACTGGAACCGGACCTCGAGCCGGAGACCCTGCGATCGATGTACCGGGACATGCGGTTCTCCCGGCGCTTCGACGAGCGGATGATCAGCCTCCAGCGGCAGGGTCGACTGGGGACGTACTCCTCGCTGGCCGGTCAGGAGGGGGCGCAGATCGGCTCGACGTACGCGCTGGCCGACGACGACATGCTCTCCTTTCAGTACCGGGAACACGGCGCGCTGGCCGCGCGGGGACTCCCCTGGGAGTACCTGCTGTACTGGATGGGCCACGAGGACGGGAACGCCGCGCTAGCGGATATCGAGGTCTTTCCGCTGAACATCTCGATCGCCAGCCACCTCCCCCACGCGGTGGGCTGGTCGTGGGCGGCGAAACTGAGCGGCGACGAGCGCGTGGGTGTCGTCCACTTCGGCGACGGGTCGACCTCCGAGGGGGACTTCCACGAGGCGATGAACTTCGCGGGCGTATTCGACACGCCGACGGTCTTTTTCTGTAACAACAACCAGTGGGCCATTTCGGTCCCGCGCGACCGCCAGACCGCGAGCGCGACGATCGCCCAGAAGGCCCGCGCCTACGGCTTCACGGGCGTTCAGGTCGACGGCATGGACCCGCTCGCGACCTACGTCGTTACGGAAGCCGCGCGGGAGAACGCGCTCGAGGCAAACGGCGACCGGTTGCGGCCGACACTGATCGAGGCGGTTCAGTACCGGTACGGTGCACACACGACGGCGGACGATCCCAGCGTCTACCGGGACGACGAGGAGGTCGAGCGCTGGCGCGAGCGCGATCCGATCGACCGGTTCGAGGCGTACCTGCGGAACAACGGTGTCCTCGACGACGACCGAATCGACGCGATCGAAACTGAGATCGAGGAGACGCTCGAGACGCTGGTCGAGCGCGCCGAAGGCGTCGGCGGGGACCCCAGCGAGATGTTCGAGTACACCTATGCGGAGCCGACCTCGCGACTCGAGGACCAACGCGATTATCTGGAATCCCTGCGGGAAACCCACGGCGACGAGGAATTACTCGAGGACGAGTAAGTTCCAGGACGAGCATATAAAGCCGGTCGGTAGACAGGCGAACGACTATCCGACCATCGTGTCGAGGTGCAGTCGATATGCAACTCGAGCAGTCGTCCCGGGGTGCAACGTCGACCTGGAGTGGCACGGTGCCGAGCGCGGTCGACGCGCGCGTGCTCGGGCTGGTCGTCGTGACGGCCGCGCTCGCGGCGTCGATAAACGTGCCCTACGGCGGCCTCCCGATGGCGGCCGCCGCGTTCGTCCTGCTGGCGAGCGGCGGCGTCGCGCTTCACCTGCTTGGCGAACGGAAACTCCGCCGGATCACCGACGAACTCGTCGAAAAGTGGGTCGCGGCCGGCGGCCAGATCGACGACGTCACTCGGTCGTCGAACGGGATGCGGACGGAGTGGCGCGTCCATACCCCCGACGGCGAGATCGTCATCGGCGGCATCGCACTCGTCCCGATCGCTCGGTTGGCCGTCGAGTGGCAAGGGATCGGCGACACGATGGCCGCCAGCGAGGCCGAAGCGGACATCGATCGCCTCGCCGAGAGTCTCTACCGAGAGATCTTCGAGATCGGGGACGCGACCCAGCAGGCTTGACACCGGGGCCCTCGACGTTCCCTCCTCGAGCGGTACCGGGAGCCGTCACTCGAACAGTTCTTCGTGGCGCTGGGCCAGATTCGTGTAGTCACCCGAGGAAAACGCCTCGAGGATCTCCGCCGCGTCGATCCCCGTCTCCGCGAGCGGCGTGATCTCCGCCGGGACGCCGCGGACGAACGATTCGGGCGGGATCGAGTAGCCGTCGGGAACGACGGTCCCCGCGGCGACAATGCTCCCGCTACCGATCGTGACGTCGGAATTAATCGTCGCGTTGAACCCGACCAGCGTCCGCTCCTCGACGGTCGTCTCGTTGAGCACTGCGCCGTGTCCCACCATGACCTCGTCCTCGAGCCGTGACGCGTGAATCGTGGCGTTGTCGCCGACGTGTGTCTCCCGGCCGATACGGACGGGGCCGATATCTCCTCGAAGGACAACGCCGGGCCAGACGCTCGCGTCCGCTTCGACTCGGACGTCGCCGACGAGAGTCGCCTCCCTGCTCACCCGCGCCCCGTCGTCGATCATCGGTCGCTCCCCCTCGAATTCGTAGCGTCTGCTGTCATCCATGCGCGAAACGACCACGATCGGACGGATAATACCGCGGTACCGCACTCGTGACAGTCTCTCTCGAGTCAAACTGCTCCCGGACGAAATCGAGGCGAGTGATTACACAGGTCACGAGACCTATTGATGCCATTCAAAACCATTCAATGGTCTGCAAGGCCATTACTTATACCGTATCGAACCGGACGGCTAGTCGAAGACAATGAGTCACTCAGAATCCCCCATCCGAGCGATGTTCGACGCACAGCGAACCGCAGTCAAACAGAGTCAGCAGCTGATCAAACAGGGAATGGCCACGCAGCGAAACGTCGACACGATGGCCCTCACCGGACTCAAAGGCCAGAAGTCTCTCCAGCGCCAGCAACTCGAGCTCGCGCAGGCGGCGACCCACGGCTACCTCAGCGCGACGGCGGCGATGCTGCCGAGCGACGACGCTCCCGAGGTCCACCGGACCATCGACGAGACCTTCGACCAGCTGAAATCGACTCACGCGGAGTTCTACGACGCACTCGAGCGCGAACTCGAGCGAGATGTTGACTCTGCCAACGAGCTTTCCGAAGAGTTCGTCGACGCGCTCGACGAGCAGACCGACCAGTTCCTCGAGATCACGCGCTCCGTCGAGGACCAGACGGTCCAGAACGTCGACGAACTCTCGGGACAGCTCCGCGAGCAACTCGAGCGGACCCAGGAGCTACAGGACCGACTCGAGGACCAACTCGAGGAACAGACCGGCGGCGTCGAGGAACTCCTCGAGCAGCAGGCCGACCAGATCGAGCAGTTCCAGCAGCAACTCGAGGAACAGACCCAGGCGGTCACCCAGCAGATTCCGATTCAGGGTGCCAACGAGCCACACATGAAGATCGAAACCGATCCGGAGCACACCCTCGAGGACGTCGAGGGAATCGACGCGGACGTCCGCGAACAGCTCTCGGATGCCGGCATTGCGACGATCGACGATCTCACGCGCGCCGGTGCCGAGGCCGTCGCCGAGGCCGCCGATATTTCGGAGAGCCAGGCCGAGGAATGGATCGAGCAGGCCGAAGCCTGATCGGGGTCACGGGCATCCAGCTGCGCCGCACTGGCACTCGAACGCGAGAGCGATAGCGCCACGGATCCCCAGCAGCGTTACGACTGAATCTTATCGACGATTTCGCGGGCCTGTTCCGTCGCTTTGTCCTCGCCGACGTGCTTCTCGATCAGGACGCTGGTGACCTCCCAGTCGTCCTCCCCTTCGATCTTCCCGGTTCGGACCTCGCTGCCCTCGGAGACGGATTCCGCCGGCTGCTCCGCCCAGTCGGGCGTTCGGATCTCGTCGTACCGATCCGGATCGCGAAACCGAACGTGAGTGTAGTCGTCCTCCGTTTCGACTGTATTGATATCGGGCGTGTCGGCCATACGCAACTCTCACACACCCAGACGGCTAAATCACGCCCCTGAATGTGCCCCGGGTACCCAGTCAGTCACTCGGCACTCATCTTCGCGATCCCAAACGCGGCGAACGACAGCGCTCGGCGTGGATACTATCCGTGGCATCCTCCTACAGAGACCCATGCTCGTCCTCGGCGACGCCCACGCGTCCGACCCCGACCGGTGTGAGATCCTGCTCGAACTCTATCGAACCCTCGAGCCCGACCGGGTGCTCCAACTCGGCGACCTCGAGCGATACGACCTGCCGGCGCCGACGTGGTTCATTGCGGGCAACAACGAGGACTTCGACGTGATCGACGCGCTACGGGCGGGCGAGCACCCCACGGAAACGAACAACGTGCATCTCCTCGCGAGCACGGTGGCGACGGTCGACGGCCTTCGCGTGGCCGGTCTCTCGGGCAACTTCGCCCCCACAAGGTACGACCTGCCGCGAGACGAACTCGTCGGCGAGCGCCGGCGGCACTTCACCCACGAGGACATCGACCGAGCCGCCGCCCTCGAGGATATCGACGTCTTCCTCACCCACGAGGCCCCGAACGGTCTGTTGTCCTACGGCTACGATCCCGGCTGTACGTACGTCGACGATCTGCTCGAGACGCTCTCGCCAGACCTCTGTCTGGTCGGCCACCACCACCGCCATCGCGAAGCCGAGATCTCGGGAACCAGGGTCGTGAGTCTCGCGCCTGCCTGGAAACGATACTACACGCTCGAGCCCGAGACACTAGCACTCGAGAGCCACGAGCACGACCAGTCGGTCGGCGACTGAACGCGAGAAAAAGAACGGATACTACCGGCGGCTGCCGTCTCAGAACGTCTCGAGGTAGCGGTCGAGTTCCCAGTCGGAGACGTCGACGAGGTAGTCCTCGAACTCCTGGCGCTTGGCCTCGACGAACTTGGAACTGACGTGGTTGCCGAGCGCGTTGTAGATCGCGTCGTCTTCCTCGAGGGCGTCGACGGCCTCGCCGAGGTTCGCCGGCAGCGTGTCGATGCCGTACTCCTCGCGTTTCGCTTCGTCGAAGTCGTAGATGTTCTCGCGGACCGGGTCCGGACAGTCGAGGTCCTTCTCGATGCCGTCGAGTCCGGCGTGGATCATGACGGCGAGCGCGAGGTAGGCGTTACAGGACGGGTCGGGCGAGCGCAGTTCGACGCGCGACGCTGCGGGCGTTCGCGCGGCCGGCTTGCGGATGAGTGCCGAGCGGTTTCGGTCGGACCACGCCACGTAGACCGGTGCCTCGTAGCCTGGAACCAGCCGCTTGTAGCTGTTCACGGTGGGGTTCGCGATCGCCGTGATCGCCGGCGCGTGCTCGAGGATGCCGGCGGTAAACGCGTGGGCCTCGTCGCTCAGGTTGAATTCGTCGTCGTCGTCGTGGAAGGCGTTCTCGCCGTCCTCGGTGAACAGGGAGAGATGCGTGTGCATTCCCGAGCCGTTGATTCGCGGAATCGGCTTGGGCATGAACGTCGCGTGGAGGTCGTGCTGGGCGGCGATCGCGCGGACGACGGTGCGGAAGGTGCCGACGTTGTCCGCCGTCGTCAGGGCGTCGTCGTAGGTGAAGTTGATCTCGTGTTGGCCCTCGGCAACCTCGTGGTGGCTCGCCTCGACCTCGAAGCCCATGCTCTCGAGGCCGTAGATGATGTCGCGGCGAACGTCGCTCGCGAGATCTTTCGGCGCGAGATCGAAGTAGCCGCCGGCGTCGTTGGTTCTGGTCGTCGCGCGGCCATCCTCGTCTTCTTCGAAGAGGAAGAACTCCGGTTCGGGGGCGGCGTTGACGGTATAGCCCATCTCGTCGGCGCGGTCGAGCGCGTTCTTGAGGACGCGCCGCGGGTCGCCCTCGAAGGGCTCGCCGGTGGAGGTGTCGTAGACGTCACAGATCATTCGGGCGGCTGCGCTCTCTTCTTTCTGGCGCCACGGGAGAACCGCGAACGTGTCCGGATCGGGCTTGAGCCGCATGTCTGACTCCTGAATGCGAACGAAGCCTTCGATGGACGACCCGTCGAAGTAGATCCCTTCGGCGAACGCCTTCTCGGCCTGTCGGGCCGGTACGGAGACGTTCTTGACCGTTCCCAGAATATCGGTGAACTGCAGTCGGAGGAAATCAACGTCTTGCTCCTCGATCTCGTCGAGTACCGCCTGTTCGGCGTCAGTGAGGTTTCCGCTTGTCATTGTTCTCGTGGTCGTATCCTCGGAACCCGCCTATTAAAACACTACTGTTCTAAGCAAATCTTCGCTCTCCCCGTCCAAACTGTATATTCGTAAAGTTCTAAAGGCCCCAATGAGTGGGTAGATGTGATGACGTACGAAAATCTCGACGCAAAACTAGTGAATTCACTCCTCGGCGATGGCCGAGCGAGCCTGCGAAGCCTCGCCGAAGAACTCGACGTCTCGGTGACGACCGTCTCGAATCACCTTTCCACGCTGGAGGACGAGGGCGTCATTCAGGGCTACACACCCCGCGTCGATTACGGCGCGGCCGGGTTCGACGTGACCGCCGTCATCCAGTTGCAGGTCGAGGGGAACGCGCTGCCCGACGTCACGGAAACGCTGCGCGACCACCGCCAGATGACTAGCGTCTACGAGGTCACCGGTGACTACGACGTAATCGCCATCGGCAAGTTCGAAGACACCGACGGTATGAACGACCAGATCAAACAGCTGCTGACCGACCCCGATATCAAGGCCTCGAACACCAGCGTCGTCCTCAACGCCGTGAGCGAGAACGAACAGTTCGACCTCGAGGTCGACGAGAACGAGTAATCGGACGATCGCTTTCTGACGGTGCATCTTCTAGAGTCGCGGTGCCATCAGCTTATTCACCGCGAGCGAACGGAGTGAGCGAGCGGGCCGACGACTGACTCGGAGCGAGTGAAACGAGCGGAGAGGAAAGAGGAGTGCTTTTATACTAAATTTTGCCGAGGGCCGCCGAAGGCGGCCCGTAGAGCAAAATTTAGTTTTACATCATGCCGCCCATGCCGCCGCCCATGCCGCCCATGCCGCCGGGGGCACCACCGGGGCCGCCGGCCTCGTCGTCGCCCTTGTCGGTCGACAGATCGCCGGCGGAGATGATGTCGTCGATTTTGAGCACGAGGTTGGCCGCTTCGGCGGCGGAAGTGACGGCCTGCTCCTTGGCGTGGGCCGGTTCGACGACGCCTGCCTCGAACGTGTCCTCGACGTCGCCCGAGAAAACGTTCAGGCCGGCCGTAATCTGGCCGTCGTCGTGGGCCGCGCGCAGGTCGACCAGCGTGTCGATCGAGTCGAGACCCGCGTTCCCGGCGAGGACGCGCGGGACGAGCTCGAGCGAGTCGGCGAACGCCTCGACGGCCAGCTGCTCGCGGCCGGAGACGGAGTCGGCGAAGTCGCGCAGGCGCGAGGCGAGTTCGACCTCGATCGCACCGCCGCCCGCGAGGACGCGGCCGTCGGAGACGGTCTGTGCGACGACGTCGAGCGCGTCGTTGACGCCGCGCTCGAGTTCGTCGACGACGTGGTCGGTCGAGCCACGAAGGAGGAGGGTGACGCCGTGGGCGTCCTCGCCCTCGACGTAGAACAGTTCGTCCTCGTCGTCGCGCGTGACGTCACCGAAGCCGAGGTCCTCGGAAGTCGCGCCCTCGAGGTCGGAGACGAGCGACGCGCCGACGACCTCCTGCAGGAACTCCAGATCGCTCTTCTTGGCGCGGCGCACTGCGAGGATGCCCTCTTTGGCGAGGTAGTGCTGGGCGAGGTCGTCGATGCCCTTCTGACAGAAGACGACGTCCGCGCCGAGATCGACGATGTGCTGGACCTTCTCTTTCAGCTGTTTCTCCTCGCGGTCGAGGAACTTCTGGAGCTGGTCGGGGTCGGTGACGGAGACCTCGGTGTCGACGTCGGCCTCTTCGACCTCGATGGCCTCGTTCAGCAGCAGGATGTCCGCGTCCGTCGCCTCGCTGGGCATGTTGTCGTGGACGGGGTCCTTGTCGATGATGCCGCCCTCGAGGAGGTCGGACTCGCCGGCGCTGCGGCCGGTCTGGGTCTCGATATTGAGGAACTCGAGGTCGACGACGTTGTTGCCCTCATTGTCCTCGACGGTGACCTGACGGATGGCCTCGACGATCAGCTGGGCGAGGTGCTCCTTGTTGACCTCGGTCCCCTTGCCGGTCATCGAGGTTTCGGCGGTCTTCCGGAGGAGGTCCTCGTCGCTGGTGTCGATGTCGGTCGCGATGTCGTCGATCTCCTCGCGGGCCTGCTCGCTGGCGAGGTGGAAGCCCTTGATGATCGCCGTCGGGTGAATGTCCTGCTCGAGGAGGTCCTCGGCGTTCTTGAGGAGTTCGCCGGCGATCGCGACGGCCGTCGTGGTGCCGTCGCCAGCCTCGTCCTCCTGGGTCTCGGCGACCTCGATGATCATCTCGGCCGTCGGGTTGTCGATGTCCATCTCCTTGAGGATGGTGACGCCGTCGTTAGTGATCGTCACCGATCCCATGGAGTCGACGAGCATCTTGTCCATGCCCTTCGGGCCGAGCGTGGACTGGACGGCTTCAGCGACCGCACGGGCGGCGCTGATGTTGTAATCCTGCGCGTCCTTGTCCTTGACGCGCTGGGAGTCCTCGCTCATTACGATCATCGGCTGACCCTGCTGCATTCGCTGACTCATAGTCGAGCGGATGATTGTTTGTGATTCTATATAAGCCTTTTCCAATCCTCGCGAGCGGCGATGTCGAACGGTTCGATCAATAAACGAGAAAAACCGAGGGAGTGCGGGACGATTACCAGGGTTTGCTTCGGTGGGATCCGATCGTCAATCGTTCCCATTCGATCGGCGACACGGCGTTTTTATATTAGGTGATGGCCGGAGCGACGGCGGCGGCACTCGCGAGACCATCCCGATCTCGAGGGAGACTGACGATCGAGATCGGATTCGAGACAGTACCAGTAATACGCACTTTGAACGAGTGAAACGGATTTCTGTCCGGCGTCGCTCGGTCGGTATAATTCTGACTCGGTTCCGAGTCAAGACAACAGAAGGGTTATGCCGGTAGTCACGTATTACCACTCGAGCAATGGACGAGTCCCCGTCCGTGTCCGAATCGTTCGACGACCCCCGGATCACCCCCCGGTTCTGCCGCCGACTCACCGACTCGACCGGCGATCTGGTGTTGGTGGGCGTCGTCCACGACCATCCCGCGAGTATCGCGCGCGTCGAGCGTGTCCTCCAACGCGTCGAGCCGGAGACGCTCGCACTCGAGTTACCGCCCGTCGCGATGCCCCTGTATCGAATCTATGCCCGCAACGGCGACGCCGACGACCCGACGCCGCCCCGGTTCGGCGGCGAGATGAGCGCGGCGATCCGCGCCGCGCCCGACGCTGATCCCGTCGGCATCGACGCCCCCAACTGGTCGTTCTGCCGCCGACTGGTCGCGCGGCTGGTCGCCGATCGCGTCTCGCCCGGGACGGCCCGGCGCGTCATCTCGAGCGTCGGCGGCGCGACCCGCGAGGCCCTCGCCTGCCGGGTGGCCGCGACGCTGACCCACGCGACGTCGATGACGGTCGTCCCCGGCGAGCGGGTCGAGTACGACATCGACCCCGAGGACCCGCCGGACCGACAGGCCGCTCACGAGCGCTCGCACGTCGCCGGCGTTCAGGCGCTGCTGGGCAGCGTCGAGACGGAGGGCAGCGCGTTATCCTATCGTGATGATACGCGCGAGGAGTGTATGATCGATCGACTCGAGACGATTCGATCGAAGCCGGGCGATGCCGTCGCCGTCGTCGGCGTCGATCACCTCGAGCGGCTCGCGGCGGAACTGTCGGCGTAAGCGCGGTCGGGTTTTCTTGGAACGAGTCGCGTGAGAAGCGGAGGGTTTTCGACGGTCGCGTCAGCGGCGGGCGGGCGCTTCGATGAGAATCTCGCCGTCGCCGCGGACCCGGACGTGATGGCCGTTGACGACGAACGAGAGCGTGCCGCCGGCGCGGGGCGTGCCATCGCAACGCGGTCGGAAGAGCGCGTCCAGAGCGTCGGAGCCGACGGTCTCGGATAGCGAGACGCGGCTATCGGTCACGTCAACTCCCAGACAGTCGGTCAGCGCGTGGATTACTGTTCGTCCCCTTCCCTCTCCGTCTGAAGACGAAAAGCGTAATATTTTGTTACCAAAGGAACTAGGAAGATCTAACGGGTAGTATCAGTTAGTACTGGGAAATTTCGCAGCGATCAGAACGAACTGGGAACCGACTGTCGCATCGCTTCGGTCGGATCACCACCCGGATCCGGTCATCAGTCGGACGAGCGATCCAATCGATGCGCGCGTCGGCGATGGTCACTGCCGAAGCCCCGAGATACAGTTCCAGCAGTACGTGAACGTCTGATCGGCCTCGTTGGGTGCACCACAGTGAGGGCATCGAATCGTCTCCCCCTCGATCTCGAGGTCGGGATCTGCGTACTCGGGATCGGTGTCTCCAATATCGTCGGTCGCGCGCGGGTACCGATCGGAACCCGGCGAGGATCGAACGCTCGCGCGATTCGGGTCGGCGAAAGAGGGGGTGCGCTCGCCGTCGTCATCGTCACCTCGGGCGTAGATGTAGTACAGTAGCAGGTGGAGCAGGGCGAACAACACGACGTAACCGATGAGCCAGCCCCAGAGCGCCATCGGCATGTGGTACGTTCTCGAGGCACTTGGATATTCCCCGATTTCCGACGCGAAGAGAGTCACGGAGCGGGGAACTAGCAGAACAGCTACAGGTCTCGGCCGAACTCGTCGAAGACCGCGAAATCGTCGGGGAGGTCGTACTCGAGGTGACGCTGTTCCTGTCGGTTGGTACCGGCGTCGTCGACGGGCGTTGCGATATCTTCCCAGCCGGGTTTGATCTTGACGCTCTGGGCGGGCATCCCGACGGCGATGTGGTGGGCGGGAATATCGTACTGGACGACGCCGCGCGCGCCGACGATTGCGTTCTCGCCGACCTTGTTGCCCGCCTGAACCATCGAGTCGTAGGTGAGCCGAACGTCGTCCTCGACGATCGTGTGATAGTTGCGAACCTCGGTCTGATCGACGACGTCGTGGTCGTGGCTGTAGATGTGGACGCCGTCGGAGATCGACACGCGGTCGCCGATCGTGAGTTCGCCCCGATCGTCGAGGTGAACGTCGTCGTGGACGACGGTGTTGTCGCCGATCGTGATGTTGTGACCGTAGGTGAACGAGATTCCCTTGAAGAAGCGACAGTCGTCCCCGCAGTCCGCGAAGAGGTGGTCGGCGAGCATCCGACGGAATCGCAGCGCGAACTCGACGTTGTCCGCGATGGGAAGGCTGTCGAACTGCCGCCAGAGCCACTGGAGGTGTTTGGAGCGGCGGAACTTCGCTTCGTCCTTCTCGGCGTAGTACTCGCTCTCGAGGGTCGTGTTACAGGGATCGTAGCTCTGCAGGCGGACGCGTTCGGCCGGGGAAACCGACTCGCCGGCCTGCCAGCGCTCGTAGGCTTTACGGTCGCCCGAGAGGTCGATCAGGACGTCTTCGACGACGGAACAGGTGTCCTCGTCGCTCGCAAGCCGTCGATCGACCTCGTCGATGAACTCGCGCATCCCCGCTTCGGCCTCTTCAGGGAGCGACACGTACCGCTTTGTCATACTTTGAGGTATTGCCCGCCGAGTTGATAGTGGTTCGGTTGTCCGACGGCGGTTGCCGGACCCACTGGCATATGGGTTACCTAGATTCCCTCTCGGATTGCCACCGGGCCAAGAGCAATGCGGGGAGCGCGATCGCCCCGACGAAAAGGAGAACACCGACCGCGACCGCACCGACCGTGACTCGGTCGCCTGGAAACTCGAACACCTTCGCAGCGAGGAGTCCCAGCGGAACGATAACGACGAGAACCGCCAGCAGGAGATGACTCGGCCGGAAGGTGCGGAAACGGCGGTCGTCCATACGCATACGTGTCAGGCGAGTAGCCAAGAGCGGTTCGACTCGCAGGGATGGAGGCGACTCGGGCACGGGGGTCAACACGCGGGCTCACAGTTCGCAGTTCGACCTGCGGGGCGGTCACGACCGAACCGATTCGGGCGGCATCTCGAGCGTTCCGTTCACCCTAAGTTCCCCCGCTTCGAAGGAGCGTATATGCAACACAGCGAACTGGGCGACTCGGGCGTCGAGGTCAGCGAGGTGGGCTTTGGCGCGTGGGTCGTCGGGACCGACTGGTGGGGCGACCGCTCGGAAGACGACGCCATCGAGATGGTCCGGTACGCCGTCGAGCAGGGAATTACGTACTTCGACACGGGCGATGTCTACGGTCACGGCCGGAGCGAGGAATTACTCGGCGAGGCCCTCTCGGACGTTCGCGACGAGGTCACGATCGCCACCAAAGTCGGCTACGACTTCTACAACAACCCGCAGGCCGGCCACGGCGAACTCCCCAAGGAGATGGATCCGGAGTACCTGCGCGAGGCCGTCCACAAGAGCCTCGAGCGCCTCGAAATCGACTCGGTCGACGTGCTCCAACTCCACAACGCCGACGTCGACGAGATCACGCCGGACGTCCTCGAGTTGCTGGACGAACTCGAGGAGGACGGGCTGATCGACGCCACCGGCCTCGCGCTCGGTCCCTCGATCGGCTGGCTCGCGGAAGGCGACCTCGCGATCGAGGAGGAGTTCGACTCCGTCCAGCTCGTCTGGAATGTGCTCGAGCAGGAGGTGGGAAACCACTTCCTCGAGACGATCGAACGCACGGGGTCGTCGACCAGCCTCATCCCCCGCGTGCCACACTCCTCGGGGATCCTCAACGAGCAGGTCACCCCCGAGACCGAACTCGGCGAGGGCGACCACCGCGGGTTCCGACCCGAGGAGTGGTACGAGACCGGCTGGGAGAAGCTCGAGGCGCTTCGGTTTTTGGAACGGGATGGAGAGCGGACGATGGGACAGGCCTCGATCGCGTGGCTCCTGAGTCACGAGTCCGTCGCGACCGTGACGCCGACGTTCCGCACCACGGACGACATCGACGAGTGGGCGGCCGCCAGCGACGTGCCCAAACTCTCAGACGAGGAGATGGCTCGCGTCGCGGAACTCTACGAGAACGACTTCGAGATCGATCGCGACGACGGGATGGACTCGCTGCGCTCGTCGGTCGACGGCGAAGACATCGAATCGGCCGGGCTGGACAAACTGGCGGCCGACTGATCGGGCGGGTCGCTGTTTCAGAGACCGTCAGACAGGCATTCGAAGCGCGTACAGGATCGCGAGGAGTCCCGATACTTGACTCGCTTGGCTGAGGACGGCAACGAGTGATTCCGACACGAACGGGAGCGCCACGTAGAGGACCACCAGCAGGAACGGAACAGCGAGCGCGAAGAGGAATCCGACGGCGATCACCAGCATCGGTCGGCTGTCGTTTCGTCGGTATCCCCGATACGCCTGATACGCGATGAACAGGCCGATGAGTGCGCTCAGTACGTCGGTCGCCTGCACGAACGTCGCGACCCACTCGGCGGGCGACGCCTCCCAGAGCTGTAGCGGTGCAGTGACCACGTCAGATCCCCTCGATCAGGTCCGTAAAGCGATCAGCCATATCCTCGCGGCGATCGATGCGGAGCTGTAGTCCGTCGCCCGCGAGATCGATCGTAATCCGTTCCAGGTTGGTCGAGTAGATGGTCCGATGGTGGCCCCGTCGGGGTCGGGTTTGGTCCGCTCGGCGAGGAGGCCACACTCCCGGAGGTCGTCTAGCCGCCGGTACACCGTAGGTTGTGACGCGTCGCAGTGGTCGCTTAAAGTAGTCGCTGACATGGGTTCCTGGCTCGTCTGGGTGAGGATCGTACGGACCGTCGGGTCCTCGAGCAGCCTCCCGATCGTCTCGATGTCCGGCTCCTCACTCACGGTATCGATCTGTAGCGAGAACACACATAAAGGGATTTTCACGGCTGCAGCGGCTGTAGTCGTGCCTGCCGAGTCTTTGTTCAGTGTCCCGTCGGTCGACGTATGCCATCGACACACGGCTTCGGACAATTCGTCGAACGACTCCGTCGCGTCGCGATGAGGGTAGAATCGCTGTGCTCGAGTCCCGCTGGCGGCCGGCTTCGGCCGACAGCGGCCGGCGGATTGCTGGCCGTGCTCGCGAGCGCTGCAGTGAGTATCGCGTCCGCCCAGGTGCTGGGAGACAGCGTTCGAATTCGCTGGAGTGTCGGCACCTACTACGGGCCGGAGTACGCGCCGACGGCCGCCGCGCTGGCTTGCTTTCCAGCCGTCGTTGCGGTCACCTATGTCGGACTGCGAACCCTCGGAACCGTCCTCGAGGGGACGACGGAGTTCGACCGCCACCGCGGCTACTACGAACTGTGCGCGCTGGCGGTCCTCACAGTGCTCGTGCTCGTCCAGATCGCGTTTGTCGCGGCGAATCTCTGGTGATCGCAGCGGGCGGGCGCGGCGATCAGTCGTATCGAGCCGCGACCCACTCGTTCCACGTCACCGTTCCGACGGTCCGGTCCGGACAGATCGCCCCGCCGGCTCGAAAGCCGGCGGCCGTCTTCCCGGGAATCGGAAGGCGAACGATCGGTCGGCGAAGCCCCCTCGCGTCACGGTAGGTCCGCGCGAGGTCGCCGACGGTCCGCACCTCTGGACCGCCGATGTCGGGCACCCGGCCGGCCGCGTCGAGCGTCGCGTCGTCGACGATTGCGTCCGCAGCCTCACCCACGTCGATCGGCTGGAGCCGAATGCCGGTGGGCAACGGCCAGACCGGCAGCCGGGAGACCGTCTCGAGCAGTTCGCCCACGAACTCGTGGAACATCGTTATCCGGAGGATCGTCGACGGGACCTCCCTCGCCTCGACGAGCCGCTCGGCCGCCAGCTTGTGCTCGTAGTACGAGTACGGGATTTCGTCGATGCCGACGATGGAGACGTAGACGACGTTCGACACGCCGGCGTCGGCGGCCGCCTCGAGCAGCCGTCGAGTACCGCGGACGTCGACGGTCTCGCTGTCACCGCGGGGCGCGCTGGCCGCGTGGACGACCACGTCGATGTCCGCGACGGCCTCGCGGATTCCCGTTCCGTCGGCCAGATCCGTCGCGATCCACTCCGTCTCGTCATCGCCGCTGGCCGGCGGCGATCGGCTCGCCGCTCGAACGTCGTGTCCTGCATCGGTCAGCCGAGGGGACAGCGCCGTTCCCAACATCCCGGTGGCCCCCGTGAGGAGCGTCTGACAGGTCATAGTGTATTCAGACAACACCCAGCTACGCAAAACCGTTTAGTAGTCATTGAAAGTCACTGTATACCTGATCGCGCGATGGCATTGCGATCAGTGTGTAAATCGTTTCAGTGACTATTATAGCGAGTCCACGGTCTCTGGAGACTTCTCAAACTGCCTCGACTAGACAGTGCCCTCCATAATTTAGTCTCCTGAGCGAATGATAGATTCAGCCGCAAACGAAAGCAGAATGAGACCAAATATCAAGAAGACCAAGCCTTTCCGAGGTATTTGTGGAAACCCAAAAACTCCATTGGACAATATAATCACTCCAATTAGGAGCAGCAAAGTGCTCGTCACGTTTCGAACATCTATCTCGGGCATATAAGTCAATAGTAGGGATGGGACAAAATACTTCTGACCTTACTTATTTGGTGAAATATTATACTTAGCTATTACTATAGAAATACGCGTCAATCCCTTTGAAAACGTGGTTCCCACTGAGGCGAAGTATGAGTTCACTGAATTCTCTCAATCGACGATTCGCCCCAAAAACGACGGTTTTTGACTCCTCGAGCACTCTCCCTCGAACGCCGACGAACGGTCGGACCCACCCGTCTGCGATCGGTGCTGGACGAATGATCGATCCCATCCATCGGCCGCTCGCTTATATAGACCCCTCTATATCTGGGTGAGTCTCATAACTCGAGCGGGAGCGACAGTCTAGACGGAGACCACCGACTGTACACATGAAACCGTACGAATTCACCTGTCCGGACTGTCGGCGAGAGATTCCGGTCACCGACGCGATGCGCGAGGCGACGCTGACGAACGGCTGTCCCGTCTGCGGGCGCTCGGTGGCCGACCGCAACTTCGCGAACTGATCGCGCCGTAACCGGCAGCGGTACGCGCGAATCGAGACTTCGGCTCGAGCGGAGCGCCGTGCAGGTGTTCCCATCCGTCGCTGTTCTGCCCGTCCCCATCCACGGAATCAGGACTGAGCGCCCGAGCCGAACGCATAATCCCCTTAATGTCATTTAACACCCCCTATGATAGGTTTTTACGTCGGAACGGTGTGTCACAGTATATCATGACCGACGTCACGTACGTCCAGAAAGCGTGCGCGTACATCACTCGCGCAACGGGCGAGTTGCTGGTATTCGAGGGACCGGGACACGACGGCCTCCAGATCCCGAAGGGAACGCTCGAGTCGGGCGAATCACCGCGAGAGGCGCTGTTCAGGGAGGTCCTCGAGGAGAGCGGCCTCGGAACGCTGAGCGGGACCCAACATCTGACGACCGACATCTGGACGCGCCGCGAGGAGCCGCCGAAGCGCTACGTCCGGCACTTCTTCCACGCGACGGTGCACGAACCCCGCGACCGGTGGACGCACACCGTCACCGACGGCGGGGAGGAACACGGGGCCGAGTTCGAGTTCCGCTGGATCCGGCCGCCAACCGGGCGGGAGTTCGCGCTCGACCTCGACGAGTACGTCGGCCTGCTCCCCACCACCGCCGGACCGGGCCCGGTCACGAGCGCTTCGGATTGAGCGAGTGACTCCTTCTGCCGCTCGAGTGCGCGGCCCCGACCGCGGTCGACAGCCGACTCGAGTCATACGGTCTGCTGTAAGTCATTTCCGGCGCGACCGCAGGCCGGATCGCGGTCGCGCCAGTAAATCGTTACAGCAAACCGTATCAGGCCACGATCGGCCCGCGCTGAGTGATACCATCGATATACGTCGATCACGGACTCGAGTGAGGAGAGGAGACGGGTTCCGGCGAGCACCGATCGAGTGCACTGCCCGCGCGGCCAGAAAAGCTATGCCCGGATCGGCGCGTCCCCGGGTATGGCCCTCCACCGTCGGGAATATCTCAGCGTCACTGCCGAGGCGCTCCACCCCGGAACGACCGTTCGCTACTCCTACCGAACCGGACGCTCGCTGGCCACCGTCGTCGAACGAACCGACCGCTTCGTCACCTTCGTCGGCGAGGACTGCGACGGGAAATTCACGCACGGCCAGATCGATCGGCTATTCGCAGATGAGCGTCTCGAGATCGTCCTCGACGACGAGATCCACACGCCGGACGACCAGGCCGAATAAGTCGCCGTCAGTAGACATCTCTCATCTCACACCAGACCAGCCAACCGGTATGCGGTGGCGCGCGCTGTCGGCCGACCGAGGGCCGCGAGGCGCGAACGGAGTGAGCGCCTCGGAAAGCGAACGGTGACCGCAGGGAACCGTGAGCACAGCGAGGACGGCCGACGATATTGCGCGAGGTCGTCGCGAGTGAAACGAGCGAATCGGTTGGGGAGGGCGTGGCGATTCCCTGTTACCACGATAGCAGGACGCTTTGTCCCGCTCATTCCCATCAGAGGCCACTGCAGAATTCGTGTCCCTTTCTATTGCGATATGCGATGAGAGTGTAGAGAACGTCCCTCTGTTATTTCGAAAGCGCGCGCTCGACGGCTTCCGCCACGTCCATCGCATTCTCGGCCAGTTCGTCGGAGACGAGTCCGTCGGAAACGGCGTCGGCGAGTTCGTCAGCGTCCACGATCTCGACCGTCCCGTCGCGCTGCCGGATGACGTCGACGTAGAGGTCGACGTACCGTACGGTATCCGGAAAGAGCTCGACGGGCGTGCAGACGTTGACGTAGGTCCCCTTCGACGTGCCGTCGGCGGCCCTGTACGTCGTCGGATACCACCACCGGCCCTCGCGGAACTTCGTCACGGCGACGTCGCCCGACTCCTTGGAGACGCCGAGCGCGTCGTAGCTCCCGCCGCCGCTCATAGAGCGCTCGAGGGTCACCTTCCCCTCGGGGTCCCACTCGGTCACCTCGCCGCGACCGAGCGAGATGAGTCGGCCGTCGGGTTTGCCGTGACCGATCTCGAGGCGGTCGCCCGCCGTCGGGCCGAACTGCCGAGCGACCGCCGCGAAGGGAAACTCGCCGGTTGCGTCAGCACCGCCGTCACCGGTTCCGGTCGACTCGCAGACGGCCTCCGCGAAGTCGACCGCCGCGCTCGCGGCCCGATCGGCCGCCTTCGTTCGATGGTGGCCCGGCATCGTGGTCTCCACCCGACGCCGCACGCCGTCCAGCGCGAACCGGGCCTCGCGACCGAACCAGCACCACTCGGTCCGGCGGGGCGCGGCCAGCAGTCCCGTCTCGCCGGGTTCGTCCGGTGCATCGGCCAGCGCAGCCTCGAGCGCCCGCGCCCGATTCGCGGCGTCCTCGAGCGCGGTTCCCATCGCCTCGAGGTCGGCGTCTGCGGCCGCGTGTTGCCAGCGGACGCCCCATCCCTCGGGTACCTCGACCGAGAGGAGGTCGGTCATGCCGACGAGTTCCTCCGCTCGCTCGCCGCGGAGCGCCGCCGAGACACCGGTTCGGTCCCGCGAGAGGGTACAGAGCCCGCCCTGAATCTCGAGCGTCGGCCGTACGAGGGGCCGGTCGTCGTCCCACGGCGGCGCGGGCTCGTGGACCTGTACCCGATACCGGTTTCCGGCGTCGACGTAGCCGTCGGCGTCGTCGTATTTCAGAAAGCCGCGCCGACCGTCACCGAGGTCGACGACCGCGCCGCTGCCGCCGCCCGCCTCGAGCACGTCCGCGTCGAAGACCGCGCCGCGGGACGCGTCGTCCGCCCAGCGGAACGTATCGATCGCGAGCCCCTCGAGTTCGCCCGCGACCGTCTCGACCGCGTCCGGCGTACCCGAAATCTCGACGCCCTGTCGATCCCGGGTCGTCTCGATCGAGACGTCGGCCGGCGCGGCGTCGAACGATCGCTCGAATCGGTCCCGAATCGGTTCGGAGGCCTGCACGACCTCGCGGCCGGTCTCGCTCAGCAACCGGGTGATCGCCGTCGTGTAGATGCCGCGGACTCGAGCCGTCGTCATCGGGCTCCCTCCGCGATCGCTCGCCGCGCCGCCGTCGACGACCGCCGTCGCTCGTCGGACCTTCGTCGGGGCGCTCGATCGTCGATCCCTCTTCTCGACTCTCGGTCGAGCGATCCGACCCCCGCCTCGCAGACGGACGTCATCGGAGCGTGTCGCGGTCGGCTGCGAACCGCACCCGGTCGTCGATCGTCGGCCCGAGCGAGAGTTCGACGTGTCCGTCTCCCAGAATTCGGCCGTCCTCAACGGAGACGCCCCACGTCTCGAATCGGAGCCAGCCGCGCATCTCGTCGGCGTGAGTCGGGATGTCGGCGTAGTCGACGTCGTGTTCGGGGTAGTCCGAACTCGAGTGGGCCATCTCCATGTCGGAGTAGACGGTGTCGTGCTCGTCGAAGAACGCCTCGAGCGCCGCCGCGTCCTCGGCGACGGCGTCGACGACCGCCTGCGAGGCGGCCCGGAGCTCGTCGGTCTCGAGGCCGACATCGCGAAGCGCTCGCTGAGTTCGCTGGTCGAAGTGCATACGTGCCGGTTGGGCCGGGACGCCTTTGATAATTCCGAGTTCGCGCTGGCGGTCTCGACTCCATCTCGGTCGTCCTGACTTCGCGTCGTCACTCGAACGGTCGCGGAGTCAGTTTCCGACACCGACCCGTCCTGCCGGATGTATACGCCGCAGCCGACTCGATCGAATACGGTTTCGGCAAGAGGCACCTCCAAGAGGCACGCGAACGGTAGTTTCCAGCGGCCGGTTCCCCTGGGCGTCACCGCCAGTCCGATCGCACAGCCGTCCGCCCGAGTACGCAACCGTCTGCCGATCGGTGTGAAAACCGTCGCAGTCGGTCCAGATCGTCGCCGAGCACCAACCTATACCGGGCAGGCGATCATACGGCCGCCCATGGAACGTAGGCGCGACCCGGTCGAACGGGCCGAGGAGCGGACCGGTGACGGGTCGGTCGACCTCTACGACGTCTCGACGTGGGAGCCGCGATCGATCGGCGACCTGGTGGCGTACACGCTCTACAACGCCGTGAGCTACGGATTCCGTGCGCTCGTCTTGCTGATCGCGATCGCGATCACCCTCGTCTTACTCGTCTCGCCGGCCGCGGTCGTCCTCGAGGATCCGTTCGTCGCCCTCTTCTTCGGACTCTCGATCGTCCCCGCGGGGTTGCTCGCGGCGTACATCTGGTACGCGGACATCACGACGAGCGAACCGCTCTGGTTGCTCGTCGTAACCTTCATGCTCGCGGTCCTGTTCGCGACGTTCGCGGCGCTCGTCAACTCGTACAGTCAGGCACTGCTCGGGATCAGTGGAGTTCTCTTTTTCTACCTGATCGTCGGCCCGATCGAGGAGACAGTAAAGCTACTCGCCGTTCAGGTGTTCGCCTACCGGAACGACAGTTTCAACGCCGTCATCGACGGCGCAGTGTACGGTGCCGTCGCCGGGTTAGGGTTCGCTGCCATCGAAAACGCGCTCTACATCAGCCGCGTCATCGGCGAGGCGAACCCCGAGACCAACATTTTCGTCACCGCAAGCGGGATCGCGACGGTCCGTGCGCTGGCCGGACCGGGCCACGTCATTTACTCGGCGATCGCGGGCTACTACCTCGGACTGGCGAAGTTCAACCGCGACTACGCCGGTCCGATCGTCCTCAAGGGGCTGCTCGTCGCCGCGTTCGTCCACGGGACGTATAACGTCACAGTCGGGATCGTTCCGGGGATCGTCACCGACCTCCTCCCCATCGGCTACGGAATCGCGTTCGTCGGCTACGTCGTTCTCTACGACCTCGCGATCGGCTACTACCTCTATCGCAAGATCGATCGCTATCGCCGGACCTACCAGTCCGTCACGAGCGATCGCGATGGCGACTCGCGACCGGAACTGACCGAGTTCGAGCCGCCCCAGCGCTGACCGCGACTTGGTGGCGACATCCCGAAAACGCCGGTTTCAGGACTCAGCAGACGGCTTCGAGCCCCTCACGGACACGCTGGCGGGTCGGGCAGCAAGAACTGCTCGAGGAGTGCCAGCGACGACTGGATATTGCGGACGAATAGACGGCCCAGTTACTCGAAGCGGGCCTCGAGCAGCCGTTCGACGTACTTCGCGAGCACGTCGACCTCGAGGTGGATCGGGTCGCCGGGTGCTTTCTCCGAGAGCGTTGTCAGTTCGTAAGTCGTCGGGATGATCGCGACCGTTACCCGGCCGTTCTCGGTATCGAGGTCGGCGACGGTCAGGCTGATGCCGTCGAGCGTGATCGATCCCTTCTCGACGACGTAGCGGTCGTACCCCTCGGGGAGGTCGAACTCGAAGAACCAGTCCTCGTCGACGGACTCGACGCCGGTGACGGTCGCGACCGCGTCGACGTGGCCCTGCACGACGTGGCCGTCGAACCGGCCGTCGGCCGGCATCGCCCGCTCGAGGTTGACCGTCTCTCCCTCGGCCAACTCGCCCAGATAGGTCCGCTCGACGGTCTCGGTCGCCAGGAAGACCTCGAACCACTCGCGCTCCGCGAAGCGTTCGACCGTGAGACACGCGCCGCTGACGCTGATACTCTGGCCGTGCTCGAGGCCCGTCGCGACCTCGTCGGCCCCGATCCGGAGTCGGAGGCCGTCGTCCGTTCGCTCTCGAGCGACGATCTCGCCGGTCTCCTCGACGATCCCCGTGAACATACTCGCAACTGGCGGGCGACGGGAGAAAGCCGTTCCGGGTCGGGCCGGCATCCTACGTCGACTCGAACGAGTCGTCGTACGGGACGGTACGAACCCCGGAAAACTCGAACCGCGCACCGCCGGACTCGCTCTCGGTCACGTCGACCGACCAGCCGTGAGCCTGCGCGATCTCGCGGACGATGTTCAGCCCCAGTCCCGTGCCGTCCTCGCCCGTCGTCCACCCCGGTTCGAGCACCCGGTCGCGCTTGCCCGGCGGGATGCCGGGGCCGTCGTCGGCGACCGAAAACCCGTCGGCCGAGAGCGCGAGCGAGACGGTGACGTCCGCGCCGCCGTGTTCGACCGCGTTCCGAAAGAGGTTCTCGAACAGGTTGCGGATCCGACTCGAGTCGGCGTAAAAGAGCCCGTCGGACTCGACGCGAATCGTCGCGTCCGCGGTCGCCACGTGCTCCCAGCAGTCGTCGGCGATCGAGCCGAACTGGATCGACTCGACGTCGTCGACCTCGTACCCGCTGCGGACCATCGTTAACACGTCGTCGATGATCCCGGCCATCCGATCGAGGACGGCCTCAATCTCGTCGGCGTGGCAGTCGCCGCCATCCGCTCGCTCGGTCTCGAGTAGTGCCTGGGCGACGTTGAGGGGGTTCCGGAGGTCGTGAGCCACGACGCTCGCGAACTCGTCCAACCGTTCGTTCTGTCGCTCGAGGTCCCGCTCGTAGGCTAGGCGATTGAGCGCGATTTCGGCGTTGACCGACAACACCGACGCGAGTTCCTCGTCCGACCGATCGAACGCCCCGACCGCGGGATCGACGATGCTGATCACACCGTGATCGCCCATCGGGTGGTACATCGCCGAGCACGCCTCCCCGCGGTCGTAGCCGTCCTCGAGGTCACGGACATCGGCATACCGGAGCGCGTTGCCGTTGCCGTAGGAGTGACTGACCGGCGACGGGCCCTCGATCGGGTACGCCGGCCGTTCGCCCATCTCCGTCTCGGCCCCATCAGTCACGGCGACCGGCCGCAGTCGATCGTCCTCGACGAGTCGGACGACGTTGTACTCGTATCCGAGGATCGTCTGCGCGGCGTCGGCGATGAGGGCGGCGATTTCCTCGCGATCGTCCGCGGCGACTAACTCCCGCGTCGCCGCGTGAAGCGCTCGGAGCTGTCGCTCGTACTCCTTCCGGTCGGTTACGTCGCGGAAAACGCCAGCGACCAATCGGCGGTCGTACAGGTCGAAGACGTGGGCGTTGATCTCGACCGGGATCCGCTCGCCGGCGGCGGTCTCGACGTGAATGTCCGACCCGTCCGGGAACTCGTGGAGAATCGGCTGGTCGGAACGTGGATTGGCGATGTACTCCTCGAAGAGGGCCCGATAGCGGTCGGCCTCCTCGGACGGATGGAGGGCGGTCTGTGGCCGGCCTACGAATTCGGCCGGGTCGTCGCCCAGCAGCTCCGCGATCCGTTCGTTCGCCTCGACGATCTCGCCCGTCGCCGCGTCCGCGACGACGACCGCGTCCGGGACCGCCTGGAGAATCGTCTGGTACTTCGCACGGAGCGTCTCTCGGTCGCGGACGTCTCGAACGACGACCATGTATTCGCGTCGACCGGCACTCTCGATCGGGCTCAGACTGATATCGATCGGGATCTTGGATCCGTCCTTCCGTCGGCCCGAGAGATCGAGACCCGCGCCCATCGGTCGGGTTTCGGGGTCGGCGATGTACGCATCGCGCTTGGCAACGTGTTCCTCCCGGACAGACTCCGGAACGAGGATCTCGATCGGTTCGCCGACGAGTTCGGACGGTTCGTAGCCGAATAAGTCGGTGACGCGTGCGTTCGCGTAGGTGATCCGCCCGCCGTGATCGACGAGGATGATCGCGTCGGGCGAGGCTTCACAGATCGCTTCGTATCGCTGTTGCGGGTGCTGTTGCATGGAGTCTGTCCGTCGGTATCGGGCCGATATGGATACCTGAATCCCGATCGATTTCAATGTTTTAGTAAATAACCTGTAACGTTCACTGCAAACGAAATCGCCGACCGAGGTGGCGACCGCAACGGTCGGTAACGGGCCGACATCGTCGCTGCGTTTTTGACGGTCGGCGCGCTAGCCCACTCCAATGGCCGGTATCATCGATACGATCAAACTCGCGGGCACGCTCGTCTTCGCCATTCCCGCCGCGCTCGCCGGGCTCGACTTCCTGCTCATTCGCGACGATACGGGAATCGGCCTGACCCTCATCGGCCTCGCGATCGGGCTCGTGGTCATCCAGCACTGGCTGACGATGCCCACCGACATTCCCGAACTCGTGGCCAACCGGGTCGTCGGCACGGTCGCGAAAGAGCCCGAATCCGATTCGAACGACGACCGGTGACTGGGGTTGGCGATCGTCACTCCTCACCGACCGCTCGAGCAGAACGCCGCAACTGCTCGACGGAAACGGAACGGGGCTACTCGAGACGACACGGGCACAATCCATTCCCGGCTCGAGCCGAAATAGAACGATATGGGTACCGAGTGCACGTACTGCAACAGCGATATCGAACGACACGATCCCGTCTACGTGAACGAAGGCGAGAACGAGAGCACCAACCAGACCGGGCAGTTCTGTAACTACGCCTGTCTGGACAGGCACATCGAGGAGGAGAGCCTGATGTCCGGTGACGCCTGTGAATGGTCACCGGAATCCTGAGCCGAGGTCCCTACCGGTACTCGAACACCAGTCTGAGAACCATCGCCGTGTGACTCACTCGAGCAACGCGGTCGGCTCGAGCGACTGCGACGGGGCCGCGAGCCAGTCGGGTCGCTCACCCTCGGCATTCACGGCCAGCACGTCGGCGATCCGAAGCCAGTCGTCGTCGACGCGTGCGGCCACGTCGAGTCGCGCGACGGTCCCGGCATCCAGCGAGTCGCCCCCGTCGATCGGCCGCTCGCGAGCCTCGAGCCCGACGCCCGAAACCCGCGTCTCGATCGCGTCGCCGTCGCCGAACCCGAACGAACGTACCTCCGCCTCGAGGTCGGCTTCGACGGCGGTGACGGACTCCGGACCGGCGGTCAGCATCGACCGCGCCGAGCGAAACGACTGGGTGACGGCGACGTGAACCCGTCGCTCTCGGCCGCCGTCGGCGTCCACGACCAGCGTCCGAACCAGCCCGCCGTAGTAGCCGGCCGGCCCGCGCGGTGCAGTCTCGAGGACGATCGGCTCGCCGGGCCGAAGCGACTCCGCGTCGGTTCCAGCGCTCGAGTCCGGATTGACCGCGGTGTTGCCGTCCGGAAACGCGCCCGAACCGACGACGGCCTCGTCGATGGCGATCCGCAGCCGATCGGGCGTCAACAACTCGGGCTCGGACCCTGCATCGGCGCTCGCAGCGGTCGCGAGTCGACCGTCGATCACCGTCGCGTCGGCCAGCACCGACGCCGCTCGCCGAATCCCGGCGCTCGCCGCCCGCTGAGCTGTCGCGATCCGTTCGCGCTCGCCGTCCGTTTTCGTTGCTCGCGCCCGCTCGAGCGCGTCGGTCGACGCCAGTTCGAACTCCTCTCCCTCGAGGTAGAGCGCGGCGTCGTGTGGGACTCGCGGCGGCGCGAGAACCGCGCCCTCGAGCCCGCGCTCGGCGAGCGTCGCGGCGAGGCGATCGGCGGGATGACCGCCGGCCCCGTCGGCCGCCGAGCGGACGAGCCACTCGCGCTCGACGCCGTCATATGCGACTGCGGTGACGCCGCCCGCTGGCGTTGGACAGATGTACTGAATCCCCGGATCGCGGTCGGTCCCGACGTGAACGAACGCGATCGCGTCGCGCTGCTCGAGCGTGTCGGAGAGAACGGTTGTCGCGTGGTCACGTCGCTCGCGGGCGAGGTCGATGGTCGCGCTCGAGGCGGCGGGGTCGGATGGTCGGTCGCGCTCGAGACTGCGTTCGTTCCCACCGGTCACGGCGCTTCGGCTTCGGCCTCGAGTTCCTCCGCGTCCGGTTCGTCCATCGGCTCCTGGGCCAGTTCGATCAGTTCCTCGAGGGTCGAATCGGTCAGCCGGTTCTTGAGCAGGACGTCGATCGGCAGCGTGGGCGCGCCGTCGACGAGGTTCTCGAGAAGGACGAGCCGCTCGCGGGCTCGAGACATGCCGACGTAGAAGACGCGGCGTTCGTTGTCGGTCAGGACGGGAACGGGCGAGGAGGTCTTGGTGAACTCCTCGCAGCCGGGGATGTCGGTGGGGTCGTCGACCGTGGCGACCATCTGCTCGACGACCTTCTCGGTGAGGTCGGTGCCGACGAAGACGTGGTCGGCTTCGCGACCCTTCGCGGAGTGGATCGTGCCGACGCGGACGCGATCGGTGTCCATCCCCTGGTACTCGCCGATCGCGAAGTAGGATCGGACGCTCTTCTTCTGGAAGTTCGTGACCTTCCGGAGCATGTCCGAGGCGGAGGCCGGGTCGGGCATGAAGGGTGCGTGGTCTTCGATAACCCCGGCGGGGATCATGAGTTCCTCCAGGTCCTCGATACCGGCTTCTTCCTGACGCTCATCGATTTCGTCGAAGAGGGCGTCGCGTTCGTTGGTACCGAAGGCCGAATCCTGCAGCATGTCCGCGAGTCGACGGGCCTGCAGGCCGGTGACGTCCTCGCCAGCGTCGAGCGCCTCGACCGCGTAGACGTACTCCGTGAGTCGGTCGGTCCACATCCGCTGGTCGGTCAGCGACGTGAAGGGGACGCCCTCGGTGATAAACTCGTCGATGAACTGGAACATCTGGTAGCGCGCCCGGAACAGCACCATGATGGTGCCGTCGCCCTCGACGAGCGCCCGGCGGACCATCCGGACCACGTCGAGCATCGACGCGTTCGTTTTCGCCTCCACGGCTCCGCCTTCCGTCCGCGGCTTGAGGTCCTTGTCCTGACGCTGATCGATGTGGCGGATCTCCTTGTTGACCGCGTTGAGGACGTTCGACGGCAATCGGTAGGAGTTCGGCAGGATGACGTCCTCGTCGACCTCCTCCTCGAGCAGGAGCGCGGGATCGGCTCCCTGCCAGGAGTAGACGACCTGATCGTCGTCGCCGGCGATCAGGACCTGCTTCATGTGGGGTTTCCACTCCTGATAGACATCGTACTGCAGCGTGGTGATGTCCTGAAACTCGTCGATCACCAGGTAGTCGACGCTGGGCAGCAGCGAGCGCTGCTCGACTCGCTCGAGCATGTCCGCGAAGCCGATCTTGCCTTCGTCGCCCTTGTAGGTGCGCCAGGCGCGAATCGCTTCGGGGATGTCGATCCGGTCGTCGTCGCTGGGCCAGGTCGGGGTGTACTTGTTGCCCTCTTGGGCGTTGTCGTCGATCTCGGGCGGGAGTCGAACCTCCTCGTCGTCCCACTGGAAGGGGACGTCGTACCAGTCCGAGACCTCGCGGCTGGTCCGCTGGAGCCACTGGCTCGTCGCGATGATCTTGTTCCCGATCGTCGTCGACCGGGCGGTCCGGCGGCCGGCGCCCGAGTACTCGTCTTCGTAATCGATACCGTACTGATCGCAGAAGTCCTCTTTGTCGGATTCGCCGATAACGTCGGCTCGGGAGAGATCGAGCAGTTCGTAGGCCTTCGCGTGCATCGTACAGACGTTGCCCTGCAGGGCGCGCGGGCTCTCGTCGAGGCGGTCGGCGAGGCGTTCTCGAATTTCTTGGGCCGCCGCTCGCGTATACGAGACGACGAGAATGTCGCGAAAGGTGACGCCGTCCTGCTCGAGGATATCTTCGACGCGGTCGAGAAGGGCGGTCGTTTTCCCGCTTCCCGGACCACCGAACAGGCGGGTAACCGTCGTGTCCGTCGGAGTCATTGTAGCCAAACAAGAGCGCGACACCTATAAGTGACGTGGGTTTTCTTCGACAGAAACGAGCGGTTATGGATCGCGCGGCGAGCGGGCGTCTCGGACGTTGGCACCGTCGCGGATCTTGTCCTGACAGTCCGGACAGACGCGCGGATCGTCGACGCCTCGCGGGGTGAACACCCGGGCGTATCGTTCGGTGACGAACGCACCGCAGTTCTGGCATTCCGGCATAGTTCTTCTCACTACGATTTGGCCGGCAACAGGTTATAATTGTGTCGGAATTGGTATTATAAAAACGTGAAAGCGGCGTGGTCAAAGATCGTCGCGGTTCGTTCGACGCGTCACCGACCGAGACGAGTTGCGACGATACCGTACGCGGTCCCGTCGGGACGCGACGAACCGAAGAACGTGTACGACGGTGCTGATTTCCGACAGCGCCGGCCCTTACGTCGCGGGTTCCCACCCGCAGACGGTACAGGAACTGGCGGACGTATCGTGGAGACCGCCACAGTCCGGACACTGCTTCTTGTTATAGTCGTGATCCCACCCTACTTGTTCGACCGAGTGACCGCGATCGGACAGGAATTGATCGATGACGTCGTCACCGGCATCACTGGGTGAGGTTGCCATAGGTGTGTGAATGCACACCACGCTATTAAATCGTTGGGTCGGTGAAGATCCTGCCACCTCCGCGAGGCCACGGGTCGTCGCAGCGACGACGGAAGTAGCAGCCTCCCGGAAGACGGGGTTAGCCGCCCCAAACGACGGAGTGAGCCGCCCGCCAGTGCCGGTGGATGAGACGGTCCGCTGTACCGATATCCCGGCGGAATCGCGGGGCGGTTCGCGATTGCTCCGGAACTGCCTGGCAACCGACCGTCCGGGAGCATTCGACCCGCGTCCTTTTCTCGCACTCGGCCGAACGGTACCGTATGAGCGACCTGCGCCTCGACGCGACCCAGCTCGATCGTTACTCGAGACACGTCATCATGGACGAGATCGGCCCCGAGGGCCAGCAGCGACTGCTCGAGGGGAGCGTCCTGATCGTCGGTGCCGGCGGACTTGGCTCGCCGGCTATCCAGTATCTCGCAGCGGCCGGCGTCGGTCGGCTGGGAATCGTCGATGACGACGTCGTCGAGCGCTCGAACCTGCAACGACAGATCGTCCACGGCGACGCCGACGTCGGGCGGCCGAAGGTCGAGAGCGCCGCCGACTACGTCGACCAACTGAACCCCGATATCGACGTCGAGACCCACGAAACCCGCGTTACCGCCGCAACCGTCGGGTCCCTGGTCGCCGAGTACGACGTCGTCCTCGACGCCAGCGACAACTTCGCGACCCGCTACCTGCTCAACGACCACTGCGTCCTCACCGAGACGCCGCTGTTTCACGGCGCAATCTACCGGTTCGAAGGGCAGATCACGTCCTTCACTAACGACCGCGGCGGCGACGGCCGCGGCGACGCGGACGGAGACGAAACGTCGCCGCCGTGTTACCGCTGTATCTTCCCCGAAGCGCCCGAACCCGGGACCGTTCCGGACTGCGCCACCACGGGCGTCCTCGGCGTCCTCCCCGGCACCGTGGGCTGCATCCAGGCGACCGAGGTCGTCAAATACCTGCTCGAGAAGGGCGACCTGCTCGAGGGGCGCCTCCTGCTGTACGACGCGATGGACATGACTTTCGAGGAGGTCCCGGTTCAGCCGAACCCGGCGTGTCCGGTCTGTGGGGACGACCCCGAAATCGAATCGGTCTCGGACGTGGCCTACGAGGGCACCTGCGAGATTTCGGCCGACTGATACGGACTGCTGTAACGATGTACCGGCGCGCCCGCAGATCGGATCGCAGTCGCGCCGCAAATGACTGACGGCAGTCCGTATGAGCGGAGCGAGACGCGATCGGAGTGAGGGACTCGGAAAGCAAGCGGTGACCGAAGGGAACCGTGAGCAAAGCCACGACGATCGGTTCGTCCGCCCGCACGCCGCCGCGGTGACGACAGTTACGGGGTGCCGACGTGCCGGCGTCTGCCGTTCAAGTAGACGAGCGCCGAGAGCCAGAGCGCGACGATGGAGGTATCCCGAACCCGAGCGGAACCGGAGACCACGTTCACTGACTCGCAGCGAAGCGACCGACGCTCGAGCGGGCGACGGCCGTCAGCTCCAGCGCGCCGGCGAGTGCGAGACAGGAGACGAACGCGGTTGTCCCCAGCTTGCCGCCCGCGCCGGCGAGGGCGGGTGCGACCGCGAGGTAGACGAGTCCACAGACGAGGCCGGCACCCGCGACCTGTCCCGTGGTTTCCAACCGTTCGGCGCTCGACATTCCCACGAACGAGGCACAGAAGGCGACCGCGGCCAGCGTCGGCCCCAGTTCCGGCAGGACCGGCGGGAACCCGACGCCGGCAACGACCCCCACCGCAGCGGAAGAGACCACCGAACTCATCCCGCCGCGAGTGCGCAGCGAGACGGTCGCGACCGCAGCGACGACGGCGACGGCACCGATCGCGGGTGCGAGCCCCCACTCGAGCGAGCGCCCGGCGGCGTAGTCGACATCCGTTAAGAACACCGCCGAGAGACAGCCGAAGAGCGCGAGCGTGCCGTATTTGCCGCCGAAGCCGCCGAACGATTCGGCCGTCGCGACGAACGCGAGTCCGGAAACGAGTCCCGCCAGCGCGACCCCCTCGAGCGAGGGAAACACCGCCGGCGAGGCCATCCCGACGAACGACCCGCAGTAGGCCGCGCCGTCGATCCGCGGGAACCCGAGGCCGACAATCAGTCCGACGAGCGCGGACGCGAGAACCGGACCGAGATCGGCGTGGACGCTCAGCCCGTAGGTGAGCACCGCCGCGGCCGGGACCGCGAGCGCGTCGACGGCGTCCGTGCGATCGAATCCGGTCGCATCGAACTCCCAGCCACCCGTATCGAGCGTCCAGAGACGGTGGCGCTCCATCGCGGCGACGACGGTTCCCGCGAGAACGACCCCGAACTGGACGCTCAGCAGTCCAATCGGCGGGTCGGTCGGCGCACGAACGGCACCGAAGAGCAACGCGGCGGGCGTCACGACCAACGCGAGATATCCAGCGATCTGAGCCGGCCCGTACACACTCCGACTCGGCCGAGGGGAACCGAGAATATTTCGATTCGAAACCAGACGGCGTGTCAAGCTGCAGTGGTGACCACCTCAGCTCCGCAACAGGCCGCCATCGATCGGGATCTCGACCCCGTTGACGAAGCTCGCGTGCGGACTCGAGAGGAAGGCCACGACGTCTCCGAGCTCTCTGGGCTCGCCAAGGCGGTCCATCGGAATGTCGCTCGCCAGTTCGGTCAGCCCCGCCTCGTAGTCGTCGTAGGTGCCGCGCTCGATGCCGGACTCGACGAGTTCCTCGATCCGGGCCGTCTCGATCGTCCCCGGCAGGACCGCGTTGGCTCGAATCTCGGGCGCGAACTCCCGTGAAATCGTCTTGACGAGACCGATCACGCCCCGTCGGACCGAGTTCGAGAGCAGGAGGCCGTCCGCGACCTCTCGAACTGTTCGCGAGGTGATGCACGTGATCGTTCCGTACTCGGACTCGAGCAGGTGCTCGTGGCTCTCCTCGATCGTCCAGACGACGCTCATCACCAGCAGGTCGTAGGCCTGATACCAGTCCTGTTCATCGGTCTCGAGGAAGGTCGTACTCGGCGGGCCTCCCGAAGAGGTGACGAGGTGATCAAGCCCCCCGAACGCGTCCACCGTCTCGCGGACGAGTCGGGAGACGTCGTCGGGATCCGTGAGGTCGGCCCGGACGGCGAGCACGTCGCCCGTCCCCGTCGCGTCGAGTTCGTCGCGCGCGTCCTCAAGTCGGTCCGCGTCCCGGCCACAGATCGCGACGTTCGCGCCCTCCTCGGCGAGCGCCTGTGCGCTCGCGAAGCCGAGGCCGCTCGAGGCGGCGGTCACCAGCGCCGAATTGCCGTCGAGTTCGAAGTCCATACCCGTGCCGACAACCGGGGCGTACAAATCTCTCGGGGAGCCGGCAGGCAACCGATACGCCACCGTCGGTAGCGATAGTCGGCCGACCAGCACGGGTGACGGAGCAATCACTGTGATCGACGCGCACACGACACCCGCGAGCGTCCGTCGAGAGCGAGCGGCCGACCGCGACTACGAGAGGTGGGCGGTGACGTCGGTCGAGGAGACCATCCCGACGTAGTCGTCGTCGACGACCGGAAGGTGTTTGATACCGTACGTGGTCATCATCGCGGCGATTTCCTCCATGTAGAGGTCCGGGGCGGCAGTCTCGACATCGGTCGTCATCACGTCGGCGACCTGCAACTCCGTGATATTCCGGCCGTCAGCGACGGCATCGAGAACGTCTGTACTGCTGATAATCGCTCGCGGTGAGTTCCCCACGACCAGTGCGCTGATGTCCTTCTCGCGCATCCGCTGTGCTGCTTCCATTACCGTTGCGTCCTTCGAGATCGTCTCCAGGGGCGTTGACATCACGTCTTCGACGGTGACTCTGTCGTCGGCACTCATATCCGTACGCACGGACACGGGAGGTATGACGTTTTCCGTCGAGTCGGCAGATCGCGACTCGACGAACGGTATCCTCCCGGTGAGCGGTTCCAAGAGACCGGGGAGGTGAACAGGAGATAGAAGACGGTGGAGCCCCTCGAGGACGACACAGTTGAAGCGATATCCATCCATCCCGCGCGTCGAGAATGCGCCCCGCGAACTCTTCGATGACGGGCATCTCTGGCTCCTCGAGAAAGTCGACGGGGCGAATTTTCGGTTTCGGTTGCAGCGGTCGGGGCTCGTCCGCTTCGGCGATCGAGACCGGTGGTTTTCGGATCCGGACGCGATTCCGGAACCGTACCACCACGCCGTCCGCCACGTTCGGGAGCGGCTCGACCGGGACGCGCTTCGACGCGCCGTCGACGACGTCGAGTCGATCGTCTTCTTCGGCGAGGCGATGCACCGGCACGCGATCGAGTACGAGTGGGACCGCACCCCGTCGGTCCTCGGGTTCGATATCTGGTCGGACGAGAACGGCGGGTTTTACCCGCCCGATACGACCGAACGGATCTTCGAGCGGGTCGGGCTCCGGCCCGTGAACGTCTTCGAACGCGAGCGGCACACGCGAGATTTCGATCCGGAGTCGTACGCCGTCCCGCAGTCGAACTGGTACGACGGGCCCGCCGAAGGCGTTATCATTCGGAACAAACGGGGACAGCGGGCGAAACTACTCCATTCCGCGCACCGAGACAACGAGGAGACGACTCCGGTCGACGCGTCCGCTCCGGAGCTGGCCGCGACGTACGCGACGCGACAACGGATGGAGAAAATCGCGAGGCTACTCGAGGACCGCCAACAACCCGTGACCGTCGAGACGCTCCACGAGCGCGTCCTCGAGGACATCGTTCGCGAAGCGCACGACCGGCTCTATCGCGGGAACGGAACCGCCGAGATGGACCAGTTTCGATCGGAGGTCGGACGGTTAGTCCGACGGTTTCTCGAAAAGCGCTACGAGTAGTCGTACGGTTTGCAGCGGCGAGACGTTTTAGTCGTGATGGCGAACGCGGACCATTCCCTCCGAGGTCACCCCCACGATCAGCGGCGTCGATATCTGCCGGCCGGAGACGGCCGACCCCGCGGCGTCACCGACGACTTTCATCAGATCCGGCGCGGTGTGGTCGACCTTGACGCCGGCCTCGTCGCAGGCGTCGTACACCATCTGGGGCACGTCGTAGAGGTCGGTGCCAGCGGGGACGCGAACGCGGACCGGCGCGCGAAGCGCCTCCGCAAAGGCGACGGTTTCGCGGGCCTTCGAAACGTTTTCCCGAGCGCTGGACTCGATCGAGGAGACGTTCGCCCGCGAGGTCCCCAGCGCCTCGGCGATGTCGGCCTGCGAGACGCCGCGTTCGCGCAACGCGAGCACCTGCGCCTGCCGGTAGGTCAGGACGCTGGTCTCGGGATCGAACCCGATCTCCTCGAGGAGTTCCCCGACATCGTCGATCACGGCGACTGCCCTCCCCCGAATCCGCAGGCTCGCGTGTGCATAGTACTATACTCTAGCTTTCGGCGGGATCAAAGCTTCCCCGGTCTCGACACCGGGCTGCTACGGTTTCGGCACGGTGGCTACGGTTTCAACACAGCTGCCACGGCCTCAACACGGCTGCCACGATTTCCGCGCTGGACCGCCACGCCTCCGTCTGCGGTCGAGAACGATCCGGGCTCGTGAGAGAACGGAGCGAACCGCAACGCCGGTCGTTAGTCGGCCGATTGGCCGGGTGCGGTGTACTCGTTTTCAGTCGGCGTCTCGGTCCCGGAGCGACGCGCCTGCCGGAGCAGCGAGCGGACGAATCGACCGACGTTCGCGGGGCCGTCGTGCGGTCCCGGCGAGCGGTAGGAAACGATCAGCGACCACATCGCTGCGACGCCGAGCGAACCGAGCGCAGAGAAGCGCATTCCCATCGTCGCATACGTGACGGCGTAGACCGCGCCGATCGTCATCGACGGCACGCTCGAGGCGAGCGGGATGTTCGCGGTCACGTCCCGCACCGTCGGTGCGAGGAAGACGATCGAGAGGACGCTACCGGCCAGGAAGATCAGGTCTTGCCACATCATACACATTTCTAACTCGGACATGAGTAAATACTTCTCGGTATCAGATCGGGGTCGACGTGTCGGCCGAACCGTATATAACGGTCGGGAGACAGACGGCGAGCATGAACGTTTCCGCGGCCGCCGAGACGTGTCAGGACGTCCTCTCGGAGACCCAGACCGCAGTCATCGGCGACCAGCAACGCTTCGAGACGATTCTCACGGCCATCGTCGGCGGGGGTCACGTCCTCCTCGAGGACGTGCCCGGGACCGGGAAGACCCTGACGGCGCGGACCCTCGCGACGGCGCTCGACCTCGAGTTCAAGCGGATTCAGTTCACGCCCGATCTGCTGCCGGCCGACATCACCGGCACCCACGTCTACGACGAGCAGGCCGGCGAGTTCGAGTTCGAGGAGGGACCGATCTTCGCGAACGTGGTGCTGGCCGACGAGATCAACCGCGCGCCGCCCAAGACCCAGGCCGCCCTGCTGGAAGCAATGGGGGAGAAACAGGTCTCGATCGGCGGCGAGACGCGCGAGCTTCCGGACCCGTTCTTCGTCATCGCGACGCAAAATCCCGTCGAGCAGGAGGGGACCTTCCCGCTGCCGGAGGCACAGGTCGACCGCTTCATGGTCAAGACGACGATCGGGTACCCCGACCGCGACGGCGAGCTCGAACTCCTCGAGCGACGGGCGAACCGGGAGACCCGGACGCCCGACGTCGGCAGCGTCGTCGACCGCGATGCGGTACTCGATCTGCAGACCGTTCCCGAATCGATCAGCGTCGACCCCGAGATTCGAGAGTACCTCGTCGACGTCTGTCGGGCGACCCGCGAGGACGAGCGCGTCGAGGTCGGTATCTCACCGCGCGGTCTCCAACGACTGTTCGAAGCGAGTCGCGCTCGAGCGACGATCGCGAGCCGCGATTACGTCGCTCCGGAGGACGTCCGCGCGGTCGTCCACCCCGTGCTGGACCACCGCATCGTCCTGACGACGGAGGCGGACGTCCGCGACGTCGATCCTCGCTCGATCGTCGAGGGTGCGCTGAACAGCGTGCCGGTCCCATCGATGGGAGACTGAGCGGTACCGGTGACATCCCTCGCGACCGCCGCGTCTCTGGCTCGTATACCGCCGAGTGTTCGATACAGGGGAGCCACGTATTACTCCAGACAGGTCATCCGGATGCAGTGGCGCGCGCTGTACCGCGGTGAACTGCGAGGCCTGAACGAAGTGAAGGCCTCGATAGTGTGAGCGGTGACCGCAGGGAACCGCGAACCACCGGTGAACCGCGGTCCGAAGTCGTGCGAGGGATGAGTGAGCGAGTAGAACGAGCGAACGAATCGGCTGGGGAGGGCGTGGCGATCCCCTGTTGCCACGATAGCAGGACGCTTCGTCACACGAACCCCCGTCAGAACCCACGCTTCCATTCACAGATCGAGCTAGTGATTACGCGGAGAGGATCAATCGAAAACGGCGACGGCTCAGTACTCGAGGGGCCATCGCTCCGCCTCGAGCCCCGAAATCTCGTCCGAAACGCCGTCGGCGAGGCGATACTCGCGCCCCTCGCGGACGACGGTCCCCTCGCGCTCTAAGTGCTCGAGGTGGGCGTAGGACTCGCCGGGGCCGTGGAGGATATGGATGCTGTCGAGTTCGCCGAACAGCTCCGCGCTGACGGTCCACGTCTCACAGGGCCCCGTTCGATCCAACGCGTCGAGCACCCGCCAGGAGCGCTCCTCGTGGTGGTCGATGATGTACTGCGCCCGCCCGGTGGGGTCGGCGATCGGATCGCGGTGGCCCGGCCACGCGCGGTCGTAGTCCGCGTCGACCATTCCCCGCAACGCGCGGAGGTACTTCTCGAGCGGTCGGTCGACGCGGACGTCCGCGCCGCCGACGTTCGGCGTATATACCGGCAGGAGCGTATCGCCGGAGAAGACCACCCGCTGGCCGTCGATCTCCGCCTCGAACATGCTGAGGCCGGCCGCGTGGCCGGGCGTGTGAACGACCTCGAGTTCGGTCCCGTCGACGGCGAACGTCTCGCCGTCCTCGAAGGGGGTGACGGTCGGCGTCTCGACGGTCGCCTCGTCGTGGACCATCCGCTCGAGGAGGACCTCCTGCTTGGCCTCGGGCATCCCCCACTCCTCGAAGTAGCGCTTCTGGCGGTCGTACATCGCGTCCCAGGCATCGTCGTCGCCCTCGATGAGCGCCGCGTCGGCGGCGTGTGCGTACACCTCAGCACCGCTTTCGGCCTGAATCTCGCCGGCCAGTCCGCAGTGGTCGTGGTGCCAGTGCGTGAGAAAGATCCGGTCGACGTCGGCGAGTTCGAGTCCCCGATCGGCGAACGCCGCCTCGAGTTGCTCCCGAGTCGTCGGCATCCAGTCGCCGGTATCGATCAGTACCGTTTCGTCTCCGTCCGCGAAGAGATAGGCGTTGTTGTCACCCTCGAACGCCGAGTTCGATAGCGAAATGCGTTCCATGCACCCACATCTCACGCGAACCGAGAAAACGTTGTCTGAAGCGGAACGATGTGGATCGATGATCGGACCCCTGCCGGTGACCGACGGTCCCTAGCCGTGAAGGTCCCTAGCCGCGAAGCGCCCACGTCACGAGGACGACCGCGAACAGTCCCGCCCCGACGGCGACGGCCGCGAGGGCCGGGTCGGTGATCGACACGTCGGTCACGCCCCACCGGGAGAGGGCAACCGCCCCGCCGGCGACGACGCCACCCGACAGCACCGTCCCGCCGACGTGGACGAGTTCCGCTCGCATCGTCGCCGCGTCGCGGCCGAGTTCCGTCCTGATTCCGTCCGCGTACTCGCCGATGTCCCAGAGGACGAACGCCGCCGCTGCCGTCCAGATCGCCGGCTCGAGCCGGCCGACGACCGCGAGGCCGATCGCCAGCGCGAACACCGAACCCGCGGCGAGCGCGGCGGCGATCCCCCGCCGGGGAAGCACGCGGACCACTCGCAACATCGTCACGGTCCACAGCAGCGAGGAGAGCGAGCCCAGCGCGAGGATCAACACGATCGCCACCAGCACGAAGGCGGGAACCGAGGTGAGGAATTCGAGGACCGACGGCGGTGCCACCCCGCCGAGGCCCGTCGTCAGCGCCGTCCGAATTTCGGCCTCGAGCGCCGAGCCGGCGAGCGCCCGTGCGAGCACGAGCGCGACGAGTGCGCCGCCGACGATCGGCGCAAGCAGTCGGGCGATCACGGCGGCGGGGCCGCGACCGGCCGCGCGGCGGGCCCGCTCGAGGACGAGGATCGCGACCGCGATCGCCGCGAGGGCGAGCAGTGCAACGCGGAGGTCGGCGGTCGTGACGAGCGTCGCGACGGCGTCGCCGACCGGTGCCGGCAGTTCCGTCCGCAGGTCGACCGGCGTCACCGTCGGTCCCTCGAGTCGATCGACGGCGAGCGGTGCGCCGACGGCGGCGATCACCAGCGCGATCGCCCCTCGAATCGAGAGCGAACACCCCCGGCGAACGGCGTCGACGGCCGTGGCAAGCGCGTCGCGGCGATCCGGCGGGACGAACCGCTCGAGCGGTACCGCAGCGAGCGCACGACTCGAGAGGACGGCGGCGACGAGCATCAGGCCGGCGAACGACACCACCGTCCACGGCTCCGGCGAGGTGACGAGAGCGGCCCAGAGCCGCCCGACCGTGTCCGTCACGGCCGCCGCGGCTCGAGCGCGGAGGTCGGCCCGCGGAACGATCGGCACGGCGGCGACGGCGGCGACCCCGATCGCGGCGAGGGTCGTCCCCGTCGACCCGCGTCGAACGCCGCCGCGTCCGAACCGCTCCCACGAGATCAGCCCCGCGGCGAACGCGGCGACGACGAGCGACCAGACCGCCGCGCCGGCGATCAGCCCGACGCCGGACGAGGTCAGGGCGAGCGCGCCGGCGAGGAGGGCCGGCGACGAGACCAGGACGGCGGTCGGGACCGCGAGGATCCCGCCGATTCCGCGGACGAGCGGTCGCCGGCTCGCCAGCAGTGCGGTCGTCACCGCCGCCGCCAGTCCGGCACCGACCGCGAGCGCCGCCAGCTCGAGACCGACCAGCGTCGCCCCGACCGCGAGGCCGACGGTCAGCGTACAGCAGAGCATCGCCACGTCGCTCGCCGTCGGTCGGCGCAGCGCCCGCCGAAGGCCCCGAATTCCCGACCCGAGGCTCTCTCTCCCTGTCTCGAGCGCAAGCGCACGCTTCGATTGCGGTCCCGTCGCCGCCCCCGCTGATCCCGCCGCGTTCGAGTCGCGCGCGTCCGGACTGCCCCGACCGTCCCGACCGGCCGAGCCGGCGATCGTGTCTCCCGTCACGGCGATCTCCCTCCGGATCGGCCGGAGCCGGCACGAAACGCCCGCGCCAGATCGACCGAGAGCGGGTCCTCGAGCTGCCAGTCGACGACGGTCGTCCCGAGCCCGCGGAGCTCGTCGACCCGGTTGGCCCGCTGCAGGCCGGCGACCTGCATGCCGGTCGTCACCGTCGACGCGACGCCGGTCGTCAGGTCGGGCGAGACGACCGTCACCGCCCGCCCGCGGGTCCGCAGCGTCTCGACGAGATCGACCGCCCCCGCCTCCGACAGCGGCGTACAGAAGACGACCTGTGCGCGCCGGGGTAATCGCCGCTCGAGATCGACCGCGAGCGAGCTCTTGTCGGATCGGGAGTCCGCTGCTCCCTCACCGCCGTCGGAACGCTGTTCCGACAAGGATCGAGAACATGTCGTTCCCTCACCGCCGTCGGAACGCTGTTCCGACAAGGATCGAGAACATGTCGTTCCCTCACCGCCGTCCGCGATCGGCCGATCGGTCGCCGATCCCGGGGGCGAGGCCGAGCCCGATGGCGACTGGGTCGCCGCGTCCTCGAGCGCGTCCTCGACACGGCTTCGAGTGTCCGAACCACCGCCGGGCTCGATCCACGTGTCGCCGGAGAGGGTCACGAGACCGGTTCGATTACCGTCCTCGAGCGAGGCGACGACGCCCCGGGAGGCGGCGTAGAGCGTCAGGTCGTACGAATCCGGCCCGCCGCCGGGGGCGTCGCGATGCACCGACGCGCGGTCGTCGATCACGAACACGATCGTCACCGCCCGCTCCTCGCGGTATTCGACGGTCGCGAGATCGCCCGTCCGGGCGAAGCGGTGCCAGTCGATTCGGTTCATCGGATCGCCGCGGCGGTACTCCCGGGTCGAGAAGAACTCGACGCCGCTCCCGCCGTCGTCGGTCGGCGTCTGGCCGACGTACTGGATCGTCCGGTCCTGGAACGGGAACGAGTCGAGCAGCGTCTCGCAGGTGAACCCGGTCTCGCCGGCCGGTTCGAACTCGTCGGTCGTCACCGCCGTCGCCGACAGCGACCGACAGCGGACCGTCGCCGTCCCGAACTCGTACTCCCCGCGCGGCGGCGTGAGTTCGTACTCGTGGGTAACGGTCTCACCGGGCCGAACGGCCGTCGCGAACGCGGGCGACCCGGTCGTCACCGGCACGTCCGCGGGCGGGTGATCGACGACACGAACGTCCGACGCGACCCGGTCGCTCTCGTTGGTCACCGACAGCGTCACGGTCACCGACCGACCCGGTCGCACGCGGGCGTCCTCGATCGCCCGCTCGAGGCGCAGGCCGGTATGAGAACCAGCAGAACCGCCCTCCGCGTCGGTTTCATCGGGAGCGTCGCCAGTAGCGTCGGCGTCGGCATCCGCTTCGCCCTCGCCACCGCCGAGAGTCGGGACCGAACTCACCTCCCCGACGAGGGCGAACCCGAGCGACACGACGCCGAGGAAGAGCAGGGACGGGAGGCCGAGCACGACCGCGAGCAGCGCGGTCACCAGCGTGACGACGAGCGCGCCGTGCCAGCGAGCCTGGCGGATCGCGTCCGTCACGCTGTGCCCTCCGCGTCGGCCGTCTCCGTCCGCTCGCTCGCGGATGTCCCCGCTGGTGCCGCCGGTGCCGCGACCGACGGCGTCGACTGCACCCGCTCGATCTCGTCGATCGCGTGCTCGAGGCTCCGGACGACCGGATCGGCCGCGCTCACGAGATCGAACAGCCAGAGCCACAGCGGCGTCGACGGACCGTCCGGGCCCCCGAGGAAGGCGGCCGCGCGGGGGTCATCGGTCCACGAACCGGCCTCGATCGCGGCCATCGCGTCGTCCTCGGTCAACCCCGCCCGATTCGCGTAGGCGGTCGCGGCGACGGGGCGCAGCGATTCGACGAGCCGTCGGCGGGCGTCCTCCCGCGCCGACCGCGACTCGTCGTCGTACGCCGTGGCCTGCTCGAGCCACCGATCGAACGATTCGCCGACGATCCGCCGGCGCGCGGCCCGATCGTCGAACCGAGACGGATCGAGATCCGACCCGGCCGTCGGTTCGACCAGCGGCGACGTCGCCGATGACCGGAGTCGGCCGGCGATCCCCAGCGTCGGTGCGAACACCACGAGCACGAGCGCCATCGCCAGCACGACGAGCGCGGGATCGAGCGCCGAGAGCACCGCCTCGAGTTCGGGCACCCGCTCGAGTACCAGTGCCGGACGAACGGCCATCGCCGCGCCGACGGCGAGCGACGCCGCCGCGAGAACCGAGACGATCGCGAGTCCGGTCGTCGACGGCGATCTACTCATCGGGATCACCCGACGAGTCACTCCCACCACCATCGGTTTCATCGGCCGATTCGAGCGCGTCGCGGAGCCGATCGTGTGCGGTCGCCGTCCGCTCGAGGTAGGCGTCCGGATCGCGGTCGCCGTACTCCACGTCGCGGAACGAGTCGGTGATCGTCTCGACCGGCTCTCCGGGTGCCCCGGCGTCGGTCGCGCTCCGGGCGACGTCTCCGGGGGTCGCGGTCGCGACGCGGGTTCGGTACATCGGCGACGCGTCGATGACGCTCTCGAACGCCCGCCGGATGCGTTCGCGAGCGCCGGGCTGTGCGTCGCCGGCCGCGTCGGTATCGGTCGCCGCTTCAGCACCGCCGAACAGCGACGTCGACACCGACGAGCCGACCTCCCGTGCGCGCGTCCGTGCCGAGCGGATCGCGTCCGTAATCGTCGCGAGAACGAGCCCCGGCAAGTCCGCGATCGAGCGCAGGCCGCGCAATGCAACCAGCGCCCGCTCGAGGGCCTGTGAACAGGCGACGACGCCCGCCAGCGCGAGCGAGACGAGTCGCCCCGGGATCGCGAGCAGCGTGCCGATCGGATCCTCGCGCGTGTAGAACACGTAGCCGACGATCAGCGTGGCGACCACCACGAGGCCGGCCGTCACTGCGCGGTCGGAGACGGAGTCAGTCAGCGACGAGTCGTCGCCGTCTTCACCGCCGTCCGAGTCCTCCGAGTCACTCCCGTCGTCCGCTTCGCTCTCGTCAGCACCGGCGTCGGACCCGTCCTCGCCTCGCGCGGCGGACGTCTGTCCGTCGGCCCCGCCCGCTTCTTGCTCGCTGGTCGATTGATCGCCGTCCGTCCCCCCGCTGCTCGAGCCCGTTTCACCGCCTCCGTCGGTCGAATCCGTCCCGCTCGAGTCGTCAGTCGAGTCGGTTCCATCGGAGCCGTCAGTCGAGCCGGCCCCATCGGAGCCGTCAGTCGATCCCGTCTCGGCCGAGCCATCGGTCGAACCGGTTCCATCAGAACCCTCAGTTGAGCCGCTCCCATCAGAGCCGTCAGTCGCTCCCGTCTCGCCGGAACTATCAGTCGAACCGGTTTCACCCGAACCGTCCGTCGAATCCGTCTCGCCGGATGTTCCGTCCGACTGCATCCCGGCGTCATCGCTCCCCTCGAGATCGTCCATCGAGGCGCCATCGACATCGGGACGAGGCTGGGACCCCGCGGAGCCATCCAGCAGATTGCTGAGTACACCGCCGATGAGCGGACTGTCCGCGAGACTGGCCATGAAACCGGAATCCAGTCCCGACGTTCCGCTCGAGCCGGACGCAGCGCTGCCGGCAGCGGCCGCCGATGACGTGGTCGTTTCACCGGACGCCTGCCCATCGGCCGCACCATCGAAAATGCCACTCGCCGGCGAGTCCGACGCGAGGGTGGGCAACGCCCCTGCTGCGAGAATCAGTCCGCCGATCGCACAGACGAGCGCGATGACCGAGAGTAACTGACGGCCACTTCGAGATCCACTCCCCATCGATTACCGTACAGTAAACAGAATCGATATTTACATCTTGTTGCCATCGGATCGAGAATCGCCCGAACGGGCGTCCGGACTCCGTGAGAATCCACCGCGTCGACTGTCCACTCGAGGCGGGTGTTAGGAGCCCCAGAAGTTATCGCGGCTGCCGAGTCGCTCGCGCTGCGGGCCGCCATCATCGTCGCTCGCACCGGTTTCGTCGTCGATGACTGCATCCTCTTCCGTCTCCGCGCTCTCGTCTCCGTCCGCTTCCGCGTCTGCCGCTTCGGCTTCGTCGTCGTCGGGATCCATCGGCAGGATCTCTAGCTCCTCCGCTCGTGCGTGATTGCTGTGTACCCGCGTAATCTCGACTCGAGCGCGGGCTTCCGGTAAGATACCGTCGACCATGACGATGAATCCGTCCTCGGTTCGGCCGACGCCGGCGCCGCTTTCGTGCATGTCGACGACGTCGATGACGACTTCCTCGCCCGACTTGACCGGCTGGGTCTTGAGATCGTCGATCGGCTGATTGTATTGGTTGCACCACTCCTTGCCACCCCGGTCACCGTAGTGTTGACATCCCATTCCCGAGATCCGTTCGGAGAATTCTGGGCAGTCATCGGCGAGTGGACAGTCTGCCATGAGCGGCACTACCAGCGGTGGCGTTAAACCGTTTCCGTCTTCCGGATCGCGAACGAGAGCGGGCGAAACACTGGTAGCCATCCGTTGGAGAATCGACTGCAGACATAACGAATTATGAATGGTATTTGAAAGATGGTAACTGAACGCCTTCTGGGTGACGGGCGGTTTCGAAAAGGTTTACGGTATGGACGTTGCAGTGATGGATGATGAAAATTCTCGTTACGGTCAAAGAGGTATCGACCGTCGAAGACGAGTTCGAAATCGAGGGAACCGAAATTGCCGACCAGTACCTCGGTGCCGATCTCAATGAGTGGGATGACTACGCGATCGAAGAGGCCGTCCAGCTCCAGGAAGACGGTATCGCCGACGAAGTCGTCACCGTCACCATCGGTCCGGAAGAGTGCGAACAGACCATCCGACAGGCCCTCGCAAAGGGCGCCGACCGCGCCGTCCGCGTCTGGGACGACTCCCTCGAGGGCGTCGACCTGCTCGACGTCAACGCCAAGACGGAGATCCTCAGCGCCGTCATCGAAGCGGAAGATCCCGACCTCGTCCTCTCGGGCGTCCAGGCCGGCGACGACAGCTTCGCCGCGACCGGCGTTTCCGTGGCCGAGAACCTCGGCTTCCAGTGGGGCGCCGTCGTCAACCACCTCGAACACGACCTCGAGGAGGGCGTCGCCTCCGTGCGCCGCGAACTCGAGGGCGGCGTCGAGGAGCTCACCGAACTCGAGCTCCCGGCCGTGTTGACGATCCAGACGGGGATCAACGAGCCCCGCTACGCCAGTCTTCGCGGTATTCGGCAGGCACAGCGGAAAGAACTCGACGTCAAGGCCCTCGCCGATATCGGCGTCGACGAGAGCACTATCGAATCCGAACTCGACCTGACGGCCATGTACGAGCCCGAAAGCGAGAGCGACGCGACCTTCTGGGAGGGCAGCGCCGACGAAACGGCGTCTGAGCTGGGAGAACTGCTCCGCGACAAGGGGGTGGCACAATGACGGACGTCCTCGCGGTCACGGACCACCGCCGCGGCGACCTGCGCGACGTCAGCTACGAGATTATCACCGCCGGGCGCGAACTCGCCGACGAAACCGGCGGCGACCTCCACCTCGCGGTCATCAGCGGTACCGTCGACGACTTCGCCGACAAACTCAATCGCGACGGCGTCGACGCTATCCACACCGTCTCCCACGGCGAGGAGTTCAACCACGACGTCTACACGCAGGCGATCACGCAGCTCTACGACGACCTCGCCCCGCAGTACGTCCTGACGCCCAACAGCGTCAACGGGCTCGACTACGCCCCCGCCGTCGCGAACCAGCTCGATCTCCCCGTCGTCACCGACACGATCGACCTCGAGACTGACGGCGAAACGCTCGTCGCCACCCGCGAGATGTACGGCGGCAAAGTCGAGACGACCAACGAACTCGAGGGCGAGGCGGTCGTCACGATCCGAAGTGCCGAATGGCCTCAGGCCGAAGGCACCGGCGACGCGTCGATCGAGGCCTTCGACGCCGACATCGACGAGGACGCCATCGGCTCGACGGTCAGCGGCTTCGAAGAGGTCGGCGGCGGCGACGTCGACATCAGCGAGGCCGAACTCCTCGTCTCGATCGGCCGCGGGATCGAAGAAGAGGAGAACCTCGACCTGATCCGCGACCTGGCGGACGCGCTCGGTGCGACGCTGTCCTCGTCCCGACCGATCGTCGACAACGGCTGGCTGCCCAAGAATCGACAGGTCGGCCAGTCCGGGAAGGTCGTCACGCCCGACGTCTACATCGCCATCGGTATCTCCGGCGCAGTCCAGCACGTCGCCGGCATGAAGGGCTCCGATACGATCGTCGCGATCAACACGGACCCCAACGCGCCGATCATGGACATCGCCGACTACGCGATCGTCGACGACCTCTTCGATGTCGTCCCCGAACTCATCGACGAGTTCGAAGGCTGAGCAGGCGTCACGGTCGATTCGAGTCGATTTTTTGCAGTCGCGGTATCTCGAGGTTGTCGAGCAAGCGATAGTACCGCGAGCGAACGATTTCGCGGCGCGAAGCGCCGTGGACAGGCGAACGGCGGAGTCGTTCGAAACGCCTTCGGCGTTTCGTGATGACGAGAGAGCTTTGCTCTCTCGAACCACCGTGAGCCAGTGAGCGAGCGGCATTTTTTGGTCGAGATTTTGCGCCAGCGCGGGACCGGAGGTCCCGCGTGACGTGCGAACGGGCGCTTCGCGCCCGTGAGCAGAGAGTGGTGAACGCAGTGAACCCGAACGCAAAAAAGGTCGGTACAAAAGGGTCGTGGATGATCCGTTAGCTACTTTTCCACCGCATCCTAAGCCCGGGTGATGGAACTGCTGGAGCGCCGACGGGCGCTGATCGAGACGCGTCTCGTCGAGGTGGTCGAGGGGGTCGAACCCGAGACGCTCTCCGAGGAAGTTCGCCACGTCGCGCTCTCCGGGGGAAAGCGCGTCCGACCGATGGTGACACTGCTGGCCTGCGAAACCGTCGGCGGACGGGCCGAGGACGCCGTGGAGTTCGGCGTCGGGATCGAACTCGTTCACACGGCGTCGCTGGTCATCGACGACATCATCGATCGCTCCGAACTGCGACGTGGGACGACCAGCGCCTGGGCCGAGTTCGGCCACGGGCCGGCGATTATCACGAGCGACGGACTGCTGGGCGAAGCCTTCGCGCTCTTTTCCGCCGATCCGGACGCGACCCGGGTCGTCGCCGACGCGATGGTCGAACTCGGCGTTGGCGAGGCGACCGAACTGTCGGCCGAACCCGCGAACGAGGACGAGTACATGACCCTCGCTCGGCGCAAGACCGGCGCGCTATTTCGAGCCGCGGCGGAACTCGGCGCGATCGCCGCCGACTCCGACCCCGTTACCGTCGACGCGCTCGGCGAGTACGCCGAACGGGTCGGCGTCGCATTTCAGATCAGGGACGACGTGTTAGACGCCGTTGCCGATCCAGAAGCGCTGGGCAAACCGACCGGCCACGACGCCGCCCTCGAGCGGCCGTCGGTCGTCCAGGTGACCAAGCTCACGCCCGAGGAGGCGAACGATCGCGCCCGCAGCGAAGTCGACCGGGCGATCGAGGCCCTGGACCGGGTCGAGGTCGCCGATCCCGACGCGCGAAAGTACCTGCTCGAGCTGGCGGAGTTCGTCGTCGAGCGCGAGCGGTAAGGACGGCATCGTCATAGAGGCGGCCCACAACAAGAGGCGATGCGAGGTTAGACCCGCTCAGCTCCCCGCGTCCCTTCCTCTCGGTCCGAGTCGGAAAACCGCGATTCCGCGACGGCGAACGTGAGCGTGCTCACGATTCCCAGGAGCGTTCCCGCCGTCAGCGCTGCCGCGAGATATGCTATTTCGACGTCGCCGAGGAAAAACGCGCTCACCGCGTGGAGAACGACCGCGATCGAGAGCACGTAAAACGGCGCGTTGAGGTATCGCCACTCGAGCGAGCCCGCGATGTACTCGTCGGTGATCTGGCCGAGGCTGGTGGTCAGCCCCGCGGCGGCGAACCAGTGGATCGAGCCGTAGACGAGCGCGGCGAGCATAACGGGGACCCCGAGGTCGCCGGATGTCGATCGACGGACTGACTCGAGCGTGTCCATGCCGCTGACGCCGCCGAGAACGAACAGGGCAGCAGCAACGATGTACGCCAACAGAGTCGTCCGCCCGGCGTACAGCGAGCGGCGGGCGCGTTCGACGGTCGCGTCCAGTCGGTCGCCGAGACCGAGCCCGCGCGAGATGAGATAGAGCCCGAGCAGCGCCGACGTCGTCCCCAGCACGAACCCCGGCAGGTTCAGGAAGGTCCCGATCAGCGCGAGCGGATAGATCAACAGCAGGATTCCCAGCGGAATGAGCACCGTTCCGCGCGTTTCGGGGTCGTTCAGCACTTGCTTGATCGTGTAGTACATCGACTCTAAGTTCTGCGCCTGTCGAACGACGACCCGCCGGACGCCGTCGATGGGGACCCGCGAGCGGATGATCGGAATGACGGACTCGTCCTGGGCCCCGTCGGTGACCACGAGTGCGGTGACGTCCTCGCCGGTCGAGAGGCTCGCGAGGACGGTGTCGACCTCGTCGCCGACCTCGCGGTTGGCGCTGACGTCGCCCTGGTCGTTACCGGTGACGACGGCGACCTCGACGCTCTCGTCGCGCTCGGTGAGGTCGTCGTAGACGTGCAACCCCTGAAAAATGACGTTGACGTCCGAATCCTCCGGGTCGGCGGTCGCGAGGGCGACGGCCGCTTCCTCGACGGGCTCGCGACCGATGACCGGCGTCGAAAAACCGGTCTTGCGGCCGAGGTCGTCGTCGAGGTCGACACAGAGGACCAGCAGCATCGGGTTGTGGTTGCACGCCGCGGTATTTCCGTCTTCTGGGACGGAGAACGGATCAGTCAGTCGACGCGAACCCGTGTATCGGCGTCGATCAATCAGCGCGAGAACCGTGACCGAATCGAAGGTCGGGTGAATAGCGGTCGGGCGAACGGCAATCGGAGCGAACGACGGCCGAGACGAATCGTGTCCAGTCGACTCAGGGAGTGCCGTCAGTCTCGGTTTCACCATCGATCGCGAGTCCGCCGTCAGCGTCGGCAGTCGCAGTTCTGACGCTGTCGATCTCGAACCGTGCGCCGCCGGACGACCCGTCTCGAGCCGTGATCGACCAGTCGTGGGCCGTCACGATCCCGTCGACGATCGCCAGTCCGAGTCCGGTTCCGTCCGCCTCTGTCGTATACCCGAACTCGAACAGCGATTCGCGATCGGCCGGCAGTCCCGGTCCCGTATCCTCGACGTAGAACCCGTTCGGACGCGTCTCGTTGCCGGCAGCGTGATCGCCCGCCTCGAGCGAGCCGACGGTGACGACGATGGGGTTGGCCCCATCATGGTCGCCGTCCGTCTCGTGTTCCTCGGTGTCGTCAGCGCGGGAATCGAGTTGATCGCCTGTCGAGCGATGCTCGACGGTGTCCTGACGAGCCTGCGAGTCGGGGCTCGTGGAACTGTGTTCCACGGGGTTCTGCTGAGCCTGCGAAGCAGGGTTCGTCGAGCTATGCTCGACGGCATTTCGAAACAGGTTCTCGAGCAGCGTTCGAATCCTTGCTTCGTCACCGTAGATCTCGATATCCGTATCGATCTCGAGGCGAGCGTCGCCGGTATCGACGGTCGACCACGCTTCCCGAGCCGCCGACGCGAGCGGGAGCCACTCCTGCTCGCCGATCGTCTTCCCCTGGCGGGCCAGTTCGAGCAGTCCGTCGACGAGTTCCTCCATCCGCGACAGCGACCACCGCATTTTGTCGACGTGTTGGCCGTCGGTCCGCTCGTCGAGCAGTTCGAGGTGTCCCTGGGCGACGTTCAGCGGGTTCCGCAGGTCGTGGCTCACGAGGCTGGTGAACTCCTCCAGCCGGTCGTTTTGCCGCTCGAGTTCGCGCCGGTAGTGACGCCGACGGGTGATGTCGCGGATGGCGTGGATCGTCCCGGCGAACTCCCCGTCCTCGAGCGGGAGCAACTTGGTATGGACGTCGTGAACGAGCACCGTGTCGTCGGCCGAGTAAAACTGAATCTGATACTTCGCTCGGTCGCGGTCGCTTGTCGAGGAGAGGAGTGTCCGTACCTCCTCGGCGTACTTGGACATCACCTGCTCGTCGTAGTAGCCGCGGTCGACGAGTTCCGGGAACGGCGTTCCGAGTAGCGCCGCCTTCTCCTCGGCGAACGCGTCGGCGAACTCGTCGTTACACCAGTCGATCGACCCGTCGGCGTCGAGGATGAAGAGGGCGGTCGGTGCGAGTTCGATAATTCGTTCGTACTGCGCGAGTTCGCGTTCGCGTTGCTTCCGCGACGTAACGTCGCGGATGACCGCCGTCGAGCCGGCAAACTCGCCGGTATCGTCGGTGATGACGGACACGTTGGCCTCGTAGACGCGCTGCCCGTCTGTGGAGGTCTCGAGAACGCATTCGAAGTAGTCCGACTCTCCGCCGCCGGAATGCAGTTGGTGAACCGTCTTGATACCGCGCTCGAATGAGTCTCTGCTGATGAACGTCGAAATGTGACTGCCCACGACGCGGTCGTGGTCGACGTCGAGGAGATCGCAAAACGCGTCGTTCGCGATAGTCACGCGCCCCGCGTCGTCGAGGACGTACATCGCGTCGGAGGCCGTCTCGACGAGCACGCGGTACTGCTCGAGCTCGCGTTCGCTCTCGCGTCGCGCCCGGTCGGCGCGGCGTTTCTCGACGGCGTTTTCGATTCGGTTCGCCAGCACGGTGTACTGATCGCTGGTCCCCTTCTGAAGGTAGTCGGTGACGCCCGCCGAGATCGCTTCGCTCGCGATCGTTTCGGACCCCTTTCCGGTAAACAGAATGAACGGCATCGTCCGATCGCGCTTTCGGACCGCCGCGAGCAACTCGAGGCCGTCCATGTCGGGCATCTCGTAGTCGCTGACGATACAGTCGATCTCACGATCGGGCTCCGCGTGACCCTCGTCGAAGACGGCCAGCCCGTCGCGACCGCTTCGCGCGGTCTGCACGTCGATGTCGTCGTTGCGACGCTCGAGAACGGTGGCGGTCAGCTCGCGGAAGTCTGGGTCGTCGTCGACACAGAGAACGTGGATCCCGCCAGTCATCAGATACCCATCATTAGGGACGAGACGTATAATAGTGTATGGCCTATCAGATCGGCGAGTACCGTCGCCGCACCCACGAGATGGACCAACAGGGCACAGCGACGCTGCGGATTCGCACTGCTTTTGAGGCTCGGGCGGGTACGTTTCCTCGAATGATCTCGAAGGGCTGTGAGCAGTGCGCGAAAGGTGGCAAGATGGTGCTGTTCGTCTACGGTTACTGCGACCAGCGCGACTGCTTTTACTGCCCGCTCGGCGAGAACCGCAAGAACGTCACCGACGTCTACGCCAACGAGCGACTCGTCGAGAGCGACGAGGACGTTCTCACCGAGGCGAATCGGATGGACGCGCTGGGCACGTCGATCACCGGCGGCGAGCCCCAGGAAGCCCTCGACCGGACCTGCCACTATCTCGAGCTACTCAAAGACGAGTTCGGCGAGGACCACCACACGCACCTCTACACCGGCATCACCGGCGGGCGCGAGAACATGCGCCGCCTCTCGGAAGCCGGTCTCGACGAGATTCGCTTCCACCCGCCGTACGAACAGTGGGGCGACCTCCACGGCACCGAATGGGAGGACATCCTCTACATCGCCCGCGAAGAGGGGCTGACGCCGGCCTTCGAAATTCCCGGCATCCGCGCCGAACCGGAGTTCCTCGAACTGATCGACGAGGGGGCCGCCGAGTTCTGTAACGTCAACGAGTTCGAGATGAGCGACGGCAACTACCGACGGATGCAAGAGCAAGGCTTCGAGCTCAAAGAGGATCACATGAGCGCCGTCGACGGCTCCCGCGAGGAGATCCTCGAGGCCATGGGCGACCACGAGAAGGTCTACTTCTGTACCTCCGTCTTCAAGGACGCGGCCCAGCACCGCCGCCGCCTCAAACGCATGGCCCGCAACGTCCGCCGCGAGTTCGACGATGTCACCGACGACGGAACGCTCGTCTACGGCAAGGCCTACACCGACCCCGAGCGCCTCGAGGCCCTCGGCGTCCCCGAGGAGTTCTATACCGTCAAAACGAACCACGTCGAGGTCGCCTGGTGGCTCTTAGAAGAGATGATCGAGGAGGGTGACCTCGAGGATGGTGAAATCGTCGAGCAGTATCCGACATACGATGGGCAGGTCGTCGAGCGGACGCCGCTGGCATAAGTGCCGCGAACGAGCGGGGCGCGGTTCGGAGCGAGCGCGGTTCGGAGCGAGCGCGGTTCGGAGCGAGCGCGGTTCGGAGCGAACGTAGTGAGCGAGAACCGCGGGGATGCGAACGGCGAGCGGAGCGAGCCGTGAGCGAACGTAGTGAGCGAGAACCGCGGGGATGCGAACGGCGAGCGAAGCGAGCCGTGAGCAAACGGAGTGAGCGAGGGCATAGAGGAATTCTACTCGGCAGATATTTTCGTCAAAAGCGGTCACGAGCGAACTGGCTCACAGCATTTGTGCACAGTCTAAGGATCGTCCCGCAGCGTGCAACGGACGAAAACGGCCGTTACGGACCCGTTCTATCCCCGCAACCGTCGAACGGGTCACTGTCGCTTATCGGGGTTGTAATAATGGCAACCGACCGGGTACGACGGGATACGATGCAATTCCGAACCGTCGCTGTTATCGCAGTCGCACTGCTCGTCGCGCTCTCCGGGTGTAGCGGCCTCGGGGGATCACAAGCGGACGAGCCGTCGAGCGAAGATGATACGGAATCATTGAACGAGAGCGAAACGGAAACGAACGGATCCGACGACTCCGCCGATTCGGACGGATCCGAGGGAGACACGAACGACGGAGACGGCGGCGGGGACGACACTGCGAACGCGGAGTGGCACCCACCGGAGGAACCGAACCGACCGATGGAAGACAAACGCGGGGATCGGATCAAATCGATGACGTTCGTCGACAAAGAGCCCGCGGCGAACGGTGACGGCTACTCGAACTTCAACCTCGAGGTCGTCGCCAACACGAGCATGGAGAACGTCGATCCGCCGGAACACGGTGACGTAGAGGGTGAGCCGTACTTCTTCGTCAAGATCAACGAAGACAAGCAGAAACTGATCGAACGCACGGGCGAAGTCCGCATGGAAGAAAACGGCACGTTCCACATCGATGTTCGTCCCGCTGGGATCGAAGAGTTCGGGGCCGGCCCGTTGACCGTCGAGGTCTACCTGATGGACGAGGACAAGGATTGGGACGACATCTACGCCTCCGTGGGCAAGAACATCGACTACAATCCGGAAACAGAGACCGACGACTCGGCTACTGCCGATGATTCCGATACTACCACGGATTCAGAAACTGAGACCGACGACTCGACTACTACCAACGAGTCCGACAATTCTACTGATTCGGAAACGAGCGACAACTGACCGGTAAACCGACACCACAGCGGTTCGAACCGCTCAGTTAGTTTCGGTCGGATCGACACCGGGCAGCGTGATGAGGTTCTCCCGGCCGATACGGAGCTTCTCGATTTCGTCGTCGTCGTCCATCTTCGAGAGTAATTGCGACACCTTGGCGTTCGACCAGCCGGTCTCCGAGACGATGGTTGCCTGCTTCATCCGGCCGCCGTTTCGCTCGAGCAGGCGGAGGACGCGTTCCTCGTCGCTCAACAGTTCCGGATCGATGTCGTCGGCGACCTGCTCTTCGAACTCGAGGCGAGTGCCGGAGCCGGTATCGCTATCGTCGATACTGGTCCGGCCAGGCGCGGGCGCTTGGCTCGTGGAACTTGCCGCACCGGTCGCGGGACCGGGACCGTCGGACGCGTCACCCGACGAGGTCCGCTCGCTAGCGCTCCGGCCACCGATCCCGATCGACTCGAGCACCGGGAACCGCTCGGTCGGAATCGGCAGGTCGCTCAGCCCGTCACGTCGGAACAGGAGATACCCACCGATCCCAGCGGTGACGACAATTCCACCGATAACGAGAAGCCACCACCACGACAGGTCCAGGGGCCCCCCGTTCCCACCTCCGCTCCCGGTCTGGACGAACACGATCTCGAGTTCGTCGCTCGTGAACTCGTACGGACCGTCCCACGTGAGCGGAGTCGGGGTTTCGAGCGCGTAATTCGACTGCGTCTCGACGACGAGCCGTTGGCCCCCGTATAACCCCATCCACGTACCGCTGTCGGTCCGGAACGCGTCACCGAAATAGATCCGGTCGTCCTCGACGGTGGCGAAGTTCGTCCACGTAACCGAGTACGAGATGACGCCGATCCGGATGTCCTCGCCGTCGGCTCCGCTCGGCGAATCGACGATCCGCGGCTCGTCCCAACCGGCGTCTTCGATCGACATGTCACGGCCAGTCGTCCGCTCGGCGGTCTGTCGAGCCTCATCGAATCGGTCGAGATCGAACGTGGCATCGTGCCGACCGGCCTCGAACTGCTCGGCATAGTCTTCGAATAGCGCTTTGTCTTCCGCGCTCGTTATGCGAAAGCGGCTCTCGAACGTCCACCGGACGTCACCGTTATCCTGAACGGAGAGCCGAATGATCTGACTCGGTACGGGCCGCTCGAGCGGCGGATCCGATTGCGCGGTAGCCACGGACGGAAACGCTGACTTAACCGGGAGGGATCGGGGCGAAGTGACGAAGTGGGAGGGCTGTGCGACACCTGACAGCGAATGGGACCGATCGCCGACCGTAGCCGCCCGATCGTATTCGGACGGCGTCTCGGCTGCAGCCGGCGCGACGGCCACCGCCCCAAAAAGGGACATCGTGAGGAGGGCTGTGAGGGCGAGTGTGACGGCGGTGGTTACCCGCATGCGTACCAACGGTGGTTTCCCGGGGGAAAAAACACTTTCCATCGGAAAATAAAACGTTACTAACGGCCGTGAAGGGTTTCCGCGGCGGAGAGAGGGTTTCCAGTGAGCGGTAAGCAGTTGATATACCGATCTTTCGATCGGGGCACTCGCAGTTACTGGGAGTGCGACCGGTTTTTATATCAGGAGAGCATAGAGTCGGCCGATGAACCGCGCGATTCCGCCACTCCTCGCAGTACTTCTCGGTTTCTCGCTGCTCGTCGCCCCCATCGTTGCGGCTCCCGGAAACAGCCTGTCGGCGACCCCCAATTCTTCCCTTCAGCAGCTGTCGACCGCAGATGGATCCGACTCCGATCTACAGGTGTTAGAGAACACGACGAACCGCCTCTGGCTCAAGAACGCAGCTAGAAGCGAGCACGCCAGACCCAGCTACGGTGTCGGTACGATGCTCGCAAGTATGGACGACGAAATCCAGGCCGATCACGCGCAATACGCCATCGTCGACCGAGGGTTCGACGATGCGACGGCCGAGGAAAAACGAGTGATGCTCCGGGACGCGTTCGATCGGATCAAAGAGCGATCCGACGCGATCGAGTCACGCGAACGGCGGGCCGTGAGAGCGCACGCGAACGGGGCCCTGTCGAGCTCGCGGTTACTGGAGACGCTGCTTCGAAACTACGAGGAAGCCGCAGTCCTCTCCAAGTCACTCGAGAAGCTCGATGACCGGTCGAGCGGAGTCTCGAACAGCTCGCTGCCGATCGAGGACGAACAGGGAAGACTCGAGATGCATCGGACCGAGGCCCGATCGCAGCTGGCGGCGGCGACGCGCGGACAGGAGAGGACCGACAGCGAGACCACTGTTACCGTCGAAACCTCCGAGAACGGCTACGTTATCTCGATGCTCAACGAGAACTACGTTCGTGAGGCCGTCCGATTCGACAACCGAAACGTCTCAGAACCGTCCCAATTTAGCGGTCTCACCGACGCGTACCAGTATACACTCGAGATGTATCCGTGGGCGAACGAGACGAGGTCGTCACCGTCATTTAACATGCACACGACGGTACAGCTGTACAAGCTCGACATTAGCCACGATCACGGTCACCTCCAGACGTACCTTGACGGAGGAACCAGTGACATTTACCGGGAAGCGCAGTTCCTGAATCATGATTCGTTACCGGTGGCGTCGCAGCAACCCGTAACAAAGGGAGGACTGGATCTGATGGTCAACAAAACGGTGGGTGACGGGCCGAGCGAACTCATCGTCTCGGATTCGGAGACCAGTGAGTTGCGATCGGCGACGATCAGTATCAATGGGGCAGAAGTCGGCAAAACAGGCGCCGACGGGACGCTGTGGTTCGTACCACCCGGAGGCGGATACGAGCTGACCGTGGAGACGACAACCGGGAAGCGTATCAGCACGAGCATCAGCGGATAGATTGAGAGTAGTCGACGGCGGCTCCCCTCGACGAGCTCGAGCGACTCTTTATATCGGATCGGGCGGCCACGGGACGTGTGACAACTGGCCTGCTGACCACGGGATCCGCGTCAGCGAGCGCACCCGAGTCGAACCGGGGCATTAGTCCGGTCGTCGCCGTCCTCATACTGGTCGCACTCACCGTCTGTCTCGCGGCCGTCGTCGCGGTCGGCGTCGGCGCGTGGTCGCTCGAGTCGCCCGGGCCGACAGCAAACTTCGAACTCGAGGCCGACGGAAACGACTCATCGATCGCGATCGAGCACGTGGCCGGCGATTCGATCGACGTCGATGCGCTGTCGGTAACGATCGAAATCGACGGCACGGAGTTGGACGCACAGCCGCCGATTCCGTTCGTCGGTGCGAAGGGATTCGACGGCGCGCCCGACGGCCCGTTCAACGCGAAAAGCGATTCGACGTGGACGTCGGGGGAACGGGCCGGCGTGTCGATCGCTAACAACAGCCCGACGCTCGCGGCGGGCGATTCGGTCACGGTTACGCTCACCGTCGATGGGCGACGGGTGGCTACCCTCGAGACGACGGCGACGTGACGAGGGCTGCGATGGCCGCTTGATCACTCCGGTGCGCGACCGATCGTCGTGATGGCGACATCGGGATCGTACGACGGTCCCATGAACGCATGTTTCACGTCCTCGAAGCCGGCGGTTTTGAACATGCGATCGGCCTCGTACTCGTCGTAGAAGAGCATAATCGAGTCGGCCACCAGCTGACTGACGACGTTGTCGGGATAGTTCGGTCCGACGACGAGCACCTGTCCGCCGGGTTTGAGGACACGACGGAACTCCCGCAATGCGAGGATCGGGTTCGGCCAGTACTCGATTGAGCCGGAGGACCAGACGACGTCGAACGTATCGGTCGCGAACGGCAACCGCTCGGCGTCGCCGCGGTGGAAGTGCACCGGCGGCGCGCGGGTGCCAAACTTCTCGTACGCCTGTGCGAGTTGGTGTTCGCTCTGGTCGAGCGCGTAGACCTCGTCGACGTGTTCGAGCAGCCCCTCGGTCGCGAAGCCGGTACCGCAGCCGACGTCGAGGACGGTCATGTCATCCTCGAGTTCGAGCAGCGAGAGGGCCTCGCTACGCATCTCCGCGTTCCAGATGAAGGGGTTCACCCGATCGTAGACCCGCGAGAGGTACTTGTAGAACAGTCGGGCGCGGGCCTTATTCTCGAGAAGTCCCATTTGTGACGAGTTTCGGTCCGATCGCCATATGTCTGCTGTTCCCGGCGCTCCGAACGTGATGTAAGTAGATATTACCGCCCGTTTGGACCGGGTCGCGCTGAGTTAGTTTCGCAACTACCATATACGCGCTCTGGCAAACGTCCGACTGCTTAGAGTATGCCGAGGCCACAGGTTCTCGAACGAATTAAGTCGGCGGAAGCGGAGGCCGACGAGATCGTCGCACAGGCAGAAAACGACCGCGACGAGCGAATAGCCGAGGCCCGGGAACGAGCCGAGGAGATTCGCACGGAAGCGGAACAGGAGGCCCAAGAGTTGACGGAGCGCCGCCTGGAGGACGCTCGCGAGGAGATCGATGCGGAGTGCGAGCGGGTCCTCGAAGAAGGCGAACGCGAGCGCGAGGCGCTGGCCGAGCGCGCCCGGGATCGGGTCGACGAAGTGACCGACCACGTCGTCGAACTGTTCCAGGAGGACGTCCATGCTCAGACCTGAGCGGATGAGCAAGGTCTCGGTGACCGGGTCCAGGGGCGTCATGCCCACGGTTATCGAGACGGTTCACGAACTGAATCTCGTCCACCTCTCGGACTACGACGGCTCCTGGGAGGGGTTCGACAACGGCGACCCAATGGCGGGTGCCGAGCAGTCCTCCGAGAAGTTGGTGACCGTCCGCGCCCTTGAGAGCACCCTGGAACTATCGGCCGACGAGGCCGAACCGGGAACGCTCGAGACGGGCTGGGAACAGCGACTCGAGGAAGTCCGGACGCGAGTCAACGAACTCGACGATCGCCGCGGGGAGATCAACGAGGAACTCCGGCAGATCAACGAGAAGATCGACCGCGTCGCTCCGTTCGCGGAGCTCGGTATCGACCTCGACCTGCTGTCGGGGTACGAGACGGTCACCGTCCTCGTCGGCGAAGGCCCCCTCGACGAGGTCGAGGCGGCCGTCGACGCGTCCGAGGATATTCGGGCGTTCGAGACGTTCACCGGTGGCGATATCGTGGCTGTCGTGGCCGCACCCACCGCGGACGCCGACGAAGACCCGATCGACGATGCGCTGGTCGGTGTCGATTTCACCCGTTACGAGGTTCCCGACACCGAGCGGAGTCCGGACGACTACGTCGACGAACTCGAGACGCGCAAGCGTGAACTCGAGTCACGTATCGACGAGATCGACGCGGAGTTCGACGTGATCAAGGGTGAGGAAGCCGCATTCCTCCTTCGCGTCGAGGAGGAACTGACCGTCGAGGTCCAGCAATCCGAAGCGCCGCTGCAGTTCGCGACAACCGAACACGCGTTCGTCGCGGAGGGCTGGCTCCCGACGGACGAGTACGATCGACTCGTCACCACGCTGAACGACGCCGTCGGCGACAGCATCGAAGTCGAGGAACTCGTGCGAGCCGATTACAACGATGAAGGGTATCCGACGCACACGGAAGACGTCGACCACGGCGGACCCGGTGGCTCGGACGAGACGACTGACGAGGAGGAACGAGAGGCTGCGACTCGAGAGGTGGCCGCCGACGGTGGCACGACGGCGACCGGTAGCACCGGCGTCGTGACGATGGTGGACGAACCGCCCGTCGTGCAGGACAACACCGGTGCGGCGAAGCCATTCGAGTTCCTGCTCAGGATGATCGACCGACCGAAGTACAGCGAACTCGATCCGACGATATTCCTGCTGTTGACGTTCCCGGCGTTCTTCGGGTTCATGATTGGCGACCTCGGCTACGGGATCCTGTACACGACGATCGGGTTCTTGCTGTACAGTCGCTTCGACAGCGACGTGATTCGGAGCCTCGGTGCGATCGGGATGTGGGCCGGCGGCTTCACGATGCTGTTCGGTATCCTGTACGGGGAGATCTTCGGCATGCACGTCCTGGGAGATATCCTCTTTGGCGGCTCGCCGCCGATGCACAAGGGTCTCCAGCCGGTGTACTCGAAGTACAGCCAGACGTGGCTCATGCTGAGCGTCCTGCTCGGTCTGCTCCACCTCACCGTCGGCTACATCCTCGGCTTCATCAACGACATGAGCCACGGTGTCGCCGAATCCTACTTCGAACACGGTTCGTGGGCGCTGCTCATGCTCGGCTTCTGGGCCTGGATTTTCAGCCTTCACGGCGTCGGATCGGCGCCGGAGTACGACGGCCCGAAGCCGTCGTTCCTCTACACCTCGCTCGGTAACGGATCCGAGGCGGCGTACGAACTCGGCTTCACGGGCCTCCCAGCCGAGGTTGGTCTCTACATCGGCATTCCGGTCGCGGTGATCGGGCTGGTGACGATGATCTACGGCGAGGTCCGACACTACGGCGTGCTCGGGATCATCATCGGCGCGCTCGAGAGCTTCAGCGTCCTCGGTGACGTGCTCTCGTACCTGCGGATCGCGGCGGTCATTCTCGCGAAGGCAGGTATGGCGTTCGTCGTCAACATGCTGTTCTTCGGGGTGTACGTCGTCGAGACGGAGTCCGGTGCCGAGTGGCACTTCGGAACGAGCCACGCGCCCCAGCACATGCTCGAGCAGGGAACCTATCACGGCCACGAGGTAACGGAGGTCATGTTCAACGGCCTGCTCCACGGCGGGATCGGCATGGCCATCATCGGCGTGTTCATCCTCGTCCTCGGCCACATCGTCGTCCTCCTGCTCGGTGTCACGAGCGCCGGCCTGCAGGGGATCCGCCTCGAGTACGTCGAGTTCTTCAACAAGTTCTACGAGGGCGGCGGCCGAGAGTTCAGCCCCTTCGGCCACGAGCGTTCGTCCGACGACGACTGAGACGACCGCTCACCGTTCTCTGCTGTATCTATCAACTGTCATCGGCTACTCGAGCGGCAGCTCGCAGTGTTCTTGGACCTGCTCGGAAGCGAGAACGAGTCACAATCGCTATACGGTATTCGATGTCACTCGTTAATAGAGCGAAATAGAGCGCGATAGTAGCCACTGAAAGTCACTGCACACCTGATCGAACGACGACGTTGCGATCAGTGTGAAAATCGTTTCAGTGGCTACGATAACGACTCGTCGGCGAGAGCACCTCTCGATTGGCCCCGGTCTCGAGACGAGTGAACGAGCGACACAGCCGGTCGGAAATCGGAAAATGTAATATCCTCCGTGAAGGGAGCTCAGCGGCTACACGACGGGATTCGGCAATATGGTTTGGGAAGTTTTATGAAGACGGTGGGGAGTAGTAGAACCTGTCCGGTTTCACAACCACAAGAGAACACGTAATCATGATCGAACCTCTACCTGACATCGCGATCGCCATGAACAGTCTCGCAGAGAACGTCGTCCTGCAGCAAGACGGTGCCGCGGGCGGCGGCCCATCGATCGAGCAGGGGGCGGCAGCTGCACTCGGTATCGGTCTCGCAGCGATCGGCGCAGGGTATGCGGAGCGCGGTATCGGTGCCGCAGTCGTCGGCGCGCTCGCCGAAGACTCCATCTCGCCAGGTATCGGGATCCTCCTGACAGTCCTGCCCGAGACGCTCGTGATCTTCGCGCTGGTCGCGCTCTTCGTCTAAAGCGTTCTATCGAACTTTCTTACTATGAGTCTGGATACAGTCGTTGAGGACATTCGAGAAGAGGCTCACGCGCGTGCGGAGGACATCCGATCGGAGGGCGAAACGCGCGCCGAAGAGATCGAGTCGACCGCCCAAGCAGACGCAGACGAAATCGTCGCCGACGCCGAAGCCGACGTCGAACGCGAGATCGAGCAGTTGCGCGAACAGCGACTCTCCAGCGCGAAGCTGGAGGCGAAACAGAAGCGCCTGGAGGCACGCCGTGACGTCCTCGGCGAGGTCCGTGACGCGGTCGAATCGGAACTCGCCGCACTCGAGGCAGACACCCGCGAGGAACTCACCCGCGACCTGCTCGACGCAGCGAGCGCCGAGTTCGACGAGGGCGACGACGTCAACGTCTACGGTCGCGACGAGGACGCCGAACTGATCGAGTCGATCATCGACGACTACGACGGCTACGAGTACGCCGGCGAGTACGACTGTCTCGGCGGCGTCGTCGTCGAGAGCGACCAGTCCCGCGTCCGAATCAACAACACGTTCGACTCGGTGCTCGAGGACGTGTGGGAAGACAACCTCCAGGAGATCAGCAACCGACTCTTCGAACAATGAGCGCAGGTGCCTCAAATCCGGAATATGTGAACGCTCGCGTTCGGTCACGCCGAGCCACGCTGTTCGCGGACGAAGACTACCGCAAGCTGATCCGGATGGGGCCGAGCGAGATCGCGCGGTTCATGGAAGAAACGGAGTACGAGCGCGAAATCAACGAGCTCGGAACGCGGTTTTCGGGCGTCGACTTGATCGAGTACGCACTGAACCGCAACCTCGCGAAGCACTTCGACGATCTTCTGGAGTGGTCGAACGGACGACTCTACGACCTCATCGCCCGGTACCTCCGGAAGTTCGACGTCTGGAACATCAAGGTGATTATCCGCGGGATCTACACCGACAGCGATCCCGAGGAGATCCGGACGGACCTCATCCGCGCCGGCGAACTCGACGAGCGGACGATCGATCGGCTGGTCGAGGTCGACGAGATCGATGACGTGATCGAGCTACTCGACGGATCGATATTCGGCGAGCCGCTGGCGTCCGCCACCGAAGCGTTCGAGGAGACCGGTGCGCTCATTCCGCTCGAAAACGCGCTGGACCGAGCGTTCTACGAGAACCTGCTCGCAGACCTCGGCCGGCCCTACGAGGGGCCGGAGGCGAACTACGTCGAGTTTCTCGAGGCCGAAATCGACTTTCGAAACGCTCGGAACGCGTTGCGTCTCGCACGGAGCGGGGCCGACCTCGATCCGGCGAGCTACTACATCGAGGGCGGCGTCCTGTTCAGCGAGTCGGAGCTAAGCCGACTCGTCGGCGACTACGACGCGCTCGTCGATCACATCGCCGAAAACGGCCGCTACGGCGACCGGCTCTCGGACGCGCTCTCGCGGCTGCGAGAAGCTGATAGCCTTATCCAGTTCGAGCACGCACTAGACGCTGCGTTGCTCGAGTACGCGGACACGCTCTCGAGCATCTATCCGACCTCCGTGTCGGCCGTGCTGTCGTACATCCTCGCGAAGGAGCGCGAGGTGGAAAACATTCGCGCGATCGCACGGGGTCGCGAAGTCGGCCTTTCCGAGGACGAAATCGAAGAGGAGCTGGTGATTCTATGAGCCAGGAAATCGCAGTCGTCGGCAGCCCGGAGTTCACGACCGGCTTTCGCCTCGCGGGCGTCCGCCGATTCGAGAACGTTCCGGACGACGAGAAGGATGAACGGTTAGACGACGCGGCGATGACTGCCCTCGAGGACGAGGGCGTCGGTATCGTCATCATGCACGACGAGGACCTCGACTATCTGTCGCGGAACGTTCGACAGGACGTCGAAACGAGCGTCGAGCCGGTCGTCGTCACCATCGGCAGCGGCACCGGTGGCGGCGGCCTGCGCGACCAGATCAAACGCGCGATCGGGATCGACCTGATGGACGAGGACGAAGACAGCTAAACTATGAGCCAGGCAGAAGACATCGAATCCGTCGACGAAGACGGTGTAATCGAAAGCGTGAGTGGTCCCGTCGTGACCGCCACGGACCTCGACGCCCGGATGAACGACGTCGTCTACGTCGGCGACGAAGGACTGATGGGCGAGGTCATCGAAATCGAAGGGAACCTGACCACAATTCAGGTGTACGAGGAAACCTCCGGCGTCGGCCCGGGCGAACCCGTCCAGAACACGGGCGAACCCCTGAGCGTCGACCTCGGACCCGGCATGCTGGACTCCATCTACGACGGCGTCCAGCGGCCACTCGACGTCCTCGAGGAGAAGATGGGGACCGCGTTCCTCGACCGCGGGGTCGACGCCCCCGGGATCGACCTCGAGAAGAAGTGGGAGTTTACCCCAGAAGTCGAAACGGGCGATACCGTCGAACCCGGCGACGTCGTCGGGGTCGTCGAAGAGACCGTCACGATCGACCACAAGGTCATGGTGCCCCCGGACTACGAGGGCGGTGAAGTGACCACCGTCGGTGACGGCGAATTCAACGTCGAGGAGACCGTCGTCGAACTCGACAACGGCGAGGAGATCCAGATGCACCAGGAGTGGCCGGTCCGCGAGGCCCGACCCGCCGGTGACAAGGAGACGCCAACCGAACCGCTGGTGACGGGCCAGCGCGTGCAGGACGGCCTCTTCCCGCTCGCAAAGGGCGGGACGGCGGCGATTCCCGGCCCCTTTGGCTCCGGGAAGACCGTCACCCAGCAGCAACTCGCCAAGTGGTCCGACGCGGACATCGTCGTCTACATTGGCTGTGGCGAGCGCGGCAACGAGATGACGGAGGTCATCGAGGACTTCCCGGAACTGCCGGACCCCCAGACCGGGAACCCGCTGATGGCCCGAACCTGCCTCATCGCCAACACGTCGAACATGCCCGTCGCAGCGCGTGAGTCCTGTATCTACACGGGAATCACGATCGCGGAGTACTACCGCGACATGGGCTACGACGTCGCGCTGATGGCCGACTCCACCTCGCGGTGGGCCGAGGCCATGCGGGAGATCTCGAGTCGACTCGAGGAGATGCCCGGCGAAGAGGGCTACCCCGCGTATCTGGCCGCTGCGCTCTCGGAGTTCTACGAGCGCGCCGGCAAGTTCCAGCTAATCAACGGCGGCGAAGGGTCGATTTCGGTCGTCGGCGCGGTCTCGCCGCCGGGCGGCGACTTCTCCGAGCCGGTCACCCAGAACACGCTGCGTATCGTCAAGACGTTCTGGGCGCTGGACGCCGACCTCGCGGAGCGTCGGCACTTCCCCTCGATCAACTGGAACGAGTCCTACTCGCTGTACAAGGACCAGCTCGACCCGTGGTGGGAGAGCAACGTCGCCGGCGACTGGTCGGAGACCCGCCAGTGGGCGGTCGACGTGTTAGACGAGGAGGACGAGCTTCAGGAAATCGTCCAGCTCGTCGGCAAGGACGCGCTGCCGGAGGACCAGCAGCTCACGATGGAGGTCGCACGCTACATCCGTGAGGCCTGGCTCCAGCAGAACGCGCTCCACGACGTCGACACCTACTGCGAACCCGAGAAGACCTACCGGATGCTCGAGGCCATCAAGACGTTCAACGACGAGGCCTTCGAAGCGCTCGAAGCGGGCGTCCCGGTCGAGGAGATTCAGGACGTCGACGCCGCGCCGCAGCTCAACCGGATGGGCACGGCCGAGGAGTGGAACGAGTTCATCGACGACATCGAGAGCGACCTCGCAGATCAACTGCGCGCACTGTATTAAACAATGAAAGAGTACCAGACTATCACGGAAATCAGCGGTCCGCTGGTGTTCGCCGAGGTCGACGAACCGGTCGGCTACGACGAGATCGTCGAGATCGAGACCGAGGACGGGCGAACGCTGCGCGGCCAGGTGCTGGAATCGAGCGAAGGGATCGTTTCGATTCAGGTGTTCGAAGGGACGGGCGGGATCGACCGCAACGCCTCCGTTCGCTTCCTGGGCGAGACGATGAAAATGCCCGTCACCGAGGATCTGCTCGGACGGGTGCTCGACGGCTCCGGCAACCCGATCGACGGCGGTCCGGAGATCGTTCCCGACGAACGACAGGATATCGTCGGCAAAGCGATCAACCCCTACTCGCGGGAGTACCCCGAAGAGTTCATCCAAACCGGCGTCTCCGCCATCGACGGCATGAACACGCTGGTTCGGGGCCAGAAGCTCCCGATCTTCTCCGGCTCGGGGCTGCCCCACAACGAACTCGCGCTCCAGATCGCCCGACAGGCGACGGTTCCGGAGGAAGACGAATCGGGCGAGGGCTCGGAGTTCGCAGTCATTTTCGGCGCGATGGGAATCACGGCCGAAGAGGCCAACGAGTTCATGGACGACTTCGAACGCACGGGCGCACTCGAGCGCTCGGTCGTCTTCATGAACCTCGCGGACGACCCCGCAGTCGAGCGGCAGGTCACGCCCCGACTCGCGCTCACCACGGCCGAGTATCTGGCCTTCGAGAAGGACTACCACGTGCTCGTCATCCTGACGGACATGACCAACTACTGTGAGGCACTGCGGGAGATCGGTGCCGCACGCGAGGAGGTCCCGGGACGCCGTGGCTACCCCGGATACATGTACACCGACCTGGCGCAGCTCTACGAGCGTGCCGGTCGAATCGAGGGCAAGGAGGGGTCGGTCACACAGATTCCGATCCTGACGATGCCCGGCGACGACGACACGCACCCGATTCCGGACCTGACCGGCTACATTACCGAGGGCCAGATCATGATGGATCGGGACCTCAACAGTCAGGGGATCGAGCCGCCCGTCAACGTCCTGCCCAGCCTGTCGCGGCTGATGGACGACGGGATCGGCGAGGGCCTGACCCGTGAGGACCACGGCGACGTCTCCGACCAGATGTACGCCGCCTACGCGGAGGGTGAGGACCTGCGCGACCTCGTGAACATCGTCGGTCGCGAAGCCCTCTCCGAGCGGGACAACAAGTTCCTTGACTTCGCCGACCGCTTCGAGACGGAGTTCGTCCAGCAGGGGTACGACACCAACCGCTCGATCGACGAGACGCTCGATATCGGCTGGGATCTGCTGTCGACCCTGCCGAAAGAGGCGCTCAACCGGATCGACGAGGAACTCATCGCGGAGCACTACCGCGAAGACGAGACGGCCGAAGCCGTGCAGGCCGACTAATCGTCGCGGATCGCCCGCGTCCAGTTTTTGCCGTTTCAATCGTCCATTTGTGACTCAGCGACGCCTCGAGCGCCAGCCGACGCGGACCAGTGAACAGAGAAGTAACCTGGAAAGAAGGGGTGCTGGAGAGATTCGATTCCTGTTGGAATAGAAAAATAAATGCAGTGGAGACGCGGTATCTATTAGTGATGGCTGATTCAGTAGTCGCCCTTTGTATCGGTGTCATCTTTGGGTTTGCATTACTCATCTATGAGTCCGTTTTGACAGTATATATCGAAAATCGAATCGATGAACGTGGGATAACCGTTCTACAGATATTGGGTACAGGTGGCGGATCGGGAGTGCTGATCTGGCTCACGGACACCTATCTCTCGTCGTTCGTGTACGGGCTCGCCGGACTCGTACTCGTGGTTGTTGCGGTTGCTATCGGTAGCCGATGGGGAACAGGTTGGCTGGCTTCGGAGTGAAGGCGCTCGACTCGAGGAACTATCAGAAAATACGATAGATCGAAACAACCGTATGCCCCGCCGATGAATCGTGGTATGTATGCACAAGCCACTGCTCGTCCCGGAGTTCCTCGACCGGGCGCGGACGCACTACGGCGACGACGAGGCGGTCGTCGCCACCACGGGCGAACGGTTCACGTACGACGAACTCGGCGAGCGCGCCGATCGGTTTTCAGCGGCGCTTCAGGAGCGCGGGATCGAAAAGGGCGACCGCGTCGCCGTCCTCGATCCGAACACGCACTACCACCTCGAGGCGGCCTACGGAATCATGCAAACGGGGGCGGTCCACACCCCGCTGAACTACCGGCTCACACCCGACGACTTCGAGTATATCCTCTCGGACGCGGGCGTGGACGCGATCTACGCCGACTACGACTTCGCCGAGCGCATCGAGGCGGTTCGCGATGAGGTGCCGACGGAGACCTTCATCACGAACGATCCCACCGAAGTGGACGGTGACTGGGAGAGTTTCGACGGCGTGCTCGAGGACGCGGGCACCGAGTACGACCGCCCCGAAATGAGCGAGGACGAGATCATCACGATCAACTACACCTCGGGGACGACGGGCGATCCGAAGGGGGTCTGTCGCACCCACCGCTGTGAGACGATTCACGCGTACCTGCTGGTCGGTCATCAGGAGATCACCGACGACGACGTCTACCTGTGGACGCTGCCGATGTTCCACGCGAACGGCTGGGGCCACATTTTCGCGGTGACGGGAATCGGCGCGACCCACGTCTGCACGCGCGGGATCGACGCCGGAGAGATCTTCGAGACCGTGCGGTCGGAAGATGTCTCGTACATGTGCGGTGCCCCGACGGTGTTGAACATGCTCGTTGATTACTATGAAGCAAACGAGCCAGAGACGACCGGCGACGCGGACGTCCGACTCGCCACTGCCGGCAGCGCGCCGCCGGAGGCGACCATCCGAACCGTCGAGGACGAGTTCGGCTGGTACCTGAAACACGTCTACGGGGCGACCGAGACCGGGCCGCTGATCACTACCTCCGACGCCCGCCGGCGCTTCGACGACGACAGCGACGATCGGTTCCGGATCAAGAAGCGGCAGGGACTGGCCTATCTGGGAACCGAAATCCGAGTGGTCGACGAGGACGGAAACGACGTCCCTCACGACGACGAGACGCTCGGCGAGGTCGTCGTTCGGGGCAACCAGATCATGGAGAAGTACTGGGAGAAGCCCGAAGCGACCGAGGAGGCCTTTACCGACCGCGTCGAGGGCTACTACCACACTGGCGACCTCGCGACCATCGACGAGAACGGGATGATCGCGATTCAGGACCGCAAGAAGGACATCATCATCTCCGGCGGCGAGAACATCTCGAGCATCGAACTCGAGGACGCGCTCTTCGACCACCCCGAGGTGTCGGACGTGGCCGTGATTCCGGCACCGAGCGACGAGTGGGGCGAGACGCCGAAGGCGTTCGTCGTGCCCGCGAGCGGCGATCCGGACGATCCGGGCGTGACGGAGGGGGATCTCGAGGCCTTTACTCGCGAGAACCTCGCGGGCTACAAAGTAGTCCACAGGGTCGAGTTCGTCGAGGAACTGCCGACGACCGCGACGGGAAAGGTCCAGAAGTACGAACTCCGCCAGGAGGAGTGGGAGGACGAAGAGCGGATGGTCGGACAGGGGTGACGCTCGAGGCGGGCGCCCAGATAGGGATCGGACCCGACCGGTCCGTGTCGCTACGGCGTTCTATATAGGTCAGTAGTCCGAACATAGCAACGGATTAGTAGGTTTTGGCGGATTCTCGAGTATGTCCGACCCGACAGGGACGACGCGACGAAAAGTGCTTTCGAGTGGGGTTGCCGCCGGGACCGTCGCGGTCGCGGGCTGTCTGAGCGATCTCACCGGCGGGGGGAGCGGCGAGACCTACACCGTCGGCCACGGCGAGTACGAGACCGAGATCGACTCCTCGTCGTTCCCCGACGAACTACAGATCTACTGCGTCCAGACCGGCTGGTCGAACTGGGGAGCAGTCATGGAAGCCTTCGAAGAGGAGTACGACCTCCCGCTGTACGACGCGCAGGGCTCCTCCGGCGAGGCCCTCGAGGATATGCGGGCCAACGCCCGAAACCCGACCCACTCGGCGTACAACGGCGGCTACTCGTTCGGCCTCGAGGCGATGAACGACGAGCTGACGAGCGATTACAAGCCGGCCAACTGGGACGTCGTTCCCGGCGATCTGAAGACCGACAACGGCCACGTGACCGCGACCCGACAGATGACGACCGCGGTGACCTATCGGGCCGACATCTACGAGAAGCGGGGACTGGACGCGCCCGAAACCTGGGAGGACCTGAAACACCCCGACATCGCGCAGGACCTCGCGTTCACGCCGCCCCACACCGCCAACGGACAGGCCTCCGCACTGTCGGTCAACCGGGCCTACGGCGGCGACCTGGACGACCTCGATCCGGTCATCGAGTACCACGAGGCGATCGCCGACCACGGCGCTGACTTCCGGCGCAACGTCGAGGGGCCGATGACCGCCGGCGAGATCTCGACCGTCGTCGAGTACGACTACACCGGGCTGAACCTCAAGTACAACAACGACGAGTTCGACGAGGACCAGATCGAGGTCGCGATCCTCGAGGGGCCCGACGGCGAGCCCGGCGCGATGAACGTCCCCTACGGCTACGCCCTCCTGCGGAACGCGCCCAATCCCGAGGCGGCGAAGCTGTTCATGGACTACGTCCTGACCGAGGAGTGCCAGGAGCTGTTCTTCGACGCCTACGTCCGCCCGATTCGGGCGAACGAACTCGACCAGCCCGACGAGTTCCCGGACAAGTCGTCCTACGAGGCGGCGGGCTTTACCGTCGATCAGGAGACGCTCGTCGAAAATCAGGAGGGCATTCAGGAGGAGCTCGTCGACCGGACGCCGCTGCAGGGAGCCCAGTGATTGCGGATGTCAGTCCGGAAATCGGCGACGGCGTCGGTCCGTCGAGTCGCGACGCTGGCGTCGACGACCGCCCGTCCGACGACCGAACGCGAGCGCGAGCGCCGGCGGATCGCGGTCCTCTGTCTCCCCTTCTTCGCGCTCGCGATCGTGGCAGGGTTCGTCCCGCTGGCGATGCTCGTCCGGATCAGCCTGGCAGAGGACACGATCTGGATGGAAGGCTGGTCGCTCGAGGCCTGGGAGACGCTCGCGACGACCCCGGAATACTGGCGGGTCGCCTGGAACACGCTATGGTTCGTCGGGCTGGCGACGGGGGTCAGCGTCGCGCTCGGCGTCGCCGTCGCACACGCCCTCGAGAAGTACGACCTGCCGGCCGAACGGGTCGTCGTCGCGGCGGTGTCGTTTCCGATCGCGCTGCCGGGGATCATCGTCGCGTACCTGATCGTCGTCCTACTGGGACGGCAGGGCCTGGTGACGAACGCGGTCGCCGTCGCGACGGGCGGGGCACCGCTCGACCTCGCGAGCGCGACCGCGATCACCGGCCTCTTTCTCGGGTTCGTCTACTCGTTGCTCCCGCGGGCGACCATGGTGTTGCGCGGAACCTACGCGGAGATCAACGCGCAGGCCGAAGAGGCGGCACGCGCGCTCGGCGCGAGCCGGTGGCGGACGTTCTATCACGTCACGCTTCCCGAGATCCGCCCAGGGATCGTCGCGGCTGTGATCCTCACGTTCCGCTCCGGGCTCGCGATCTTCGGGACCGTGTTGATCCTGCAGAGCCATCGGGTGATCACCCTCCAGATACACAACGAGATGAGCGTCGGCTCGTACAACCCGGACGTCGCGGCCGCGATCGGGCTCGTCTACGTGGTCTTTATCGTGGCGTTCACGTTCGTCGGGCTTCGGTTCGTCGAAAACGACGCGGTGGAGATCTGAGATGACCGGACCAACGGAATCGGACGAGAACGGCGGCGACCCGACATCGGCTCCCGGATCGGAACGGGTCGGTCCGCGCCCGGACGGCGGCGCTACCGAAGCGGCCACCGGCGAAGAGTGGTCACGGTCCGGAACGGCGCTGTCGACAGCGGTCGGCCGCCCGCTTCTGGTCAGCGTCGTCGCGATCGTCGTCGCGTTCCTGACCGTCCCGGTCATCGTCACGTTCGTTTCGTCGTTCGCGCAGTCGGCGGCCGGCGTCGTCCCCCGAGGGTTCGTTACGTTCGAACACTGGCGACAGGTCCTCGGTTTCGGCGATCACGGCGTGCAAGCGAACGCGATCCCCGGGCTCGCGTTCAGTCTCGCGATCGCGACCGGCGGAATGCTCCTGAACGTGATCATCGGCGTTCCGGTCGCGTACGCGCTCGCGCGGTACGACTTCTATGCGCGGGACTGGGTCAACACGTTCGCAATCCTGCCGCTCGTTCCGGGGCTAATCCTCGGGATCGCGTTCGTACAGACCTACCCGGAACACGGCCGCTCGGCGCTGGGGCTGATCGCCGGCTACTGTCTCCTCAAATCGCCGTACATGGTCCTGACGGTCCAGAGCTCGTTCCAGTCGATGGATCTGGTCCGCCTCGAGGAGAGCGCCCGATCGCTGGGAGCCTCGTGGCCGCGGGCGTTTCTGACGATCGTCGTCCCCCACGCCAAACGGGGGATCGTCGCCGGCTGTATCATCACCTGGACGCTTGCAGCCGCGGAGTTCAACTTCACGTACATGGTGGCGAGCGGCAGCCCGGATCCGTTCGCGGTCTTCCTCTACCGGAACATCTCGAACGCGACGCACCTCCAGTCGGCGGCGGCCGTCTCGGTCTACTTCGTGATCGTCGTCGCCGCGATACTCGTCCTGCAACTGCTCGGCAAACGGGGGTTCTCGACCGCACACCAATGAGACACGCTACGAACGGAGTACGGCGTCGAATCGCTCGCACACCGATCGACCGAAGCGCGCTCGAGGGTGGTGAGCGCCCGTGAGCGACGTCACCCTCGAGTCGCTGACCAAGGCTTACGGCGACGAGGTGGCCGTCGACGGGATCGACCTGACGATCCGGGACGGTGAGATCCTCGGGGTCGTCGGCCCCTCGGGCTGTGGAAAGACGACGACGCTGCGGACCATCGCCGGCTTCGAGACGCCGACCCACGGCCGGGTGCTGTTCGACGGGGTCGACGTGACGCACGTCCCACCAGAAGAGCGGAACGTCGGCCTGGTCTTCCAGTCCTACGCCCTGTTCGACACCATGACCGTCCGTGAGAACGTCGCGTTCGGGCCGAAAATGCAGGGGGTCCCGAAGGCCGAGCGCCGCGAGCGGGCCAACGACCTGCTCGCTCTGCTCGACATCGCCGAGCTGGCCGACCGGCGGCCGACGACGCTGTCGGGCGGCCAGCAACAGCGGGTCGGCCTCGCGCGCGCGCTCGCGATCGAACCACACGTCCTCCTGCTCGACGAACCGATGACGGGGTTGGACGCCGAACTCAAGACCCGGCTGCGCGACGAGATCGGCGAATTGCTGTCCGACCTCGAGGTGACCGCGCTCTACGTCACCCACGATCAGGAGGAGGCGATGGCGATGTGCGATCGGATCGCGGTGCTGGCGGACGGGACGCTCGAACAGGTGGGCCAGCCCGCGGAGATCTACCGCCGGCCCGCCAACCCCTTCGTCGCGAACTTCGTCGGGAGTTCGACCCTCCTCGAGGGGGTCGCCGAGAACGGCCACGTCGATCTGGGCTTTACCGAACTGCCCGTGGCGGCCGAGACGGACGGCTCGGTGCAAGTCGCGGCCCGGCCCGCCGCCTTCGAACTCGGCGAGGGACCGATCGAGGCCAAAGTGACCGGCGCGACATATCTCGGAGACCGAACCCGGCTCACGGCGACGCTGCCCGACGACACGACCGTGACGCTGCATACCGACGGGATCGACGGCTATCGGATCGGCGAATCGATCCCGCTCTCGATCGACGAACAGCGGGTCCACATCCTCGAGTAGGCGGTGTTGCGAAACCCCATCGAAAAGAAACGATGGTCATTCGTCGCGCTCGCTCCGATCGAGTCCAGCGGATCGATCCTGCTCGTCGTCGCGAACACGGCCGTCGACAGCCGTGCGACGGCTGTCGACCGAGCGACTCCGGTCGCGGGCCGAACGCGACGATTCTCGGCCACCGCGATCTTTCGCGATCCGTTCCGCTTCCCGCCGATCCACGACGGTCGGGTCCGACGTTTCCCGACTGATCGCCAGCCACAGGACGAGCGAGATCGCGAGGGAGACGAGGAGCAGGATCACGACGGAGACAGCCATTTCTCGTCGATACTCGAGAGCCCGAGCACAAAAGATTTGTGAGATGATACGAATGGAGCACGTATGCGAGACGACGATCGCGGCTGTCCGAAGTGTGGCCACACGGAGACGGAGATCGACAAAATTTCGACGACCGGGAGCGGCCTCTCGAAGCTCCTCGACGTCCAAAACCGTCGGTTTCACGTCGTAAGCTGTACGGACTGCGGCTATTCGGAACTCTACAAGGGCCAGTCATCGGGCGACATGGTCGATCTGTTTCTCGGGTAGCCCGACCCTCGAGGTCGAGTTCCCGCCGTTCGGCGGCGAACGGTGCGCGGAAAACTGTAAACAGTTATCCGGCTGGGGGAGCTAGCCCCCCACAAGATGGCCAACGACGTCAAGCCCACCCGCAAGAACTTGATGGCGATCGAGGATCGCATCGAGCTCTCCGAGCGGGGCCACGGCACGCTCGAGAAGAAACGCGACGGGCTGATCATGGAGTTCATGGACATTCTGGACAAGGCCCAGGACGTCCGCGGCGAGCTCGCGCAGGACTACGAGGCCGCCCAGAAGAAGATCAACATGGCCCGGGCGATGGAAGGTGACGTCGCAGTCCGCGGTGCCGCGGCGGCGCTACAGGAACACCCCGAGATCACCACCGAATCGAAGAACATCATGGGCGTCGTCGTGCCCCAGATCGAATCCTCCAAAGTCACCAAGAGTCTCGACCAACGAGGCTACGGGATCATGGGCACCTCCGCCCGCATCGACGAGGCCGCCGAAGCCTACGAGGACCTCCTCGAGAGCATCATCCTCGCCGCCGAGGTCGAGACGGCGATGAAGAAGATGCTCCGAGAGATCGAGACCACCAAGCGCCGCGTCAACGCCCTCGAGTTCAAGCTCCTGCCGGAACTGTACGACAATCAGGAGTACATCGAGCAGAAACTCGAGGAACAGGAACGCGAGGAAACGTTCCGCCTGAAGAAGATCAAGGAGAAAAAGGAAGCCGAAGAGAAGGCAGAACGAGAGGCCGAGGCGGAGGCCGAAGCCGAAGAAGCCGAGGAGAAACAGGACGAACTCGAGGAGATTCAGCCGGACACCGCCGCACAGTCCCCGACGAGTACCCAGTGAGGCGTACCAGCTGACTCGCTCGGTCGATCGACCGAACGTTCACCCGCTGATTAGATCTCCACAGCCCGTTCAAAGTGCGGTTCGTTCCCGATTCAGTTTTCCGTCCGTGATTCAGTTTCCGGCCCCGACGAGCACCGCAAAGATGTACCGTCGGACGCCGCGTTCGGTTCCGTCCGTCCGCACCGTCTGATCCTCGAGCCGATCACAGCCGAGACGCAAACCGATTAGCGTCCCGGATGTCTCACGCATCAGCGACCGGTTCCCGACGGACCCGAGCGTGAGATCCGGCTCACGCTCGACCTGTGTTCGTCGCTCGCGACGGACCGCGTCGCCGCTCGAGTTCGAGCAAGTGCACTATTGATCGAGCTAACGCGTCGAAAAGCGATGTGTTCCGTCCCGATGGGACGGACCGATCGAGCGCGGACCCTCGATGTCGGGACCGGCTATTTCCCGGTCGGCCGCACGTTGTTGCTGATCGCCTGTTTCACCTGCAGTGCCGCGCTCGCGGCCAGCCCGCGGGCGACTTCGTCGCGTTCGTCTGCGGTGATGACTTCCTCGGGGGCCGCCTCCTCGAGGTCGGGCGTGAAGCCGGCACTGACCGCGTGACCGACCGGCGGTCGGACGGCGACGGTGACCTGCGGGCCGGTCATCCCGGTCGAGACGTCGGCGTCGACGACGTATTCGTTGGGAAGGAACTCGCGTGTACGGGCCGCGATCCGCGAGACATCGCGGTGGAGCAGTCGTTTCTGTGCGCTCGAGAGGTCCGGAACGTCCGCCGCTGCACGCTGCCCAGCACCAGTCTCGCCCGGTAGCCCTGCGTACGGCGTATTTCCGTTCATGAGAAGTGTGTGCCCGTAGCAATGCGCCGCCGGGTCAAAAGGGTTCGCCTTCGGTCAATTCGGGAGGATCGGCTCGCTATCGCCGTATACTGCGAGGACGACCGCCGTCGTGTACCGACCCGAATCGGCCTGCCGACTCTCGACGGCCGCCCGCGGGTCTGCGAACTGCCAGTCACGAAGTTCCTGTCCCGCGGCCAGTCCCTCGCGAACCCGGCGTTCGACGTCCTCGCGATCCATCTCGCCCGCGGTCTCGTAGAACAGGCCCGGGCCGTCGTTGACCGATTGCACCCAGGCCAGCGCCGCGCTCACGCGACCGGGGCCAGCAATGGTGGCTCGAGCCTCGACGACGGTCAGGCGCTCGCCGGCGGGCCCGAGGTCGGGGGCGGTGCCGACGGCCTCGACATGGGTCTCGGCGGGAATGACGGACGAGACCGAGACGAGATTGTAGTTCTCGACGCCGGCCTCGGCGAGGGCCGCGTCGTAAGAGGCCATCGCCGTGGGTGCCGACGCGGACCCCCAGACGACTCGAATCGTGCTCATATTCGCTTTCGGGGACGAGCGGCGTAAGGCGTTGCGATCCAGTCCCGATGCGGAAACGGATCGGTTCAGTGGCCGCGAGCGGAGCCCGAAGAACCGAGGGCTCTGCGAGTCGGGGGAGGGCAGGCAACTCACCGACACTCACCGCGAGTGAGCGAAGCGAACGAGCGGGCCGACGACTGACCCGGAGCGAATGAAGTGAGCGGCGGGGAAAGAGGAGTGCTTTTAATCGAAATTTTACCGAGGGAGCGGCGAAGCCGCGACCGCAGCGTAAAATTCCGGTTCTATTGATAGAAGTAACCCGCCGACGAAATCACGTCGCTCGAGTCATCTTCCTCGATCTTCTTGAGGGCGTCCGCGAAGTCCTGGTGGGTGACCTGATCGCGGTCGTTGCGGATGGCGAACATGCCGGCCTCGGTGGCGAGGCTCTCGATATCTGCACCGGAGTAGCCGTCGGTGTCGGCCGCCAGGTCGGCGAAGTCGATGTCGTCGGCGACGTTCATTCCGCGAGTGTGGATCGCGAGGATCTGCTCGCGGCCCTCCTCGCTGGGTTCGGGGACTTCGATGAGGCGGTCGAACCGGCCGGGACGCAGGATGGCGCGGTCGAGCATATCGAATCGGTTGGTGGCGGCGATGATGCGGATCTCGCCGCGGGCCTCGAAGCCGTCCATCTCCGAGAGGAGCTGCATCATCGTCCGCTGGACCTCGGCGTCGCCGGAGGTCTTGGACTCCGTGCGACGAGTCGCGATGGCGTCGATCTCGTCGATGAAGATGATGGCCGGTTCGCGCTCGCGGGCCATCTCGAAGAGGTCTCGAACGAGCCGGGAGCCCTCGCCGATGAACTTGCGGACGAGCTCCGAGCCGGCCATCTTGATGAAGGTGGCGTCGGTCTCGTTGGCGACGGCCTTGGCGAGCATTGTCTTGCCCGTTCCCGGTGGCCCGTAGAGGAGCACGCCGCTGGGCGGATCGATCCCGACCTCGTCGAACAGTTCGGGCTCGGCGAGGGGCTGTTCGACGGCTTCGCGGACCTCGCGGACCTGCTCGTCGATGCCGCCGATGTCGGCGTAGGTGACTTCCGGCTTCTCCGTGATCTCCATCGACTGGGCGCGCGCGTCGGTCTCGGTGTTCAACACCGTCTGGATCGCAAAGGAGTCGTTGACCGCGACGCGGTCGCCCGGCGCGACGCTATCGACGATCCGAGCGGAGACGTCCGTGAGCACCTCCTGGTTGTTGCCGTGCTGTTTGACGATGACTTGCTCGTCGTCGAGGACGTCCTCGACGGTGGCGATGTACAGCGATGAGCTCTTCAGCGTCTCGTTTTCGCGTTCGACGCGGTCGACTTTCTCCCGGAGGCGTTCGCGGCGATCCTCGGCGTCATCGAGCTGGGCCGACAGCTTGTCGTTGACGTCCACGAGCTCTTCGTAGTGCCCGCGAAGCGCCTCGAGCCGCTCGTCGTCGGGGAGATCGGCGTCGATATCGCGGTGAGGTCGGTCGGGAATAGACGGGCTTCGAGACATCCTGATATACGCCGTTAAGATAGCGACAGTAAATGTGCCTTTGGGTCGCGGAGGAATTTCTGTCGGTTGGCAGTACAGTTGACCCGGCTATGGCAGGCCACCGGGGAAGAGCGGAGCCTCGATCACTCGAGCAGCGACTCGAACTCCTCGAGGCGCTGGCCGTAGGTCTCGAGCGCGCGATCGATCGGCTCCGAGGTGCTCATGTCGACGCCGGCGATCCGCAGGAGCTCGAGCGGGTACTCCCGGGAACCGCGGCGGAGGAACTCGAGGTAGTCGTCGGCGGCGGACTGACCGTTCTCGAGGACGTCATCGACGATCGCGAGCGCGGCGGAGATACCCGTCGAGTACTGATAGACGTAGAACGCGCGGTAAAAGTGCGGGATACGCATCCACTCGGTGGCGATGCGGTCGTCGATCACGGCGGGCTCGTAGTACTCTTCCTTGAGTCCGCGATAGACCTCGTCCAGTCGATCGGCGGTCAGCGGCTCGCCCGCTTCCTCGAGGCGGTGGGTCTCGTGTTCGAACTCCGCGAACAGCGTCTGGCGGTAGAGCGTCGAGCGCACGCGCTCGAGGAACTCGTTGAGGACGTGTTTCCGGAACTCGGGGTCGTCGACGGTCTCGAGGAGGTGATTGGTCAGCAGGGCCTCGTTGACCGTGCTGGCGACCTCGGCGACGAAGATCTCGTAGTTCGAGTAAATGAAGGGCTGTTCCTCCTTCGTCAATTCGGAGTGCATCGAGTGGCCGAGTTCGTGGGCCAGCGTGTACATCGAGGAGATGTCCCGCTGGTAGTTCAGCAGGATGAACGGCTGGGTGTCGTAGGTACCTCCCGAATACGCGCCGGATTGCTTCCCCTCGTTCTCGTAGACGTCGACCCACTGAGAGTCGAGCCCCTCGGCGACGCGGGACTGGTACGCCTCGCCCAGCGGCGCGAGCGCGTCAACGACGTACTCGGTCGCCTGGTCGTACTCGAGGTCCGGGCCCTCGTCGCCCGTCAGGGGCATGTAGAGGTCCCACATCTGCAGGTCGTCGACCCCCAGCGCTTGCTCCTTGAGTTCGGCGTGGTGGTGGAGCTTGTCGAGGTTGTCGTGGACGGTGTCGACGAGCGTATCGTAGACCTCGACGGGGACGTTCGGGCCGTCGAGGGCGGCTTCGCGCGCCGTGTCGTAGTTGCGCGCTCGAGCGGTCTTGACGTCGGCTTTGACGCTGTTCTTGTAGGACGCGGCGACCGCGTTCCGGACCGACGACCACTCGTCGAAGTAGCCCTCGTAGACGCGCTGTCGGAACTCGCGATCGGGTCGCTTGAGCAGGTTCGTGACGTTGCTCTGGGTGATTTCGACCGCCTCTCCCGTCGGATCCTCGACCGTCGGGAACTCCATGTCCGCGTTCGAGAGCATGTTGTAGACCTCACCCGTCGCGCCCATCACTTCGCCGAGGTCGGCTAACAGCGCCTCGACCTCGGCCGAGCGGGTGTGGGGCTTCATCCGGAGGACGTCGTCGACGTAGTGGTCGTAGGTCTCGAGGTCGGACTCCTCGTCGACCATCGACTCGAACTCCTCGCGGGTCAGCTCCTGGATTTCGGGGTCGATAAAGGAGGCGGCAGACTGGGCGTCGGCCGCCAGTGACTGCGAGCGGGCCGTCAGCGCCTGGTACTGCTGGTTCGTCGTATCTTCGTCGCGGCGCATGCGGGCGTAGGCCGCGACCGTCGATACCTCGCGCATGATCTCGTCGCGCAATTCGAGCACCTCCAGGAGGGTTTCGGCGTCGTCGGTGACCCGCCCCTCGTAGGACTCGAGGTCGTCGACGCGTTCGGCGACCGCTTCGTAGGCGGACTCCCAGTCGTCGTCCATCGCGTAGATGCTCTCGAGGTCCCAGGTGTACGCCTCGTCGACCTCGGAGCGCTCGGGGACGGAACTCATACCCCGAATTTTGAAACGGAGGAGGTAAAGGGTATCGGACGCTCTCGCGGACGCCTACGTTTCCGCGTCGACCGCAGTCCGGACGACTCGAGCGACGCCGAGCATCGCGACGTACGTTCCGACGAGAACGAGTAAGACGAGCAAGATGACGCCCAAAATGGACGCACCCGCCTCGGGATGGGTCCGTAGCGGTGACGTGAGACGGAGGCCGAAGAAGAGGACGAGCACGCCCGCGGCGACGCGGATCGACGCGCGCCAGTAGGCACCGTACTCGTCGGGCGAGAGGTCCATGCGCCGACGTGTGTCCTCGCCCGTGAAAAACACTCGTACACAGCCAACCAAGGGCCGGTGATCCGAACGCTCTCCGCTCGACTACTTTCCCGTCAGCGGATCCCGTCGGCCACCTGTCCAGCGACTCGAGCCCCGGTCTGCCGGTCGATTCGGCGACGTTCGAACACCGCTCGAGCGCTCTCTGCTGCCGCGTCGTCGGTCTCGAACTCGAGACTGGGGTAGTCCACGTCGGTCAGCACGAGCGGTTCCGGCGGCGCGGGTGCGATTCCCTCGTGGCCGGGCAACGGCTCGGGGTCGAGGACGCGGTCGATTTTCGCGAGCGGGGCGTCGCCGGCACCGACGTCGCGAGCCAGCGACACGAGTCGGCGGACGAGTTCGCGGGCGAAGCCGTCCGCGCTGACGGTGACGAGTAGATAGTCGCCGTCTCGGACCGCCTCGAGCGACGGCGAGCGTTCGGTGTTGTGGTCGTCCGGCGTCAGATTGTGGAAATCGTGGGCACCCGAGAGCGCCTCGCAGGCCGCGCGGAACCGGTCGTCGTCGAGAGAGCGGTCGGGCGTCTCGGCGTTCGACGGCGGAGCTCGCGGTGCATACAGGTGATAGGTGTATTCTCGACGGCTCGCGTGGTGTGTCGCGTGGAACGCCGCCGGCGCGTCGGCGGCCGCCCACGCGCGAACGTCCGCGGGAAGTTCGGCGTTTAGCGCCCGCGGCGCGAGCCAGTCCGGGGCCTCGAGCGCGATCGTCTGGGCGAGCGCGGAGACGCCCGCGTCGGTCCGGCCGGCAGCGGCGTAGCCCGCGGGTTTGTCGGCCTCGGGGGCGAGGGTCTCGAGTGCGCGGAGCGCGTCGAAGATCGTATCCTCGACGGTCGGGACGTCGGGCTGGCGCTGGAAGCCGTGATAGCCCGTACCGTCGTAGGCGATTCTGAACGCGCGGAGTGGCATTCGGTCTCGAGTTGATCCAGCGCGGCCAGCGGGTTATACGGTTCGTTCATATTCGGAGACGCTACTGACCGCACGGTACAGGCGGAGGACTTACCGCTGCTAGCATCCGCGAGCGAAGCGAGCGGTTTGCTACGAGAGAGCATCGCTCTCTCGGCATCAAGCGAAACCGAAGGTCTCTCGAACCATGAGGAATCCCGAGGCGCAAAAAGGTACGTAGACAGATCCACTGAGCGGATACCACGCCTACCGGAGCGTATTGAAAATAACCCGAATCAGAAAACCGATTCGATGACGGTCCTGCCAACGACTCACAGCTCGTCGTCGGGATCGAACCGGTCGTGATCGGGCTCGTGAACGTCGAATTCATCGGTGCCGGACTCGCCGATATCCGAATCCTCGAGGTCGAAGGCATCGGTCTCGAGCGCCGAGCCGTCGGCGCTGATGGCCCCGTCCTGGACCTCGATGGTGACGCCGTCGTCGTCCGAGGACAGCCCCAGTAACTGTCCCGTCGCCGACTCCACTTCCTGATTGACCGACCAGACGAACCGCAGGACGGACTCGAGTTCGGTCCCGACCTCGCGGACGCCGCGCTGCCGGGAGAGATCGCCCAGACTCCGTGCCCCCTCCGGATGGAGGTACTGGATCGGATGATCGGTCGGTACCTCGCGGAGGTCGACGTCGAACGACCAGATGTAGGGAAGGGCCTGAAGCGCGTAGCCCTGCGGTTTCGGTGCCCGTCGGCCCGCGGCGCTCAGCGCGATGGTCTTCGCCGTCGATTCGCCGTCGGTGTCGAAGTAGACGCCCGGAACGCGCGGAATTGAGAGTCGCATACTCGTGGTAGGGGGCCGGGAACGGGTGAGTCCCGACCCGGCACTCCCAGCCTCGTTTTATAGGGGGCGCGGCGGATTCGGGCCGCCCGTTTCGCTCCCGTCAGTGGAAGGTATCCGCGAACTTGTCTCGCCGATTGATATCGAGTTCGCTCACGCTCGAGCCCCCGCGAGTCGCGGCGAAGCGAATCGCTTCGGCGACCTCCTCTGGTTCGGTGACCTCGCCTTCGTCGAACCGCTCGGCGAAACTCTCGCCGTCAGCCGCTCCGAACGCAGAGCGGACCTCCGCGGGGTTGACGATCGTGATCCCAACGTCGTCGTCACCGATCTGGGCCGCGAGGCTCTTAGCGAAGCCCCGGACCCACCACTTCGTCGCAGCGTACACGGGATTGGACGGCCGCGGGTGCTTGCCGGCGAAACTGGCGACGAAGATCAGGTGTCCCTCGCGCTCGCGGACGTGGGGAATCGCCGCCCGCGTCGCGTAGAAGACGCCGTCGACGTTGGTCTCTTGCATCGTCTCGTAGTCGTCGGTCGACAGCGATTCGACGTCGCTCCCGCGGCCCAGTCCGGCGTTGTTCACCAGTACGTCGATCCCGCCGAAGCGGTCGACGCCCGCCTCGAGAAGCACGTCGACGTCGTCCTCCTCGCGAACGTTCGTGGGAACGACCAGCGTTTCGACGTCGTGGGTCGCTTCGAGGTCGTCCGCGAGATCGGTCAATCGGCCCTCGCTGCGGGCCGCGAGGACGACGTTCGCTCCCGCGGCGGCGAGTTCGCGACAGGTCGCCGCGCCGATTCCCGAACTCGCGCCCGTGACGATCGCCGCCTTCTCGGCAAGTGACGTATCGACCATAGCCGACAGTACTGAGCACCGGCCCCTAAAACCGGGGCCAGCACTGGCTATCTCGTCCCGAACCGATCCGCGCTGACGAGACGAGGCAGGGCGGAAATCGTTCGACAGCGATATATAGACAACTGTGAAACAGTTCCGTACAATGGGGGGCCATTGGGGGACGAGCAGCGGCAGTAGCGATCGCAGTATCGTTCGAGCGCCACAAGTGGCAGCGGCGCTCGAGGAGTGGACGTATTCGACCAGTCCGTCGGACAGGGACGCCATCGCGCGGCGGCTCTCGACGACGTTTCCGGCGGCAGACGTGCGGCGGAGTGACGCATCAACGGCCGACGACGTTCGCGTCGACGGCGTCCGCGTCGTCATCGCGCATCGGCTGGGTTCGGCGTTCAGGCGCGATTTCCACATGCTTGCCGACCGGTTCGACGACGTGGTCGTTTACTCGACGACCTGTCACACGTCGACGCCGAACGAGTGGCGGGAGTTCAAACACCGTCATCGCGGGGACCACGCTGGGGCCCGAGTTCGGTTCGTCCACCGACGGGAAGCCGCTGCGGACGACGGTGGGAGCACCGTCCGAGCGCTCGCAGCGCTAGCGCTTCCGATCATGGGGATCGTCGGCCTGCTCACAGCGTCGCTCGGCCTGTTCTCGGTGCTCTTCGCTCGCGCCCGCGCCGTGCCGCGACGACTGGAACGGCCCGTGCAGCTGGGGCTCGAGGGATTTCTTGGCGTCCTCGTTGCGCTCGGACTGTTCGCGTTCGCGAACAACGTGACGGTGGTCGTGCTCGGACGGGGTCTCTTCTAATCGATCACAGTTCCCCTCTCGTCCGAATGTTTGACGGCGACTCTGACAACGACATTCCCCTCTCGTCCGAATGTTTGACGGCGACTCTGACAACGACACTCCGACGACCGTGGAAACGGGAAGTAAGTGAGCGGGGCGACAGAGTCCGCCGGTTCAGTAGCTCTCGAGGTCGTACAGCTCGCCGTACTTCGAGGTGACGTACTCGAGGAAGTAGTCCGCGGTCAGTCCCTCGCCGGTGGCTCGTTCGATCAGGTCGGGCGTGACGTAGCGCTTGCCGTGGCGGTGGACGTTCTCGCGGAGCCAGCCGTTGAGTTCGTCGAACTCGCCCTCGCGGGTCTGCTCGTCGAAGGTGCCCCGATCGTCTTCCGCCGCGGCGTACAACTGCGCCGCGAGCACCGAGCCCAGCGAGTACGTCGAGAAGTAGCCGAAGTCGCCGTGAGACCAGTGAATGTCCTGCAGGCAGCCTTCCGCGTCGGTTTCGGGACGAACACCGAGATATTCCTCGTACTTATCGTTCCAAACCTCGGGGACCTCCGAGACCTCGAGATCCCCCCGGATCAGGTCGCGTTCGATCTCGAAGCGAATGACGATATGGAGGTGGTAGGTGAGTTCGTCCGCCTCGACCCGGATGAGATTGTCGTCGTGGACCTGATTCGCGGCCTCATAGGCCTCCTCGGGGGAAACGTCCTCAAGTTCCGGAAACCGCTCGCGGGCGATCGGCAGGAAGTGCTCCCAGAAGGGACGAGAGCGGCCAACGTGGTTCTCCCAGAGTCGAGACTGGGACTCGTGGACGGAGAGGTCGCGAGCCTCGCCCAGCGGCGTGGCGTACCCCTCGTCCGGGAGACCCTGCGTGTAGTTGGCGTGGCCGAACTCGTGGATCGTCGAGGTGATCGACCCGAGCAAGTCGTCCTCCTCAAAGCGGGTCGTCACGCGCGCGTCGAATTGCGTTCCCGAGGAGAACGGATGCGGTGCCGTATCGAGGCGGCCGCGATCCCAGTCGTAGCCTAGCGAGTCGAGCACGTCGCGGGCCAGCGCCTCCTGATCGTCGTCGTCGAACTGCCCGGCGAAGGCATCGGTCGTCAGCTCGGCGTCGCTCTCCTGGACCGCATCGATCAGCGGGACGAGATTCTCGCGCAGGCGCTCGAGAACGCGCTCGGCCGTCTCGAGGTCGATGTACGGCTCGTAGTCCGCGAAGAGCACGGCGTAGGGATCCGCGTCCGGATCGATGTGCTCGGCGTACTCCCGCTTGAGTTCGACCAGTTTCTCGAGCGTCGGCGCGAACCGCTCGAAGTCGTCTTCCTCCCGGGCCTGCTTCCACGTGGGATGGGCGTTCGACGCCGTCGCCGAGATCTCCTCGACCAGTTCCCCCGGGACGCTCGTCTCGCGATCGTACGTGCGACGAACCTCGCGGACGACCGCGGCCTGTTCATCCTCGAGGTCGGTGCTCGCGGTTTCACCGTCTTCTCGCGGGCTTCGCCCGCTCGAATGGTCCGCGGAACTCCGTTCCGCGCTACTCGCTTCTCGAGACGACACAGTCGTCTCGCCTTCAAGTTCCGAGAGCAACTCGCCGGTCTCATCGGCGGTCAGGAGTTCGTGACTGATCGAGGACAGCGTCGAGAGCTGCTGTGCGCGGGCGGGCGTCCCCTCATCGGGCATCACGACCTCCTGATCCCACCGCAGGATTCCGGCCGCGTTGCCCACGTTCGAGATGCGCTGCACCCGGTCTTCGAACTGTTCGTACGTGTCGGCCTCGCTCGCGTCGCTCGGAGCCTGATCGGTCGCCATAGGCATATCGTTCGCTCGGAAGCGGCATCAACGTCGTGGTTCCGGTCACTTCGAAGCGATCGAATGCGAATGGCGGGCGGGCACTCGAAGACCTGTCGACTCTCGAGACGATCAGTACACCGTTGCAAAGGCGTTGCACGCTGCTGTCACGCTGCGCTCGCCAGCCCATGAGAGACAGATGGAACGTGCAAGCAGCGGACTGTTCCACCGAGCTGACGTAAGCCGTCTCACTATGGTCGTTGCATCACCAATCGCGTCAGCTATCGTATTCATCGTAAGCCTGCTGATCGGTGCGCTCGGCATCTACGCGGGTGCGCGAGTTATCGTTGGTCGGGGAGACTACGATCACGCCATCGTCACCGCGTTGATCGGAGCCATCGTCTGGGCGATCGTCGGTTTCGTCGTCGGCTGGATACCACTCGTCGGGCCGCTACTGGCACTGATCGCTTACGTCGCGGTCATCAACTGGCGGTATCCCGGCGACTGGACCGCCGCGGCGATGATCGGGCTCGTGGCGTGGGTCACCGTCCTGATCGTGCTCTACGCCCTCGCCGTGCTCGGCGTCACCGGTTTCGAGGCGGTCGGCGTCCCGGGGGTCTGAAAATCGACGATCAAAGAGCCGGCTACCGCGACGACGTCACCGCGATGGCGGCCACCGCTCCGCGAGTCCCCGATAGGTCTCGAGGCAGCGCTCGAGGACGGCGATCGAGACGCTCTCGTCGTCGGTGTGGGCTTCGCCGGGTTCGGACGGGCCGTAGATGACACACTCCGTCCCGGCCTGCGAGAGCCAGCCGGCGTCGGTCGCGTGCGGTTTCGTCACGAGTTCGGGCTCGCTCGCCTGCGCGTCGGTTGCGGCCGCCAGAACCGCGTCGGCGAACGCGTCGTCGTCACAGCGCATCGGCGGCAGATCCTGGTCGACTGTCCACTCGATTCCCTCGAGGTCTGCGACCCGCTCGAGGGCCGCACGTTCCCCCGGCACCGTCCGCTCGTCGACGGTGAACGCACAGCGGGCCGGAACGACGTTCATCGCCGACCCGCCCTCGATCTCCGTGACGGTGAGCCGGCCCTCGAGCGTGTCGCCCGCCGCGTCGACCGACGGGGGCTCGAGGTCACGGACAAGGTCGACGGCCGCAGTAGCGCGGTAGATGGCGTTCTCGCCGGCGTCAGCCTCGCTGGCGTGCGCCGCCGTCCCGCGGGCAGTGATTGTGCTCCCGCGGCGACCCTTGTGTGCGACGGCCACGTCGGTGACGTCCGGCCCCGAGTAGTTCGTCGATCCCTCGCCGACGACGGCGTAGTCGGGTGAGAACCCCTGCTCGATCGCGTGCCGTGCGCCGACGCCGCCGACCTCCTCGCCGACGAAGCTCGCGAAGACCAACTCGCCGGCGGGGTCGGCGTCGCGAAAGGCGAGCAGCGCGGCCGCGACCGCACCCTTCATGTCCGCCGTGCCGCGACCGTAGAGGCGACCGTCGCGCTCGTCGACGGCGTACTCGTTCGCTCCGTCGCCGTCTCCGCCGCCGCTCGCGACCTGTGACTCGGCCGGCGCTACGACGTCGTGATGTCCGACCAGCGCGAGCGTTTCCTCGCCCGTTCCCGTCCGAGCGATCACGTTGCCAGCGGCGTCTCGAGTCACGTCGGCGTCGGTCTCGCGACGGAGCCACGTCTCGAGGAAGTCGCCGGCAGCGGTCTCGTCCTCGTGGCTCGGGATGGCGACGAGTTCGCGCGTCAGATCGACGAGAGTCATACAAGAAGTGTCGGCCCCGGTCGTGTTCAGTGCACCGACGCCCGCAGTCGGTGTCTGCGGTCCGGATCAGCCGAGTCGCTCGTAGACCGGCGGCTCGGATTCGGGCTCGTCGTCGGTCAAGCGCGCGACCGACTCGCGGACCTCGCTGAGGCTGGCCGTCTGCTGTTGGCTCGCCGCCGCGACCGACCCCGCGGCGCTCGCGACCCTGTCTGCCGACTCCGAGAGCTCCTCGATCGTCTCCGCGGTCGCCTCGACGCCGCGGGCCTGTTGATCGGTCGCGGCCGCCACGTCCTCCATCCCCGATGCCGTCTCGCGCGCCGACTCGTGGATCTCCTCGAGCGAGTCGACCGTCTCCCGGACGCGGTCCGTCCCGGTCTCGACGCGGCTCACCGTTTCCTCGGTCGTCTCGACGGTCGCCGCCGCGTCCTCGCGGACGGCTTCGACCGCGGTTTCGATCTCGGCGAGGTCGGCTTTCGTCTGCTCGGCGAACGAGCGGACTTCGCTCGCGATGACGCCCATCGTCTCGCCGCCGTCGGCGTCCGATCGCGAAGACTCGATCTTCGCGTTCGCCGCCAACACCGTCGTCCGTTCCGCGAGGTCGTCCAGCCGGTCGACGATGTCGTCGATCTCGTCCGTCCGCTCTGCGAGGGCGTCGACGGCGTCGGCGACGCGGTCGGTCGCGTCCTCGATCGCCTCGAGTTCGGACAGCGCGTCGTCGGCCGCATCGACGCCCTCGGCGGCGAGTCGCTCGGTCCGGTCGCTCTCCTCGCGAACCTCATCGGCGACGCTCGCGACCTCCTCAACCGCGGCGCTCACGTCGTTGAGTTCGCCCGCGGCCCGCGTGACGCCGGTCGCCTGTGACTCGGTGTGCTCGCTGATCGCCTCGGCGCGGTTCGCGACCGCCTCGCTCGAGTCGTGGAGTTCGGCGATTGGCCCCTGAACGTCCGCTTCGACCTCGCGGGCGAGTCGCGTCCGGCGTTCGATCGACTCCTCGAGTTGCTGTGCGTACGAGTCGACGTACGTGTCGACCGCGACCTGCATGTCGAGATTGATGATCCGCAACAGCGAGAGGACGTCCATCATGCCGTCGTCGATGGCGTCTCTGACGGTTTCCTCGAACGACTCCTCGAGGCCGTCTTCCGCGTCCTCGACGCCGCCACCGAGTCCCAGCGCGCCGACGAACCGCTCGAGACCGCCGTCTCCCTCGGCGTCGCGCTCTTCGGCCCACTCCTCGATGGCGTCGACGACCTGTTGCTGGACCCGCTCGTTTAGCCGGGACAGGATCAGATCGTAGTAGACGCCGTACTGTCCCACGTACTGCTTCAGGGGCATGTCCAGTAGCTCGTGGAGTTTGCCGATCCGCGCCCGATTCATGAAGAACTCCCGGTCGTACTCCCCGGCGGCCAGCGAGACGAGATACGCCTGCTGCGTTTGCTTGAGGGCGTCGACATCTTTCGGCGACCGGTCGACGATCGCTCGGGTCTGCTCGTAGTGCAACACGTTCTCGTAGAAGTCGTCGGCGATCGCCTCGGCGTTCGCCTGGACCAACGGCTCGAGGGCCGACAGCCGCCGCTCGTCGTCCGCATCGAATCCGATGAACTCCTTTCGCCACGCGATTTCGTCCTCGTCGAGCCCGATACGATCGACGAGTTCGTCGACGTCGAGAAAGCCGTTGAGTCCGCCGCGTCCGAACGTCTGCTGCGATTGCATGATCGAAACGTGTTCGGTCGATCGAGTAAGTTTCCGTGAGTGTTCCCGCTGAATAGGAATGTGGGATTCAGTCGCACGGATCGGGGCGTGTGGAGTGGAAACGAGGAGCGTAGGTTTGCTGTGGACACCCTTATAGGCGTACGTCGACCAGTTTACGTATGAACGTCGTGCCGGATACAAGCGTGGTTATCGACGGCCGCGTTTCGGCGACTATCGAAGACGGGCAGTTCGAGGGAGCGACGATCTGCGTCCCCGAGGCGGTCGTCGCGGAACTCGAGGCGCAGGCGAACGACGGGATCGACAGCGGCTGGGACGGCCTCGAGGAACTCCAGCGGCTGGCTGACCTAGCCGACGAGGGCGTCGTCGACCTCGAGTACGTCGGCGAGCGGCCCAACGCCATTGAGCGGGGCCACGCCTCCGAGGGCGAGATCGACGCCCTGATCCGCGATCTCGCGGAGGAACTCGACGCGACCTTCGTCACGAGCGACGTCGTCCAGGCCGAGGTCGCCGAGGCGAAGGGGCTCGACGTCGAGCACGTCTCACCCGAGGTTCGCGAGGTCGGGACGCTGGCCGTCGAGGAGTTCTTCGACGAGCAGACGATGAGCGTCCACCTCAAGACGGACGCCGTACCGAAGGCCAAACGCGGCGAACTCGGCGAGATGAGCTACGAAGAGATCGCCGACGAGCCCCTCGATGAGGCGACGATGGACGAGTACGCCCGTGAAGTCGTCGACGGCGCGAAGGAGTCCTCCGACGGTTTCCTCGAGCTCTCGGAGCCGGGGATGAACATCGTTCAGTTCCGAGACTACCGAATCGCGATCGGCCGTCCGCCCTTCTCGGACGGCATCGAGATCACCGCCGTCCGTCCGATCGCCCAGACCGACATCGACGACTACGAGCACGCCGACGAACTGAAAGACCGGCTGCTCGAGCGCCAGCGCGGCGTTCTCATTTCGGGTGCGCCCGGGGCCGGGAAGTCGACGTTCGCGCAGGCGGTCGCCCGCTACATTTCGGACCACGACTACTCGGTCAAGACGATGGAGAAACCGCGGGACCTGCAGGTCGGTCCGGACATCACCCAGTACACGGAACTGGGCGGCGAGATGGCCAAGACCGCCGACGCCCTGTTGATGGTCCGACCCGACTACACCATCTACGACGAGGTCCGCAAGACCAACGACTTCGAGGTCTTCGCGGACATGCGACTGGCCGGCGTCGGCATGATCGGCGTCGTTCACGCGACGCGAGCGATCGACGCGCTCCAGCGGCTCGTGGGTCGCGTCGAACTTGGGATGATTCCGCAGGTCGTCGACACCGTCGTCTACATCGAAGCCGGCGAGGTCCATACCGTCTACGACGTCAAGACCGAGGTCAAGGTGCCCGCAGGACTCACCGAGGAGGACCTCGCTCGGCCCGTGATTCAGATCACGAACTTCCAGACCGGCGAGCCCGAGTACGAGATCTACACCTTCAACCGACAGGTCGTCACCGTCCCGCTGAAAGATGAGGACGGCGGCCCGGCGAACGAGTCCGGCGTCGACCGCATCGCCAAACAGGAGATCGAACGGGAGATCCGCTCGATCGCCCACGGCTACGTCGACGTCGAACTCAAGGGCCAGGACAAGGCCGTCGTCTACGTGGAAGAAGACGACATCTCGAGCGTCATCGGCAAAGGTGGCGGCCGCATCACCGACGTCGAGAACCGGCTGGGGATCGACATCGACGTCCGAACGCACGACGAGAACCCGAACTACGGTGCAGGCGGTGGTGCCGGCGGAGCCAGCGCGAACGGCCACGGCGGTAGTGGTGGTGGCAGTAGCGGCGGTTCCAAGGCCGGTCAGATGGTCCAGCCCGAAATTACCTCGCGGCACATCGTCATCCCCGTCGACGGCAACCACGGCGAAACCGTCGAGGTCCAGGCCGCCGGCGAGTACCTGTTTACCGCAACGGTGAGCCGCGGCGGCGAGATTCAGGTGTCTCGAGGGAGCGCGATCGCGGAGGAACTCGAGCGAGCGATCGACCGGAAAGATCCGGTAACAATCGTTCCATCGTAGGATACTGTACCGCGAGAGGTGTGCGGTTCGAAGCGAGCGCGGTTTGGAGCGAACGAAGTGAGCGAGCGGTTTTTAGCGTAGATTTTTGGAGGAGTGGTGAGCGAGTGCAACGAGCGAACCCGACGAGAAAAAGGTACGTGTGCGAGATTCAGGTGTCTCGAGGGAGCGCGATCGCGGAGGAACTCGAGCGAGCGATCGACCGGAAAGATCCGGTAACAATCGTTCCATCGTAGGATACTGTACCGCGAGAGGTGTGCGGTTCGAAGCGAGCGCGGTTTGGAGCGAACGAAGTGAGCGAGCGGTTTTTAGCGTAGATTTTTGGAGGAGTGGTGAGCGAGTGCAACGAGCGAACCCGACGAGAAAAAGGTACGTGTGCGAGATTCAGGTGTCTCGAGGGAGCGCGATCGCGGAGGAACTCGAGCGAGCGATCGACCGGAAAGATCCGGTAACAATCGTTCCATCGTAGGATACTGTACGGCGGACCGCGCGCGAGCGCGTTCCGACAATTAAGACGCAGATGTGGATCCCTCTACCGGCCCAACGTAACCACGAATGGAGAGAACGTTCCCTTCAGATCGGATTGGAATGGATAAACGGTCACCCGTCGGCGACAGAATCGATCCGTGTGATGAGGGACCACACCATAATTGACTATAATTTAGGCAGTAGCTTCATATACGATACGATCGTTTGGAGAAATAGAGAACAACATGGTGTTCCACACGTATGGGAGCAGATAGTAAGACGCTCGTCTATCAGAGTATCGAACGCACGAACGGGCCCTTTTTCACGGATCACCGATCGCTCGAGGCGGTTCGCGAACGGATCGTCGCCGATATCCGGGCGACCGTGGCCGACGCCGGCGTGGACGGGGTCGTCGTCGCGATGAGCGGCGGCATCGACTCGACGCTGACGACGGCGCTGGCGGTCGAGGCCGTCGGCAGCGAGAGCGTCCTCGGGCTGGGATTGCCCTGCCACATGACCGAGGAGGCCCACGTCAGCGACGCGCACACGATCGCCGAGGGAATGGGAATCGACTTCGAAGAGATCCAGTTGCGCCCGCTCCTCGAGGTCTTCGACGAGACGGTCGCGAGCGAACTCGAGTCAGAGACCGAGGCCGACAACCGACCGAACGAGCGGAACCGCGAAATCGGAAACGCGACCGCGCGGCTCAGGATGCTCACCGCCTACTACGCGGCTAACCGTCAGTCACGGGTCGTCCTCGGCACGGCGAACCGCTCGGAGTGGTTACTCGGCTACTTCACCAAATACGGAGACGGCGCGGCCGACGCCTACCCGATCGGCGACTGCTACAAAACGGAGGTTCGGGCGCTCGCAAAACACATCGGACTCCCCCGCCGGATCGTCAGCAAGGAACCGACGGCGGGCTTTTGGGCCACCCAGACGGACGCCGACGAGCTCGGCGCGCGCTACGACGTCATCGACCCGCTGTTGTACCGGCTCGTCGAGGAGGGTCGCTCGTTCGACGAGGCCGTCGCCGAACTGCAACTCGATCGCGACACGGCCGAGGAGATCGCCTCGCTACACGCAGACACCGAACACAAACGCGCCACCCCCCGACACCGGGGATCGCTGGCCGTGGCAAGGAAGGACTCCTCGACGGTTCGGACGCGCTCGAGTGATCGCAACGGCACGCGGCCGCGTCGATCCGTGATCGTCCCTCGATAGCGGATTCAGCGTGCCGGCTCGTCGGTATACAGGCCCTGGTTGCGCCACCAGAACAGCCCCCACGACAGGAGGAAGCCGACGCCCATCGCGAGGATATCCATCAGGAAGTTGGGGAGCCCGAACCCGACGATCGCCACGAGCACGAGCGCCGACCCCATCGCTGCTCCCGTCACGACGAACAGGACGTCACCGGCGATCTTCGCCCGCGAACTCGTCCAGTACCGTTGTCGATCCTCGTCGTACCAGATACCGACGTAGATCAACACCGGCGACATGATCGCGATAACCGTAATCGATCGGTACGCCTCGGGAAGCACAGTCGGCCCCAGCACGAACAGGTTCAACAGATTCGCGACCATCGCCGCGAGAAACAGGCCGATCAGCAGCCAGCCCCATCGCGGGAGCCGTTCTTTCTCCATACCGGGGACGATCACCGCTGGAAAATAATACTGCCGTTCTCGCCGTTATTCGGCGCAGCAAGCGTCCTTTTTCGGGGAGTCCTCGACACCGTTCCCGTCGGCCGCGACCGGCTCCTCGAGCCGGTAGAGACTCTGCCGAGCATCCGCAAAGTAGATGTCCTCATCGACGATCCCGATATCTTCGAGTCGCTCGAGCGCGTACCGTACCGTCCGGGCCGAGAGCATCGATTCCTCGACGATTTGTTTCTGCGTCAGTGGCCCATCGTACTCGAGAACCTTGAAGACGAGTTTCGCACTCGGTGGCAAGTCTTCGATTTCCTCCCCGTCGGTCTCTGCCATATTACGAATCGAAAGGCCCCAGCAGTATAAAAGTTGAGCCTTACCCGACGAGTACCGGAATAGAATGTAATAGTTTTACTCGTGTAAATTGTCCCCTGAGTCGCCGAACCGTTCGATATCACTGTTGTGTCTGATCCGGCAGAGAGTATCAGCAACGACGTGACTCTGTGAATTGGATATGTTCGCCTCACAGCGTTCAAAACGAGGCTGCGATTCGGTCAGCGACCGATTCGTCAGTGTTCGCCCCGCGGAAATCGTCCTCGGCCAGTCCGCCTCGCCGCTCAGCCCTCGCCGCTCAGCCCTCGCCGCTCAGCCCTCGCCGCTCAGCCCTCGCCGATCATCCGGTCTTCGTCCTCCCACTCCCGCTCGCGCAGTTCGTACTTCTGGGTCTTTCCAGTCGCCGTTTTCGGGAGCTCTTTGACGTATTCGACCCGTCGGACGACTTTGTAACTCGCCAGTCGGTCACGGGTGAACTCGGTCAGTTCGTCGGCCGACACCGGCGGATCGGTCGGATCCCCGTTCGAGGGGACGACGAAGGCCTTCGGCGTTTCGCCCCACTTGTCGCTCGGTGCCGGGATCACGGCCGCGTCCGCGACCGCGTCGTGATCGAACAGCGCGTCCTCGAGTTCGATGCTCGAGATGTTCTCCCCGCCCGAGATGATGATATCCTTCTTGCGGTCCCGGATCGCGATCAGACCGTTCTCGTCGATCGACGCGAGATCGCCGGTGTGGTAGTAGCCCTCGACGCGGTCGTTGAACGCGTCGTCGGTCTCGTCGGGCTTGTTCCAGTAGCGGTCCATGATCTGGTTGCCCCGGACGACGATCTCGCCGAGCGTCGCATCGTCGCGCGGGACGTCGTTCCCCTCCTCGTCGACGACGCGAACGTCGGTGCCGAGAACGCCCATCCCCTGGCGCTTCTTGATCTCGAAGCGGTTCTCGTCGTTCATGAGGCGCTTGGTGTCGGAGATGGTGATCAGCGGTCCCGTCTCGGTCGCCCCGTAGAGATGTTTCAGATACCAGCCGAAGCGGTCCTCGACGGCCCGAATGGTGGCTTCCGGCGGCGCACTCCCGGCAGTCGTTACCCGAACCCGCTTCTCGCCGGTCATCTCGGGTTCTCCCTCGGCTTCGTAGTAGTCGATCAGTTGGTTGAGCACCGCCGGAGCCGCACAGAGGAAGGACACGTCTTCCTCGCGAATCGACGAGACGACCTCGTCGGGATTGACCCCGCGCGTACAGACGTGGGTCGCGCCCATGCCGGTCACCGCGTAGATATGGCCCCAGCCGTTGACGTGGAACATCGGCAGCGTCCACAGATAGGTGTCGTCATCGGTAATTTCGTGGTAGATCGACATCAGATACGCGTGGAGCGTCTCGGTCCGATGCGTGCGACAGACCCCCTTCGGATCGCCCGTCGTCCCCGAGGTGTAGTTGATCGTGATGATCTCGTCTTCGGCCATCTCGGGCTGATCGAACTCGGTCCCGGCATCCTCGAGGACGCCGTCGAACTCCTCCCAGTTCCCCGCCACCGCGTCCGCGTCGTTCGTGACGAACGTCTCCGTCGGCACCTCGTCGCGGATCGCCTCGATCTTCTCTGCGAACGCGTAGTCGGCGTAGATCGCGTCGACGCCCGCGTCCGACAGAATGTACTCGTAATCGGCCGGCTCGAGGCGGTAATTCAGCGGCGTGTGGACCGCACCGAGTTGCATCGCACCGAAGGCCGCCTCGAGGTGGTAGTGCGTGTTCGGGTCGAGAACGGCGACGCGGTCGCCCTTCTCGATTCCGCGGTCCTGGAGCGCTGACGAGAACCGGTCGGCGCGCTCGCCGAACTCCGCGTAGGAGAACCGGTCACCGTCGACCCCCACGATCGCTTCCTCGTCTCCGTAGTGCTCCCGCGCCTGCTCGAGGAAATCAGTGACGACGAGTGGCGTTTCCATGTGCCGTAGTTTTTGCGAATCAATCCTATACGTATTTCGTTTATTATCGAACGTGAGGAACGGCCGATAGGATGGCGCGCTCAACCGTCGCCTCGGGAAGCGTCGTCCGGTTCAGAGTCGCTCCCAGACGTTCCGGTCGTCCTCGAACCCGTCCGGATCGTCGGCCGCCGCGAACTCGTCGCTCGGGTCGAGCTCCGAGAGATCCTCGGGCGACAGGTCCCCGTCGCCGTCGATGACGGCCGGCTGTTCCTCGAGGTCCATCTCCGGCCAGGCGGTCTCCTCCCAGAGGCCGCGGTCGCTGTAGTAGTAGACGACGCCGTCGTTGACGACCGCGAACAGCCCCCGCTGCGTGTCGTGGACGACGCGTTCGTTCGTATCGATCGCGACGTCGACCACGTCCTCGAGCGTGTCGAGCGAGACGTGATAGTCGCCAATCCACATCGGGATCGAGCCCTGCGAGATCCACTCGGCGTAGCGCCGTTCGTGGACCGCACGACGGGCCGCCTCGAGATCCGCGGGAGACCGGCGGGCGACGAGCGCTGCACCGGCCAGCGACAGCGTTCCGAGCACCGAGAGACCGCCGACAAGCGTCGCACTGCGGGACTCGGTCGTCCGCGCCGTCCCGCTCCGATGGCTGTGCGTCGCCGAATCCGACAGCGAGTTCCCGAGCCAGTAGGCGTCGTCCGTTATCTCTACCGGCGTCGTCGTCGTCACTGTCCCCTGCTGACGGCCCGTATCGTACTCGACGCGGAGCACCATCGACAACTCGACCGAACCGATGCCGGAGACCTCGCGCTCGAGTTGTCGCTGTCGCTGCCGGTAGGATTCCACGTCGATCGTCGCGTTCGACGTTGCGACGCCGTTCTCGACCGACGCCGACTCGGCGACCACCTCGTGGCTCTCGTTCCAGAACGTTGAGCCGTCGCGGGTCGCCTCGAACCGAAGCCGTAGTTCGTGCGTCACGTCCCCGTCCTCGATAGGGGTCCCGCCGGTTTCGTTACGGAGCCGCGTCTCGGGCCGGATCGTCAACTCCGGCGTGGCATTCAGAAAGTAAACTGAGCTATCCTCGAGGCGCTCGCCCTCGGTCCAGAGCGTGCCGTTCTCGGTGACGACGGCGCTCGTTTCCGCGTCGGTCGTGACGCGTTCTTCGCTGAACTGGGCCGCAGTCGTCGTCACCGGATTCGCGACTGCCCAACCGGTTGCGGCGATCGCGAGAACGCCGACGACGACCAGCGCGATCGCGATCGCGCGTCCGTGTCTGGCGAGCACCAGTTCGAGCCGCGGGCTGTCGATCATTTGCCACCCCTTCCGATTCGGCCTCGTCGTCCGAACTCGTCCGCTGGCCGACCACGCCCGCCCGCTGGCCGAGCTGTCCGTTTCCGAACTGGTCGGTCACCGGAACAATACATGCGTGTGTGAAAGAAACCGACCATTATAAGGGTAGTGGCCTCGAGCGGCTACTCTCGGTCGCGAAGCCACTTCCGCAGTCGTCGCTCGAGGCGGGTCGAGAGTGGGACGTGACCCCCCGCAGACCGAACCCGGAGATCGCCGCTGCCGAAGATCACGAGGACGATTGCAACGGTGATCCCGACGATGACCCCGTTTACCGCGGCAATCGCGGCGAAGGGGTGAATCCCGTGGAGCCAAACCAGCACCGACGGCGGGAGAACGGCGAGATACCGGTATTCACCGAGATGACGCGTATATTCTCCCGTTTCCTCAGGCGCGGACAGCGTCACCGTCGTCTCTCCGCTCCCACGAATCCCGAGCGTCTGCCACCCGGGATCGGCCGCGATCCCCTCGCTTTCGGCGTCGTGGACGACCACTACCGGCAGGTAACCGGCGTTATCGACCGACCTGGTGAGTTCGGTTGTCGCACCCGGCGCGACGATCTGGGGGTCGTCGGTCGGTGATTCGGTGCTCACGAACCCGTACTCGGACGTCCCAGACGGGACGACCATCGCAGCGGTTGCCAGGGTAGCAAACAGGAGCAGGATGAGGCCGAGCGTCGTCCAGAACGCGATCACGTTCTCTCGCGAGCGCCGTCTGCTCGTCTCGCGCCGCGTCGGACCGAGTCGCTCGAACACCGTCCCGAAGCCGAGCATGGCAACGCCGATCGCGACCAACATTGCGCCGAGCCCGTTACCGGAGGCGGTCGTCGTCAGGCCGAGGATCGACGCGACGGTTTCGTAAGTCCCCGTTGCGAAGCTCTGAATGCCCATAACGGCCGTTCCGAGGTGAGGGATCGTCACGACCTCCCCGTTTACCTGCCAGGCTTTGGCGACGATCTGGCCGTCCGTGACGTGGGGCTCACCGCCGTCCTGATCGGTAAACGGGTTCGCGTCGCCCTTCGTGACGTACCCCTCCTCGGTCTCGCCGACCACGCGGTGAGTCGTCAGCCCGCCGCCGTGGAGTTCTTTGGCCTGAAAGACGACGACGTCGCCCTCCTCGATGTCGCCGGTGACGGCGCTGGGAACGGAGACGAACCCGTCGCCGGCGTCCACCGCAGGCTCCATGCTACCGGTCGCGACGTAGCCGAGCAGAATCGGCTGTCCGAGGAGCTGCCCGACGATCAGCAGGACGACGACCAGCGCGAGGCCGAACCCGAGCCCCCGCTTGAGGAGTGACGCGGTAGTCATCGACGAGTGACGAGTACGATCATGGCTGGCTGACTGTTCGACTACACTATGTTACTTCACCAGTATAAAGCCCGCGAGAGTTCCGACGGGGAGTCCCATCGTCCGTCGCGTGCTCGAGAGACCTCGCGTTTCGGCTCCACTGACTGTCACCCTGCGGTGGCGCGCGCTGGCGACGCGCTCGAGAAAACTCGAGAGTGCGTCGGTGACATCGTGCGAGGGATGAGTGAGCGAGCCTGCGAGCGAACGAGTCGGCTGGGGAGGGCGTGGAAATCCCTAGTTGCCGGCCTGAGCAGGACAGTTGTCCGTACTGGTCGTGGTTTCGAGACGTGGTGACAAACGAACTAGCGGAAAACGGTCCACCGCCGGTTCGCGACGACCGCCAGGGCCAACAGTCCGGCCGTCGCGGGCGGCGCGAGCGCCGCCGTCGTCGCCGCCGAGAGCTCGCGGTTCTGGATCGAAAACGGCCCCGGTTCCTCGACGGTCACCGTCCCTGCGGACACGCCGCTGACCCCGACCTCGTAGGTCCCCGCCGCCGCGAACCGCCGCTCGAAGGTCACCGTCCGCTCGCCGTTGGCCGGGATCGAAACGGTTCTGGTATCGACGACGATGCCGTCGACCGAAAGCTCGAGCGTTCGCTCGAGTGATCTGTCGGACGGGTTCCGAACCGTCGCCCGGACGGTGGCGGTCTCGCCGGCGGTGATCGTTGCGTCGTCGATGGTGGCGCTCGAGACCTCGACCTGCGGACCCTCGACGGTCACCGACTGATGCCCGAGTCCCTCGATTCCGACATCGTACGTGCCGGGCCACTCCATGCGTCGCTCGAAGCTGACGGTCTCTTCCTCGCCCGACGAGAGGGCGATCGTTCGCCGGTCGACGACGGTCCCGCCGACCGTCAGCCGGGCCGTTTCGGTGCCCCACCCGTCGCCGTTATTTCGGTAGGTCGCGTTGACCGTGACCGTCTCGCCCGCCTCGACGTTCGTCGGCGAAACGCTCAGGTTAGAGCCGTCGATATCGGACTCGGTTTCGTCCTCGTCCTCGTACTGCGCGACGACCGTGAACGTCTCCGTCCCGTTGACCGCCTCGTGCGTGTCAACCGCGACGCCGATGCTGGTTGTCGAACCCGGCATCGGCTCGAGGGGGTTCGATCGGCTGATCGTGTTCGTCGGATCGTCGCCCCTGTAGAAGGTGAGTCCGGGAACGTCGTTCTCGATCCAGATCCGTTCGACATCGTCGTCGGTGACCGAGATGGTGAAGACATCGTCTACGCGGGTGATTGCACGGTCGTTGAGTTTCTGGAAGTCGATTTTGATTTCGCCGTCATCAATCGAGGCGTATTGGGTGTCGGTCGGCTCCAGAATGACATCAGCAGTGCCCCGTTCTTCGCCAATCGTGACCGCTGCGGTGGCCGGTACTACGACAATAAGAAGAATGCAAATAACAACGGATAGTTGTGTAGACAATCCCATTCTAGTTTTAACCCCATCACACACTTACATACACGGTATCAGTATCCAATACGTTCTCAGGAGAGCACTCAAGTATCGATTTATGCGCTTTCCGCGTAGAGCGAAATAGAGTCGTCAGTTCCTGGACTGTCAATAGTTGTGTCAACAGTAACGTCAATCGCTACCGAATTCTCAGTTGTGAGGGTATAGTAGCTTTCACCAGTATCAGTAGTACTTAACTCAAAGGTGACTTCTGCGACATCGTCTACGCCGATTGTTGTGCTGTTATCGTGTGCCGAACTATCACCAAGACTGACTAAAACGTCTCCGCTATCGGCGGCATTATTTTCAAGCGTTAGAACGCCGTTTATTCGAGTTGTCGCCGAATCGTTATAGCTATCTCCGAGGTTGACTTCGACTGCATCGCCTCCACCGTTGTCTGTCGCATAGCTCCCATCAACTGAGATACCGATATATGCGCTACTATCACCGGAGGTACTCACAGTCACGGTCCGATCCGCTTCCACACTACTAAACGCGCCCGTTCCGAGCGCGGCTCCGCCGCCCGCGACAATCGTACCCAATCCGACTAACACATTACGACGATTCATTCTCATGATTATGGTCACCGTTCCACGCCCCAGCATCAACCTCCGAGGGATGCCAGAACGCAGTTCCTACTCGCTCCCACGAACGTCACCCACTTTGTATTGAGTATCCAGAACATCCGAAAGACCGGCCATACGACCGTTCAAGCCGAGCCTGAAGCGGTGATCGAGATCGTCAATCAACACAAGCACCCCCTGAACACCGTCGGGTGAACCGCGTGTGCTCGAGACTCGAGGACGGATTGCTCGACCAGTGGCGAAATAATTTCCCGATCCCATTTCAGGTGCGATTTGTAAGTAAAAGTGATACACTCGGCTATTCCCCGACTGCGCCAGTAGCAGCGCAAGCACCACACAAGAGGTACTTGACTGTCCAGTAATCATCCTTGATAACTAAAATATCATGTATGCTTTTATGAAGTAACCGCTATTAAGCTGAAAATGGCCGACAAGGAAAGGTGCAGGTGGGGAGATACCCGCGAACGTCGGGACACGCATGCCGCGAGTCCGCTCATCGGGATCATACTGTTGTTCGCGCTCGTGATGATGGGCGCGATGCTGGTCTTCGTCGCCGGCTCGGCGATGTTTGACGTGCTTCAGTCACAAACACACGCAGAACAAACCGAGCAAACGCTGAAACAGTTCGATTCGGATTTGGCGACGCTCGGGATGCAAAACGATACGCCGAAATCTGTCTATCTCGATGAAGGGACTGAAAACGAAATCGTAATAGATGGCGAACTTACAGTAACGGTATCGGACGGCTACGTGAAAGACGAGAGCGATCCTATCGAACTTCGCACGCTGGTTACAACTGACGAGAGTGGGAACGAGTTCGCGTATCAAGGAGGAGGCCTCTGGCGCCTCAACGATGATCGAGCGACGGCGGTGACGGATCCGAATCTCAGATACTACACCGAAACCGTCAACGGTGAACACGTCGGACGAGTCGACGTTTCGCCCACGACGATTGACGGGTCCATCGGGAGCGGAGAACACAGTGCGCAGCAAACCGGCTTGAACACGTTCGACTCGTTCGGTGAGGACATCGAGTACGTGAACTACGTGACGGTCGAGGTTACCGGCACCTCATACCATCACGGATGGTACGACTTTTTGAAAGAAGAGTTCGATGCGACCGACGAAAGTAAGGTCTCGGCAAACTGTACTAACCCCGGTAACGTCGACGAGAACATCATCTGCCACGACGAACTGGGAGAGACGGTTACCGTCGTCGCGACCGTCGACGGGGAGGCACCGCTCGCGAACCTCGTAGATATCGAACCGACGGTATACGGCGGCCTGTATATCGAAGGAACGTCGGACCGCTTCAGTAACCGACTCGAGGTGAACGGATACGACGGTCATAGAACTGGAACCAATGAGAGCGAGGACCTCTTCCTGGCGAACTACGATACGTACACTCTCGACAACCACGCGAACATAGCGGGTGTACCAGTCGTAAATGGTGATCTCAGTTCTCTTGGCAATCCAGAGCTCTCTTCGATCGGATACGGTCTCACTGTCAACCCGGTACATAACAGGGGTCCGTTTGACGAGGATAACAACGCGTACTGGTTAGGTGCGAGTGAAAGTGACAGGGATGCACTTGCAACCGAGTTGTCCACCTCGTACAGCGACATCGACGAGGTCAACAGTGAAATCGACGACGTTCAAACGAACTACCTCGGCGGGAACCCAACTGCTGACGGAGCCGTCACCGCAGGATTGTACGAGGGAACCGGATCTATTGATACCCTCGATTCGTCGGACGGAAACGTTCACATTGGCGTCGATAGTGACGTCGATCTCAACAATGTCGAGGTGAAAGGGGACAACCGGACGAGCATCTACGTCGATGGCGACGTCGAGCTCTCGGACGTCGATATCGAACCCGACGACCGAGCGAACGCCCTCTGGATTTACGCCTCAAGCGATTCGGAGATAACGATCGATGGCGACTTCCAAGGTGTGATCTATGCGCCGGGTGCCGATATCGAGATCGCAGATAGGACGACGATAGACGGCGCAATCGTCGCCGGCAACGATGCGGGGATCGGCGACAACGTCGAGATCAACTTCGATCGGTCGCTCCGGACGGACACACCGCTTTCGGACGCCGATGAAAACAAGATGTTCGAGTACGGTGATACGAGAGCGCCTATCGACGCGACGTTCGTGCTGGATCGATCCGGCTCGATGGGGCCGCACAACCCCAATAGACCGTGGAACACGTACACGCCTATCGATGAGGAATATATTTACGGCGACGACTGGCGACCGATTCCCGTCGACGAGCCGTTCCGAAACGTAGACGGTGACGACGTCATACTTAGAAATACGACTACGGGTGAGACAAAGCGACTTGAACGCCGAGATCCAGCCGATCCGGACAACTGGCAGGAAATTCGCGTCGAATCGTGTTATCGGTGTCACCCTGATGCGATACTCGGCACGTATAATCATCCGGGGAACGATCCATCGGGAGTCCGCGTTGAAGCGACAAGGAATTTCATTGAGTTGATGAAGGAGAGCAACGGTGATCGCGTGGGAGTATACGAGTTCGAACAGAACGCTAACGTTCTCCACGAGCTGGATGGTGACCTCGAGGCGGCGAAACAAAGCGTCGAAGGCAACGCATATTACGGCACGAACATGGCCGCTGGACTGGATGAGGCCCTCGACGACTATCGCAAAAACGAAGACACGGACCAGGAACGCATTACAGTGTTGCTGAGCGACGGGAAAAACAGCGACGACGACTACAATGATGACATGGACGATCTGGTAGACGAGGCAAATACGCTTAATACGACCATTTATACCGTTGGACTGACCGGACCAGAGGATGCACCTATCCCCGAGTCTCAACTCGAGAACTGGGCACAGGACACCGGAGGGGAGTTCTACAAAGCCGACAACGCCGATGCTCTCCGCGAAATCTTCGAGACGATCGCCAAAGACGAGGTTGAAGTCGATGCGGACACGCAGATCGGAATCTCTGTCACGAACGAGCAAGAGACGACGAGCGGTTATGCGATCAGCGTATCCGAGCAGACGATAACGATTGACGAGTGAGCGGGCGATTCCAGAACCGGTTTCGTATAACTCACGGACTGAACTGATCTTATCACGGACTCATCGGCAGTTTTCGAAAGGAGGGTGCTCCCTTCTTTCAGTTCGGTACCAGATCGATATGGCTAACGAAGATCTGACCGACGTGTTTAAATACCGACAACCGTTTGCAGCCATTACCGAACTGACGGTTAAGCAGACTACGTCGATAGTATTTTTCGAGCTAGACGATTACGAGTGGGCAGCAAGGGTTATGTATCAGCGGTCCTGTTATTCTACTAATCAGGGGAATGGCAACGACCAGCGAGAGCCAGCCGACCAAAACAGGACCTGCGAGCAACGACACTCAGTCGCGGGAAGGTGAAATTTTTGACCTGTTAAGCAACCAGCGCCGCCGGTACGCCATCCACTACTGCAAGCGCGAGGGCGAACCCGTCACCCTGGGCGACCTCGCCGAACACGTCGCCGCCTGGGAACTCGAGAAGGACGTCGAAGCGATCACGTCCGCCGAGCGAAAGCGCGTCTACACCTCGCTCCAGCAAACGCATCTCCCGACGCTCGAGCGCGCGGATATGATCGAGTTCGACGATCGAACGATCGAACTCACGGACGAGGCGGCCGAACTGGACGTCTATCTCGATATCGTCCCAGGCGACTCGGTCCCGTGGGCCGTCTACTACCTCGGGTTAACTGCGGTCGGCTCGGTCGTGATGGCGGGGTTGTGGCTCGAGGTCGTTCCGACAGAGATGATACCGGAACTTGCCTGGGCAACGCTAGTATTTGCGTTGTTTGCCGTATCAGCGGTTGTCCATGTGATAAAAACCAGACAAATGCGGCTCGGGGAGATAGAGCGACTACCGTAATATGACAAGAGTCAATACTGTAATTGCAGCCAGTTTGATCATTGCTGGAGTGATCGCGATGGCTGGACCAACATTTGGTTTCTCGTCACTTGCGGCCGATCGCGGTACGAGTGTTACGGTCGCTGATGACCAGTCGACTGCACTCCTCGGAGTGAGAGAGACCGGTCAGACGCCGAGCAATCAGAATAATGCAGTTGTACTCGAACTCGTAAATAATGCTAATGAGGACTTCGAGACACTGAACACTGATGTTAGTCTTTCTGATCCAAGAAACGCACTCGAAATCAGCGACGGATTTCAAACCAGTCTCGGTCAGGGAGAGACGACAGGGCTGGAGTTGACATGTACCGGCGGTGGCAGCGGAACTGCGGTGATCAATACCGCTGCATCTGCATCTAGCCAACAACTAGAGATTCATGATTTAAATCATAGTTATACATTTGACTATAGTTGTACTGGTGGGAATCCAGACCCTGGTGGATTCCAAAGCGTCAGTGCGAGTGATATCCAAGATACAACGCCAGCAACTCAAGAGATTTCGTTTACGATGAACGGAAGGCTCTCCAAGGGAGGAACGGTTACTATAGCGATTGAAGGTCTTAGTGGTGTTAATTACGATGCTGCTGAGGTAATCGCAGTAGATGGTCCAAGAAAGAAGGACTCTGCAGATTTCATAGCGCGAGATGGCGGGAGCGCGACTATCGAATTTACCCCACAGACCCAACTCAAGGCCGGTGATCAGGTGACTATTTCCATCGCCGGAATCAATACCGATGGGTTTGGTTACGGGATTATAACTGCAACAGAGTCAGAAACTGGCCAAACAGGGGGAGACTTCTTCTTGAGTACAGGATCGTTTGGTTTCTCCTCCACGAGCACTGCTACAACCGCTGATGCAAGTAACACTGACCAAGCGACAGTTACCGACTCAGACCTCAATAGGATAGTAGACGAAACCGGTTATGAGACCCGGCTAGAGGTGATGGAACTGATCAAAGCAACAGATGGCATTGAGTATGTAGGATAGCGGTTTAATATAGTACACTAGCGGTTCACCGTACAATGATACCGCTTCGGGGACCCCGTTATTGCTTAAGCCTTCGTAGAATGCGAACGCCTTTTTAGCCCCGCCTCCACACTTTTTACCATGTCGACCGAATCGATCAGCGACCGACGCGAACACATTCGCTCGGTCAGCGTAACCGCCCTGTCCGCGCTGCTGGGCGTCGGCGCGGCGCTGGCCTCCGCGTCCTGGGTCGGAGTATCCAGCGCCGCGGCCCAGAACACGCAGGCGCTCGCGTTCGTCCTGGGGGCGATCCTCGTCCAGTACATCCTCATCAACGTCTCGGGGATCTACGGCGAGGACGAGTTCGGGGCGAAACACTACCTGTTCATCGCGTTCATGACCTTCTCGCTGTGGTTCGTGACGTGGGGCATCCTGCTGACCGCGGAGTTCTCGGGCTAACCATGGCGGACGACAGCATCGCCGTCGTAGACTTAGACCGGTGTCAGCCCGATCGGTGCAGCTACGAGTGCAAGAACTACTGCCCGCCGAATCGAACCGGGAAGGAGTGTATCACCCTCCGCGGCGAGGAGGCTGCCGAGGGCCAGCCCGAACAGATCCACATCTCCGAGGAGATCTGTCTGGGCGAGACCTGTGGCATCTGCGTCGAGAAGTGTCCCTTCGACGCGATCGAGATTATCAACCTCCCGCAGGAACTCCAGGACGAGCCCGTCCACCGCTACGGCGAGAACGCCTTCTCGCTGTACGGCCTCCCCGCGCCACAGGAGGGCCAGGTCACCGGGATCCTCGGTCCCAACGGGATCGGAAAGACGACCGCCGTCCGCATTCTGGCCGGCGAACTCGAGCCGAACCTCGGCCGCCACGAGGAGGAACCGGGCTGGGACGAGGTGCTCGAGGCCTATCGCGGAACCGAACTGCAGGACTACATCGCGGACGTGCGCGACGGCGACATCACGATCGCGAGAAAGCCCCAGTACGTCGATCAGATCCCGAACAGTTTCGACGGGAACACCCGACAGCTGCTCGAGCGAACCGACGAGCGCGATGCGCTTGACGAACTGGTCGAACGGCTCGAGATCGGGCCGGTCATGGAGCAGTCGATCGACGACCTCTCGGGCGGGGAGCTCCAGCGGGTCGCCATCGCGGCCACGCTCGCCCGCGATACGGACTTTTACTTCCTCGACGAGGTCACGCCGTATCTGGATATCGGCCAGCGCGTGACTGCGGCGCGGCTGATCCGTGAACTCGCCGAGGAAGCGGGGAAGTCGGTACTCGTCGTCGAACACGACCTCGCGATTCTCGACTTGCTCGCGGACACGCTCCACGTCGCCTACGGTGAGCCGGGTGCGTACGGCGTCATCACCTCGCCGAAATCGGTCCGCAACGGGATCAACGAGTACCTCTCGGGCTACCTCGACAACGAGAACATGCGGATCCGGCCAGATCCCATCGAGTTCGAGGAGCACGCGCCCCGAACCGAAACCTACGGCGACCCGCTCGTGGAGTACCCCGACCTCACCAAGAGCTACGGCGAGGGCGAGTTCTCCCTCGAGGTCGAGGGCGGCGGGATTCGCGAGAACGAAGTGCTGGGAGTCGTCGGTCCGAACGGGATCGGGAAGTCGACGTTCGCGAAATTGCTCACCGGGAACCTCACGCCCGACGGCGGCGATACCGACCTCGATCTCGATATCTCCTACAAGCCCCAGTACGTCACGATCGACCAGCACATGCGGGTCGACGCGTTCCTCTCGTCGATCACGGACCAGTTCGGTTCCTCGTACTGGAACACCGAGATCGCCCAGCCGCTCCAGTTAGAGCGGATCATGGAGCAGAACCTGTCGGATCTCTCCGGCGGCGAACGCCAGCGGGTGGCCATCGCGGCCTGCCTGTCGGACTCGGCCGACCTCTACTTGCTCGACGAACCCTCGGCCCACCTCGACGTCGAACAGCGAGTGCAGGCCTCCAAGGCGATTCGGCGCTACGCCGAACAGCAAGACGCCACCGTGATGGTTATCGACCACGACATCTACATGATGGATCTGCTCGCGGATCGACTGATGGTTTTCGACGGCGAGCCCGCGGTTCACGGTCGTGCCGGCCAGCCACAACCGATGCGCGACGGCATGAACGAGTTCCTCGCGAACCTCGAGGTGACCTTCCGCCGGGACGAGCGCACCTCGCGGCCGCGGATCAACAAGCCCGACTCGCAGCTGGATAGTCAGCAGAAAAGCGAGGGCGAGTACTACTACGCGCCGTAGGCCGGCGGCTCGGAATTCGGCAGTCGGTACCGCGTCAATACTATAGCTGGCAGGAATTAGCTAATCAGTCGCTGACAGCTCCCGCAGAGATTCTCCTCTTTGATGTCGACTTCGCGGACGGTCGGCGAGAAGTTCATGACACAGCGGTTGTTGTCACAGTGCTCGAGGCCGTAGGTATGGCCGATCTCGTGGACGATCTCTTTGCGGACGCGGTCTTCGAAGATGTCGGCGGCGCTCTGGTTCGAGAAGCCGCCGTCGCTCGAGGTCTGCAGCCGGTAGGTCGAGACGACGCTCCCGCTGCCGTCGAGGTAGGCCAGTCCGAAGACGTAGTTGCGCCGTCGGTAGAAGAGGTCGTGAGGAGTGATCGCGATGTTTTTGGTGCCGCGGCCGACCCGCTCGGCGAGCTGAATGAACGTCTCGGCGGAGTACTGGTTTCGATCGGAGTCGTAGGCTCCGTTGGGGACCGACTGCGAGTCGTTGACCGACACGTCGCAGTCGTAGACCGATCGCAACGCGGTGGAGGCCGCCCGCTTGACCTCGGCGGGGACGTTGCCGACCGGCACGATATCGACGAGCATAGCAAGTGCTATGGCCGCGGGTGGCATAAACGTCCCGCCGTGGCCCACTCTCGCCGGAATCTCGAGACCATGAACGATCACCTCGCGCGCTACGAGCGCGCCGTCGAGATCGGGATCGGTCGCCGGACCGACTCCGCTCGAGCGCTCGCGGAACGGGGAGTGTCGGTCACCGCGACCGACATATACGATCGCGACGTACCGGAGGGGGTACAGTTCGTTCGCGACGATATCGTCGATCCCGACCCCGCGATTTACGCGAGTGTAGACGTGGTGTACGCGCGAAACCTGCCGCCGGAACTCCACCGGCCGGCGCTCGAGGCGGCCCGCAACGCCGACGCCGATTTCCTGTTTACGACGCTGGGCGGTGACCAGCCCGCAGTGTCGGTCGAACGGAAGACGATCGCAGAGGGGACGCTGTACGTCGCTCGAGCGCTGCCGTCAGCTTCGGAGTGACTGCGATTGGCGGCACGGTCGTGCCGGAACGGCACAGCCGAACGGACCGGCACGAATGAATTATCCCCTTGCGGTACATTCCGGCGATCGTGAACGCCGAGTACGTCACCTACGCGCTCGCAGCCGTGCTCGCCGTTGCGGTGCTGGCGGTGGTAGTCGTTGGTATCACCGTCCTCGCTCGATTCCTGTTCCGGCTCTTTACGGCCCCGGGCGTCGTCGTCCACGAGTTCGCCCATAAACAGGCCTGCGACCTCGTCGGAATCCCCGTCCTCGAGGTCGCGTACTTCCGGTTCGATGATCCGCCGGGGTATGTCCGACACGTCACGCCCGAGCGGTATCGGGCGTCGTTCGTCGTCAGCGTCGCGCCGTTTCTCGTCAACACGGTGGTCGCGTTCGCCGCGTTCCTGGGTCTCACAGCGCTCGTCACGGCGGTCGGTGATCTCCGGACCGTCCCGAACGGGACGATCGCCGCCGCAACCGTCCTCGGCTGGCTGGGGCTCTCGATCGGGATGCACGCGTTTCCGAGCAGAGGGGACGCGAACGTTCTCTGGACTCGGTCGCGCGCCGAGTGGCGGAGGTCGCCGAGGGTGTTACTCGGTGTTCCGATCGTCATCGTGATCTACGTCGCGAACCTGCTCTCGTGGCTCTGGGCGGACGTACTCTACGCGATCGGCCTGTTCGTCCTGGCGGCGTGGGTCGTGGGGCTCGGCCCGCTCTGAAATCGGTCTCTTTTATCCCCGTCGGCCCGTTCGGACGGCTATGAACGCAGATGCCGTCGTCCTCGATATCGACGGGGTACTCGTCGACGTGGCCGACTCCTACCGGCGAGCGATCGTCGAATCCGTCGACGCGGTCTACGACCGGACGATCCGCAAGGACGACATTCAGTTGTTCAAAGACGCGGGCGGGTTCAACAACGACTGGGAACTGACGGACGCCGCCGCGCTCTACATCCTCGCGACCGAGGAGGGCTATCGCGACTCGCTCGAGGAGTACACCGACGGGATCGCCGCGGCGGGCGGCGGCCTCGAGGCGGCCGAAACCGTCGTCCGCGAGGCGATCGGCGCGCGGGCGACCCAGCGCGTGACGAACCGCTGGGACCGCGAGCGGCTCCGCGACGTCTTTCAGCAACTGTATCTCGGCGACGAACTCTATCGCGGCCTCGAGGACGGCGAACCCGACCTCGAGCGTGAAACGCCGGGCTTCATCCACGACGAGCCGGTGTTGCTCGACGCCGAGGCGAGAGATCGGCTGCTCGAGGGGGACGACGTCGGCGTCCTGACCGGTCGGCCGGAAGCCGAAGCCGAGATCGCGCTGGACCGAGTCGGGCTCGACGACGCGATTCCGGTCGAACACCGCTTTACGATGGACGACTGGGAGGAGGGGAAGCCCCATCCGCGGGCGTTGACGACGCTCGCGGATCGATTCGACGCCGAGTCGGTCGTCTTCGTCGGCGACACGCTGGACGATATCCGGACGGCGGTCAACGCCGGCGACGCCGATTCGACCCGGGAGTACCGCGGAATCGGCGTGCTGACCGGCGGGCTGACCGGCGAGGAGGGACGGCGGAAGTACGAGCGCGAGGGCGCGGCGGCGGTCATCGAGTCGATCAACGCGCTACCGGACCTGCTCGAGTCGTAGCCGTCTCGATCGGGGCGGTTCCGACCGTCTAGGGGGATTATTCGCCGGGGAGACGCACGAAGGTCAGCCAGAAATTTTCGAACGAGCGGCCGAGGTCGATGAATTCGTCGGGTTCGACCGGTTTCTGGACGTACGCGTTCGCGTGGAGGTCGTACGAACGGGCGATGTCCTCTTCCGACGCCGAACTCGTCAGCACGATCACGGGGATCGACCGCAGCGCCCGTTCGGACTTGAGTTCGGAGAGGATATCGGAGCCGTCGACATCGGGGAGGTGCACGTCCAGCAGAATCATGTCTGGACGCGGGCTCTCGGCGTGGTCGTTGCGCTGGTGGACGAAATCGAGCGCCGCTTCGCCGTCGGTGACCGTGTGAATGTCGCTTGCGATGTTTGCGTCCTCGAACGATTCTGAGAACAGCCGCGCGTCGCCGGGGTTGGGTTCGACCAGCAGAATGGTGATCGCGTCCTCGATCGGTGGAGACATACACCTGTTTGGAGCGAGTCGGAAAAGAAGTATACGGTTCTCGAAGCTGAATGTGCTCGTTTGTACACGGTTATCGGGAAGTGATGGTTCCCGATCGAACGGATCGGTCGGCCGATCACGCGACCGGCTCGTCCAGTCGGCGACACGAATCGAATCGATCGTCGGTCAGATAGACGGTCTCGTCGCGAACGGTCACGGCGACGGCGTCGAGCGTCGCACCGCGGCACGGCCCGGCCGTACAGACGCCGTCACCGCACTCGAAGCGCGCGCCGTGTTCGTGACATACCAGCTGATCGTCGCGGACGATCGCGCCGGGTCCGGGATCGAGTCGAACCGTCGGCCTGTGCGGACACGAGTTTCGCCACGCGGACACCTCGTCGCCCGTTCGTCGGAGGATCAGTTCGGTTCCCTGATTCCCGGCCCGAGCCTCACACCGAAGCGTTCCGTTCGTCGGAACGGCCGCGAGCGGAGCGATGCGTCGGGGGCCGTCGCTCGCCGTCGCCGACCGTCCGGGAGCGATCCCGTCGGTTTCATCGGCTCCATCAGTCGCATCGGGTTCGTCGCCGCTCGAGCCCCCATCGCTTCCCCCGTCGACGCTGAATCGAAACGTCGCGTCGTCGGTCGAGACGTCGCCCTCGTCGTCGTAGACGCGAACGGAGGTGGATTCGTCGCGTCCCTCAAGCGTTACGCGGACAGGATCGCTCATACGCCCTATTTTCGGCCAGCCTAAAAGTGCGTTCCGGACCGAGTTGCCGCCCCCGAGATCGCGATCGAGCAGTCTATAGTAACAACTGCAACATTCACACACTGATCACACAGCCGTCGTGCGATCAGATGTGCAGTGACTTGCAGTGGCTACTATATTTCGGCCTTCGAGAACACGCGATATTCCTTTAGGGACGACGGGTGAACGACACGTATGGACGAAAACGTCACCGTCGACGTCGAGGTCGAAGTCGAAGTGGACTCAAACGAACTCGAGATCGAGGTCGGCGACGAACGGGAGTTCGAGGGTGAACTCGAGGCGAACGGGCTGACGATCGAAGTCGAAGCGGAGATCGAAGTCGAAGGCGAAGGCGACACGAGCGAGGAATCGACCGGTGGAACCGACGGGGACGAGAAGGCAGCGGAACGCGAAGCCGAAGAAACGGACTCCGAAGAAGACTGATCGGACTCGTGTCCGTGCTGGCGCACGGCTGAACCTCACCTCGAATTTATCAGTTCTCGAGTCTCGCACGTATCGAAACTGCTGTGTGCCGAAACGGTGAGAGTCAGAGCGGGTTTTATTGTCACCCCATCCGAACGTCGGGCCATGTACCGCGTGTTAATCCCGGTCGATACGAACGAGGAACGTGCGCTGGCGCAGGCCGAATACGTAACGTCACTGCCGAACGCCGCGGAGTCGGTCGAGGCCTACCTCCTGTTCGTCTTCACTGAGGACAGCGACGACCTCCCACAGGAGTTCGAGACGTTCAAGTCGGCCTCGCGGATCGGCTCCGTCCGCCGCGCTCAGGAGGCACTCGAGGACGCCGGCATCGAGGTGACGATCCTCGAGGACAGCGGCGACACGGAAGACGACATTCTCGCGGAAGCCGAGGCCTACGACGTCGACTCGATCGTTCTCGGCGGCCGAAAGCGCTCGCCGGTCGGGAAAGCGATCTTCGGCAGCACTACCCAGGGAGTCATTCTCAGTTCGGATCGTCCGGTGGTCGTCACCGGCGGCGGTGGTGAGGAGTAGCCACTCACGGCCGGGTAGACTCGGAGCGTCGCTTGTTTCCGCCGGCAGCCATCTTATCCGGAACGGGACCGTTCATCCAGTATGGAAATTCGGGAACCGAAACCCGACGAGGCCGAGCGGGTTCGCGAGGTCGCGGACAGTTCGATGACGAGTTCGTTCAGGCTCAGTCCACAGCAGATCGACGGGATTACCGACGGTCAGTTCGCCGACGAGGCCATCGTCGAGAAGATCGGCGACGAGGACACCCTGCTTCGCCTCGTCGAAACCGGCGAGGGGATCGACGGCACGACCATCGCTGGCTTCGTCGAGGGCCGCCTCGAGGACGAGTGGGGCGAAGTGAACTGGCTGTTCGTCGACCCCGAGCACCGAGGCAAGGGTATCGGAACGGAGCTGTACGAGACCGCGACCGAGGCCCTCCGCGACCGCGGTGCCGACCACGTCTGCGTGACCGTCCTCGAGGCCAACACCGAGGGCCACCAGTTCGTCGAACGGTTCGGCCTCGAGCACGACGGCGACCGCCGTATCGAGGTCGCCGGCGAGTCCCTGGTAAAGTACGTGTACACGGATTCGGATATCGACGTGGAGCTCCCGACGGAGTCGCGGGCGGATGAATCGGGTGACGAGGAGGAGGCGGAAGACGAATCGGGTGCGGAGGACGCGGAGGCGGACGAATTCCCCGAAACGGGGACGAAAAACGGTCATCTGTCGGCGACGAGCGACGACGGGAAAACGGTGTACATCGCTCGCGACGAGGAGGAGTCTGGCACTGCGGCGTCATTTTACGTCACCTACGAGGACGAGGCCCACGAGGAACAGTACGGCTACTACTGTGCGAACTGCGGCTCGCTCGACGTCTCGATGGACAACATGGAACGGCTCGAGTGTCGCGACTGCGGGAACTCCCACGCGGAGCGATCCAAAGAGTCGTACGACGACTCACACCTCTGACGTCGAGGGCAGCCGAGCGCCGTTACTTCGCAAAAATGCTGTCGGCCGTCGCCGCGCCGATGACGCTGAAGACCGAGCCCACGGCCACGGCTTTAAACGTGACCTCGGCGAACTCGCCGTTCGTCTCGGGCTTGAGGAACGTCTCGGGAGCGCCGAACAGGAGCGCGAGGATGGTGACCGACCCGAAGGTGACCAGCATCAGCGAGATGAAACGGATCGGGATCCCGGCGACTTCCTGTTCGTCGTCCGCGTCTCTGGTCGTGTCCGCCTTGTACAGCGCCGCGTAGCCGATAGTGAAGACGATAGCAACGATCGCCAGCGCCTGCAGGTCGTGCATGTTCCCCGCGAGCGTCCAGACCTCTTCGGTGACCACGAACGGACCGGCGAGCAAGAACCCGCCGACGACCTGCTGGGCCGAGTCCGCGAGCCGGAAGTCCTGCGGACGGCGCGGCCGGCGAAGCTTCATAGCGGGAAATTATGGTGGAGCGATAAAACGGTCCCGTTTGCGGCGGGCTCACACGAGCAACAGCAACGCGGCGTAGCCCGTCGCACCGCCGGCGAACGCCCAGAACCGGCTTTCGCGATCCGACGGCAGTTCCTCCTTGATCACGTTGAGTATAATTCCGCCGGCCAGAAACGGGACGGACACCGCGATGAGGAGTTCGACCGCCTCGAACGCGTACCCGACACCGGCACCGGCGATCACCGCCGCCGACAGTATCCACCGGCCGCGGCGGTGGTACGTCCGCCCGTGGTGGTCACGGAGGCTATCGTCCGTGACGAGAAAGTGCAGCGCCATCGCGACGGCAAACAGGAGGACACTGCCGAGTTCGCGGTCCCACAGGAGATAGCCGATGATCGCGTTGTAGGCGGCGAACGATCCGACGTGGATCCAGAAGACGCCGGTTCCGGCCGATTCGACGATTTCGTCCGGATCGGTATTCGACTGCCGAGTGAGCTGTTCGAGGCCGTAAAAGGTGACGAATCCGAGCAGCGCGATCAGATACCCGTGGTGTTCGGCAAAGGCGGTCGGGTCCCCGCGTTCCGCAAGCGTCGCCGCCGCGTCCCCGACGTCCGGAAGGAGGTGAACGAAGACGTACGCGACCGAGATGCCGCCGGCGATTGACAGCCATCGGCTTCGGGGTACCCGGCCGCTGACGCCCAGTCGGCCGGCGAAGAGGTGAATCAGGGCGAGGGCGATCGCGATCGCGAAAACGATCACAGCGTCGGATCGTACCGGACCGATCGAAGGCATCGACGGTGACGATACCACCGCCGCAAACGTAGGTCTGTGGCCGGCCGATTCATACGGTCTGCTGTAACGATTTACCGGTGCGACCGCAGGCCGTATCGCGGTCGCACCGGAACTGACTTACAGCAGTCCGTATCAGTCGTCGACGCTTTGTGGTCGATCTCCGCCAATCGGCATCGCGTCGCCGACGGTCCCCGCCGTCCGCTGGATGAGACGGCCGAACGCCCGGCGCCGGCTGACGAACAGTACTGTCCCGAGGACGATGTAGATCGCGCTGTAGACGAGCAACAACTCTGTGCTCGAGACCGGCAGCGTCGCGTAATCTCTGATGATGATGAACTCGAGGAGGACCTGCGAGAGGAACAAGACGAGCAGGGTGAGCGCTTCTCCGACCGAGATTTCGAACCGGACTAGCAGCGAGACGGCGAAAAATGACTGGGCGGCGGTCAACCAGATCTCCGCGGACTGCTTGAAGTCGAAGGCGAGCACGCCGTAGCGACCCAACGCGAGTGAGTGAACGACGACGAGGGTCCCGATGAGCAGCGTCCACTGGTTGAGCTTCGACGAGATGAGCGCGTTAAAGCCCGCGGTCGAGCGCGCCTTGTTCACCAGGTAGACGACGACGATGAGCTCCGGCGCTTCGGAGGCCAGTGGTGCGATCCACTGGATCATGAAAAAGGAGGGGATACCGACGCTCTCACCGAGGGACTCGAGCCCGTGTGCGAAGGGCTCGACGGCGGTAAAGATCATCACGCCGGAGTAGGCGAAGAGCACGAGGACGGTCGCGATTCGGCCCGGTCTCGAGAAGCCCTGAAGGTACGCCGGCACGCCGACGTGGTCCATGTCCGGTTCGACCTCGCCGCGGAGGATGACCGCGATGTAGCTGACGTAGAGGCCGACCAGAAACAACATGTCGAAGACGTCGATTCCGCCGTTGAGCGGGACGAGGAACGCCCAGAGCGTCGCGATGAGGAGGAATACGATCTCGAGGCCGATCTCTCGGTCGAGGATGACGACGTCAGTGAGGAAGCCGGGACGGTTCTCGACGGCGGGATCGGCCGACGACCCCCGGCGGAAGATCGTAAAGAGGGCGACGCCGGCCCAGCCGATTCCGATGAGGATCCGGTTCGCGCCGGTCATGTTGGCGACCGCCAGATTGCCGGCCTCGACTCCTCGTTCGGTTCCCGCGAACACGCCCGCGTTCCACGCGTAGAGCGCGTCGACGGCGTATTCGGGCGCGACCGCCAACACGGCGAGGACCGCGATGGCGAACGCTCGTGGCACGTCCTTTTCGGCGGTTTCAGCGGCCCACGCGAGGAGGAACGCCGAACCGAGGACGGTGAGTCCGGTCACGGTCACCGTGGCGAGCGTCGAGAGCGTTCGGAGCGCAGCCGGCGCTCGATACTCGAACCCGAGGACCGTCGCGAGCCAGGGGAGGAGATCGGTGGCCACCACCACGGCGACCCAGGGGAGTGTCAGTGCGACCGCGGCCGAAATCGCGCCGAGCGCTCGTCGTCTCATGGAACTCGTCTCGAAACGGGTACCGAACGAAAGAGCATACGTACTGCGATCCGATGTCGATACTGCCTGCTACTGCGGCGCTACTGCTGTGGTGTCCGTTCCTCGTAGGGCTGGACGACGACGAATCCCTCCGAGCCGGTGAACTCGAGCTGGTAGGTCTCGTCCGAGGACTGCCCGATCATGTTCGAGAGGGCGCTGTCGACGTGACTACTGGGAGTGGTCCCGCTCCAGGCGACGGTCGCACTGGGATCGGTCCTGACGGGAGGTGTCAGGACCAGCGGTTCGCCGTGGGTCGTGATCGCGACGCTGCCGGGACCCTCGAGGAAGACGTTGGTCATGCCGCCGGCCGAGAAGCCGGCGATGCTCTTGACGGTCCGAATCTCGTAGTTCACGCTCGACTCGAACGCGAGCACGTCGTTCCCGTTGACCGAGATCGACTGGCCGGCGTCGAGTTCGAGGAGCTGGATCTTCTTTTCCCGATCCGCCAGATAGAGATGCCCCGTACCGGTTGCCTCCATCACGGGCGTTCCCTCGCTCGTGGCTTTCTCCTTGAGGAATCCGGTGATTCCGCCTTCGGCGGAGGACTTCCCCTTGAATGAGATGTCCCCGTCGTACGCGATCATCGATCCGGCCTTGGCAGTTACCGAACCGTCGAGGTCGACGTCCAGTAGCTTGCCGTTCTCGAGCTGGAAGGTCTCGCCGCCGTCTTTCGGTTCGTTCGCGCTGACGAATTCATCGACGTTCATGGTATCTCGAGCCAGACGGCTCTCCTGACCCTTGGGCGGGAGCGGAGAAATAGTTACTGATACACCACTTTCAGGGCGACGTGAACGACTGCTCGGCGTCGCTCAGGCACCGCTCCGAACGAAATCGGCCGCCTTCTCGGCGATCATCGTCGTCGGCGCGTCCGTGTTGCCGCTCGTGATCGTCGGCATCACCGAGGCGTCGACGACGCGTAGCCCCTCGATCCCGCGGACCCGGAGCCGGTCGTCGACGACGGCCATGTCGTCATCGCCCATCTTGCAGGTGCCGACGGGATGGTACAGCGTCTCGGCCGTCTCGCGGATGTGCTCGATCAGTTCCTCGTCACTTTGCACATCGGAGCCGGGGAGGACCTCCGCCCCGCGATACTCGTCGAACGGCTCCGCCTGCAGGATCTCCCGGACCAGTTTGACCCCCTCGAGCAGCACCTCGAGATCGTCGCCCTCGGTCAGATACCGCGGATCGATGGCCGGTTCGTCGAAGGGGTCGGCGGACTCGAGCGCGATCCGGCCGCGGCTGTCGGGACGGAGCCGGAGCGCGCCCAGAGAGAAGCCGTGCCCGTCGGGGTTGTCGAACCCGTGATCGACGAAGTACGACGGGGCGAAGTGAAACTGGATATCGGGCCGGTCGGCGTCCTCGGCGACGGTCGCGAAGCCGCCGGCTTCGGCGATGTTCGAGGTCAGCGGTCCCTGCTTCAGCACCAAGAACGTGAGGAGGTTCCGGATCGAGTCCGCGTCGGCGAGACTGATCGATTGTTCGCACTCGTAGTTGACACCGACCTGCAGGTGATCCTGGAGATTTCGGCCGACGCCGGGAAGCGCTTCGACGACGGAAATACCGTGTTCCGCGAGGTGGTCCGCCGGGCCGACGCCGGAGAGCATGAGCAGGTGAGGCGAGTTGACGGCACCGGCCGAGAGGATGACTTCCTCGGTCGCATCGACCGTCGCGGGACTCCCGTCGGCATCGTCTCGAGCGTACTCCACGCCGACCGCCGTCGTCCCGTCGAAGCGGACCCGCGTCACCCGCGCGCCCGTCACCGCGGTCAGGTTCGGCCGATCCAGCGCCGGTTTCAGGTACGCGTCGGCGGCACTGTGGCGACGGCCGTCCTCCTGGGTGACCTGGTAGAAGCCGACCCCGTCCTGCTCGCCGGCATTGAAGTCCTCGTTGCGGGCCAGGCCGCCCGCCCGTCCGGCATCGACGAACGCCTCGCTGAGTTCGTTCGGCGACCGGAGGTCGGCGACGTGACGCGGCCCGCTGATCGAGTGGTAATCCGAAGGGCCGCGCTCATTGTCTTCGGCCCGCATGAAAGAGGGGAGGACATCCTCGTACCCCCAGCCGTCGTTCCCCAGATCCGCCCAGTGATCGTAGTCCGCGGGCTGGCCGCGCACGTAGATCATCGCGTTGATCGAACTCGAGCCGCCGAGGGTCTTCCCGCGGGGCCAGTAGAGCTCCCGGTCGTTGAGTTCCGACTGCGGTTCGGTGTGATAGTTCCAGTCGACCCCCGATTGGAACAGGTCCGAGAACGCCGCCGGAATGCCGATCTCGCGGTTCTCGTCCGGCGTCCCGGCCTCGAGCAGCAGTACCTCGGTGTCGGCGTCGGCCGACAGCCTGTTCGCGAGCACACACCCCGCCGGCCCCGCGCCGACGATCACGTAATCGGCGGACCGTCCTTTCCCTGACATGTTACCTCATACCATATTGCGAGACTGTAATAAACGTTTCACTGAGAGAACGATGACCGAGAGGGCGGTTGGAATTATATACGGGGTCTCCGAATATGCTGCCTCGAATGCAACACGAGGTGTGCAACGAGGCGGGCGACCGCGACCTCGTCTTCGTGCTGGGGTGGGGCAACAGGATCGAACACGAGAACGTCCGGTGGCTCGTCGACCGACTCACTGAGGCCGACTACCGCGTCACCGTCTTTCAGCTACCGACCGTCGTCACCGACTTCGAAACGGAATGGGTGAAACCGATCGCCGACGTCGTCGACGAACTCGAGTCGTACCGACTGTTCACCCACAGCACGGGCGGCCTCGTCGCCGAGTACCTCGAGGGGGCCGAGCACCGAGTCTACCTGAGTCCGTGGTGGGGGTTCCACGCGGACATGCGGAATCCGATCGTCTCGCTGGCGATGACGCTCCCCCTCTCGCGATCGATTCTCCCGACCGGGGGCACGGACCGGGAGATGCTGGGCGCGCTCGCCACCGACCGGCAACTCGAGGACACGCCGAGCCGCGTCGCGCCGACCTTCCTGCGGGAGGCGAAGCGCGCCCAGTCGCACCTGCCGCCGTTCCAGTTCGAGGAGACCGGCGTCGTCTTCTACACGCCCGACGACGCCGTCGTCAGCGCTGCGACGATCGAAGAGCGAGCGCCCGAGGCGAACCGAATCGCCTACGAGGGCGGCCATCAGCTGTTCGACTCGCCCGCGCGGGACGAGCACATCGAAACGGTCCTCGCGGCGCTTGAGGACGGCCCCGCGGCGCTGCAGTGACCGCGGTAGTCCCGTCCGTGACCGGGGAACGATCACCCCGGATATCAACGGCCTGAACGTGTAACGCGACGCCGGAACTGCGAGCGGATGGAAGGCGCGGTAGATGGTTCGTCGGAGAACTGGAATCGCACTGCTCCTCGCAGTCGTCCTGCTCGTCGCAACCGCGGCCTACGGCGTCCTCGCGGTGGACCGGCCGCAGGTCGAATCGGTCGACAACGAGTGGGGGACCGTCACGAACGACCGGACCGAAGTCGAAACGCGGATCGGCGTCGACAATCCGCTGTTGCTCCGCGTCGGCGACGCCGCGGCGGACGTCTCCTATACGGTTTCGATGAACGACATCGAGTTCGCGACGGAGCGAGAAAATCGCGTCCACCTCAGTGGCGACGAGAGTACCGTCAGCGTCTCGACTCGGCTCGACAACGACGAGCTCCCCGAGTGGTGGGCCTCCCATATCAATCGCAACGAGACGACGACGGTGCGAGTCCAACCCGACGTCGTCGTCGACGTCGCCGGCATCCGCCTTCCGGCGGACGAGTGGACGCGCACTCGAACAGTCCACACGGACCTGCTCGAGCCGCTCGAAACGAACGAGAGTCAGGAGTTTCAGGCGTACGGTCGGACGGTACTGGTCGTCAACGAGACGAACGCGGCGTGGGGGAACGCTACCGCGAACCGAACGCCGATCGACGCGTCGGCAACGGTGACCAACCCGACGCCGATCCCGGTCCCGATCACGGAGATCAGGTACACGGTCCAGTTGAACGGAATCGTCGTCGGAACGGGTACCGCCGCCGACCGGACCGTGCTGGGGCCCGACGGGACGCAATCGCTCGAGGCGACTGCGGCCATCGATAACTCCAGACTCGACGAGTGGTGGGTCACGCACCTCCGGAACGACGAGGCGTCGAACCTGACCGTCGACTTCGACGCGACCCTCGAGTACGGCGGCGTCGAGCGCACGGTCCCGCTCGATTTCATCTCGTACGAACGGACGTTCGAGACGGACCTGCTCGGCGCGGCGGACTCGAGTGCGAACGAGTCGGCGGGGAACGAGTCTGCGGGGAACGAGTCGGCGAGTGCGATGAGACCGATCGATCCGTGAACATCAAGCGCGCCGAAACAACCACCACCCGGTCGGCTTTTTCGGACTCCGCCACGTGTACCCAGACATGACCGACTTCCGCGGAGCGTGGACCGAAGACGAGGTCGAGGAGTTCCTACAGGAGGCGACGATCCCGATCCGAATCGCCACCCGACGGCCGGACGGCTCGCCGTGGGTCGTCACGCTGTGGTTCCGCTATCGAGACGGCGTGCTCGAGTGTGCAACGGGGGCGAACGCGGACGTGGTGAGCTTCCTCCGACGTGATCCCGAAGTCGCCTTCGACATCTCGACCAACGACATCCCCTACCGCGGGATCAGGGGGAACGGAACCGTCGAGCTCTCGTCCGACAGCGACAAGACGGTCCTGCGAGCCCTCATCGATCGATACCTCGGCGGGACGGGGTCCCCGCTCGCACAGCGACTGCTCGACGACGACCGCGACGAGGTTCGTATCCGACTCGAGCCGCGAGCGGTCTACAGTTGGGACTATAGCGAACGGATGGGGAAAGTCACGAGCGAAAAGTCCGAATAACGTCCGGTAGTACGTCCGGTTCCGTCTCGCGGTGTCCGGTCGGTCAGTCGTCGGCGCTGGGTTTGATCGCCTTCGGCCCGTCGGAGTCGTCGCCGCGCGGGAAGTTGTCGATCGTCTCCTCGCGGAACGCCTCCTCGTCGAACTCGTACTCGTCGCCGAGGAACTCGAGCACCGTGTTCGTGTCCCGCATGGCGTTCTTGAGACACGTCGAGGCACCCGGCGACGGCGTGATGTTGAAGATGACGTCGTCGCCGACGATCTTGGCCTCGCCCATATCGAGGGACTTGTTCTTCGTGTCGACGATCTGCGGGCGAACGCCGCCGTAGCCCTTGGCGCGTTCGATGTCCTCGAGTTCGACGCTCGGGACGACCTTCTGAACGTGGGGCAGGAACTGTTTCCGGCCGACGTTCGGGAGGTCGTAGACGAGGTTCCGAAGCACGTACGGCAGGAGGATCCGATCCGAGAGGATGTTGGCGTAGCTCAGGAACGCCGCCGCGTTCAGTCCGAACACGTCGAGGAAGTCTTTGACGGTCGTGATGCGCCCGCGCTCGAGCGTGGGGACGAGCTTCGCGGTCGGCCCGAATCGCGTAATGGACGAGTCGTGAACGTCCGCGTCGCCGTGGACGGCGGCGAAGGGCAGTTTCTTCATCTGGAGCGTGTAGACCTTCCCGTTCAGGAGGTCGTCCGCGAGGAAGAAGCTCCCGGCGATGGGGAGGAGGACCTTGTCCTGGCCGTAGCCGAGTTCCTTCGCGATCTGGAGGCTGTGCGAGCCGGCCGCGACGACGGTGGCGTCACAGTCGAAGCGCCCGTCGTCCGTCTCGATCGTGTAGCCCTCGAGCGTCGGCGTGATATCCGTGACTTCCGTCCCGGTGAAGACGTCGACGTTCGCCTCCGCCTCGGCCTCGGCGACGAACGACTTCGTCGTCTCGCCGTAATCGACGACGTAGCCGTCCGGCGTCTGCAGCGCGAGCATGTCCTGCGAGGGATCGCGGCCCTCGACGACTTTTGGCTCGATCTCGCCGATTTCCTCGCGATCGATCGGTCGAAGCTTCGGGTAGAGGTCGCCGAAGCCGTCGTCCTCGTACCGTTGCTCGAGTTCCGCGACCTCCTCGTCACCGACGCCGAGCACCATCTTGCTGCGCTTGGCGTGCATCTCTCGGTCGGGGTCGGTGTTCTCCAGATAGCCCGCAAGGAGTTCCGCTCCCTCTTTGACCTCTTCGGCCTTCTCAAGCGTGTAGTTCGTCTCGATGTCTCCGAAGTGGAGGGTCTGTGAGTTGTTCGTGTGGTGGGAGTTGATCGCTGCGATCTCCGATTCCTTTTCGATCAGCGCGATCGAGTCGATATCAGTGAACTTCGCAGTCGTGTATAGAAGTGATGCACCACTGATACCACCGCCGACGATTACGAGGTCGTATTTACCAGACATTATTGATCGGTGTGGGTCGGTATTGCAAGTGCTCGACTCCAGACTGATAACTCATATTTTTTCGATCGAGTTTTCGACGGTTGTCGTATCCCTCATCGACGGCTGTATTCTCGGACTTCGGATACCAGGAAGAGAGTGCCCAGATTGTCATATATTGGGCCTCTACCCAGGAATACAGCTGGAGAAACCCACTCGTGATCCGGCAATCCGCTCCCGTTCTCGTCTCTCATCCTCGGCGATCCGGTGTCATTCAGCCGCAGTTGTATCGACAGTCGACGTACCGGTTACAACCCGTGCTCCCGAGCGCGAGAGTGACGAATCACTCGTCGCACAGCGGCAGGACGAAAACGCACGTATAGAACGGGAGTAAACTCTCGAGTCGTTGTCTTCGCTCTGTGGTCTCCGAGGAGGGACGATCCGTTTCCGGGTTCGGTCTACTCGCGCGAGTCGTGTTCCTGATAGATGACGTGGCCACACGCCTTGCAGTGTGACGCATCGTGGTCGTGATACGAGAGTCCACAGTTCGGGCACGTGACGTTGATCTTCCCCCTGTGGCTCCACTCGCGGACGATCCTGCTCGCCTGCCAGGGGATAACGATGATACCGGCCAGGATCGCAGCTACCGTGACCCACCGCCCTGCGGTCGTGATCGGGACGATATCGCCGAATCCGACGGTCGACAGCGCGACCACGACGTAGTAGAACGCGTCACCAAACGTACTGACGTCGGGGTTAACAACGTGTTCCGCGCTGTAGAACAGGCCAGCAGAGACGAAAAGAAGCACCAGCACCGTCAACAACAGCTTCAGCGCGCGTAAGGCGTTATCCGAAATCGTCCCAAAGAAGAACTCCGCATCCTGCGTAAACCGGTAAAACCGGAGGACGCGGACGACCCGAACCACGCGCAGGAAGCCGACGTTGGCAACCATCGCGACGCCCGGCAGCAACACCACGAGGAACGTCGGAAGAATCGCGATCAGGTCGACCACGGTGTAGGGATCGGTGGCCTCCTCGAGGCGATTCGCCGCACCGTAGAGTCGGAGGATGTACTCCACCAGAAACACGGCGGCGATCGCGATCTCGAGTCGCCAGAGTCGAGACTGAAGCTCGGCGGAGAGCGGATAGGTTTCCGCGACGAAGACGGCGACGAAGACGAGGTTGAGTACCAACAGCGCGATGTCGATCGCCTTTCCCAGCGGCGTCCGGTGATCCAGGAGATAAAACCGGACGGCTTCCCGAACGTCGCGGCCGCCGGGCGACAATTCGATCGGCATTCGACAGTCGTACTCCGAGTGCAAGATACGTAGGCCCTCGGATTATCGAACACGGCCAGTCTCACCGCACCCGGCTCGTTATCACCCCATCGAGGGCCAGTCGGAGTCCGACTAGACTTTAGGTGTTCACCGGATATGATGCACGTGAATTCTAACGAGGTCCGTCGCCAGTGGGCAGAGCGGACCGGAGAGTACTCCCCGGAGTATTACGCCTACTACGGCCCGGACGAGCGCAGCGAGTCGATTCTCGAGCGTCTCGAGCGCTTCGTCGACCGAGACGCGTCCGTCCTCGAACTCGGCTGTAGTTCGGGCCGACACCTCGCACACCTCTACGAGCACGGCTTCGACGACCTGACCGGGATCGACGTCAACGGCGACGCGTTCGACGTCATGGAGGAGACCTACCCGGATCTCGCCGACGCCGGCACGTTCTACCACGACACCATCGAAGGCGTCGTCGGCGACTTCGACGACGACCAGTTCGACGTCGTCTACTCGGTCGAGACGCTCCAGCACCTCCACCCGGACGCGGAGTGGGTCCTCGAGGACATCTGCCGGATCACCGACGACCTCCTCATCACGGTCGAAAACGAGGGCGAAGACGATGAGCAGACCGATCACCCGGAGTCGGCCGACCCCGACGTGAGCTACGTCAACGACGACTTCCCTCTCTACCACCGCGATTGGAACCGCGTGTTTACCGAGCTCGGGTTGCTCGAGGTCGACGTCGAGGTGGGCAAGCGAGATACCGTCCGAGCCTTCCGCACGTCGCAGGAGTAGGTTTTTTTGTGGGCTGCTCGAGCGGTCGGTTCAGCTCGACTCGTACTCGACGAGTTCGACCTCGAGGTCGAGATCGCCGTCCTCGGTGTAGGTAGCCACGTAGGGAGCGCTCCCGCCGTCCGAGCCGCGGAGACAGCTCTGCTGTGAGAGTTCGCCGTCGACTGTCGTCTCGACGAAGACGCACTCGAGCCCCGCGTAGGAGCGTTCCGCCGTGACCTCGGTGATCTGGGTCCCCTCGTCGGTGGTTGTCTGTTTGCGGTTACCGACCGAGGGGTTCGTAAAGCCCATCTCGAAGTAGTAGAGCAAGGATGCGCTCTGGAGGGCTAAGACCGGCGCGTGTGCGGGTGTGAGGAACAGCTGGCCCCTCACCTCGTCACCGGGACTGGTTATCGTCGATTGATACTGCTCGTCGCCGAACTCGTAGTCGACGCTCACGGTCACCTCCTCGCCGGCGTCCTCGATGTCGTACACCAGGTGCCCGGTGACCTGTTCGCCGGTCTCCTCATCCATTCCCGCGAGGTCGAAGGCGTAGTAGCCCGGTCGACTCAGGTTGAACCAGTCGTCGTCCGCGTCGACCATCGAGTTGAAGTCGTCGCCGTCGGCATCGCTGCTGCCGGTCCCATCGTTTTCGCCGTTTCCGACGTCACCAACCCCGCCCATCCCGGTACAGCCCGCAAGGGCGACCGAGAGGACGACCGCCAGCGTCAGCAGGGTGTGGGCAGTCAGTCTCGTGTTCAGGAGTCGAGCCAGTCCGGATTGTCCGTGTGATTCGTTCATGTATCGTGTCGTACTTCCGCGTTCAGTTCGTTTCGACGGCGAATGACTCGACGACTCGCGCGGCGAGTTCGTCGAGTCCGTCGTCGTCGTTCCAGTCCACTCCGAGGACGTACCCGGTCTCGCCCTCGATGGCGAAGAGATACGTGAGCCGCCAACGCTCACCATCGGGCACGCTCCAGTAGGCGCAATCGATCACCTGACCCGTCCCACCAGGCTCGAGGAAGCGGTCTCGCCGCTCGATGCGCTCGATCGTCCGGACGTGCTCGTCGGCCTCGAGGGTCTCGAGGAAGTTCGCGACGTACTCCGCCAGCGTGAGGGCGACGCCCTCGTCGACGGAGACGGTCGCGCCGGCCGAGCCCGTCCGGTCGTCAAATGACGCCCCGCCCGCGGGCTCCGTCTTCGCGGACCAGGTCGTCGGATACGCGAGTCGGTAGCCGTACTCGTCGTCGGCGTACGCCTCGAACGGCGGTGTCGGTTCCGCACTATCCATCTCATCGTCACTGGTCCCATCCGCTCGGCCATCGCTCGCTCGTTCGGCCGTATTCCCCGTTTCCTTCCGGTTCGTGGGCACGCCGTCACCTCAGACCAGCCTGTCTGCGATTCCAGCGACGACGGGCAGGCGGATCGTCTCGCCCCGGTAGGACGTGACCATGAGATAGGCCCAGATCGCGAACCCGCCGACCGCGAGTCCCAGCCAGAGCAACCCGAGGAACAACGAGATGATGCTCCCGATGATGAACGAGTTCAGACTGGCGAACAGAATCGTGACGATAGTCCCGACGACGCTCACTGCGATAGACGACAGTATGAACAGGCCGGAAACAACCATGCTCTGGGCGGCGTGAAACCGCACGAACCGGTTGTCCCCTTCGATCACGAAGAAGAGCAGCCCCGTGATAAACCCGAACAGATACGAGAGCGCCCCCGCGATGTTCGGCTCGAGCCCCGATTCGGTTTCTACTGCGTCCGCCGCGCGTTCGGCCTCGATATCGACGTCTTGTGTATTACTTGCCATTAGTGGTATCGGTGAGGGGCTCCGTCGTCGTGCCCGCTCCAGTACCAGTCAGCAGGCGCGACAGTCGGTTATATGAACCGAGTGGGATCATTTCAGCCGGTGACATCATCTCAAGTCGCGAGACGACGCTCGGCGACTACTATAGTTCAGTTCCGCTCGAGAGAGTCGCAATAGACGCGAGATACCGTCTCGTCGTCGCAGGATCGGTGACTGACCAGTGGACTTAAGAGCATCATGAGTCACTATCACCGTGTGAATGGATGCCGAGGGACTCATCGAAATCGTCCGGCAAAAGCCGGTGCTCGACGCGTTACGTGAGAAGGGTGGGATAGATCGACGAGAGTTAGAAGAACGCCTGGATGTCTCTCGGTCGACCGTCCACCGGTTCACCCGATCGCTCCGGGACAGCGGCCTGATCGAACGCATCGACGGCGAGTTCGTCCTCACGCCGTTCGGTGAGGTAACCGCTGCGGAGGTCGCCGAATTTCAGTCGACTCTCGAGGCCGCGTCGGAACTCGCCCCCGTCCTCCAGGTTGCGGCCGCTCACGACATCGACATCGATATCGCGGCGTTCACGGGCGCAACCGTGACGACGGTTGCGCCCGGGGATCCCTACCGCCCGGTGAATCGGTTCATGTCGCTGGTGAAAACGACCGAGACATTGCGGGGGCTCGACCCAGCGACCATCAACCCGCTGCACCTAGACGAGTTGTCCGACCGCATCAACGCCGGGATGGAAACGGAGGCCGTCTATCCGTTGGCGGTACTCGAGGAGGTCCTTACGTCGAACCCGGAACGGGCACGCTCAGTCATCGAAAGCGGAAATCTGACGTTTTGGATCCACGATGACATCCCGTTCGGACTGACGCTCTGTGACGACCGGATCGGAGTCGGCATCTACGACGATGAGACGGGTCTGTTGCGCACGTACGTCGATACCGATTCACAAACCGCACGCGAGTGGGCCGAAGCTGTCTATACGAAATATCGCACCGAAGCGACTCCTCTCACGGAGGATCTCGACCGCTTTCGGTTTTGATGGCGGAAACTGGGCCGTGATATTTGATACATTCTTCATCACGTCGTGAACCGCGCTCAATATATCAGTTCGGTATAGTTTATGGACTGGATAGCTCTCACCGAACGAGTTCGTTCGCGGTGATCGGAGCGTATAACAACAACAACACAGCGGATCGAGGCCGCTACTCGATGCGGGTGAAATAGATGGATCGACAGGCGTTCGAAGAGCTGAAAACGCGATTTTCCGGCTCGAGTTGGGCATACTGGAGTGCCGAATTCCCGAGAAACCGGCGGGTATAGTTTTCCCGTAACGTGTTTGTGAACGCCAAGCGTTATGCATTCGTAGCGCTACGTGAACCCATGGGATCCTCGGGTTCGGCTCAAGACATCTCTACGGAGGACGTTCGGAGTCTTTTTACACGGTTAGAGCAGCCGTCTGAACCGATTGCTGCGGTGGAGGTCGCCGAGAAACTGGAATGTGATCGTCGAGCCGCTCGTCACAGTCTCGAGGAACTCGTTGAACGCGGTGAGCTGCAGACGAAGCGGATTTGCGGCGCGACTCAGGTCTGGTGGCATGCGGAACCGGAGGAGTTTACTGCCTTTGTTGATGCGGTGGAAGACTACGCCGTCTTCAGGCTCGATCCGAATGGTACTGTTGTCAGTTGGAATACCGGAGCGGAACGGATCAAGGGCTACGAGGAAAGCGAAATTGTCGGTGAGCACTTCTCTACGTTCTATACCGAGGAGGATAGCGACTCTGGAGTTCCGAAAGAGAACCTCGAAGTCGCGGCAGAAGAGGGCCGTGTAGAAGAGGAAGGCTGGAGGGTCCGTAAGAACGGTAGCGAGTTCTGGGCAAACGTCACTATCACCGCCATTCGTGACGATACTGGTACGCTTCAGGGGTTCACGAAAGTCACGCGTGACATGACCGAGCGCCAGGAGTACGAACAACAGCTGCAACAGGAACGCGATCTCACCGAACAGATCTTCGAGACCGTCCCGGTCAGTATCTATACGATCAATTCCGAAGGCGAGTTCATCCGAGCGAACCAGCGAGCTCTCGAGCGTATTGATAGCGAGGAATCTGAACTCACGGATTACACTGTCGAATCGTGGGAGATCTACGATAGTACGGGAGAGCCGATTCCGTTCGACGAGTATCCATGGACGCAGGTCGTCGAAACCGGCGAAACCGTCTACGGTTACGAGTGTCAAACTGATGTTCCGGGCGGTCGTCGTCGGTGGCTTTCGATTAATGCCGCTCCGATTCAGAGTGAAGAGAACGAAGACGATCGAATCGTCTTTTCCGTAGACGATATCACGGAGCAGAAGGAGCGTGAGCAACAACTCCGTCGCGAATACAAACAGACTGAGAAACTGTTGCGGACGGCACCGATCGCGATTGCCGTTCAGGATGCCGAGGGTGAGACGGTGATGGCAAATCAGCAAGCCCAAGAAGCTCTTGGATTATCCGAACAGGAGATCATTGAGGAGCCCGAAAACCCTGATGAGTGGGATCTATATGACGCAGATGGTAACTTGGTCCCTCCTCATGAAACACCATCTGCTCGCGTTTTAGCGACTGGAGAGCCAGTATCTGACGAGGAATTTATCTTCGATCTGCCGACCGGCGAACAGATGCATTTCCGCCTGAGCGCTACTCCAATATGTAGCGGCGACGGAACCATCGAACGCGTGATAACGACCGGTGAAGAGATCACGGAGCTCAAGAGACGTGAACGACAGCTCGAACAGCGCAAGACCGAACTCGAGACGGAGCTGAGCGAGATTCTCGGTCGGATTTCTGACGCGTTCTACGCGCTTGATAACGAATGGCGATTTACCCACCTCAACGACCAGGCCGCCCAGCCGATGCAACAACCGAAAGAGGAACTACTCGGTCAGAAAGTCTGGGACGTCATGCCTGCGGAGTCGGAGAGCACTTACCGAGAGAAGTATCAAACGGCGATGGAGAAACAGGAACCGATCAGCTTCGAAGTGTACGAGGAAGACTTCGACTCCTGGTATGAATACAATCTCTACCCCTCGGATAGCGGGCTTTCGGTCTACTTTCGAGATGTGACCGAACGAGTGGAGCATGAGCGAGAGCTCACGAAGTACGAAACGATCGTTGAGACGGTTAATGACGGGATCTACGTCAAAGACGAGGACGGGTACTTCACGATGGTCAACGAGGCCTACGCAGAGCTGACCGGCTACGACCGTGAAGCACTAGTTGGAGAACACGCCTCCCTGGTCGTCAACGAGTCCACAGTCGAACAATCACGGGATATAACAGCAACAGCCGACGATAGACCTGAGAACCCGGTCTTAGAGGCGGAGATTCAGACGGCAGGTGGTGACCGTGTCCCTGCAGAGGGAACCTTCGCAACGTTACAGACTGACGGCGAACAGGAGGAAGTCGGTATCGTACGAGATATCACCGAACGGAAGGAGCGAGAGCAGGCGCTCCGTGAACGTGAACGCCATCTCAAACGGTACAAGGAGTTCACCGACGATATTCTGGATGCCGTTGGAGACATATTTTATCTGGTCGGCGAGAACGGTGACCTTCAGCGGTGGAATGAGAGTCTCAGTGACGTAACAGGATTTTCAGATTCGGAGGTCGGGTCGATGCATGCTCTAGAGTTCTTCAGCGAGGACGAACACGAGAACATCTCGGCCACTATCGCTGAAGGGTTCGAAGCCGGCAACGCACAGGTAGAAGCAGAAGTCCTCACCAAGGATGGCGAGTCTATCCCCTATGAGTTCGTTGCGTCAACGGTCGAAGACCCCGACGGGAATGTAGTTCTGACGGGGATTGGCCGTGATATCACTGACCGTCGGAAGTACGAGCGCAAGCTCGAGGAGTCCAACGAACGTCTCGAACAGTTCGCATATGCTGCGTCTCACGACCTACAGGAACCCTTGCGGATGGTTACGAGTTATCTGCAGCTTCTCGAAAACCGGTATAGTGATGAACTCGATGAGGACGCGGAAGAGTTCATCGAGTTTGCCGTCGATGGCGCTGACCGGATGCGTGAGATGATTGAGGGGCTGCTACAGTACTCACGGGTCGAAACACAAGGCGACCCGTTCGAGACAATCGATCTGGACGCGATTCTTTCTGCGGTACGTGATGATCTTCAACTGCAGATTGAGGAGAGTGACGCCGAGATCACAGCCGAATCATTACCGTGTGTCGAGGGTGATCCCAGTCAATTGCGTCAAGTCTTCCAGAACTTGTTGGACAATGCGATCGAGTATAGCGGCGACGAACCACCACAAATAGAGATCGCTGCTGAACGGAATGGTGGAGACTTGCGTCTCTCGATCCGTGATGAGGGGATTGGTATCGATCCCAGCGATACCGATCGTATTTTCAAAGTGTTCCAGCGGCTTCACGGGCACGACGAACACGAGGGGACTGGTATCGGTCTCGCTCTCTGTCAACGGATTATCGAGCGACACGGTGGTGAGATCTGGGTCGAGTCCGAACCCGGTGAGGGAGCGACCTTCTCGTTCACGTTGCCTGCAGCGGATGAACCCGGCACCAATCGAGAATGACTGACCTCTCTGTAACTGGTACGGAGTCCAGAGCCCTGAAAGCGTAAAAAGGCAGTATCTGGCAGACCAGTCTGGAATGAAGTCTTCTGGCTGGGTTTGGCTGAGGTGAGTATTCCTACTCGATCGTTGAAGATCGATTCATAGAATAGCCATCGAGCATGTGAAAGTGGTAGCCTCGGCACTCATAGGGCTCGTCACCACCGGATGCCGAGTCCGGCTCGGAGCGGGTGCTTCGTCATCGGCCACGCGGTCCTACCGCCGTCGCTCCAAAGACGGTTTGGATTCGGCAGCGAAAACTACATCGAACCTCGGCCTTACCGGCCGCGTCCCGCGTCCTCGTTCGCGAAAGCCGCGTTCCACTCGTCGATCAGGTTCTCGAGTCGCCCCGTACTCTGCTGCGAGAACGTCCGGGGAGCGCGGTCGGTGGCCGTCCGCGGATCCTCGGTGACGGCGCTCGAGGGGGCCGGTCGCGTTCGGGTCGCGGTTCGATTCGGTGTCGGTTCGGCGTCGGTCGTGGACTGCAAGTGTTGTGTGCTCATGTCGGTCGGGTGTGGGATATCGTCGAAAATCGGTACTCGTCGGCAACGAATTCAGGCTGCTACGTGTACGACCGACATCTGTACTCACCCCTACTGAGTCCACGGTTATAAAAGTTCATGATAGATATCGTCTCTGCGGGCAGCTGTCTGAAAACAAATATCATGGGTTCTATTCACACGATCTGTCGCGCCCACCGACTCGCTCAAACCGCGTGTGGACGCTCGTTTCAGGCCACACAAGTCCGATAGCTTGAGAACCCGTCCCCGTAATCACTCGAGTACTGATGACTGGCGACGAGCGTGACGGCGACGCAGACGTCAGCTTCGTGGTGCCGGCACGAAACGAGGCGGAGTACCTCCGGGGAACCCTCGCGAGTCTGACCGCGCTGGATACGGCCTACGTGTACGAGGTGCTCGTCGTCGACGGCGACTCGAGCGACGCGACCAGAGAGATCGCCCGCGAATACGACGCGACGGTCGTTCCCGAGAGCGGCGAGAGCATCGCCGCAGCGCGGAATCTCGGGGCCGAGCACGCGTCCGGCGAGTGGCTGGCCTTCGTCGATGCGGACACGCGGGTGCGGGCGAACTACCTCACTGAACTGCTCGGCTTCGTCGAGGCCAACGGGCTCGCGGCCGCGAGTTCCTACTGTCGAATCACCGGCCCCCGCCGAGCGAAGCTCATGGAGGCGACGATCAACCACGTCTTCTCGCGGCTCGAACGACCGATCCTGCCGGGGTTCAACTGCTTCGTCCACCGGCGGGCCTTCGAGGAAATCGGCGGCTTTCCCGAGGTGTCGAACGAGGACACGGCATTCAGCCGACGGCTCGCTCGCCGCTACCCGACGGCCTACTGCCCGACCGTCCTGGTCGAGAGTTCGGGCCGGCGGATCACCGAGGACGGGTTGACAGGGACGCTCTGGCACTACGCGCGACTCGACCTCGAGCGGCTCCGGGCGGAGTACTGAGCGGGTGTCGGTCGTCGGTGACGTTCTGTGGGCAAGTACGCACTCGAAGATGAGAGCGTGCAGTACAGCAGCCTCTTTTACCGGGGGAATCGGCTGGCGTCGCAGACGCCAGCCTCAACCCCCGGTAAAACCCGTTGATGCCAAAAAGCCGCCGTCGCGGGGTTTCACCCCGCTCCGGCGGTGAACCGCTCGCTTCGCTCGCGGATGCTCAACACCTTCCGCAGCGTTCCATTCGCTCGGCTACTGAACGGCTCTCGCACTCGAGGTCGCCACGAACGCGCGGACGGATCACCGCGAGTCACGCGGTTGATCGACGCCGGTCACCTCGAAGCGAGCGCCGCCGGCGTCGCTGGCCGTTACCGCGAGGTCCCAGTCGTGGGCCTCGGCGACCCGTTCCACGATCCCCAGTCCGAACCCGGTGCCGTCCTCGGCCGTGGTAAAGCCGATATCGAAGACCTCGTTGCGCTCGGATTCGGGAATCCCCCGCCCCGTGTCGGCGACGTAAAACCCGTCCGCACAGTCGCCGACGGAAACGGCCAGGTCGGCAGTCGACCCTCCCTCGGGGACCCCGTGATCGAGCGCGTTCCGAAACAGGTTCTCGAGCAGCTGCTGGAGCCGGTCGGGGTCGGCCCGGACCCAGGACTCCCCCTCGACCGCCAGTGCGGCGTCCCCGGTGTCGACCATCGACCAGGCCCTCGTCGCGCAGTCCTGGACTGACACCGGATCCAGCTCGGCCGTCGTCGCCCCCTGCTCGGCCAACGAGAGCAGGTCCTCGATCAGTTGCGCCATCCGGTCGAGCGCTTCCTCGCAGGCCTCGAGCTGGGACCGATCTCCCTCCTCGGCGAGTTTCAGCGCGCCCTGCGCGACGTTCAGCGGGTTCCGCAGGTCATGGCTGACGACGCTCGTGAACTCCTGCAGGCGGTCGTTCTGCCGTTCGAGCGTCTCACGAGATCGTTCGCGTTCGGTCTCGTAGCTGACCCACTTCGCCATCAGCTTGACCAGCGATCGCTCGGCTTCCGAGAAGCCGTCGCCGTCGCGGGGGTCGCTCGAGGCGAAACAGAGGGTGCCCCAGATGGTGCCGTCGACGGTCACCTTCGCGCCGACGTAGCTCCCGAGTTCGAACAGCTCGTAGGCGGGATCGCCGGTCCACCCCTCGTCGGGCGCGTTCGCGACGGTGACGAGCTCGTGGGTCTTGATCGTCTTCCGGCAGTAGGCTTCGGAGAGCGGGCAGGATTCGCCCTGCTGGAGGAGCGGGTGATCGCTCCGTGATTCGACGACGGTCTGGGTCCGCTCGTCGAGGTTGATCCGCGTCATGAACCCGTAGGGGAGATCCAGATACTCGCAGCCGAGCTCGAGCAGCTCCGGCAGCTTCGCGTCGAGCGACGCGTCCGGCTTCGTCGAGATGTCATACAGCGCCTGTAGCGCCGTGACGTTCGCCTCGAGTTCCTCCTCGGCACGAATGCGATCGGTGACATCGGTGAAGAAGATCGAGAGGCCGTCCTCGGAGGGGTGGGCCCGGACCTCGAACCAGCGCTCGAGCGCGCCGAAGTACTCCGTGAAACTCACGGTCGTCTGGTCGGCGAACGCCCGCTCGAGTTGCCGTTCGAGTTCGGTCCCGCCGACGGTTTCGAACGCCGTCCCGAGCGGCTCGCCGAGCAGTTCCTCGCCGGGCCGCTGGAGGAGGTCGACGGCCTGCTCGTTGACGTAGGTGTACTCCCAGTCGGCGTCGATCGAGACGAAGGCGTCGCCGATCCGTTCGAGAGTGGCTTCGCGCTCGCGCTCGAGGCGCTTTTGGTCCGTGACATCCCTGATGACGGCGGTGAAGAGGTGCTCGCCGTTGACGACCGCTTCGCCGAAGGAAACGCCGATGGGGATCGTCCGTCCGTCCGCACGGAGTCCCTCGAGTTCGACCCAGTTCCAGTCGAGGGTTCGTTCTCCCGTCTCGAGGTAGCGCGCGATCGCCGCGCTGTGATCGGTCTGATACGTCGCGGGTACGAGGGTCGTCAGCGGCTCGCCGACGATGGCGGTCGGCGCGTAGCCGAACAGTGACTCGACCGCGTCGTTCGCGTACTGGACGGTCCCGTCGTCGGACGCCGTGATCACCGCGAAGGACGCGCTCTCGGTGAACGCTCGAAATCGGGCGGTCGTCGCCTCGAGCGCTCGGCGCTCGGCCACCGCCTCGACCGCCCGCTCGATGCGGATCGCGAGGCGCGTCCCGTCGGCGGCGGCCGATTCCGGCAGACAGCCGGTCGCACCGGCCTCGAGCGCGGCGCTGACCCGGTCTTCGTCCCATCCGTCGATGACGAGGAACACTGGCAGGTTCGGTCGGTCGTCGCGGAGACGTGCGAGCAGCGAGCGGCCGTCGCCGTCCGCGGCCGCGGTCCGCTCGACCAGACAGTCGACGTCGTCCGCACGCACGGACTCGAGCGCCGCGTGTTCGTCGTCGACCGTCTCGACCATCAGCCGGTCGCTCGCGGACTCGAGTGCGGCGGCGAACTCCGCCGCGACGGTCGGGTCGTCGTCGACGGAGAGCACGTCGATCTCGCCGCTCACGTCCCCGATTTCGTCGCTCGTGGGGGCCCCGGTCGACTCACTCATAGGATCGATTGAATACACCCGTAAACGGACGACGAGGTAATAAGCCGTCCGGCAGTTCGGACGCAGTGGCGACCGGCGCGCCGGCATCGGCATGGTGACCCCTTTTTTCGCTGCCCGTCGCTGGGACGACCGTGTCGACGGTCCCACCCGAAGCGGAGCGCCTGCTCGAGAGCGAGCCGTTGATGGCCCATCTGGGAACCTGTGCCGAGGGACGGCCCCACGTCGCGCCGGTCTGGTACCGGTACGCCGACGGGGTCGTCGAGATCGTGACAACCGGCCGGAAGCTGGCGAATATCAGGGAGAATCCGCGGGTCGCCATCTCGGTACAGAGCGACGAGGCGGGGCACACGCAATGGATGGTCTCGCTACTCGGCACGGCGACGGTCGTCGACGACGAAAGCGAGACCGCCGCGGCTCGCCGCCGGATCAACGAGAAGTACGACGCGGAGTCCGACGCGTACGCCGAAAACACGCTGGTCCGGATCGAGGTCGGCTCGGCGACGTACCAGACGTACTGATGAGCGCTCGAACGAGGGAGGCGCTATCGCTCCCTCGAGCGCCGTAATATCAGTTTTCGAGTCGCTCGCGAGCCGCGGCGACCACGAGCGGCAGCGTGATCGTCGCGTCGGCGTAGACCGAGACGTTCTCGGCGTCTTTCTCGAGTTTCCCCCACGAGCGGGCCTCGTCCAGCGTCGCGCCGGAGAGGCCGCCGGTCTGTTTCGGGTCCATCGTCAACTGGACGGCGTAATCGTAGGCGTCGGGCGAGACGAGCATCGTCTGGAGGGTGAAATTCTTGGGGACGCCCCCGCCGACGACGAACGCGCCGGCTTCCTCGGCGTGGTAGGCGATATCGGTCAGCGGCGTCATGTCCGCCAGCGCGTCCAGCGAGAAGGCCGAGGTCTGGGAGTACATCCACGCCTGCAGGCCGAGCACGGAGTCCTGAACGGCGGGACAGTAGATCGGCACGTCGTTCTCGTATGCCGCGGCGGCGATACCCGCGTCCTCGTCGACGCCGTCGCGTTCGTTCACCTCGGCGTTCGCCCGGCCGAGTTCCTCCGTGAGCCGCTGGATCGAGACGAGTCCCTCGTCTTCGCACTCGGCCTCGAGGACCGGAAAGACCTCCTCGCGGAGGTGCGACTCAAAGTCGGCGAAGAACTCCTGTGGGAGATAGACGTTGTAGATGCGATCGACGCCCTCGTCGCGCAGCGTTTCGTCGTGTTCGCGCTCGGTCTTCCCCTCGGCGTGGACCGCGCCGTGGTGGTGTTTCCCGCCGATGGCCTCGATGGAATCGTGGGTGAGGTTCGCGCCGGTCGTGACGAGCACGTCGATGTAGCCGTCGCGGATCAGCTCGGCGACGATCGATCGCATCCCCGTCGGAACCATCGCGCCCGCGAGGCCGAAGAAGACGGTCACGTCGTCGTCGAACATCGCTTCGGTGACGTCGACGGCATCGTGGAGGTCCGCCGCGCCGACGCCCGCGTTGCCGTACTCGTCCGCGAGTTCGCCGACCGTCATTCCGGCGCGGACCTCGGCGTGGCCGATCGGGTCGTGTGCGAAGGTTTCCTCGGGGTCATGGTGATCGTCCGCCTCGCCGGCGTCGTCGCTCCCGTGGTCGTGCTCGTCGCTCATGTCCTCGAATGGGCGGGCGAGCGGTTTGAACGTCGCGGTCCAGTTCCGTCTCTGTGTGCCGCCAGTGATCGGTTTCGACCCCGTGAATCATCCCTCGGGCTCGAGCGCCCCCGTCACACCCCGTTGCCAGTAATCGACGGTGCGATACAGGAGATAGAGGATCGCGTTGAGCAGTCCGGTCAGTGCGAAGAGCGCGCCGAGTTGCGGACCGATCGTTTCGAAGAGGCTCCCCGGCCCGCCGATCTCGGCGATGCCGTAGGCGAAAAACGCGGCGATAACGCCCCAGACGAGCAAGATTGCGGCGATACGAGCGCCCTCCTCGACGTAGGTCGATACTGAGAGAGCCGTCGGCAGTGTCGATGATGAAGCCACGACGCGTCGTTTCGACGCGTCTAACATAACGGACGGGATACCTGAAAGAGGGATTTTACCCATCCCCGCAACCGGCGTCGGTTCCCTCAAGCCGGCTTCAGGGGGCCGGTGCTACAATCCCGTCGGCGCGTCGAGGAAGGTCGTCTCGAGATCCCATCCTGCTACGAGATCCTGCAGCGAGCGGACGCCGAACGTCTCCGTCGCGTAGTGGCCCGCGAGGAAGACGTGGATTCCTGCCTCCTGCGCTTCGTGGTAGGCCTTCCCTTTCCCCTCGCCGGTCACCAGCGCATCCGCGCCCGCGTCGACGGCCTCGTCGAGCCAGTCGACCCCGCTACCGGTAACGACCGCGACGTCTTCGATCTCGTCCGGCCCGAACGCGAGGTGCTGGACGGGCTGACCGCCGGTATCCAGATTCGTCTCGAGGCGCTCGCGCAGGTCGGCGGGCGCGTAGGGGTCGGCGGCCGTCCCGCGCTGGCCGATGTGTTCGGGGCCGTGGTCGCCGAACGGGGCGCGGTCCTCGAGTCCGAGCAGGTCGGCGACGCCGGCGGCGTTGCCCAGTTCCTGATGGCCGTCGAGCGGGAGATGGGAGACGTACAGCGCGAGGTCGTTCTCGATCAGGGGCGCGATTCGGTCGTAGGTGCGGCCGGTCACGCGGTCGAAGCCGCCCCACGAGAGCCCGTGGTGGACGACCAGCAGGTCCGCGTCGGCCTCGAGAGCACGGTCGACCGTCTCGCGGACGCCGTCGACGGCGAACGCGACGCGCTCGATATCGGCCTCGTCCGGGCCGACCTGCAGGCCGTTCGCGCTGGCGTCGAGATCGGCGTACTCGTCGGTTCGCAACTCCTCGTCGAGTCTGTCGACGATGCTCGAGAGTTCCATACGCCTCGTTCGGCGGGGATCTCCTTGTATTGGGTTGATCTCCTCCGATCGGAGGACGGCCTCGAGGCTCCCTCGCCCGTCGCGTGTAGAAAAACGGCACCCCACCGCGCTACATGAGGTAGAACAGCGGGAAGAGAATCACCCAGACGATGTCGACGAAGTGCCAGTAGAGGCCGAAGTACTCGACCGGTCGATCATCCTCGAGGTAGGCATCGACGCTCACGATCCGGTAGATCAGAAACGCCGCGATGAGCAGGCCGAGGATGACGTGCAGCGCGTGGAGGCCGGTCGTCACGAAGTACATCGAGTACTCGAGATCGGTGAACCAGTAGATGTCGTGGGCGAACTCCTGCCCCCACTCGTAGCCCTTGATGGCGAGGAACGTGAGTCCGAGTAGCAGCGTGGCCCCCATTGACGCCAGCAGCCCGCGCTTGTTCCCGCGTTCGGCCATCACCAGCGCGAGGACGACCGTGAAACTCGAGGTGAGCAGGACGTAGGTGTTGATCAGTCCGATCGTCGCCGAGGGCGGCACGGGATCGAAGTTGCCCCAGCCGCCGTGGATCCGCATGAACACGTACGCCCCGATGACGGCACCGAAGACGACGACGTCCGAGGCCAGGAAGAACCAGACGCCAGTCTTGGTCGTGCCGACCCCCTCGAACGGCCACCGTTCGGCGATGGCCATCTCGGGTGCGTTGAATTCCTCGCGTCCGTACTGGAACAGCGCGAACCCCAGGATGCCGACGCCGACGAGCGAGAGCACGGGATAGAGAACGTTCTCCGATCCGGCGGTGCTCCCGGCGAGTTCCGCGCCGCGCGCGGTCGCGAAGTCGGCGACGTACGGCGTTAGTCCCGATAATCCGAGGAACATAACGAACATGCCGACCCCGATTCCGAACGGCCAGATGCTCGCGTGATCCTCGTGGTCGGCCTCGAGCGACTCGGCCGCTCCGGTGCGCTCGTGGGCGACCGCGCCGCCGTCGGCCGCCGTCGCGTCATCGACGAACTCGAGGCGACCGTTCGCGTAGCTGGGTCGGTTCGGCCAGTTCTCGAGCGGCGGGGGTGAGGTCGTCGCCCACTCGGCGGTTCGCGAGTACGCCCACGGGTTGTCCGGCGCGTCGGGCCCGGAGACGAAACTCTTCGCGAGCGTGATGAAGACGAGCAGAACTCCCGTCCCGATGACGAAGGCTCCGACGGTCGCCAGCTGGTGGTAAAGCTCGGTTCCCTCGGGGTAGTGGAAGACGCGCCGCGGCGTCTCCCAGGCGAGGAACATCGGGAAGTACAGCAGGTTGAAGCCGATGAAGTAGACGGCGAAGCTGAGCTTCCCGAGCCGTTCGGAGTACATCTTGCCGGAAATCTTCGGCCACCAGTAGTAGAGGCCACCGATCAGCGCGGTGACTCCCGCGACCATCACGTAGTGGAAGTGCGCGACGACCCAGTAGGTCCCGCGGAACTCGTAGTCGAGGACGACGGCACCGAGGAAGACGCCGGTGATCCCGCCGAGGATGAACAACACGAGCGCACCCAGCGAGAACAGAAACGGCGTCGTGAATCGGACGCGACCCTTGATCATCGTGTAGATCAGCGCGAAGACCATCAGGTCGAAGGGAAGCGAAATCCCAATCGTCGTCGCCATGAACAGCGTCTTGATCGGGAGGTTGATCGTCGTCAGAAACATGTGGTGCATCCAGACCAAGAAGGACTGAACGGCCACCAGGACCATCGCGATAATGACCCACTTTCGGCCGACGATTCGGCGGCCAGTGAACGTCTGGAACGTCTCGAACATGATCCCCAGGGCAGGGAAAAAGACGATATACACCTCCGGATGGCCGAAGAACCAGAAGAGGTGTCCCCACAGCAGACTCGAGCCCTGGGCGGTCGCGAAGTACTGCGTGAGCAGGAGGCGGTCGGTCAACATGAGAATGAGTGCGGCCAGCAGCGCCGCGAACGCGAACAGCATCATCCAGACGGTCAGGAGGATCCCCCACGTGACCAGCGGCATGTTCCACAGGCCGAGACCCTCGGCGCGACAGCGGTGGATCGTCGTCAGGAAATTCACCGTACTGAGGGTGGTCGACAGGACGAACAGGGTCAACGCGAGGATCGTCGTATTGCCTCCCATCGTCAGCGTGTAGCCTGGGTTGTAGATCGGCACGTTCAGCGGCGCGTACATGTACCAGCCGTTGGCCCACGTCGTCCCCTGAAAGAACGAGAAGATGACGAGAAGGCCCGAAAACAGGTAGAACCAGTAACTCAGCGCGTTCAGGCGCGGAAATGCCATGTCCTTCGCCCCGATCTGGAGCGGAACGATATAGTTCCCGAAACCGAATCCGAGCGGTGAGATAAACCAGAACACCATCAGCAATCCGTGGATCGAGACCGACTGATTGTACTCGGTGTTCGTGAGGAGTCCGGTGCCGCCGAACTCCCAGAGGTGAGCGCGAAACAGCAATGCGAGGACGCCGCCGGCGACGAGGAAGAATAGCGCCGTCGCCAGATAGAGAATGCCGACATCCTTGTGATTGGTCGTCACCAGCCACCGCTTGATGGTCGTCTGCGGTGGAAGCTCGCTCATGGTCCGCCACCTCCCGACCAGTGCCTCGAGTCGACACCGTGCCGGACCGCGGCGACGCAGGGTTCGTTCGCAAGCCCGCGGTCGAACCGACACCTCGAACGCGAGACGAGATACATAGTCAACACTTCCTTTGCACGATTTGTCGCATCAAGGTATCCGGCGCAGTTGCAGGCAGTACTTGCCATCCGGTGACGCGGCTGGGATCGAATCGCGCGGCATCGCGCCGACTGCCGTCGTTATCGACCGCTCGAGCCCCTATCCAGCCCGGGATAGTCGGCGATGATCCCGTCGACGCCGGCCGCCGCGAGTTCGTCGAACTGGACCCAGTTGGTCGCCGTCCAGACGTTAACCGCTCGGCCCGCCGCGTGGGCCGCCTCGAGCACGTCGATCTCGGGTTCCCTCGTCGAAAAACCGGCGTAGGCTGTCCCGGCCAGCTCCGTTCCGGCGATCGCGTTCCGCGGCGGGTGGATCGCCTCGCAGTCGTAACGGCGCGCGATCTCGAGTCCGGCCTCGAGGTCGTCCCACACCAGCGGTGCCGCGGCGTCGTCGGCGACCTCGCGCAGCGCCGCGATCGCGCCCTCGCAGAACGACGAGAAGAGGAGTTCGCCGCGGAAGGCTCCGCAGTCCGCGACGACCCGCTGGACGAACGGCAGCCAGACCTCGCGGCGCTCGGCGCGTTGGGTCGGCGAGAGCGACTCGCCGACGCGCAGATCCGATCGGCCTGGATTCTTCAGTTCGACGTTGAGGGCCACCGTCTCGGGGACGGCCTCGAGCACGTCCGCGAGCGTCGGCACCGCCGCGTCGGTACCCAGAACCCGCGTCTCTCGAAGCGCCGCGAGCGGCGTCTCCCACACGAACCCCCCGGCGTCGGTCAGGGACCGGCCGTCACGGATCCCTCCGAGGCGCTCGTCGTGGATAACGACCGGGGTCCCGCAGGCGGCCGGCTGGACGTCGATCTCGAGCATCGCGGTCTCGTCGCGATCGGCCGCTCGAGTCACCGCCTCGATCGTGTTTTCGGGTGCGACGCCGGCGTAGCCGCGGTGAGCGATGACGGCGGGGCGTGCCATACCGGATCGACGGGAAGCCGGGTAACGAAAGCTGTGGATTGGCCGCGAGTCGCCGACGTGGCGCTTCCCGGCCGGTTGTTGATCCGTGTTCCCCGCGAACCACCGGTATGACCGAGACCACGCTCGCGGACGTCGAGCGCGCACTCGACCGCGCGGACGACCTCGAGACCGAGGAGGCCGTCTCCGTCCTTCGAACGGCACGACACGACCTGCGGGACCTGGGGACCAACGCCGACGTGGACGAGCAGCGGCGGCAGGAACTCGAGGGGCGACTCGAGCAGCGGATCCGCGAGGTGACCGAGCGCGACGCCTACGACGGCGGGCTGGGCGCGGCGATGAACCCGAACGAAGACGACGCGCCCTGAGACGGGTTCCTGTCAGACTGCGCGTTCCACCGCCGTTACGACGAGGGAGTTCGATGCGGTGGCGCGCGCTGTCCAGCGATGAACGACGGGTGAATCGCTGGTCGATGTCGTGCGAGGTCTTCGTGAATAGTGCGGGACCGACGGTCCCGCATACCATGCGAACGGGTGCTTCGCACCCGTGAGCAGACGCAGTGAACGAAGGCTTGGAAGACGCAAAGCGTCTTCATGCGGATGAGCGAACGAGGGAAGTGAGTGAGCGAGTCGGTTAGGGAGGGTGTGACCCTCCTAGAAGCCAGAGCGAGCAGCGCGAGCAGTGCGTTCGCGTTCTCGTTGACTCGCGGTCTCTCTCGAGACGATCTTCTCCGTCGCGTTCAGACCACCGACGAATCGAGCTCGTTCGACGGAACGTTTTCGACTCCCCTCTCGCGGATTTGGTCGAGTCTGTCGATCGCGTTGAAACGGGTCCGGGTGGAAGTTTCCGTCCGAGAACCCGGCGATATCGGCCGATCCCCGGCCCTTTTATTCGGGTGCCCTCCCGAGAGGTGCGTATGCGAATTGCACTGCTCGGCGGCACCGGCGACATCGGCGAAGGGCTCGCACTGCGGTTTGCCCGGGATACGGACCACGAGATCCTCATCGGCTCGAGGGATCCCGAGAAGGCTCGCGACGCGGTCGCGGAATACGAAGACGAACTCGAGGCGCGCGGTGCCGACGCCGATATCAAGGGCTTTGGCAACGAGATGGCGGCCGATCGAGCCGACGTCGTCATTCTCAGCGTCCCGCCGTACTACGTCGGCGACACCGTCGAAGCGGTCGCCGACAGCCTCGACGCGGACTCGATTCTGATCACTCCCGCGGTCGGCATGCAGGGCGACGAGGACGGCCTGCACTACCACCCGCCGGACGCCGGCAGCGTCACCGAACTCGTCGCACAGCGGGCCCCCGACGAGGTGCCGGTCGTCGGCGCGTTCCACAACCTCGCGGCCGACGCGCTGTCGAACCTCGACAACGACCTCGGGCTCGACACGCTCGTCGTCGCCGATGACTCGGACGCCGCGGCAACCGTCCTGTCGATCGCGAACGAGATCGACGGCTTGCGCGCGCTTGAGGCCGGACCGCTGGCCAACGCGGCCGAAGTCGAGAGCGTCACGCCGCTGGTCATCAACATCGCGAAGTACAACGAGGAGATGCACGACGTCGGCGTGAAGTGGCTCTAGACGGCGTCGACTGAGCCGGCGTGACCACCGTCCTGGTTCGCTCCGCTCGACGTTCTCACGGTTCGATCCGCTTGAGGAGTACCTGCGCCTCGAGCGAGTGCGTCAAACGAAACCGCGGGCGCGGTCGCTCGTCGATCGCGAAAACCGAAGAGAACCGCCGGTGTTCGTCGTTTATGCGCCGGCCGACTCGAGGGCGTCCTCGATGTCGTTGCGCTGGGTGACGCCGACGAAGCGCTCGACGATGCCGTCGTCGTTCTCGATGATCAGCGTCGGCAGCGACCGAACCTGGTACTCGTTCGCGATATCCTGTTGCTCGTCGACGTTTACTTTCTCGACTTCGAATCGGCCCTCCCAATCGTCCTCGAGGTCCTCGAGGATCGGATCCTGGGTCTTGCAGGGGCCACACCAGTCTGCGTAGAAGTCCTTGAGTGTGACAGTCATGCGGTCAACGCTAGTTGCCTCGCGCTGCGCATAAGGGTTTCCCACTGCCAACCGATTGCCGTGATCGACGACGGGCTCCGGTCGAAAGGTTTAGTTTCAGGGGCCCATAGGGACGGGTATGGACAAAGGACAGAACACTGGCGGGCTGATGTCCAGTGCCGGACTCGTCCGGTACTTCGACTCCGAGGACTCGAACGCCATCCGTATCGACCCCAAGACGGTCATCGCGTTCGGCGTCATGCTGGGCGTGCTGGTCCAGCTGCTGACGTTCGTCTCGTAACGCATCGGCTCCCTTCTTTCAGCGTCGCCTCGAGTAGCCACAGCACTGCCGGAACTCCGTTGCGAGAGGCAAGCGGTCGGCCGGTCGGTCACCGCGACCGAACCGTGATCGGCAATCCGAATCGCCGCTACCGCTGGGAGTTGCGAAGGATCAGCGGTTCGATGGCGAGCGTTCGCTTGGCGACCGTCACGATCCGGAGGACGTAGGACGCGAACAGCAGAAACGGCAGGAGCGTCACTGTAAACGCCGCCCCGATCGCCCACGTGATGTTCGCCACGCCGAGCGTTCGCCCGGGGAACGTGCCCGCGTCGACAACCGTGAGCATAATCCCGGCGAGGACCAGCGCCGGAACCGCCGCGTAAATTATCATCTGCGAGAGTGTGACGAGTTCCCACTCGAAGTACAGCGTCTTGACGTGCTCTCGCGCCGGCCCGAACAGGCTGAGCGACGTCTTTAGCTCGTCCAGAGTGGACAGCTCTTCGGCGCTCAGGCTGTCTTCGAACTCGTTGGCGATCCGCTCGACCTGGAAGATCTTCCAGCCGTAATTGAAGTTCAGCGCGGCGAACAGGACGCTGAAGTTCCCGAACGTCGCGTCTTCGAGTTGGTCGATGACCAGTTCGGCGTTGCCCACGAGGCTGTCGGTGAACTCGTCGACCTCCGCGCGGAGCTGGTCGTTATCGTTGTCAGCGACACCGTCGCGAAGCGCCTTCGCTCGCAGTTCGGCCACGAAGACGAGTTGGCGGAGGAACTCCGACGGATCCGCCGGACTGGGCGACCCGATGAGCTCCTCGGTGTAATCGCGGAAGTCCATCGAGTTCTCCATCCGGTCGCGCTGGTCGCCGAGCGGACCGTTCTCCTGAGAGAGCACTAGTTGGCCGATGGTGACGACGAGCGTAGCGCCGGTGATAATCGCCCCGATCATCGTCGAGAACATCGTCTCGATGGTGTCGCCGGTCTGGAGTTGCGCATGCAGGGGCGACGGCGTGAGGGTGACGAACACCACGAACGTGACGAACACGCCGAGCGCCAAGACGGCGGTCACCTGCAGCCGAGAGGCGGCGAGCAGGAGCCAGATTTTGAGCCGACTTTCACCGGCGCGTTCGCGCATCGTGTTTGCCGTGCTGATGTCGGAGTCGCCGGCCGTCTCGATGTCGGAGTCGCCGGCTATCTCACTATCGAGGTCGTCGGTGTCGTTCACAGCGTTTCACCCGTCATCGGCACCGGCACTCGTCTCGGCGGGGCGTTTGAATACCAGGTACTTGGTCCCGCCGCCCGTGTAGTCGATCGTCTCGACGAGTTCCCAGCCGTCAGCGCCGTGCTCGTTCAGCGCCGCTTGGGGGTCCTCGGCCTCCTTTTTCGTTTCGCCGCGAACCGGTCTGAGCGTCCTGTACTCCCATCGACGCGCGTCAATTCGGCTCATCTCCGGTTCAGCAAACGTTGCCGAGGGCAGTAAGGATGCGGCAGACATGTCACGGTCGACCGAGTCCGACGATGCGGCCAGTTCCGATGGCGCGATGTTTTTGACGCCCCCATCCGTAGCCGGGGCCATGTCACTGACTGCGGGCGTCGTCGCGGTTCAGGGCGACGTCGAGGAACACGCAGCGGCCATCGAGCGCGCCGCCGCGGTTCGCGACCGCGAAGTCACCGTCCGCGAGATCCGCGAGTCGGGGATCGTCCCCGACTGCGATCTGCTGGCGATGCCCGGCGGCGAGTCGACGACCATCTCCCGACTGCTCCACAGCGAGGGGATCGCCCCCGAAATCCGAGCGCACGTCGCCGCCGGGAAGCCCCTGCTCGCGACGTGTGCCGGCCTGATCGTCGCCTCGAGCGACGCCGGCGACGACCGGATCGAGGAACTCGGCGTCCTCGACGTGAGCGTCGAGCGAAACGCGTTCGGCCGGCAGAAAGACAGCTTCGAAGCGCCGCTCGCCGTCGCGGGCCTCGACGAGCCGTATCCGGCGGTGTTCATTCGCGCACCCGCTATCGATTCGGTCGGCGGCGCTGATGTCCTCGCGTCGTGGGACGACCGCCCGGTCGCCGTCCGGGACGGGCCGGTCGTCGGGACCTCCTTTCACCCGGAACTGACGCCGGACAGCCGGATTCACGGGCTGGCCTTCTTCGAAAACGACGCGGCGACGACGCCGGCGCTCGAGGAGCCCCGATAACGCCGCGCCTCGAGGACGACGTCCCGGCACTGCGTTCGATGGCGTCCCGGGCCTCCGTGCATGCATTCGCGACCGGACCTGTTTTCTCTCTCCTTCCCCACGGTACGGGTATGCAGGCATCCATCGACGCGGTTCGCGTCGCGGGGACCCCCCAGGGACCGGTCCCGGTTGTCGTCCTCGCCGTCGACGGCGAGGACGATGTCGTGCCGATATTCATCGGCTTCAGCGAGGCGACAAGCATCGCCCGCGGGCTCGAAGCCGAGGACATCGGACGGCCGCTGACGCACGATCTCTTGTTGGACGTCATGGAGGAGTTGGGCAGTCGGATCGACCGCGTCGTCGTCAACGAAATCAAGGAGCGCGGAGACGGACAGGGCGGGACCTACATCGCCGATCTCCACCTCGAGACGGCCCGCGGCGAGACGGTCGTCGACGCCCGGCCGAGCGATTCGCTCGCGCTGGCGGCCCGGACGAACGCGCCGATCGAGGTCTCCGAGTCGGTCTTCGAGGACGGGCGAGACGATAGCGAAAAGTTTGACGAACTCGAAGACATCCGCAACGTGTCGGGTGAAATGTAGATGGACGAAACGCTCGAGGAACTGTTCGCCGTGATCGAAGACCGGAAGGAAACGCTGCCCGAGGACTCCTACACCGCGTCGCTGTTTACCCACGAGAAAGGGGAGAACGAAGTGTTAGAAAAACTCGGCGAGGAGACGACCGAACTCGTGTTGGCCGCAAAGGACGACGACCGCGAGGAGATCGCCCACGAGGGTGCCGACATCGTCTACCACCTGCTCGTCTTGCTCTCCATGAAGGACATGGAGCTCTCGGATCTCGAGGCGGAACTCGAGGCGCGGCGCTAGCCGCTACAATCGATCGTCGCTCCGCCGCTCCGTCGCACACATCACCGCTGCTCGCATTCGTTGCTCCGTCGCACACAGTCACCGCCGCTTGCATTCGCCGCGAGCATCTTGAACAGGCTGGGCAGTAGAGACACGGGCGATGGCACTACAACAACTCGAAAACGCGCATTCTGACGAGCACATGCAGGAGTGTATCGACAACTGCCTCGAGGCCGCCCAGGTCTGCGAGTGGTGTGCGGACGCCTGTGCGGGCGAGGGCGAAGGGATGGCCCGCTGTATCCGGCTCTGCCGGGACGTAGCCGACATCGCGTCGCTGCACGCGCGATTCATGGCGCGCAACTCGGGGTATCACCAGGAGCTGGGCGAACTCTGTGCAGACCTCTGCGAGGAGTGTGCCGAGGAGTGCGAACAGCACGATCACGACCACTGTCAGGCCTGTGCAGAAGTCCTGCCGAAGTGCGCCGAGAGCTGTCGGGAGATGGCCGGGGCCTGAGTCGCGTCCCGACTGCGGTCGGAACCCGAGGTCCACTCACCGCTCGTCGACTGGCGTCCACGTCCGATCGGTCTCGCCGACGTGCCGGGAGACCGGTCGGATCAGTCGGTTGTCTGCCCGCTGCTCGAGGCAGTGGGCCATCCACCCGGCGACTCGCGAGACCGCGAACGTCGTCGTGAACAGTTCCATCGGAATCCCGACGCCCTCGAGCAAGGCGGCGGTGTAGAACTCGACGTTAGTGTCGAGGCGGCGGTCGCCGCCCCGCGCCGCGAGGGCGTCGACGGCGACCGTCTCGAACGCCCGGACCGTCTCGAAGAAGTCGTCGTCCCTCCCCTGATAGAGGCGGTCCGCCGCCGACGAGAGGACCGCCGCTCGCGGGTCTCGGACCCGGTAGACGCGGTGGCCAAAACCCATCAGCCGTTCGCCGGCGTCGAGTTTTTCGCGGACGTAGGCGTCGGGATCCCCGCGCTCGTGGACGGTCCGGAGCATGTCGAGAACGGGACCGGGCGCGCCGCCGTGGAGCGGTCCCTTGAGCGAACCGACCGCGGCGGTCGCCGCCGAGACGAGATCCGACTGCGTCGAGACGACGGTCCGCGCGGTAAACGTCGAAGCATTGACGCCGTGGTCGACGACGGTATTGAGGTAGGTCTCGAGCCCGCGGACGGTGGCCTCGTCCGGCTCTGTACCGGTGAGCATGTACAGGTAGTTCGCGGCGTGGCCGAGGTCCTCGCGCGGGGGGACGGGCTCGTTACCCCGTCGGTATCGCCAGTAGGTCGCGACGATGGTCGGGACGACAGCGACGACTCGCCGTGCGGTCTCCTCCGACACGGACTCCGCGGTTCCGAGCGTCGACGCGGCCAACCCCATCCGGAGCGCGTCCATCGCCGGACGGTCCTCGGCGGCGGCCCGTCGAAGGACGGCACGGACCTCCTCGGAGATCTCGCGTCGGCTCGCGAGGTCCGCACGGAAGTCGGCGAGTTCCGCGGCCGTCGGCAGTCGATCCTCGACCAGGAGAAAGACGCTTTCCTCGTAGGTCGCATTCGTCGCGAGTTCCGCCACCGGGAACCCGCCGATGGTCAGCGCTCCCGACTCCCCGTCGATGTCGCTCAGTCTCGTCTCCGCGACGGTGATACCCTCGAGTCCCCGATTGACGGTCTCGCTCATGTCTCTCCGGAGGGCCGACACCACCGTAAGCGCTCGGAGCAGCGTCGTTCTCCCGATTCGCGGTCGGCGGCGACCGCTTCCGGGACCAGTCGGTCATGCGGTGTTTCCAGTAGCGTTCGAATCCAGCCACCCACGGCCGATACCGGGCAAAACGGCCGAATCCGTCGAACGGTGACGCACTGTCGTTTCATCGGAGCCGGAGAACCTCGCTTCCCCTCGAGCGACGACCGGCCGACGGCCCTACTTGCGGAGGTCGTCGGCGAGTCGGCCCTCGGTCAGGACGCTCCGGACGACCGTTCGACCGGCGTCGGTCAGTTCGTACCCCGCCTCGCGCTTCGCGACGAAATACTCCCGGAGCTGGCGCAGGTGGTAGTTGAACCGCCCCTTGTCCTCGATCGACGACGACGCGCGCAGCGCCGAGTACGAAACCACGTCGTCGCGGTCGGACAACAGCAAGAGGAGTTCGAGCCGACTCGGCTCCGAGAGGACCGCGAGCGTCTCCGAAACGGGCTCGAGCGACGAGGACTCGACCGGGTGTCGAACCACCGAATCACCCGCGACGTATCGGTTCTCGACGGGGAGCCACGCCTGCTCCGTCGCGCCGACGTACCGGCCGGTGGGCCGAACGAGGTCGTTGTCGGCCAACTGCTCGAGACAGTGGGCCGTCCAGCCGCCGACCCGCGAGACGCCGAACGTCGCCGTAAACAGCTCCCGCGGGAGACCGATCGCCCGGAGCACGGCGGCGGCGTAGAACTCGACGTTCGGCTCCGTCCCCCGCTTGGGAACGCGCTCGGCCAGCACGTCGCCGGCGACCGCCTCGAACTCCCGGACGGTCTCGAGGAAGTCGTCGCCCGACCCGTCGGCGAGGCGCTCGGCGACCGCCGAAAGCACCGGCGCACGCGGGTCCCGTCCCTCGTAGACCGGATGGCCGAACCCCTTCACGCGCTCGCCGGCGTCCAGCTTCTCGCGGACGTACGCCTCGCCACCGCCGGACTCGTGGACCGTCTGCAGGGCGTCGGCGACCAGTTCGAGCCCGCCGCCGTGGCGCGATCCCTTGAACGTCCCGACGGCGGCCGTCACCGCGGAGACGACGTCGGACTCCGTCGACAGCACGGTTCGGGCGGTAAACGTCGACGGATTGAGGCCGTGTTCGATCAGGGTCGTCAGGAACGCCTCGAGGCCGCGAACGTCGGTGTCGGCCGGCCGCTCGCCCGTGAGCATGTACAGATAGTTCGCGGCGTGGCCAAGCTCCTCGTCGGGCGCAACCGGCTCCGCACCGCGTCGATACCGCCAGTACGCGGCAGCGATCGTGGGGAAGACGGCAACGACTCGCTCGGCGGCCGCCCGCGGCTCCGTCGCGTCGGTCTCGAGGGTCGCCGCCGCGATACCCATCCGGATCGCATCCATCACGGGTTCGTCGGCCGCGGCGGCCTCCCGAAGTACCGCTCGGACCGCCGAAGGGAGGTTGCGGCGACTCACGAGAGCGCCGCGAAAGTCCGCGAGTTCCTCGGCGGTCGGCAGTCGACCCTCGAACAGGAGAAAGACCGTTTCCTCGTAGGTCGCGTTGGTCGCGAGTTCCGCGACGGGATAGCCGCCGATCAGGAGATCGCCGTTCTCGCCGTCGATATCGCTGAGCGACGTTTCGGCGACGGTAACCGACTCGAGTCGCGGATCGTAGACCGAAGGTGACACGTCGGGTAAACGATCGGACCCGCCCGTTGTAATGGTTGCGCAGGGACAGATCATCGGGGATCGGGATCTCCCACACATCGGTCCGTCACCGACGGCTCGAGAGACCGACCAGCAGTCCGTTAGTTGCTGACCGCGGCACCGACGGCACCGGCGACCGCGCTCTCGAGCGCCATCACGATCGAGATCGTAACCGCGAGCAGGAAGATGCCGATCCCGGCGGCGCCGGAGATCGCCCCGCCGAGCGGTCCGAGCGCGAGACCCGCGAGACCGACGGCGACGGCGAGGAGTAGGCCACCGATGATCCCGCCGAGCGAGCCGGCGAGCAGCCCGTGCCAGACGCCGCTACCGATACCGCCGCCGGCCATGTAGCCGGCGACGAAACCACCGAGTAGCCCGGCGGCGAGCTGTCCGACGCCCGGAACGACGAGGCCGACGATTCCGAAGACGGTCGCGACGACGAACCCGACGAAGACGGCGCGCCAGTTTGTCATGCCAGATCGAAGGACGGCGACGGGGATAAGCTCGCGGCGGACAACGAACGACCTTTTATGACCGCGCGTTCTACTCTTACCCATGATTTTCGAAGACCTTCCGACAACGCCCACGTCGGAAGAGCTGATCGACAAGGCGTTTTCGCGAGCGGCGCGGGCCGGCAAGGCAAAGGGCGGCCTCGAGGCCCAGCAGTCGATGCTCCAGACGGCGGCGAACATCATCTCGGACAACCTCGAGAACGTCGTCACGGCGTGGCCCGACTTCGAGTACGAGGACGACGTCCATCCCTTCTATTACGAGTTGGCCGACGCGATCGTCGACGTTGACAAACTCCGACAGGCGCTGTCGGAAGTGATGTGGGCCAGCCGGAAGGCCCGCGAGATTCACGAGGAGTACCAGTCCCGACTGCGGAAGACCGACGTGGACACGGCGCGCAAGCACCGCAAGCAGGCCTTCGCCCGCCTCGCCGACATCGTCGAGCAGGTCGACGACCACCTGCTGTACATCAACAAATCGCGTAACGACCTGCGCGACCTGCCGGAGATCAACCCCGACGAGCCGACGATCGTCGTCGCCGGCTATCCAAACGTCGGCAAGTCCTCGTTCGTCAATACCATCACGAACGCCCGCGGCGAGACCGCCTCCTACCCCTTCACGACGAAGGGGATCGGCGTCGGCCACTTCGAGCGCGACCATCTCCGCTACCAGATCGTCGACACCCCCGGGCTGCTCGACCGACCGCCGCAGGATCGCAACGAGATCGAGTCACAGGCGGTCAGCGCCATCGAGCACCTCGCCGACTGCATGCTCGTCATGGTCGACCCCACCGGCGACTGTGGCTATCCGATCGGCCCGCAACTCGAGCTTCGGGACGCGATTTCGGCCCGGTTCGAGGACATCCCCGTGTTCACGATCGCGAACAAGGAAGACCGGTTCGAGGAGGGAGACCTGACCGAAGCCGTCGCGGCCGATTTCACCATGAGCATCGAGACCGGCGCGAACGTCGAGACGGTCGTGGATGCCACCGTCGAGGCGATCGATTACGAGCCGGAGCTGCCGTTCGACGGATAGGATATCTCACACCTACGCTGCAGGCAAAATAGAAGAACCACACTACCCATGGTCGCGATCGAACTCGAGACCCCGCGATGAAGGGACCGGGTATTCTCTGGCTGCTCCAGACCGCCGCTGGAATCTCGATGGCGGGACCGATGTTCGTCGTCGGCGTCGGATTCCTTCGGAGCGGACAGCTCGTCGGAGGGATCGGATTTCTGGCGCTCGGCGCGGCGACGCTCTACTTCCCGACGTATCTCGTCAACCGGATCGGCGGTCCGAGGACGTGGCTTCGGCGACGGATCGGTCGCACCGGCCGCGACAGTACCGCTACCGGTTCTGACGCCGATCCCAGGTCCGAGCCCAAGCCCGGCTCCGAATCTCGACGCTCGAGGATCCTCGAGCGGCTTCGACGATAGCGGGCGACGAACTGACGGTCTCGTCAGTGTCAAGTCACGGACTGAGGGCGGCTCCCGAACGGGGTACTGACCGCAGGCGAGTCGCGAATCCACAGGGGCTACCGTCTGAGGATTTCGACGTACCTGATCTCGACCGAGACCGACTGATCGGCGTGATCGTTGATTCGCTCGTGGAGGATATCGGCCAGCTCGGGTGCCGACTCGCCCGGCGGCCCGCCGATCGTCACGACCACCCGATCCGGATTCCTGAACGGGTAGTTGTCGTCCATCACGACCTCGAACTCGAGCAGTTCGTAGCTCTCGTATTCACCGTCTGTGAGGACCGTCTCGACTTCGTCGCGGGCGTCCTGTTCGAAGTTTCCCGCCTCGTAGGAGGCGTAGGTGATCGCGCCGAGGAACACCGCGAAGACGAGGACGATGACGATGAGTCCGACGATCCGATGGCGAACGCGCTGTTCCGTCTCGCCCATCTGGAACAGGTTCTCCGGGCGGTAGCCGGCGTACCACAGCGTCAACAGACCGGCGAGGTTCACCGACAGCAGGTTGACGAGGACGAGGACCGTCGCCCCGATCGCGGCCGTCGGTTGTCCCCACGCGAGCGTGATCCCCGCGACACCGGCGGGCGGAATCAACGCTGCCGCGATCATCACGCCGACGAGCGCGACGGAAGTTCCCGTCGCGATGCTGACGACCCCCGCGATGCCCGCGCCGAGCGCGATCGCGAGCGACAGTAAGTCGGGCGCGAGCCGTTCGGAGATCTCACCGACGCTCGAGAGGACGAGGTCGGGCGGGACGATGTTCATCGACCGAACCAGAACCGCGAAGATCGCCGCCGCCCCGATCGCGACCACGACGCCGAGGATCTGGTAGGTAATGCTCTCGATAAATAGTTCCTCGTCGTCGATCACCGTGCCGACGCTGGCCCCCAGCGCCGGCCCGATCAGCGGCGCGATCACCATCGATCCGACGACGACCGCGGGCGAGTCCAACAGCAGTCCGGCGGTCGCGACGACGGCGCTGATGACCGTCATCACCACGTAGACGGGAAAGCTCGGCGTCAGATCGTCGGCCTCCGCCTGCAGCTCCTGACGCGAGATGCGGTCCGAGCCGACGTCGCCGTCCTCGTACTCCTCGCGTAACGCCTCAAATCGGCGGGAGACGACCGTCTCTGCGTCGACGACAACCGTGTAGGCGTCCTCGTCGACGCCGGCCGCCTGAATCTCGTCGAGTACCGGTTCGACGGCAGCGTCCGGCAACGGAAAATAGATGACCGCCGTGTACTTTCGGCTGCCGGTCTCGTCCGTCACGACGTAGTCGATCTCCCGCTCATCGAGGGTCTCGAGGATCGTCTCTCGCTTCCCCGTCGGTACCGTCAACTGTACGAGCCGCACGTGTCCGTTTGAGACCGCGGGGGGTCATAACTCCGGGGCATTCCGTCCCACCGCGGCGGACGGTTCCGCCTCGAGGGGATCGAATCGTTTCGTCGTTTTCTTATAGTAATTTCTGGGAGTGTGCGTATGATACGACGTCTCGCCTCGGTAGCCGGTGCGGTGATACTGGTGTTCGCCGGTGGCCTGCTCGCAGTCGTCGGGCGCGACGTTCTCACCGACCCCGTCACCGCGACGGTCGTCGCCGGTCTCGTCCTCGCGTCGCTCCTGTGGATCACCGGCAGCCTCACCGATTCGGTCTCGGTCGGCCGACTGGCCGTCCCGTGGAACGTCTTCGTCGGAGCGGCGAACGTCGTCCTGTCGGTCGCCGTCGTTCTCCTGACCGTTCGGTCCGCCATCGCCACCGGTACCGAAAGCGCCTGGCTCATCGCCGCGGCGATGCTCGCCGGCGGCACCTCACTATCCTGGCAGGGCGTCCAGATAGCCGTCGATAGCCGCCACGTCGACCTCGAGGAGGCATCCTCGAGCGGACGGCTCCTCGCCGTCGCGCTGCTCGTCGCCGGCGCGTTCGGCGTCGGATTGCTCGCGGGAACGGTGGTGTAGGACCCGTCCGCACGACGGCGAGCGCGACCGAGCAGTCGTCCCCCGGTCAGAGTATATAAAGGGACGAGACGCATACACCGATGTATGTTCGATACTCGCCCCAATCGAGGGGCCGAAATCGCCCTCGTCGGCCGCTCGAACGTGGGCAAATCCACGCTCATGCGCGAGCTGACCGGCCACAGCTTCGACACCGGCGGCAAACCCGGCGTCACCCGCTCGCCTAACCACTACGACTGGGCCCCCGAGGACTTCGTCATCACCGACCTCCCCGGCTTCGGCTTCATGAGCGGCGTCGACGAGGACCGCCGTGAGCAGATTAAGACCGAAATCGTCCACTATCTCGAGGAGTACGCCGACAACGTCCTCGTCGCCATTTTGGTCGTCGACGGCAAGAGCGTCATCGACATCATCGACCGCCACTCCGGCCCCGACGAAATCCCCTACGACGTCGAGATGTTTCACTTCCTGCGTGATCTCGACATCCCGACGATCGTCGCCGTCAACAAAATGGACAAGGTCGACGACGAGGACGAGCGACTCGACGCGCTCTGTGACCGCCTCGGTCTCTACCCGCCCTGGAAGCAGTGGCAAGAGACCATCGCGCCGATCAGCGCGAAGAAGGGGCAACTCGAGCCGCTGAACGAGGCCGTCCGGAGCCACCTGCACGAGCAGGAGCGGGACGATCTGTTCAAGTTCTTCTAACGACCTTTTGCTCTGCGGTCTGTCGCGCGTGCGGCAGCGTCGCTGCCGCACGCGCGACGTCCCTCGGCAAAAGGTCGATCAAAAGCACTCCTCCCTCCTCTCCACTCACTTCGTTCCGAGTCAGTCGTCGGCCCGCTCGCTCACCCCGTCTCACGGCCTTCGGCCGTTCGACTGTTCGCGGCGCGTCGCGCCGCGCACGGCTTCGCTCGCGGTCGAAACAGGGGAAGCGCCTGCCCTCCCCCGGATCGCGCGACTCTCGCGTTCGCTCGAGCCGCGCTCTCGGCCATGTTACGTCAGAGACACCGTCAGACCACGCGGTTGTGGAACTCCTCGCCGTCCGCGAGCCGATCGACGTTCTCGCGGACGATATCACCCACGTCCCGGAAATAGTCCCGCGTGTACGCGGCGCAGTGCGGTGAGATTAGTACCTCGTCCATTCCCCACAGCGGCGACTCTTCGGGCAACGGCTCCTCCTCGAACACATCTAAGGCCGCCCCAGCGAGCGAATCCGCCTCGAGCGCGTCGATCAGCGCCGGTTCGTCGACGACCGGTCCTCGAGCGACGTTCACGAAGTACGCGTCGTCGCGCATGGCCTCGAACGACTCGGCGTCGAAGAGATGGTGCGTCTCGTCGGTCAATGGGACCGTGACGATGACGAACTCGGCGCTGGAGATCCCCTCGAGCAGCCGCTCGGTCGCGTAGATCTCGTCGAAGCCGGGAACCGGATCGTCGGAGCGGCGAACCCCCGTCACGCGGACCCCGAGTGCACCCAGCGTTTCCGCGACGCCGCGACCGAGCGTTCCGGTGCCGACGACGCAGGCCGTCGACCCCGGGAGCGTGAACGCTTCATCCCATTCCGGTCGGTTCCACCGGCGTTCCTGCTGGTTCGAAACGTGGTCGTGGAGCCGCCGAGCGAACATGAGCAGGTAGCCTGCGACCGTCTCGCCGACGGTCCGGTCGTGAATGCCCGTGCTATTCGTAAGGACGACGCCGCGTTCCGCGAGGTCGTCGAACGGAAATCGGTCGACCCCGGCCTGAATCGAGTGGACCCACTCCAGGTCGAGGAACGCCTCCCGGTACTCGAGGGTGACGACCGCGTCGCAACCCGCGATCCCGTCGTCGTCGATGACTTCGACCTCGATCGGAAGATCGGCGAGGGACGTCGCGAGCTCCCCCGGCGGAAAGACGTCGTCGACCGACTCGTGGACGCCCAGACTGTCGACCGACGACTCGAGTTGGGTACGCATACGCACCGCTACGAACGAGGCAAGATTGAACCTTTGGTCGATTTCGATCCGAAAACTGACCGCGTTGGCGGGTTTTCTGACCCGGATACTACCCTTTCATATTGATATACTACCGGTCGTAACGTCCCGCTATGCAACAACGAATTGACGCCGGTTCGAACGGCGAGCACGGGATCGAAACGAGTCGCGTCACTCGACGAAGCACCCTGATCGGGGTCGGGACGATGGCCGTTACCGGGCTGGCCGGGTGTTCGGCCAGGGCGAACGAGAGACTCGAGGACGTGAGCGTCTTCAACGGGACCCACGAGCCGATCGACGGGACGATCGAAATCGCCGGTCCGGACGATGAGATCGCTCTCTCGGACGCGTTCGACGTTGCATCGCACGACGAGGAAGACGACGGGAACTCGAACGCGACGGCAGCGTACGAGCAGGTCTGGGGAACCATCGGCGACTACGAGGTTTCCGTCGAACTGGCTGACGGCTTCGACATCGCCGGGAAAACACGTGCGGACGAAACAGTGACGATCACGGACACGGATAGCGAACTGCTCGCCGTCGTTCTCGGCTCGGATGACCACGAGGACGAGATCAGTTTCGCCGTGGGAGAACGCTGGAGTGATTTCGAGCGGTAGTTGCGGTCGGTCACCGCGGGACGCATCCGTCGCGTTACCTTGGATTCCACAGGAATGCACGAAGATGCGTCTCCGGGACGCTGAGACGGTGGCTCAGTGAAAGCTATCATCACAAGGGGCTAAGCGGGGGTAACTCTCGTCATCGCCACCGATCGATGATACCCCCGTCGGACGCAAAAGCCTCACGGACATCCGTTCACGTCGAAAATTCGCTGCGTCACGAGCCCCGACGGGCAGCCGCATCCAAATACCGCTACCACTCCTCGAGCCCGCGCAGTTCCGCGGCCACGTCTCCCACAGCATCGGGCTCGAGCGCGCCGCGTTCGGTCACGATTTCGGACACGCAGTCGGCGGGCGTCACATCGAACGTCGGGTTCAGCACATCGATCCCGACGTCGCCGTCGTACACCGCGGCCCGGTCGCCGGACTCGAGGTTCACAGCCTCGCGGGTCGAGACCTTGTCCGTCGCCGCGACGATGGACACCGGAATCCCCTCGCGGTCGGCGGCGATCGCCAGCGCTCTCGTTCCGGTCTTGTTTACGACGGCACCGTCGGGCGAGACGGTGTCGGCGCCGACCACGACGCGGTCGACGTCCTCGCCGGCGAGCACGTGCGCGATCGCCGCATCGATGTGAACCGTCACGGTGCTCGCCGTCGTTTCGGCCAGCCGTTCCGCGACGTCGATCCCCTCGCGAGCCGGCCGCGATTCGGCGACGAAGACCCGCGACGGCTCGGCCGCCCGGAGCGCCTCGAGGACGGTCCCCGACCGCGATAGGGTCGCGACGCTGCCCTCGAGGCGCTCGCTCGCGTTTCTCGCAGCCTCCTCGTCGGCCGTCAGCGCGCGGTCGACGTTCGACAACGCGGACTCGAGCACCGCGGCTGCACCTGTCTCCGCACTCGCACCGCCGTCCGCACCGGCCATCGTCCGATTCACTCGATTCCGGAGGACGGCCATCGACGGCCGGGCCTCGAGCAACCGGCCCGCGAGTTCGGCGAGTTCGTCCCATTCACCCTCGGAATCGCTACCGGACGAGTCGCGTTCGGCCACGAGCAGCCCCGCTCGATCGCGCAGCACCTCGAGCGCGCGGATCGAGAGGAACGCAGCGCCGTGCTCGTCGTCGGCCGCGATCGATCGAACGGTGGGTGCCACCCGCTCGTAGGCGGTCCACAGTTCGGGGACCGTCTCGCCGTCGAGTCCCTCGCGGCCGTCGCCGACGGCCTCGAGGATCGCGGTCGGCGGAACCCACTCGAAGGCGTCGTGTTCCTCGCTCAACTCGATCTCCCGGGCGTCGCAGTCGAACAGGTAGGGGTGGACGACCCACTCGCGCTCGAGAGCGGGGTCCTCGAACGCGACCGGCCGCCCGGAGCGGACCAGCGAGACGGCGTCGATCTCGAGGCCCGTCTCCTCGCGGATCTCGACGAGAACCTGTTCGTCGGGGTCGCCCTCCGCAAACCCGGAGACGCCGCCCCACCGGCCCCGGTAGGTGCCGACGGCGTCGCTGCGGCGCAAGCAGAGAACGTCGCCCCGATGGCGGAGGAACGCGGTGACGACGTGAACCGGGTCATCGCTCGAGGTGTCGGTGTCCGGGCACATACGATAGTCCACGGCGACCGGGAACGTGTCGCTTTCGAACGCGCCGCTACGGACCGCGAGGTACTCGCCCCGAGTCCGTCCTCGAGTGAGCGAGACGGACGACTAGAGGTCGTCCGCTGACGAACGCTTTTCGGAACTGCAGACGAACGCACGGCTATGACGCGTATCGCGATCGTTTCCGACACCCACGTGCCCACTCGAGAGCCGGAGATTCCCGCGTGGGTCGTCACCGAGATCGAGGCGGCCGACCACACCATACACGCCGGCGATTTCGAGTCGTTCGGGGCGTACGAGCGGATCGTCGACCTCACGGGTGGCGAGTTGACGGCCGTTCGAGGCAACGTGGATCCGGCGACGCTCGACGTGCCGACGACGGCCACCCTCGAGATCGACGGCGTGACGTTCGTCGTCACCCACGGCGACGGATCATCGGGCGACTGGCGGGAACGGGTCGTCGAAACGGCCCGTGAGGAAGCGGGCGCGGACGCCGAAGCGACGCTCGTCGCCGTCGCCGGTCACACCCACGAGGTGGTCGACGAGACCGTCGCGTTAGACGAGTTCCGCTCGGCAGACGAGGGCCACGCAGCCGGTCGCGTCCGGGTACTCAATCCGGGGAGCGCCACCGGCGCTGCACCCACGACTCTCGTGACGATGTACGTCGCGACCGTCGACGACGGCGATCTCACCGTCGAGTTACGGACCGACTGACCGTCGGCGCGCGGCCGCGACGGGGCGAATATACTCGCGAGGCGAGTGCGTGAACTATACCTACCTCGGCTCCCCCTGTCTGTCCATGACACAGCACGTGACGGGATCGCTCGACGGCGAATCGGCCGCGGGCCACGGAGAGGAGAAGGATCGATGACGGGAGGTGAGCCGAGAGCGGACGGAGGCGCGACCGGCGACGGCGAGACGCGGATCGGCGTCGACGTCGGCGGCACGTTCACCGACGTGGCGCTCTCCGTCGACGACCGGCTCGTCACCGCGAAGGTGCCGACGACCGACGACCAGCACGTCGGCGTCCTCGAAGGGATCGACAAGGCCTGCGACCGCGCCGGGATCGCGCCGAGCGAGATCGACGGCTTCGCACACGCGATGACCGTCTCGGTCAACGCCCTGCTCGAGCGCGACGGCGCGAAGACGGCGCTCGTGACGACCGAGGGCTTTCGCGACGTCCTCGAGATCGGCCGCCAGGACCGACCCGATCTCTACGATCTCGAGGCCGAGAAGCCCGACCCGCTGGTCCCTCGCGAGCTGCGGTTCGAAGTCGACGAACGGGCGACGACCGAGGGGGTCGAACGGCCGGTCGACGCCGACGCGGTCCGCGACATCGCGGCGAGCCTGCGCGAGCGCGAGGTCGAAGCGGTCGCGGTCTGCCTGCTACACGCCTATGCGGACCCCGACAACGAGCGGGTCGTCGCCGAGACGCTGCGCGAGGAACTCGCGGTCCCGATCTCCGCGTCCCACGAGGTGCTCGCCGAGTTCCGCGAGTTCGAGCGGACGTCCACGACGGCCGCCGACGCCTACCTCCGACCGGCGATCGACGGCTACGTCGGCCGGCTGGTCGAGAAAGCCGACGCCGCGGGCGCCCCCGAACCGTGGATCATGCAGGCCAACGGCGGCATCGCCGATTCCGAGACGGTCCGCGAGCGCGCCGTGACGACGACGCTCTCGGGGCCTGCCGCCGGCGTCGTCGGCGCTTCGGCGACCGTCGACGACGCCGACGTCGAGGGGCTCGTCACCTTCGACATGGGCGGCACCTCGAGCGACGTGAGTCTCGTCCGGGACGGGCGAGCGGAGCGGACGACCGACGCCGAAATCGACGGATTACCGATCCGGACGCCGATGGTCGACGTGAACACCGTCGGCGCGGGCGGCGGCTCCGTCACCTGGGTCGACCCCGGCGGCGCGCTCCGGGTCGGTCCGGAGTCCGCGGGCGCCGATCCCGGCCCGGCCTGCTACGGTCGCGGGGGGACCGAGCCGACCGTCACCGACGCCGCCGTCGCGCTCGGCTACATCGGCCCCGACACCGCGCTGGGCGGTGAACTGACGCTCGACGTCGACGCCGCCCGCGACGCGCTCGAGGGACTGGCGGACGAGGCCGGTCTCGGGGACGCGCTCGAGGCCGCTCGCGGGGTCTACCGCGTGGCGAACGCGACGATGACGCGAACGATCCGGTCCGTCACCGTCGAGCGCGGGCACGACCCCCGGGAGTTCGCGCTCGTGGCCTTCGGCGGCGCGGGGCCGATGCACGCCGCGGCGCTGGCGGACTCGCTGTCCGTCGACCGGGTCGTCGTCCCGCGACCGAGCGGGGTCCTGTCGGCCTTCGGCCTCCTCGCGGCCGACGAGAGCTACGACGCGGCCCGTACCGTCGGGGCGGAGCTCCGGGCGGCCGATCCGGCCGAGCTCGAGGGCGTCTACGACGACCTCGTGGCCGACGTCCTCGCGGACGCGTCCGATCCGGACGCGGCGCGGGTCGAGCGCGCCGCCGACTGCCGGTACGCGGGCCAGAGCTTCGAGCTGACGGTCGCCGTCGACGACGAGTTCGACGCGGCCGGGGTCGCGGAACGCTTCCACGACGCCCACGAGCGGGCCCACGGCTACGCGATGGACGAATCGATCGAGATCGTCACCCTCCGCGCGACGGCGACAGTTCCCGGCTCGGAGCCGACCGTCCGGTACGACGGCGCGGGCGACGATATCATCGGCACCCGGCGAGTGCACTTCGCCGGCGGTGCGCGGTCAGCAACCGTCTTCGATCGGGATCGGCTCGCGCCCGGCGCGACGGTGTCCGGGCCGGCGATCCTGGAACAGGCCGAGAGTACGACCGTCGTCCCGCCCGCGTGGGCCGGCAACGTGCTCGCTGACGGCACCCTGGTACTGACTCGAGCGAGCGACACGGCGGAGGGACACCGATGACTGTGAATACCGACGACTCGAACGGCGGCGACGGCGACGGAAGCATCGATCCGGTCACCCTCGAGGTGATTCGCAACCAGTTGGAGAGCGTCGCCGAAGAGATGGGACAGACCCTGATCCGGGGAGCGTACTCCCCGAACATCAAGGAGCGCCGGGACTGCTCGACGGCGTTGTTCGACGCTGACGGGCGGCTGATCGCGCAGGCCGAACACATCCCGGTCCACCTCGGCGCGATGCCGGCGGCCGTCGCAGCTGTCCGGGAGCGCGACCCGAAGCCGGGCGACGTGTTCGTGCTCAACGACCCCTTCACCGGCGGGACGCACCTGCCAGACGTGACGATGGTGTCACCGCTCGCGCCCGGACGAAAAAGCGGGAGCGGCGCGGACGATGAGCGTGCTCTCGACGGCGAGACCGATGGGCGAAACGGCGACGATATCGTCGGCTACGCCGTCTCGCGCGCACACCACGCCGACGTGGGCGGGATGACCCCCGGGAGCATGCCGGCCAACTCGAGGGAGATCTACCAGGAGGGACTCCGGCTCCCGCCGACCCGGCTCGTCGCGGGCGGGCAGGTCAGAGAGGAGGTCCGCTCGCTCGTCCTCGCGAACGTGCGCAACCCTCGCGAGCGCCGGGCCGACCTCCGGGCGCAGCGGGCGGCCAACGAACGCGCCGAGGCGCGGCTCGAGTCGCTGTTCGACGAGCACGGCCGCGAGACCGTCCTGGAGGGGTTCGACGCGGTGATCGACTACTCCCGCGAGCGCGTCGAGCGCGAGATCGCGGCGCTCCCCGACGGCACCTACGAGGCGACCGACGTGCTCGAGGGCGACGGCGTGACCGACGAGGATATCGAGATCGCCGTCGCGGTGACGATCGACGGCGAGGGCATCGACGTGGACTTCTCGGGAACCGACGACCAGCTCGCGGGGAACCTGAACGCGCCGCTGGCGGTCGCGAAGAGCGCCGTCTACTTCGTCGTGCGCTGTCTCACCGACCCCGAGATTCCGCCGAACCACGGCTGCTACGAACCGGTCGAGATCAGCGCGCCCGAGGGATCGCTGCTCGATCCGGAGCCGCCCGCGGCGGTCGTCGGCGGCAACGTCGAGACCAGCCAGCGGGTCACCGATACCGTCTTCACCGCGCTCGCGCGGGCCGCACCGGACCGCGTGCCGGCGCAAGGGCAGGGCACCATGAACAACCTCACCATCGGCGCGCGGGACGGCTCCGTCACCTACTACGAGACGATCGGCGGCGGCTTCGGCGCGCGTCCGGACCGCGACGGGATGGACGGCGTCCAGGTCGGCATGACGAACACGCTCAACACGCCCGTCGAGGCCCTCGAGACCGAGTACCCCCTCCGGGTCGAGCGCTACGCGCTCCGGGAGGGGAGCGGCGGTCGCGGGCGATATCGAGGTGGGGAGGGGCTCGAGCGCTCGGTCACCGTCGAGACCGACGCGACAGTGTCGCTGCTGACCGAGCGCCGACGCCACGCGCCGAAGGGGGTCGACGGCGGCGATGACGGCGCGACCGGCGAGAACCTGATCGACGGCGAGGCGGTGCCCGCGAAGACGACCGTCGACGTGGCGGCCGGGACGACGGTCACCGTCAGGACGCCCGGCGGCGGCGGACACGGGGAGCCGGACGAGCGAGAAGAGTAGGGGCTCGAGGACAGTACTGAGACGATTGAGACCCGATCGATCGTTCTCGAGAGGCGGTTACTCTCGTAGATAGCCGACGGGTCTGTCGACCCTTTCGTCTAGCGGCGCACGCTCTACTCGGCCGAACCAATCGAGAACGTCGTCGTGAGACAGCGAGACGACACCCCAAGGGACGAGGGAGCTCCGTTTCGGGAGTCCGCCATCGAGAAAGTCGTCCTCGCCGAGCGGAATCGTCTCGTCGTACCACGTTCGCGTCGTCAACGTGACTGCGATGTACTGTTCTCCGTCGAACGGATGGGCAGTGGTGCTGACGATCGCGAACGGGCGACTCGGTTTCTCCTCGTTGAACGGATCACCGGCCTCGACGATGTCGCCGCGTTCGTACTTCATTCGCCGTCCGTCCCCCGTTGGCTCGGATGCTGCTCGTCAGCGCCGGCGTCACGCCACGCGTCCATATCTTCCGTGCCGAGTTGCTCGTTGAGCGTATCGAGGCTGCGACGCAGGTCGATGGCGGACCGAACGCGTTCCGGATCACCGGCGGCCCAGTACGGTGGCTTGTGTCGCACCAGATCTCTCTCCTTCAATCGGCTCAGTACCGCGCTGACGGCGTTCGGATCGATGCCCGTCGAATCGGCGATTTCCCGTCGCCTGAACGCCTTGTCGTCGTTCAAAGCGAGAAAGGAGAGTATCCGCTCCGCCTGGGTCCGGTCCCCTTCGAACTCCGCTTCCCGGTCGAACGTGTCGATATCGATCGGCATATCTCCGTTTTCGTGTTTGGAGGATATGTCTGTTTTCCGCGTTTGTGCCTTTTGTCTCGATTCGTTGCTCGGCGATCGGGACGAACCGGCTATCGCTGGCTCCATTCTCCGGTGACGGTGCGTTTTTAGCGCCGCTCGCCCACCCACCGGTATGGAACTCAACGGCGTGGTGGACTTGCCCGAAATCCGCCCCGGCGACGACATCGCCGACCTCGTCGCGGATCGGGCCGCTCTCGAGCCCGGCGACGTGCTCACCGTCGCCAGCACCATCGTCTCGAAGGCCGAGGGACGGACGGCGAATCTCGAGGACTACCCGGTCAGCGGCCGGGCGGAAGAGATCGCCGACCGGATCTCGGCGTTGGCAGACGAGGAGAAGGACCCGCGATTCGCGCAGGCGGTCCTCGAGGAGAGCACGGAACTGCTGATCGACGCCCCCTTTCTGCTGACCGAAACTCGATTCGGCCACATCTGCGTCAACGCGGGGATCGACCGCTCGAACGTACCGGATCACGACCTGTTACTCCTGCCGAAGCGACCGACCGGGAGCGCCGAGCGGATTCGATCGGGGCTCGAGCGGCGGGGCCTCGAGGACGTCGCGGTGGTCGTCACGGACACCTGCGGTCGCCCGTTCCGACACGGCCAGCGCGGCGTCGCGCTCGGCTGGGCCGGGATGCCCGCGAGCAGGGACTGGCGGGGCGAGCTCGACCGGGACGGCCACGAGCTCGGCGTCACCGTCCAGTCGGTCGTCGACGAACTCGCCGCCGCCGCGAACCTCGTCACCGGCGAGGGAGCCGGCGGCACGCCCGCCGTCGTCGTCCGGGGCTGGGACTTCGGCGATCACGAGGGGAGCGACGAACTCTTTCGATCCGTCGAGAGCGACTTCGTTCGGCAGTCGCTTCGAGAGTGGAGGTTCAGTGAATGAGTGAGAACACCAACTCGAGCGACGATCCGACCTGGGGCATCGAACTCACGCCCGAACACCCGCCCGAACGAGTGGCCGACCTGGCCGCGCTCGCGGAGGACGAGGGGTTCGACGTCGCGTTCGCGAGCAGCCACTACTTCAATCGGGATCCGTTCGTGGTGCTCTCCCGGATGGCCGACGCCACGGACGAAATCCGGCTCGGACCGGGCGTCGTCAATCCCTACGAAACGCACCCCGTGAAACTGGCCGCACAGACGGCGACGATCGACGAGATCAGCGACGGCAGAGGCGTCTTCGGCGTCGGCGCGGGCGACCGTTCCTCCCTGTCGAACCTCGGTCTCGAACGCGATAGCCCGCTCCGGCGCGTCCTCGAGACGTTCGACCTCGCTCGAGAGCTCTGGGACGGCCGGACGGTCACCCACGAGGGAACGTTCACCGCGCGGGACGCGTCGCTGAACCTCGAGCCACCGTCCGAGGAGATTCCGGTCTACGTCGGCGCGCAGGGCCCGCACATGCTCCGGATGAGCGCGAAACACGCCGACGGCGTGCTAGTCAACGCAGCCCACCCGCGAGATCTCGAGTGGGCGGCGGGCCAACTCGAGCGGGGGGGCGAGGAGCGACCGGACGAGCGCGGCGAGTTCGAGTCGCTCGCGTTCGCGAGCGTCAGCGTCGCCGCCGACGAGGATGCCGCGCGCGAGGCCGCCCGACCACCGGTCGCCTTCATCGTCGGCGGGGCCGCCGAGCCGGTCCTCGAGCGACACGATATCGACCGCGACGCCGCGACCGCGGTGAGCGAGGCGCTCGAGCGGGGAGCGCTTCCTGAGGCCTTCGATCGCGTTACCCCGGCGATGATCGACGCCTTTTGTATCGCCGGGACGACGGAGACGGTCGCGGACCGGTTCGCCGCGGCGCTCGAGCACGTCGACGGGATCGTCGTCGGCTCGCCGCTGGGGCCGGATCTCGAGGACGCGATCGAGCGGGCGAGCGAGGCGCTCGCTCGGGCGAGCGAGATGCAACGCGAGTGAAGAGTCGGCTGCTGCGGTCAGTTCGCGGTGAAGAGGTTGCCCACCGCGCCGAGGGTGAGGATGCCGAAGACGCCCATCGAGAAGGCGACGAGGAGCGCGCCGATCAGAATGAGGAGGGGTGCGAGTCCTGCACCCATCGCGACGTCACTGAAGAGTTCGATCATCTCGGTAAGGTTGTCAACGACGAGGTTCAGCGGTGTGACGGTGTCCATATTCGGGCGTTGTGACCCGTGCTACTTGGCCGTACCGGTCCCGTTCAACGCTGCTCGCTGTGCATCGTCCTCGAGAGCGGAGGCGAGCGATTAAGCCGCCGGCGCTCGTACTCCCGTCCGTGACCGACGACGCGACGCTCTCGGATTTCGCGTCCGCCGCTACCGACGAGTCGAACGACGACTCGAGTACCAAGGGGGACGGCGACGGCGACTCGACAGCGGAAGCCGACGCCGACCCAACGCCGGAAGCCGGCGCTGAACCGGCATCGGGTGTCGACTCCGATACTCCGTCAGCGGACGCGGAGGACTCGACCGGCGAAGCAGGACTCTCCACGTACGCTTGGGGCGAGTTCGACTGCGGTCAGTGCGACGGCGCGACCGACCGCGTCTGGCGTTCGGACGGCGATCTGGTCTGTCCCGACTGCAAGGAGTGGTAACGGATGACTGGTCGGGGTAACGGCGGACTTCTCGAGGGATGCCTGCGAATGTACTCCCGAAGATTTATATCTTCGTCGCGGTTCTATTGAGATGCAATGGCGAAAGGTACGGTCGACTTCTTCAACGACACAGGCGGCTACGGATTCATCGAAACTGACGACGCGGACGACGACGTGTTCTTCCACATGGAAGACGTCGGCGGCCCCGACCTCGAAGAGGGGCAGGAGGTCGAGTTCGATATCGAGGAGGCCGAAAAAGGGCCACGCGCGACGAACCTCGAGCGAGTCTAAGCTGTTCCGTCGAGTGGTATCGTTTTCTGATTGCTACTTGGGTAGCGACGGCGCTCGGGGGAGAGTGGAGCGGCCTCGTGTGAGTGGAACGGGCCTCGTGTGAGATCGTTCGCGACTTACTCGAGACCCGCGCTCGTCCCGAGCGGAGCGTCAAGGGAGGACGACGACGGCGATGTCTTCTCACATAACTGGTAGTTCATGTGACACAAAGCATATGTTCCGGAGCCACGGATATCGTCGTAATGACCGGGTCGTCCGGGTCCCCGCGGACACCTTCGACACTATGACTGATGCAAACCCGACAGTAGACGCAGGCACCGAGTCAACGGTCGACGGCGACGCCCTCCGAATTTCGACGGTCGAACGACTGTGTGCCGACATCGAGGCGAACGTCTCGCGCGTGATCGTCGGCCACGACGACGTGATCGAACACGTCGTCACCGCCGTCCTCGGGCGCGGACACGTCCTGCTCGACGACGTTCCCGGCGTCGGCAAGACCATGCTGGCGCGCTCGATTGCCAAGTCCGTCGACTGCACGTTCAGTCGCGTCCAGTTCACGCCGGATCTCCTCCCCACCGACGTCACCGGCGTCAACGTCTTCAACCAGAAGACCCGCGAGTTCGAGTTCCAGTCCGGCCCCGTCTTCGGCAACATCGTCCTCGGCGACGAGATCAACCGCGCGCCGCCCAAGACCCAGGCCGCCCTGCTCGAGGCCATGGAGGAGGGGCAGGTCACCACCGACGGCCGGACGCGCGAGCTACCGACGCCGTTTACCGTGATCGCGACCCAGAACGCCGTCGAACCGAATCGGACCTACGATCTACCCTTCGCCGAACTCGATCGATTCATGAAGAAGCTCCATCTCGGCTATCCCGATGCCGAGGAGGAGTCGGAACTGCTCGGCCGGACCGTCGGCGACCACCCCATCGAGTCGCTCGAACCGGTGACCGACCGCGAGACGCTCGTCGCCGCCCGCGAAACCGTCTCGACGGTGCGGGTCGCGGAGCCGGTCCGAGCGTACGTGACGCGGCTCGCGGCGTACACCCGCGAGCACGCGCACATCGGCGTGAGTCCCCGCGGGACGATCTCGTTGCTCCGGGCGGCCCAGGCCCGGGCCGTCACGAACGGCCGGGAGTACGTGACTCCCGACGACGTGCAGGCCGAAGCCCCCGTCGTCATGGGCCACCGGATCAAGACGGACGGTCGCGACCGCACCGGCGACGCGGTCGTCGAGGACGCACTCGAGCGCGTCCCCGTCGAATGAGGCGCCCGCGTCGACTTCGATTGACGCTCCGCGGCTGGACCGCGGTCGTCGCCGTCGTCGTGGCCGTCGCGCTGAGCTGGGGGTTCGGCCCTCGCGCGCTGAACGCGGTCGTCGTCCCGCTGGTCGTCGTTTTGCTCGCCGGCCTCGTCACGACCGCCCGAACGACCCGCCCGCGCGTCGACCGCCAGCCCGTCAGTGAGGGATTCATCGGCGAGCAGCGACGGGTCGAGGTCGCGATCGAGACCGACGGCCCGGTCGCCGCGACCGTCCGCGACACCGTCGGTGACGGCCTCTCGTCGACCGCGGAACCCGTCGCCGAGACGACTCTCGAGGGCGACGAGACGGTCGCATACGACGTGGAACTCGAGGCGCGAGGCCGCCACTGGGTCGGTCCGCTCTCGATCGTCGTCAGCGACGTCGTCGGCCTCGTCGAACGCCGATTCGAGTACGAGACGACGACGCCCGTGCTCGTCTATCCGCGCGTTCACGAGCTGGACGGTGGCCCGGCCGCCGATATTCGGGCGCTCACCGGCGTTGCCGATCGTCGCGACCGCGAGGAGTTCGACCACCTCCGGGAGTACCACCGCGGGGATCCGCTCCGCGATGTCCACTGGAAGGCCGCGGCCAAGCGCCCCGACGGCGAACTGGTCGTCGCGGAGTACGCCGACGACGAGGCGGTCGGAGCCGTCACGGTCGCTGCGGAGTGCCGTTCGCGTCGGTTCGACGAACTCGTCGACCGCGACGATGAGTGGGCGGCGGCCGCCGCGAGCGTGATCACCGTCCTCCTCGAGCGAGGCGCGCCGGTCGGGCTCAGCCTTCCCGACGAGACGCAGCGGCCGGGAGACGGGCGAGAGCATCACCGCGACCTGCTGGGACTGCTGGCGGTCGCCGAGCCCGGCGAACTCGATGATCGGACGCGGCGGGACGCCGACATTCTGGTTCGAACTGACGCTGACGGGACGACGATCGTCGTCGACGACCGGGAGATCCCCTTCGATCGACTCCGTGACCGGGATCGAGGGCGACGAAACGGAAGCGACGAGGGCGATCACGACGCGCGACGCGGTCGAGCCGATCGCGACAGTCGTCGCGAACGCGACGGCGGCGGACGATCGGAGGTGAGTCCATGAGTACGGACTCGTCCGGACGCGTCGGCGATCGGACGATATCGCTCGATACGGACCGAGCCGTCGACGCCGACATCGTCCGGCCCGTCGCCCTGGGCTGCGTGCTGGCCCTGACGGCGTCGTACGTGAGCGTCCTCTACGGAATAACGCGAGTCGTCGGCGGCAGTCAGTCGCTGTTCGCGCTCGTCGCGGCGATGCTCGTCGCGGCGACGGTGCTCGCGCGGCTGATCCGGCCGTGGACCGCGGCGGTCCTCGCGCTGGCGGCGACGGGAATCGGGTTCGCCTATTACCTCACGTCGGCCGGCGTCGATCCCGGCGTCGTCTTTACCGCCACCGACGCGCTCGTCTCCGACACCGTCGCGCTCGCGACCGGGCTCCCCCTCCTCCGGATGCTGCAGGCGGGCATCTGGACGCTGGGATTCGCGCCCGCTCCCGTCTTCCTCTCGTGGTATCTCGCCCTTCGGGGGCGATACGCGCTCAGCGTCGTCCCCGGCGGGGCCGCGCTGGGCTTTCTCGTGTTGACCGGCGACGCGGGCACGCTCACCACCCTGGCCGGCACCCTCGCCGCCATCGGCGCCATCGCCGCCGGCGAACTCGAGAAGCGGGGCGGCTCGATCCGGCAGGCTGACCTGCTCGCTGCCCTGTTTGCGCTGATCGTCGTCCTCTCGATGACGGTCACGATCGTCCCCGGCCAGCCGGCGGGGCCGACCCACCTCGTCCAGGGCGAAGCCGGCACGCTCGAGGCGACGCTCGATACCGCGCCCCAGCGGTCGGGGATCTCCGGGCAGGTCGACCTCTCGCCGGAGGTGCGGTTCACGGTCGAGTCCGAGCGGCGGTCGTACTGGCGAACGGGCGTCTACGATCGCTTCACCGGCGACGAGTGGATCCGAACCGGCCAGAGCAATCGGTACGACGGGCGGATCGGATCGCCGCCGGGCAACTACGACCGGGTCGAACAGACCATCACCGCCGAGACGAAACTGGGGATCATGCCCGTCGCCCCACAGCCGCTCTCGCTCGGCGGCGACGTGACGCGGCGGGCGAGCGTCTCCACCCACGGCCAGCCCCGGCCCGAAACGCCGCTCGAGGCGGGCGACAGCTACAGGGTCGAGAGCGCGATCGTCGACCCCAGTCCGTCCGCGCTCCGGGACGCCGGGACGAACTATCCCGACGACGTCACCGACCACTACCTGCAGACGCCCGAGAGTACCTCGAGCGAATTCCGGGAGCGCACCGCCGAGATCACGGCCGACGCCGACAATCCATACGAGACCGCGGTCGCGATCGAGCGCCACCTCGAGTCCTCGAAGGAGTACTCGCTGGCGGTCTCCAAGCCCCCCGGGAACGCCGCCGAGGAGTTCCTGCTCGAGATGGACGAAGGCTACTGCGTCTATTTCGCGACGGCGATGACGCAGATGCTCCGCGAGGAGGGCGTCCCGGCCCGCTACGTCACCGGCTACACGAGCGGCCAGCAGGTCGACGACGATAGATACGTGGTCCGCGGGCTCGACGCTCACGCCTGGGTCGAGGTCTACTTCCCCGACCACGGCTGGGTCCGGTTCGACCCGACGCCGGGGGACGGCCGCGACGATGTCCACACCGACCGGCTCGAGGAGGCTCGCGAGAACGGCAACGAGGACGCCGACACCGAAGAGAGCGCCGACGTGCCGGTTCGCGACGACTCCGCCGACGATCCCGAGGAGGACCCGAACGACCCGTCCGAGCCCGACCCCGACGATCCGAACGATCCGGGTGAGCCGAACGACCCCAACGAACCGAGCGAGCCGAACGGGTCGCCGAACGAACCGGCCAACGGAACGAACGAGAGCCCGGCCGACCGCACCGACGGTACCGAGTCGAGCGACGACGAACCGCTCGTCACGGTCACGCGCGAGGCTGCGGCGCTCGGGATCGTCCTCCTCTTCGGGTTCGCCGCGGGCGTGCGCCGAACGGATGCGACGACGCGCGCCCGTCGCGAACTCGGCATCTACTGGCACGGCCGCCGGCGCGATCCCGATCGGGACGCCGAACGCGCGTTCGCCCGGCTCGAGCGGCTGCTCGCACGCCGGTACCGGCCGCGTCGTCGGTCGGAATCGGCTCGAGCGTACCTGGCGGCACTGTCGGCAGCGGCGGACGACGCGACCGACGCGGAGCCGATCGACCCGCGAACCGAACTGGTCGTCGACCGCTACGAGCGAGCCACCTACGGCAACGGTATCAGCCGAGTTGAGGCCGACGAAGCGATCGAAGTCGTCGACGATATCGCTCGAGAGTCCCTTCCAGTGGTCAGTCGGCTCGGATAAGACCCGGGGGCAGTCCGAATGTTACCGCGATCGAACGGGAACTCGAGTCGCTCACCGGCGGCCAGTCCCCGGTACCTCCCCCGCCCACTCAAAAAGAACCGCGCGAAAGCATGCGGGTCCCGATAGTGTTTAATATGCCCGTTTCATAGCTACGAACGTAATGTCGGAAGTCTGCTCGACGTGCGGGCTGCCCGAGGAACTCTGCGTCTGTGAGGACGTGGCCAAGGGACAACAGCAACTCAACATCCGCATTGACGAGCGCAGATACGGGAAAGAGGTAACGATCGTCGAAGGATTCGATCCGAAGGACGTCGATCTGGACAGTCTCTCGTCGGATCTCAAATCGAAGTTCGCGTGTGGCGGCACCGTCGAAGACGACCACATCGAACTCCAAGGCAACCACACCGGTCGCATCGAAGAGTTCCTTCGGGACCGGGGTTTCAACGTCGCCTGATACCCGCAATGTGCTGAGACGACTTCCGAACCCACGACCGCATCGCAACGCAGTTCTCCGTTTTTTCACACCGATCAACCAGTCGAATCGCCAAATCGCTGAGCCGAACTACCGACTGAGCGACGGGGATCCGCCTCAAGGCTCCGCGGGAGACGACGTGCGCGCTGCCCCTGCGACCGAACCGATCAGAACGGAGATTCGCGATCGGCCGGTTCGTCCCTGTCTTCTGCCTCGCGAACGAGGCCGAACTTCATGCCGTACTTATCGAGTCCACCCGCCATGCTCTCGACGCGCGCATCGGCGGTCCCCTCGTAGGACCCGATGAGCTTCGCGGCCTGCACGCTCGCCTTCCCGTGCGGACAGACGGTGACGATGTGGTCGTCGTCCTCGAGTTCGTCGACGCGCTCCGTGAGTTCGTGAAAGGGAATGTTCTCGCTGCCCTGAATGTGACTGTGTTTGAAGTTCCGCTCGTCGCGGATGTCGACGATGCGAACGTTCGCATCGTCTTCGAGAAGTTCCTTGACCTCGTCGGTGGAGATTTCGCCGTCCATTACCGGCGCGTTAGGTCGCGGGCTGAATAAGGATACGGGTCCAGTCGTCCGGCTGAGTCGTCGGAGATGGCATCGGCGAATCGCGCTCGTGCTACAGAACGCCGTCTTCCTTCGCGAGCAACAGCGCTGACAGCGTCGAATCGTTCGCCGGCTGCTCGCGGGCGCGTTCGAGCGCCTCGCTCACCGGCACCGTCGTCACCTCGAGGAACTCGTTGTTGTCGAGTTCCCGCTCGCCGGGCTCGAGTCCCTCGGCGTAGACGACGCCGCGGTCGTGGCGCAACACACCGGTCGCGACGGCGTACTCCTGGAGGAGCGCGGTGCTCGAGGGGCGAAAGCCGGTCTCCTCCTCGAGTTCGCGGGTCGCCGCCCGCGTGTAGGACTCGCCGTCCTCGACGATCCCCGCGGGGAGTTCGAGGTGCGTCTCGCGGATCGTAGGCCGATACTGTTCGACGAACAGGAGGCGGTCGTCGTCGCCGCCAGCGTCACCACCGCTGTCCGCGTCCGCGAGGACGCTCCCGTCGATCCGCGCGACCACGACGACCGCGGGAGGGAGGGACGCCCAGTAGTATCGTTTCCGGCTCCCGTCGGGCTGTTCGAGCAGATCGTAACCGCCGTCGTACCAGCCCGTCTCGTACTCGGTTCGCTCCTCGAGCAGGTCCCACTCGTCGGGTACAGTCATGGTGGACACGTGGGCGCTCGAGTGGATAAGAGGTGCTGGTCGCTCCGCCGGCTGCGACGGGACGGTCACTCGTCCGGAACTTCCCGTCGTCGCTTACGGGTCGGAGTATACCGGACGGGCTACACGATATCGCGGTACAACCGCCCGAACGCCTGTCGACGAAGCGTCGCGACCGCCGCCTCCTCCTCGTTCTGAAACGTCGCCGCGACGGCCTCGCCGTCCGGCCCCGCGTGCCAGACAACGCGGTCGACGTCCTCGTGACCCGCCATCGTCACCTCGCCGTCGTAGTCCTCGCGCCAGCCCTCGAACTCCTCGCGGGGACCGACACGAACCTCGAGCAGGCTCGCGAAGAGGGCATCGCGCGCGGTTTCGATGACGTCGCCGGTGACGCGGTCGTCGTACTCCTCGCGGTCGAACTCCATGGCCTTCGCGACCTCGCGGACGACCGTCTGGGCCGCGGGACCGACCGATTCGTACGCCGTGCGCGCGTCCGCGACCGACTCGAAGGTGAACGTCCCCACTGTGTGCATATCCGTCCAGTCGGCAGAGACGTAGTTACGCGTTTTCGTTCTCGTCGACGGCGCCCTCCACGCTCTCGCCGTCCTCGCTGTCGCCCGCTCCGTCGTCCGCGTTCGATGGCGATTCGTCGTCCGCGTCGCTCTCGCCCGTGGGCTGCATCTCTCGAGTCAGCTCGGCGGCTTCCTGAAGGACGTTTTCGGCTTCGGTAGTCATCGAACCGCGGCCGGGTTGACTGCTCTGGCGGGCGATCCCCTCCTCGAGCGAGTCCGGTCGCCCGGGCTCGTGGCCACGGCCGTGGTCGTGGCCGGACCCCTCGAACTCGGGCGTGTCGATTTCCCGCGCGTGCGGACTGACGATCTCGCCGAGTTCCTCGGGGCTGCAGTCGCCCCAGTGGGGCGCGTGCTCCTCGAGCCACTCGCGATGGTTTTCGCGGCCGAGCGACGCAGTGATCGCGAGGTGATTCGCGAGGTGCACCGCGTCGGCCTCTTCGACGTCACAGACCGGACAGGCGTATCCCATACGAGACCGTACGGGTTCGGACGGTAAAACGTGGCGCAACCCGCTACCGCAGCGCCACAACCCGCTACCGCAGTTTCCGAATCATCACGATCGCGTCCTCGCCGTCGCCGTAATAGTTGGCAACCCGCCGGAGCGGATCGAAGCCGAGGCCTCGATACAGCTGTTTCGCCCCGTCGTTCGACCGCCGAACCTCGAGTTTGACCGTCTCCGCACCGTGGGCCGCGAGCACGCCGAGCGATCGGGAGAGCAACGTGGAGGCGACGCCCGCCCGACGGTGCTCTGGGTGAACGGCGACGTCCTTGACGTGGCCGAGCGCGCGACCGATCTGCTGTGTCACGTCGGCGACGACGTAACCGGCAATCTCGCCGTCGATCTCCGCGACGAGAAACCCCGGTTCGCCGAGAAACCGCTCGAAGGCGTTGTACGGCCAGGCCTGTGCGAACGACGCGTTCTCGATACGAACGACCGCGAGTAAATCCGCACGCTCTGCCGGTCTAATCGACACCTCCTCACGTCTCTCCGGGGCGGGCGTCGTCACACGCGAGAGTAACACACCGAACAGTAAAAGCCGTACGCGTCGCGGCAGGACCACTCGAGTTCGACGCGATCGACTCCGCCGCGAAAACGGATCGCGCACACCCTATTCGTCGTCGCTCGCTTCGCCCTCATCGAGATCCGTCGGCGGCTCCGCGTCTTCGGTGCCGCCGCACTGTGTCCGGTCCACGTCGTCTTGCGCGTCAGAGTCATCGGCCATTCGATTCACTCGGCCGGGACCGAATCCATCTCGAACTCCTCGGACAGTCCCGTGAGTTCGTCGAGGGCCTCCTGCTCTTCCCGGAGGTTCTCCTCGAGCAGATCGGCCGCGTCGCCCATTTCGAGTTGGGCTGCCAGCGGGATCAAATTGCCGTAGGCGGCGATTTCGTAGTGCTCGGTCTTCTCGGCGGCCGCCACGTTGTGATATTCCATCACCTCCTGTGCGGGATCCATCGACGTCAACTCCTCGTACTCCTCGAGGAGCCCTTCGATGCCCTCGCACTCCTCCGTCTCGGGTGGCTCGCCGAACATATCGAAGCCCTCCTCGAGCCGCTTGATCTGGTCTTGGGTCTCCTCACGGTGCTCCGAGAACGCCTGGGAAATCTCGTCATGCTCGGTGTTCGCCTCGAGTTCCTCGAGCGCGTCGAGCAACTGGTGCTCCGCGTGATAGATGTCTTCGAGGCCATGCTCGAACAGGTCCTGAATAGTGTTCATGCTCAGACAGTAACAACTGAAGCGGTTCACACACTGATCGCGCAGCTGTCGTGCGATCAAGTGTGCAGTGACTTTCAGTGGCTACTATACCCACTCCGTCGTTCGCTACCCGAATGAAAAAGGCGGGAGCCTGCCACGGCAGGCGCAGATACGGACCACCGTCGCCGCCAACGAAGCCACAGCTACTCTGTCGCGTCCTCGACTCGACCCGCGTGCTTCTCGAGGTCCGCGGCCAGGGTCCGGGCCTGTTCCGGCGTCAACTCGAGTTCGTCCATGTGCTTTGGCAGGTGCTCCTCGGCGAGATTATCGAGTTCGAACTGGAATCGAACGCTATCGGGATCCTCGCGATCAGCGGTCGCGTTCACGACGGCGACCGACTCCCACTCGAAGGTCTCGCCCACTGCTTTCCCCTCGACGTAATCCAGCGTCGTATACGCGGTAACCGACATCAGTCGATCGGACATATTGATTCGATCCTCAGTCTCCGAGCACTTATACTGCCGGCCGTCTCGAGCGATGACATCGAGAACGGAAACAGAACGATCACGAGGCGCGATTGTCAACGCACTCGGTGAAACGGGTTTCAGACGTGAACGAGAGGAAGTGTGAAACCGGTTCCGATGCATTCGACCGCCGGCCGAGTGTCGAACACGGAGACGAACGGACTCGAGCCAGCACTACTCACGGCGATTAGCCATCCAGCGCTAAAACAAGCGCCACACCTATCGGTTATTTTTGCCACAACTTGCTCGCAGTCATTCAGTTCCTGACTCGAAGCGTGCACAGGAACTCGGTTCAAGAAGCAAGAACAGTCCACCACAACGTACCGATCGACGGCACTCTCGGGGAACGTCACACCACCGTTCGCATTCGCTCTTGCCCAACAGCGCTCCACCTGTGCCGACACGACAGATATCGTCATACCCGCATCAGGCGAAGCAGACACCAACACACGTTACAACCGAGGTCTATCGGATTGCAACACTCGCTCCAGTTCGAGCCGAAACGGGCGACTATGCAGTGTTTCTGGCTCAAGTGACCGCCACTGATCGTTCGTCAGTCAATACTCCGTGAGTTCCACACGGATCTGGGCCGTCACCATCGGTCCAATAAGGTGCGATTCGATACCAGACGGATACTGAACAGCTGTCGCGAGAAGTCGACTCGTCAGAGATAGCGGCAGAAAGGTCCCATAAGACAGAGCACGGGTATCGTTTGCAGCCGAAGCGATACTTATGGCTACGGGGTTCGAATGGCCGCCAATGACTGATACAGCCGAATGCAAACCAGAGCCGATCAAGCAGGAAGCCGAAGAGCGTGACGACGCTCACCTCGACGATATCGAAGAGGGAGCCGGTTGTACGGAGATCTGGGAACATCTCGCCGAACAGCGCGAGGAATAACCGAGTCTTCAGTCCCGATAACGACCTTTTTGACAGCGGAGCTCCTACCGAGGTTCATGACCGACAATCGCCCCGATGATCGTTCGCACAGACGTGACGAGAGCGATCGATCGATCCCGACGGATCGCGAATCGCCCGTCGGTTCACCGGTTATCCGGGGCGATGAATCGGTCGCCGGAACCCGCGCCCGCGAAGCCGTCCAGTTCGATCCAGACGACCCCGAGAGCCTCGCAGACGCCGCCGAAACCGTCCGCCGGTTCGCCGGCGGTGAGACCAACGACGATCACCTCTACATGCTTCGCGGGGCAGCTGCCTGCGCTGCCCTCGTTCGCGGCGAAGGCTCCTACAAGGCCGCCGCCGAACGCGCCGGCGGCGACGCTACCGTCTCCTTTATCCGCAAGTGGGCTCGCGTCCACGATCTCCCGCGCTCGGTCCGCAAACAGGTCGCACTCGGTCAGATCGCCCCGACAGCCGCCAAACACATCGCCCGTGTCGGCGGCGAATCACGGCTCCTCCTCGCGTGGGCTACCCTCGACGGAGACCTCACCGTCCGCGACGTCCGCAGCGTCGCCAGCGCGATCAACAATGGTGCCTCCATCGATCAGGCCCTCGACGAACACGATATTACCCTCGGCCGGCTCGAGCTCACCCTCTCGCCGACGACCTATCGCGCTCTCCGGCGGCGTGCCTCCATCGACGATGTCAATCCTGGGGAACTCGTCACCGAGGCGCTCGAACAGTACTTCGAATAAAGAGTGTTGGACCGGCGAGGTCACTATCGAAGCAGTGGAGAAAGAAACGTTTAACCGCTGTTCCCCGAAAAAGGAAACTACAGGGCCGGTAGCTCAGTTTGGCAGAGCGTCTGGCTTTTAACCAGACGGTCGCGTGTTCAAATCGCGCCCGGCCCGCTTTCTATCAGCGATCGTTTCTCAGTGCTATCAAGAAGGCTGAGTAGGACACTGTTGAGATCGGTTATCGTGAGTGACGGCTATGAGGACGAACGATGAATCTGGGACATTGCATTCAAGTGATCGAAAGCAGCAGCCACTGCGCTCTGGGAGTTGCGGAAAGAAAAGCCAAGGGTCCGAGTCAAGGCAGCGTTTTCTATCGCAAGATTTGAGATGCGGTTAGTTCCCGGCAATACCCGTCTGTCAAGCCCAAATACGGGCCAATCCGTGAAGGTAACACTACTAGTTCGGAGACAGCGGTTGGCTGTGATGGTGACTAGCAAGACGACGAGGGAACAAAACGATAGCAAGTCCATAGTACTCATTAACGGATGAACATCGACGAAAGGACCATCCGAAGTCTATGTACGGATGTAGTATTTGAACGGGGACAGAAGTACCGCAACGAGGAACGTATTCAACGTGTCGAACGGTTCGACGACATCGTCACCGCCGTCGTACGAGGATCATCCCAATATGACGTGACCGTCGAACAGGGAGAAAACACCATCGACGCCCGATGTACGTGTCCCTACGACGACGCTGGCGAATGTAAGCACGCTGTCGCAGTGTTGTTGGATGTCGCCGCCGACCCGCCCCAAGATGAGAGCAAACGTGTAAGGACACTACTTCAAGATGCATCGTCCGACGACCTTCATGAATTCGTGCACGACGTACTCGCGGAACATCCGGATCTCCGTGATCAGTTCCTCGCCCGCTTTGGCAACGGCAGCAAATCTGTCGAAGAGTACCGCGCCCAAATCGAACAATTATTTGACCAGCACACACAGGACTACCCAGCCGTCACTGATTCCATCGACTTTTCACACTTCTTCGAGTTGGCTGAACAGTACCACGAGCGCGACCACTACCTAGAAGCCGCGGCCGTCTATCGCGCGCTGTTCGAGGGGATCAACGATAACGAGGTCCGGATCGACGCCGCGTACGACCACTACTCCAAGACCTTGCAGTCTGCCCTTGACAGATACGTCGAGTGCATACTCGCGGCCGATTCTGATCAAGACGAGTTTGAGAAGTACATCGGCGTGCTGGAAGAACAGGCGATGTTGGAGCATCCAGCTCACAGCGAGCAGTTCTACCGAGCGATCGACGACCTCGAAAACCGAGATGAGCGGTGAGTTCCGGCCAGAAGGAAACCCGTCTCCCTGCACAGAAAATCCTTTCAGCAAGAGATTAGCTACGGACTCAGAGTCGAAGTTGAACATCGATGACGAAGAGTCCGAGCGACGGTTCACGGTGCGCACGATTTCGTCGCGTTCGGAGGGAAGACCGGGGAAAGCCGCGCTATGACTACAAACAGGCAGACCAAGCGAACCGTCCTGGATACCGCGGCTCCCGACGATTTATGCGTCCGCCTGCCAACGAACGTCGATGTCCCCCTCGAACGGATCGACAAAGAGACCGCTGACGACCTCGCCGCGACACTGGACGAAGAAGAGTTCTGGGGACCGGCAATGCCGCTCACGTCTCTGTTCAAGACCGAATTTAAGCAACCCAAACACGTGAATACCTCGACGCAAAGCGCAAACGCAACCGCGAGCAGCGCCTCGAGGGCATCAAGCGCTGGGTGGAATACATCAAGTCCGACCCCTCGAGACATGGGGACCACAACAGAACACAGTCGTTAACGATCAACTCGCTACGGCCCAAAGCGTAGAGATGTCGGCTTCCCACCAGCAGTATGTAAAGGACGTAGCGGCGGAGATTCTCGAAGTGAACGACGAGTCAACGACGATTCGGAGTAGATGATCGCCTCGTGCCAAATTTTCTCGATAACCTTACATAGCGCCTTGGAACGGGAATAGTTGTCTGGACGGAGTCGTCCTATAGTAGCCACTGAAAGTCATTGCACTCCCAATCGAACGATTGCTGTACGATCGGTGTGTAAATCGTTTCAGTTGTTACTATAGACTTTAAGGTAATGTGTGAGAGCCAAGGGCCGGCTTCTAGCCGAACCCTTACAATCCATTGGTTCCTTCACGGTTACAGTCACGAAATCATGACCGATGCAGACCCACGCGAAGAGGTCGACACTCTTCGCGAACGCCTCCGGTCGAACGGGGAGGACGCTCGGTACGTCCAGTTCGACGCCGATCGCCGGCATCTCCTGAAGTTCTCCGACAACATCCGACTCGTCCCCTCGGAGATCGGTGAGCACCGTCACCTCAAGCTGCTCCGACACTGCAGCCGGATGGCAGCCCTCGTCACCCCGCCCTCGGTCGAGGACTTCGAGGACAACGACGAGGGCGCCGATGTCGTCGACGAAGACGACGTCAAGGAACTGCTCGAGCAGCAGGGTCTCCTCGGACTCGCTCTCGAGTACCGGGCCGTAGCCGAGGCGATCGTCCGCTGGATCAACTCCGAGTATACGAACGAGCACACCAACCAGGACTACCGGACGGCGCTGCGCTCGTTCGGGCGCTACCGGCTCAAGAAGGACGAGCCGCCCGGGACGCTTACCTGGATCCCGACCGGGACGTCCAACGACTTCGATCCCGTCCCCAGTGAACGCGATCTCCTCACCTACGACGATCTCCAAGACATGGTCGGCGCTGCTCGGAACCCTCGCGATAAGGCGCTGTTCGCCGTCCAGTTCGAAGCTGGCCTCCGCGGCGGCGAGCTCTATGACCTCCACGTCGGTGACGTCTTCGACAGTGATCACTCGATCGGCCTCCACGTCGACGGCAAGGAGGGCGAGCGGACCGTCCATCTGATCTCCTCTGTCCCCTACCTCCAGCGCTGGCTCGACGATCATCCCGCCAGCGAAGACGACCAGGCGTACCTCTGGAGTAAGCTTTCCTCGCCCGATCGGCCCAGCTACAACACCTACCTGAACTACTTCAAGAACGCTGCAGGCCGCGTCGAGATCTCGAAGACGGTCACGCCGACGAACTTCCGAAAGTCGAACACCCGCTGGCTCGTCACCCAGGGGTTCTCGACCGCTCGGATCGAAGACCGGCAGGGTCGAAAGCGTGGATCCGAACACACCGCTCGGTATATGGCTCGGTTCGGTGACGAATCGAACGAGAACGCGTACGCACGCATGCACGGACTCGACGTCGAAACCGACGAACCCGCCGACACGGGCCCGATCGAGTGCCCGCGCTGTCACCGGGAGACGCCCCGTGAAAAGGACTTCTGCATGTGGTGTCACAACGCGCTGTCCCTCGAGGCGACTGAGAAGGTCGACGATGTCGATAACGATATGGCTGAAAGCATCGCCGAAAGTGCTACCGACGAGGACGTCGACGTCGATCCCGAGGACGTCCTCGAGGCTCGGCAGGCGATCGAGAAGAACCCCGCCCTGAAGCAACTGCTCCTCCCCGACTGAACTACTCATCGTCGGCCTCCTCGGCGCGTTCGAGCGCCCGTTGGAAGTGCTCGGACACCGAGAGACCGGCGTCGGCGATGCGCTCGAAGAGTTCGCGGTTCTCCTCGAGGGCGTCGACCCCCGTCTCGGGCTCCAGTTCGTTGTCGCTGTCTACAAAATTCGCTTTACTCATCAGTGGTCACCTGGTTGCGGATATATCGACGGTCAGTTTGCGAGCGGTCCTCCAGCGGCTTGCACGTCACCAGCCCACCCTGCCGGGCCAACAGCAGGGTCTCGGTCTCGAGATCTAGCCGAGTGACGCAGCCGTTGGCAGCACTGGGGTCGTAGACCGGTTCAGCCCGACGCCAGACGTCGCGGAGATCGGCGTCGACGCCGACTCGGATCGGCCAACTCTCCTCGCGGATGTGTCGCGAGATCTCGCCGATCGCCATCTCACGTGCGCGCCGGCGTTGTCGAGCAGCGACCTCCTCCGAGATCTCGGTCGAGCTCATGCGATCACCTCGTAAACGGCAAGCGTGATCCAGAGGAGAGCTGCGACGAAGCCGAGTAGGGCAGTCGTCTGCAGTGGCGTCAGCTGGGGACGAGCGCGGTGTCCAGACATCACCGACCACCTGCCGGGAGGTCTTGGACATCACCGTAGCAACCGAGCGCAACCGTGATCGTTCGGGCCCGGCCGCGAGTGACCCCGATCTCTTCACTGACATCACCGAGCGTCTCGAGTTCGCCGACCGCCGCTTCGACGTTGGCCGTGGTCACCCCATCGGGGAGTTCGAGCTCGGTCTCGTCTGGGTCATCCGGATCGTCGACGGCGTCGACGGTGATCGGTTCGGGATCGGCAGGTTCCTCCTGGACGTCGGCGCCGGCGTCGCCAGCGTCGTCGTCCGCGGCCTCCTCCTCGAGAGCGACGTCGTCCTCTGCCTCTGACTCAGAGTCGACATCGCTGGTGGGTGTGTCGCCCTCGGTGGAGGGGCCGTCCTCCTCGCTGTCGTCTTCGCTATCCGTTTTGTGGACACCGTGTTGGACCATCCGTCGGTAGACAGCGGCGTAGCCGACCTCGAACCGGTCAGCCGCGGCGCTGATGTTGCTGTCCGCCTCGTCGTACGCGAGTTGGAGGTCCTCGGTCGACGTATGGTCAAGCAGTTCACCATCTGGATCAGCGGCATCCTCGTCGACCTCGTCGCTCTCGGAGTCGGACTCTGGATTGTCGGTCGTCTGCGGGTCGCTCTCTTGAGAGTCGGCGACGCCGGCGATCGCGAGGTCGCCGTCGACGGGAACGGTCACCGACACCTGACCGCGAATCTGTGTATCGTCGGCCTCGAGCAGCTGCGCACTGTCGACACCAATCCTCGTTTCGCCGAGCGCATCGACGACGTCGGCGAGGCGTCGCAGGCCATCGGCGTCGGCGGTCATCGGTTATCCCCTCGGGTTCCGGTGGAGTTCTCACTGTCTGAGACTCCACGATCGTCGACGACTGATCGATACTCGACGTCGAGTACCTCCGCGGGATCGTCTTCGGCCCACCCTTCGCCTCCGCTGGCGATCATCGAGTGGGCCGCGTCGCGGGCATCCTCGAGAGTCAGCACTTGATCCGGGACGGACTTCGCGAGCTCTCCTGCTTGGTTGAGTTTGCCGCCCGACATCTGGCTCGAGGTCACGCTGAGGATCGCGAGCAACGTCTGGACGTGGACGCGGTCACCGCGGATCCGCAGCTCGACCTCTTCATTCATGTAGGCCGCGGCCTCCTGGCCGCCGTCGGTGGCGACCGCCCGCTCGAGGTCGACGTCGTGCATCTCCTTGCGCACGTGACGATCCATCTCGTCGGAGACGTCGACGAGGTCCGAGTCGCTGTACGACCAGGCGCAGTCCTCGCAGCGCGCCCGGTGCTCCGACTGCCCGCCGTCCGTGACCGCAATCGGCGTGCCACCGTCGTCATCGTCATTGTCGTACGGCGGTGCGCCGTGCTCGAGGAGGAACTCGATGGTTTCGGTGTGGAATTTGATCATCCCGAGGTAGTCCTCGACAAGCCGCCGAGTGGTCGACTCGAGTTCCTCGTCATCGAGGTCCTCAAGGATGACCCCGGCCTGCTTGTCGATCTCGGAGAGGCGGGTCTCAATCGAACCGGGTTCGTGGCCTCCGTCGGCAACTGCGGTCTGTTCAGAGCCGTCGTTGCAGTCGTGGTGGATCAACTCGGCGAGGCTGTCGAACGGGTTCGAGCAGATATCACACCAATGGGCGTCGCCGGCGAGGAACGCCTGGCGTCCCTGGAGATCGCGACCACCGTCGGTGACGACGTCGAAGCCCGCCTCCTCGAGGACGTCCGATGGCTTCCGTCCGCACTGTTCGTTGGTCGGTCTGGATGCAGTCCCGAAGCATTCCGAGCAGCCGCGTTTGATGAGCTGCCAGTCTGGCGTCGCATCGAGTTCCTGCGGCCGGAACGCGACTCCCTCGCGGTTGTTGTACTTGCATCGGACGGCGGGATCCTCGCGGGTGGCGCCCTCTGCCGGAAGATGCAGCGCCGCCTTTGCACCCCCCGAGTTGGCGCGCCGGAGGAAGAACGACACCTCCTCGCGGATCGCGTCGAAATCGACATCGATGCCGCCGTCGGTGACGACCTCCAGCTCGAGTCGCTCCTCGAGGCGCTTGCGAACATCGTCGCGACGGTGCTCGAGTTCGTGTTCGTCGACGACGTAGCCGACGGCCACATCGTTCGAGTCACCGGCACCGACGAGATCGGCGGCTTCGCGAACAGCGCGATCGATGAGCTCGCCTTCGGTCAACGCACCGCCATCGGCTCGGAGTTCGCTCGCACGCTCGAACGTAGCGTCAGCGGGGACTGTTTCGGCGCGCTGGCCCTCGATCGTCGCCACGCAGTCTCGGCAGACGGGAGCATCGTACTCTGCAGGGATGTAGCGGAGATCGTCAGCTACCCGCTCGACGGGCGTTCTGAGCGAGGTCCCGCATATGCAGGTGTGGATGCCGTCTTCGAGCGCCATCGAGGCGTGCCAGAGCCCATCCTCGAGGATCCAATGGTCCGGGTTCTGCTCCGAGGGGAGGCCGTCCCGTTCCTCGTGTCGTTCGGGACACTCTGCGACCGGATGGTTCGCGGTCTCGCAGTAGGGACAAGTCATGTTGAGCCCCCGTGGAAGAAGCTGCCGTTGCGCTGTGGGGCCCGCTCGAGGACGGCCTCGAGGTAGTTCGAATTGGGGTCGCTGGTGTTATCAGCGTCGCGCGCGGACGGTTCAACTGGACGGGGCGAGGCTCCTGAATATCCTCCCGTCCGTGCTGCCGCGTTACTGCGCGGCGGCGTTTTCGATGAACTGCTTGTGTCCGTAGTGTCATCTCGGCCGTGGGGACGGCCGGCTGTTCCGCGTTCAGTGGGGTAATATCTATTTACCCCGGTGCTCTCGTTCTTCATGGTCGGAAACCTCCAGCAGAGGTCGACCCGACCCCGGCGTGTGCCAGCACGCCGGACCTTTGCGGCCCGGAAGGGGTGGGTCAACTAAACGTTTTAACCCGAGGTTACTAATGCTTTGCTGTGAGACTCACAGCAGAAGCAGTAGGGTTAGGAGTAAATTTACAACTGTCCTTCGCAAATACTGGTTCATCGATAATACTATGAGTTCCACAGTACCACCCTCCGGCGTGGCGAGACAACGTGCAGAGTGGATGCGCCCCAAAGACGAGCATATCCTTGAAGTGATGCGAGATGAGGGAAATATGACCCCTGGGGCACTCGAGGAACTCGACGTGACGGTCGCGAACTACGCTAGCAACCGGCTCTCTAAGATGGCCAATTACGGCCTCGTCGAGCGGGTCGCGCACGGCCTTTATCGGATTACCGACAAAGGTGAGGCTTTCCTTGACGAGGAGCTTGAGGCGGGGGAACTCGACACGGTTGAAGACTGACATCCGTTCTCACCGAATCTCGCTTTTGACCAGGTCCATGGCCTCGCTGATCCACGGCGGGATCGGACGCGTCGCCGGATCGCGATCTATGCACTGGCCGTCCTCGAACTCGAATATCCACTCTTCCTGGCCGTGATCAACGGTCACCGTCTTCCCACGCGATCCGTAGCCGATCTCGATTGTAGCTGCTCGAGGGACGTCTCCAGGAAGGTCGGCCTCGATATCGGTTCGGAGATCGACGTCGATCGTTCGGGTGTCAGTTGTCGCTGCCATTGTATCTGAACAGTCACACAGAGATACCAAAAGAGAATCCACCGTCATTCCGGGTTTCCGCGTTGTACGGTTATCTGGCCAATTCAGCCGGCACAGGATCTTAATCGCCGAGATCCGCGTTTCCGGGATGGAACCGCTTTGCCTTCCCACTCCCGATGCTGGTGACGACGCGGTAGTGTTCGAGCTTGGTCATGTACCCTCGGAGGGTACGCTCAACACGCGCATCGTCGACGCGATCTCGGTACGCATCGTACAGTTCTCCCGGAGCGATGGGGGCCTGGTCACAGATAATCTCATAGAGGGTCTGCTGGTCGTCGTTTAGACGGTCGAGGCTGCGGTTATGGATCTCCTCGTTGGCCTGGGGAATCGCCGCTTCGATATGCTCATTCTGGACGGACCTCGCGTTCTCATCGCGATTTCCACTTTGGACGGCTACCCGAAGCGTGGTGATCGCGATGCGGGCATCCCCGTCTGCAGCAGCGGCGATCCGCTCGAGTTGTTTCCGAGTAATTGTCGACGGGTGGAGTCCATGATCGGCACGCTGCTCTAGGACGTCCGCGAGTTGGGACGCATCGTAGCTGTCCTGGGTGAGCAGTGGACCGGCACTGACACGGCTTTGGATGTGGCCCGGAACGGTCGCCCACATGTCCTCTTCGGTGTGCGCGATCAGTATGAGCTGGAGGTGGGGGCAACTGTGGAGGTCGCGAAGAAGATCGGGATCGTCGATCTGGTCGGCCTCGTCGAGGACGAGATGGCGGTACTGACCTGGCTCCTCCTGGAGCTTCGAAATCACCGTGTCCAGGGAGGTCGTATCCGGGTGAACGGGCGTCTCGAGCAAGGAGTCGCCGATCGCATAGAGAATGTCCGCACGCTTGTAGTTCTGCCAGCAGTCCACGTACCCAGTCCGGGCACCCGTCCGGTCCTGAATAAGTCGAAGTGAGAGACGCGCGAGCATCGTCTTTCCTGTTCCCGTTGGCCCAGTAATGAACAGGTTGCGGGCGGACTTCTGCTCGGCAGACAGCTGGTACTCTTCGAGGACTTCCTCGAGTTCGTCGCGTCGGTGAACGACGAGCTCGCGTTCGGGAACTTCCTCGTCGTCGAGCACCCGGTCATTCAGTATCATATTCATCGAATTTGACCGGTCAAAAGATAAAGACGACGGCCCCGTTTCCGGAATTCCGTTATCGATACATATGGACTGACCGTGGGACACAGATTGTCTCTCGGTTAATCAAAACACATAGTTACAGTGAAAATGGAGAGGAATAAGAGCCAGTAACTCCTCATACAGTAAATGCGCAATACCAAACAACCCAGAGCCCGATCACGGAATGATCCACCATCCGCTAACGAAGATGTGGCAAAACTTCGCCTTCAACTGTCACATCTATCCCTTTCAGAATTAGAAGCTGAGGGATTGATTAACTATGATCGAGATAAACAGATTGTGAAGAAAGGGCAAAAATTTGACGGAAGTCAACTAGAGTTGTAGATGGTTGACTGTTATTCCACCAGCATTGTGCACCATGCCATACCGCTTTCTCTGTAACAACACTATCTAAACTTGGTCATGTCAATGAACTCGCCCACTTCGAAAGAGGAGTTGCAAGAAGCACTCGATGAACTCATACAAAGAGCACATCAAAACGGTGTAGAAGTTGCTGATGGAGGCTATGAACTAATTCATCATGACGAATCCACTCCTGACTGGGACATGACAATAATACGTATGAAATAGCTCGCTCTTCACTGAACAATTCTTGACCTGCCCAGAAGTTTTCGGGGCGAGTTTCGAGAAGAGATCAATCTGAATAGCGGAAAATCGCTACTCGCTCAGGAACCGCTCACGCCAGAAATCAGTACGGGCCCAGCGCTGGTCGCAGTCCTGGCGGTGGGGAATCTCGTCGATGTTCAGCGCCGACCGCCCGCAGCTGCAACACTCGATCTCGCCGGTCGGCTCGCCGATCTTGAAGCCGTCGACGTTGACCGGAGTCTCGCTGCGGACGACCTGGAACTCCGTGTCGGGATCCAGCGCGTGCTGTCCCATCACTCGGCCCCCAGCGTGATGACGAGGCGGCCGATCTGGATCGAACGATCGCCGGCGTGACGGAGGACCGTCGCGATCTTGCTGCTGGGCTTCGGACCGACGACGACCTCGAGGTCACCGTCGCCGGTGACGTCGGCGAGCCGCACGAGTGGGAGCCACTCGATGATCGCCGCGACGGCGCCGCGAATGAGCGACATCTACCGCACCTCCGCAACGAGAAACATCCCTTGCGGCTGCGTCAGGCCGACACCGCAGTCATGTTCGGCGAGAGTCCGGAGGACGCCTGGCGGGATACGGTCGACCCGTGGACCCAAGACGATCTCGAGCTTACGGCGGCCGCCGTAATCGCGACGATCAACGAGTCGGACGTCGTGGACAGTCGGGTGCGACGGGACGGCCTCCGCAGCGCCCTCAAGGTCGGCGGTCTGGACGCTCATCGCGACCACCGTGGTTCACCGGAAACATGCTCTCCGAGCTCGCCGGCGACGTCATCTCGGTCGACGATCGGGGGAACGGGGCGCTCCCCCGTCGCGTATGCAACGCGCTTGATGTGCTTGCACTCGCGATCGCGGAACTCATGGTCGGGACACTCGCATGCCTCCAGTCGCGCGTCGACAAGGTACTCCGAACCGGATTCGGAGACGACGAGGTACTGGCCTGGGCAGTCACGAACACGGCCCTGGTCCTCGAGGACGGTCAAGTACTGGCTCAGTGCCCGGCGGTCGAGGCCGTCAACGTCGGCCTGGAGGAACTCGGCGGCCGCCATCAGTTGCTCACCTCGTCCCAGACGCCGGCGCGCTTCGCGGCTTCGCGATGTCCCTGCAGCCAGTCTCGAGCCTCCGCCTTCGCGTCCGAGATCTCGTCATCGCTCCAGATGACATCCCAGTCGTCGACGACCTCGAGCAGATCTGCGAGTGCGGCGACGATGGCCTCGTCGACGACGTCGTCGATGTGGTCGTTGATCTCCTCCGCAGCGCCGAAGATATCCAGTCGGCGGTCCTCAAGATCCTCGTCAGCCGAGAGATCATAGACGTCCTCCGCGACCGAGACGTACCGCTCGAGGTCGACCCCGTGATCATGGTGGCCCTGGACTGCCTCGTAGACGTTGTTGTGGCAGATCGTCGTATCGAACGCGTTCGCACGCTTGTGGGCGAGTTCGTTGAGTCGCTTCCGAGCCTGCATCACTCGCTCACCTCCTCGTCGCCGTCGCCATCGTGGAACGAGTCGACGAGTCGTATCCGCGAGCGCGGGTAGGCGTACGTCTGCAGCGGCTCGAGGATGGAGTCAGTCCGTTGTGGGTACTTAATTACGACGACGTCGTCGGTCGCTGGGTAGTCCCGATTTATATTCGCGACCGTGGTCCCCTTCTCGTCGATCTCATGCTCACACGCAGGCTCGGACGGCAGTGCGTGGACGAGCATGTTCGCGTCCGGGTCGTCGCGATCCTCGACCGTGTCCGCGACGTGCAGCTGCGGGAGATCATCGTCGCCACCGTCGCCGCCATCGGTCCGGATCGGTGGCCTGGGGGTGACCGTCGCCTGTGCCCGTTCACTCTCGAGGGCCTCGGCCTGGTGCTGATCGTCACGCGTCGAGTCGCGGTCACCGGCGACATCGCTCGCAGTGATGATCGTCATGTACGATCGACCTCCGCGGCGATCACACGCTCGAGCGTGTCCTTCGTAGCTTTGCAGACAGCGTTGAACTCCTCGAAGTCCGGGAATTCGTCACCGATGGGAACCGTCTGAGCGACGATCTCGTTCAGATCGATGGAGGTGTGGTTGTCGGTCGGTTCGTCCGAAACCGTTTCGTGGGTCCGCGTTTGAATACTCATTGTCCTTCTTGCGAGGACACAGGTCGGGTGCTCTAACACCCGGCCGAGATCGGTTTTCCCGGCCACCCTGCGTCACAGTTACTACTCTATTTGCCAACCTATTAAGCGTTACGTTGTAACGTACTATAGATAGGACACCCAAAAATACAATAGCATAGACACTGATAGGTACTTTTGTAGGGATAGCTATGCAAGGATACAGACGATTCAACGTGGCGAACAAGAAGTTCGATCCGTCGAAGCAACAACGGCAGGTGCTCGACGTCTTCCGCGACGAGTTTCAGGTCAATCCGCGCCGGATTCGTGACATCACTGGGCTCGAACGGCAGCGGGTGAACGATGCGCTGAACGCTCTCGAAAACGCGGGGTGGGTGGAGAAACAAGCTCGTGGCCTCTACCGACTGGTGTACGACGGAGAGTGCTATGTCGAGCAGATCATCCAGTGCGAGGACGGTGGTCCCGATGAGTAGTCCGGCAGATCACCTCCGTTCCGCAGTGGACTCCATCAACGATGCACGGATCGATCTGGATCACGGCGATCTCGAGGTCCCAGACGACGAACTCCAGCGACAGGTTGCCGGCCTGGACGATGTGGCCCACGATCTCGAAGACACGCTTCGTGAAATCGCGATCCTCGCAGAAGTTGAGGAGGTAGACGGTGAGTAGTACCCAGTCCACCCACGAACGGACCATCGATTGGCCTCGAGGCCACGGCCGCACCGACCCAATCGACCGAGAATCCTACCCGGGCGACCTCTCACCCACGCGCAAAGAGTCGTTCCAGAGCGTCGTCGACGAGCTCGAAGCGTGGGAAGCCACCGAGGGAAGCGTCCGTATCGAGACGGCCTCGCAGCACTACGCCGACCGGCCGAACATCCCCCATCAGCACGACAAGCCCGACGACGTCGGCGTCGCGGCCTACTTCCGACGTGAGGGTGAGGCCGCCGATCACGAGTTCGCCGTCTCCTGTGACTGCTGGGAAACCCAGCGCGAGAACGCCCGTGCGATCGCACTCTGGGCCCGTCGCCAGCGCCTTGCCGAGCGCTGCGGCGTCCAGACCGCCGCCGATACAGTCGAGACTGCGCGGCTCCCGCCCGCGGACGAAGAAGCGATCGCCACGCCGCCGGCCTCGAGCGAAGACGAACTCGACAAGGAGCCTCACGAGATCCTCGAGGTCGCGCCCGGCGCGTCGGACGACGTCGTCACAGCGGTCGTCCGCCGGAAGTCGGCGAACGTCCATCCAGACAGTGACGACCCCGACGTCGCCGAGTACAAGCGGATCCAGAAGGCGAAAGAAGCGATGCTCGAATAGCTATTCTCTATATTCGTGATGTACCCAGTCCAGTTCATCGCGATGCTCCTCAAGCCAGTCCTCGAGATCGACATCGTTCTCGAGCCGTCCGCCGTAGGCCTGAGTGCCGTCGGTGTTGATCTTCCAGGCGTCGAGTGTCGCCCCTATCGCGAAGAATTCGTTTGATCGGTAGACCAGCGCCTCGCGACCACGATCGCGTACTGCAACGAGATCTCCCTCAAACATCGTGACAAGCGCCTCGATCATCGGCTCAACGTCACCGTCACGGGGCACCAGGAGTCGCTTCCCGAGCTCGTATCTCATGACGCGTCGATCCCGTTCCTCTTCGTGCATACCCAGAGAACGGTCACGGCCCCTCTTAGCGCTGGCCGGGCCGGTTCCGATTCTTCCGATATCGCCATGAAAACGGGATGGGGGGATGCAGTGTGCCTCCGGGTAGGTGGGGGAGAGGTGGATCGGAGGCGTCCAATTGTTTTTGGTGATAGTCATTAACTGTTTGGGCCAGTGCCAACTAGCCAATAAATTGATGAGTCACGGATTCCAAGGTGTCGGTGGCGAGGGGAGAGGATTCAGTCGTTGCCTGACAGGATCCGCCCGACCCGAGACATACGGTCCCTCGCCTTCCGAGATCGAACCACGTTCCAACGTGAAGCCAATTGCCATATTGTCTCTCGATTTCGGACCCACCCAAGTCGATACCCATTGACGTTGGATGGGGGCTCAACGCTGGCCTCTGGCCGGCGTTTCTGCGATGTGCGAGCTTCTGATTTCAGTCAGCATTATAGGGATTCCTGAATCCATAGAGTTAGCACTTCGAGATTGGGGAAAACGCGCCGTGGGAGAAGAAAAACTACGGTCCCTACCCGGTAGCTTTCCCCAGGCAGCGCGAAACGCCATATCGCAAGATAGGCGTTACGTGGGTAGTAATCCCACGCTAATGGCGTATTTCCGGATCATCATTATTCTTCCGACAGCGTCCGTGTGGAGAGCGGATGCTCTTGCATCAATTTGACCGTGCGCGTGCGTTGGCCGTGAAATACATAGTGAATTAAACCAGTTATGGGGATGGGTAATAGAACACAAAACTTATGCCATGAGTGGTAATTTAATATTAACACCCCTATCCGGAGGCCCGTCGGTATGCGACGAGATGTCGATACCACGTGGACGGTCGCTTCCGTTGAATAGTGCGTTAACCAACCGAAAAACGATAATAACACAACATAAATGACAAACGAAACGACCTATCGCGAGAAGGGACGTGCAGTCGTCCTGGCCGCGCTGATGGTCCTTTCTGTTGTTGCGATGTCCGCAGCGTTTGTGGGCGGAGCGGCAGCAGCTAACCAAACTCAGACGGTCACAGACGGTGACCTTGTCTGGTCCGGCCAAGTAATCGAGAACAGTAGCTTCAATAACAATGAAGATGTCCAGCTCCGTCAGAGTAACAGTGACGGAAATGACGAAGGGCTTGAAGAGGAACTCTCTGCCAACGGGACAGGCGTGTTGACTATCGACACGGACAACCTTGACGCAGGTTACTACCTCTTCCAGACTAATGCTGGTGAAGTCCACTTCGAGATCGCAGAACAGACTCTCGACGTTGACTTCGAGGCCAGCCAAATCGAGAACGAAGGTGCCGAAACGGAGACCGAACTCACGTTCGACTCCAACCGTGGCACCTATGACGTGAACGTCACCGCTGACGGCCTCGACGTCGCGGATCTCACGAACATCTTCGACGATAACCACAATGTTATCGACGACAACGCAAACGGTGACGACGATACAGTCACCGTTGAGGATGTTGAAGGCTCCGCAGACGCCAATTTCTCGGGTATTGATGAATCCGAGTACAACTTCACCTTTGACGTGACGGACTCGACCGCTGAAACCAGCGCCTCGATCACTGTCACTCAAGGCGACGATGCCAACCGCGAGTTCACCAACGCACCGCAGGGTGCCCAGGGTGACATCATCCCCGTTACCGTTGATCTCGACGGCGCCACCAGCGGCGCAGTTGTCCTCGGTAACGTCGACAACGATAATTATCAGACCTGGACCGAATTCAGTGTCACTGACAGTGAATTCGATAGCGAGGTCACTCTCCTGTACAATACGGCCAGCGCAAACAATGGCCCTTGGACTGTCCACGAGAGTGTTGAGGACGATGTCGAAATTGACGGCCAGAACGTCTCTACGGAAGTAGGCACGCCGCCACTGGCTGCTACTGACTACGAGATGACCCTCGGTAGCTCCATCGTTGATACGTCTGCATCTGATGTTAGCGTCAACGATGAAAGTGACAGTACGTACCTGTCGCTGGCCGAGCGTGAAAACCCAAGTAGCGTTACGTCGCACACCGCACCTGCTGCTGACGGCGTCTACGGTGAGGACTTCGAAGATGCAACGATCACCGAGACCGAGAATATCGCCAACGGCGACAAGTTCCTCATCAGCATTGAGGACTTCGGCGCAGAAGGTGACATTGCAGGGCTAGTGGCAAACGGTGCCAATAACGGCGACAACATCAACGACAAACTCGCCAACAACCACGGGATCTCGCTCGAAATCGAAGAGCAGGACCCTGGTGCCAACGCGCAGGCTGAGGTCTGGAACTCCACGCCCGGTGTGGAGAACCGTCTCGATCTCAACGCAGTGAACATTGAGAACTACGACGGCGACCTCTACCTTGAAGTTGAGTACAACTCTGCGGACTACGCAGAGAATCTTAGCGAGGATAAGTCGTACGACACGACCCTCAATATCGACGATACGAACCAGTACGTCGACGATGGTGACAAAATCGAGATCGAAGGCGAAGTCTCTCTCAACGAGGCTACCCTTGAATGGGACCTTGAGGATGAAGACGAAGTGCCAGCCGGAGAAGAGGAGCTGACGGGCGAGACGACGCTCGCCCCCGGCACGGAATTCGACACAGTTGCTCGATCCTCGGGCAACTTCGTGATGAACAATGAAGTTGTAGTCAATGAGGAAAACGGCGTTCGTACGTTCGCCGCTACCTACGACTTCAGTGGTGAAGCCGGCAACACGTTCAATCTCGAGACCCGCTACGGTAACGGAATCGACGCATCTGTTGAGGACCTTGTCCTCGTCGAGGCCCAGCCCGAACCACAGCCAGACATCTCTGTTGAAGGTCAGGTTTCATCCTCTGAGGTTCAGGTTGGCGACGACGCCACGCTCGACGTGACCGTCACCAACGACGGTGACGCCGCAGGTACTGTCGACTTCCACATCGACATCGACGGCGAAACCGTCCAGCAGGAAGAGATCACTGTCGAAGCTGGCAGCACCTACGACGCCAGCGCAGACTTCGACACCAGCTCCGCAGGCGACATCAGCTGGGAGACCCACGCTGGCAACGCCAGCGACTCCGGTACGCTGACCGTCAACGAAGCCGACGGTTCCGATGGTAGTGACGGATCCGACGGCTCCGACGGTTCCGACGGTAGTGACGGATCCGACGGCTCCGACGGTAGTGACGGATCCGACGGTGACGACGGCTCCGACGGTAGTGACGGATCCGACGGTGACGACGGCTCCGACGGATCTGACGGCTCCGATGGTTCCGACGGTAGTGACGATGGTACGCCCGGCTTCGGTGTCGGCGTCGCTCTCGTCGCACTCCTCGGCGCTGCCATGCTGGCACTCCGCCGTCAGAACTAAACTGTAGAACTACCGGCTTCCGCCGGCCCTAACTTCCGCGGTTTCTTTTATCGGACGCTACACCGACCAGCGACAGCACTCGAGGCTGACAGACGAAGACGGAACAGATACAGTCACGAAACCCCAAGGCCGTTCTATCGTGACCTCACTCTATGACCAGCTTGCTGAGCGCCCCCAAACGAAGATCAATGTTGGAGGGTTATCCTACGACGAACGGGCCGATCTCCGCCAGATCAAAGTCACGCAGTCAACTGATCTAACGAACAAAGGCGGATCAGGTCGGTTTACGACCGTCTATTACCTCGAGAGCGATGAGCCCCAAGCAGCGGAAGTGTTCGTCGAAACGAACCGCTCGCAACTCGAGGGGATCGATTTCTCAAAGAAGAACGTCGTCCAGCGCGGCGTCGAACGCGAAGTATATGACTGGATTCTGCACACACTCGGAAAGCGTGAGCTAGAGAAATACGACTCAGTTGTTCGGGAAGTACGACCAGACGAAAACGTGACGTGGGTGATCAGCCGCGATCATTTCGACGCCTATCCGATGCGTCGGTACTCAGTCGGCGAAACGCCATCAGTACGCATTGATGGGACATCGCTTCGAAAGCTCTACGACGGCTTTGGCGAAGTGATTACAGCAGGCAATCTCGAGGAGTATGATACCGTAGAGGGGGATGTTCGCTACGTTCTCGAGTACTACCGTGTAGCCGACGGGTTTGCATGTGATCCCGTCACCCACAAGAGTGAGATGGCGATTGAAAAACGCGATCAATAACCCGGTTTTTGAAACGGTGTGCAAAAGGGTAGTGAAGAGTATGCATCAAGCCTGCTGAGGCTGCCACTATACTCGAGATCTGGTGGAGCCATTCGAAGTACGGTCGACTCGAGAAAACCTCAAAGATCGTCCGGATGGGCCGTGGGGATGGCCGCCGGGCGTGGTTGGGACAATGGCAGATGGGTGCTGATTGGATCGTGTCGCGCGGTGGGAAACGCGACAGTGAATATGTTCGCCTCGAGGGTTATCAACACGCCTCCGATTCCAAGGCCGTGGGAACCGTCCCCGCGGCCTTTTGTATCACACCCGTTCGCTGTTCGACGATAGCTGACTCTGGATCTGCCGGACCGTCTCGTCCACCCGAGCCCGGTCGCCGAGGCGCAACTCCAGCCCCTGGGGCGAGTCCTGGAGCTCGTAGATCGCCATCGCGTCGCCGGGGACGTCCTCAAGGCGGAGCTCCTCGACGAGCGAGAGGTCCACCGGGATCGACGGCGGCAGGGAGACGTCGGCCTCGGTCCGGGCCTCCGACCCCTTGTCGACGATCACCTTCGCGGCCTGCGCGCATCCGCGCTCGGTCGTCAGCTGCGGGATGGTCTCGACGTGCTCCTCACGCGGGTCACCGGAGTAGTGGCCGGTCTCGAACTCGCCGACGACCTTGTACTCGTAGTCGATCAGGCAGTCGGTGCCGTCCGGGATCGTGCCGTCGGCGAGTACCGTGATCGTCAGATCGTTCCGGCTGATCTCGTAGTCGCTGCCTCGAGAGTAGACGTTGCTGTTGACGTCGACGACGCGGTCGCTTCCAGGGACGAGGACGGCGTCGTCCGAGTTGATCGGAGCGCCCAGGTCGACGGCCGTGCCGACGTCGGCGGTAAACGCCTCCTCGCGAACAGGCTGCGCCCCGCCTTTGACGATCGCCCGCTGGATGTTCGGTGCGACTTTCCGCGTCGTGTAGTCGACGATCTCGAGGTCCTGGTCGGACGTCCGCTGGCCGGGACGGGTCCACTCGATCGCCATCGACCCCGCAGCGTCGTCCCACGTGACCTCCATGATCGAATACGTGTCCTTGGCGATGGTCGCGAGGACGGCGCCGAGGTCATCGTTGTACACCTGGTCGATCACCAGCGGTGTGTCATCGAGCGTCGCGGAGAGGGTGTAACTCGAGACGGTCTGGCCCTCGAAGCCGGTCGCGGGGAAGGCGTCGCGCGTTCCGTAGCGCCCGAGCGTCAGCTGGGCTTGGATCATCGCCCCAGGGTCGGCCCAGTCGTGGCTGACCGTCTCGCTGTTCGATGCCGTCTGGAACGATCCTCCAGAGACGTTCCGGATACCGACCTGCTGGCCGTCGGAGACGTCGTCGAAGTCGGCCGTGAGCTCGCCGCCGATCACCGAGAAGATGGACTCGGCCTCGTCGAGGTCGATCGTCGGGATCGGCCTCGGCTCTGGTCCGTCGAGGTATCCGCCGGCGTTCGTCGCCGCGTCAGGGTTCGACCAGGTGAAGGAAAAGCGCTGGTCGTAGACCGCGATCGCGTCGACGCCGAGCCCGGTGTTGCCGTTGCTCTCGATGCGGAGGGTGTAGGTTTCGCCTGCTTGGAGGTCCTGCCCGACCTCGGCCTGATACCCGCCTGGACCGCCGGAGAACGAGTCGCTCCCGATCTCGTCCCAGCCGAGAATGAGTTCCGCACTCGTCGACGCGATTGCAGTCCCGTCCCAGAGGATCGAGAGGGTGCCGTCGTGTCCGGTTTCGATGGTGTCAGTGCGGACCTTGGCCCCAACCTGATCGGCGGGGATGTCGTACGCCGGCGTGATCTCGAACTCGGTGTAGTAGCCATCGCTCGAGAAGAAAGCCGCCTGTCCATCGTTGAACCGGTCGCCGGATGTCGGAACGACGCTCTCACGGTCGTTATCAGCCAGTGCGTCCCGGGGGAAGCATGCATCCTGCGTGTCGAGATCACCGTTCTGGATCGTGAACGGCAGGCGATCGAGGTTCGTCGTCTGAGTAACGGCCTCCCAGTCCGTTTGCGTCGAGGAGACTTGCATGTCCGTCTCCTGGACGCTCCCCTGGACGTCGTCGACGTTCGCGACGAGGCCCGTGTTCTCCTGAATCAGCCGGCGGACGAGATCCGGTGCAGGTTCGACGGTGACATCGGCGGTGACGCGCTTGTCAAGTTCCTCGCCACCGATCGCGTGGAGCACTGCCCGGTCGGCCGATATCTCCACGGGGTCCTCGGCGAGCTTGTCGATCGGCAGGCGCTGGCCGTCCTTCCAGGCGCGGACCGGAGCGCCCTCGAGGTCGGCTGAAAGCCAGCGTTCGTTACGCGGCACCGGGATATCGATCTGTGTCTGTTCGTTCAAGGTGGGCCGGCGCTCGAGATCGTCGAGGATCTCCGGCGTCAGCACGGTCCCCGACGGGTGGTCGATCTCGACGTGCCAGCCTTGCGAGCCGGTCGGAGACTGGGCGAGGCCGGCATCGTCAGTCGTCGTAGTCTCCGTTCCACTGTCGGCGTACTGCCACTGGGTCAGCGTCCGGACCTGATATTCGAACCCCCGATCAGGCTGAACGCTGTCGTCGACGAACGAGCTCGCGTCGGAGGCGACGGTACCAACGAGTCGCCCCATCCCACCATCGTAGTCGTAGTCGGTCCGCCGGCGATAGACCACGTGCGAACCCCGAAAGTCGTTGTTGATCATCCACGAGACCGTCGCAGACGTCGCCGTGACGTTGGAGAACGACAGCGAGTCCGAGGCCAGCAGTTTAGTGATCTCCTCGGCTGCCAGCCACTCACCGGTGACGTGGTTGGTCTCGGTCCTGATCCGGACCGAGTACTGCTCGCCGCCGAGGATGTTCTCGATCGTATGCTGGAGCGTCCCGTCCCAGCTCACCGTCGTCTCGAGCTCGTACGGCGGGTGGTCTCCCTCGGGATCGTCGTCGCGAATCTCGAGGCGGAACTCACCATTGTTGATGACGTCGTCCCAGGTTGCGGTGAGGGTCTCGGAGTCCGAAGCGTCGAGGCTGAGACCCTGTGCGTCCGGCAGGTCAGTGGTGAACGTAGCAGGCATTATTGGCCCTCCGTCTCGGTGTGCTCAGTGACTGCGACGACCCGCGTGTCGTACCGCTCGCCGTGGAGGAGGTCAGTGAGTGTCTCCGCCTCGGTGTTACGAGAGAGCGTGCTGACCGTCGTCCACGACCCCACATCGGACTGCTTGAACTCGATCCGTGTGTCGCCGTAGTTGTGGTTGTCCGTCCACGAGATATCGGCTGAGGTTACGGTAATCGCATCGACGGAGAGCGTCGTCGGGGCTGGAAGGACCGTAACTACTGTGTCCGTCCCGCTCGAGGCCGTTGTATCGCCCGTGTCTCGCTCGAGGCTGTAGGAGTACTGCTCTCCATCCAGATCGACACCGGTGTCGGTGAACATCGTTTCATCACGGGAAATCGACGCGATGGATGCGCCATCGCGGTAGATGTGGATCTGGCCATCTGAGTTGTCGTCGCTGAGGATCCACGCGATATCGATCTCCCGTAACGTATCTGCAGTGAGGCTATCCAGCGTTGGCGATGGGAGATTAGTTGTTACCGCAGCCTCGTTCGAGAGATTGGATTTTGTCCCGTCTTTCTCCGCTTCGATGCGGTAGTGATACTTGCGTCCATCGGTGAGTCCAGTATCGCTGTGTGCCGTACCCGTCACGCCTGAAGCGACCACTGAGTAATCGCTCGTCGTTGATCCTGACGATGTCGCTCGGTGAATATTGTAGACGGTCCCGCTCGGGTTATTCGGATCGTCCCAGTCGAGATCGATCCGGTCACTGCTAATGGGAGTCGCAGACGGGCTCTCCGGCGGTGCCGGGTCCGGAATCGCACTTGCAGTCCCTGAGGCTGCCGTTGAATCGGCCGTGTACGCTTCGACGTAGTAGGTATTCGAGACCCCCGCAGTTGCGTTCGAGTGTGTATGAACCGTGCTGTTCGCGGAGAGATCTGCGATCTGTGTATACCCACTCCCGTCGTCCCAGTAGACCCGATACCCGGCTTCGTCGATCGCGTTATCGGTCCACGAAAGGTCAATCGTGTCGTAGTCGACAGCTGTCGCAGCCATGTCCGTCGCCCCCGGGATTGTCGTCGTTCCGCTTGCTTCGTTCGACGCAGACTCTCCAGCGACATTGTATGCAGTGACGACGTAATAGTACGTCTGGCCGTTGCTCAGCCCGGTATCACTGTAGGTCGTCGTGTTCGCGGATAGCGTTGCGATGCGGTTGCTTGAATCGATCGCGACCCCACTCGAGGTATCGCGGTAGATCCGACACTCCTCCTCGTCGCTCGCGTTATCGGTCCACGAGAGGTCAGCGGTGGTGTCGTCAGTTGCGTCGACGGAGAGATCCGTTGGCTCACTCGGCGACGTAATAATCTCGACTTTTCCGTGACCCGTCGCATTCGCGTTCCCTTGCTCGAGGGTCGTCGATGAGAGGCTGCTGTCAACATATCCAGACCCACCTCCTCCACCGCCACCGAGATCATCTGAGCCGACTGCAGAACCTCCACCGCCTCCGTAGTAGCCCCCGCCACCCCCGCCTGCACCTGCGCTACTGAATCCGCCATAGCCACCTTGTCCGAGGGACCCATCGGTTCCGGGATCACCTTCGTTTGCTCCAGAACCACCACTCGTTTGACCGCCGCCATATCCACCGAGCACATCACTGTATGATTCGCCACTATACCCTCGATGCCCCTCAAGACCTCCACCTTCGCCACCGGGCCCATCGGCGAGATTACCGCTATGCATCCCGAGACCACCACCCCCACCAGCAATGATAATGCGATCGCTGAGTGAGGTCCCACCTCGACGAACGTCACTTGCGCCACCACCACCGTAACCGTTAGGACCGCTGCCAGTCCCTCCATCGCCACCACCATTGGAACCACCGAGGTATCCGGTCGGTCGTTCACCAACGTATATATCGAGTGTTTCGCCGTTGTTTGGTGTGATTACCCCCTCTGCGTATCCCCCTACACCACCGGTGTCGCGCCATCCTTCAATATCGCCATCGTCTCCACCACCTTGCGCGCCCCAAACACGGATGAGGATCTGAGACCCGTCTGAAGTGTACGTATGATTCCCAACAGTATCGAAAACAACCATCTACCGACGCACCTCCTTCCTCGAGACGAGCGTCTTCTCAGCCTGTGGATCGACGATGCTCGTCGACGCGATCGGCGACAGCCAGTTCTCGAGATCCGGGTCAACCGGTCCCGTCTCGTTCTCCGGGAGAGCGAACAGAACAGCGTCGTCCCCTCGAGCGAGGATCGTGTTCAGTGCGAACAACTCGCCGTCGACGTCGAAGGTCAGTTGGGCTCGAACCCGAGCCATCGCGACCGTCTCGAGGTCGACATCGAACAGCGTGACCGTCGACGGCTGATCTGCCTCGAGGCCGACCGTCGTCCAGGAATCGGTCCCGGAGTCCCACGTCTCGGCCTCGATCGAGCCGGCGGCCTCGTCGAGGCGGAGTCGGATGAGCGCGTTCGAAAGAACCACTGGATTATCGATATCGTGCTCCGTCGAGTGGACGGTCTGCCACTGCCGTATCCCCTCGGCCGTGAATTTCGCGTCGTAGCCGCGAGTATCGTAGGCACGGATCCCGCATGGGACTTCGTCTGCGTACCCGACTGTGTAGATCAGCGTCGGTGGATCTTCGTCGAACGGCGGCGGATCGTACCACGGGGCATCGGTGAGATCGTAGACGTCGACGTCGGCTGCAGCTGTCGTTCGCGTCTCGATCGGCGACGCCGGCACTCGAGTCCCGTCTCCGGCAGCGTTTAGCCACTGGACTTTGCTGGCGGCTGCTGGGACGCCGACGTGGGACGTAAGGTCGTTCCCCCAGGCGTCGCGATCGAGCTGGCCAGGCGTCGTCTCGAGCGCCCTGAAGTAGCTTCCCTTCTTTCCGACGAACGTCAGTGAGAGCGTGTACGCCCAGACGCTCCGATCGTTCGCGTGCAAGGGCTCGACATCTGCGCTCGCGATCTCGTAGTAGCCAGCGTTCGAGTAAACGCCACTACGCCGATACAGCGGAAGCGTGGGGAGGCTCGAGTCCGACAGTTCGTCGAGTTCGTCGGCGAGCATCGTCGAGATCTCCTCACCCCAGCGGTACTGTCCACTGAGCGTGAGGTCGGCAGCCTGCGAGGAGAGTGACTCGACGACCGCGCCGTCCTCCTGGAGGATGCCCGCCTCCGCGAGTTGCTGGCCGAGGCGATCGCGTTCGTCGGTCTGTGCGGCCTCCGGGATCGGACTGTTGTAGATGTATTTCATTTAAAAGTCCTGTACGAAGTCGGCGATATCGTTGAGGCCATCTTGTACCGCTCCCTGCAGGTCGACATCGGGAAAGAGCGACGTCCAAGTCAGCGTAATCGACCCCTCGATCGCATTCGGATTGTCCGGGTCGTACGTAATACTGCTCTCGTTGATCGCGACGGGCATCGGCTGCCCGAAGGCGCCGGCGCCGCTCGAGTGAGACCCGTCGGTCCACTCGCCGATGTGGAGGCGTGTGCCGCCGGAACTGTCGCTCTTGCTCTGGGTGACGAACCACTCGAGCACCTGTTTCATCGCGATCGGATCCGAACCAGTCGCGTCGGTCTTGTTGACGTCGTCAGGGTTGTCGGGATCGGTCGACCCGTCGCCCCATTCGTCGCCCGGACTGGCGGCGAACGACAGCGTCTCCTGGTAGTGGCCGGAGCCGCCGTCGACGTGGTACCCTTTGCGATTCTCGAGGTCCGCATTCGCGACGTCGTCCGGGAGGAGATCCGTGCCGATGTCGAAGGCCTCCCTGAACCGCTGTCCTCGGTTGCTGAGGAGGTAGTTCTTGGTCACGTCGCCGGTATCTGAAAGGTCTTCCCTGAGCTCAAAGACGCCGGTAGTGTCGCCACCGTTGATGTCGATCTCGAGATACGCTGTGCTCCTCAGTGTCATTGTTATCGAAAAGTACCGCGGTGACCGTGCGGTGGCGGTGTTAGTGCGCTATTCGTCCATACCGGAATCAGACGTACGCTCAACGCGGAGGCGATATTTCGGAACGACGTAATAGACGACCACGATGAGTGCGAAAACGATAGCGGAGGTGGGTAAGCCACCCCCGAGATAGGCCGTGATTACGCCCGATAGCACGATCGCGAGTATGGCGAGAGTGAGACACCGGGCCCAGATATTCATAAGTACTGTTTTGTTTGAGGGTAGTCATAAAGACCATTACCCCTGGATATCTCGCTCGATCTTGTCCATCCGATCATTCAGATCGTCGCGTGCATCCTCGACCTTCTGCTCAGCGCTCGCCAATACCTCGTCGACGAAGCGATCCAGATCACGAACATCGACGTTGATATCGCCGAAGTTCGCGTTTATCTCGGCTGGTTCCGACTCACCGGATCCACCTCCGGTGGTGACGGTTGCTGTGGTCTCTACAGAGGTTTCGGTAGTCCCTCCGCCGCCGTTGTTTTCAGCAGCCTGCTCAAGGAGTGCCTTTCGCCTCTTTCGACGCTGTCTGTTCTCGCGTCTTCTTGGGGCGCTGCCAGGTGCGTTTTTCCCGATCCCGGCACCAAGGCCGTAGAGTCCCCCAGCAACATGCCCCACGACTGGGACAGCATCCCCGCCAGCATCCGCGGTGTTTTTGACAGTCTCGCCAACACCTTCAACTTCGTCGACCTCGGGGATATCCTCGGGCTCACCACTACTTCCTCCCCCACCAGTCTGGGCTATCGTCTCGACCTCGACCTCAATTTCGACTCCTACAGGATCAACCTCTTCGACCTTCAGCGGGAGTAGTTCGTCGCTGATCGCGTACGGTTCATCCGGATGATCGACGTCGTACGCATCCTCTGGATGATCCAGTGCATACGGTTCATCCGGATGATCGACATCGTATGGATCCCCCGGATGGTCCAGTGCATACGGTTCTTCCGGATGGTCGAGGGCGTACGGGTCCTCCGGATGGTCCAGCTCGTATGGATCCTCTGGGTGGTCGACGTCGTACGGCTCTTCGGGCTCATCGATATCGAGCGGGATCCAATCGGGCTCCTTGACCTCGAGCTTGTCTCCAGTAACAGCATCTCCAACAGCACTACCGACGGCCGAACCGACTGCCGCACCGATGCCCGTGGCGACACCGCTACCGATACCGCCGGCAGCGCCGCCGGCCCCTCCGAGGAGGCCACCGATCGCACCGCCACCGAGCAGTTCGCTGAGCATTCCGCCGCCGTCTCCGCCACCGACCTTGTCTTCGATGTCCTTGAGGTAGACCACCGCCTCCTCGAGGTAGTCAGTCCGCTCGCGGGCCCAGCGGTACTCGCGGCGAGCACGCCGGCGTTGACGTCCACCTCCGCCACGACCGCCGCCAGCGGCCTGGGCCGACGCCGACCCGCCGTCCGTAACTCCGATCTCGGTCGTGCCGATCTCGGACTCGATCTGCTGTCGAGCATTCCGCAGCTCACTCGACGGGATCGCGATTGAGAGTTGTGCTTCAGTATCGAAACTCATAGTCTGGGTCGTGTGGCCGCGTAGGCGTCAAGCAGTTCCAGATAGTCGAGCGGTACCTCCATGACGTCCGTGTAGCTCATGCCATGGGCGAGTCCGACGACGATGTAGTAGTCGAGTCGGGCCCGTCCGTCGAGGTCTCCGACTCCTCGGTCGTGGTCTCCGTCGAGGACGTCGAGGATCCGTTTCCCGATTCATTCGGGATCCCGAGCCCATTGGCCTTTGCCTCGAGCCACTCGACGAACGCCGGATGGGCGCCGGAGAGTTCGGAGAAACGCTCGGAAAGGTCGTCGTCTTCGCTACCGTAAGGCGCGTCGACCGTGCTCGCAGCGACGAACCACAGCCGCATCTCCTTTCGTCCGGCGTTGTCGGGTGCCTCACGGTGCATGATCGCCTCTTCGCCGGCGGTCATCGAGCCGAGCTCGATCTCCGCATCGCCACCCCAGTCTTCTTCGTCGCGTTGCCAGCGTACCCCGCGCTCGAGGTAGCTGACCCGGTTACGTCGAGCCTTGATCGCTGAATAGTCGTCCGTCCCCTCCTCCAGACCCTCGAGGTCCTCCTCGAGCGTGTCCATCCGGTCTTCCAGTTCCTCGATCGCGTCGTCCAGTGTGTAGGTTTCAGTTGTGAGCATTTAGATCGCCTCAACGTCGGCAACGTGGTAGTCGATCGGCTCCGCCAGATCGCTGTCCGGTGTGACGAGATCGGACCAGCTGTAACTGGCTGGCTGACAGTCCGAGAGCGTGTAGTCGATGGTCGTCCCCTGTCCGTTCTCGAGCGCGAACGTCGCCGGGACCTTGCCAACCGGCCCCTCTCGAGAGTTGTCGACCGCTAGCGCGAGCTGGTCGCGCTCGGTAAACGTCGCGTCCGTGCTGAAGTTGGGCTCGATCGCGTCGACGACCGCGTCGAACGGATGCCGATCCTGACCGCGTCGGAAGCGCGCCAGTCCCGACAGGGTGAGCGTCGCCGACTGCATGAGGGGCTGGTTGAGGCCGTCGACCTGGAACGTCGCACCGTGCCAGCTGAAGACGTCCTCGTCGGACGGCTGTTGGATGTCCGCATCCGCAGGTGCCGTGATGTCGTCGGGCTCGTCACCGTAGAGGATCGTCAGTTCGACAGTGATGTTGCTCCCCTGCTCGTAGTTGACCGTCGCCTCCTGGACGATCGCGCCGGTCGGCGTACGGGACTCGGTTGTCCCATCTGGCATGTCGACGGCGAGGTACCATGTCGACGACGGTGCCCGCATCGGGCTGTGCGGCAGTGCAGTCCCGCCGTCAGCGAAGACGAGGTCGTGCCAGTTGTCGTCCGTCAACTCGAACGACACCGAGAGCGCGCCCTCCCAGTTGCCTTCTCGAGAGCCTGCCGGCGTCGGATCGTTCGGCTGGCGGACGCGCTCGAGTGCTTGCTCGACACTCAGATCACCGACTGTGACGTTGACGCCAGGCTGATACCACTCTGGCGTCCCGTCGGTGTCGCTGTCGGTGAGAGCCCCCATGTAGGAGTCCTCGAGTGCGTAGCAGACGGTGGCGGATCCAGCTCCCGTCATTCGGGATCGCCCTCCTGGTCCGGAGTGATCGGCGTGATCTCGAGGCTGAGACCGTTGGTCCAGACCTCGTCAGCGTCGAGTCGCCGTTCAAGTTCTCGCTCGAGCGGATTGAGTTCGATGTTCACAACGAGCCTGTTGCCATACGTCTCGTCGACGCGGACTTCTGCCTCGTCGACCGTGAGACCAAATCCGAGGGCGTCCTCGAGGTGCGCTTCGAGATCCTCCTGCAGGTCCTCGATCGATGCCGCTGTCGTGTCGATTGTGTCTGTGAAATCTGTCATGGGAGTGATTCATATCCTCGGAGCGCGAAGTCGCCCTGCCATCTGTAGAAGTCGCGGTACTCGGCAGACTGGGGGTCGTTGGACGTCGGGATCAGGTCGTGATACGACGTATTCGGGACACCGAGATCGGGGTAGGCTCGCGTGTCGGAGGCGAGTAGCGTACGACGGATCTGCCGCACGGCTTCGATGAACGGGACGCCGTTCTCGCCGTCCGGGTCGACATGGCCGTGGAGCCCGCCGTGGGATGTCATCCCCTCGACGGTGAGGCTGACGACCGTCTCGATTTTGAGGTTGTACTTCGTCCCGACGGGATCCTCCGCCCGATCGGCCAGCGTTGCGCCAACGAAGATACCGCTCTTGAGATCGTCCTTCCGCTTGTGCATCGGCTCGTTGAAATCGAGGCTCTCAGAGCCCTCGTAGACGCTGCTGTCGTCGCGGTTGACCCGCTTGAGTGCGACCGGATTGCCGTTCCGGTTCGTGTAGTTGGCCGCGAGGTCGTCGACGACGCTGTCCAGCTGCTCGAGGACCCAGTTGACTTCCGTGGTCATGATTCGAACCTCCGACGGACGTAGTTCAGCGAGTCGCGGATGAAGCGGGACTCTGGCAGCCCCGAGACGTTGGTTTCGGGTAGGAACACACGCCAGCCCTCGCCTTCGCGATCGTACTCCTCGCGGACCCACTGCGGTGGATCTTCCCAGATGAACGAGAGGACGTCCGCGTTTCTCGCCTGGACAACGTGGTCGACAGTTCCCCTCTCGAAGAAGATCGCAGGACGCGGCCAACCCCAGCGGACGAGAACGCGACCCTTCCGCCTCTCGACTCGGGTCGTGCCGGCCTCGATGATCGTGCCGACGTCGTAATCGTGTCGCTGGCCGTACGCCTCGAGGAGATCGTGGGCGTGGGCCTGGACCTCCGGCGCGATCACGTCGCGGGCTCGCTGCTCGATGTCGTCCAGGAGTACCTCCTGGAGGTCGGCCTCGAAGCCGGAGGCGAGCTCCATCAGAGATAGACCTCGAGGAGTTCCTCGGCACGGGACTCCATCGCCTGTTTCTTCGTCTCGGCGGCGACGAGATTCGCGTTCTCGGGGATGCCGAGGCCACTTTCGTCGTCGATCAGTAACTCTGCGGTCGCCCGCAGTGCCACCGCCTTCCGGACTGTCTCTGGGATCCCTTCATGGCCGTACTCGTAGGTCACGTAGACCGCGTTTGAGTAGGACTCGAGCAGCGGCTCGCCGTCATCGTCGAGCAGGTGCTCCACGTCGAGGTACAGCTGTGAGACTCCGTCGTTGTTGACCCTGACGTAGTAGTCATCCCCGAGCGCGTCGGGCCACTCGCCGCCGTTGTAGTCGCCAGTGGTCCAGTCCTCGTAGCCGTCCGGTGTACGGACGAGCAACTCAGAGACTGCCTGGGCGTGGCGACGGGCCAGTTGGATACGTGTGTACGAACCCTGCCACGTCTTCGGCTTTGGAGGCTCGCCGACAACGAATGCCGACGCCGTCGGGATCGACTCCTCGTCGTTGCGAGACTTCGCCGACGTCGGGATGATGCCGTGCTCGTCCTCGTCGATCCCGCCGGGTTCGTACCAGTGACGTTCGGTCGTCTTCTCGAGCCACTCAGTCTGACTCGTGATTGCTCCGACGACGACCGCGTTGTTCTCCGATACGAGTTCACCGGACAACTCGGCCTTTTGCTTCGCTCGGCGGACATCCGGCACGGTACAGTATCCCGACTCTGGCATAGGATCAGTCCTCGCGCAGCGCGGCGATCAGTTCGTCCTTGTTCATACCCGACCGACCTTCGATCTCGGCCTCGGCGGCGAGGTCCGACAGTTCGTCGACGGTTTTCTCCTCGAGACCGTCGGCGTCGTCCGCATCGACCTCGGTGAACTCGACGTCCATCGCCTGGACGCGCTCGAAGAAGCCGCGATCGTCGCAAAGGTACTCGGCAGCACCCTCGGTGACCTCGTGCGTGTCGCCGTAGCCGGAGACCCGATCCAGCGCGGCATGGCTGAACCGTCCCGGACCGTCAACGTGGCGGATAGTTTCCATCAGTGGTCACCTCAGGCGTCCGCCGTGACGTCGAACGTGACGTAGCTCGAGCCGTCGTAGCCGCGCCAGGCACCGTCGGTCGTGTTGAACCACATCTCGCCGCCCTCGAGGTTACCCGCGGGAGGGTCCGAAGCGAGCCGGCGGATGATACGGTTCTCCTCGAACGCCTCGCGGACTCGGTTGTTAGTTGTAGGCATCAGTGGTCACCTCAGGACAGCGTCGGCGCCGCGATGTTCTCGCCGAGCGCGCCCGCCTGGAGCTCCTCGATCTGGTAGTCGAACTGCCCCTCGATCAGGTTGCGGCTGTGGAGGCGGCGCTCCATCGTCTTGTCCGTCTGGGTGAGCTGCGTGATCTCGACCTCCTCGAAGAGACCGTAGACGAGGTTCGACGGATCGACGAGCATCGCGACGTCGTCGGGCCAGTAGGAGACACCGACGATGTCGTACTCGAAGGGCGTGACGTCGTTGTCGCCCAGCAGCGCCGCGACACCGAGCGCGTCCTCACGCTCGGTCAGCCCGTACGCGTAGCTCTGGACCTGGGACTTGCTGGTGAGGAAGACCAGGTCGTCGGGGTCGCGGTAGCGCTCGGGGACCGTCTGGATCATGCCGTTGAACATGGTCGTGTTGACCGGCTGCGCGGTCCCGGATCCGTCCGAGTGGTCGTAGGCCGGCATCGTCGAGGCGTCGGCCTCTTCGCCGGTCCCGATTCGGTCGGAGGCCGTGTCGTTGCCCTCGGCGATCGAGAGCCAGCCATCGAAGGTGTTGTTGAACGTCGTCGGCAGGCCGCTGCCCGTTCGGCCTGCGTTGATGCCAATGTTCTGGATGTCATTCCCCCAGGCGCGTTCGAAGTGCGAGAGGATGATGTCGGCGACGCTGTCGGCGTCGCTGATGACGTTCTTGACCGAATCGCGCTTGAGATCGTACTGGATGTAGTACGACTGGTCGGTCGCGTTGAACTCGACCGAACCGGTCTCCGCGTCGGAATCGGTGGTACCGGTTTCGTCTTCGCCGCCTTCGGTGCGGACATCACCCGAGAGTTCGGGGACGCCGATCTTCGGGACGCCCATCTCGAGGCGCGGGAGCGTCTCGACGCGGACCATTTCGAGGAGATCCGCCGACTTCTGCTGGCGCTCGATAAACCGCTCGTAGAGATCGCGCGGGAGCTGCGCGCCGTTGAGGCTCGAGGTGTCGATCGTCTGCTTCTGGACCGAGGTCTTGTTCTGTTCGCGTGCGCCTTCGATGTTCGTCATTAGATTTCACCTCCGCCGACGCCGCCGCCCAGCGCCTTCTTAAACTGGGACGACTCGTCGGATACGTCGCCGTCTTCGCCGCCCTTTTCGACGCCACCGATCTGCTGGCTCGCGCCGGTCTGCTTAGAGATCGCATCGACTGCCTCCTGGATTTCGCCGATCGCCTCGGCGTTCTTCTCAGCCTGCGACGGCTCCTCGTCGGGCTCAGTGTTCTTTTCGTCCGGTTCCTCGTCGGCGGTGAGGGCCTTCAGCGTGTCCTGAATGTCCTCGAGCGCCTCTGCGTTCTGTTCGGGGAGGGACTTCTCGTCCCCTCGTTGTCGGTGTTTTTGCTCATGGTGAGGTCCGCATCCGCGTCTGATTCCGTGTCTACCCAGTCGACGAAGTCCTCGGTGACCGGGGTCTCGTCGCGCCGTTCGCGAACGAACTCGCGATACTGCCAGCCAGCCTCGTCGGCCGCGAAGGCCGTGTCGTCATCGAGGACGTCCGTCTGCCAGACCCAATCCTGGAAGTCCGAGAACGGGGCCTCTCCCTGGGCGTCGACGAAGCGCTGGAGCGCGTTGACGACAAGGTCGCCCTGCTCCTCGGTCAGCTTCTCAACCGGGGCGACTTTCTCATCGTCCTCGTCGTCATCGTCCTCATCTTCGCCATCGCCGCTGCTGGCGTCGTACTTGTCATCGTACTCGGAGAGGTCGAAGTCCGAGTCTGGGTCATCCGTAAAGCGATTCGTCTCGAAGTCCTTGTCCGACGCCAGTGACGCCTCGATCGCGTCGTGGGCGGCCATCAGCGACTCGCGGTTATCCGTGTTCAGCGGCCGGCCCTCTTTGACCGCATCGAGGGCTTTCGCGAGAGATACTTCGGAGACCTCGGACTGCCCGGGCTCGGGACTTACGCCGTCATCGGGATCACCGAAGAGGAGCGCCTTGAGGCGCTGGCCGAGCGTCGCATCGTCGACGTTTTTGAAGCCGTCGCTTGGCTCAATATCGCCGAGACTCGGCCGGTCGGCGTCGGGATCGGTTTGTGATTTGCTCATAGCATGTTTCGTGTCAGCTGCCTCGATCGACTCGAGGTAGCCCCACAGGTCGCGGGCGTCCTCCTCGGAATGACCGCGGCCGGGCGTGTCCTCGTCGCCAGCCATCACAGCGACGAACTCATCCTCGCCAGCGACGTCGTCGACGATCGACTTGTCAGTCTTCGTGGTCGTGAACTGTGCCGAGACCACGGCTGGGATATCGACGTCGGAGATCTCGCTCACGGAGCCGTTGGTGACCTGGACTGGCGGCCAGTACTTGTCCTCGACCGCGTCGGGGTTGACCGCGTCGGGGATCGCGACGTCGTCCGGGAGATCCTCGATCGAGTCGTACTCGACACCTTCCGTGACCTCGCCGCCGATCGAGTAGCCGCCGATGACGCCCCGTTCAACGAGACCCCAGAGGTCGTCATTGAGATACTGGCGCTGGACAACCCAGTCGCCGGCCTCGAACGCGGCGCCGTCGATCTCCTCGTCCTCGTCGAGAACTTCGTTCCGGACGAGCTCGGCGTCGTCCTCGGGGAACCGACCGTGCATGACGCCGTGGTCGGGGTCGGGATTGAACATCGCCTCGACGCCCTCGGCGCGGAAGAAGTCGAGTTGGTGGTCGACCTCGTCGGCCGTGAGCGCAAGCCCCGTGGCTATCTGCTCGGCGTCGTCGGTCGCTTTGATCGCGACCTGCTTGGTGAACTTTCGACTCGAGTTGTCTGTCATCGTAGGTCCTGTGAGAACGCCGGAACAGATCTCGGGCAGAGGCCCCGGCGGAGGCGTGCCGTCATCGGTGGTCTGTTGCTGAGTCGGTTTTAAGAATAGAGAGAATCAACGAATTACAAATATGATAGCTCGAATGGGTGAGCTTCTGAAGGAACATATAGACCCCGTCGCAGCGGAAACAATAAAAACGGTTCTCGGTGGCGCTTATGGCGGTTTGGCGCTTCGGTTGACGATGGAGGATTCCGTTAGTGCTCTGATCTTTGGGCCATTTATATTCTTAGCTACATATGTCGTATTTAGAATTATAAGATACGCAAATACTGATCAAGAATACCAAGCGGAGATGTTATTGGGTAATCAGCAGTCAAAGTCGTCTACCAGAGAAGTTGGATCCTTCCAACTTCGCCAAGATTGATCCCTGCCGTTTGGCCGGTACAAAACCTCGAGCAGAGCCCCCGGTGAGGGCGTACCGTCATCGGTAGTCCGCTATTGGCCGATCTGCGGCCAGCCAGTTGTGTTGGTCAGCTCCTCGTACGGGTACGCCATCCGGATGTTGTCGTAGTGATACGACCCCGCAGAACTGGCACTGGTCCATGAGTCCCACTCCGACTCGTCGACGCCGAGGTAGACGTAGATCCGATCCTGCCTATCCTCGCCACCGTGGAAGCGGACGTACAGGTCCTCGGTCAGGCTCTGGTAGAGGGCGCTGTGGATGTTGCTCGAGTCGAACTCCTGCATCCGGACCTGGTCGTTCTCGTCGTCCTTGGCTGCCTCGCGGTCGACGTCGATCGCCTCGCGCGTGCCGACCATGTTCTCGACCGGCGGCGCGTCCTCCGGCCGATCGCCCGGGACAGCAGCGGCCGCCTGATCGCCGAGGTTCGCGAGTAACGTCGACCCGTCGATCGGGTGATCCTCGGGCAGCGGATCCTTCCCCAGTTCGGCTCGAGCCTCGTCGATGGTCAGCGTCCCGTTCGACGCACCGATGCGCTTCTGGGCGATCGTCGCATCGCGATCGGGGCGATCGGCACCCTTCAACTCGAACTCGATCGTCCAATCCGTGACGTCGAGCGCCTTCTTGTGGATGATCTCGTAGAGCCGGGCCTCGAACTTTTGCTGTTCGGGGGCGATGGTCTCCTCGGCGAACTCGCGGACCTGCTCTTTCGAGTTCGATCGGTTGGACTGGCCCGGCCGGTTGTAGAGGACCGGCGGCACGCCGTGGACCTTCGCGATGTCTTGCTCGGCCTCCTTCCGGAGTGTCTCGTAGTCCATCTGGCCTGCGTTGTCGCCGGCGAGCGGGCGGAGCTCCACCTCGATCCCCGAGCCACCCTCGCCTTCGAGGCCGAGGTTGTTCGCTTCTTCCTGGAGCTTCTCGACTTCGAGGACCGACGCTCGATGCGGGTTGTCCTCGAGATCCTCGAGCATCTGCCGGAGTTCGTCCTTCGAGTCCTCGGTTAGCGTACCGCCCTTGACGATCACCGCGAAGTGCGAGATCCCGAAGTGCTCGAGCTTGTCCTTGTTGTAGCGCTTGGCCGCCTGGTCCATCGCGAGCGTCTCCATCGCGCTGATCCAGTCGGGGATCCCGTAGTAGGTCGCGATCGGCGACGGGTTCGGGATGAAGATGAGTTCGTTCGCCGGATCCTCACCGTCGAGCTTCTCTGCCGAATCGTAGACGACGTCGCCGGACTCCTGGCCGACGAAGACGCGCCGATCGGTCGGGTCGTCCTCGTCGACGTAGCGGTTCCCGGCCTCGCCGTAGTACCGGCGCTGACCGTGTCGGCGCTGGACGTATCCATGTCCGCTCGTGACGATCGTCTCGTCATCGTCGGTCTCCTTCTCGGTCTTGCGCACGCGGACCGTCGTCGCCGGAACGTGTGCCAGCCCGGTCGGCGTGCCATCGGGGGCGACGAGGATCTCGAGCGCGCACCATCCGATCATGTGGTAATCCATCCGCGCGAGTTCGAGGACCTCCGTCGGCGTCGTCGCCGGCGTGTGCTCGGGCCCGGTTTGCCACCGCGAGCCACTGCCGTACCAGAAGTCGTCGACAGTGTCGTACTGGTCATCACTGGCCTCGTCGGGGTCGACCGACATGTGCGGGACGACGTCGAAGCCGTAGCCCGCCTCCCAGCGCGCCTTCTTTCGGATCGCCGCCGCGTGCGTCTCGTTCAACTCGGAGAAGGCGGCCAGCGTCTCCGGCGGGTACGGCGGCCGGATCCCCCAGCCCCGGCCGGTCGCGATGTGACGCTCGTCGAGCTGCGTGGTCTCGCGAGCCTTCGACATCGCGTCGTTGGTGCCCATCTTCGAGACCGTGACGGAGACGTTGCCGTCGTCGTCGTCGGAGCTACTCATCGTCTTCGTCCTCCTCGAGGCTATCACGGACCTTGTCGACCGTCTCGGTACCGCCGACGATGCCGTGTTTCTCTCGGGTGTCGTCCTTGTCAGAAGTCATAGATGGGTCACCGCACCTCCGCTGTCCTCGTCCGGGTCCGGATCCAGCGCCCCGCTGCCCTCGAGGCGACGGATGCCCTGCTCAGCCATGTACCAGGCTGCGATCAGGTCGGGCGTATGGCCCTTGAGCTTACCGTCGGAGAGCTCGAGCGACAGCGCTGCCTGGACGAAGTCCTCGGTGCCGTCGTGGCCGCGGTAGAAGTGGATCCCACCGTTCTCGACGAGCGTCCGCAGCCGGGGGATGCCGTTCTCCCAGCTGTGCTTCTTCCCCGTCGTCGGGATGCCGACGATCTTCGTCATCATGCTCGAGGAAAACTGGATCGCGTGGTTTCGGACGTACTGCTGCATCCCGTTGTCCTCGATCACGATCACCGCTGGATCGTACCGGTCATCCAGGTCGAGGATGGTCGCCTTGACATCCGACGGCTTCATGCCCTTGGTCGCGACGGCGTCCAGGAGCGTCCGGCGTCCATCGCGACCGACGCGGAACGCAACGAACGCCGCGTTGTCTCCCGTCGACGACTGGGCCGGGTCGTGGGCAACGATCGTCGCCTCGCCGGCGCCGGGAGAGAGCTGGCGCGGAGGTGACTGCCCGCGGATCGAGCAGCCGCCGTCGTCGACGAGCTGGTTGATGTCCGCCTCGTCAACGAGGTTGCCCGAGGCACCGCGGATGACCATGCAGTACTCCCGCCAGAACAGATGCGAGCTCATCTGCTCGCGCTTCTTGGCGAGGTACTCCGGGCCTCGAGCCTCGGGCCAGAGGACGTGGATCGTCTCGCCGGCGTGCCACGGATCCTCGACCTCGGTGTAGAGCTTCTCCGGCGGTCGGCGCTTGCGCCAGTTATCGTCATCACCGAACTCCCGGTCCCACTCCTCGAGGATCGCCGGGTACTCGGTGAAGTCGTAGGCGTCGCGATCGATGAGGTGGGAGTAGATGTCGTCCGGTCGCTTCCGCGTCCCGACGACGGCGGTCTTCCCGGAGTCCTTGACCATCGGGACGGTGACGCCCTCGATCCACTGGACGATGTTCTCCGTGTCTCCGTCGCCGTGCTCTTTGATGACGTCGTCGAGGACAAGCAGGTGCGACCGGTCGCCCTCGATCGCGCCGAAGAGCCAGCCGGCATAGAGCATCGAGCCGTGGGGCCACTCTTTGGCCTCCTTGGTGTCTTGGACGGGGTCAGCGTTCAGCTTCGTCAGCCACGGGTTCCGGTCGACCATCTTCCAGAACTCCGTGTCGGCCTTCTTGTGGGCCTGCCCCTGGGTGTTCGTTATCCAGTGGGCCCGGAAACCGTCGATATACTCGAGACAGGCGATGAGATAGCCCAGCGTGAACGTCGTTTTCAGTGCATCACGGTGGGCGAGCATCCCGATGTTGCCCTCGCCGGCGAACTGTTCGGCCCAGTGGACGTGGACGTCCCCGATCGGGACGTGGGGATCCCGCTCGGCGGCCATGTACCCCTCGGTCAGTCGGTTGAAGTAGACGTCCCAGGGGCAGCCGTCGAACGGGTTGAGGACCTCGCCAAGGACCGCCGGATCCTCGAGGGTCTCGACGAGCGTGTCGGCGTCGACGTCGAGTTCACTCGTCGACATCGTCACCCTCCGTGCTGTAGCGTTCGGCGAGCACCTCGCGGGCGATCTCCTTCGTGTCTTCGTCGAGGCCGACCGTCGACTCCGTCTCGAGTGAGCCTTCGACCTCGAGGCGGTCCTTGTAGACGCCGAGGACCTCGCCCTTCGCCTGTAGGTGGGAGCTCTGTTCCTGCCGAGCCATCGCCTGACCCTCGAGGTTGGGCTGATCGCGCTCGAGGCCGTCGAACTCCTTAGTGTAGCGCGGCGAGCCGTCGACCGATCGGAGCGGGTAGGTCTCCCCCGGCATGACCGACGTCGTCTCGTCCTCGAGGAAGCGGATGATGACGTCACGTTCGGCCGCCCAGTCCGGCCAGTCGTCATCGTCGGGATCGACGATCTCCCACGCTGGCCAGCGCATTGCCGTTTCACGATCGGTGGAGACAGTGTCCGTCTTCGGGACGACGCGGATGATCGGTTCGTCCTTGAGAGACTTCGATTCGGCCTCTCGAGCACGCTTGTACATCCGCTCCTCGCGCTCGGCGATCTGGAGACGCGTGTTGGCGTGCTCCTGCTCGATCTGCTCGAGGACCTTATCGGCGGGGTCCTCGTTGAGGTAGCCCCGGATGGTCGATCGAGCGTAGGAGCCGATCCCCTCTTCCTCGAAGCGGTCCCGGATCTCCTCGGGTGAGAGGTTCTCCAGATAGTGCCACTTGAGGGCGAGAGTGACGCGGCGTTGTTTCGTGCTCATAGGTGTCGAAAATCGTTCTTCAGCGTTCTGCTGAAATATATACTTTAAATAGGTCGGTCAGTCGTCGCGATCATCATCTTGTGACTGGGATTTCCCCCGTCGGGAAGCGCCACGTTGAGCGCTCGTTGTACTTCGAAGTCCCACATCTTCCCGAGGACCGTGAACGCGATCGCGGTCGTCCCGATGACGATCTCGTAACGCGCAGGGTCGGCGCCGGTGAACATCGGCCCAAGGACGATCGCCGCCCAGACGACGAATAGGGCGAGCGTGCCGATCGTCCGTTCGAGCGTTTCGTCGTCGGGCATCAGTGTTCTCCCCAGGCAGATGAGTTCGATTCTCGCGCGCTCCAGCGGATCGTCGGTATTCGGTTTAACAGACATGGCATCTATCGAGCCTCCTCGAACACCTCGACGTCGACGCCGGCGTCCTCGAGGATCGTCCGGACCGCAGCAGTACCGACCTCGCGGTTGAACGTCTCCTCGCGGATGTGCGGCCCCTTGTGCATCAGTGCCGACGCCTCCTCGTGGGCATCGAGCGTGCCGTCGGCGAACAGCCGAACGTGCAGCTGGCGGAACGGCCGCTCCGGGAAGAGGTCGGGATCGTAGTGGAAACGGACGAGGTTCGCGACCTCGCCGCCGTACTCGTAGGAGAGTAGCCAGTTCGGGGTGAATCCTTCACGGGCGAGTGCGACGACGACCTCGTTGGTCGACGCCTGCGGATCGAGCGTCGCGACATCGTCCCCGTCGACGGTCCCGATCCAGTCGGAAGCGTGGGCCCGACCGATTCGGACAGCGTCCTCGACGAGACGGAGGACTCGATCATCCTGGAGTGCTTCCTCGAGCAGCTCGTCCGGGTCGAGATCGGCGAGGTCGTAGGCGGTGAGGTTCTGGACCATCGTCACCCTCGCTGGGCCGCCAGTTTGACTGAGCGGCGGAAGATCTCGGTATCATAGCCCTGAACGTCCTCGCGACTTTTGAACAGTCGAACGGCCTTCCGAAGCGTCCCTTCGTCGAACTCGAGGCCCTGCTCGCGAAGGCGATGAGCGAGTGGTCCGATGAGACGAAGCGCCTGGACTTTCGAGAGCGTGTCGTCGTCGGCCCAGCAACCGACTCGGGCGCAGGTCCGACAGGTTGTCATCGGCTGGCCGGACTCGAGCTCGCCGTACTCGTCCTGGGGGATCGATCCCTGCTCGAGGCTGGCTTGGGGCGTCCGGTTTCGCTCCTCGACGTCGAGGGACTTCCGTGGCGAAAACTCCTCGATCTCGCGGACGTGTTCAAAGCAGCCGTTACACACGCGGTCGTTGTACCAGACGAGCCGGTCGAACGCCCGCTGCGGGGAGACGTGACCGTCTGGGTTGGGTTGTGTCATTGCCATACTGGAGAAAAGCGATGCTGCAGGGCGGACGTGATCATCGTCGACGACGCGGTCGCCGACTCGACGCCCTGTAGCAATCGTGTTGTTTTCCTAAAAGTCGCTGTGGTTGATAAGAGTCAGCGCGTGCGCCGTATTGGCGACTACCTCTCTGAGAAGGACGGTTTCGGGCTCCTCAGGATGTTTCATCAAATTCAACGCGAACAAAACGCAGGTCGTCGGAGGTGCGATCGCGGCGGATCACGTCGGCGGCCTCGAGTCGATCCAGCGCTCGATCGAGGGTCCGGTCGGGGAGATCGGTTCGCTTCTGAAGTTCGCATCGAGTAACCGAACCGTCCTCTCCCTCGAGGACGAACACGACGTACTTGGCACTCGGCGGGAGCTCCTCGAGCACCGCGTCGCGGGGGGTATCGATGAGGTCAGTCACCAGCATCAGGCGGTGATCGCCAGTTCCAGACCTGGGTAGTGTCGCCACTGGAACCGTCACTCACCCCCTGATCGACGTCTCCGCGTGCATCGGGGTCTCGAATCGCCAACGCCCACCTACTAGAGTCCCCGTAGGGGGTAGTTGGCGATTCCTGAAGATCAACGAAACCGACAGATGGGAGCCCTGACTCGCTGTAGAGCGTCGCCCCGTGGGATCCAACACCCTCGGAAACGTGGACTGCTGGCTCACCGAACTCATCATCGGATAGCCGCTCGAGCGTCTGGCGGACGTGCTCTTTCGTACAGCCGACTGCCTCCGAGATCTCCTTCGCTGTTCGCGAGCGATCACTGGATCGGAGCTCGTCGACGATCTCCTCCTGGAGGTCAGTAAACACCCACTCCACTCCTGGCGTCTGGACGTCGGCGAACCCGGTAGGCATCGCGTCGGTCCGAACGAACACCGTCGCGTTGACGTCGGGATCAGTCGGGTCACGAGCGTACCGACCGGCAGCCTGGGCGATGTGGTTCTCGCGAACGCTCGCGAGGATCTCCTGGGCAGTCTCTGCGTCCTCACCATCGAACCCGCGACCACGGGCCCGGTACTCCTCGCCGGCATCGTCGACGGCAGTCTCGACTTCGGCCTCGAGGTCGAGCTCGGCGAGCAGGTCCAGAACGTAGTCGTCACCGGGATCCATGCAGCCGTTGACGAGCCCGACGCGTTCGTACTCGAAGTCGTTGCGTGACTTCTCCTCGCCGAAGTGCATCAACTCGGGGCGGTGGACGCCGGCGTCTTCCATCAGCTCCTCGAGGCGGTCCTCGACCTGGGCGGTCGTGATCGCCGTTCGGAACTGGGTGCCGTACTCGTCGACGAGGTGATCGAACAGCGCCTCGAGTTTGTCCTCGTTCAGCCACTCGAGGGCCTTGTCGCCGGAAAGGGGACGGGTCGCGTCGCCGACCTGGACGACACGGAGGCCGCGTTCGTAGCGCCGCCACAGCTGGCGCTCTTCGGGTTCGAGAACCTCGGTGGTCTTGATCCACGGAAGCGTGTTCGCCTGCCAGAGTGGCGTCGCAGGGTGGGCGTCGAGACCGACGACCGACCGAGCCGATCCAAAGTCGGGGACGACGCGAACGGAACGGACGTCGTTGCTCTCGTCGAGGACGATCGAGACCCACTCGCGGTTCCAGTCGTCGTCATCGCGAACAGCGGCCTCGAGGCGCGGGGGTTCGTGCATCGTCTTGCCGAACCGCCGCCCGTTCGCTCGGTCCTCAGCACGGAAGATCGCCCGTGCCAGCGCCGGCGCGAGGGTGTGGGCATCTGGGTTCTCGAAGTACCAGTCACGGTCCGGCTCCTCGTAGAGGACGTCCTCGAGGGCGTCGCGCTCCTTGGCGGCGTCACCCTGGTAGTCGTCGTGCCGGGAGAGCTGGACGAAGGCTTCCCACGTAGTGACCGGCGCGTCGATCTCGCGGAGGTACGCGCCGACGGCACGCCGGATGCGGTCGGTCGAGAGCTCCTGCTCAAAGGCAGGCTCTTCGTCGACGACGATGTTATTGTGCATCCGCAGCCCGGGGGCATATCCAAAGTTGTGCGTCGCGATGACGAGCGGCCAGTACTCGAGCGCTCCGTCGGGTCCCTCACGATACTCATCCCACTGGGCGATCGCGGTACACTGGCTCTCCTCAGAGCAGGGGAGGGTGGCCCCCTGGTCGTTGTTCTCCGCGAGGTAGCGGTGGGCGGCCGAGAAGGCCATGCCCTTCCCCTCGCACTGGCGATCGAGCCACTCGCTGGCAGGTTCTCCGTTGATCGTGATCTCCTCGTCATGGTCACCGGCGCAGACCGGGCAGGCCTCATGGCGACCGAGGAGGACGTGATACTCCCCGCCGTGTTCTTCGGCAACGTCGACGGCCTCGTCGCGAGCGTCGCGCGTCTCAAGGAGGTGGACGACCGGGCGCTCGCCGGTGATCTCGGTACGGGCACCCCACCGCGTCGACGCGATCGTGTAGGACTTCCCGAGCGACGTCGGCGCGTCGACGATCCGGACATCTTCGTTTCGGATCACCTCGGCGATCGTGTCGAAGAGCTCTTCGCGAGCGCTGTCGGTCGACGGCCACTCGAGGCCGCGCTTCTTCGCAAAGCGCCGGCGGTCGGCCGGCTCGAGCGCGTCTAACTGGCCGATCGGGAGTGCTGAAACAGCTCGCTCATTCCCGTCTCCATTATAGGCGTCGTCAGTTGATGGCTCGTACTCTGGGATCGCGAAGCCGAGATCGCGAAGCCGCTCGACTCCGCGCCACCACGTCTCGCCGTCGACGGGACGGGCGTTCGCCGGTCGGATCTCGCCGGCGTCGATCGCGGCCATCGTGACAGGACCACCATAGCCACCGAGGTCGCCGGTGTCCTGCCAGCGCTGGTCGTTGACGATGTTCGCGGTCCCGCCATCGGAGAGTGAACCCCACGTCGGCCAGAACGCACGCTCCCCCTCGCTCGTCGAGGCGGTGTCGTTCCAGCGCTGGACGATCGTCTTCTCAGCGACGCGCTGTGCATCGAGACGGTCGACTGCGGCGAAGACGTCCCGAATCTCGTCGGTGGTCTCGCTGCTCGACGTCGCCTCCGGTGTATAGTCCTCAAGGTCGTACTCCTCACGGTCGACCGAGATCTCCTCATTGCGAGCACGATCTCGAGTATCGACCTGGTCGGTTGCCTCGAGGATCGGCTCAAGGACATCGGCGTTCCACTCGCGAACATCGGTCGGGGTGCCGGGAACGTGCTGCCCGGTCGCGACGCACACCCGCTTCCCGTCGTAGATCTCGATCGAGGGGAGGTCCTCGTTCGACCCCCACGGATCCTCGTCGAGCTGCCAGGCAGCTTGCTTGACATCCTCCGGTAATGTGCCCTTGTACTGTGCGTGGACACCAGCCTCGGACTGCGAAATATCGGCATACGTGGCCCCAAGCTGTTCAAGAATCGCGATGAATGCAGGATGGACGTCGCCGGTCTCGGGATCGCGGACGTCGTCGCCGTCGACGTAGACGAACGGGTCGTCCTCCTGCTGGAGGAACGCCCGGCCGTCGAGTCGGGGATCGACTTCGGCCATCGCGATGGTTTCCCCGTCGCCGTAGTTGTCCGTAATACCCCATTTCCAGCGGGCGTCCTTGTCGGGATCGGCGTCCGGATGATCGCGGTCAGCCCACGGTGCGAACGGTTTCTTCTCGACATGGCCCATCCACTGCTCGCGATCGAGGAGTTCCTCAGGCCAAATACCCGGGGTTGGGGCCTCGAAGTCAGCACTCGCCCAGCTGCTCCAAGACGGGTCGCGGTCGAGATCCTCTGACGAGAGCTCGTCGACGGGATCCGGTTCCGTCGGATCCTCACCATCGACGATCGCCTCGGCAGCTTCGAGGTAGCTGGGATCGGCATCGGCCAGCCAGAGTAGACGCTTCGGATCAGCATTCGGATTGTTCTCGAACGCTCGATCCAGGCGCTCGAAAACGTCGTCGCTCACGCCTGATCACCTCCCCAGTCAGAGAGGGTCGTCTGGCCCTCAGCATCGGGCCGGTCGATCTCCTTGGATTCATCGGCCTCGGGAACCGGGACGTTCTCGGCTCGCTCCTCGCCGACGTCCTCAGGATTAGTTGCGTAGACGACGTCCTCGGCCTCGTCGTCGAGCTCGGGACGTTCAGTGATGTACTGGACGGTCCCATCGATCGCGCCGCCGGAGTGCGACCGGCGGCCGATCATGCTGACCCCCCTGCTTCCGCTGGAGATCCAGCAGTAGCTATCGCGAAATGTGGTTCATGAAGTCTATCGGAAGTATCGGAAAGATCCGTTTCAGCCGCCGTTCGTGACGACTGAACCTCACAACCCGGTTGGATTGTAAGGAATTTGGTATAAGCCAAGGGCCGGATTTGAACCGGCGGTGGGCGGCTCTGCAGGCCGCTGCGTTCGGCCGGACTCTGCCACCTTGGCGCGTTCTACCGTTGTTACTGCGTTCGTTTAAGCATAGCGGTACGGCACAAACCGCTGTGAGTTGCTGTCCCGTGTATAACTGCAGAAAACCCCACACAGCCAGCGCCGACGCGGTGGCTCTGTAGGGGGTGAAAGTATGAATTATGAGTGGAGGCGGCGAAACGGATTTCCCAGAGGCTCGCGCACTCCAGTACTCCCCGGAACGCTGGCGAGCTTATCTTCCGTGTTCGGGATGGGTACGGGAGGTACCTCGCCGCTGTGGCCGCCCTAACGCCGACCAACGGAATCGAACCGCTGTCATTCCAATATCGGTGGTATGTCTCAAACCGTGTGTATGTGTAGTCCAGTTTACGTCCGGACCCGTTCTCGCGTCACGGATCCAATGCGATGTAATGTATGAATGTGTGGCTTGGCCAATTAGTGCTCGCGGGCTCAACACCTCGTTGCCTTGGTGCGTACACCCCGAGTCTATCGATCTCGTCTTCTACGAGTGGCCTCAGTGGTATCTCTTTTCCAGGTGGGTTTCGAGCTTAGATGCGTTCAGCTCTTACCCCGTGGTGCGTCGCTGCCCAGCACGTGCCCTTTCGGACAGCTGGTACACGAGTGGCACCCATTCGTAGTTCCTCTCGTACTATACGAACGTTCCCGTCAGATACCGTAACACCCCCAATAGATAGCAGCCGACCTGTCTCACGACGGTCTAAACCCAGCTCACGACCTCCTTTAATAGGCGAACAACCTCACCCTTGCCCGCTTCTGCACGGGCAGGATGGAGGGAACCGACATCGAGGTAGCAAGCCACCCGGTCGATATGTGCTCTTGCGGGTGACGACTCTGTTATCCCTAAGGTAGCTTTTCTGTCAGCAATTGGCCGCATCAAGCAGCCTAATTGGTTCGCTAGACCACGCTTTCGCGTCAGCGTCGATCGTTGTGTTCGACACTGTCAGACTTCCGTTTGCTCTTGCGCTCTTCCTCGGGTCTCCGACCCGAGTGAGGAAATCTTGGGGCGCGCCCGATATCTTTTCAGGCGCGTACCGCCCCAGTCAAACTGCCCGGCTACCAGTGTCCTCCGCCAGGAGTGAGAGTCGCAGTCACCATCGGGTAGTATTTCAATGCTGGCTCGGTGGGCCGCTAGCGCGGCTACCTGTGTAATGCCTCCTACCTATGCTGCACAATGGCGACCACGTCTCAGTGACAGCCTGCAGTAAAGCTCTATAGGGTCTTCGCTTCCCCTTGGGGGTCTCCAGACTCCGCACTGGAACGTACAGTTCACCGGGCCCAACGTTGGGACAGTGGCGCTCTCGTTGATCCATTCATGCAAGCCGCTACTAAAGCGGCAAGGTACTACGCTACCTTAAGAGGGTCATAGTTACCCCCGCCGTTAACAGGTCCTTCGTCCCCTTGTACGGGGTGTTCAGATACCTGCACTGGGCAGGATTCAGTGACCGTACGAGTCCTTGCGGATTTGCGGTCACCTATGTTGTTACTAGACAGTCGGAGCGCCCGAGTCACTGCGACCTGCCTCTTCGCGAGGCAGGCATCCCTTATTGCGAACGTACGGGACTAACTTGCCGAATTCCCTAACGTCGGTTGCTCCCGACAGACCTTGGCTTTCGCCGCCATGAGTACCTGTGTCGGATCTCGGTACGGACAGTGTGCTCGCCTTTTCACGGGCTCTAGGTTGGCCTCTCTTACGCTATCCTACCATTCATCCGCTTCGTACCATTACGGTTTCCACGGATTTCGATAGTTAGACTGGGCGAAAGCCCAGCAGAGGCGGCCCCAAAGCGTCGGCTTTGAGTGCACACTGGCATAGGAATATTAACCTATTTCCCTTTTGTCAATTTCGACTTACGGATTGACTTAGGACCGGCTAACCCTCAGCTGATCAGCATTGCTGAGGAACCCTTACTCGTTCGGTCGTCAGGGGTCTAACCCGACTAACGCTGCTACTATGACCAGAATTTTCGTTACTGAACGGTCCACACGATCTCTCGACCGTGCTTCCACCCGAACAGAACGCCAACCTACAAGATTGCGGTATGAACCGCACTGCTAGGTCTCGGTGGTAGACTTGAGCCCCGATCATTTTGGGCGCCTCAAACCTCGGCCGGTAAGCTATTACGCTTTTCTTAGAGGGTAGCTGCTTCTAAGCTCACCTCCCGGCTGTCTAGGGCTTGAGACCACCTTCGATCGCACTTAGTCTACACTTGGGGACCTTAACCCAGCTCTGGGTTGTCTCCCTCACGGTACACAGGCTTACCCCGTGCACCGGACTCCCTGCGTCAAACGGCGTTTGTAGGTTCGGAGTTGGACAGGGGGGCGCACTCCTCTCGGAGTGCGATCCCCCAATCCGTCGCTCTACCCCACAAACTACCTCGGCAGAGGTCATGCTTCGACATGTTTCGGTTGGAACCAGCTGTTTCCGGACTCGATGGGCCTTTCACCCCTAGACGTAAGTCACGAGAGGGTATTGTAGGACACCAACTCTAACAGACTTCCACGTGCCTTTCGGCACGCTTCATCTTGCTCACGCCTAGATCGTCCGGTTTCGGGTCGTGCCCGTTTGACTCCCCGCGCTTGAACACGGTGACCCTGGTGCAAAGCACTGCGGTCATATCGGTTTCCCTACGCCTTCCTTGATAATCAAGTTAGACTCGTCAAACAGGCACACTCTCTGGTTCGTTTTTCAAAACGTACGACGGAACTTCGGCTTCCCCTGTCGCTTACTACAGGTTCGCACCTGATTCATTGAACAGCGGACCTTGTAAGCCCCGTCGCTCTATCGCCAACTGATTTCACGCCCTATTGCACCTCCCTTCGTGGGGTGCTTTTCAGCGTTCGTTCACACTACTTGTTCGCTATCGGTCTTGAGGAGTGTTTAGTCTTCGCGGTCGATGCCCGCGATATTCACGAGGGATATCCAACCCCCGATACTCTGGAGCTGACTCGTTCCTTACTCGTCGACGGTACGGGACTGTCACCCTGTCTCGTGCTCTGTTCCAAGAGACTTCGCATCGAGTGTCGGGAAGTGATCGTCAGTCCGAACACCACATTGCCCGTGAGGGCTTCGGTTTGGACTCTGTCGCGTTTATTCGCCATTACTAACGACATCGCGTTTGCTTTCTTTTCCTGTCGATACTAAGATGTTTCAATTCTCGACGTTCCCCATTGCGCGAAGCAATTGCGGTGGGGATTCCCATTCGGAGATCCTGAGTTCTTAGCCTCCGTGCGGCTCCCTCAGGCTTATCGCAGCTTGGCACGTCCTTCTTCAGCTCTCAAGCCGAGCGATCCACCAGCTGGCACAGTAGCCACGTTCATCGGATCTGAATTGCAACCTGCAGTTGTAATTCAAGAGTGACCCGGGAACGGGTCCAGTGGACGCCTGGACTACACGTACACACGGTCTCATCTGCACGCCGTAGACGCGGCATGCATTAACCCTTCCCACCCGCGTTTACACGGGGTGGTGCATCGGTTCTGTCGTACTCAATCATCGCGCCGTCTCCCACTTAAGGGGCACGATTCGATGATCAGTACGAGACATGGACCCACAGGGATTCGAACCCTGGGCATCCTCCTTGCAAAGGAGGCACTCTACCACTGAGCTATGGGCCCACGCCCGTCTCAACAATGAGACGGGCACGGGAATTGGGTGTGAGCCTTGGTAGTTCTAAGGTGCCCGATCGGCCAAACGGTGGTCGATCGAACGTGGAACCGCAATTCGTAATCCGCTAAGGTGGGTCAGGCACGACGGCCTGATCCCGGTCTGTGGAGGTGATCCAGCCGCAGATTCCCCTACGGCTACCTTGTTACGACTTAAGCCCCCTTGCGGAGCCCAGATTCGACCCTGGAATCAGGGCCTCATCCGGACCCCACTCGGGTGCTTTGACGGGCGGTGTGTGCAAGGAGCAGGGACGTATTCACCGCGCTCTTCTGAAGCGCGATTACTACCGAATCCAGCTTCATGAGGGCGAGTTTCAGCCCTCAATCCGAACTACGACCAAGTTTCGGAGATTAGCGCCCCCTTTCGGGGTTGCATCCCACTGTCTTGGCCATTGTAGCCCGCGTGTCGCCCAGCACATTCGGGGCATACTGACCTACCGTTGCCCATTCCTTCCTCCAGTTTGGCACTGGCAGTCCTCCTAATGTACCCAACCACCACAAGGGTGTTGCTGGCAATTAAGAGTGTGGGTCTCGCTCGTTGCCTGACTTAACAGGACGCCTCACGGTACGAGCTGACGGCGGCCATGCACCTCCTCTCAATGGCTCCAGTAAGATCATCAATCTGACCTTCACTGCACATTGTCGATGCTGGTGAGATGTCCGGCGTTGAGTCCAATTAAACCGCAGGCTCCTCCGGTTGTAGTGCTCCCCCGCCAATTCCTTTAAGTTTCATCCTTGCGGACGTACTTCCCAGGCGGTCTGCTTCTCGGCTTCCCTACGGCACAGCACAGGCTCGTAGCCTGTGCCACACCTAGCAGACATCGTTTACAGCTCGGACTACCCGGGTATCTAATCCGGTTCGTGACCCGAGCTTTCGTCCCTCACCGTCGGATCCGTCTTCCAGAGGCGCTTTCGCCACCGGTGGTCCGTCCAGGATTACGGGATTTCACTCCTACCCCGGACGTACCCCTCTGGTCTTCCGGTCCCAAGCCACGCAGTTTCCACCGGACGCCTGCGCGTTAAGCGCGCAGATTTCCCGATAGACTTGCCTGGCCAGCTACGGACGCTTTAGGCCCAATAATAGCGGTCATCACTCGTGCTGCCGGTATTACCGCGGCGGCTGGCACCGGTCTTGCCCAGCACTTATTCCTCGACCACCTTACGGTCGAAAAAAGCGAGGACTATATGCCCTCGCACTTGGAGTCCCCTTATCGCACTCGCGTGCAGTGTAAAGGTTTCGCGCCTGCTGCGCCCCGTAGGGCCCGGTATCTTGTCTCAGATACCGTCTCCGGGCTCTTGCTCTCACAACCCGTACCGATTATGGGCACGGTGGGCCGTTACCCCACCGTCTACCTAATCGGCCGCAGCCACATCCTATAGCGCCTGAACGTTTCGCGTTCACGCCACTCCAGGCAGTGAACGGTATCGGCTATTAGCCTCAGTTTCCCGAGGTTATCGCCGTCTATAGGGCAGTTTGGCCACGTGTTACTGAGCTATCTGCTACGAGTCTGAACTCGTGCAACTAGCATGGCTAAATCGGACTCCAATAGCAATGACCTCCGGCAGGATCAACCGGAATGCTATAATGTACTCCCAGCTTGGCTGGGAGGGTCTGTTGGCGGTGAATGTTGCAAACACACTCACACATAAATGGTCCACGTTCGATGACACTGATCGAGTGACCGATCGGGCGTCACCGAACTACCAAGGCTCACATCAGATCCCATCTGTACGGCGGACCGCAGGGGTAGGATCCTCATCTCCTTCGGACGTATTCATAAGCCGTCAGGGGTACATAACCCCTTCGAACCCAGATCGTCCGTGTCGACACGGCGTATCCAAACGCCCCGTCGCCACATCTTCGTGTTCACATCCGAATGCCCTCGAACGTATAAGGGCGTCGGATCGCCCCCACGCCAGAAACCGCATCCAGCGGGGGTGTGTACGATCACAACTGAACGCCCAGACACGTATAAGGGCTCTGGATCGCCGCGGCCGGCAGTTCCGATCACGACCATCACTCGTGTGGAGCCCTCGAGTACGCAGTCTCTCGCCGGGTCGACCCGACGACGTGTCCGAGGACGGATGTAATTCATCCCCCCGTGCCGGGTTGCGGCCGGAGGGAACGTGGCGGCGTGCGCCACGTCGTTCGCATTACAATCGAATGCCGGGTACACATATAAGGCCGTCGGACGAGACCTGTATCGGAATCCGATACCATGGCACGGTTTTCCACGAAAACATAGTGTCAATAACACTGATAAGTGCGATAGCTACTCGAGCGCGCTGCATCGATCGCGAGAATGTCACGCGGGCGGAGGTCGGCCGGTCATCCCACCCTTGCAGGTGCGGTCTGGCCGAATGATACCCGCGTGGATCGCACTCGAGCGCGCACGCGCAAGAAGGCTTCGTGTCGAGAGTTCCCGAGCGGGGGATAGAGACACGCATCGATGCCGATAAACCATGTGCGTTGCAAGGGGGAGATGAATGGTCCGGGACCCGTTCGCTTCGGAGTCGACGCCGTCCGCCGAGGAGATCTGCTCTGCGCTGGACGATCCCGACTGCCGTGAGATTATCCGGAAACTCGAGGAGCCGATGACTGCATCGGAGCTATCGAAGCGGTGTGAGATCCCGCAGTCGACGCTGTACCGGAAACTCGAGTTGTTGACCGAGTCGACGCTGCTCGAGGAGTCGACCGAGATTCGACAGGACGGTCACCACGCGAGCAAGTACTCGGTTGCGTTCGACGAGATTACGCTCGGGCTGGACGAGGATCGGTCGCTGTCGATCGATATCGAACGACCGGCCCGGACGGCAGACGAGCGGCTCGCGGAGCTGTGGTCGGAGGTGCGAAAGGAAACATGAATCCGATTCCGACGGGGCCGACCGAGACGATGCTCGCGCTAGCGGTCGTCAAGACGCTTGTTCTCGTGGTCGGGGGTGTCATCACGTACTTCGCGTTCAAGGCGTATCGGCGGACCCGACAGCGCGCGCTGGGGTATCTCGCAGCCGGGTTTGGGCTCGTCACGCTCGGCCTGGTACTCGCCGGGATGTTGTACGAACTCCTCGAGGTCGATCTCGCGACGGGAATCCTGCTCGAGAGTCTGCTCGTCCTGGCCGGGTTTCTCGTGATCGCGTACTCGCTGTACGTGCAGTAATGGGTGCGAGCGCCGATCGATAGAAGACGGACATGAGATGAAAGCGACGTGGAACGGACTCCTCGTGTCGCCTCGATACGGGAGACGAAATAGCAGACTGGTATCGTGGCAACAGGGGATTACCACGCCCTCCCCAGCCGATTCGTTCGCTCTCTTCGGTCGCTCACTCATCCCTCGCACGGAGTCGTCCTGCGGTTCGCCGTCGGCGAACCGCAAGCCAGCGCGCGCCATAGTGGATTGCCAAATAGCGCAACGCGGCGGATCGTGGCCGTCGCGTCGACGGTTCGAATCAAGCCGTCATCGATTCAGGGTATGAATCGCGTGTCCGAGCGCGTTTTCCGCGGCTTCCATCACCGACTCCGAGAGCGTCGGATGGGCGTGAACCGTCGCGGCGACGTCCTCGAGCGTCGCGCCGAGTTCGACCGCGAGGCCGAGTTCGGCGATCAGTTCAGAGGCTTCGGGGCCGACGATCGAGGCGCCGAGGACGTAGCCGTCTTCGTCGTCGGCGACGATTTTTACGAAGCCGTCCGAATCGCCGGTCGTCAGCGCGCGGCCGCTGGCTCGGAACGGGAACTGGCCAGTCGCCGTTTCGAAGCCGGCTTCTTCGGCCTCGGATTGGGTCATTCCGACGGTGGCGATTTCGGGATCGGTGAAGACGACCGCGGGGATCGCCTGGTGGTCGAGAGCCGCGGGCTCGCCGGCGATCACTTCGGCGGCGACTTTCCCTTCCGCGCTGCCTTTGTGTGCGAGCATCGGTTCGCCGGCGACGTCGCCGACGGCGAAGATGTGGTCGACGTTCGTGCGTGCGCGCGAGTCGGTCTCGATGAAGCCACGGTCGTCGGTTTCGATCCCGGCTTCCTCGAGATCGAGCGTCTCGGAGACGGGAGACCGGCCGATGGCTACGAGGACGTTCTCGACATCGAGCTCGAGACGTTCCGCTTCGATCGCCTCGGTGCTTCCCCCATTCGCTGCAGCGCCGTCGACCGGCTCGGCGACGACGCGGATACCGTCGCCCGGTTCGTACCACTCGGAGGCGGTGTACCCGAAGTGAAAGTCGATCCCGAGGGCTTCGGCTCGCTGTTTGACCGGTCGTGTGAGGTCGTCGTCGTCGTAGCCCGGTAGGATCGAGTCGAGCATCTCGACGACGGTCACATCGGTGCCGAGTTTGGCGAAGACGCTCGCCAGTTCCATCCCGATGTAGCCCCCGCCGACGACGACCATCGAGTCGGGGACGGAATCGATCGCGAGCGCCTGTCGCGAGTTCAGGACGGGCCCGTCGTCGAACGAGAAATCGGGGATCGAGATTGGGCGCGACCCGGTCGCCACGATGGCGTGCTCGAACTCGAGGGTCTCCGAACCCTGACCCTCCCCGCTGTGGGAGACGCGGACGGTGTTCTCGTCCGCGAATCGGGCGGTGCCCTCGAGCAGGTTAACCTGATTCGCCTTGCAGAGCTTCTCGACGCCGCTCGTGAGCTGATCGACGACGCCGTCCTTCCAGTCCATCATCCCGGCGAGGTCGATCGCGGGGTCGGCGTGGATCCCCATCTCCTCGGCGGTGGCGGCCTCGTGGGCGACGTCGGTCGCGGTAATCAGCGCTTTCGAGGGGATGCAGCCGTAGTTCAGGCAGGTCCCCCCGTAGGCGTCCTTCTCGACGAGCGTGACGTCCAGATCGAGCTGGCCGGCGCGGATCGCAGCCACGTAGCCGGCCGGGCCCGCGCCGATGACCAGTACGTCCGTTCCGGTGGTGACGTCTCCGACGACCATTAACTATCCTCCTCCGTCGCGTGCGCCGTGCGTGAAATGTGCGCGTCCATAGTCGGTAGCTTCGCCTTCGATCACTCGAGCAATAGTAGGCCGGGGTTCTCGAGGTACTCCATGACGGTGTTCGTGAACCGGGCACCGACGGCTCCGTCGATCAATCGGTGGTCGAACGACAGCGACAGTGTCAGCACCGATCGAGGTTCGATCGACTCGGTTCCGTCCTCGTCGGTCACCACGCGCGGTTTGCGCTTGATCTCGCCGATCGCGAGGATCCCGGCCTCGGGGTAGTTGATGATCGGCGTGGCGTACTCGCCGCCGATACCGCCGACGTTGGTGATCGTAAACGTCGACCCCTGCAATTCGCCGGGGCTGATCGTCCGATCGCGAGCCTTCTGAACGAGTTCGTTCATCTCCGACGAGAGCTGAAGCAGTCCCTTCTGATCGACGTCGTCGACCACCGGCACCATCAGTCCGACGTCGGTCGCGGTCGCGACACCGATGTTGTAGTAATCACGGTAGACGACCTCGTCGTTCTCCTCGTCGATGACCGCGTTCATCTCGGGGTGTTCTTTCAGCGCCGCGACGACGGCTTTCATGATGAACGGCATGTAGGTCAGCCGGATTCCGCGCTCCTCGGCGCGCGGTTCGAGGTCCTCGCGGACCCCCACGAGTTCGGTGACGTCGACCTCGTCGTGATGGGTGACGTGGGGGGCGCTGTACTTCGACTCGACCATCGCCTCGGCGATTCGCTTGCGGACGCCCCGGAACGGTTCGCGGCGTTCGCGCTCGCCCTCCGCGAAATCGGTATCCTTCGTCCCGACCGATTCGCCTGCTTCGACCGCTTCCCTATCTGCTGCTTGGGCCTGACGCTGTGCCTCGGCGTACTCCCGAACCGCGTCCGGCGTGACGAATGCCTCGCCGTCCCGCTCTTCGGTCGCCGGGACGGCGTCGAGATCGACCCCCTCTTCCTCAGCCATTCGTCGGGTCGCCGGTGCTGCCAGCGTCTTGTCCCGGTTCGCCGATTCGACCTGCGTCGGTGTCTCGGTCCGCTGGGGACTCGAGGCCCCGCTCGCCCTCTCGATTGACGTTTCCTCGGTGGTATCGGTATCTGTGCTCGCTCCGCTCGAGTCGCTCGGTTCGGATTCCGCTCCGCCGGGTGCTGCTTCGGCCGCCTGTGACTGGACCTGTGCCGCGCCGTCACCGGACTCGCCTCCAGTCGCGGCCTGCACGTCGGCTGCGGTGATCCGGCCGCCGGGGCCGCTTCCTCGAATGCTCGAGAGGTCGATCGTCTGTTCGCGGGCCATGCGACGAACGCGCGGCGGTGCGAAGACGCGATCGTCGGGCGGTGCAACCGCTTCGGTGTCCGCCCCGGTCGCGCCGGGTTCGCCGGCGGCGTCAGCGGTTGCGTCCCGTGGCTCGCTTGGTTCGTCGACGCCAGCGTGTTCGCTTGTCTGCTCTCGCTCCGATTCGGCCTCCGTCTCGGCTGCCCCTTCAGTTTCTCCTTCGACGTCGAACGAAATAATGACCGTCCCGACCGGGACGATTTCGCCCGCCTCGACGTGTAACTCGCGGACCGTGCCGTCGACCGGCGCGGGAACCTCTACGAGGGCTTTGTCCGTCTCGACCTCCGCGACCGGCTGGTCCTCGGAGACCGTCTCGCCTTCCTCGACCAGCCACGAGACCAGTTCACCCTCCGCGACACCCTCGCCGACATCAGGTAACTCGAACTCCCTGACCATGTTAGAACTCCACCGCATTTCGGATGCCGTCCTCGATACGCGCCGACTCGGGCAGGTAGTAGTCCTCGAGCGCGTACAGCGGGAACGGCGTGTCGAAGCCCGTGATGCGCTCTACCGGCGCCTCCTGATACAGGAGCGATTCCTCCTGCAGGGTCGCGGTGATCTCGGCACCGAGACCGCCGGTCTTGGGTGCCTCGTGGACGACGGCAGCGCGGCCGGTCTTCTCGAACGATTCGACGATGGTCTCCTCGTCTAGCGGGGACACCGTCCGGAGGTCGACCACCTCGGCGTCGATCCCCTCGCTCGCGAGATTCTCCGCGGCCTCGAGCGTCGGCCGGGTCATCGCGCCCCACGTATAGACCGAGATATCGCTCCCCTCGCGGCGGACGGCCGCCTCGCCGATCGGGATCTCGTACGATTCCGCGGGCACCTCCTCGCGGAAGGCCCGGTAGATGAGCTTCGGCTCGAGGAAGAGCACCGGATCCGGACTCCGGATCGCGCTGGTCAGCAGCCCCTTGGTGTCGTAGGGGGTAGAGGGGATGACGACCTTCAGTCCAGGCTGGTGGACGAACATCGCCTCCGTCGACTCGGAGTGGTGTTCCGGCGCGCGGATACCGCCGCCGTAGGGGGCTCGGATGACCATGGGGCACGTGTACCTCCCGCGCGAGCGCGTCCGCAGGCGCGCCGCATGCGAGACGATCTGGTCGAACGCGGGATAGATGAAGCCCATGAACTGGATCTCGGGCACCGGCCGCATCCCGTAGGCGGCCATTCCGATCGCCGTGCCGACGATCCCCGACTCCGCGAGCGGCGTGTCGATCACGCGATTCTCGCCGAACTCGTCGTAGAGCCCCTCAGTCGCGCGGAAGACGCCGCCGTTCTTGCCGACGTCCTCGCCCATGACGAGGACGTCGTCGTCGCGCTCCATTTCGGTGTGTAAGCCGTCCTGTACCGCCTGTACCAGCGTGAGGTTCTCTGCGTCGGATTCTACGGACATGATATCACTCTAGCAGCGCGTCGTCGCCGTGATCGTCGCGAATCGATTCGAAGTACTCGAGCTGTCGTCGTAACCGTCGGGGCATCCCCTCGTAGACGTGAGCAAAGATCTCCTCCGGGTCGGGTCGCTCGAACGATTCGGCGGACTCGATGGCGTCGGCCACCGCCTCCTCGACCCGCCCCTCGATCGCATCGATCCGCTCGTCGTCGAGCATTCCGTTCGATCGAAGGTACGTCTCGAGGCGCGGAATGGGGTCTTTTTGTTTCCAGCGTTCGACCTCGTCGTCGTTCCGGTAGACGGAGGGATCGTCGGCGGTCGTATGGGCCCCGAACCGGTACTGGACCGCCTCGATCAGGGTGGGGCGGAGTTCGCCCTCACCGGGGTTTTTCGCCTTCTCTATGGCCTCACGGGTGACCTTGTACACCGCCAGCGGGTCCATGCCGTCGACCTGCACGCCCTCGAAGCCGTAGGCGGTGGCCTTCTGGGCCAGGGTCGCGCTCGCCGTCTGGCGCTCGCGCGGCACCGAGATGGCCCACTGGTTGTTATTACAGAAGAAGACGTTCGGCGTGTCGAAGACGCCGGCGAAGTTCAGTCCCTCGTGGAAGTCGCCCTCCGACGTGGCCCCGTCACCGAAGTAGCAGACGAAGGCCTTCTCCTCGCCCTGCAGTTTCGACGCCCAGGCCGCGCCGGTCGCGTGGGGGATCTGGGTCGCGATGGGGACGGCGACCGAGAAAATGTTGACGTCTTCGGGCATGTAGTTGCCCTGTTCGTGGCCCATCCAGTAGAGCAGCGTTCGCTCGAGGGAGAGGCCCCGAACCAGCCCGACGCCGTGTTCGCGGTAGCTGGGGAAGACCCAGTCGTCGTCGGCCAGCGCGTGGGCGCTGCCGACCTGTGCGGCCTCCTGACCGGACAGCGGCGGATAGGTCCCCATCCGACCCTGCCGCTGGAGGCTGACGGCCCGCTCGTCGAAGCGACGCACGAGGCGCATTTGCTCGTACATCTCGACGAGTTCGTCCTCGGTGAGGTCGGGCACGTCGACGCCCTCGCGAACGCGGCCCGCTTCGTCGAGTACCTGTACTCGTTCGTCGGGATCGCGCTGTAACGTACTCACGGGAAGACCCACCTGTACATACCCGCATAAACTATCGCTCAGGGTAAAGGAGTTTCCCAAATAGTTTACTAACGGAGAAATTCTTGCCAGGCCGCTTCGGAAATATCGACCCTCAGTGGAAGATTCTGGACAGAAGTGATCGAAGATGGGTATTTTGTACTGATCGTCGAAGCAGAGCCTCGAGATCGTATGAGACTGGGTGAAAACGACGTTCGACCGTGGGGCTGATTTATCGAACGTTGCGGCTGAGAAACTGTCTCGGGGTCACCGCTCAGGACTCGGAGCGCTCCGGAGTCGAGCGGCGCGCATCGGCTCGCGCCTCTGCGACGCTCCTCCCCTCGCGCAACACGGCGTCGACGAACAGTTCTCCCGCCTTGTACGACGACCGAACCATCGGGCCGCTCGCACAGTACAGGAACCCTAACTCGTTCTCGGCGACGCGTCGCCACGTCTCGTACTTGTGGGGATGGTCGTACCGCTGGACCTCGAGGTGGTCTCTCGACGGGCGCAGGTACTGTCCCAGCGTGACGATGTCGACGCCGCGCTCGCGCAGGTCGGCCAGCGTCTGGTAGACCTCGTGGTCGTACTCGCCGTGGCCGAGCATGATCGAGGTCTTCGTGTAGATATCGGACTCGCGCTCGACCTGCTCGAGCACTGATAAGGACTGCTCGTAGCCCGCGCGCCGATCGCGAACGGGGAACTGCAGGCGCTCGACGGTCTCGACGTTGTGTGCGATCACGTCCGGTTCGGCGTCGATGATCTTCCGGACGAGGCGTTCGTCGCCCTGGAAATCCGGAATGAGAACTTCGACGAGGATGCCCGGATGACGGTCCTTGATTTCGCGGATCGTCTGGGCGAAGTGGCCCGCGCCCTGATCCGGGAGGTCGTCGCGGTCGACGCTCGTCAGGACGACGTAATCCAGGCCGATCTCGGCGACCGCACCGGCGACGTTTGCGGGTTCGTCGGGATCGAGTGACTCCATCCCGCCCGTTTTCACGTCGCAGAAGTTGCAGGCTCGAGAGCAGCGATCGCCCATCAGCATGAAGGTCGCCGTCCCGCCGCTGGCGTCGCCGGTGCCGTCGCCGGGCCCCGCGGTGCCGTCGGGACCGGCTCGGCCCGACCAGCACTCGCCCAGGTTCGGGCAGTTGGCCTCCTCGCAGACGGTGTGCAGGTCGTACTCGCGCAGCGTCTCCCGGATGCCGGCGAACTCCCGGCCCGACGGCGGGCGGCTCTTCAGCCAGTCGGGCTTTCGCACGCGGCTCATACGGGATCATCGGCCCGCGCAGTAAAAAACAGTGGTGGTCCCCCGGCCGGCGTCGCGATAGCGGGGCCAATATGTGCCGTCAAAACGGCAGACACTCAGCTACAGCGCCGTTAATCGGTCCGTTCTCCCGATAGCTTTACGGACGGCTACGGAATAGGCGCGGCCGATGGCCTTCGGCTCGACACCAGACTGGTTTCACATCAGCGACGACGAGAATATCGTCTGGGAGAGCCGCCCCCACCCGATCTCGATGGGGACCGGACTGCCGATCGGGGTCGCGCTCGCGCTCATTGGCTTTCTCGTCGCCGGCTGGAGCGGGACCGACGGCATCGGCATCCTGACGATAGTCGGCGTCCTCCTGATCGCCGTCGGCGCGGTCGTCGCGTCCGTCCGCTATCTCGTCTGGACGAACACCCGCTACGTCATCACCTCCTCGGAGCTCTACAAGAAACGCGGGATCATCTCGAGGGACGTCACCCAGTTTCGCCTCGAGCGTGTCCAGAACACCAGTCTTCGCCAGTCGGGGATCGGCCGCCTGCTGGGCTATGGCGACCTGACCGTCTACACCGCCGGCTCCGGCGATCCGGAGCTGACCTTCGAACGCGTCCCCAAGCCCGAACGGGCGAGTAGCCGACTCAGCGACCAACTCGAAGACATCGCGACGGATGGAACGGCCATCTGAGCGACGCTTGGTGAATCCGGGAGGAGCGTCGTCGACCGTCCTTCGCTGGCAGGGAGACGCTCGAGCGGTCGGTGACATGCTTAGAACAGTCGGAAAACCAAAGCTCATTAGATCAACGAGGTCCTAGAAGGCACAATGTCTTCACAGCTGATAACGGCCGAAGAGGGATCAGTATCGCGGGGCTCGAGTATCGCCGCGAGCGCGGGGCTGGGCGTCCTCGCGGCCGCGATCGGCTACCTCCTGACGTACCTCCTGATCGGGAGCGACGTGCGGGAGGCCTTCGACGGCGACGTCGCCACGTGGAAGGGGGTCGCCTGGTACTTCTATAGCGGGCATCTGGTCGATATCGAGGCCAGCGGCTCGTTTGGGCCGTTCGGCGGGACGGGAACCATGAACCTCATCGCGGAGTCGAGCGCGGCGAACGCCGACTTGCTGTACCTTATTCCGCCGCTCGTACTCCTCGGCGCGGGCGCGCTGCTGGCGCTTCGCCTGAACGCGACCGATTTCGGCGAGGCCGTCGCGGTCGGTGCGCCGGTGACGGTCGGCTACGCGATCGTGATGGGGATCGGCGCGCTCGTCGCCGAGACCAGCGCCGAGGGAACCGTCTTTGGGTTCAGCGTGGAGCCGGCCCTTGTCCCCGCTGTCCTCCTCGGCGGTATCCTCTACCCGCTGGTGTTCGCCACGAGCGGGGCGGCGCTGGCCGTCCTTTTCGCCGACCGGTAGGTTCGGCGACTCGAAGGAAACGCCTTTGACCCGGCACTCCCCCTTACCGTGTGATGGAGGTCGCCGAGGTTCTCCCCGAATTCGCCGACGCCTTTGCCTTCGAGGAGTTCAACCGAATGCAACGCGAGGCACTGCCCGCACTGCTCGAGTCCGAGGAGAACGTGGTCGCGAGCGCGCCCACGGCCTCGGGGAAGACGGCGCTTGCGGAACTGGCGATCTGCAAGGCGCTCGCCGACGGCGGCACGGCGCTGTTTATCGCTCCAATGCGAGCGTTGACCAACGAGAAGGAAGACGACTGGGACCGCTTCGAGGACCTCGAGTACTCGGTGTACGTCGTCACCGGCGAGCGCGACCTGAACCCCCGGCGCGCGCGTCGAGCGGACATCCTCGTGATGACCCCGAGAAACTCGACTCGGCGACCCGCAAACACGATTCTCGACGATACGACTTCGTCACCGACATCGACGTCTGCGTCATCGACGAGGTGCACCTGCTGGACGCGGATCGGCGGGGATCGGTGCTCGAGGTGACGATTTCCCGGCTCCGGCGGCTCTGCGAACCCCGAATCATCGCGCTATCGGCGACGATGCCGAACGTTGACGACGTTGCGGCGTGGCTCGATGCGCCCGAGGAGACCACCTTCGAGTTCGGCGAGGAGTATCGACCCGTCGACCTCAACGCGGGCGTCAAGACCTACACCCACGGCGACAACTCCTTCGCCGACAAGTACCGCCGGCTGTATCGAGCCCTCGACCTCGCGGAGCCCCACCTCCGGGAGGACGGCCAGTCGCTCGTCTTCGTCTCCTCCCGACAGGACACCGTTCAGGCCGCGAAGAAGGCCAGAGACGAGATCGCCGAGCGGGACATTCCGATGGGGGCTCGCGGCGACTACGATTTCCATACCGAATCGAAGGACCTCGAGAACGACACGCTCCGCAAATCGGCGCTCGACGGGGTCGCCTTCCACCACGCCGGCCTCTCGAAGAACGACCGGGACCTCGTCGAGGAGTGGTTCAAACAGGGCCACATCGAACTCCTCTTCTCCACCTCGACGCTGGCCTGGGGCGTCAACCTGCCCGCTCGCTGCGTCGTGATTCGGGACACGAAACTCCACGACCCCCTCGAGGGCGAGGTCGACATGAGTCCGCTGGACGTGCTCCAGATGCTCGGTCGCGCCGGGCGACCGGGGTACGACGATATCGGCTACGGCTGGGTGGTCTGTGATTCGGCCGAGGCCGACAAGTACCGCCGACTGCTCCGCGACGGGAAGGAGATCGAGTCCCGACTGGCCGAGAGCCTCGAGACCCACCTCAACGCCGAGATCGCGATGGGGACCATCACCGATCTCGAGGACGTGATGGACTGGCTCGAGACGACGTTTTACTACGTTCGCGGCCAGTCGAAACCCGACGACTACGACTTCCCCAATCTCCGCCAGCGGGTGCGAGACTGCCTCGAGGGGCTGGTCGAGCGGGGCTTCGTCGAGACCGGCGAGGACCTCTCGATCGAGGCGACGGCGCGGGGCGTGTTGACCTCGAAGTACTACCTCAGACTCGATACGGCGGCCCGCTTCGCAGCGCTGTGCGATCGCGTCGGGAGCGAGGGGAACGACGAACTCGAGGCGAGCGACATCCTCGCGGCGGTCGCGACCGCCGAGGAGTTCGACTCGGTGTCGGCCCGACAGGACGAACGCGACGCGGTCAACGCGGTGCTCGTGGGGGAGGACACGGAGGACCTCGACGCGGGCGAGCGGAAGGTGCTCGCGATCCTCCGCGGGGCGGCCAGCGGCTCGACCCCGTCGGAACTGCGCAGCGACGCGTGGGTCATCCGACAGAACGCAACGCGGCTCCTCTCGGCGCTCGGGGCGTTCCTCGATCGCTTCGTCGGACCTCACGCCGCGAACCTCGCGCGGCAGGTGGAGGCCCGCATCGAGAACGGCGTCGCGGAGGACGCCGTCGGGCTGACCGCCATCGACGGCGTCGGCCCGGGTCGCGCGAGCAAACTCGCGAAAGAGGGGCTATCGACGCCCGGCGACATCATCGACGCGGGCGTCGAAGGGCTCGTCGACGCCGACCTCTCGGAGGGCGTCGCCGAGCGCGTCGCCGAGGGCGCCCAATCGCTCCCCGCGGTCGAAATCGAGTGGGGGCAGTTCCCCGACAGCGTCGCGACGGGCGAGAACGAGGTCTGTGAGGTCACGGTCCGAAACGTCGGCGAACCCGCCCGCGCCGGCATCCGGGTGACGGTCAATGACGTGGAGATGACGAGTACGAACCCCTACCTGCGTAACGAGGAGACCGTTCCCGTCGGCGTTTTCGGTGCCGACGCCGAGGAACTCGAGTTCACCGTCAGCGTCGCCTTCCCCGAGACGCCGCTGATTCCGATCGAATCGAGTCGGACGGTCAACGTTCGATAGCCGAGTGCGGTCGACGGCCGATAGGGAGGAGTATTCGACACCGCTACTCCCGCTCGGCCAGTTCGATGCTGTTACTCACAATCCGCCAGTCCGAGGACACGCGCTCGCAGTTCGGCGGGCGAATCGACGACCTCGTCGGCCGGCGACCGATCGATGTCGCCGTGGGCGGCGATCCGATACGCGATCACGACGGTTCCGGCTCGAGCGGCCGCCTCGATCCCGTTCGCCGAGTCTTCGACGACGATGCACGCCTCGGCCGGGACGCCGATTTCGTCCGCCGCGTGCTCGAAGACGTCGGGAGCCGGCTTGCTCGCGGCGTCGATATCGTCGGCGCTGATCACGCGGGCGAACGAGCCCTCGAGATCGAACTCCTCGAGGACCATGCCGATCCAGTCGTGTGGCGACGACGAAACGAGCGCCGTGGGGACGCCGCAGTCGTCCAGTTCGGCGAGGAGGTCGTGCAGTCCGTCGAACGCTTCGGCGCGCTCGGTGTAGATCTCCTCGGCGGCCTCGTTGAACCGCCGGACGAACTCCTCGCGGGAGATGGCGGTTCCGTACTCCGCCTCGAGGTAGTCGTAGATCTCCCGGAAGTTCATCCCGCTCGTCTCCGCGAGATCCACGTCCTCGTCGGGGACGGCCGCGGGGAAGAGCTCCTCTCGCTGAAAGTCGACCCAGTAGTCTTCGCTGTTGACGAGCACCCCGTCCATATCGAAGAGTACAGCAGTCATGTATGCCGGGCTATTCGATCCCCGTGTATAGCCGTTTGGCAGGCACCGGTGGGCGTGACGGGGACGAGACGGGGCCGTTCGAACGGATCGGATCCCGCTCCGCCGAACGCGTTCCTCGGCACCCGATTGACGGATCGGCGGCCGACGCACTCGAGCGCTACTCGTAGTAATCCAGTCGTTCCACCACGTCGGCGAACGCGACGTTTTCCTGTACCTGCGTAATTTCTATCCGCACCCGTTCCCCTTTGTCCGTCCCGGAAACGATGACGACGAACCCGCGCTCGACGCGCGTGATGCCGTCTCCCTGATCGCCGACGTCCTCGATCTCCACCGTCCGTGTTTCGCCCGCTTCGACGGGCGGTTCCAGCGAGCCGTGTGTCTGGGACGATCGCTGGTCCGTCGGCGCCACTGCGTCACGTTCCGTCTCCGCTTCGGGTTCCTGTTGGGACCCCTCGTTCGAGTCCGTCGAGGAAGACAATACGGCGACTCGGTACGACTGTCCCTCGTCGACATCGCCGAGTCGAAGTTCTCGTTTCGGGACCTCGATAACATATGACTCGTCTTGCTCCTCTACTTGTCCGGAAAACAGACAGAGAAGTTGGTCGGATATCTTCATTGGATGTCCTTGTCTTACAGCAACGGTCATGTTCCCTTGAGTCTACTGAATACGTCGGCTCAGTGTCCGGTCGCTCGAGCCCGGACGATGTCCCACGTCGTCGCCGGAATGTTGCTCGGAGCCAGCGGTCAGCAACTCTCCACGTTCGGTATCGTTTCCCTCGGTCAACGCACTCGAGACGGAGGGCCGCTGTACCGGTCGGCCAGCAACTGGCCGACCCAGCGGACGGAACCCGCTCAATGGCGGGGCGAGACGGGAACGCGTTAGTCGACGACCTCGCCGCGGCGTTCGTGTTCCATCTCCGTTTCGACCGCCGCGGCGATCGCCGCGCCGAACTCGCGCTCGAGGAGCCACAGCGCCAGATCGATCCCCGCGGTCACGCCCCCGGCGGTGAGCACGTCGCCGTCGTCCACGACGCGCGCGTCGACCACCTCTCCAGCGGTGGCCTCGAGGTCCTCGATCGCGACCCGATGAGTGGTCGCGGGCCGTCCCTCGAGCAGGCCCGCTTCGGCCAGCACCATCGCGCCGGTACAGATCGAGGCGACGGTCGCGCCGGCGGCGGCGCGCTCGGCGACCGCCGCGGGCAGGCTCCCGCCCTCGACGGCGGCCCGGACGCCGCTGTCCGCGGTCGTCCACCCGCCGCCGCGTCGGCCCCTCGGATTCGTCGGGACGGCGTCACCCGCCGATCGTTACCGGTGCGATCCGATTCGATCCGCGTTGAACGGGCTCAAATCCACGAAAACGTCCGCCAAACGGCTGCAAACACTCGAAAAGCGAGTTCACGACGTCCCCCCTTCAAGTCCATCCGGCCACCGAGAGTCGGATGCAAGCCATGAAACGAACAACGCTCATCGCAGCTGCCTGCGCAGTACTGATCGCGGCAACCGGCTTCGCCGCTGCAGCGCCCGGAAGTGCACCCGTCTCCGTAGACGGGGGCGTGGATAGCACCGACGAAGCGAACGGAGACGAACGCGAGGATCGAAGCGAGAACGGAGCCGCTGCCGGTGGTGCCGCCGACGAACGGAACGGACAGGGGCCCGCCGTCGACCGCCCTGATCAGGTCCCCGATCACGTGTCCGAGATCCACGACCGAATTTCGTCGTTCCTGAACGGTAACCTCGAGGGCACGCTCGGCGACGCCGTTAGCGCGGTGACGCCGGATGACGACGAAGCTGACGACGCCGACGAAAGCGAAGATGTCGACGAGAGCGACGAGGCTGACGACACCGACGAAGGCGACGCGCAGAACGACGACGAGCAGACCGATGACGACGAGCAGACCGATGACGACGAGCAGACCGACGACGGCGAACAGACCGATGACGACGAACAGAACGAGTCGTCCGATAGTGACGAACAGTCTGACGCATAACTGACTCCCCATGTCCGCCCCGGTTTCGCCGATGACGAGCGGTCTCGAGGACCGGTTGCTGACGTTCGCCGTGAGCCTGCTGGTCGGCGGTCTAGCCCTTCACGTCGCCGCCCGCGTCGTGGCTGACGCTCGAGACTACGGCCACGCGGTTTTGACCGCACTGCTCGGCGCGCTGGTCTGGACACTCCTCGAGCCGATACCGCTACTCGGCGGGCTGCTGGCGATCGTCGCCTGGGTCGCGGTCGTCAAGTGGCGCTACCGACTCGGCTGGATCGGATCCAGCGCGATCGGTATCGCCGCCTGGGCGGCGGCCGTCGTCGTCCTCGCGGCCCTCGAGCTGGTGGGTATCGGTTCGGTTTCGGCACTCGGTGTGCCGGGTGCCTGAAACGCGTTCCCGCTGACGCTTCCTCCCACCGAGCCTCCCCCGCTGACGCTTTCCTCCACCGAACCCTCCACGCTGACGGTTCAGCCACCGTCGACGCGCCAGCGGCGGTACTGAAAGGGATTGATATAATCGTCTGGACGGTGACGTGTGTCACATGGTCTCCGTAATCGGATCACTCGTCGCCTTCGTCGTCGCACTGCTCATCGGCGGGTTGGCGATATTCGTCAGCGCTCGGCTCATCGTCGACGTCGATGACTATTCACACGCGACTGTCACGGCCCTCCTCGGAGCGATCGCATGGGCGCTAACGTCGTGGATACCGCTTCTGGGCCCGATACTGGCACTGATCGCCTGGGTCTGGGTGATCAACTGGCGGTACCCCGGCGGCTGGGGAACGGCTGCGGCCATCGGGCTCATCGCCTGGCTCGCCGCGCTCGTCATCCTCCTAGTTCTCAACGCCGTCCTCGGCCTCGGCGTCGGAGCGTTCGGCGTTCCCGGCACGTAGTGACCCGCAGTCGGCCGCAACCGATCGGCACTCGGCTCAAATCGGATCGAATCGATTCGCTCGGCGAAGTCGTTCGGGATCTCACTGCCAGTAGCGGTGCGCCCGGACTGAACGACAACGAGAAGTGACGTGAATTTTTCAGTTTCGAACTGAATCGACCGATAGGGCGTTTACGGGCAGTTACACGCCGTATTAGGACTTTCGCATGTTTTAAGCGAAGTGGCAAGTACCGACACGTATGAACGTTCGCGCCGGCGTCGCGATCGTGGTCGCCGCGGCGCTCCTCTGCGGATCGGGACCAGTCGTCGCCGTCGCTGCCACCGGAACCACGAACGCCGGCCAGCCCCAACCGAGTCCGTTTACGCTCCAGCAAGACCAGATCGACGCGGACGAGGTCCGAATGGACGTCGCACTCGAGCCCGACGGGACCGCCGAGTGGACGCTCGAGTTCTGGGTTCGCCTCGACGACAACGAGAGCACGACGGCGTTCGAATCGCTGCAATCGGACATTCGGGACGATCCCGACAATTACACGCAGAGCCTCGCCGACCGGATGGACGAGACGGTCGGCGCGGCGAGCAACGCGACGGGCCGCGAGATGGCCGCAGACGAGTTCGGCGTGAGTACCGCGCGACAGTCGCTTGCACGCGAGTACGGCGTCGTCAGATACACGTTCCGCTGGGACGGGTTCGCCGCCGTCGAGGGCGAGGAGCTCCGCGCCGGTGACGCTGTCGAGGGAATCTATCTCGACGACGGGACCCGATTGCTACTCGAGTGGCCCGACGGCTACGAGCGAACGTCGGTCGCGCCCGATCCGGACGACGAACGCGAGAACGCGGTGATCTGGCGGGGCGGCGAGACGGACTTCGTCTCCGGCGAACCGCGAGTCGTCGTTACCAGCGCCGGCGGTGGGACCGGTGCCAACGCGGCGATGATCGCAGGAATCGCGGTCGTCGTGGCTGGCCTCGGCGCTGGCGGTATCTGGTGGTACCGCAACCGCACGTCCGGGGAGGGACAGACGACCAACGAAGGCGGAAGTTCAGCGCCTGGGACCCACCCAGAATCCGCCCCAAGCACCGGTTCGGAATCCGCGACGGCGTCGGCGACGACTGACGATGCGGCGGGCTCGAGTGCGACCGCAGCGCCGGATCCGGCGCTCCTCACCAACGAAGAACAGGTCCTCCGGCTCGTCGAAGAGAACGGCGGCCGGATGAAACAGCAGGCAGTTGTCGAAGAACTCGACTGGACCGACGCGAAGACCAGTAAAGTGGTCAGCGCGCTCCGCGATGCGGGGGAACTCGAGTCGTTCCGTCTCGGTCGCGAAAACGTGCTCTCGCTCCCCGACGCGGACGATCCAGTCATGACGAATACCGGCGGTGACGAAAATGACTGAGACGAAATCGAGTCTCCGTCGAGTCAGGGTCACCGAGCGAACCGGGACGGTCGAAACCAGCGAAACCGGCGAAATCGCCGGACGGCAACGGATCGAAAACGGCGTTGAATGGCGGAAACCGTCGATGAACCCAAGTCATCGACTCGAGTGTCTATCACTACGGACAGACAACTAGCACCAATGAATCGAACCATATCGATCACGCTGGCAGCGGTACTCGTCGTCGCGATGGTTGCGGTCCCCCTCGCCGCAGCGAGCGTTTCCTCAAGCGCGAACGGACAGGCGGCAAGCGACTCCGAGGCAGGAAACGAGTCGATCAAACCCGGTGAACAGTTCGCAGCCGCCGTCGGCGTCCAGAACGCCGAAATCGAGGGCGACGTTTCGGAACGGGCCTTCGGCGTCCGAATCGCGAACGCGGAGACCAACGAGTCGAAAGCGGCCGTCGTCGCCGCGCAGTTCGACGAGACCGACGCGCGCCTCGCCGAACTCGAGGGGAGACTCGAGGACCTGAACGAGTCCCGCGAGGCCGGCGAGATCAGCGAGGGGCGCTATCGTGCAGAAGTCGCGACGACCGTCGTCAGAATGCGAACCCTCGAGCGACAGGCGGCGACGGCCGAGACGACCGCGACCGGACTCCCCGATGCAGTGCTCGCTTCGCACGATATCGACGTCGACTCGATTAGAACGCTGCGAGATCGCGCCGGCGACCTCGGCGGACCCGAGACCGCGGAAATCGCTCACTCGATCGCCGGGGACGACGGTGAACGGTCGCTCGGTCCCGACCGCGACCCCAGCAGTCCGATCGATGTCGGCGGTGACAATCTAACCGATGAAGTGGGCGTCAGCGGTGACGACGAGACTGCAGCGGAGTCGAGCGAAGCGTGAAGCAGCAGCCGGTGCACACCCGTTTTTTGCCGCTCGGTTCCGTAGAGCGGTGAAATGGTCGACGCGTATACGATGATCGATACCGCAACTGGAACCGCCGAGGGAGTGTGTCAGGCCCTGTGCGATGCAGAGGGAGTGATCGACGCACACGTCATCGCTGGCGACTTCGACGTCATGGTCGAGATAGCGGGCGACGACTCACACGATATCCTCGAGACGATCACCGACACCGTTCGGCCGCTCGAGGGGGTCGGGACGACGCGAACGTACATCTGTCTCGACTGAGCCAGCGGGTGTGTCAGTCGCCCGACCCCGACCCGGCTATAGTAGCCACTGCAAGTCAATGCACACCTGATCGCACGACAGCTGTGCGATCAGTGTGTAAATAGTTGCAGTTGTTACTATAGGACGGCGTCGTCCGTTCGTCCGCGACTTTAAGTACGAACCCGCGGCCAGACAGCCCATGATCGACGACGCGATCCGCGTCCTCGCGGGCGACTGCACCGTTATCGCCGAGGACGACGACCGACAGGAGTACCGCGGCCGGGTTACGACGATCGTCAAACCCGACAACACTATCCTCGTCCACGACACCGACGGCTACCAGCCCGTCGCGTGGCTGACCCGCGCCGACAGCGTCTCGAGCGATCGCACCGGCGGCTTCACCCTCGTCGCGAAGAAGGGGACCCAGACGCTGCGGATCGCCACCCACGATCAGGACGGGTTCGCCCACTACCCGTCCTCGGCGGCCGGGACGCCCATCGGGACGTGCCCCGACTGCGGCGGTGCGCTCGTGCGCTCGAGCGGGGTCCACTGCGTCGGCTGTGGCGACCGCTACGGCGTGCCCGCGGACGCGACGATCCGTGACGAGCAGTGTGATTGTGACTGTGGCCTCCCAAAGATGCGCGTCGAGCGCGGCCTGGCGTTCAACGTCTGCCTCGACCGAGGCTGTGAGTCCCTCGACGCGGCGGTCAAGCAGGCCTTCGACCGCGAATGGGCGTGTCCGGAACCCGACTGCGACGGCGACCTCCGGATCCTCCGCCGGGGCGGCCTCATCGCCGGCTGCGAGCACTACCCCGACTGCGATACCGGCTTCGCCGTCCCCGCCGGCGTCGTCGACTGCGAATGCAAGTGCGGGCTCCCGACGTTCGAGACCGCCAGCGGCACCCGCTGTCTCGATGCGACCTGCGATCGGGGGCTTGAGGGGGCGCTCGAGGCCGACTCCGTGGCGGACGACTGACCACCTATTCGAGACCGACCAGCCGCCATGCGATAGCCGGCTACTCAGCTGCCGCAGTGGGTGGGACTGAAAGGGGCTTTCAGGGTGTTTGCAGCAGAGATGCCCCTGAACCCGCCCCCAGTTCTCAAGCCCGCACGCCCAGCAGTGTCCGTCCCACCACCACCCTCGAATGGGAATCGATCCGCAGCCACTTAGTCACGGCCCGCAAAACCCCGGCCATGGCACTCGAGGGGCGGTTCGACGACGGCGTCGTCCGCGTGGGCGGCGACGCGCGCCAGCGCTATCACGACTCGCGGGGCTACGGCTATCCGCTCGAGGGCAACGAGATCGCCCTCGCGCCGGTCGAAGCGGCCCACCTCCTGTATCGGGGAGATCTCGAGGCGGTCGTCGACGCCGCCGGCGGCGAACGCCTCGGGTTTCGGGAGTTCGTTGCCCGCGAGCCCGGCGAGGATTTCGGGGTCCGATTTCTGGTCTACGCGGACCTGCGGTCGCGGGGCTTCTACCTCTCGCCGGCCGCGGAGCCGTGGGTTCCGAACCCGCCGAGCGGCGAGGCTGATTTCGCGGTCTTCCCGCGAGGAAAGGGGCCTCGAGACGGCGAGATCGCCTACGCGCTGCGGATCATCGGCGAGCGGACCGACATTCCGGCCGCCGAACTTCGAGAAGGCGTGCTTGCGGTCGTCGACGAGGAGAGCGAAATTACCTACTTTGAGGTGGGGCGGCGAGATCCGACCGGCACGTCGAGCGCCGACGCCACGCTGCCCGCGGACTGCGAGGCCGACCTGCTCGCCGATCGGGTCGTCGTCTGGGTGCCGCCGCTGTCCCTCTACGAGCAGACGTTCTACGGCCAGCCCCTCGAGGGACGAGAGTACGACGAGCCGACGCTGCAGTGTTCGCTGCTCGAGGCGACCTATCTCGCCGAGCGGGGGGCGCTCGCGCTCGAGGCCGAGACGGTCCGCGAACGGGGCCGCGAGGTCGAGGGCGAGCGGTTCGAGCGACGGCTGACCGTCTACACCGAGTTGCGCGAACGCGGCGTGGTCCCCAAGACGGGGTACAAATTCGGCGCTGACTTCCGGACCTATGCGGACGTGGAGTCCGTCGAGAACCTCGGTCACTCCGAACTGTTGGTTCGCGTGCATCCCGCTGCGTACGTCTTCGAGCCCCGGGATCTCGCGCTGGACGTTCGGCTCGCTCACGGCGTCCGGAAGACGATGGTGTTCGCGCTGGTCAGCGACGATTCCGCCGGAGAGACGGAGATAGAGTGGTGGTCGCTCGAGCGGTTGACTCCCTAATTAGCAGTCTTACCGACCGCGGAGACGTGCGTTCTACCGCGAAAAGGACAGAGGGAAGTGTTCTGCTCGAACTGGCAACACGGAGTGGCCACGCCCTCCCCAACCGATTCACTCCCTCACTTCGTTCGCTCGCTCATCCCTCGCACAGTGTCATCGATCCGTCCTCACTACCGTTCGAACGGATCGCCAGCGCGCGCCACCGCAAATAGTAGCGAGTCAGCTACGCGAACCGCTCGAGGAACGTCTTGCCGAGCACGACCTCCGTCCCTGCGAGCCCGACCGAACAGAACAGCGTGATGTCGTCCGCGCGCTGGCGGCCGAGTTCCGGGTTCTCGAGCACGTCGGCGAGTTCGACCATCCGCTCGCGGTCGTCGCCCGACGCGACGTACGGCCGGTCGTAGGCGTCGACCTGCGGGAGCGAATCGGTCGCGATGGCGTCGGCGCGGTCGACCACCTCGAGCGGGAGTTCGTGGGCGTCTCGGAACCGCGGCCCGATCGTCGTGACGTGGGTGCCGGGCTCGAGCCAGTCGGGGTCGAAAACGGGCTCCTCGCTGTTCGTCGCACAGACGAGCGCGTCCGCGTCCCGGACGACCGGTTCGGGATCGGCGAGCGCGCGGACGGGCGGCTCGACCTCGCCGTCGGTAGTCTCGACGAACGACTCGCGGCTCTCTGCGGTCGGACTGTAGACCAGGACCTCCTCGAGGTCGCGGGCGGCACACGCCGCACCGACCTGCGCTCGAGCCTGAAACCCCGAGCCGAGAACCCCGAGCGTCTCACTGTCCTCGCGGGCGAGGCGGTCGATTGCGACGCCACCGATACCGCCGGTCCGGAGCCCGCCAATCGCGAACCCGACGAACAGGCCAGCGAACGCGCCGGTGGTTGCATCGAAGACGGCCACCAGTTCCGTGTGCTCGTCGCCGGTACCGGGGTGGGTCTCGTAGACCCTGAATCCGGTCAGGTTCGCCGGCCCGGTCGCGGAGCCGGCGGTGAACACCAACTCGCCCCCGCCGGCGTCGACGCGCCAGCGCGGCGGGGCCTCGAGCGTTCCTGCAGCGCGTTCCGCGAACGCGTCGCGCATGGCGTCGACGACTTGCTCATAGTCGAACTCGGAGTAGACATCACCGTCAGTGAGGATGGGGAAATCGGGCATGATCGACCCGTCGGGCGGATGGACTATAGTAGCCACTGAAAGTTACTGTACACCTGATCACATGACAGCGATGCGATCAGCGTGTGACTCGTTTCAGTGGCTACTATATACCAATTCAGCCGCGCGGCGGCTCTCGCCCGTTGACACGGCAACGGCGAGCGGCGAATGTCTACGGCTCGCCCGGAAGCGCTGCCCCCTCGTGCTCGAGCAACTCCCGTTTCAGCTCGAGTCCCCCGCCGTAGCCGACGAGCGAGTCCACGCCGACGATCCGATGACAGGGAACGATCACGGGGATCGGATTGCGGCCGCAGGCCTGCCCGACCGCGATCGGTGCGCTCTCGAGGTCGTCCGCGAGCGCGCCGTACGTTCGCGTTTCGCCGGCCGGAATGGCCATCATCGCTCGCATAACGCGTCCCGTAAAGCCGTCGGGGAACTCGACCTCGAGGTCGAACGTCCCCCGATCGCCGGCCTCGTACTCCCGCAGCTGTTCGCGGATCAGTTCCGGCTCCGCAGTAATCCGCGACTCGTCGATCTCCCGCTCACGCCCGAATACGTCAATCTGCATCGTCAGTAGACGTTCGACGCGCATCCACTTCACTCTCGCCGATCGAAGATTTCGGTGACGGCGAAGCCGAAGGTTTTTGCGCGCTGCCGAGCCAAAACGCACGTAATGACCGGAGACGACCCGCTCGAGGAGTCCGAGCCAGGGGAACCGACGACCGGGGAGCCGTTACCCGATGGGGGTGAGCGATCCCCTGGATCGCGATCCTCGTCGGAGCTCCGCTCCGACGGCGGAGCCGCCGGAGCGGACGACGTCGCGCTGGACCCCTGGGGATCCTCGAGCGTCTCCGACTACCGGAAGCTGTTCGAGGAGTTCGGCATCGAGGAGTTCGACGAACTGCTCGACCAGGTGCCGAATCCGCACTACCTGATGCGACGCGGGGTCATCTTTGGCCACCGGGATTACCGACCGGTCGCCGAGGCCTTACGGAACGACGAGCCCGCGGCCGTCCTCTCGGGGTTCATGCCCACCGGGGACCCGCACATCGGCCACAAACTGGTCTTCGACGAGATCATCTGGCATCAAGAACAGGGGGCCGACGCCTACGGCCTGATCGCCGACCTCGAGGCCAACTCGGCTCGCGGGATGAGCTGGGACGAGATCGACGAGCACGCTCGGAATTATCTGCTCTCGCTGCTCGCGCTGGGCTTCGACCCCGAGGAGGGGGAACTCTACCGCCAATCGACTAACCGCGAGGTGCAGGATCTCGCCTTCGATCTCGGCGCGGAGGCCAACTTCTCGGAGCTCCAGGCGATCTACGGCTTCGACGGCGAGACCGACGTCTCGCACATGCAGTCGGTCGTCACCCAGATGGCCGACATCCTCTACCCGCAACTCGAGGAGCCCAAGCCGACCGTGATCCCCGTCGGTCCGGATCAGGATCCTCACGTCCGACTGGCTCGGGATCTCGCAGAGCGGATGCGCTTCTTCAAAGTCTCCGAAGCGTACGCCAGCTTCGAACTCGAAGACGAGGAGCGCGAACTGGTCGCCGAGTTCTACGAGCGACTCGAGCCCGCCAACTTCGACGACGATACGCTTCGGTGCGTCCACGTCGCCGAGGCGCTCGAGGAGACGCCGCTGTCGGAACTTTCGGTCAGCGCGGACACGCTGAGTTCGGTCCTGACGAAGTTGACCGAGGCGGGGATGGAACCGATCCGGCCGCGGACCCGATTTTTCGACCGACGGGCGACCGACGACGCCTTCGAGGCGCTGATCGACGCCGTCGACGGCGAAAAGCGGGTCTACGAGAGCCACGTCGACGCCTTCGAGATCGATCGCGCCGAGGCCGAGGAACTCGCCCGACAGGTCGAGGTCGACAACGGCGGCTACGGGTTCCAGCCGCCGTCCTCGATCTATCACCGATTCATGACCGGGCTGACCGGCGGGAAGATGTCCTCCTCGATTCCCGCGAGCCACATCTCGCTGCTGGACGACCCCGAGGACGGCTACGACAAGGTGAAATCGGCAACCACCGGCGGCCGTGAGACGGCCGAGAAACAGCGCGAACTCGGCGGCAAAGCGGACGAGTGTCCCGTCTACGAACTCTACGCCTACCTGCTAGCCGGCGACGACGACGAGTTCGCCAAGCGCGTCTACGACGAGTGCGTCGGCGGCGAACGGCTCTGTGGCGACTGCAAGGAGCAGGCCGCCCAGCTCATGCGTGAATTTCTCGAGGAACACCAAGAGAAACGCGAGGAAGTCGAAGAGTTGCTCGAGGCGGCCGACATCGAACTCGAGTCGCCGCGGCGTCGCTGAGCGGCGATCCGCCGGACGGTACTGACGAGCGCTGGCGATCTGGTGAGATTGAACTGATAGGTTTTTTCGGGCGTAAGTGATGATACGTTTTCAGCGTCTGACAAAGATATATAGGGCCGTTCGTGGAACCCGAAACTATCGATGGCCCGGTCCTTCCGCGAGTCGAACGATGACCTGTTGGTCCCCGCCGACGTGCTCGGTGCGTTCGGCGTCACGCCGGCGGATTTCGGACCGGATTCGTCCGACGGCGAGAGCCTCGAGACGGCGCTGGCCGAGACGCTCTCGACGGGCGTCGACCGGCGGACGGTGCTCCGTCGGACGATCACGCGGAGCGACCGCGGGCTGGCCTGCCCGGCTCGGTACTCGGAAGCCGACCTCGAGGGCGAACTCGCCGCGATTTTCGAGTCGATCCGCTGGTCGGTCACGATCTCACACACGCAGGACGGACTGAAACTCACCGCCACCGATCCCCGCGGCCGCCGCCGCGAGACGTCGGTCACGTATCCCGAGACGCCGCTGGGGACCGACAACCTCCCCGCCGTCCTCTGGACGATCAACGACGGCGTCCTCGCGGGAACCGGCGCGCGGTTCGTCCTCCTCTCGGAGGGCGTCGACCGCTGGCGGGCCGCACTGATCGAAACGAGTGCGCTCGAGCGGCTTCGAGATCGCTACGGCCCGCGAATCGAGGCCGTCGATCGACCGCTCTGTCCGGACCACGGACTCGAGGCGTACGTCCCCGATGCGGCGGCCGACGACGCGACCGGACTCGACGGCGATGGTTCCGGTGCCGACGGAGACGGTCTCGGTGCCGACGGCGACGGTCCCGCCGCCGGAGACGGTCCCTGGCCGCCGTGGGCGCTCGAGCGTGGCACCGACCAGTCACACGATCCGACGACGAGTGTCGACTCGCTCATCGACGAGGCCGAAGCGTCCGCGCGATCGGAGCCGGACTCGGGGGCTGCGTCCGAGCGTGTCTCGAGCGACGTGTTATCCCCACACCCGTCGAGGGAAGCGTCGGAACGATCGACCGCGTCGGCCCCCTCGAGCGAGATCGACGGCTTCGAACTTCGGGGCACCCCCGCGGTCTCGAGACAGGAAGATGACGACAAGCGATCCGAGAACTGTGAGTCGGAAACGACCGTGTTCGACGACGGGGAGAGTACACCGAGTAGCGACGAAAACGCGACGAATGCGGACGAATTCGGGACGCTCTCGGGGACCAGCAAGACGGCGCGCATCGACAACGACTCGTTCGGGACGGCGCTCGATCCCCAGTCCGACGACGACCGCTACCGGGCGCTCGGCGCGGCGCTCGACGCGGGCGGAGCCGTCTCCGTCCGGGGGCTACTCGAGGACGACGAGTTCCTGCCGGAGCTCCCCGCGGTCGAGTCCGAGGAGACCCGCATCGAGTTCGCCGACAGCTGTGCGCCCGTCGACGTCCCCGAGGCGCCGGCGACGACCGAGCGGTCGGGATTCGAGTGGGTCGATTCCGGCTCGCTCGAGACGACGCGGCTCTCGAATCAGTAGCGCATCGGCCGTTACGACGGATTTCCGTCCGATTCGGCCGGCGGACTGGCGGGCGGAGACACGACTGGAACTTCGACGGTAACGATCGAACCGGTCGGATCGTCCGTCTCGAACGTCACCTCACCGCCGGCGATTTCGGCCCCCCACTTGGCTAACCAGAGCCCGAGACCGCTACCGTGTTCCAGCGGAGTTTCCGTTCCGCGCTCCAGGATAGACCGTTCGTAGTCGTCGATCCCGGATCCGTTATCCGCGATACGTATCCGTACCCGATTGCCGTCCGATTCGACCGCGACTCGAACGGACGGGTTCGGGCCGGTGTTGTGCTCGATTCCGTTTTCGATGAGGTTGACGAACACGGGCTCGAGGACGCCGGCGACGGAGAGATCGGCCGCGATCGGTTCGCGGTCGATGCGAGCGTCCGGATACTCCTCTCGGACGGTCGCGATTCCGTCCGCGAGGAGCGACTCGAGCGGGACGGCTTCGATCGAGTCCCGCCCTCGTTCGAAGACGTCGACGATTTCGCGGGCTTTGACCCCCAGCTCTTCGATGCGTCGGGCGCTCGCCGTGATCTCGTCGGCAGCGCCCTGATCGTCCCCGTCCGCGAGTAACTCGGCGTAGCTGCTGATGACGTTCGTTTCCGTCCGGATGTTGTGCCGGAAGACGCGGTTCAGGACTTCGTGGCGCTGTTGCTGTCGAACGTGTTCGCTGATATCGTGGAACGTGATGACGTGGCCGATCGTCCGGTCGTGGATGTCGGTAATAGCGGTCGCCGTCACGTCGTACAGCCGGCCGTCGTGCGGACTCTTGAACGAGCGTCGCGTCGCGACCGATCCGTCAGCCGGGAGCAGCGAGTCGTCGGGAGCGATCTCCTGAAGCGGCCTGCCGAGCACGCGACTGGGTTCGGTCCCCAGAACGTCAGCGCCGGCGTCGTTGATTTCGACGACGTAGTCGTGGCCGTCGGTAACGATGGCACCGTCCGGCATCCGCTCGAAGAGCAGTCGACGCGCACGCGGGTTCGGCGACGGGCTCTTCCCCAGGAGTTGGAAGCGCGTGAGCGCGCCGAGACAGGCGACGCCGGAGATCGAAAACGCGACCGGCGTCGGGTCGAGGCCCGGGACCGGGATAGCACCGACGAGAAAGAGAACGTTACTCGCCCACGGTGCCAGAATGCCGATGAGAAGCGCGGCGCTTTGGCCCCTGAACGGCAGCGAGTCGTCTCGGATCAGTTCCAGGAGCGGAACGGAACCGAGCAGCCCCAGCAGGTACGTGTAGGCGGTGATAATCCAGAACCAGGGGCCGGGAGTCCGGCTGAGCAACAGCATACCGTCCTCGCGAACCACCCTCGAGGACGCGTAGAGCAAACCGGTGTCAGTCAGTGCAAAGACGACGGTGAGCACCGGCACGATCGAGAGGAGCGCAACGTAGCGCGGCTGGATGTACCGATCCCGACCGGTGTACTCCAGCGAGAAGAGCAGCCAGCCGACCGGAATGGCGACGACGCCGATCCATCTGAGATCCGCCCAGAAGACTTTCGCGCCGAGGGTCGATGCCTCGATATCGAAGAGCAAGAACGCCGACCACCAGCACTGTCCGGCGAGCAGGATGACGAGCGGCACTGCACCGGGCTCGGGTCGTTCCCGCCAGGCGAGGAGTGCCGCCGCCGTTCCGATCGCAATGGTTGCGAGTAATATTGTCGACAAAATAGTAATAGAGAACACAGATACGGAGGAGATATCGCTGTTCGCTATTAAACGTGCTGGGAAAGTCATCCCTTCGTGAAAGGGAACGGAAGTGTGCAGTTGTTAGGAGAGCGAGACGGCGAGGGTGAGAACGACGAAGACCACGAGGTACTCGCATTCGGCGACCTTCGCCAGCAGTCGCTCGTTCTCGACCCGGCCGATCAACGACGTGACGGAGAGCGAGTAGCCGATTCCGGCGAGGAGCGCGAGCGCGTGTGCGGGAGAGAGGAACTCGAGGGAGACTGCGAGCACCACGAGTCCGGCCGTACAGCAATCGATCGCGGAGAGGATCCAGCGCGTCCGAGTGACGCCGAAGACGACCGGAATCGTCCGGACGCCGATCGCGCGGTCGCCGTCGACGTCGCGGACGTTCGGGATCTCCGTGTTCGTGAACACCCGAAGGAAGAAGTACGAGAAGACGACGAGCGTTGGAATCGTGATCGGGGCCCCGGCGAACGCGAGCGGAAGCAACGTCAGGGTCGCGGCCCACGCGAGCGCGACGACGATCGTATTGACGAGGAAGACGTCTTTCAGCCGCTGGACGCGGCCGACGCTCCCGCTGCCGGGAATCCAGTTCGTGGCGTAGCACACCCAGAACACGCCTGGGAGCAAGGCAACCGCGAGTGCGATCGGGCCGCCGAGGACGGAGAGTGCGACCGCGAGCCCGTACGCGATCGATGCCAGCACGTAGAGAACGTCCCGATGTCGTCTGACGAACGCTGCCTGTCCGGGGTTCGACATCACGTCGGTATCGACGTCCGCGAGGCGGTCGTTGGTGTAGACGGCGAAGACGACCAGCCCCACGACGACCGCCGCCGGACTCGGCGGCAGCGAGAGGAGGGTCGAGACGATGACCACCTCGGCCATCGCGATCAACGACAGATACGCCGAACTGTACACCAGTGCGTTCCACGCCCGTCCCGGACTCGAGGGGAATCGGGCGAACAGCGTGCTGCGTAGCGCGGCCGCCGTGCTACCCACGTCTGAGAGCGTCTGATTGGTTCGTCTCATAGTTTCAGTAGTGTTCGAGAGCGACCGCCTACCGGCCGCCCCGTAGTAAATATATCGGCAGTTCTTTACGATGTAAGTATGGGATGCAGTCGAATTTGAGTACCGTCCGAAAACGCGAATCGACGGTCGACCACGGCCCGCAACGAGCACGATTGGAAGGAGCGACCGCCGTCGGTCACGACGAGAGCCACACCGGGCGCAAGCTTTTTCGCGTATCGTCGAGAGGCGGGACCTATGGCACCCGAATCCCAGCGGGCCGGTGTCGGCGGACAGTCAGCGCACGAGCGGTCGGGATTCGGTTTCTTCTTCGCCCGGTAACGCCGGGTCGGTGGATCCGCGAGCGCTCACACCGAGCGCTCGCGGCGAAACCGACCGCGCTCTTCCCCCGGCCCCGATGCCCGGGCATATCGGAACCGCTAACTGACCGACACGCAGGCATACGAACAAGCGAATGCAACTTCCAGCACAACAGGTCGCGGTCCTTCAGACCGCGAACGCGGACGAGGCAACGTCCGTCGACGCCCTCGCCGCGGCGACCGAGCTCCCCCCGAAACCGTCACCGGGGCCGTCTTCGAACTCGAGGACGAGGGACTGGTCGCCGTCAGCGAGCGCGTCGACGAAACGGTCGCGCTGACCGACGAGGGGCGCGAGTACGTCACCGACGGGCTTCCCGAGGTCCGGCTCTACGAGGCCGCCCTCGAGGCCGGAGCCGACGCCGACCCCGTCTCGATGGGGCAAGTCATCGGCGCGTCGGGGCTCGAGGGCGGCGCGGTCGACATCGCGCTCTCGAACTACGCGCGCAAGGGCTACGGCGCGATCGACAGCGGCGAGATCACCGCCGACCCCGACGCCGATCCGGCCGCGGACGCGGAGGCGAACGCGCTCGAGGCACTCGCCGACGCCGACGACGCGCCGCTCGAGGCCGTCGACGCGGACGACGAAACGCTCGAGGGACTCGAGCGGCGCGGATTGCTCGAGCGCCGCGAGTCGACGGTCCGCGAAGTCACGCTGACTGAGCGCGCCGTCACGGAGCTGATGGCGGGAATCGAGACGAGCGAAACGGTCGGCCAGGTGACCCCCGAACTGCTCACGAGCGGCGAGTGGGAGGACGTCGAGTTCTCCGAGTACAACGTCGAGGCCGACGCCGAGCGCTTCGACGGCGGCAAGGTCCACATCCTGCGCCAGACCGCCGAGCGAGTCAAGGACACCCTCGTCGGCATGGGCTTCCAGGAGATGGACGGCCCCCACGTCGACGCGGACTTCTGGATCAACGACTGCCTGTTCATGCCGCAGGATCATCCCGCGCGCACGCACTGGGACCGGTTCGCCCTCGAGCAGCCGACCCATATCGACGACCTCCCCGCGGACCTCGTCGAGCGCGTCGAGCGCGCTCACCGGGAGGGCGTCGGCCCGGACGGCGAGGGCTATCACTCGCCGTGGGACGAGGAGTTCGCCCGGGCGCTCGCGCTCCGCGGGCACACCACCTCGCTGTCGACCCGCTACCTCTCGGGCGAGGAGGTGGGGGATCTCGAGCCGCCACAGCGGTACTTCAGCGTCGAGAAGGTGTACCGAAACGACACGCTCGACCCGACGCACCTGCTCGAGTTCTTCCAGATCGAGGGCTGGGTGATGGCCGAGGACCTCTCGGTTCGCGATCTGATGGGCACCTTCGAGGAGTTCTACTCCCAGTTCGGGATCACGGACATCCAGTTCAAGCCCCACTACAACCCCTATACGGAGCCGAGCTTCGAACTGTTCGGGACCCACCCGACGACCGGCGAACTCGTCGAGATCGGCAACTCCGGTATCTTCCGCGAGGAGATGCTCGAGCCCCTCGGCGTGGAGTGTGACGTGATGGCCTGGGGACTGGCCTTAGAGCGACTGCTCATGCTGATGTACGGCTTCGAGGACATCCGGGACATCCACGGAACCCTGTGTGACCTCGAACTGCTGCGCGAAACCGAGGTGACCTACTGATGCCCACCGTCGATATCGACCCCGACGAACTGCGCGAACTGACCGGCCACGACGAAAAGAGCGACGACGACCTGATCGATGACCTGTTCGGCCTCGGCCTCGAGTTCGAAGGGCGTACGGAGGACGGCGAGTTCGAACTCGAGTTCGCGCCGGACCGCCTCGATCGGCTCTCCGTCGAGGGCGTCGCCCGCTCGATGCGGTATCAGTACGGCGACGCGCGAGGGGTGCACGTTCCCTCGCCGAACTCGTCGGAATGGACGATCGAAGTCGAGGAATCGGTCCCCGACGAGCGTCCGTACGTCACGGGCGCAGTCGTTCGAGATGTCGATCTGGACGAGGAAGCCCTCGAGTCCCTCATTCAACTGCAGGAGAAACTCCACGCGACGATGGGGCGCAAGCGCGCGAAGGGTGCGATCGGGATTCACGACCTGACGATGCTGAAGGGGACTGCCGCCACCGAAGGCAACCCGACCATCCAGTACGTCGGCGTCGAACCCGACGAGGACCGGTTCGTGCCGCTCGATTCCGATCAGGAGATGACGCCGGCCGACGTGCTCGAGCAGCACCAGACGGGCCAGACCTACGCCGACCTCGTGAGCGAGTACGATCGGTATCCGGCGATCTACGACAGCATCGGGCTGTTCTCGTTCCCGCCGGTGATCAACGGCCGGCGGACCGAGGTCTCGACGGACTCGAGGGACCTGTTCGTCGAGATGACGGGCACCGACCAGTGGACGATCGACAAGATGCTGAACATCGTCTGCTACGCGCTGTCGGCCCGCGGAGCCACCCTCGAGGAGGTGACGGTCGAGTATCCCGATCACGAACTCGTCCGCCCGGACCTCTCGATGAAGACGAAGACGGTCGCCCACGATCGCATCGAGACGATCCTCGGGATCGGGCTCGACCCCGACGAAGTGATCGACCTCGCCGAGCGATCGGGTCTCAAAGCGGAAAAAGCGGAGAACGAAGACGGCGATCTGATCTACGAGGTGACGATTCCACCCTACCGCGTCGACGTGCTCCACCCGCTTGATGTCATCGACGACCTCGGGCGGGCCTACGGCTTCAACGAACTCGAGCCCCGCTATCCCGATGTGGGAACCGTCGGCGGGCGTCACGAGCGCTCCCGGCTCGAGAACGCCGCCCGAACCCAGCTGGTCGGGCTGGGCTTCGAGGACCTGCTGAACTTCCACATGATCAGCGAGGGGGAGAACTTCGACCGGCTCGACGTGGTCCCCGGTGACGACGTCTACGGTGCCGGCGAGCCCGCCACGATCAAAGAACCCTACAGCGAGGACTTCACCATGCTCCGGACGTGGGTCATGCCGTCGCTGTTGATGGTCCTCGAGCGGAACACCCACCGCTCGTACCCACAAAATCTCGCCGAGATCGGCTTCGCCGCCGAAGTCGACGATCGCGAGAACACCGGCGTCGCGGAGGGTCGCCGCGTCGGAGCCGTCCTCGCACACCACGAGGCCGGCTACGAGGACGCCAAGGCCCGCCTGCAGACCCTCGCTCGCAACTTCGACGCCGACCTCGAGACGCCGCCGACCGACCACCCGACCTTCATTTCGGGTCGAACCGCAGCGGTCGTCATCGACGGCGAGGAGGTCGGCGTGATCGGCGAGGTCCACCCGAAGGTGCTCGTCGAGCACGACCTCGAGGTACCGGTCTCGGCGTTCGAGTTCGACCTCGAGGCGCTGCGCTGAGGGAGAAAGCAGTTTTTCGTTTCAGCGGCGTTGCTGCGGGTTGCAGTCCAAGTGTTGTACCGCGAGCGAGTGAAACGAGCGAGCGGGCCGACGACTGACTCGAAGTGAGCGGTTGCGCGGCGCTACGCGCCGCGAACAGACGAGCGGTGAAACCGCGAGTCAGCGAACGGAGAGGAAGGAGGAGTGCTTTTCATCGACGCTAAGCGGGATCGAAGATCCCGCGAGGTCCAAAAGAGCGCTCAACAGGAGAGCTCTTTTGAGGATTTTGCCGAGGGCGCGGCTCTGCCGCGCCCGCAGAGCAAAAGGTCGGTTTTTAGAACTCGTGTTCGACGTCGTCCTCGTTGGCTTTCTGGATGATTATCTTGCCGTCCCGGACCCGGACGAAGACCTCATCGCCGATATCCATGCCCGCGACCTCGAGTTCGTCTTCGTGGAGGTTGAGGTGGACGTTGTGGTAGTTACCGTCGTCGTCTTTCGCACCGCTTGGACTCAGCTTCTTTTTCCGTACCATCGCGGGATTCTATTCCGAACTTCGCCGTAGGATATACTTAAGTGTTTTCGACGGCTCGGCGAGTGACCGTGTTACGCACGCAACGAGCGAACAACGACGGCACGGCGACCGGAACTCGGGTGTCGATATTGCGGTGAAATGGTGTACGCTACTCACTTAAAGATACTGGCGCAGTCGGTCGGTTTTCGGGGATATCTTTATGTCGGATCGTGTGCTTGACTGACATGGAGGCGATAATCATGGTACGCGAAGACGGTAAACGAAACTTTGCACTGCGCGAATCACCCGACGACGAGTCGAGTGTCTTCTCGGGAAACACACCTCGACAGGCTGCACTCAAGGCGGCCAGACGGCTCGAGCCCGGCTCGAGCGAGGAGGCGGCGGACCGCGTCGAACTCAAACTCCGCGAGAAGGGGACGGACAAGGTACACATCTACGACGGCTGGGCGTGGGAGGAGACGGCTCCCGACGACAAGCCCGACTGGATGCCCGACGAGATCACGGAAGCGAACGTCTCGAAGAAGGGAATCGAGCACCTCGACGAGTAAGCCGTCCGATCGGTAGTTTTCTCCGGTGTGACAGCGACCAGGAGCGGCGTCGGTAGGTCGGAGAGAGTGTGCTGCCGCGTATCATATGGATCGCCTCGGGGGCAAGTCGTTCGAGAATCTGCGATTTCCGAACAACCCGAAGGGGGTCGTCCAGCCCGCTTGTGAACCGACGAATCCGATTTGGAGAGAGAACCGAACGAACGACGATGCTTACCGAATAGTGTGTTGTGTATTTTCACAATACTCCCAGAATAACCCATTTGTCTGGAGATTAAACGCCATAATACAGGGCGTCTTTGTTAGATCACTGCCGTACAGTTGGGTATATTCTAATAAGTGGATTTATACGGGAGTTACCGAACAACTCGAGTGAGCTATGTTGAAAAACATCGAAGAAGTCCGAAAAATATGGGGCAGAATCGGTGAAAGATCGGATATCAATAACACGTTTGTTCCGCATTCCGCAATGGAAGCGAGGAAGTTCAAGTGCACTGCTTGCAGCTTCAGTCGGGGTGAGCAGTCGTGATCACGATGACCAAGTGGCGGACGCTGGTGTTAGCAACGATCGGGTTCAACTTCTCGTTCCTGATCTGGTTCTCCTTCGCGCCGTTCACGGGGCCGATGGCCGAGGAGTTCGGCCTCTCGCTCGCGGAGATTGGGATCCTCGCGAGCGCGGCGATCTGGCTCGCGCCGTTCGGTCGCATTCTGACCGGCTGGCTCTCCGATCGCTGGGGCGCGCCGACGGTGTTCGCCATCGTGTTAACGTACGTTGGCATCTTTTCCATCGCGTCGGCGTTCGCCCAGTCCTACGCCGTCTTCTTCGTCGAGCGGCTGATCGTTGCGACTGCGGGAATCACCTTCGTCATCGGGATCCAGCACGTTTCCGAGTGGTTCGACGAGGAGCAACTGGGAACTGCAGAGGGAATCTACGCCGGCGTCGGCAACGCCGGTGCCGCCGGCGGTGCGCTCATCCTCCCGCGCGTGTTCACCGAGAACTGGAGCGGTCCGATCTTCGAGACGAGCTGGCGAGCGGCCTTCTTCTACACCGGGATCGTCTCGATCCTGCTGGCGATCGTCTACTACACGATCGGCGAGGCCGCCAAGAGCGACGCGAAACGAGAGGCGACCAAGTCGACTGCGAACCTCAAAGATTGGCTCTACACCGCCACCCGCTACGGAACGGTCGTGCTCGCGCTGGCGTACGTGATGAGCTTCGGCCTCGAGCTCTCGATGAACGGCTGGCTTGCGACGTACTACCGGGAAGGGTTCAACACGAACAACCTCGTGCTCGCCAGCACGTTCGCCGCGACGTTCTCCGTCGCAGCCGGCCTGCTTCGGCCGATCGGCGGCTACGTTAGCGACCTGCTCGCTCGCAAGGAGAAGAACATTCTCCCGATCTTCACGGGCCGCTACCGCGAGCAGTGGACGTTCGTCTCGCTGTGTTTCATCGTGCTCGCGATGGTCGGGATGACGCTGGCTGGCCTGACCGGCCAGGTGCTACTGGCCGTCGCGGCCGGCTTCATCGTCGGCATGGGCTGTGCGTTCGCCGAAGGCGCGATCTTCGCACAGGTGCCGGCGATGTTCCCAAACAGTTCCGGTGCCGTCGCCGGCGTCGTCGGGGGCGTCGGCACGGTCGGCGGAATCGTCTACCCGCTCGTCTACGCCGCGCCGATGATGCCGAGCCTCCACACCGGCTACTCCGTCGTCGCGGCCACGATGATCCCCATCCTGTTGCTGTGCGCGTGGGTCTTCCAGCCGCGCCTCGCCGAACGGGCGACCGAAGACGGCTTTCTGGCCTCGAGCGGCGGTAGCGGTACCTCCGGGGCACCGATCGACGACTGAGTGCTGAGAAACCGTCGTTGACCGGCCCCGAGAACCCGACGGTCTTTTGGCCCGTAGCCTGCTATCGGCGGGTATGACTGCAGTGACGCTGGGACCCGAAGGGACCTACTCACACCGGGCGACGAACGCGATCGCCGACGGCGACGAGATCGACTTCCGTCAGTCGGTCACGGCGATCGTCGACGCCGTCGCTGCGGGCGAATACGACCGCGGCGTCATTCCCATCGAGAACAGCATCGAGGGCTCCGTGACGGAGAGCCTCGACGCCATCGCGGACTACGACATCGCCGTCGTCCGCGAGATCGTCACGCCGATCCGCCACGCCCTGCTCGCGCAGGGCCCCGAGTTCGACACCGTCGCCAGCCACTCGCAGGCGCTGGCGCAGTGTCGCACCTACCTCGAGCGCGAGTACCCCGACGCCACGCTCGAGGCCGTCGCGAGCACCGCTCAGGGCGTCGACTTCGCCCGCGACGATCCCTCGGTCGCCGGTATCGGCCACCCGGCCCTCGGCGGCGACGAACTCGAGGTGCTGGCCGAGGACATTCAGGACCAGGACTCGAACGCGACGCGCTTTTTGGCGATCGCACCCGCTGCGGAGCGCTCGACGGGCGGCGGCAAGACCTCGCTGGTGGTCTACCCGAACGCGAACTATCCCGGCTTGCTGCTCGAGTTGCTCGAGCCGTTCGCGGATCGAGATATCAACCTGACCCGCGTCGAGTCCCGGCCGAGCGGGGAGCGCTTAGGCGACTACGTCTTCCACGTCGACTTCGAGGCCGGGCTCTACGAGGCGCGGACGCAGGAGGCGATCGAGGATCTCGAAGAACTGGCCGAGAACGGCTGGGTCCGGCGGCTGGGCTCGTACGATACGGAACACGTCGTCAAGTAGGGCCTCGCGACTCGGGCGACGGAAAAGGAGAGAACTCGATTACTCGATCATCGGATCGCTCTCCGGACGGAACCACGCTCGAATGCGGTCAGCGTAGGAGCCGATTCCGAGTCCCGCGACGAACGAGAGGAGTGTCGGACCGAGGATCCACAGGAGGTCGGGGTGCTCTGCACCAGTGTGAAGCACGATATCTTCCATACGTGATCGTACTCGGAAGGGTGTATAATACGAGTGATGTGGGCAGAAATGACCGAGATCGGCACCGGATTACAAGCCCGTTCCGGCCGATGTCGTTACCTGTTCACTCGAAACGGAGACGGTCGCTCGTACCGCCGAAGGAAAATATCGGTCGCTCGTACCGCCGAAGGAAAATATCGGTCACTCGAGCGAGAATCGTCCGACCGGACCACAAACTGTTATTTCGCGTCCCACGCTACCACGAGTATGCCACTCGCTGCAGGCGACGACGCGCCGACCGTGACCGCACGCAATCAGGACGGCGAGGAGGTCTCGCCGGCGTTCGAGGAACCGACGGTCGTCTACTTCTACCCGAAAGACGACACGCCGGGGTGTACGGTCGAGGCGAACCAGTTCCAGCACGAGCGCGAGACCTATCGCGACGCCGGCGTCGACGTCTACGGCGTCTCGGTCGACGACGTCGACTCCCACCGGTCCTTTTCCGAGTCGGAGGGCCTCGAGTTCGACCTGCTGGCGGATCCCGACGCCGAGATCGCCGACGCGTTCGATGTCGAACGGCGCGACAGCGGCGTGACCACCCGGACGACGTTTCTGCTGGCCGACGGCGAAGTGCAGGCGGTCTACGAGGGCGTCGATCCCGACGGTCACGCGCGCGACGTCTTGCTCGACGCGCTCGACGATGGGCTCGTCACCCTCCCCGAGTAACGCGTTCGACCTCCGAAACGAGAGCCCCCTCCGAGCGCCCCGCCTTCTGTCGTCGCGCTGCGGGCAGAATTTATCCCCTTCGGGCCCCTACGCTCGAGTATGCGACGCAATCCGTTCGACGATATCGAGGAGCTGCTCGACCGCGTGAGCCGACAGGTCGAAGAGGGCATGACCGCAGGCGGGCTGCAGGTCCCCGGCTCGGTGCCGGTCGACGTCGCCGACACCGACGAGCAGTACGTCGTGACGGCCGACCTCCCCGGCTACGAGACCGACGACATCGAACTGACGCTCTCGGACGGGACGCTGCGCCTCGAGGCCAACCGGACCGACGAGGAGGAGCACCCCGAAGGCCGATACATCCGGCGCGAGCGGACGGAAACGTCGGCGAGTCGCCGGATTCGCCTGCCCGAGCCGGTCGAGGAGGAGTCCGTCGCCGCCGGCTTCGAGAACGGCGTGCTGACGGTCCGGCTGCCGAAGGTCTCGGGAAGCGGGGACTCGAAACAGATCGACATCGAGTAGCCGACGCTGGAGCCCCCGGAGCCGACCGGCTTTCGGTCGGAGACCGGGGTCGCCGATCGACGCAGCGACGCGAACGCGCGACGGCGTCCGCGCGGTCACCTGTCGGCCCGTCACCGTGATCGGTCGTTTCCGGGCAGTTATTATGTCTCGATAATAACAACTCCGTCATGGTCCAAGTGGTCGCACTCGTCTTCGCGGGGATCTTTCTCCTGTTCGGCGGTATCGTGCTATCTCGAGCCGGCGAACTCGATGATCGAAGCGAAACGATCAGCGAACTCGCGGCTGCGGGCGACGAGCGGGTGGAGCCGGGCGGCGAAGCGACCGTAAGCGGTCCGGTTCACGTCCTCGAGCCGGCGTCGCCGACGCGGACCGGTCCCCAGCCGAACGGGGGCGACTCGGCCGCCCTCTGGGCGTGGCGCGTCCGCCAAAAGGAGAAGGCACCGAACGGCAGCCGGTGGCGGACCGCCGAGTCCGAACTGGCGGTCGGCGAGTTCGCCGTCGATCACAGCTGGGATCGCGTCCACGTGGACGCGACGACGCTGGCGACCGACGCGGACGACGACCCCTTCGACTCGCCGGAACTGTTTCTGGGCGACCCGGAGACGGAGTCCTATCTCGGTGACCTGGATCCGGTCAATCGCTTCCTCGAGCGGACGGGGTTGGCGAGCGAGGACGGCGTCATTAGTGACCTCGAGTTCAACGTGAGCGTCGGCGGAAAGACCACCATGCCCGACAAGTATCAGGCTACCGTGGTCCGAGACGGCGACGAGCTAGTAGTTCGGGGCGAGCTGACCGAGACGGCCGATGGCTACGTCCTACGGGGAACCGACGAGACGCCGCTCGTGATCGCGACCGGGAGCCTCGAAGACCAGCGCGAGCAGGTTCGCACGTCGGTCCGGCTCCGTCGGGCGGGCGGCGGGGTATTCGTCGGTATCGGCCTGCTCGTCGCGGTTCTCGCTGTCCTCTGACTAGTACCAGGCCCCGCCCGATGAGACGTTGATGTCCTGCCCCGTGACGTGGCGCGACGCCTCGCTCGCGAGGTGGACGGCCATGTCCGCGACTTCCTCGGGCGGGACCAGTTCGTCGATCATGAGGCTCTCGAGGACCTCCTCTTCGACCGCCTCCGCGGGGACGCCCGCCGCCTCGGCCTGTCGCTCGAAGACGCCGCGGATTCGCTCGCCCTCGACCGGGCCGGGACAGATCGCGTTGACGGTGACGCCGTCGTCACCGAACTCGGCCGCCAGCGCGCGAGTCACCCCGATCAGACCCATCTTCGAGGCAGCGTACGGTCCTCGGTTGGCGTAGGGCCGCTTGCCGCCGATCGAGGAGATGTTGATGACGCTTCCCTGCTCGGACTCGCGCAGGTGCGGGGCCGCTTCCCGCGTGACGCGAGCCACGCCGACGACGTTGACGTCGAGGGTCTCGAGCCACTCGCCGTCGGTCGTCTCCTCGAGCGGCGCGGTGGGGCCGGCGATCCCCGCGTTGTTCACGAGACAATCCAGCCCGCCGAAGGTGTCGACGGTCTCGTCGATCGCATCGGCGACCGATTCGGGATCGGTCACGTCGGTCTCGATCGCCAGCGTTCGGTCCGGGACGTCGATCTGGGCTGCAGTTTCGTAGATGCCGTCGCTCCTGGCCGCGAGCGCGACGTCCGCACCCTCGTCGGCGAACGCGGTGGCGATTTCGCGACCGAGTCCCTGACTCGCACCCGTGACGAAAACGGTGGAATCTGCTACCATACCTCAGGGTGTGGCGGGACGAGAATAAAACCGCTTGCCTCCCGGAACCGGTCGGGACCGAGCGTTCGGTACGGCTCGAGGGACATTCGCCGGGACCGTTCGACGGCTCGACGGGGTACGGTATGGAAAGCTATAGGACGGCGTCCACTCCTAGACGTATATAAGCAAATGAGCGACGCGGGATACGACCACGCGACGGTCGAACGGCGCTGGCAGGAGGCGTGGGACGAGGCGGACGTCTATCGGACGCCCGACGACGTCGAGGATCCGACGTACGTCCTCGGAATGTACCCGTATCCGTCGGGCAAACTCCACATGGGACACGTTCGCAACTACACGATTACGGACGCGTATGCTCGGTATCGCCGGATGCGCGGCGACGATGTCCTCCATCCGATGGGCTGGGACGCGTTCGGTCTCCCCGCGGAGAACGCGGCCAAAGAGCGCGACACGAATCCCCGCGACTGGACGTTCGACTGCATCGAGACCATGACCGAACAGATGGAGTCGATGGGCTTTGGCTACGACTGGGAACGGGAGATCGCCACCTGTACGCCCGAATACTACCAGTGGAACCAGTGGCTCTTCGAGCGGTTCCTCGAGGAGGGGCTCGTCGAGCGCCGCGACGCCGAGGTCAACTGGTGTCCCCACTGCGAGACCGTCCTCGCCGACGAGCAGGTCGAGGGCGAGGCGGAGCTCTGCTGGCGCTGTGACACGCCCGTCGAACAGCGCGAACTCGAGCAGTGGTTCCTGAAGATCACCGAGTACGCCGACGAGTTACTGGAAGCGATCGACGGTCTCGAGGGATGGCCCCACTCGGTCCGCCAGATGCAGCGCAACTGGATCGGTCGGCAGTACGGGACGGAACTGGACTTCGAAATCGAGGGGAGCGAGGCGCTACGCGCCTCGAACGGACGCGGCGAGGGTACCGAGCCGCGGGAGTACGGTTCCGTCGAGGCCTTCACCACCCGCGTCGACACCATCTACGGAGCGACCTTCTTCGCGCTCGCGCCCGACCACCCGATCAGCGAAGAGCTGGCCGAAGAGAACGATGACGTCCGTCACTTCATCGAGGAGGAGGCCGATCCCGAGGGCGACGAACCCAACGGCGTCGAGACGGGACTCACCGCGACGAATCCCGTCACCGGCGAGGAGATCCCGGTCTACGTCGCCGATTTCGTCCTCTCTGACGTCGGGACCGGCGCGCTGATGGCCGTGCCGGCCCACGACGAGCGCGACCACGCCTTCGCCGAGAAGAAGGACATCGAGATCAGGCCCGTCATTGCACCCGAACCGGACGATTGGGACGGGGAGACGGTTCCCGACGCACCCGACGTGAGCGAGGAAGCGTATACCGACGACGGCGTCCTGATCGACTCCGGCGAGTACTCGGGCCTCGAGAGCGAGACGGCCCGCGAGCGACTCACCGAGGAAATCGAGAGCGCCGAGGAAGCCACGCAGTACCAGCTGCGCGACTGGGGGATCTCGCGCCAGCGCTACTGGGGCACCCCGATTCCGGTGATCCACTGCGAGAAGTGTGGCCCCGTCACGGTCCCCGAAGAGGACCTGCCCGTCGAGTTGCCGGAGTTCATCAACACCACCGGAAACCCGCTGGACGCCGCCGAGGAGTGGAAGCAGACCACGTGTCCCGACTGCGGCGGCGAAGCCGTCCGCGAGACCGACACGATGGACACCTTCGTCGACTCCTCGTGGTACTTCCTGCGGTACGTCTCGCCCGGTCTCGAGGACGCGCCCTTCGACCTGGAGCGGGCCAACGACTGGATGCCCGTCGATCAGTACGTCGGCGGCATCGAGCACGCCGTGATGCACCTGCTGTATTCCCGGTTCTTCACGAAGGTACTGGCCGATCACGAGGGATTAGCGCACCGCGAGCCCTTCACGAACCTGCTGGCCCAGGGGATGGTCCAGCTCGAGGGCGAGAAGATGTCCAAATCGAAGGGGAACGTCGTCTCGCCCCAGCGGATCGTCGAGGAGTACGGAGCCGACACCGCGCGGCTGTTCATGATGCAGGCCGCCCAGCCCGAGCGCGATTTCGACTGGAGCGAGGAGGGCGTCCGGTCGACCTACGCCTTCCTCGATCGGCTGAAGGGGATGGTCGAACAGTACGTGACGAACGAACCGGACGGCGACGACGACGCCGTTGCGAGCTACGTCGACGCGGAGACCGACGCGACGATCGCCATCGCCAGCGACGAGTATGACGACCTGACGTTCAACAAGGCGCTGCGCGAAACGCAGGATCTGATGCGGACGCTACGGCAATACGCCAATCACACCGAACCCAACGCCGAGATCTACGAGCGCGGGCTGTCGGCCGTCGTCCGACTGCTCTCGCCGGTCGCACCGCACATCGCGGAGGAGTTACACGACGAGCTGGGCGGCGAGGGCTTCGCTGCAAACGCCGAGTGGCCGACCGCCGACGTCGACCGCGACTACGTGTCTAAGCGCCGCCAACTGGTCGCGAACATCCGCGAGGACATCCGCGACATCGTCGAGGTCGCCGGGATCGAGGACCCGCAGGCGATCGACGTCGTTGTCGCCCCCAACTGGAAGTACGATGCCCTCGAGATCGCGATCGAGAGCGACGCCGACAACCTGATCGGCGAACTCATGGGCGAGCCCCACATCCGCGAGCAGGGCGACGCCGCGGCCGACTACGGGCAGGACCTCCAGGCCGAACGCGAGGCGCTCTCGATGACGCTCGGGCCGGACGACGAACACGCGGCGCTCGAGTCCGCCGCGTGGCTAATCGAACGCGAGTTCGACGCCCCGGTTCGCGTCGTTCGCGCCGACGAGGCCGCCGACGACGTGATCACGAACGCCGAGCCCGGTCGACCGGCCATCGAAATAGACGACTGAACCCGTCCCGGTGATCGCCGCCGCGTAAATCGACCGCGCCGTCCGCGGAGCGTTTCGGGCCGTTCGCCGATATTCCGGTCGGCTTTCCGCCCTGCATCACCCAATTGGGTATAATTAATATTTATTTGAGTAGTCGTTCGGCTAAACCAAATGCCGGAAATAACGTCTATAGAAGTGATTCTCACAGGATAGTGTATGACTATCATTCTCGACAATCAGTTCAACCGATACATTCAATTGGGATGGGTAAACATTGTTAAGGAAGACATCGGGTAGCGTCGCGCCGCCCGACGAATCAACGAGACACTATGGCATTCGAGGACTATCTCCCTGATCGGCTCAGAGAAACGTACAGTGTAAAGATCGGTCTCATATTCTTGCTCGTCGTCCTGATGACGGTTCTGGTTTCCGCGCTCTTTTTCGGCCACGTCTCCGGGACGGTCGGCCCAGCGGCGGAAGACCACTTCAGCGATCGAACGGCGGACCGAAGCGACGTCGCAGCGGCCTGGCTCGAGACGAACGTCGAAACGGCGAACGGGCTGGCAGCGGATGCCACCGTCCAGGAGGGGACCAACGCTGAGATCAGCGAACGGCTCGCGACGGCCCAGTCGACGCGCGGGGACCGAATCAGCGAAGTCCACTATCTCGGCGGCGACGGCGAGGTGCTCGCGAGTAGCGCGGACGGCGCGGTCGGTGAGAACGTCTTCGAAACGGCCGGCGTCGAGGGTGCAACCGACGGACCCAGTACCGCCCACGACGCGGTCGCGAGCGACGAGTCGGTGCTCTCGTTCGTCGCCGCGGTCGACGGCGAATCGGACCGCTACGTCGCCGTTTCCGCCCCCGTGAGCGCGTTCGGGGCGACCCTCGAGACCGCAGACGATCGGCGGACGATCGTCACCGACACGAACGGCGAGCCGATCGCGTCGGTCGGCGAGGCGGCGACGGTCGGCGACGACGCCGTCCTCGACGCCGCTTCGCCGGACGGAGACGGCGTCTCGACCGGGACCCCCGAGGACTCCGACACGGAGTTCGCGGCCACGTCGGCGACGATCGACGTCGGCGGCGAATCGCTGACGGTCACGAGCTACGATACCGCTGCGGCCGTCTACGGCCCACAGCAGACAGCGACGTCGTCGTTACTCGCCTTGCTGCTGGTCGTTGTCCTCCACCTCGGCCTCGTCGGGATCGTCCTCGGCGGGAACATCTCGCTGAACCTCCGGCAGCTCGCCGGCAAAGCCGAACGGATGGGTGACGGCGACCTCGAGGTCGGTTTCGAGACCGACCGGATCGACGAGGTCGGATCGCTCTACGGCTCCTTCGCGTCGATGCGAGACTCGCTTCGGGAAACGCTATCGGACCTCGAGGACCAGCGCGAACGCGCCCGCGAAGCACAGCGCACGACCGAAGAGCGAAACCGCGAGCTCGAGGCCGAGGCCGAGCGCTACAGCGAGGTCATGGCGACGTGTGCCGACGGTGACCTCCAGCGGCGTCTCGAGCCAGAGACGGACCACGAGGCGATGGTCTCGATCGCCGAGGCGTTCAACGAGATGATCGCCGATCTGGAGGAGACGGTCGCCCAGGTCAAGACGATTTCCGCGGAGGTCGCGCGGACGAGTACGGAGGTCCAGACCAGCTCCGACGAGATCCGGCGGGCGAGCGAAGAGGTGAGCACGTCGGTCCAGGAAATCTCCGACGGCTCCGCGTCGCAGGCCGAGGACCTGTCGATGGCGTCGACCGAGGTCAAGGAAATGTCCGCGACCGTCGAGGAGGTCGCCGCCGCGACGAGTACCATCGCCGAGCAGTCCAGTCAGGTCGATGAACTGGCCACCGACGGCCAGCGGGCGGCCACCGAGACGACGGCGGAGATGCACGCGGCCAGCGACCAGACGGAAGCCGTCGCCGAGACGATCCGGTCGCTGGACGAGGAGGCCGAACAGATCCAGGAGATCGTCGAGCTGATCGACGAGATCGCCGGCCAGACCAACATGCTCGCGTTGAACGCGGCGATCGAGTCCGCGCGATCCGAGAGCGCCTCGAGCGATAGCGGCGGCTTCCAGGCCGTCGCGGACGAGGTCAAGGAACTCGCAGCTGAGACCCAGACGGCGGTCGACGATGTCGAAACTATGATCGAATCGATACAGCAGCGCGCGACGAAGAGTGCCACGCAGATCGAAGAGGCCGAATCGACGATCGGGTCGGCGACCGAACAGGTCGACTCGCTCTCGGACAGACTCGACCGGATCGCCACGGAGATCGAACAGGTGACGATCGGCGTCCAGGAGATCGATCAGGCGACCGACGAACAGGCTGGCTCCGCCGAAGAGTTGGCGACGATCGTCCAAGACGTCGCGAGCGTCGCCGACGAGACGACATCGCAGGCCCAGCAGGTCGCCGCGGCCGCCGAAGAGACGACTGCGACGATCGCCGACGTCTCCGCCGAGGCGACGCGGCTCGACGAACGGGCGGCGAACCTCGCCGACGCCGTCGACGAGTTCACCGTTTCCGCAGGGGCCGATCCGACCGCGACCCCGGCGGGACAGGGAGGTGACAGCCGATGATCCCCGAACTCCAACTCTATCGGATCGCCTTCTACGCGATGGTTGCCGCAACCGTCGGCTTCCTCGTCTGGATCGCACGAATGCCGGCCGGGAAGCGACGGTACTACCTGCCCGTCCCGATCATCTGCGGGACGCTCGCGCTCGCCAACTTCGGAATGTCGGCCGAGCTGTTCAGAATTACGACGGCGGGAGGCGATCCGATTCCGATGAGCCGGTACGTCGACTACACGATCGCGACGCCGATCATGGTCATCGTCGCCGGGCTGATCGCCGGAGCGACGCGACGACAACTCGCCGCGCTCGTCGTCCTGAGCTTCGTCTGGGTCGGCACGAGCGCCGCCAGATATCTCGTCGATCCGACGCTGGCAGCAGTGATGAACGGTGTCACGATCGTCAGCCTGATCGGGATCGTCTCCCTGATGCTGTGGCCGATCACGAAACGCTCGGGCGAGCAAAGCGGCGAGCGCGTCCTGCTTTACGGGAAACTCCGGAACTTGCTCCTGTTGCTCTGGGTGTTCTATCTGGTCATGGGGTTCGTCTCGCGACAGGGGCTGGGACTGCTCGATGCCTTCGGCGGTATCTTCGTCGTGTCCTACCTCGACATCCTCACCCGGATCGGGTTCGGCGTGCTGGTGTTGCGGGCGACCGACGCCACCGATCAGGTGATCGAGAGTCTCAAATCGCCGGAGGCAGGTGACGACGGCTCGGACGGCGTCACGCTCGAGAGATCTGACGACACAGCGGTTGACCCGGCCGACTGACGCCAGCGCCACGGTCCGGTGCCGGATGGCGGCCCTCTCCGCGGGGTACCGGCTGAACCACCATCGGATTTGACAGCAGGCTATCTAGTATTTACGTCGTCCCGTCATCGGGTACTGACAGTACCTGTTGGTTCCGAGGATGACTGGACAACGCACGGATCCGTTTCGATGGAGGTTCGCGGGCGAATCGTCGCCGAACGCACCGCACGTCGCCTCGATGACCTGGCGCGACGGACTGTTCGTCCACTGGCCGGTCGATCCGGACGCGCTTCGACCGCACGTCCCCGGTCAACTGACTCTCGAGACGCGGGACGGCCGCGCCTGGCTGAGCGTGCTCCCGTTCGTGCTGACGAACGTAGGCATCCGCGGGACGCCGTCGATCACCCGGCTGGCGTTTCCCGAACTCAACGTTCGGACCTACGTCCGCTATCGTGGCGATCCCGGCCTCTTCTTCTTCAGTATCGATCTCGACAGTTCGGTGGTCGCGGCAACGATCGGCCGAAGGACGAGATTGCCCGTCCACGACGCGAACATCCGGGTCGGGGCCACCGAGGAGAACCACGTCGCCTTCGCGAGCGAGCGCCGGCGGACGGACGGTGACACACCCGCTCGATTCGCCGCGACCTACCGTCCCGACGGCGAGATCCGGACCGCCGAACCGGACACGCTCGAGCACTGGCTCACCGCCCGTCGGCGGTTCTACGCGCCCACCGCCAGCGGCGTGCTGGCCGGCGAGATCGCACACGACCCCTGGCCGCTCCAGCCCGCCGCGGTGACGATCCACGAGAACACGATGCTCGAGGCAAACGGACTGCCGGCCCCGACCGGCGACCCGGTCGTCTACTACGCCGACGAGCTATCGATGACCGGTTCGATTCCGCGGCGATTGCGAGAGAAATAGGCTCGTACCTGTTCATCCGCCCTCATTGCGGTGGCGCGCGCTCTCGACCGTCCGAACAACAGTGAGGGCGGGCGTCGATGCCGTGCGAGGGATGAGCGAGAGAGCGGAGCGATCGAGCGTTAGCGCGGAACCGGAGGTTCCGCGAACCATGCGAATAGTGCGAGACCGGAGGTCTCGCATACCATGCGAACGGCGGCGGAGCCGCCGTGAGCAGACGGGCGCTACGCGCCCGTGAGGAGAAATCGGCTGGGGAGGGTGTGGCCTCTCCGTGTTGCCAGTGTGAGCGGGGCATTCGCCACGTGAATCTGTTTTCAGCTAGTCCCCACAGAACGGCACATCGAATCGAAGCAGTGCCGATCTTGATAGTTATGATCTGTTTGCGCCGATCATGTCGAACCCGTAGCCCGCCCCGTCCGCCGACGCCCGCTCGTAGACTACCCGCGCGGCCGCCACGTCCTGAATCGCGAGCCCGGTCGAGTCGAACACCGTGAACCCGGTCTCGTCGGTCCGCCCCGCTTTCGACCCGACCACGAGTTCGCCGATCTCGCCGTGAATGTCCGCGTCGGTCAGGATCCCCTCGCCGTACGGGACGTTAATCTCGCCCGAGTGGGTGCACTGCTCGTGGTCGTCGATGACGATCGTCGCCGCCTCGAGCAACGCATCAGCCAGCTCGTGTTTCCCCTCGGCGTCGGCCCCGATGGCGTTGATGTGAGTCCGGTCGCCGACATCTTCAAGCCCCACGATCGGCTCCTCGACCGGCGTCACGGTCGAGAGTACGTCGCAGTGCCCCGCCTCCGAAATCGATCCCCCGCGGACGTCGAACCGGTCCGCGTAGGTCTCGACGAACCGCTGGACTCGCTCGTCGTCGGGATCCGAGACGACGACCTCCTCGATCGGTCGGACCTCGCTGATCGCCTCGAGCTGGGTGTACGACTGGACGCCGGCCCCGATGAGGCCGAGACTCGAGGCGTCCCCAACAGAGAGATAGTCGGTCGCGACCGCCGCCGCTGCGCCGGTCCGTTTCATGGTGAGCGTCGTGCCGTCCATGATCGCCAGCGGGAACGCGGTCTCGGGATCGGAGTAGATCATCGTCCCCAGTACGGTCGGCAGGTCGTGGTCGGTGGGGTTATCCGGGTGAACGTTGACCCATTTCAGTCCGGCCGCGTCCCACTCGCCGGTGTCGAGGTAGGCGGGCATCGATCGGAAGTCGCCGTTGTACCGGGGCAAATCGATATAGGACTTGGCGGGCATCTGGGTGGTCCCGCGCTCGAAGGCCGCGAACGCCTGCTCAACGGCGTCGATGACGTCGCCGAGAGCAGCGTGCTCGTCGACGTCGTCGCTGTTCAGGAGAAGCGTGTTCATACGACCGAATATCACGGGCCGCTACTTAGTTCGTCAGTATCGGCCGGCAGGACGTGAAACGGGCCCGCTCCCGCGGACGCGATCGCCGCTCGGACCGCCGCCGAGCCCGAGGCAGTACCAACGGACGATCCGACCGAGCCCGGCGGGACGGTCCCGGTGTGACGGTGGTCAGTCGGCAGCGACCGACACGAGGAGACTGCCGCTACCCAGGAGCAGTAGTATGGCCCCGAGTAGCAGTACCAGTGCTGCGCCCGTCCCGCTCCCAGTCACGGCGAGCGGGCCGTCCGAAAGGACCACGAGGAGTCCCCCGATGCCGATCGAAACGAGTCCTGACTGCCGTCGGTCCATTCGTGTCAGGAGTATCCCATCCACCAGCATATGAGCCTGACGGTGCCAGCCGATCCGGATTGCCATCGGTTCGAAAACGAACTTCGGTTCGACAGCGCGGACGAGGCCGATCGGTCCCCGCCGTCGGCGGCTCACCGTCGCGCTCGAAGCAGCACGATGCCGGTCCGATACGACTCGAGTCGGTCGCCGTCGCCGGCGTACTGAAAGCCGAACGCTTCCTCGAGCGCCGCCGGCGCGTCCGAGAGCAACACGCGGATCTCCCGCCGGCGGTCGGCCGGCACGTCCATCCGATCGAGCCAAGCGTCGACCTCGAGTCGGCGGCTCGTCTCGTGGTTTGCCTCGAGCGTCAGACCGGTTTCGTCGAACAGTTCGAGCCACCGCGAGCGGGAGTAGGTCTCGACGTGGCCCGGATCCCGCAACCGTTCGATCCGATTGACGTACGCGGCCAGCTCTGGATCGGCCGGGACACAGAGGTCCTCGAGCGCGAAGACGCCGCCCGGCGCGAGGACGCGCTCGACCTCGGAGAGAAACGCCGCGGGATCCGGAAAGTGGTGCGCCGCGAACCGACAGGTGACCGCGTCGAACCGATTCGTCGCGAACGGCAGCCGCTCGGCGTCGACCGCCACGCCCTCGACGCGGGGATACTCGGTCGTCGCCGTCCGCACCATCTCCGGGGAGAGATCTGCTGCGACGACGCTCGAGACTCCGCGATCGGCGAGCGAGCCCGCGACGTGTCCCGCACCCGTCGCGATGTCGAGCGCACACGTCGCGTCGGTACACCAGTCGACGAGTTGCTCGAGGTCCACACCCTTCTCGAAGACGGCACCGTCCCGATAGCCGTCTGTTGCGTTCCCGAAGGTCGTCGCGACGTCGCGCTTTCTGTCGGCCTCGTTCGTCACGAGCCTTACTTGTAGAGGGGATAACATGAAGGTTGCGTGCAGACGGGTCTCGAGCCTCGAGCGGTCGGATCGTCGATCTGAGTCGAAATCGAACACTCGTCGGGACGGTATCGACCGAAACGAACCGCGAGAGTACGGGATTCGGGAGCGACGACGAAAGAGAAAACGACAAAATGGGCCGACTGCAGTGGGCAACTCGAGCGGGCGAGAGCCCGCCGAACGAGCATCCACGTCGAGCGTCGGCGAGTGAGCGGTTCGGAGAACCCGAACGACGCCGTTCACCGAGCGCGCAGCGCTCGGGCCGACGAGCGACCGGCGGGAGCGAGGAGTGCTTTTATACTAAATTTTGCCGAGGGCCAGCTTCGCTGGCCCGCAGAGCAAAATTTAGTTCTACATCATGCCGCCCATGCCGCCGCCCATACCGCCCATGCCGCCGCCCATACCGCCCATGCCGCCGCCCATGCCGCCGCCGGGGCCACCCGGCGGCATCTCTTCGTCATCGTCGTCGTGGGAGACCGCGAGGTCGCCCGCGGCGATGACGTCGTCGATGCGAAGCAGCATGACGGCCGCCTCGGTGGCGGACTCGATCGCCTGCGTCTTCACGCGGAGCGGCTCGTAGACGCCCTCGGCGTCCATGTCGATGGTGTCGCCGGTGTAGGCGTCGAGTCCGGCACCCGTGTCGCCGCCGTCGTGGGCGCTGCGCAGCTCCACGAGGGAGTCGATGGGGTCGAGCCCGGCGTTCTCGGCCAGCGTGCGCGGGATGACCTCGAGCGCGTCGGCGAAGGCCTCGACTGCGAGCTGTTCGCGGCCGCCGACGGAGTCAGCGTAGTCGCGCAGCGAGAGCGAGACGTCGATCTCGGGTGCGCCGCCGCCGGCGAGCACCTTCCCGTCTTCGAGCGTCGTTCGGACGACGCCGAGGGAGTCCTCGACGGCGCGGTCGATCTCGTCGATGACGTGCTCGGTGCCGCCGCGGAGGATCAGGGTGACGGCCTTCGCGTCCTCGACGTCTTCGACGAAGATGCGCTGGTCGCCGGCGATCTCCTTCTGAGCAACGCTACCGGCGGCACCGAGGTCGTCCTCGGTCAGGTCGTCGACGCTCGAGACCGGCGTTGCGCCGGTCGCGCGGGCGAGCTGGGCCTGGTCGCTGGACTTGACGCGACGGACTGCGATGATGCCCTCCTGTGCGAGGTAGTGCTGGGCCATGTCGTCGATGCCGCCGTCGACGAAGACGACATCGGCACCGACATCGGCGACTTTCTCGGCCATCTCGCGCAGCTGGGCCTCCTCCTGCTCGAGGAACTGCTCGAGCTGGTCGGGATCGGTGACGTTGACTTCGGCGTCGATCTCGGTCTCCTTGATCTCGAGGTCGCCGTTGACGATGGCGACGTCGGCGTCCTCGGCGAAGTACGGCATGTTGTCGGAGACGCGCTCCTTGTCGACGATGACGCCTTCGACGAGTTCGGAGTTCTCGACGGAGCCGCCGACGACCTTCTCGACTTTGATGTTGTCCGTGTCGACGCCCTCGTCGTCGGCGACCGCGCGAACGGCCTCGACGATGAGTTCGGAGAGCAGGTCCTTCGCGTTCTCCGCACCCTTGCCGGTCATCGCCGTTGCGGCGATCTGCTCGAGGATCTCGGTGTCTCCCTCGTCGACGTCGATGGCGATCTCTTCGAGAGCCGCGGTGGCTTCTTCGGCGGCCTCTCGGTACCCCTGGGCGAGGGTGGTGGCGTGGATGTCCTGGTCGAGGAGGTCCTCGGCCTGGCTGAGGAGTTCGCCGGCGATGACGACGGCGCTGGTGGTGCCGTCACCGACCTCCTCTTCTTGGGTCTCGGCGACTTCGACGATCATGTCGGCCGCGGGGTGGTCGATCTCCATCTCCGAGAGCAGCGTGACACCGTCGTTCGTGACGATGACGTTGCCCGAGGAGTCGACGAGCATCTTGTCCATCCCCTTCGGGCCGAGCGTCGTCCGAACGGACTCGGCGACGGCCTTCCCGGCCTGTACGTTCATCGACTGCGCGTCCTCTCCGGAGGTTCGCTGACTGTCCTCCGAGAGTACGATAAGGGGCTGATTGCCCATCTGCTGTTGAGCCATAGTCACTCGAGTGATTGTTTGTGATTCTATATAAGGCTTTCCCTATCAAATGGACAGGAGTGCTCGAGGTAGCCCCTGTCTGGCGTTTTCGATCCGATGCACGTTCGGGTATATATGGTCGCACTACGTGAGAATCGTCGAACGGCTGCGCTCGCCAGTGATTTTAGCGACGTTCGGACAGCTGCGGGAAACTGAACTCGGCCGATCAGCTGACGGGGCGCGTGTGTGGATGCGGTAACGCAGCGGACGAAAGCCGAGTCGCGATTGCCAGAGGGTTCGTTTACCTAATCGCAGGCGCTAAGGCCCCTTCCTCAACGAGCGACCGGAGGGAGCGAGTAGGGAGGGGATACAGCGCCGTCATCATCTTTCATCAATACGATACTGCTGGCCCGCAGGCCCACGCTATCGGTAACTTTATGCGTATCTACCTCGTATATACACTCAATGGATCGGTACGAGGTCGAAGGACACGAAGTTCTCGAAGCACAAGCCAAACGATCCGGCAACGGAGCGCACGTTTACGTTCCGAAAACGTGGGCCGGCGCGACCGTCAAAGTCGTCCGCGTCACCGATCCATCCGACGAAGACGAGTAGACCATGCGCTATAACTACCGGTACAGGCTCAAACCGACCGATGAACTCCACGAGCGGTTAGCGTGGACCGTCGATACCTGCCGGCAGGTCTATAACCACTTCCTTCACCGACTCAACAGAGTGGACGGAACCTCCGCCTACTCCGAGCAGAAGCTCCTCCCGGACCTCAAACGCGAGTGGACAGACCTGCAGGACATCCACTCGAAGGTGCTTCAGAAAGTCGTACAACGTCTGTATGACAACATTTCGACACTGAAGGGGCGGAAGGACAACGGCTACCGCGTCGGAGAGCTTCGGTGGAAAGCCCCGCAGGAATACCGTTCGATCAAGTACAGTCAAACCGGCTTCAAGTTCAACAACACGAGCGGTCGGCCTGTACTCTCTCTTTCCAAGATCGGCGACGTTCCGATGGTCCACCACCGCGAGGTCCCGGACGACGCCACGATCAAGGAGGTCGTCATCAAGCAGGAACCGACCGGCGAGTGGTTCGCCGTCCTCGGAATCGAAACCGAGAACGACGCGCCACCGAAGCCCGAGAATCCCGAGAAATGCATCGGAATCGACGTGGGGATCCTGAAGTACGCCCACGACAGCGACGGGACCGCCGTCGAAGGTCCCGACCTAACCGACGAACGCGAGCGGTTAGAACGCGAACAACGCAAGCTCTCGCGGAAGGAACACGGCTCGGCGAACTACCGCACGCAACAGCGCATCGTCGCCCGACGCCACGCCGACCTGAAGCGGAAGCGTCGGGACTTCCTGCACAAGCTCTCGAACTACTACGCCCGGGAATACGACCTCGTAGCGGTCGAAGACCTCGACGCGAAGGGGTTGATGGAACTCCCCTCGAACAGCCGCAACCGCGCCGGAGCGGCGTGGGGAACGTTCCTTCGGATGCTCGAATACAAGTGCGGCCGCGAAGGCACGCACTTCGTGGCCGTCGAACCGGCTGGAACGACCAAAGAGTGTTCCAACTGTGGCGTTGCGACCGACAAACCGCTGTGGGTACGCGAACACTCGTGTCCCTCATGCGGATTCGAGGCGGACCGCGACCTCAACGCCGCCTACAACATCCTTTCTCGCGGACTCACCGAAGTAGGGGTGGTTCACCCCGATTCAATGCCTGCGGAGACTGCGCTCCCTACGGGAATCGATTCGGTTCCTGCAAAGCGCGTCTTAGAAACAGGAAGCCCCGTCCTCAGCGAGACCGTCAGGCCGAGCAGGGCGGGGTAGTTCACGACTGGCCGCCGGGGAACCGGTGATACTCCATCCCCTTGTGCTTCATCTCGTTGTGTTTCTCCTCGAGGAAGGAGTAAACCGCGCCGTGGGGTGCCCCGTCGAGGAGCATCTCGGCAGCGCTGCGGACCACCTCGACCTCCTGTGGGCCGCCAATAATCCCGAGCGTCGAGCCGTAGATGACGACGTCGGCCCCGGTTAGCTCCTCCATCAGTTCACGGGTCCGACCGCTCTCGCCGATGAGCCGGCCCTTCTTGCGTTTCATGTCGGTCTTGTTGCGCGAGGCGGCGTCGATGTCGACGACGTCGAACAACATCATATCGTCCTCGAGCAGTCGCAGGGCGTCCTCGGGTGCGAATCCGCGCCCGATGGCGCGAACGATCTCGGGGCCTTTGAGGCCGAGCACGGGGTCGCCGACGGTTTCGACGGCGACGGAGCCGTTCTCCGAGTCGATGTCGAGTCGCACTTCCGCTTCCGCCTCAATCTCGCGCATCGTCTCGCCTCCTTCACCGATGAGAACGCCGATGCGGTCCTGCGGAATCTTCACGTGCTGCATACGGTCTGCTACTGGCTGGGTGAGGTTAAGACCTTGGTCCGCGGACCGGCCGCCGTTCGTTCGGCAGAGTATGTCGGACAACCGCGCGTGGAGCGACGATTCTGCGACTCGTGATCGCATGAGAACGATACAATCAGCGCACTGATTATTCCAATGGATACTATAGTGAGAGGAATCGTCCGCTCCCGGTAGCGAGATCAGCGACAGTCACGTCACCGGTTCAACCGGTAGCGGAACTGTAGCGAACGCCGCTGAGACTGCTCTCTACAGGATGGTATATCCTGACGATGGCGAGGCCATGTTTGGCGTGGCCCACGGTTCACGGGTGGTTCAGTGAATTGGCCGTTTCGAATCCTCGCCAACAAGAGCATTCTCACCACATATGTTAATACTTTCGTTGGTAAAGGCACAATATGTAGCATAAGTTCCCGACTGAGAGGACAGTGTTCGAGAATTTATCGAGAGGTTTGGGAGTCCTCTGTCGACCACGGCCGTTCCGGCGTCCCACACCGGTTCTGACTGACCGAAAGCACCGAATCGATTGCCGCGACACCGTCAGAGGTGCGCTGCCAGGTGAACGGTCACAAACGGACGAGTTGCCCGCAGCTATCTCCCTATCCAATCGACTCGGAGGGACCGAATCCCGACACGAGCCTATCGAAAGAAAAACACGGTCTCGATCGTTTTGATCGATAGCGATCCCGAGAACGGTATTTGAGTTCCCACACCTAATACGATATTCTCTATAATATGTCTCACCAAGAATGGGTTAGAGATAGAATATTCGGCCAGAAAGAACTATTAGGCAAAACAGATGACCAGATAGCAGATGATGGGATTTTGGTGTACTGAGACGGGTATCAGTCGTTTACTGTGCTATTCTTGTTCAGTTGTCGGCCAGAGAAACAGCATCGACCAACCGTGGTCGGTCCCGTTTAAAGACCACACTGCTGTGTCACGATCATGACTGCCCGGTCATCCGATATCGCTATCGAGGAGCTTCCTCGGAATGCTGCCGGGCTCGCGACGACTGCTGGTGCGCTCACTCACCTCCAGGAGCAGCTGCCGGCGTTTCTCGAGGAGTTGGTAACCAATGCCGGCGCTGAGCGACTCATCGTACAGCTCGACGGCGGCGTCGAGACGACGGTCGCAGCGACGCTCGCGGTCGAGGCGCTCGGTCCAGAGCGCGTGACCGGGTTATTGCTGCCGGCGTTCATGAGTCACGAGGCGACCATGCGGAATGCCGAGGCGATCGCGACGTCGCTCGGAATCGAGGCCGATCGCATACACCTTCAGCCGGTGCTGGCCGCGTTTCAGGAAGCCATCGGCGGGTCCAGTGGACCGACTGACGATCTGGTCGCGACCAACAACGCACTGTCACGGCTCCGAATGGCCTGTGCCTACTACGTCGCGAACACGGCGAACGGACTCGTCGTGGGAACGGTCAATCGCACCGAGTATCTCCTCGGATCGCTCACGAAACACGGGGAGATAGGGGCCGATTGCCTCCTCCTCGGCGATCTCTACCGAACCGAAGTCCGAGCACTCGCCGACGCTATCGGCATCCCGGAGAACATCACCGTCGAGTCGTCAACACCGTCATTTCAGGGAGAGGGCTCGCACAGCGCCGAACTGGACGCACCGACGGAAACGATCGATCGAGTCCTTCGATTGCACGTCGACGAGGGGGACGGGATGACTGCCACGGCCGAGCAGGTCGGCGTCGATCGGGCGCTGGTCGACCGAATCGCCCAGTGGTGTGCTCGAACGCAACACAAACGTCGTCTCCCGCCGACGCCGGGGATCGTCGAGTGATCGAACCGAGTCGTTCGACACCGGCAGACTGCGGCCAGCATCTGAGGCGCTTCGGAGAGCGTCTGCAAGGCGAGGCGTCTCCCGGCCGAACCGGGACTACTCGAGCACCGATCGGAATCGAACCGCCTCCGAGCGCGTGTCGAGGATCGCAACGGTCCGATCCGCCTCGGATTTCGCCAGGAAGTGTGCGCCGGGATTGAGCACCGTCGTCCGTCCGTCATCGGCGAGCTCGCGCTCGTGGTGGTGGCCGTAACAGACGAAATCGTACGTCTCGCCGGCCGCGATCGCTTCGACCTCGGCTTTGCTCTCGCCGTGGAGGACCGCAAACGAGAGACCGTCGAACTCGAGGTCCGCGAACCGACCGTGAAGCTGACTCTCGCCGCCCAGCGAGTCGAAGGCGGCCTGCAGGTTGGCGTCGTCGCCGTCGTTGTTCCCGAGGACGCCGTGGAGTTCGAACTCCTCGAAGGACGGCACTATCAGCGGGGCGACGAAGTCGCCGCAGTGGATGACGATCTCGACGCCTTCCTCCCGGAAAATCTCGATGGCGCGTTCGGTCGCCTCGGCGTTGTCGTGCGTGTCCGAAATGATGCCGATGTTCATACTCGTTCGGGCGCGGGCGAGCCACTAAGGCGTTCGGGACGCCCCGACGCCAGTACGGCGATCAGCTCCGCGAGGGATCCGGCTCCGGACTCGTGACGAACTCGAACAGCTCGTCGCCGGTCACCTCGAGACCCTGCCGAGAGAAGAAATTCGCTACGTTCCGACAGTCCCGCTCGAGAAACTCGCGGCTGTTCGGGTGGTGGACGGTGACGGCCTGGCCGAGGTCGATGAACACGAGTTGCCCCTCGCTCTCGTCGAAGACGACGTTGTACTCGCTCAGGTCGCCGTGGATCAACCCGGCCGAGTAGAGCCGTCGCATGTACTCGCGCATGACCTCGTAGGCCGTCTGGGGATTCTCGATGTGTACCTCGCCGAGGCGCTTCGCACGGTCGTCCTCGGTACCGATGTACTCCATAACCAGAACGTTGCGCTCGGTGGCGATGGGTTCAGGCACCCGCACGCCGGCCGCCTGCGCGCGCCGGAGGTTCGCCAGTTCCTTCTTGGTCCACGCGAGGACGACGTCTTTCTTCTTGCCGCCCAGGCCCTCGAAGCGGGGGTCACCCTCGAGGTAGTCGCGCATCTGCGTGAAGTTCGAGGCGTTGATCCGGTAGATCTTGACCGCGACCTCGCGGTCGTCGACCTGTGCGAGGTAGACGTTAGCCTCTTTCCCCGTCGAGAGCGGACCGCCGAACGCATCGACGTAGCCGTCCTGAACGAGTTTGTACAACGCCGCCAGCGTCGCGTCGTCGAACACCGACTGCTCGACCTTGAACTGATCGGCGTCTTTGATCCGCTCCTCGAACTGCTCGAACTTCCGATCGCGCTTGCGAGCGATGCGATCGGCGTCGGTCTCCGAGACGTCGATCTCCTCCCACTCGTCGCCTGGGCTCTCGACGTCCTCGAGGTCGACCAGTCCGAACTCCGTTCCCTGTTCCATCTGTCCGGAGATACGGGCCGGATGCGGGTAAATACTGGGTATCGGTCGGCCGTCCTCGATCCGACGACCGGGCGAGGGCTCGCGTCTCCCTTTTCTGGCTGTCCACCGTAGTACCGAGCATGAGTCGAACGACCGAACAGCGACCGACACTCGAGGGGTACCGATGACGGAGCACGACGTGACGCTCGAGCGGACCGACGGCCCGAACCGAACGATCGCCGTCGACGAGGACGAGACAGTTCTCGAGGCGACCCAGCGGGCCGGCGTCAGATTGCCCTACGACTGCCGGAGCGGGACCTGCATCACCTGTGTCGGCCGACTGCTCGCGCTCGAGGACGGCGACGAGTCCGGCGAGGGTGAGAGAGATCAGCCGCTCGACGCCGCGGCGGCGTTCACCTATCGGCGGCCGCCACAGGCGCTGACCGACGACGAACGAGCGGACGGCTACGTCCTGCTCTGCATCGCATACCCGCGAGCTAACTGTCGAGTCAAGGTCGGTCCGCGGGTCCGTGCGGAAGTCGGCGACAGTCCCTGGGCATAGCCCCCACTTCCGTCACGGGCCCGGCCAGATTTATGTACGTGCTCGTGGTGGCGATCGTCATGAGTGATGCTAGCACGCCAGACAGCGTCGAACCGGACCACGAGCACGAACACCGCCACGAGGGACCCGGCTACGCGACGCCCCAGGCCGCCATCGAAGAGGGCGAGCGAGAGAAACTGGCCTACGTGATGAGCCTCTACGTCGGCACCGACGTCGACGCACCGGACTTCGTGTCAGTCGTCGACCTCGATCCCGACTCGGACACCTACTGCGAGATCGTCGACCGAATCGAACTGCCGAATCGCGGCGACGAACTCCACCACTTCGGGTGGAACGCCTGCTCGTCGTCGTGTCACATGGAGGGCTTAGAGCGGCGACACCTGATCGTCCCCGGCCAGCGCTCCTCGCGGATCCACGTGCTCGACGCACAAGACCGACGAAATCCCGAACTCGAGACGGTGATCGAACCCGAGGAGGTCTTCGAGTACGACCTCTCGGCACCGCACACCGTCCACTGCATCCCGGACGGAGAGATCCTGATCAGCATGCTCGGCGACGCCGACGGCGAGTTGCCGGGCGGCTTCCTCGAGTTGAATGAGGACTTCGAGATCGAAGGGCGGTGGGAACCGCCGGGCGAGATCGAGATGAACTACGACTACTGGTACCAGCCCCGCCAGAACGTGATGGTCTCGAGCGAGTGGGCCGCTCCCGAAACGTACTACCCCGGGTTCGATCTCGAGGACGTCGAGGCGGGGAACTACGGCCAGCGGCTCCACTTCTGGGACTGGGAGGCGGGTACCGTCGAGCAGACGATCGATCTCGGCGAGGAGGGACTGATCCCCCTCGAGGTGCGCTTTCTCCACACCCCCGAATCGACCCACGGGTTCGTGGGGGCCGCGCTTTCGTCGAATATCTTCCACTTTTGGCGCGATGAGAGCGCGGCCGACGGTGACGGAGCGTACCGCGCCGAAAAGGTGATCGACTTCGAGAGCCGGGAGCACGACGACTGGGACATGCCGGTCCCCGCGTTGCCGACGGACATCCTGATCTCGATGGACGATCGGTACCTGTTCGGCTCGAACTGGCTCCACGGCGAGGTCTGGATGTACGACATCTCGGACCCGTCGAACCCGCGGCGAGCTGACTCGCTCTCGGTCGGCGGCACCTTCGGCGAGGTCCAAGAGGTTCAGGACCGCGAACTGGCCGCCGGACCGCAGATGATACAGCTCTCGCTCGACGGCGAACGCCTCTACTGGACCACCTCGCTGTTCTCCTCGTGGGACGACCAGTTCTACCCCGAGGAGGCCGAGCGCGGATCGGTGATGCTGAAAGCCGACGTCGACCCCCGGAAGGGGACGATGAAACTCGACGAGGACTTCCTCGTCGACTGGGGAGAGTGTCCGGCGGGGCCGGCTCGCGCCCACGAGATCCGGTGGCCCGACGGCGACTGCACGAGCGACGTCTGGCAGTGAGCGGTCGTGAAACCGACATTCAACCGAGCGCATGACGAGCCACGACGTGACCCTCGAGTGGCCGGACGGCCGGACGCGGACCGTCGAGGTCGATGAGAACGAAACGATCCTCGAGGCTGCCGAGTGCGACGGCAGCGTGCTCCCGTACGGCTGTCGGACGGGCGCCTGCGGGACCTGTTCCGGACGGCTGCTCGAGGTCGAAGGGACGCGGCCGTCGAACGGCGAGCGCGCCGGAGACGGAGACGCCGACGTGTGTGCCGTCGACGACGTCGTCGCGTATCGCCGGCTGCCGCGGGCGCTGAAGGACAGACATCGGGCGACCGGCTACGTGCTCCTGTGTATCGCCTCCCCGCGGGCCGACTGTCGGATCGCGGTCGGCTCGAGCGTCCACAGCGAACTGGTGGATAACCCGTGGAAATAATTTATTATATTTTTCATTGTGCGATTAGACGAAAATATATAGTGTTGGAAACTCTTAAAGAGGAGTATGGTGTCACCACTCCGCGCTCACACGCTTCCTCCAGCATGGCGATTCGCGCTCATCGGTGCGATAGCCTCGCTACCCGCCATCGACGTTCTAAACTGGCTGCCTAATTCGGAGGGGACCATCGGCGGTGGTATAATGATAATCGGAGCGTTCGTCGCAGGAGTCATCGCCGCAATCCGCTCGTCAGACCCAAGTGCTGCCGGACTCCGCGCTGGTTTCATTGGTGGCGTCCTCGGACTGCTCATATTCATTGTGGCAGCAGGGACGACGGCGACGTGGTCGCTACGTAGAGTCGTGTTTGTCGTCTTCGCCGGTGGACTGGTGGTGTGTGTTGCACCCCTGTTCGGTCTCGGATTCGGTCGTGTCGGTGGGTGGGTGGCAAACACCGTTGGCTCCCGATGGACGACCAACGTGGACGCATCATAACGACAGACTGTCAGATAAAACTCCTGTACTGACCGTTCAAAGAGATCGGTCGATGGTATGAATGAGACAAGCGATGGGAAGTTCGCGGAACTGCTTCTACCACCGTCGTGATCGAACGAACACACAGTCGAAGAGCACTCGAGTGAGCCGCGTTGCGAATCCATCCTGTTGCCGAAACCGACCGACCACGGCCGTCGACTCAAGAGAAAGAGAGAGCAAACCGATCAAGCCCCAGTCAGTAACGTTAACGGGTCCGAGTGGCAACCCTCGAGCAATGTCTGTCGCCGACGAGGACGAAGAGAATCCCTATCTTCGGGAGCCGCCGACCGACTTCACGCCGGTCGAGGATCTCTCGGAAGACGAGGCCAGCGAGCAGGTCGAACTGCTCCGCGAGGCCATCCGCGAGCACGACCGCCGGTACTACGTCGAGAGCGAACCCCTGATCGCCGATCGGACCTACGACGACCTCTTTGCCCGGCTGCGCGACCTCGAGGAGGAGTTCGATCTCACCCATCCCGACAGCCCCACCCGGAGCGTCGGCGGCGAGCCGATGGAGGCGTTCGAGACGGTCGAACACGTCGAACCGATGCTCTCGATCGATCAGAGCGGCGAGATTGAGGACGTGCGGGAGTTCGCGGACCGAGTGCAACGAGAGGTCGGCGATGTCGAATACGTCTGCGAACCCAAGTTCGACGGCGTCTCCATGGAGTTCGTCTACGAGGACGGATCGCTCGAGCGAGCGGTCACCCGCGGTGACGGCCGCGAAGGGGACGACGTGACGCGCAACGCACGCACCATCGGCTCCGTCCCGCAGCAACTCCACGGCGATCACCCCGAGTTCCTCGCGGTCCGGGGCGAGGTCTACATGCCCAAGGACGCCTTTCAGGCGCACAACCGCGAGCGCATCGAGCGCGGCGAGGAGCCCTTCGCCAACCCGCGGAACGCGACCGCCGGCACGATTCGACAGCTCGACCCCGCGGTCGTCGCCGAGCGCCCGCTCGCGGTCTTTTACTTCGACGTACTCGCGGCCAGCGAGCTCGAGGACACCCACCGGGAAGAACTCGAGCGCTTCCCGGAGTTCGGCCTGCGGGTGAACGACCGCGTGGAGGTAGTGAACGATATCGAGGACGCGATCGAGTACCGCGACCGCATGCTCGAGGCCCGCGACGACCTGGACTACGAGATCGACGGCACCGTCATCAAGGTCGACGACCGCGAGGCCCGCGAGGAACTCGGACAGACGGCGCGCCACGACCGCTGGGCCTTTGCCTACAAGTTCCCCGCCCGCGCGGAGGTGACGCCGATCGCCGACGTCGCGGTTCAGGTCGGCCGGACGGGACGATTGACCCCCGTCGCCCTGCTCGAGCCGGTCGACGTCGGCGGCGTCACGGTGTCGCGGGCGAGTCTGCACAACCCCGAGGAGATCGAAGCGAAGAACGTGAACATCGGCGACACCGTCCGCGTTCAGCGCGCTGGTGACGTCATCCCCTACGTCGAGGAGGTCGTCGAGAAGGACAGCGAGAGCCACTACGAGATGCCCGAGACGTGCCCCGTCTGTGACAGCCCCGTCGAGCGCGACGGGCCGATCGCCTTTTGTACCGGCGGACTCGGCTGTGACGCCCAGCTCCGGCGTTCGATCGAGTACTACGCCGGCGACGACGGCCTCGACCTCGAGGGGCTCGGCGAGAAGAGCGTCCGCCAACTGGTCGACGCCGGCTTACTCGAGTCCGTCGCGGACCTCTACGAACTCGAACGCGAGGACCTGCTGGCGCTCGAGGGGTGGGGCGAGACCAGCGCCGAAAACCTCCTGAGCGAAATCGAGGCCAGTCGCGACCCGCCGCTTTCCGACTTCATCTCGGCGCTGGGTATCCCTCACGTCGGGCCAACGACGGCCCGGGAGCTCGCTCGCGAGTTCGGCACCTTCGCGGATTTCCGCGCGGTTGCCGAGACCGAACCCGAGCGACTCGAGGGCGTCGACGACGTCGGCGAGACGGTCGCCGAGACGATACACGACTTTTTCACGAGCGAGGCGAACGCCGACGTCGTCGACGGCGTGCTCGAGCACGTCTCCCCGCAGGACGTCGACATCGACATCGGCGGCGACGAACTCGCGGGGCTCACCTTCGTCTTTACGGGCTCGCTCGAGGAGATGACCAGAGGCGACGCACAGGAACTCGTCGAAACCCACGGCGCGAACGCGACGGGGAGCGTCTCCGGAAACACTGACTACCTCGTCGCCGGTGACAATCCGGGCGCGACGAAGCAGGCGGACGCTCGGGACAACGACGTGCCGATCCTCGACGAATCCGAATTCCGAGCGTTGCTCGAGGACGAAGGGATTGACCACGGATAGAGGGTATCCGCGGTTCGAAGAAAAGGGACCGTGAGACCGAAACCGAAGCGGGAGACGGACCCGATTATTTGATTCGAACGAGCCGTCCGTTCCAACACTCCTGACAGGTCGTGTCGTTGGTCTCGTACGTACAACCGCAGTTCGAACAGCGATAGATTCGGACCGGCGATTTCGTTCGATACAACCGTTCCAGGTACTTCTCGAGTAGTTTCACGTGGATCAGTAGCGTGCCAGCTACGGATTCGAGCAGTCAGTAGTCAATGATAAGCTTCGTGTATAGTGTCAGTTATAATATAGTAATTGGTTCGAGAGTAACTCGTTGGTCGCACTCGGCGGAATACACCCGGAGACACGTATCGGTAGCCGGGCTCATCCGCGGCGGGTGAGAACCACGAAGACTGCAATCACGGCGACGACGACGCCGATAATTGTCGGGACGAGTTGTCCGGAGCCCCACTCCCAGCCCAGCACCTGCGTGCCGACGATCGCCACGAGCGCGACGGCCGCACCAATCGCCGTGACGAGCGGAGACGAGTTCCGACCGAGCGAGAGTGCCATGATGTATTGTATCCTTCCTGACACCATAAATGTAGTGGCGAAACTCGCTGCGATCGCTCAGGTCGGTAGCCGCTCGGCGATCACCGCCAGCGACTCCCCGCCCTGCACCTCCCCCTCGAGGTCGGGTAGCGTCACCACCTCGAGTCCCGGAAACGTCTCGCGGATTTCAGCGAGCCGTTCCTCGTGGCGCGCCTGCCGCGACTGACAGCGCGGACAGCTCTCGTGTGGGTCCTCGAGTACCCGATTCACCACCACCCGCTCGACCGACACGCCGGCCTCGCGAAGCCGCGCGACGAGGCGTTCTGACTCCGCGATGGCCATCGCCTCCGGAATCAGGACGACTCGAAACTCGGTCCGCTCGGGATCGGTGAGCAGGTCGCGAGCGCGCTCGAGGCGGCCCTGAAACGCCGCGAGGCTCTCGTCCTCGTCGTCGCGCTGCCCGCCGAGCATCGACATCGGCCCGAGCACCGCCGTCCGGGCCGCGTTGCCGATCCGCTTCGCCTGGCCGCGAAGCGACTGGGCCGTCTCGAGCGCGCGTCCCATGGCCCCGGGCATGTCGAACAGCCGCAGGGTGTGGCCCGTCGGCGCGGTATCGAAGACGACGACGTCCCACTCGCCGGAGTCGACGTACTCGACCAGCAGGTCGAGCGCCGCGATCTCGTCGCTGCCGGCCGGCGCGCCGCCCGCGAAGAGTTCCTCGACCTCCGCGTCAGAGAGACTGATCCCGGCGCTACGGAGGCCCGCCGCCAGCGCCCGCGCCAGTTTCTCGTAGCGCTCTCGCTGCGTTTCGGGATCGATCTCGACGGCCCAGAGTCTCCCCGATTGGTCGTCGTCGATCTCGAGCGTCGCGGCCGTCTCGGCTCCCTCGAGCGAGGCGGGCACCTCGAGTTCGGTCGGCTCCGGTCTGATATCGGCCTCGAGCGAGTCGGCAAGCGAGTGAGCGGGGTCGGTCGAGACGACGAGCGTCCGCCGACCCGCGGCGGCCAGCGAGAGCCCGGTCGCCGCGGCGCAGGTCGTCTTGCCGACGCCGCCCTTGCCGCCGTAGCAGATGCAGTCGGTCACGGCCGCAGCTATTACGGCTGGTGACGTAAACGAAGTCCCCGAAAACGAGTGACGCCCGTTTCGACAGTCGATCGACGATTGCTAGCTTCAGCAGACCCGCTCAGAGATCGACGCGATCGAACCGGGAGAGTGCGATTACGGTCGGAATGACGATCCAGAGCAACAGGATCAGGAACGAGAACCAGTCCTGCAGGAATATCGGCAGTTCACCACCGAACATCTGTGCACTGGCGACGGACTGGTTTTCGAGGGCGTCGACGTCGGTAAGCAAGGTCAGCCCGTTGGTGTACGCCTGTCCGGGATCGAGGTTTATGATGAAGTACGCCCAATCTTCGGGCCGGGTGAGTTCAAAGGTTCGTCCCCCCGACTCCACCGTGTACGTGACGGTGTCGAAAAAGAGGATTTCGCGCTCGCCGAGCAGGCCGAAGACACTCTCCAGACTGTTCCAGATGACGTAGAACATGAGGAAGACGCTACCCATCGCGGCTCCGGCGATGGTCGTCGAGCGCGTCAGCGAGGAGAGCGTGACGGCGATGCTCATGTAGGCGACGCCGTAGATGATCGACATCGCGAGCAGCCCGGCGTAATCGACGATATCGAAGGCACCGAGCAACGCCGCGACGACGACGGCGGCGAGCACGAAGCCGACTGTCAGTGACAGCGAGAGGACGGCCGACCGTCCGAGCAGTTTCCCGAGCAGCACGTCCTTTCGAGAGTGGGGCAGCGAGAGGAGGACTTTGATGCTCCCGGACTCGCGCTCGCCCGCGATCGACTTCCAGCCCAGGACCAGCGCGATCAGGGGGACGACGACTTTCGTGATCTGGCTGACGAAGACGACCAGCATGTCGGTCGTCGCTCCCTGCGCTGCGATGTCATTGCCGAAGTACGAAAGCGCCCCGGTCACGACGACCAGGAGCGCGAAGAAGAACGCGCTCAGCCCCCAGAACAGCCACGAGCGGACGGCGTCCTGAAAGTCCTTCTTCGCGACCGCGCGGACGCTCTCGAGGTTGATGGAACTCGAGGCCGAGCCGCCCGAATCCACCGATCCCGTTCCGGTACCCGTATCGGTGCTCATCGCGCGTGCACCTCCGTCCCGGCGTCGGTCGTATACGACTGGAAGACGTCCTCGAGCGACGCTTCGGTCGTCTCGAAGTCCCGGACCTCGATGCCGCGGTCCTCGAGCGCGGAGAGGACGGCCGTCTTGGAGCCGTCGACGGCGACGACGACCGTCGGCGGACTCTGCCCTTGGACGGTGGCGTCACTGACATCGGGAAGCGAGCGGACCGCCTGCAGCGCGTCGTCGTCGATCCGATCGACGGTGACCCGTAGCGTTGTTCCGCCTTCGACGGAGTCGCGCAGTCCCTCGACGGAGTCGACGGCGACCATCTCGCCCTCCCGGAGGATGCCGACGCGGTCGCAGACCGCCTCGACCTGTTCCATGATGTGACTCGAGAAGAAGACGGTCGCGCCCCGCTCGTTCTCCTCGCGGACGATCTCGCGCATCTCGCGGGCCCCGTTGGGGTCGAGCCCGGTCGAGGGCTCGTCGAGGATCAGCAGGTCCGGCTCGCCGACCAGCGCCATCGCGAGCATGAGCCGCTGGGCCATCCCCTTCGAGTAGCCGCCGGCCTTCCTGTCGATGGCGTCGACCAGGCCGACTCGCTCGAGCAGCGCTTCGGGGTCGTCGTCGGCGTTCTTCGAGTCGATCGCGAACTCGAGGTGCTGGCGGGCGGTAAGCCGGTCGTACAACTCGACGCCCTCTGGGAGGACGCCGGTTCGTTGTCGGATGTCCCGGCTGTAGCGCTGGGCGTCCATTCCGAGAACGCTGACCTCGCCGGCCGTCGGGCGGGCGAAGTCCAGAACGATGTTGATCGTCGTGGATTTACCGGCGCCGTTGGGACCGAGGAAGCCGAACACCTCGCCCTCTTCGACCCGGAAGGAGAGATCATCGAGTGCGACGGTTTGACCAAACGACTTGGTCAGGTTGTCGACTGTGATAGCGGGCATGGAAAAGTGGTCGTAGCGTTGCCCGATAAGGTTTGTGACATCACCATTACAGTTGTATTCAACGGTTTCCGGCCGTTATGCGTCGATATCGCCGATTTGCATGCTGAGAGTTAGCACGGTTAGATCGGATCGTCGGGATCGTACTGCTCGGCGGTCCGTTCGATCTCCGTGGCGTAGCGTTCGCGGGTCTCCTCGTCGGCGACTGGCTCGAGTTCGTCGTCGGGGATCTCCGCGGCCGCGGTGACCGTCGACCCGGTCTGTAGCGACGTCGCGGATCGCTCCCGTTGCTGGTAGCGCGAGCCGTCAGGCGTCGCGTAGACAATCGTCACGAGGTTACGGTTATCGAACGTTCGTTCGACGAGCCAGCACTGAACCGTCGAGTCACTCATACGCGTCCGTTGACGGTCGAGCACCGAGAAAGTACCGTGTCGAACCCGTCCCGACTGTCGAGCCCCTTCCGTCGGTAGTGGATCCGCCCCGAAGGCGCGCCCTACTCGCGCGAACGGGCACCGACGTACTTGAGGGTCGACGGTGGAGCAGTGATGACGATCACCGATGGCCGAGACCCGAAGCGAGCGCGTCGCACAGTGGAGTGAACACGCCGATCAGCTGTGTGACGACGGGGAGAGCGTCGAGCGACGCGTCGACCTCGAGAACGCGACGGTCGTCGTCACGAACCGTCGCGTCATGACGTTCGTCCCGGACGCGGACGGGCCGGAGTTTCGCCACGCCGAGCGGCCGAACGTCGGGACCGTGAGCGTCGAAACGGTCGACCGGTTCCGTCGGCTCTGCTGGGGAATCGCCGCCGCTTTCGTCGGCGTCGGGTTGCTCGAGGCGGCGAGGGCCGTCAGCTTCGTTGATTACGTTCCGGCGTCCGGACTCCAAGACACCGGCCCGTTCCCGGGATCGACCGCTATCGAGCGCCTCGTCGACGGCGCGCTCTCGGCGATCGAAACGGTCCTCCTGGTGCTCGACTGGGGCGTTCTCCTGAGCGGCGTCGGCGCGCTGGTCGTCGCCGTCGCCCTGGTCTGGCGCTACGTCCGCTCGCGTTCGCGCCGGATCGTCCTCCGGGTTCGCGGCGGGAACGACATCGTGGTCCCCGTCAGCCGGGCCGATCTCGAGACCGATCTGATCGCCGAGATCGAGACCGCAATTCGACCGAAAGCGGCGTCAGAATCGGCGTCTGCGTCGATGGGGGCGTCGACGCTCGAGGAGAGCGCCGATATCGACGGCGGTCGCGACGAGGGGCTGCGGGACGATCCGCACGATGACGAGCGGGCTCGGACGGACCGACCCGACGCGGAGTGGCTCGGGGACGAGGAGTCAGGCTGAAACCTCCTGACTCCGTAGGGCGGCCGATGAACGCCGACGCGGTTCGCGAGCGCGCCGGATCGTTGCCCCGAGAGCCCGGCGTCTACCAGTTCCGGGAGGACGGAACCACCCTCTACGTCGGGAAAGCGATCGATCTCCGCAGCCGGGTCCGATCCTACGCCGATCCCCGCAGCGCGCGGATCCGTCGGATGGTCGACCGCGCCGACGGGATCGAGATCGCCGTCACCGACACCGAGACGCAGGCGCTGCTGCTCGAGGCGAACCTGATCAAGCGCCACCAGCCACGCTACAACGTCCGGCTCAAGGACGACAAATCGTATCCGATGGTCCAGCTGACGGCCCACGACGCCCCGCGGATCGAAATTACGCGCGATCCTGATGAGTCCGCGACCGTCTTCGGCCCCTACACCAGCAAGACGCAGGTCGAGACGGTCGTGAAGGCGCTGCGGGAGACGTACGGCGTGCGGGGCTGCTCGGATCACAAGTACGCGGGCCGCGAGCGGCCGTGTCTGGACTACGAGATGGGACTCTGTACCGCGCCCTGCACTCGCGAGATCGACCTCGAGCGCTACGCGCAAGACGTCACCGCCGTCGAGCGCTTCCTCGAGGGCGAGACCGGAATCCTCACGGATCCGCTCCGGCGGGAGATGGAAGCCGCCGCGGAATCGCAGAACTTCGAGCGCGCGGCGAACCTGCGGGACCGACTCGAGACCGTCGCGGCCTTCCACGGCGAGGGCGGCGAGGCGGTTCAGTCGACCGGTGACGAGCGGGGCGTCGACGTGCTCGGCGTCGCGATCGAGGGCGAGGACGCGACCGTCGCCCGACTGCGCGCGGAACGCGGTAAACTGATCGACCGGGACCGGCACACGCTCGAGGCGCCCGGCTCCGCGGGGGTCGACGCCGACGGCGGGGCTGACGGCGTTCCGAGCGTTCTGGCGGCGTTCATCGTCCAGTACTACGCCGAACGCGAACTGCCCGACGCCCTGCTCCTGCCCGAGCGCCACGGCGACGACGAGGTCGCGGCCTGGCTCGAGGCCGAAGGGGTCGCCGTCCGGGTCCCAGGCGCGGGCCGAGAGGCGAAACTCGTCGAACTCGCGCTGAAGAACGCCAGACGCAACGTGGGTCGTCGCGACGAGTGCGGCATGCTCGCTGACGCCCTCGAGATCGACTCAGCCCGGCGGATCGAGGGCTTCGACGTGAGCCACGCCCAGGGGAAAGCGGCGGTCGGCAGCGACGTCACCTTCGTCGACGGCAGCGCCGAGAAGGCGGACTACCGGCGGAAGAAGCTCACCGACCAGAACGACGACTACGACAACATGCGCACCCTGCTCGAGTGGCGCGCCAGCCGCGCCGTCGAGGACCGCGACGACCGGCCCGACCCCGATCTATTGCTGATCGACGGCGGCGAGGGGCAACTCGATGCCGCCCGCGACGCGCTCGAGACGGTCGGCTGGGACGTGCCCGCGGTGGCGCTGGCGAAAGCCGAGGAGCGCGTGGTCACGCCCCGTCGAACGTTCTCATGGCCGAGCGACGCGCCGCACCTGCACCTCCTCCAGCGCGTGCGAGGCGAGGCCCACCGCTTCGCGGTGCAGTACCACCAGACCGTCCGCGACGAGGTCAAAACGGTGCTCGACGACGTCCAGGGAGTCGGCCCCGAAACTCGAAAACGGCTTCTGGGACGGTTCGGCAGCGTCGAGAACGTTCGGGACGCGAGCCTCGAGGACCTCCGAAGCGTCGAGGGGATCGGCGAGAAGACCGCCGAGACCATCAGATCGAGACTCTGACAGCCGCTCGATCACGCGGTCTTTCGCTCGAGACGTGCGTTTCCGGAGCCCTGTTGTCCGCCGAACTCCCGTTGCCCGGTTCGTCCCACCCCGCCGGACACCTACGCTTCGGCCACTATCCGGACATCTCCGCCGTTACGGACGCGGACGACGTATCCCTCGTACGTGAATTCGACAGTCACGTCGCAATCGTGTCTGTCCGAATGGGCCATCAACTGTTCCATCGCGGCCGGGTCGATCGTTTCGTACAACGGATCGAGGTCGTGTTCGGGAACTCCTTCCATCGCAGCGATGGCGCGGAGGAGCGCGACAGTCGTCGGTTCGTTCGCGTGCTCCGCGACCAGAGTTCCGGCTCTGTCATCGGCGGCCGGGTCTTCGCGGTGGTGGTCTCGGTGCATTCACCGAATACGGTCTTGCCGGAGATTTCAGCCTGTTCCCATGTTATTTGGAGTGTGAACATCCGAGTTAATCGCTCACGGGGAAGCGAGGGTCCAACGGACGGCCCGAACGACGGGAGAGTGACGGAGTCGAGCCGGGAGAAGCGATACCGTCCGGCGAACTGACCTCTCGAGCCTGGGACCGTTGCAACGGCAAGGACAGGGCTATCCTCGCACACGTCCCATGCGAAGATATGGCAGACAACGACGACCTCGACGACCTGCTCGACGAACTCGACAGCCAGGGGGACCTCGAGACGTCCCAGCAAGTACTGTCGCTGCGGACGGAGAGTCGGCGCTACGACAAACCGGTGACGATCATCGAGGGCTTCGACCTCACACAGTCGGAAATCGAATCGACCGCCTCGGACCTCAAGAGTTCGCTCGGGACGGGCGGAACGGTCGATGAGGGTCGTATCGAACTGCAAGGCGACCACCGTGATCGCGTCCCGGAACTGCTTCGGGATCGAGGGTTCGACGTTCGAGAGTGACCCCCGCTGGGAGCGGCTCCGCTCTACCCGTATGTTACGCGACGACCGAGTCACGGCTCCGTTGGCGCGGTCGCCTCGTGGCAGCGTGTTATTTATGTCCCACGTTCGATGATGAGGTATGAACGTTCGATCCGCGACGTCCGACGACTTCGAGGCGATCACAGCCGTCGCCCGCGACACCTGGCACGACACCTACGACGAACTCGAGGCCGACATGATCGATCGGACCGTCGACGACTGGTACACCGACGACTCGATGCCGCTCGAGGCTCCCGGGACGGTCGTTCTCGTCGCCGAGCGCGCGGAGGAACGGTCCGCGGATGGGAGTCGGACGGAGTCCGACGAACGCGACGGCGACCTCGTCGGCTTTACCCACGCGGTCGTCCAGGGCGAGACGGCCGACATCCTCCGGATGTACGTCCACCCGGACCACCAGGGCAAGGGGATCGGCTCCGAACTCCACGAGCAGCTGATGGCGGAGATCGAATCCCAGGAGGCCGAGCGGGTCCGGTCGTTCGACTTCGCGTTCAACGACGCCAGCCGCGCTTTCTACGAGGGACTTGGCTTCGAGCAGACCGACGAGGGAGAAGTCGAAATCGACGGCGAGTTCTACCCCGAGGCGGTCTACACGCTCGAGCTGTAGGCGGCGGTTTCCTCCGGTCGGAACTGACTCGAGCGAGGGATCGGTCGTCCGCGAGGACCGGGTTCGTTCCCTGCCAGTGCACCGATAGTAACAACTGAAACGGTTCACACACCGATCGCACAGCAGTCGTGCAATCGGGTGTACAGTGACGTTCAGCGGCTCCTATAACACAGTGAGGTGATACCACTTTGGTACTCGCTGTCGTATCCCATCGCATGGAGATCAGACCAGCCACCCGCGACGATCGCGAACAGATCAGGGCCGTCGCCCGCGAGACGTGGCACGACACCTACGACGAACTCGACGATGAGACGATCGACGAGACGATCGATGAGTGGTACGGCGACGAGGCCCTCGAGACGGCGCTGTCGAAACCCGGTACCGCCTTCCTCGTTGCAGAAGCCGACGGCGACCTCGTCGGCTTCACCCACGGCGTCGTCACGGCGGAGGAAGGCGACATCCTTCGGATGTCTGTCCACCCGGGCCACCAGGGCGAGAGGATCGGAACCGCGCTGTACGAGCGGCTGCGAGAGGATCTTCGGGACTTCAACATGGAGCGAATGCGCGCGATCGACCTCGCCTCGAACGAGAGCGGCCGGGAGTTCTACGAGACCCACGGGTTCGAACCGACCGACGAGGACGAGGTTGAAATCGGCGGCGAGCAGCGACGGGAAGTGGTCTACACGCTCGAGTTGTAGCGCGCGACGGCGACGAAGCGGATGGAACTGATCGCTCCAAGACCTTGCAAATGCACCGCACGGACGCAAGTGAGGCGCTGGTGTGGTCCTCCATAGCACGATGGGGACGAAAACGCCGAGCGAGGCCGACATTCTGCGGCCGATCGGAACGACCTCGAAAACGTACTTCGCGATGGTCGCCGTGGCGGGACTGGCGCTTCTCGCCTTCCTCGTCGGCTGGGCCTACCAGCTGCAGGAGGGCCTAGCCGTCACCGCGCTCGGTGACTGGGGGAGCGGCGGCGGCGTCACGTGGGGAATCTACATCGGCGCCTTCATCTGGTGGGTGGGCATCGCCCACGGCGGGATCATCCTCTCGGCCGCGGTCCGTCTGCTGGGGATGGATCGCTACATGCCGGTCGCACGACTCGCCGAGTTGCTGACTCTCGCCGGGCTGTCCGCGGCGGGCTTTTACATCATCGTCCACCTCGGCCGGCCGGACCGGATGGTCACGAGCGTCGTCGGTCACTACCACATCACGATCCACAACTCGCCGCTGGTGTGGGACGTGACCGTCATCACGGCTTACTTCGTATTGACGGCGACCTATCTCTCGCTCACCCTGCGTTACGACGTCAGCCGACTGCGCGACCAGCTTCCCGACCGGCTCGATCCGATCTATCGGCTCATCACGATCGGTTACACCAAGACGGAAGATCGGATCGTCCAGCGTATGGTCTGGTGGCTCGCGCTCGCGATCATCATCATGGCCCCGCTCTTGCTCCACGGCGGCGTCATTCCATGGCTGTTCGCGGTGATCCCGACGATGCCGACCTGGTTCGGCGGCGTACAGGGGCCGCAGTTTCTCACCATCGCGCTCACGTCGGCCATCAGCGGCGTGATCATCCTCGCCTACTCGTTTCGCTACGCCTACGACTGGGACCACATCTTCACCGACGACATCTTCCGCGGACTGCTCCTCTGGCTCGGCTTCTTCTGTCTGCTCTTCCTGTGGCTGCAGCTCCAGCAGAACATCACCGGGCTATTCGCCGCACCCGTCGACCTGACCGTCGCAGCGCTGGCCAGAGCGACCAACCCCATCTACCTCACCTCGATGTCGCTGGTCTTCCTGACTCTGTCGTACATTTTCGCCCAGACGCTCCGGCCGACGCTGTTCACCAAGCGACGGGCCGTCATCTCCGGCCTCGCCGTCCTCACCGCGACGATCCTCGAGAAGGTGCTGTTCGTCGTCGAGGGGTTCCTTCACCCGACGTTCGATATCTACGCGGCCGTCCCGGGCGTCTACATCCCGAGCCTGATCGAACTCGCGTCGATCTTCGGGACGATCGGCATGGTCTGTCTGTTCTTCCTCACCGTCGCCAAAATAGTTCCCGTGGTCGAACTCCACGCGATCAAACACCTGCGTGAGGACCACGAGAACGAATGACAGTCTCCCCGGCGTGAACGCCGAGGTTACCTCGCGCTGAATTAGGCGGGGCCGCGTGACGACGAGCGAGACCGACCGCTCCCGTTCTCTCGTGGGAATGAAATCGAGGGAAACGACCGGTACGGCTGAGCTGACGGCCCGAAGACGGGGTAAACAAACGTGAGCGAAGCGGCGACACCGTATGCGAACGACCGGCAACAGCCACCAGCAACTTTTTATCCTACTATACTAAACCTATTTTTAGAGATGTCTAATCTTTGGGTACCGAGCGCCCAAACCGGAAGTGAGACGCCGTGAACGAACTGCTCGAGGTCCTCCTCGCATCGCTCCGGGACGGCTACGTTCAGGTGAGCGCGTTCGTCGCGGTAACGGTACTGGCCTTCGGTCTGCTCCAGTACGCGACCGACGGGGCCGTCATCGGCGCGATAGAGGACAACGAACGATTGCAGGTGCTGTTCGGCGGCCTCCTCGGGCTGACTCCCGGCTGCGGCGGCGCGATCGTCGTCATGCCGCTGTACGTCCGCGGGACGGTCAGCTTCGGGACCGTCGTCGCGACGCTAGGTGCGACCGCGGGCGACTCGGCGTTCGTCATCCTCGCACTGGCCCCCGAAGCCGCACTCTACGCCTACGCCATCGCCTTCGCGGCCTCCGTCGCGACCGGCTACCTCGTCGACGAAGTCGGACTGGGCGTCTCGCGGGTCGACGCTGCCGTCGCGAAACTCTCGCCAGCGATGGCCGACGGCGGCACCGTGGTCAACAGCGGCGTCGGGCCGAATCCGGCCCACGATTACGGCGGCCCGGCCCCCACCCACGCCCATGAGTCGGGACCGGATCGACACTCTCGAGTGCTCACCCCGCTCTCACACCTCGCGCACGTCCTATGGTGGGGAGCCGCCATCTCGGGGCTCATCTTTGGAAGCCTCTACCTGCTCCGCGGCGGCCCCGAGGTCGCGCTGTCGCTCGGCCTCGGCTTCGATGGACTGTTCACCGTCACCGGCATCGTCGGCGCGGTCCTGTCGCTGTACCTCTACGCCGTCGGCCGCCACTACGTCGGAGAGGGGGAAATCGCCCGGGCTCGAGACTCCTTCGGCTCCGTCTACGACACGCTCACGCACGCGGCGATTGAGACCAGTTTCGTCACCGTCTGGGTGCTCGTGGCCTTCCTCGTCTACGAGTACTTCGTCCTCTTCAGCGGGGCGAACATCGCGACTCTCGCCGCGGCGGCGGGCGTGCTGGCACCGATCGGCGGCGCGGTTGTCGGGCTGATCCCCGGCTGTGGCCCCCAGATCCTGCTCTCGAGCGTCTACGCCGAGGGCGGCCTGCCCTTCTCCGCGCTGAGTGCCAACGCGATCGCCCAGGACGGCGACGCCCTGTTCCCGCTGCTGGCCGTCGACGCCAGGGCCGCCATCATCGCGACTATCTACAACTTCCTGCCCGCCGTGGTCGTCGGCGTCGCGCTCCACTTCCTGTGGGGGCCGGTTTTCGGCATGGCCGAGTTCGGATTCGGCGTGCTGTGAATTTTGTACAGAATCCTCGCAGCAAATATCGACGACAATTAGTGGAATCTCCGTATCAAAATGGGGGTAGCTTCAATCTCGGTAACCGGGGCAGTCACAATAGTTTCGAATTCTATTTCACCATCCTTTCGATGATCTTCGACTCTCCCGCGTTCCCAATCACGTTCCCAATTTCGGTTTTCGTGATCGAAGTTGTCTTATCAATGTACTCCCAACCGTAGCCGCGGTCATAGCCATCCTGCTCATAGATGGCCCCGCTCAGGAGCGCGATCTCGAGGTCATCCGGCGTCTCCCATGCATCCTCAGTCTCGGCACCGATGTTAACGCTCGAGCTGAACGTCTCTGTGGTCACGTCGCTCCCATCATTAAGAACGGTCTCTTGGGCGATTCCGTAAACTGCTGCGCCGCCGAGGGCAGTAGTGATCATGATGCCACCGGTGCCGCTCGAAACGGGTTCCGGGGTGGCGACCAACCCGGCACCCACAGCGACCGACGCCTCTACGACCCGGGGTTTGTTCCCCGAAACGTCGATCACGTATTCTGCCTCCGCACCGGCCTGATCGCTGACGGTTATCTCGACCTTGTCGGGCTTTTCGATGAGCGCTCCGTAACTGGAACTTCTACCGGGTGAGAGATAGATTTTATGCCCACTCTTCCTGAGAAACTACTTGTGAGATGATTTCTTGGAAATGTTTCCGTTTGTACTCAATACGTCGCTCGAGTGATCTCGCAGTGATTTCACTCTTTGTTTGCTGATCAATACCATGTTCAACAGCGTCCGAAACCGTCAGCATGAATGACATATTGATTTCAAATTCGGGTTCGGCGATCCAGCCGATCACGTTGTCACAGCCTTCGTAATAGCTGGCTGCCATATCATACGCATCCGTCCAGTCCTGACGGTCTGCAATCACTCGGAAGTCACCAATATATTCCCACATGATCCCCTGCTGGGGTTCGTACGCCGCAGTGTAGTCGCGAATTTCTTCTGCAAGGAGGATTCCCTGCGAACACCGCATACGGCACCGTTTGATCGTCTCTGCAAGCCGGTAACATAGTGCCGCAGCAAGCATCGATCGCAGTCCGCGTGCAGTATTTACCTGTCCGTGATCTAGCGACTCGCTCGCATAATTTGCGTGCCCGAGGGCCTCGTGAGCAGCAGCAGTATAATAGTGTCCCGCCTGGGCGAACGCTCCATTCGCTCGATGCTCACTTGCTTGTTCTCTGTACACCCTGTAACTCTCAAACGACATTATATTGTTAACTAGTATATTTTGCGCAGTATATCGTTGATATCATTTTCTAGATATTCATCCACATCCGATCGCGTCTCTGCATATATTACGGTACTCACCTCATATATTACCCCGCCTAGTGTATATACCTTGATTATCCACCACGTTCCATCATCCATCTGTTTTACATAGAAGTCTAGTTCCGATCCTTCCCAAATTCCGTCAGCGTTCTCACTTGCATTGACTAATTCCTCGTAGGTTATCTCTTTTCCCTCTCGAATCGCATGTTCTTCGTCCTTGTCAATGTACACCTCGCGGCCGAGTGGATCTTCGACAGTGTCGTAAGCCGACGCACTGATGATCATCCCCTCGAGCACGCGCAGAATGATTTGCCCGTCTCCACCCGGGTTATCGCCGATAATCAGGTCATAGCGACCGTCTTCCTCGATCGCGTTCGGCGCACGAACGATCTCACGGACATCCTCGTGTTGATTGATTCCCGGGAGTTCTTTGATCTGCTCCCACCCGTGCTTGCGCTCGTGCCCATCGTGGATCTCGTGTTCGTAGACAGCCCCACTTGGGAGCGTGATCTCGAGGCCGTCGACCTCTTCCTGCCACAGTGGTTCGGTGACCGGAACGGACTGAACGTACGCTCGTTGGCTGGCCTCGCCGGCTGCGGAGCCGGTCGTCTCGGCCTACACGGCATACCCGCCGGCGGCGACAGCATCGCTGGCAACGACCGCAGCACTCGAGTACTTTGTAGCGGCTACCTCATAGGCGGTAGACGCTCCGTGGAGTCCACCTGCCGGCTGCTTCAGTGAGATTACCAGATTGGCGGAGATATCTAGCTTCTTTTGAAAGGTTCCGTGCTTTTTCCTTCATTGCTAGCAGTTGATGTCGTTTCTTGGTTCGCTTCCATCTTCTATACTTTTAGCCAACGTTACTACCCTCCCAGTGAAGCGGGGAATTTTGGACATGAAGCATCCGCCGTTTCCCGCTTCAACTCCCTAGTTGTAACGGATCAACTCGACGCTGTCTATCGATTCACCAGAGCCAAATAGTGGAAATGTCTGGTGGGAGTCGAAATTTCAAATAGGTTATCTTTCTGCGTACGCAGACTCTCGGAAGGCGAACTCCGCACAGTTCGAGAAGTAGATATCGTTTCGCCCTTGCGGTGCGCTCCCTGAGCTACTTCCCGAACAATTCCCACATTGTGCTAAATCAGAGTACGCGTTTCGGTCAGCCATCACCGATCGAACGCCCCGAATGCTCGTTCCCAGCGCGTGTTGTGCCTCGTAGTCGTTCAGGTCACCATCGGCGCGACTCTGGGCCTCGTTACCGCCGATATACATATGGATAAACTGATGTAACCCTCGATTGATCATATTCGGGGCGTGCCAAAACGTCGATTCGTACGAGACAGCCGATATTTCACGGCGATCGCTGTTCCAAGCGTTCCCTCCTCTGTTGTGGGTCGATCCGTCGAACGAGTTGTTGATCACGTGGTAGTGAATATCTTCATCAAAGCCCTCGTCGGAGAGCCGATCACCAATGGCGCTCGAATCGTTCGGCCCAGTGTAGGTGACGTCAGTCTCGTTGTACTCGATCCAGAATCCTTTGAACCAGTCGAATCTATTGTACAACTGCTTCAGACCAGTGTACACGCCGTCTCGACACTCACGGGACTTGGCACTCGAATTGCACATGTCCACGATGGACACGTGAATTGAGTCCCAACTGCCGCCATACTCTGCATTACCAACTGAGTATCCGTGTGTCTGTGCTTCAGCCGAAGTCGTCGCCGCGGCAAACCCGGTGAGGGCAACCGCTCCCGCACCACTTTTCCGGAGAAGCCCGCGTCTTGACGTCGTTCCGTGCTCGTTTCGCGATGACGACTGTTGGTTAGCGCTTTGTTCCGTTCCGTCTGGTTTCGATTGCTCGTCCATCTTCCTGAACACCGTCTTGTCTGAAGTCGTTGTGACCGACTTCAAATACATATTATTTTTCTGGGATGTAAATTTTACCCAAATAATAATACTATGAAAATTGTTTTGTCGGCGAACACCGGCAGCTGGACGATCACAGTGAATATCCACAGTTCGGCGCTCTGATTGGCGCAGACGGAATCCAGCTAGAACTCCTCGGTCGGCGGCGCGATCCCCTCGTCGCTGCCCTCGAGTTCGAACTCCTCCCGGACCTCCCGAATCCGATCGCGAATATCGGCCGCTAGCTCGAACTCGAGATTCCCCGCCGCGTCCTGCATCCGCTCCTCGAGTTCGTCGACGTACCGCGCCGCGTCGTCTTCGCTCTCGATCTCCCGGCCGGAGACCTCGCTGGTGTCGGTCTTGCTGCCGGGCAGGTTGGTTTCGCTGACCTCCTTTTCGATCGTCGTGGGCTCGAGGCCGTGTTCCTCGTTGTACTCCTGTTGGATCTCGCGGCGGCGCTGGGTTTCCTCGATCGCGGACTCCATGGCGTTCGAGGGCTCGTCCGCGTAGAGGACGACCTCGCCGTTGACGTTCCGGGCCGCCCGGCCCATCGTCTGGACGAGCGTCGTCTCGCTCCGAAGGAACCCCGCCTGGTCCGCATCGAGAATGGCCACTAGCGAGACCTCGGGGATGTCCAGCCCCTCCCGCAGGAGGTTGATCCCGACGAGCACGTCGATCTCACCCAATCGCAGCGAGCGGATGATCTCGTGGCGCTCGAGCGTGTCAGTCTCGTCGTGCATGTAGGCCACGTCGACGCCCGCCTCCTCGAGGTACTCGGTGAGGTCCTCGGCCATCCGTTTGGTCAGCGTCGTCACGAGCGTGCGCTCCTCGCGCTCGATACGCTCGTCGATGCGGTCCATGAGGTCGTCGACCTGCCCCGTCGCGTCGGAAACCTCGATCGCCGGGTCGACGAGGTGGGTCGGCCGAACGATCTGTTCGACGATCTGCTCGCTCTCCTCGCGCTCGTAGTCGCTCGGTGTGGCGCTCACGTAGAGCGTTTGATCGGTTTTCTCCTCGAACTCCTCGAAGGTGAGCGGCCGGTTGTCGTATGCCGTCGGTAGCCGAAAGCCGTTCTCGACCAGCGAGTCCTTCCGGGACTTGTCGCCGGCGAACTGGCCGCGAATCTGCGGGAGGGTGACGTGGGACTCGTCGACCACGGTCAGGAAGTCGTCCGGGAAGTAGTCGAGCAGGGTGTACGGCGCTTCGCCGGACTCCCGATCGGAGAGGTAGACCGAGTAGTTCTCGATCCCCGAACAGTAGCCCGTCTCCTGCATCATCTCGAGGTCGAAGGACGTCCGCTCCTCGATGCGCTGGGCGGCGATCATGTCGCCTTTGCGTTCGAAGTAGGAAATGCGCGAATCCAGATCGTCGCGGATCTCGTCCATCGCGTCCTCGAGCGTGGTCTCGGGAATCGAGTAGTGCTCCGCGGGGTGGACGAGCACCGCTTGCTGGTCGCCCTGGGTTTTCCCCTCGAGCGGGTCGACCTTGACCATGCGGTCGATCTCGTCGCCCCAGAGCTCGACCCGAACGGCGTACCGGCCGTACATCGGGTAGATCTCGACGGTGTCGCCCCGCACCCGGAACGTGCCCTGCGTGAAGTCGACGTCGTTGCGCTCGTAGTTCAGATCCACCAGGCGTTTGAGGAGTTCGTCGCGGCCGATCTCCTCGCCGACCTCGAGTCGCAGGGACATGTCGATGTAGTTGCGCGGGTCACCGAGGCCGTAGATCGCGGAGACACTCGCGACAACGATGACGTCCTCGCGGGTCAGCAGCGACCGCGTGGCGGAGTGGCGCAGGCGGTCGATCTCGTCGTTGACCGAGGCGTCCTTGTCGATGTAGGTGTCGCTCTGCTCGACGTAGGCCTCGGGCTGGTAGTAGTCGTAGTAGGAGACGAAGTACTCGACGGCGTTGTCCGGGAAGAGATTGCGAAACTCCTCGTAGAGCTGGGCCGCCAGCGTCTTGTTGTGGGCGATCACCAGCGTCGGTTTCTGGATCTCTTCGGCGACCCACGAGACGGTGTTCGTTTTCCCGGACCCGGTCACGCCGAGCAGGGTCTGTTTGTCCATTCCGGACCGAAACCCGTCGACTAACTGCTCGATCGCGTCGGGCTGATCACCCGCGGGCTCGAAGGGAGCGTCGACCCGAAACGGGTGATCGACGTTCGGCCGGTCCGGCTGGAGGGGACCTTGCGCGTCACTCATTATCGGAGTCAGGGGCTCGAGCCACTTGACGCGCTCGCATCTGTGAGAGCAGCGGTGAGAACTTCGCTCGAGTATTCGTGCCGACGATCTCGAGCGACTCGGAACTGAAAGAGCGGACTTCGAACGGGACCCCGTCCGCAGCCGAACAGCGCTCCGACTGCAGCCGAACGTGGCCACTGCTCGCCCAACCGTTATGCATCGGCTCGTGCTGAATTCGGACATGACCGACCAACTCCAGCAGGCCCGCGACGACCTCGAGGAGGCCGCAAAGTCGGCGGACAGCGACGACGTCCGCGAGAACATCCGCGAAACGACGGACGCGTTCGCCGACTACGTGACGAGCGATACCGCGCCCGATCACGCCGTCCTCGATGAACGGCTCAATACGCTTCGCCAGGCCCGCGAGCAGGCGGACGGCAATACGGAAGACAAGCTCGAGTCGGCCATCGAGACGACCGAAGACTATCGCGAGACGCTCTATCAGGCCTGAGAACGGACCAAACGGGCGAAATCGACGAGCGAACCCGACGAACGAAACCGCGGCGGTCAGTATTCTCCCGGCGTTCGATCCCCGACGTCGACGTCCGCGTCCGTCTCCGCGAGCAACTCCTCGGAGAATTGGCGACCTGACTCGCCCTCGGTGCGGTGCCGGCTCAGATTTCTTGGCAACTGTGCGGTCAGATCCTCGGCCTCGTCCTCGATCGATCGAGTCAATGAGAGCGCCGGAGATCCGGTCTCGAGGATCGAGCGTCGCACCTCACTAGAGTAGTGGACTCACCGGTAGCGTCTCGTCCGGCGGCGCCTCGTCGAAGAAGCCGCCGACGCCGGCGATTTCGGAACAGCGTCTGATCCAGTCCGCGGTCGATCGCCTCGCGGGGGATCAGGGTTCCGACGAAGCCGTCCGAGCCGTAACGCAGAAGCATCAGACGAATCTGATGGTCTACGGCCCCGGCGGCTACAAGTTCACCGACTTCCTGCGAGGCGGCGGGCCGCTACAGCTCCTCCTGGCAGTGGTCACGACGGGCGGCATCGCGCTGCTCTGGGGCATCTAAAACGAGCGGTCGTTTCGGCGTCCGCGTCCGGGCGAGATCACTCGAGCCGGTCGAGTACCGCCTCTTTTTCGTAGGAGAGCGTGAGCGACCGCGAGCGGCCGCGCCCGTCGACGTCCGCGTAGTCGGCGTCGATCAGGCCGAGCTGGTCGAGTTTGTTGACGATTTCGGAGTAGCGCGTGTAGCCGAGGTCGGTCCGCTCGTGAAAGACCTCGTAGACCTCGCCGGCCTGGTCGCCGTCGCGGTCGGCGATGACCTCAAGCAGCGCCCGTTCGGTGTCGGTCAGTCCCGACAGCGAGCGCGAGAGATTGATGTACTTCGACTTCTCGTAGGCGTTCTCGACGTCCTGTCGCTCGACGGTTCGGCTGGCCCGCATCTCGGCGTTGAGTCCGGCCCGTCGCAGCAGATCGATCCCGACCCGGAGATCGCCGCTCTCGGCGGTGAGTTCCGCGACGTACTCGAGGGTGTCCCGGGCGATGACGCCGTCGTTGAAGCCCCGTTCGACACGCTCCTCGAGGATGTCGACGATCTCGGGCTGGTCGTAGACCGGGAAGTAGACGTCCTCCGGGCGGAAGACGCTCTGCACGCGGGAGTCGAGTTCGTCGATGACGTCCAGGGCGGGGTCGGAGGAGACGACGACGACGCCGATCTTCGCCCCGGGATACTCCTCGTGGGCCCGCAGCAGGGAGTAGAGCGCGTCGGAGGCCTCGTTTTCGTAAAAGAGGTAGTTGATGTCGTCCAGGGCGACGACGAGCACCTTGTCCTCCTCGACGAGCTTCTCGGCGATCTGGCCGAACAGCTTCTTGAAGGAGATGCCCGACGAGGGCGGTTCGTAGTCGAACGTGCCCTCGAAGAGTCGGGAGAACACCGAGTAGCGGGTCGCGTTGACCTGACAGTTGACTCGGATCGTGCGGACCTCGCTCGTCTGGGCCCCCACCTCGTCGAACAGCTTCTGGATCGCCGTCGTCTTTCCCGTCCCGGGCGGTCCCCGAACGACGACGTTCAGCGGCCGCGACCCCCGCACCGCGGGGCGCAGCGCGTACGTCAGGCTCTGGGTCTGGCCCTCGCGGTGCTTGAACGTCTCGGGGACGTAGTCGATCTCGAAGACGTGCTCGTTCTTGAACACGGATTCGTCCCACGACAACATCCCCTCTTCGGGGTCGTCTGCCATCACTTTCACCACGCTGTCGAAGCTACTTAGATGTTTGCCGAATTCTCGGCTCGAGCGGCGTCAGGCCGCCTCGATTCGCTCGAGCCAGCGATCGAGATCCGCCGGGGGAATTCGGTCGCGATGTGCGACGCGGGCGTGGGCTCGCGCGAGTCGTGCGGCCTCGTGATCGGCGTCACAGCGGAGTTCGAAAGAACACCCATCCCTGGGACACTGGAACTGGTATGGCATAGTGTAGCACAGTCGGCCGGCAGTGGTAGATATTATACTTGCATACCCCGGTGCAACGCGGCGACTGGTGTCGGTTGCGACCAGTCCGGCCACCGGGAAGCACGGACGGAGACTACTCGAACTTCTCGAGGAGTCGATCGTAGAACACGGGTGCCGGGTCGCCCTCGCTGTCTGCGGGCGCGCCGCCGTTGGTCGCGACCGCGTCGTCCCGGGCCTCGCCGGCGAGTTTCTCGACGATTAGCTCCGGCGTCGACCGTGCCAGATGGTCCTTGACCGGCGAGCGGTTGACCTCGAGTGCCCCGTCCACGAGCCCGACGGCTTCGATGCCGTCGACGGTCACGTCGTAGTCGGCCATCTCGCGGATCTCGCCGGCCAGATGAGAGACGAAGACGGCCGTCGCGCCGTTTGCCGAGAGGGCCTCCAGAATCCCGGCGATGATCTTCGCCGACGCCCCGGGTTCGGTGATGCTCTCGAGTTCGTCGACTAACACGAGCGAGCCCTCGCCGCCCTGTGCGAGATCCGCGAACTCCCGGACGGTGGATTCGAACGCACCCGCGTCCAGCGTCCCCTGGGTCTTGGCGTGGTAGTGCAGATCGTCGAACCGCCGCAAGCGAACGCGCTCGGCGGGAACGGGGAGCCCCATGTGGGCCAGCACGACGACGCTCGCGACCAGATCCAGCGTGGAGGTCTTCCCGCCGCTGTTGACCCCCGAGAGGAGCGCCACGCCCGAGACCTCGTAATCGACGGGATCGATCGACTCGAGCGGCTCGTCGAGCAGGGGCGAGCGGCCGCCCTCGATCGCGAAGCCGACCTCGGCAACGCTTTTGCTCGCGGTTTCACCGTCGTCTCGCGGCGGTTCGGAAGCCGCTCGACTGTCCGCGGAACTTCGTTCCGCGCTACTCGCTTCCGAGGCGCGTAGCGCCTCGCTATCAGCAAATTCGGGCATCACGCACTCGTACTCCTCGGCGAAGCGGGCGATCGCGAGTTCGACGTCTAGCTCGAGGGCGTCCCGGACGAGCTGACGGGCACCGTCGCGCTGGTCGGCGAGATCGGCCGCGAGCTCGCGCTTCAGTTTGCCCGCGCGGCGGTCCTTGGCCGCCGTCAGCTCCTCGCGTAACCGACCGATGACGTCCTCGTCGCGCTCGACCGGAAACGTGGGTTCGTCGCTGAACGCGCGGCGCGCTATTTCGGCTTCGCCCTGATCGAGATCGAGCGCGTCGACGAGGTGGTCTCGGGCCGCCTCGACCGCCGCGGCGTACTCGTCCGCAAGTTCCCGCGAGAGGAGAGAGTCGACGCCGGCCCCGCGTTCGACCAGCGAGAGCAGGTCCGAGCCCTCGATCGTCACGTCCTGTTCGCGGATCGCCTCCCGAAGGTGGTCGTTTGCGACGCTCTCGGCCGCGCTCGCCGCCGCATCGAGATCGTCGACCGCCGTCGTCAGCCGGTCAAGTTCGTCGTCGCCCGCGACCGTGCCGTCCTCGGCCAGCCGCGAGAGGCCGTCCTCGAGGGCCGAGAGATCGCAGGGCGGCTCGAGGTCGGCGGCCCGATGGACCGCGACGGCCGCCTGCAGGCGGTCCCGATTGCGCGCGAAGAAGGCCAGCGGCCGCTCGGGGACGACTTCAGCCGGGTTCTCGAGGGCGTCGGGACGGACCTGCACGTCGCCCTCGAGCGTGACGCCGGCGAAGGACTCGTCGAGGGCGATCACCGTCGCGTATCCGCGAGCGAGTTCGGCCAGTCCCTGTGCGTCCTCGACGATCTCGACGGAGAGCTCCGGGATCGCCTCGCGCGCCTCGCTGTAGCGCTCGGCGTCGGTCGTCGCCAGACAGCGCTCGCGGACCCGCACGTCGCCCGGCTCTCGAAGGGGTTGGACCCCCTCGAGCGCGTCGAGCACCGCGGGGTCAGGGTCGCATTCGAGCGCCTCGCGGGAGAACTCCTGGACCTCCGCGATGCGCGAGCGCCGCGGGCTCGGATAGATCGTCTCGAGTCGCCGGGCGGCGTAGTCCGTGACCGTGCGCTCCTCGAGCAGGCCGAGGAGCTCTCGATAGACCTCGCGGGCGCGATCGGTCGCGAGGAACCCGCCGGGATCGTCGTGCTCGAGTCGGATCGCACCGCGCGCGATGCGGGCGGCCCGCCCCTGGGAGATCCCCGGGGCGGTCGCGATCGCTTCCACGTCGCCCGCCCGGAGCGCGCGCTCGGGATCGTCGAGCGCGGACAGCGCTCGGGCGGTCTTCTCGCCGACGCCCGGAATCGACTCGAGGTCCATGTTCTCGAGCGGTGTAACAAACCGGAGCGAGGAAAAAGTTCCTGCCCGGGTTTTTCCGCGCCGGCGTGGTAGCTCGGCGCATGCCAACCGGGGCGATCGACTACCACGAGCGGACGAAACACTCGCCCGAAAGCGTTCGCGAGGGCGGTCGCGGCCTGAACTTCGACAACAAACCGCGGCCGTACAAGGAGTACATCGACCTGCCCTCGAAAGCGCTCGCCGACCGAATTCGCCCGCCCCAACAACCCGCGCTCGCGGCAATCGCGGAGCCAACACCCGACGGCGATCCGACTCGAGCGCGCCAGCCGGACCTCGAGACGGTCACGAACCTGTGCTACTACGCAGCCGGCATCACGAAGCGGATCGAGAGGCGCGGTCGCACCCTCCGCTTTCGCGCCGCGGCGACGACCGGTGCGCTCTACCACGTCGACCTGTACGTCGTCTGCGGCGAGCTCGGGGGTGACGACGGCGACGACGAGACCGGTGAACCGGGACGCGAACTCGAGGCCGGCGTCTACCACTTCGATCCCCGGACGCTGTCGCTCGACGTGCTCCGCGAGGGGGACTACCGCGGCGTGCTCGCGAGCGCCAGCGAGCACGCGGGCGTCGCCGACGCGCCGCTGTCGATCGTCGCGACCTCGACGTGGTGGCGAAACGCCTGGAAGTACGGGGACCGAACGTTTCGCCACGCGTTCTGGGACTCCGGGACGCACCTCGCGAACCTGCTGGCGGTCGCCCATGCGCTCGACTACCGCGCCGAGGTCGTCACCGGCTTCGCGGATCGTCCCGTCGCGGACCTGCTCGGACTCGAGCCCGAACGCGAAGCGCCACTCGAGATCGTGCCGATCGGTTCGGGAAACACCGATTCCGAGTCCGATTTCGCCGCCGGTTCCGACGCCAATTCCGGTTCGGCTGACATCGACCCGATCGATCCCGACACCGAACCGCTCTCGCCGAACGAGCGGGCGTTCCCGCTGATCCACGAGGCGTGGTCGGCTGGCACTCTCGAGAGCGGCGGCGCGGCCGACTCCTGGCGGTCCGGGCGGCCGGTGGGACCGATCGGTATCCGCGAACCCGGTGACGGCGAACGGGTTGCACTCGAGCCGGTCGATCACGAGACGGCCTCGAGCCGGCCGCTCCACGAGACGATCCGTCGCCGCGGCTCCTGTCGCGAGTACGAGCGCAAGCCGATCAGTTTCCGGAAGCTATCGACCGTGCTCGACCGGGCCGTTCGCGGGGTGGCGATGGACAGCCGTCTCGCGGACGACCCGCCGCTCTCCTTCGTCGATCCCTATCTCATCGTCAACGGCGTCGACGGCCTCGCATCGGGCAGCTACTGCTACCATCCGGCTCGAGGCGAACTCGAGCGGCTGCAGGCCGGCGACTTTCGCAGCGAGGCGGGCCACCTCGCGCTGGATCAGCGGTTGGCCGCCGACGCCGCGGTCTGCGTCTACTTCCTGTCCGACCTCGAGGAGATCGTCGACGCGCTCGGCGATCGCGGCTACCGGGTGGCACAGCTCGAGGCGTCGCTGACGGCCGGCCGACTGTATCTGGGGACGTACGCCCATCGCGATCTCGGCGGGACCGGGCTGACGTTCTACGACGACATCGTCTCGGACTTCTTCGCCCCCCGCGCCGCGGGACAGACGCCGATGTTCCTGTACACGATTGGACGGCCGGCCTGAAACCGCGGTTCGCCGAGCCGGACGGCGACGATGGCCAGGGACGGAGACGAGGATGGGGGACTGAGACAAGGATGGAAGACGGTAAACGAGGACGGGGAGCACGCGCTGACGAGGTTGTCGCACTTTTATACGGACGCGCGTCGCCCCATCGACCATGCAGGCGAAACGGCGGCTCGGTCGCTCGGGCTCGAAACGGTGGCATCGAACGCTGTCCAGCCGCGACGCCGACCGGCGACGCCAGGAACGAACACATGGAGTATGAACGAACCGACGTCGTCGTCGACCGACTCGAGTTGCTTCGGGCCTACGGCTACGGGCTCTGCATGGGGACGGCCGACGCCCTCCCCGGCGTCTCCGGCGGCACCGTCGCGCTCCTGCTGGGCTTCTACGGCCGGCTGATCGCCGCCGTCACGGCGTTTACGCCTCGCCGAGCCATCGCCATCCTCCGGGGGTACCGTCCCGAGCGGCGCGAGCGGGCGCGCGAGGCGCTGCTCGAACTGGATTTCGGATTCCTGCTCCCGCTGGGCGTCGGCATGGCCACCGCGGTGGTGCTGATCGCCGACCTCGTCTCGACACTCGCGGAGTCCAACCCGGTCGCGATGTTCGGCTTCTTCACCGGGTTGATCGCCGCCTCGGCGATCACGCTCGGCCGGAGTCTGACGTTCACGACGCCCGTTCACGCAGGGACCGCGGCCGCGGGTGCCGGGCTCGCGTTACTGGTCGCCGCCGACCTCGTCACGCTCCCGGGAGGCGGTCCGGTCGTGATCCTCGTCGCCGGCGCGATCGCCGTCAGCGCGATGATCCTGCCGGGAATCTCCGGTTCGCTCATCCTAATACTGCTCGGCCAGTACATCTTCCTCTCCGACGAACTGAGTGCGTTCGTCCGCGCCATCGGCGACCTGCTCGGCGATGGCTCGCTCGCCGACGTCATCGATCCGGGAACGACCGTCGTGCTGTTCCTCGCTGGCGGCGTCGTCGGCCTCGTTACCATCGCCCGCGTCGTGCGTATCGCGCTGGCCCGCAACCGCGAGTTGACCCTCGTCTTCCTGGTCAGCCTCATCGCCGGCTCGGTTCCGGCCCCGCTGCACAACATCGCCGAAACGCACGCATGGACCACCGAAACGATCGCGCTGACGGCCGCTTGGGCCGCCCTCGGCGCGATCGCGCTGTTCGCGCTCGAGTATCTCGTCGGTGGGTTCGATCCGGAGTGAGCGCTCGGGTCCCCGTACCGAGGAGCTGATCGGATTCAGTCGCCGAAATCGGCCTCCTCGAAGTGCTCGTTCGCGAGGTCGCCGATCAGCTCCGTTATCTCTTTTCTGTTTGTCGTCGTCGAGGTCCTCCCGGTCGAATCGGACTCACACCGGCGGGAGCGACGGCCCGATGAAATACGGGTGGCGGCTGCAGGGCACGGTCACTTCCACGAATCGATCCAATCGGACCGACACCGACGACGAGTACCGGTTTTCCAGCCGGCAGACCGAGCCGAATGACGTCGTCGCGGATCGCACTGCAACCCGACCGACGAGAGCGAAGGACCCTCGAGCATGCAAACGAGTATCGAAGTCGAGTACTGGGTCGTCGATAGCGACGGCGATCTCACCGAACCGGGGCCGCTCGCGGACGTATCGACGCGGACCGAACGAGCGTCCGTCGAGCCGCTACTCGCGGTGAAAACGCCGTCCTGCGAGTCGATCTCGGAACTCCGGACGGCGCTCGCGAAGGAACTCGAGGGAGTCCTCTCGCGGGCGTCGACGCTGGACAAGCGCCTCGTCCCCTTCGCCACGCCGATCAACGGCGACGTGACCGATCGGCGTACAGATGGGCAAGAGCGTATCCGGACGGCAGTGATCGGCGAACGCGTCGACTGCGCGAAATACTGTGCCGGCGCGGGGATCCACATCGAGCAGCGAAACGTCACCGACCAGCTTAACACCCTCCTCGCCCTCGATCCGGCGCTCGCGCTGGTCAACTCGTCGCCGTACGTTCGAGGCGACCGGATTGCCAACGGGGCCCGTTCCCGCTGCCACCGAACGGAGAACGGCGAGGCGTTCCCGAAACGCGGCCGGCGCTGGCGCTACGTCGAGACCGTCGGAGAGTGGTATCGGTGGCTCGAGCGCCGCTACGAGGGGTTCAGAGACGCGGCCGTCTCGGCGGGTGTCGACGCGGCGACGGTCGAGGAGTCCGTCTCGCCCGACGACGTAGGCTGGACGCCCGTGCGACTGCACGAGTCGATGTCCACGATCGAATGGCGCTCGCCCGACGCCGCCCTGCCGAGTCAGTTACTTCGGCTGGTCGACGACCTCGAGACGATGCTGGACCGGCTCCACCGCACCACCGTTCGAATCGACGGAGTGAACGAGGGAGCGGCTGGTAACTGGACGAGCGACGATGGCGACGGCTGGACGAGCGACGACGGAATCGGGTACCGGTACGGCGGTCCGACCGCTCGACCCGGCCACATCACGGGCGATGGAATCACCCTCCCCGCGTTCGAAACCGTCAGTGAACTCACCGAGTCAGCGATCCGCGACGGCATCGAGTCGCCGGCCGTCGCGAACTATCTCGAGCGGATGGGGTTCTCTGTCGGCGACTATCATCCGATCTCGACGCGGATCGACGGCCGCCAGTACGTGACCCGGGCCGACGCCCGAGACCTGCGCCTCGAGTACGCGAGTCGATTCGAGGAAGACGTCGACAAGCTGAGCGGGACCGACGGTTAGTTGCCGTTATCGTACTCGTACTCCCGTTCCGGATCCTCTACGCCCTCGGTTCGGGAGCCGACCCAGGCCCCGAGCGAAAGGCCATAAACGAGGTGGCCGGCGTGAAAGAGCGCGAGTTCGTCGGCCTCGAGACGGATATCGAGCAGTTCCTGTAACACGACCTGTGTACCGAAGGCCGACAGGGCCATGCCGTAGACCGAGCCCCAGACGAGTCCGCGCTGTTCGGGCTCGATCGATCGGCCGGCGTCGTACAGGGAGAACAGCACGCCGAAGACGGCGCCGGAGCTGACGCCGTAGAGGAGGTGCAGGGCGAGGCCGGGGATCGTGTGATCATCGGGATCGCCGCCGGCGACGTACTGCGACCAGAAGTTCGCCGACGGCGGCAGCGATCGCAAGAGCGGGAGGCGAAAGGCGGTCATGATCAGCGTCGCAACGAACCCGCCCTGGATCCCGCGGGCCACCGCGTCGGCGACGTGTTCTTCGCGCGAGTGCTCGTCGATGTCGCTGGTGTGCCCTTCCGTCTCGGCGAGTGAGCGCAACCGTTGCAGGTGGTCGGAGACAGCCATAGTGGTCTCGATAGTCGTGGTACCACGGACACGACCTTAACCGTCCGGCGCGCTGATGACTGCAACGGGCCGCGCGACGCACCCGAAACGGCTCGTCCTCGCGACCGCCGGCGTCCGACGGAAGCGATATCCGCGACCTGACGACAACGCGCTTTTGCCCGTTCGGTCCGAACGACGGGCAATGACTTCGGTCGAGGCGAAACTCGAGGCCGCCCGCACCGACCTCGCAGGCCGAAACGGGGTTCTCGTGGCCTTCTCAGGCGGAGTCGACTCGAGCGTGGTGGCCGCGCTCGCCCACGACGCGCTCGGCGAGGACGCCGTCGCCTGCACCGCGAAGAGCGAGACGCTTCCTGCGGCCGAACTCGAGGACGCCAAACGGGTCGCACGCGAGATCGGCATCCGCCACGAAATCGTCTCCTTCTCCGAACTCGAGAGCGACGCGTTCGTCGCGAACGACGACGACCGCTGCTATCACTGTCGGACGATGCGACTCGGCGAGATGCTCGAGACCGCCCGCGACCTCGAGGTCGGAACGGTCTGTGACGGCACGAACGCGGACGATCCGGGCGCGGGCCACCGACCCGGACTGCAGGCGGTGGAGGAACTCGACGTGCATTCACCGCTGTTGGCCCACGACATCGCGAAGGACGAGGTCCGCGAGATCGCCGACCGCTACGATCTGTCGGTCGCCGACAAACCCTCGATGGCCTGTCTCTCCTCGCGGATTCCGACCGGCCTCGACGTCACCGACGACCGACTCGCACGGATCGAGCAGGCCGAGGCGCTGCTCCGCCAGTGGGGGTTCGACCAGTTCCGCGTCCGCGACCACGACGGCCTCGCCCGCATCGAGGTCGCACCCGACGAACTCGAGCGCGCCCTGGAACGCGAGTTCGTCGAGACGGTCCGCAAAGCGCTGTCGACGCTCGGCTTCGATCACGTCACGCTCGATCTCCACGGCTATCGGACGGGGAGCGTGAGTCCCGAGGCCGAAGACGAAGCGTTAGTCACCGAGGCAGGCCCCTCGAGCGACGACTAACAACGAACTTTTGCTCTGCGTGCGGTCGCTTCGCGACCGCACTCGGCAAAATCTCGAGAGAGCGCAAAGCGCTCTCTCGGACCTCGCGGGATCTTCGATCCCGCTTAGCTTCGATGAAAAGCACTCCTCCTTCCGTTCGTTTCACTCACATCAGTCGTCGACCCGCTCGCTCACTGCGTTCGCTCACGGCGAGTATCGGTGAACCGCCTGCCCTTCCCCGAGTCGCGCAGCTCTCGCATCTGCTCGAGCCGCGCTCCCGGCCAACGCAGTAGTGCGTGCCAGTCACTCATAGGGTGCCTGATATCGAATCCGCGAGCGACGACCGACAACGACGGACTGCACCATCCCAGCCGATCACCGGACGTGAGAGCGAAACCGGCTGCCGGGACGAGGACAGATTCGTCGATCGTTCGGCTAGTGCGTGGGAGAGATGGACGTTCACCCAATATATAATCAATAACACCCCATAGAACTAATCGATATTCCAGGTCATGGACTTCCGTCCGATAATATTGCTTGTTGCGATACGAACGTAGCGCTCGGGTTAGTATCAGTGATCGATGGAAGCCGACGTGCCGCTCGAGTGGAACGCCGAAGAGTGTCGGACCTATACCCCGGCCGACATGGACCGGGAAATGCAGTATCGGACGTATCTCCACGAATCGGGTGATTTGCGGCTCAAGGTCGCGCCCGCCTCGCTCGACGGTGAAGATCATCCCGGCTACTCGCTGACGGCGACGAGCTACCCGGGGCTCGATCTCTCCGAAACGATGCGAGTCAGAACCGTCCTGACGTTCGAACGGTGTAACCGGATCGCTCGAGACTTCATGGATCTCTTCTCGGCCAGCTACGACGGCCCCGGCTCGCTCGAGGACGCCCTCGATTACGCGTACGAACGAACGCGAGAGCACCGCTAATCGCGTCGTCAGTGAGCCGACTGCGGGCGATCACCACCCGCACCACGCAAGCAGTAGAACGGCTGGATTATTCGATTTCGAGCGGTCCACCGCCGTTCCCGTCCCCGTCTCCTTCGCCGGCTTCGTCCCACTCGAGTTCGAATTCGACGCTCAGTTCGCCGGGCGCGTCGGCCGGTCCCTCGCGTTCGGCTTTGACCTCGAAGGTGGGACGGGCTGGCGGCTCGAGCGTCACGGATTCGGATCCCGCTTTGAGCGTGATCGCCTCGCCGTCCTCGAGGTTGTCCGCGACGCGTCGGAGAAGGGACGCGATATCCGCTCGACTCTGGTCGCTCTCGGATTTGAAGAGTACGTCTTCGGGCATGGTCGACTATACGGTCCGGAAGTTGATAAATACACGCCTGAGAAATCGGTTTGATACCGCCGAAAGAACACAGAATCGGTGCCGTCTCAGTCGTCCGAGGGAGCCGCGGACTCCTCGCCGACAGCGGCCGCCGCGGACTCGCTCTCCGCGAAGGGGTACCACGACTGCTTGGCGTCGGCCATGTACGGTGCCTCGAAGTCGGTCTCCTCGGGCTCGCAGAACTCGACGAGCTGTTCCTCGGCCGTCGCCTCGACCCACTGCCGGAACGTCTGTCCGTCCGAACGGTGGGCCGCGTAGGCCTGCAACAGGTTCCGGATCGCGCCGGGGGCCTCGTCGGCCGGCACGCGCTGTTGCACCCAGTCGATGAACGAGGGCTCCTCGCCGACGCCGCCGCCGACGCCGATATCGAAGGCCTCGACCATCTCACCGTCTTTGCGGGCGCGCATCCCCTGCAGACCGATGTCCGCGGTCATCGCCTGCCCGCAGTCAGCGGTACAGCCGGAGTAGTGCATCTTGATTTTGCCGACATCGTTGGGTAGGTCGACGTTCTTGTTGAACCAGCGCAGCATGCGAGCCATCCGGCCCTTCGTCTCGGTCAGCGCGATCGAACAGAACTCGGTTCCCGTACAGGCCATCGCACCGCGCTCGAAGGGGCTCGGCTCGGCAGGGTACGCCTCGAGCAGCGGTTCGGCGAGCAGGGCCTCGAGATCCTCGTCGGCGACATCGACGATGACGGGGTTCTGGCGGCGGGTCAGGCGGACCTCGCCGGAGCCGTACTCGTCGGCGTAGTCGGCCAGTTCGATGGCGTCCTCGGCGGGCAGGCGGCCGACGGGAACGCTCAAACCGACGTAATTCCGGCCATCCTTCTGGTCGCCGACGCCGACGTGATCGTGCTGGCCGTCCTCGACGGGACGGCCGGCGTTGTAGGTGTACTCCTCGCGGAAGTCCTCGCCCGCCGTGTGCATTTCGAACTCGACGTACTCCTCCTGAAGCGTCTCGCGGATCTTCTCCATGCCCCAGTCCTCGGCGAAGAACCGCGCGCGGTTCTTCGAACGGTTCTGGCGGTTGCCGTAGTCGTGGTAGAGCTCGACGAAACCGCGGCCCACCTCGTAGGCGTTCTCGGGCCGGACGAAGATATCGAGCGGCGTCGCGGCGCGGGGCTGACGACCGCCGAGCCCGCCGCCGACGCGGACGTTGAACCCGCGGGCTTCCTCGCCGTCTACCTCCTTCGTCGCCGGCTCGAACCCGATATCGTTGATCGAGTCCTGCGCACAGCCGACCGTACAACCCGACGCGCTGATGTTGAACTTCCGGGGCATGTTCGCGAGCGCGTCGTCCGTGCGAAGCTCCTCCTCGAAGCGCTCGAGTAGGGGGCCGGCCTCGACGAACTCTTCGGCCTTCCCGTGGAGCGGACAGCCGGAGATGTTGCGCATCGTGTCACCGCCCGCGGATCGGGAGTGAACGCCGGCCGACTCGAGTTGCTCCCAGATCTCGGGCACGTCCTCGAGTTTGAGCCAGTGCAACTGGACGGACTGGCGGGTCGTCAGATCAATCCAGCCGTTGCCGAACTCGGGGTTCTCGACGGGACCCGTCGCGTACTCGCGGGCGACCTCGCCGATCGTTCGCAGCTGGTCGGGCTCGAGAATGCCGCTGGCGTTGGTCAGTCGCATCATGAAGTACGACTCCTGCCCGGAGCGCTGGTGGAACAGTCCCCAGAACTTGAACCGGGTGAACCACGTCTCGCGTTCGTCCTCCGGAATCGCTTCGTAGCCGCCGTTTTCGGCGAACTCGAGGATGTGTTCACGGACCTCATCGCCGTAACAGCCCTCCTTGAGTTCTTCTTTCTTATGCGCCATCGCGGACCACCCCGACCGAACGATCGGACTCGAATTCGCAGAGTTCCTCGCCAAACATGTCGTAATTCACGTTTTGGCGTCATGTTCCTAAAGCATATAACAGTGATCGTTTACAAACAACTTATTTTGACCCGTATTCGGAGCCGGACGTGGGATATCCAATGAGATATGGTCAGTATTAGGATGTATATCACGGATCAGCGGGGGAGAGAATGGGTGATTTCAAAGACGGCCGGCGCGACTCTATCCCGTCTCGCGAGCAATCGCGAATTTCGTCTTCGGTCCCGGGGCACGAAGCCGACGCGCGGCGGGTGACACGGCCGGGACGGCATCACGACCGGGTGTGTGGCTGGCCCCAAACTCGACAATCGGGCAGAAAGTGGGTCAAAAACCGGACAGGTTCAATCGTCGGACGGAACCGGGCCGTCCGGCGTCGGCACCACTCGAGCGCGGTACAGCCCGCCCGAGAGCCCAATCGAGGCGATCGCGAGGACGAGGAAAACGACGAAACCGTTCGCGTAGCCGGCGGGCCCCTGCAGATCGACGAAGAGCCCGAGAATCGGCGGGATGACGAAGCCGCCGAACGCGCCGAGGCCGCCGACCAGCCCCGACGCGCCGCCGACGGCCTCCGGCACGTACTTCGGGACGAGCCCGAACACAGCCGCGTTGGCGATGCCGATCCCGATACCGAGCAGGACCGTCGCGGCGACCGCGATCGGGACGGTCCGAGCCGCCATCAGAACGGCCGCAGCGACGGCGACGACAGCGAAACTCGCGATCGCGGTCCGTTCGCCGCCGATTCGGTCACTGATGATGCCCCCCGGAACGCGAATGAGCGCCGCGAGTAGCGTGAAGGCGATCGCGGTGAGGGCACCCGACGCCTGCAGGTCGAGATCGTGGACGGCCGTCCAGTAGGACGGAAACCAGGTCGTCAACGCGAGGAAGCCGCCGAACGACGCGAAAAAGAGCGCGACGAGCACCCACGTTCGCGGGATGCCGGCCGCCTCGCGGATCGACGCCATCGCGTCCCCGCTCGGGAACAGCTCCTGGCCCCGCGTTTCGGCCCGTTGCTTCGCTGTCTCGGTCTGGAGTCCCTGCTTCCGGAGCTGGAAGAACGGGGGATCGACGGCGATGACGCCGTAGACGAACGTCCCGCAGACGAGAAAGCCGAACCACGCGAGGTAGGCACCCGTCAGGCCGAGCGCGGCGAGCGCGACGGGGACGAGGAGGGTGAAGATTCCCGGCGAGCTGTTGCCCAGGCCCGCGTACACAGCGAGCATCGTTCCCTGTCGGTCCTCCGGTGACCAGTACGACGTCTGGGCCGCCCCGACGGAGAACGTCGCGATTCCACAGCCCGAAAGCGCGCCGAACAGGAAGACGAGCGGGTAGTGGGCCATCGTCAGACCGTCGGTCCCGAGGGTTACGAGAATCGTCGACAGGCCGGCCATCCCCACGACGGCACCGCCGAGCAAAACCAGGAACGGCTTCGCCGCCCCGACGTCCTCGACCCACGCGCCGAAGGGAATGCGAAGGAGCGACCCGGTCAACTGCGGCGCTGCGACCAGCAGTCCGAGCGTGAGCCCAGAGAGGCCCATCGCCCCCTCGAGTTCGGTCGCGACGGGGCCGTAGAGCACCACGCCGGCGAATCCGACGAAGAAGCCGAGCGTCGCGGACGCCACACCCCGTCGCGGACTCCCCCGGATTGGGGGTGTGCCGTCGCTCGCGGGACCAGATGTCGATTTCGCGGTCATACGTCCTCAGGCACTCGCTTCCGCGACCGCCCTGACGTCGCGCTCCCGCGGCGCCTCGAGGCGGACGGCACACTGCTTGAAGTTCGGCTCGTTCGAGCGCGGGTCGACGTCGGGCAGGGTGAGGTCGTTCACGTCGGGGTGGTGAATCGGCAGCCAGACGACCCCGTCGGGGATCGCCTCGTCGGTCTCCACGCTGACGGTGACCGATGCCCGTCGAGAGACCACGCGGCCGTACTGCCGGTCCTCGTCTCCCTCGTCGGCCTCGTCGCTCATGTGGCCGTCAGCGGGGGCCTCGAGCTCGTCCGCGATCGCGGCGGCCGTCGCCGGGCTGACCCGCGCCGTCGGCGGTTCGTCCTCGCGGGTCCGGACCCCGGTATTGTACGCGTCCGGGCGGCGTGCAGTGGTCAGCGTGAACGGATAGGACTCGTCGGTCGGCTCGGGAAGCGGCCGGGCCTCGCCCGTCGAGAACCGCGCGCGGCCTGACTGGGTGTAGAACGACCACGATTCGTCGGTCGGGCCGCCGGAATCAGTCTCGCCGTCGATCGCATCTCCGTCGTCGGCCGTTCGCTCGCCGGTATCGTTCGTCGTCTGCTCGTCATCGTTGTCACCCGTCTGCTCGTCGCCGCGATCCCCGGCCTCGTAGTATCGGTAGCCCGCCGACGCGTCCGGTGCCGGTGCCGGCCAGCGAACCGCGCGTTCGGCCTCGAGGCGCTCGTAGCTGATCCCGGAGAGATCGGCGGGGGTGTCGGCTGTCAGCGCCGCGAACTCGTCGAAGACCGCTTCGGGCTCCTGCGTCCGATCGAACAGATCGGGGACGATACGATCGGCGAGGTCGCCGATCAACTCGAGGTCCGTCCGGACGCCCGAGGGAGTCTCCGTTGCGGCCCGAACCCGGGAGACGGTCCGCTCCATGTTGGTCGTCGTCCCCTCGGACTCGCCCCACGTCGCCGCGGGCAGGACGACGTCGGCGTACTCGACCGTTTCGCTCCGGAAGGCGTCCTGCACGACGAGGAACGCGTCCTCGAGTTTCTCGCGGACGCGCGTCGCATCGGGCATGCCCGCGACGGGGTTGGTCGCGACCGCGTAGACGGCGTCGACGTCGTCGCCGAGCGCGTCGACGATGCCGACCGGTCCCGGCCCCGTGTCGTCGGGAAATCGCGAGACCGGCACGCCCCATGTCTCGGCGACCGCCCTGCGGTGGTCCGGATCCGCGAACGGGCGGTGACCGGGCCACGACCCCTTCGAGGAGCAGACGCGGGTCCCCATCGAGTTGGCCTGTCCGGTCAGCGAGAACGGTCCCGACCCCGGCCGGAGGTTGCCGGTCGCGAGACAGCAATCGATCAGCGCGCCCGCGGCCGCGGTCCCGTTGACGCTCTGGTTGATGCCCATCCCCCAGTAGAGTAGTGCGGGATCCTCGAGCGCCGCTGCGAGGCGGTCGACGTCGGCCATCGAGACACCCGCCATCTCGGCGGCCTCGGCTGCATCGGGAAGCTCCGCGCGGAGTTCGTCGAAGCCGACCGTCGCCTCCTCGACGAACGCCTCGTCGATCCGGTCCGTCTCGACGACGCGAGCGAGAACGGCTCGAGCAAGCGCGAGATCGGCACCTGGCTCGAGCGGGACGTGGTGGTCGGCGACCTCGACGGTCTCGCTGTGAACGGGGTCAACTACGATGAGTTCGGAGTCGTCCTCGTCGGCGGACTGGCGGATCCAGCGAAACATGACCGGGTGGGCGGCCGACGGATTCGCGCCCCAGACGACGTGCGTCTCGGCCTCGGGGATGTCGTCGTAGGTCGGCGGCGGCGCGTCACTGCCGAACGCGTCGTAGTAGGCGGTGACGGCCGAGGCCATACACAGCGTCGTGTTGGCGTCGTAGTAGCGGGTCCCGAAGCCGCCGCGGGCGAGCTTGCCCAGGGCATAGGCGGCCTCGTTGGTCTGCTGCCCGCTCCCCAGGACCGCGACGCTGTCGCTCCCGCCGTCTTCCAGCGCGGTACCGAGGCCTTCCGCCGCGCGCTCGAGGGCCGATTCGATGGTGGTCGCCACGAGCTCGCCGTCTTTGCGTACGAGCGGCCTGGTGAGCCACTCGCCGCCCGGATCGGCGGTCTCGCTGACGCCGCGCTGGCAGGCCAGTCCCCGGTTGACCGGATGACTCGGATCGCCGCGGACGGTCCCGAGGCCGTAGCCGCGGTCGGGAGCCTGCTGGACGTGCCCGCAGCCGACCGCACATCGCATACACGTGGTCGGCACCAGATCGGTCACGGCTCACACCTCCGAGACGCGACGCGGACGGGAATGTGTGATTTACAATCACACCTATCGGAGAGAGATTTGCTCGATATCATTCAGAGTTTCACGCCTCAAGAAAACATATGCAACTACTAAACGGTGATCGTTTACAAACCGAGTATTTTCCACGCCGAATCGAAGAGAGTCCACAATATGCGAACGGATAGGGAGAATATAAGGGGATTAAACGGCGGCTATTCCGCCGAATCGAGCGGACATATGTCCACGAATGTATCCCGCGGTACTAAGTAGCAAGATCGGGTCGTCGCACAGCGAGCGACGAACTATCACACCAGTCAGAAATCTCGGACGATCGCCCGGTCGATCACGCGAAGCGACAGCCGAGAGGAACACGACCGACCCGACACCGGCTCGAAACGGGGCCGCGTCGGACTACTCGCGTCCGACCCACTTCAGGACGAACAGCGTCCCTTCGAACAGCAGGATCATCGTGACAGCGACCAGGATGGGAGCCATCCCGGTCGGATCGAGCGTGAACATGAACGAGAGCCCCGCGAAGCCCGCCCAGAAGTACAGCCGCTTCTGGGCCAGCCAGCGGCGGGTCGTCACGCCCATCATGATCGCCAGCATGATGAAGAGCGGAATCTGGAACACGATCGCGAGAAAGCCCATGAGCGTGATGATCAGGTTGAACGTGTCGCCCAGCGCGTACGCGATCTCGGCGCTTCCCTCCGCGTAGTAGGTGAAGTACCGAAAGAGGATCGGCAACACGAGCACGTAGGAAAACAACATCCCGATCGCGCCGAGAACGACGCTCGTCGGCACCGCCGCGAGGTAGTACTTGCGCTCGTTCGGATACAGCCCCGGCCGCATGAACAGGTAACACTCGTAGACGAACGCCGGCAGCGCGATCATGATCCCGAGCAGCGACGAGATCTTGATCCGGGTCAACCACAGCTCGAGCGGGTTGTAAACGTGAGGTGGCGGGACCTCGCCGGCGTCGTAGGGGAAGACGTTGAACCAGATGAATTCGATCGCGTCGGAGGCCCACAGCAGCCCGATCGCCGTCCCGCCGGCTCCGAACAGCAAGACGACCGCCAGCCGGAGCACCATCTCCTCGATGTGATCGGCCAGGGGCATCTCCTCGTCGTCCGGCGGCGTCGAGAGTCCGCCGATATCGTCGTCAGGATCGGGGTACGGCTGCTCGGGGGTGTGCGGATCGCCGACGACGCCTTCGCCGTCGGTCTCGAGGTTCGGCGACTCCACACCGTCGGTCGCTGACGATCCGGTATCGGAGGCGGGGTCGGATTCGGCGGCATCGTCCGGAGCTAGCGGTCGCTCGTCGAGGTCGCCCCGTGACTCGTCAGGGCCCTCGATATCGGGGTCGTCCCGTGACTCTTCGGGAGACTCGGCATCGCGATCGTCCGCCGGCTCGTCCGACATCTACGGAATACTGATAGGCCACCGGTTATAGGCCTTTTTCTTACGACTACCCCTCGAGAGTGAGAAGGCCGCTCGATCGCCCCACGAACCCGCACACCCACTCGAAAGGTTGATAACTGGATGTCAGTTACCCCAACCCAATGAGTTCTGCCGTCGACGAGGACACCGCCCGGGCCATCAACAGCGGCCGGGAGACGATCGGCGCGCTCCTCTCGGGTGCCCAAGAGCACCTGCAGAAGGTATTTATCGTCTTTCTCATCGGCTTTGTCAGCTCCTTTTACGCGCTCCGCGTGGTCGTCTGGGACTTCCTCGAGGCGACCGCGAAGGGGCAGATGAACGAGGAGATCGCCGGCTCGACTGACATCATCACGCGAACGCCGTTCGAGGTGATCCTCTTACAGGCCAAGATCGGGATGATCACGGGCGCCGTCGTCGCGATTCCCGCACTGCTCTTTTTCTCCCGGAAAGCGATCCGTCGGCGCGGCTATCACAGCGTCGTCCCGATCTCGAAGGGGTATATCGCCGGCTTCGTCGTGATGGCGCTCTCGCTGTTCGTGGCGGGGGTCATCTACGCCTACACCATCTTCTTCCCGTATGCGTTCGGCTTCCTCGCGGGGAACGCCGTCAGTGCCGGCGTCAAACCCAGTTACGGGATCACCGAGTTCACCGAGTTCATGGCGCTGCTGACGCTCTCGTTCGGACTTGCCGCCCAGCTCCCGCTGTTGATGGGCGTGCTGTCCTACACCGAGATCATTCCCTACGAGACGTTCCGGGACAAGTGGCGACACGCCGTCGTCGGGATCGTCATCTTCGGGGCCCTGTTCTCGCCGCCGGATCCGTTCACGCAGGTCATGTGGGCCATGCCGATGGTTATCCTCTACGTCTTCAGCCTCGGCCTGGCGAAGGTCGTCACCAACGTTCGCCGGCGCGGCGCGGCGAAATCCGAGGGGACGGGAACCGACCACGTCAAGCGGCGTCTCCTCCAGTTCGGCGGCGTGCTCGCCGTCGTCGCGGCCGCGATTTCCGCCGCCGTCAACCAGGGCGGCTTCGGCTACCTCCGCGAGTCCGTCTACCCGACGTTCCCGTCGTGGCTGCGCCCCAGCGGGACCCTCGGACTCGAGGCGATGGCGAACACGCACGGTCTCGCCGGTGAGATCGCGGTCGGTCTCCTGGTCAGCGCCGCCGTCGGGTTCGTAGTCCTGCTTGGCTACACGATCCACGTGCTCCAGCAACCGGTCTACCCGCGAGCGGACGACATTCGGCGGGCCGACACCCACGAGGACGTCGACTTCGAGACGCTCGCGGTCGAGGACATCGACGACGTGTCGGTGCAAGTCTTCCACAGTATGAGCGAGGACCAGGCGCTCGAGTACTCCCGGCAGGCGATGTACGACGACGATCGGGAAAAGGCACAAGCCATCCTCGACAGGTTCGATTCGATCGAGACGGCCGACGATGGCGGTGACGGCGCGGCCGCGAGCGCTACCGCGAGCGCCGCAGGCGGTGACACCGGCGAGGACGAGAGCCTCTTCGCGAGTACCGCGGCCGGCATGCTCGACCCGTTCACTGAGGAGGAGACGGACGAGGACGACATCGGGGGCTACGCCTACGACATCGCCTTCATCTTCAACAGTCTCACCTCGAAGGTGTTCCGCATCGTCGGGCTGTTCATGGTCGTCATGGGCGGCACCTTCTTCTGGCTCTACTCGGGCGGTCTCGGGGACATCCTCAGGCTCTTCCTCGATCGGGTTCCCCAGAACGTGCTCGATGAGGTCGCTACCCGCAACGACATCGACCCGAGCGGGATGGATCTCGGCGAACTCATCGAAGCGATGGACATCGTCGTCGCGTTGCATCCGGTCGAAGTGCTCATCTTCGAGGCGAAAGTGAGCGCCCTCGCCGGGCTCGTCGCCACGCTGCCGGTGATACTGTTCTACGCCTGGCCGGCCGCCAAGGAGCGCGGGCTGGTGTACGGCGACCGGCGCACGTTCGTCGTCTGGGGCGGCGGCCTGCTCGTCGGCTTCGCCGTCGGAACCTATCTCGGGTTCTTCTGGGTCGCGCCGACGATCATCTCGTATCTGGTCTCGGACGCGATCAGCAACGGGATGATCATCTCCTACCGGATCAAGAGCTTCTTCTGGCTCGTGATCGCCACGACCGTCGGCATCGGCTTCCTGCTCAACATCATCGTCACGATGGCGCTGTTCCACGTCGGCGGCGTCGCCAGCTACCGCTCGATGCTCGAGCGCTGGCGGCCCGTCGTCGTCGGCATCTTCGTCATCGCTGCCTTCTTCAGCCCGAAGGGGATCCTGATGATGTTGCTGTTCGCCATCCCGATCTCGCTGACCTACCTGCTCGGTCTCGCCGTTCTCTACGTCCTCACGGGCGGCGGCCGGCTGTTCGGCGGTGGTGGCGGCGGCTCGGCGGCTCCGTCGGACACCGAGGACGCCGGTCCGACCGCGACGGAGTGACGGCGTCCACTGTTCCTCGACCGACGTTTCATCGCTCGCTCAGTCTTGCAGCTGCTTCGTAGAGGGGATCGCTGTACCGCTCAGACGACGCAACCCACATGCGGTGGCGCGCGCTGCCCGCTGGCCGAACAGGAGTAAGGACAGCTGACGATAGTGTGCGAGGTCTTCGCGAGTATTACGGTCGAAATCGTTCGAGACGGCAAAGCCGTCTCGTGATGCGAAAATCTCCGGGTTTTCAGCAGCTTGTCAGAGCGTGCTCTGGCAGTGGACGAGCGAACGCAGTGAGTGAGCGGTAGGGCAAGACCGGAGGTCCCACGAATCATGCGAATAGTGCGAGGCCGTGGGCCTCGCAGACCATGTGAACGGGCAGAAAGCCCGTGAACAGACGGTGCCGCCGTGAGCACACGGGTGCCGAAGCCCCGGTAAGTCGAAATCGACTGGCGGGGGCATGGCGATTCCGTGTTGCCACGATAGAGGACGCTTCGTTACACTGCTCCCGCCCGAATAAGCCGCTCCATCCTCCCAATCAATCACCGCTCAGAGAAACCGTTTTACATGCTGTACGTGCCCTCTATCACTCGCTTGTCGACGGAATATCCTGCACCTCGTTCTTTTGTACTTCGGTAACGATCACGTCCCAGTCCGGATAGTCGGTTCCGTTCCGACAGTCCCACCCGCCTTCGATCTCGAGGTCACTGTCGTACGCGCGACGGAGAAGCGCTTTCAGTTCGGCACGTAACTCCGCTTCGGACGAGGGCGGCGTCTCGTCGGTCGTCATTGGCGTGTGATTCCGACGTTCTCGCGGGCGACACGTTCGGAGTTCAGTGGAGAGAGCGTTATCTCCCCGTTACTGAGCGCGGTTATTTCGTGCCCTTCGACCGTAAACGAGACACTGACCGGTTCGTTCGATGAGTCCCGACATCGAACCAGATCATCGAGGGCATCGGTATCGATCGTGTTGTGAAGCGGGTCCAGTTCGAGCGGGTCGGTATCCAGAACGTTCGACACTGCGGCGACAACGGCCATGCTCGTGGCAGTCGCGTCCTGATCGTACCGGGCACGGTACGTGTCTGACTCCCGATCGAACTCAAGCGACTCTAACTCGACACTGGCTAAACTGGCAGTCATAGATATCTACAATACGCTAGCGGTCTGCGGCGGTTTAACACAGACACTGATTATACAGGAGGTATTAATACTGCTGTCCGGATTTCCGGTCGAGATTACTGATTGGTGAGCGTCCCGCCGATGAGCCGTCGGTGACCGCGTCTGAGTCGAGACGAAAGCGACTGCTGCGTGATTCCGAGTTCCGCGGCGATATCCTCGAGCGAGGCCTCACGCGGCGAATCGAAGTATCCGCGTTCGTAAGCCAACACCAGCGCTTCTCGCTGGGTGTCGGTCAACTCGTAGTCGTCGCCCTGTATCGGGAGCAACTGGTGAACTGCGGTAATCTCAATGGGAATGTCGTGCGCTTGGCAGTTGGTACGGAAGTCGCTGATCGCCTCACGGCTCTCACCGCGGACTTCGAAGTCCCACCCCGCTTTCGTTCCGACTCCGGAGAGAACGGAGATGTTGGTTTCGGTAAGGGCGCTCAGGATGCCGAAATACTCCGGTTCCCACTCCGCACGCATGAGATACTCGTCGTCGACGCTGTCGATGAGTTTGAGGGTAACCAATCCAGCGTGGGTTTCGAACGCAGCTTCGATGTCCTCGGCGGCCGCACCCCGGACCCAGAAATACGGGATTATCAGGTCCTCCTGGGGGAGGAGTCGCTCCATCTTGATCGTTACCTCGGGGAGATTTTGGAAGACCGTCCCCAATGGAAACTCGTCCGCCGGACTCGTAAATTCCATCACGGTAGCCATACCGGTGGTTCGCCACGAAGGCCGATAACCCACGTGGGTGGTGTACCAAGCACCGACGGTGATGGCTTGTACGCGACGGCATCAGAGAGGAGTGATAGAGAGCCACAATCTATCGGTTCCGGACGTGCATGGTGGACCATGCCAGTCCGTTTTATCTATGTATTGCCAATCAACGCAGCACGAAATGAGCGTGATTGCAGAATTCCGGGTTCCATCTTCGGATTTCGAACTCGGACGGATTCTCGACGTGGAGGGGATCACGTCCATCGAACTCGAGAATCTCGTCCCGATCGGCGAGGCGACCGTTCCGCTCTTCTGGATCCACAACTCGACGCGACACTCGTTTCTCGAGTCCGTCCAGCGCCACCCGGCCGTCACCAGCGCGGCTGAGGTAGACGTGTTCGACGACAGGGCGCTCGTCACCCTCGACTGGGATGCGAACCACGATCACCTCTTCGAGGGAATCACCGAGAGCGAGGGACAGCTATTGAGTGCCATCGGAACGCGCGATTCGTGGGAGTTCGAGTTGCGATTTCCCGATCACGACGCCCTCAGCGAGTTCAGAACACACTGTGAGGACGCACAGATTTCACTGGAGGTACAGCGCGTGTACAACCCGACGAAACCGGACGCCGGTCCGTGGTACGGATTGACCGAACTCCAGCGCGAAGCGATCACGCTCGCCGTCCGGATGGGATACTACGACATACCGAGAGGCTGTACGACCAAGGAACTCGCGGACGAACTCGGGATTTCGGATCAGGCCGTGACGGAACGACTCCGTCGTGCGATCGTGTCGCTCGTCACGTACACGCTCGTCCAGTCCGAGTCGGAGGGCTGAACCGTCTCGTTCCCTCGTGTACCAAGGCAAATCCACACAGGGTTGGCGAAGTAATGAGTTCATATGGGCCGTAAGCAGGGATTGGGACGAGTTGACAGGAGAATTCGTATGACGGTCAGTGAAAACGAACAGGAGACGGTGATCCCTTCGAATGACGGTCTCTCGACAGTCGCCAGCGAACACCGTCGGGCCGTACTTCGATCGCTGGATCGAACTGATAATAACATAACATATTACTCCGCACGGAACCGACGTGTGATCCGAATATCACCACTTGAGGGGGCTCAATGATGCACAATGATGCCGCGTTCGAGGCGTTGGCTGACGGTCAGCGACGCGGGTTATTGATCGAGTTACTGGAATCCGGCCGATACCACGTCCCAGAGTTGTCCAGCAGTTCCCAGGAAATTGTTGAAGCGAACCAGCGGTTCCTCCGCGAGTATCTGTCCACCGATCAAGAGAGCAACGCGGGCGACAAGGAACTCATCCGTATGCACGCGGTTCACATTCCAAAGCTCGCTGGCGACCGCTTCATCGAGTGGGACCGACACGATTACGTCGCCACGAAAGGTCCTCGGTTCGACGAGCTGGTGCCCGTTCTCGAACTGGTAGACGAGTTGCGAGACGACCGTCCCGTGGCGGATGCCGTCATCACTCTCAAACAGTGAGAACGGATCAGTAACGATAACAGCCGCTGAACGTCACTGCACCGCCGATCGCACGACTACTGTGCGATCGATGTGTAAATCGGTTCAGTTGTTGCTATACTGAAACGTGTGGTAACAGGGTATGTTCTGCTGCGCTGGCAGCACGGAAGTATCACGCCTCCCCCGACCGCACGCCCACCTCAGCCGATTTCCACTCACGAGCAACTCGAGACTCCGGGTGAGATATCGTTCGCCTGAACGGCATCCCGGCCGAGTCGGAATCCGTCTCGAAACGAAATCCCGATCGAAACCGTGCGATCAACCCTCTTAAGTCGAGGACGTGCGAACGACTATCCAGACTGATGCCCAAGATCAGCGTCGAAATTCCGCAGGAACTCCTCGAGGATCTGGACGACCACGTCGGCGACGACGGGAAGTTCGTCAACCGCAGCGACGCGATTCGCTCCTCGATCCGAAAGAACCTGGACATCTTGGACGAGATCGACGAGCGCCACGACCGCCTCGAGACGGAGGAGTAGCCGACCGGTCAGTCCCGGTCGATCCGCTGTGCGAAGCCGAAGTTCGGCTTGACGTCCTCGACGCACACTGTGACGGTCTCGCCTTCCTCCGTGTCGGGGACGAACAGCCGGTAGCCGTCGACGCTCGCCATGCCGTCGCCCTCGTTCCCGACGGCGTCGATCTCGACCTCGAGTTCGTCGCCCGGCCGCACCGTCGCGGTGAGCCGTCCCTTTCCGATAAAGTAGACCTCGGAGGACTCGTCACGGCTGGCCTTCGGCGACGTCGCACGGACGTACTGGAACTCCTTCTCAACGTCCGCTCGGAAGTCGTCGACATCCGGCCCCTCGAAGACCTTCACGACGAAGTCCCCGCCGCTGTCCAGGAGTTCGATGGACGTCTCGAAGGCCTGTCGTGCGAGGTGCAGCGAGCGGGCCTGATCGAGCGAGTACTCCCCGGACATGTTGGGTGCCATGTCGGAGACGACGACGTCGACCGGGCCCCCGGCGGCGTCGATAACCCGATCGCGGGTCTTGTCCTCGGTCATGTCCCCGCGGAGCGTCTCCACGTTGTCGTGGTCCTCGAAGTCCTTGATCCGCTGGAAGTCGACGCCGATAACGTTCCCCTCCGAGCCGACCGCCTCGGCGGCGACCTCGAGCCAGCCGCCGGGGGCCGCCCCCAGGTCGACGACCGTATCGCCGCGATCGATGACGTTCTCGAGCTGGTCGAGCTGTTTGAGCTTGTATGCCGCTCGAGAGCGATACCCTTCCTGCTTCGCCTTGTTGTAGTAGTGGTCTTTACCTGCCATCGAAATTGCACTCAGTTAGCGTCGCTAGGCGGTCGAGACGGATAGGTGCCGCGACTCGCGGTTTCAGGCCGCGAATACGCGGTCCCGACTCGAGAAGCCGCGTCCATCACTGCCCGCTCGATCGCGCGGTCCCCGGAAACGAGTTCCTCCTCGAGGCGGTGTCGTCCGGCGATCACCGCCAAGCCACGAGTCGAGATTGCTCGAGCCCGCTCGCGCGTAAAGGGTGGCTTTTTATGGCGACCGTCCGTACGCCAACCTATATGTTCAAGGCCATCGTGAGCGCCGAAACGCTCACCAGCGCGCTCGATTCGGTGAGCGTGCTGGTCGACGAGTGCAAGATCCACCTCGAGGAAGACGGACTGGAGATCCGCGCCGTCGACCCCGCGAACGTCGGGATGGTCGACCTCTCGCTCGATGCGTCTGCGTTCGAATCCTACGAGGCGGACGGCGGACTGATCGGCGTCGACCTCTCGCGGCTCGAGGATATCGCCGGCATGGCCGACACCGGCCAGCTCATCCAGCTCGAACTCGACGAGGAGACCCGCAAGCTCCACATCCAGATCGACGGGCTCGAGTACACGCTCGCGCTCATCGATCCCGACTCGATCCGCCAAGAGCCGGACATTCCGGACCTCGACCTGCCCGCGGAGGTCGTCCTCGAGGGGAAAGACGTCAACCGCTCCGTAACGGCCGCCGACATGGTGTCCGATCACATCGCACTCGGCGTCGACGAAACTGACGAGTTCTTCTACGTCAACGCGGAGGGCGACACCGACGACGTCCACCTCGAGCTCACCCAGGACGATCTGATCGATCTGCAGGTCGGTCCAGCCCGCTCGCTGTTCTCGCTGGACTACCTCAAGGACATGAACAAGGCGATTCCCAAGGACACCGAGGTCACGCTCGACCTCGGCGAGGAGTTCCCCGTCAAGATCTACTTCGGCTTCGCGGAGGGGCAGGGACAGGTTACCTACATGCTCGCGCCGCGCATCCAGAGCGACTGATACGGCAGCTGTAACTGTTTGCGGGCGCATTCGTATGGCCGGTCGCAGGTGCGCCGGAACTGACTGACAGCAGACCGGATGACGCGCTCGAGCGTCATCGGCTACTTAATACGATGATATAGGCAGGCGAGTGGCTACCCGAGTTCTCGACAATAACAGGGTATGCCCTCCCCAAACGATTCGACGGACGAGTCGGAGTCGCCCGATCACAGCTACGTCACCACGTTCGATCCGGCGGACGGCCGGCCGAGCGAGGCCGTTGTCACCGCAGTCGCCGCGGTTCTCGAGGCCGATCCCGCCGAGCTAGCGCCGCTGTACGACGTCATGGATCCGGGCGCGCTCAACGATCTGGTCGAGCACGCCCAGCGAGGCGAGACCGACGACACTCATCTGGTGTGGTTCACCTACGAGGGCCTCGATGTCGGCGTCCGAAGCGACGGTGAGATCCGGATCCGGGACGTCACTGCAGCCAGCTGACGACCGTTTCCCGAGCAGCGCCAAGACGGCCGCCAGTCTCGGACCCCTCGTCACTCCTGCTCGTCGAGGAAGGCCAGCAGGTGTTCGTTGACCAGTTCGTCGTCTTCGATGAAGAAGAGGTGCGAACCGCCCTCGACGAGTTCGAGGCGGCTGTCCGAAATCTTCTCCTCGAGCAGCCGCGCGTTTTCGACGGGGACGACCTGGTCGTCGGTCCCGTGGAGGAGCAACGTCGGCACGCGGAGCCCGTCGAGGCGGTCGCTGACGTCGAAGTTCTGGACGGCGGCAGCCTGGGCCTCGCGAGCGGGGGCACCGGCGTCCTGCTCGAGTCGCCACTCGATGATTCGATCCATCAGGTGGGGGTTCCGGTTGGTGAACCGCTCGTTGAACGCGGGTCGCATTCGGTGGCGGATCGTCTCCCGCTCGCTGGCTCCGTCCGGCGTCTCGAACATGCGTTCCTGCGTCTCCTCGGGCACCGGTGCCGCGTCGGGACCCCCGTGGGACGTACAACACAGCGTCAGTGACTTCGTCCGGGAGTACTCCAGCGCGTAGCGCTGGGCGATCATCCCGCCCATGCTCGCGCCGACGATGTGGGCGTCGTAGATCCCCGCGTCGTCGAGAACGGCCTCGAGGTCCGCTGCGAGCCCCCCCATCGAGTAACCGGCCAGTTTGAGGAGGACGAGGGCGCGGAGCGTCCCCGGCAGTCGCGCCACGAGCGGCGGCAGGCCGACGTCCGAGCGGCCGGTGCCCCGGTTGTCCGGAGCGATCACGTCGTACTCGTCGGCAACTGCCTCGCGCTGCCAGCGCCACATCCACCGACCGAATCCGAGTCCCTGCACGAACACGATCGGCGCTCGCCCGTCCCCGTCACGTCGCTCGTGTTCGTAGTAAATCGACACGCCGTCTCTCGTCGCCTGTGGCATACCCTGGACGACGTGTCGAACACCCTTGAAATCGATCCTCGAAAGTGGGGGCGTCGGCCCGCCTCACGCGATCGGCCGTCGGGGAGCAGTAATACGATATTATCGCGTCGGTGACGGCCTCGCGACGGCCGTCTCGATGTCGACCGACCGAGATCAATCTCGAGGCCCACCTGTCGGAACGGTTCAGCGGGATAAAGACTGATTGTGGTAATCAGCGCGTTTATCCCGTCGCGGTAAAATATTGTTACCGATGCAGCGACTGCACGCGCGGTACCCGTTTCTCGAGGCCGCTCGCGAGTCCGTCGCGACGGAGGCGGTCGATCTCGCGACCGTCGTCGAGCAGGATCAGGCGGTCGTCGACCGCGCACGCCAACGCGTTATTACCGCGCTCGAGGAGGGGGAGGTCGGAGACTCACACCGCGACGCTCGCGTCGAGTTGCTCTCCTATCCCGTCGCGCGGGTGCTCGTCTCACTGGTCGGAGAGCGAGTGCTCGTCCGAAAGTACGCCCGCGGGGAAGCCGCGGCGGCCTACAACCGCTTTACCGCCGACATGGCCGACACCACCGAACTGAAGAGCGTCGAGACGACGGGTCTCGAGCTCGAGGACCTGCTCGCCGAGTTCGACCTGCGGGACGACGTTCGCGAGGCGACCGACGGCGACGGCTATCGGATCGACGTCGGCACCTACCTCCCGCTGGCCGAGGACCTGTGGGAAGACGAGTGGCGACTGGTTAATCGACCGTTGGATGCCGGCGAGGTGCCTGTCGACGCGGAGGAGTTGCTCGCGCTCTTGCGCGAGGCGATCCGGAGCCGTATCGAGGATGGCCTTCCGTTCGAGGTGCCAGACACCATCGCGACCGCGCTCGAGGACGATGCGGCCGAGATCCGTGAGGTGGTCGCCGATCTCGAGTTGACCCAGGACATCGACACGGTCGTTCCGGACCTGTTCCCGCCGTGTATGAAGGCCCTGCTCGATCAGATCCAGAAGGGCGAACACTTGGCGCACCACTCCCGATTCGCGATCACGGCGTTCCTGACGAGTATCGGGATGACCACCGATCAGATCGTCGACCTCTATCGCGTCAACTCGTCGTTCGGCGAGGAGATGACCCGCTACCAGACCGACCACATCCGCGGCGATAGCTCCCCGACGGAGTACTCGCCGCCCTCGTGTGCGACGATGCAGTCCTACGGCGACTGCGTGAACAAAGACGACCTCTGCGAGCGCATTCCGCATCCGATGGCCTACTACGAACAGCGGATCGACGACGCCGACGACGACGAGATCGAGGACTGGCGAGAGGGGGCCGACGGTGAGGACAGTGCCGCGAGCGGCGACTGATGGCAGTTGCTCTCGGCTGCTAGCGGGGGTCGATCGTGGGGCCGCGTGCGATCGAAACTCGACGGTTCTGCGTCGTGCGTCACTTTTTCTGGGGCTCGTCGGACAGTTCGTCCGCCTGTCGCTGAATGTCCCGTAGCGCTCGTTCCTGTTCGCCGCGAGCGATGCCGCCGGATTCGGCGTGTCGACCGTCGTACTGGTCGGACGGGATCGCGTTCCAGACGCTCGAGTCGTCACCCCCGTCGTCTTCGGCCTCATGATCGGCCGTCGACCCGTCCGTCGCGGCCAGTCGGCCCAGGAGCGCGAGCGCGAGGACCGTCGGCCCCGCCACCGCGCCGGCGGCGACAACCGGATCGACGATGGACAGCACGCTCACGAGCAGCGACGAACAGAGCAGGACAAGCACGACGATGGCGGCAGCCTGACTGGAACGGAATCCGTCCGCTCGAGCCGAACCGGAGTCAGCACTGTCCATAGATCTTGTCAAACTGGCAACGTGAAAAGCGTACCGACCCCCTCAGAACGTTCCCTGCGCGTCCGCATCGTCGTCATCGTCGTTGGCCTCGAGGCCGTTCTCGGGGTCGTTGAGCAGGTAGGCGAGGAGGATGCCAGCCGCGGTCATCAGGAGGATGAAGCCGGCGATGACCGCCACCAGTATCTGTCCGCCTTCGGGCGAGAGCGTGCTGTTATCGGCCCCGTAGGAGGAGCCGACGGCGATCATGGCCCCCAGCATCAGAAAGACGGCAGTAACGGCGACGACGATTTCGATGAGCTGTTCGCGATCGAGCATTGTCCCAGCGGTTTCGCCGGACCGGTGAAAAGCGCTTCGAAGGGCGCCTCGAGGCGGATCGTTGGCACGATCGTCAGTCGTCCGCAGTCCGCCGTATAAACCGCGGCCATGAGAGTGCAAGCGGGCCCGTTATGCTCCTCGATCCCCTATCCACGTCGAATAGCCAGCCGACCAGCGAATCCACTTCGACGCACCGATGAAAACAACAGCGTCACCGAAAGCACCGCTTCCAGTACCGTCCACAGACCACCTCACGAAGCGATCGCGCCGGGCGCGCACCGAACCGATGTCGGTCCTGCCGCTGGGCGACGGCCTCTACGAGGTCGAGTCCGCGAGCGACCACACCTACCTCGTCGACCTCGAGGCGGGTCGGTGCACCTGCCCGGATCACGTCTTCCGCGAGGCCCGCTGCAAGCACGTCCGCAGAGTCGCGATCGAGATCACCGAGGGCCGGACACCGCCGCCGGGCGAGGTCGCGGTCGACTGTCGCGACTGCGGCGAGACGGTCTTCGTCGACGAGGACGAACCCACGCCGTTCTACTGCGACGAGCACGCGATCTACGCGGGCGACACCGTCCGTGACCGCGAGACCGGCGATCGACTCACCGTTGTCGACGTCTCGGAACTTCGAGCCGACGCCGTCGAGATCGGAGCGGCCGACACGACGGTCGCGGAGTACGAGACCAACGCGGACTACGATCCCGACGTCCCCGTCGTCGGCGCGATCTATCCCCACGCCACCGTCGCGCCAAACGGCGTCGTCCCCTCGTCGCTGAAGGTCTACGTCTTCCCGCGGACCCGCCTCGAGAAGGCGGCGTAGCGACTCGAGCGGGTTTCGCGGGGAGACACCGAACCGGCAACGCCACCGGCGCTCGAGGCGCCAACGGCTCGCTCACTCCTGTTTCGAAGTGTTCACCGCCGCGCTATTGCTCGAGGAGGCACACGCCGACCTCGAAAACGGTGACGGCCGGACGGCGCTCGTCGCGCAACGATTCGTCGCGACCGAACTCGAAGAGAGGGAAGCGCGGGGAATCACCGGTGGCGATCGGTTCGTCCTCGAGGCGTTCGAACCGATCGTCCGCTATGCGCCGGTCGATCCCGAGACGGTCTCGGAGACGGTGGCAGCCGACGACTGAGACAGGTCCCCGAACGCCGATCGGTCGAATTCGCTCACTCGAGCACTTTCGCGGCCTCCTCGACGTCCATCACGCCCTGCTCGACGGCGTTGAGCACGCGGAGGATCTCCTCGTCGGGTCCGGTATCGGCCCCGCCCTCGCCGACTTCCTCGAGCGTGACCTTCTCGGATCGGCCGGTGAACTCGGGAAAATCGGTTCCCTCGGCGATGGCCGTCTCCTTCTTGACCCGGTAGTTGCCGCCGTCGGTCACGTGGAGGTCGCCAGGGTGGAAGAAGTACCAGTCCTCTCGGTCGAAGCGGATCCCGATCCGGGGTTTCGCGCCGAAGTTCTGCGCGAAGTAGATAAGCGCTTCGACCTCCTCGCCGGTGAGATAGATCGGGTCGCCCGAACTCGATTTCGCCTCGATCGCGTAGAACTGTTCGCTGTCGCCGGCGAGCACGTCGGGGAGTTCGCGTTCGGTCGCAGAACCGCTGGCGGGCGCACGCATGACCGCGAAGCCGGCCTCGTCGAGCGCGTTGACGAGTTCCCGCTCGCGGCGGTCGCCCTTCGCCTGAGACATACCCCACCGTCACCGCCGGCCGGTAATAAAGGAACGGACAGCGCGGCGGAAGTGGTCATTGGGGGACGAGTACGGAGGCGCAGCCGATACCAGCGAGGCTTACAGCGGGACAACCGCCAGCAGGTCGACGAGCAGCGACGTCGACGGCTCGGCGGTCTCGATATCGTACTCGAGGGCGATGTAGAGGATGCCGAACTGGATGGCGTTGAAGGCGGCGTGGGCGGCGATCGGCACGAAGAGGTTGTCCGTTTTCGCGTAGAGCAACCCGAAGATGATCGAGCCGCCGAAGACGATGACGACCGGAACGACGGTGGCGAGCAGCGACTGGGAGACGGCGTACGACAGGATGTGGATCAGCGCGAAGATGGCGCTGGCGATGATAACCGCCTGAAGCCGAGAGAACGCATCGTAGAGGCGCTTCTGGACGATATTCCGAAAGAGGAACTCCTCGGCCGGCGCGTTGAAGAGGAAGACGATCGCGATCATGACGAGAACCATCGTCTGGTCGTCGCCGATGAAGCCCGAGACCGAGTTGTCCGCGGTGGGGAGGGAAAGCAACTGGACGAGCAGGCTGACGAGAACGTAAAACACGAAGCTCCCGACGACGCCGGCGAGGATGTAGCCCCAGCCCCGTTTCGTCGGGGTTCGGAGGTCGACGTACGACCAGCCGCGGTCGGTCGCCGCGAGGTAGATCCCACCGGCGAGCGCGAAGCCGACGAAGTTCAGGGTCAACAGGAGTGCTCGACTCGTGATCGACGCCTCCATCGGTGACGTGACTACCGCTGGATCGAGCAGGACGGCGGGGAGGACCGTGAACTGACTGGCGAGGATACCGAACGCTGCCAGGCCGATCGCGACGAGCGTCGATCGAATCGGGCCGTCGTCGCGATGGCGTGCGGGCGTTTCCATGGAGAGACGTATGACGACGGGGGCCTTGGGCGTTGCTCATCCGAAACGGCCCGTCTCGCCGGGGAGCACCCTCGTCGAACGGCCGATGCCGATCGATCACTCCGCGGGAACCGGCAGTTCGTCCTCGAACAGCTGTGCCAGCAGTCGCTGCTGGCCGATTCGAAGGTGTCTGTTGACCGTCGGCTGCGTCACCGCGAGCAACTCTGCGATCTCCTCGCCGGTGCTCTCGCGGGGCCACTCGAAGAAGCCGGCGAAGTAGGCCGTACGAAGCACTTCGAGTTGCCGGTCGGTCAGCGCCTCGAACAGCGACGTGACGAGTTCGCGTCGCGTCCCCATCGATCGCTCGACGTGGCGGCGGGATCGGAGCTCGACGGTCGGATACCCCTCGCGGAGCATCTCGACGAACTCGCGGACGTCGGTGCCCATCGAGACGTCGACGGTGATCTCGGTCCCCGTCGCGTCGGCGTGCATCGAGCGCGGACTGCCGCCGTGGCGGACCAGCCGCGAGGCGATGACCTCGCCGGTGACGGTCGCCTCGAACCGGCAGTCGCCGTCGGCGTCGCTGATGAGCCGGGAGTCCGTCACCGAGACGAGATCGTCGAGGACCGCGCGAACGTCGTCGGGGGAGACGCCGCTGGTCTCGAAGAACAGCAGCGTCTCGTCGCCGGAGTGCGTCCCCAGACCCGCGTACTCGACCCGGGCACCCGTCTTCGCCGCGATCCGAGACAGCAGGTCCTCCGAACCCTCGATCCGCAGGGTCAACTCGAGCACCGTTTCGGCGTGCAGTGCCTCCCGAGTTTTGGCGGCGGTGATCGCGTTCGCGATCCCCTCGCCGAGTTCCGTCATGACCGTCCGCTCGAGGTCGGCGAACGCGTCCGGTTCGTCGGCGTAGACCGTGAGGACGCCGTAGGAGTACTCCGCATGCGAGAGGGGGACACTGATGACCGACTGGAACCCCCGGTCGACGGCTCGTCGCCGCCAGGGGTCGCCTTGCAGCCCTTCGACGACGTTCGAGACGACCGTCGGCGTCTCGGTCCGGGCGGTCCGGACGGCCGGCTCAACCGACGCGTCACCCTCGAGGGAGACGTCGTCGAGATACTCTTGGCCGGTGCCCGCCCAGGCCCGGGGCTCGAGTCGAGTGCCGCCGGCGTCGAGCTGGCCGATCCACGCGAACGCGACGTCGTCGGCCTCGATCAGCCGCTCGGGGACGGTCCGTTCGATCTCCGCACGGCCGTCGGCCCCGATCAGCGACTGATCGATCCGCCTGATGAGTTCGGTAATCTCGATCTGGCGGTTGAGCCGGCGGTTCCGTTCCTCGAGCTCCGCCTCCCGCTCGCGGAGGCTGGCCTCGCTCGCGAGGCGATCGAACGCGGCCTCGGTCGTGGCGACGAGCGTCTCGATCAGCCGCCGAGCGTCGGTGTCGATCGTTCCGTCGCCCGACGCGACCGCGAAGACCCCGTGATCGCCGATCGGAACGACGACCCCGCTCTCGACCGCCGGCCCGAAGACCTGCGATCGATCGAACGATACCGGATCGTCGACGACCGTCCCCGTTTCCGTCACGTAGGCGTTCCAGAGAACGGAGTCGTCGTCGCCGACGGCGACCGACGGCGGTCCCGAACAGAGCGTCGCGAACTCGTCGGTGTACGCGACGGGCTCGAACCGGTTCACGTCGGAGTCGAGGGCGTAAACGGCCACGCCCGACGCCTCGAGGATATCTTCAGCCGTTTCGACGACCAGCGCCGCGACCTCCCGTTCGGTGTCGGTGCCCAGCAGGTCGCGGGCGGCGTCGTGGAGCGACTCGAGGGCCAGTTCGCGCTCCTTTCTCGCCGTGATGTCCTGAATCGATCCCCGGACCCCGACGATGCTGTCGCCGGGCTGCGGCAACTTCCGGTCGTCGACAGCAGGGCCGCCCGCGTGATCGTGAGTCGCCGGCTCGGCGTCAGCCGGCCGGCCGTCGCCGTCCCGGTAGACCGGCTCGCCGATCGATCGAACCCAGCGCACGTCTCCCTCGATAGTCTCTATGCGGTGTTCGATCTCGTAGCTCTTCCCCCGCTCGAGTGCCGCAGCGACGATGTCCGAAACCATCGCTTCGTCGTCCGGATGCGGGAACGACAACGCCAGTTCCGGATCGACGTCCGCGTCCAGCGGCAGGTCGTAAAGGCGCCGCAGCCCGTCGGTCAGGGTCACGTCGGGGAAGTCACCGCTTACGTCGAGTTCCCAGCCGCCGATGCTGGCGATCCGTTCGGCCTGCTCTAAGAGTTCCGTCGTCCGCTCGAGTTCGCGTTCGTGTTCCTTGCGCTGAGAGATGTCGTTGTTGATCCCGACTACGCGCTTGCTCCCGTCCTCGTCGTGGACGACCCGACCGCGGGCACCGACCCAGACCCAGCCCCCGTCTTCGTGTCGAAGCCTGAACTCCGTCTGGAACAGTTCGTCGCGCTCGATAGCGCGGGTGACCTCCTCGTTGACGCGAGCGACGTCGTTCGGATGGACGCGCTGTTCGAAGGCGTCGAACGTTCCGCCGAAAGCCCCCTCCTCGAGGCCCAACAGTCCCTCGTACGTCTCGTTCCAGTCGACCGTATCGGTTGCTAAGTCCCACTCCCAGACGCCCGTGTTGGTCCCCTCAAGCGTGAGTTCGAGGCGGCGTTTCGTCTCGCGAAGGTCCCGCTCGCGTTTCTTCCGCTCGGTGATGTCGCGGCTGATAGCCATAAAGCGGTTCTCGTTCTCGAAGTCGAGACAGATCAGGTGGATTTCGACGGGGAACGTCGACCCGTTGCGGCGCCGATACTCGCCTTCGAATTTCTGTCGTTCGCCGACCGACATCTCCTCGAGCTGAGTCAGGACGTCGGCCGCGTCGACCAGGCGATCGTACTCCCAAATTTTCGTGTCGAGCAGTTCGTCCGCGGGATAGCCCAGTTCGTTGGCGAGCCGTTTGTTGGCGTCGACGATCGTTCCCTCGGTATCGAGCACGTTGATCATGTCGGGAGAGTTCTCGAAGAGCGCCTCGAGCCGTGCGCTCGTCGCTTCGAGTTCGCGTTCGCGCTCCTTGCGCTCGGTGATGTCGCGGATAACGCCCGCGGTTCCGGCAAACTCGTCGTCGGCCATCGGCAACAGCGCCATGTGATTTTCCGCGTCGAGCACGTCCCCGTGAACGGTCTCGAGGGCCATCTCGAACGTCCGAGACGGTTCGTCGGCGCGGAGCAGGTCGCGGATCCGCTCCCTGGCCGTCTCGAGATCCCCGTCGGCCAGCACCGTCGAAACGTGCTCGCCGATCAACTCCTCGGGCTCATAGCCGGTGATCGACGTGAGAGCGTCGTTCAGGAAGGTGAAGCGGCCCTCGGCGTCGATCGTGTACACCAGTTCGTCAAGCGCCTGAATGATCGTCTCGGTGCGCTCGAGTTCGCGTTCGCGCTCCTTGCGCTCGGTGATGTCCTGAAACGATCCTCTGACTTTGATGACGTCGCCGTCGCCGGACTGCAGTCGGCCTTCGGCGGAGCGGTACTCCGCTCCGCTCTCGAAGACCGGTTCGCCGATCGCCCGAACCCATCGTCGGTCACCGTCGTCCGTCGTGATGCGGAGTTCGAGATCGTAGCGCTCTCCGTCCTCGATCGCGCGCTCGACCGCCTCGCGAACCCGCGGTCGGTCGTCGGGGTGGTAGAATCCGAGCGACCGCTCGAGGTCGATCGTCTCGTCGGACGAAACGCCGTGGATTCGGCGAACCTCGGCGGTCCACCATAGCTCGTACGGCTCCTCGGTCACGTCGAGTTCCCACGCGCCGATCTCCGCCAGCCGCTGGGACTGCTCGAGCAGGTGCGTGGTTCGCTCGAGTCGGGCCTCGCGCTCGCGGAGCCGACGCTCTTTGTCCCTGCGCTTGCTGATGTCACGGCCAATCCCGACCTCGACGGGCTGGCCGTCGGGAGCCTCGAGGACCGATGCGACGAACTCGTAGGGGATCCGCTCGCCCGATTTCGGTTGCACCGCCGCCTCGACCCGCGTCTCGCCCGTCTCGAAGGCCTCTTCGATCGAGTCGCGGATAGCCGACCGGTGTTCCTCGTCGAAGAAGTCCAGGGCGTCCATCGACTCGATCTCGGCGTTCGAATACCCCGACATCTCGACCAGCGTCTCGTTCCAGCGCTGGAGGACCCCGTCCTCGTCGAGGATGTAGAACACGTCGTCCAACGCGTCGAGGACGTCGTTCGTGAACTGCTTGTATCGCTCGAGCCGTCGCTCTTTGTCCCTGCGCTCGCTGATATCGCGGCCCACGCCGGCGATGAGCCGGTCTCCGTCCGGGCCCTCGAGGACCGATCCGGCGAACTCGTAGGGGATCCGCCGGCCGTCGCTGGTCACGAGTGGGGCGTCGATGCGCGTCGATCCGGTTTCGAGAACCTCCTCGATCGCGGCCATGATCCGGTCGTGGTCGGTCTCGTCGAAGAAGTCCAGGGCGTGCAACGGCTCGATCTCGGTGTCCGCGTAGCCGGTCGTCTCGCACAGGCTCTCGTTCCATCGCCGGACCTCGCCGTCCTCGTCGAGCAGATAGACGACGTCGTCGACGGCGTCGAGCATGTCGTCGGTGAACTGCTGGGCTCGCTCGAGGCGTCGAACGTACGTGCGCCGCTCGACGGCCTGGCTCATCCAGCGGCTCATCAGATCCACGAACGATTTTTCGGCGGCCGTAAACGGCCGGTCCCGGGAGTCGCGGTTCAGGAAACAGAGCGTCCCGTAGAGTTCGCCATCGACGACGATCTTGGCGCCGAGATAGCAACTGATACCGCGTTCGTCGGCCGCCGGGTGTGATTCCCGGTCCGTCGCTTCGGCGTCGTGGATTCCCAGAATATCGTCCGACGTGATCGCGTCTCGACAGTAGATCGTCGAGAGATCCAGTACCGCCCCCTCGAGGTCGTCCTCGTGGCCGACGGCCGTCTCGACCTCGTAGCGGTCGGTCGACTCGTCGATCCGAGAGAGGAGCCCGGTCTCGAGCCCCAGCCGGTCACAGCCGAGCTCGAGCAGTCGTCGGATCTTCGCCTCGCCCCGGAGTTCGGGGTCGGACGTGACCCGGTAGAGGTCCCGTCGGTCGCGATCGCGCTCGGCGCGTCGCCGTTCGCGCTCGCGCACCGCGACCGTCAGGTCCTCGATGACCTCGGAGAGTCGGCCGACCTCGTCGTCCCGATCGATCGCGAAGTCGATAGCGTCGGCGATATCGGTCGATTCATCGGCGCGGTCGGCCTCGGACGACGCGGGATCATCCTCGATGCGCGAAATGAACTGCCGGAGTTCGTCGGTGAGTCGCTCGATATCGGTCGGTCCATCGGAGCCGCTCCGCGCGGCGAGTCCCACGACGAGTAGTCCGGGTTCCGTCGCCGCGCCGAACCCCAGCGTCGCCAGATCGGGCGGTGCGATCCCGCTGATGAGAGCGACCACCACGCCGATCGTTCCGAGCAAAACCGAGATCGAACGCGTCGTGGCGTTCGCGAGCAGTCCGTGATAAACGGCGATACCGACCATAGGGCACCTACGGAATGACTGCCAATGATATGCGCGGTTTATTTTCCGTATACTACGCAGATATTTAGAGGGGGTTGACTCCGGTGAAATCCGGTTCCAGTGGCGAGACAGACGGTCGGATCGGTGCCAGGGGACCTGCGGCGAGACCGGGGACAACAGCGACGCTGGCTCGCCGACGGCCGTGACACTATACACGTAGTGTCGCAGCTGCGTCGGCGTTACGTGTATAACGACCAAGCGGATACCGGTCGCTCGCGTTTCTCCGACTACGATGACTGGAACGACGGTAGAGCAATACAGCGATTCGATCAGTCTCCGCGTCGTCGAGGCGCTCGCGACTGCAACCGACACCGCCGCACACGAACTCGAGCCCCTGTACAACGTCGTCGATCCCGAGGCGCTCGATCAGCTCTTCCAACAGGACACGAACGGCGGGGTTCGCGTCACGTTCGAATACGGCGATTCGCTGGTCGAGGTTCGAAGCGACGGCACCGTCAGCATCGACGGGAACGTCCATGAGGGCAGGTAAGCACCGGCGGCTCGAGACCACTTCGATGGCTGAAAGCGACGTGAGACGGCGATCGAGTGACATGAACAGCCCGAGACGACGATCGGCAGGCGCGATTTGACCCCAAACCGAACGCGGTCGCGCAACGAGACCGTGCCGAAACCGAGACCACTGTTGAAATCAACTGCTGTCGTCCCCGAACCCCCCGTTCGAACGCGGCCAACACAGATTCGTCTCCTCGTCGTCGGCCGCGAGTGCGACGCGATCGACCGCGCGTTCGACGACGAAACCGAAGTCACCGTCGAGTCGGTCCCCACGCTCGAGAGCGCGCGGCCCCGATTCGACGACATCGACTGTCTCGTCGTGCAGTCGCCGACGACGGCGGCCAACGGAACTGAGGACCGCGGCGAAAGTGGCGAGCGGACCGATGATACGACGAGGGACACGCCGACCGACAACGGGAGCGCAGGTGACGTTGCGGACCGACTCGAGACGATCAGGACCGACGCGCCCGAACTACCGGTCGTCGTCCTCGCGGACGAGCTCACGCTCGCACTGACGCGGACGGTCCGCTCGGACGGGTGGACCGCCATCGTCGAACGGGACGAGACGCTCGCGCTGTTCCCCGACCGCGTCCACGATCTCCTCGAGCGCCGCCGGCTGACGACGCTCGCGCGACGATCGCTGGCGAGCGTGGAGTTCGCCGGCGATGCGATCGCGATCGTCGACCCCGACGGCGACGTCCAGTTCGCGAGTCGCTCCTTCGCGATGCAGTTCGGCTCCGATCGCGACGCGCTCACCGGAACCCCATGGCGGGCACTGTTCACCGACGCGGCCGTTTCCCACCTCGAGTCGGCGGCGCTCCCGACCGTCGCCGAGGGATGGCGGTGGACTGGTAGTTGCACCGGCCGTCGGCAGACGGGCGCGACGTTCCCGGCTCGCGTTCGGCTCGGCGGTCTCGAGGACGACAGTCTGGTGTTCGCGGTCGACGAAAGCAAGGGAAGCGACGGGCTCGAGGAGTGAGTGACGATGCCACGAATACGGAAAGAGAGCGCAGTGCGCTGCTAATTCTACTGAAAACGCGGTCGAGCTACGTTCCGTGGTCCCAGCTGCCCATGTAGTCGCGCTGGGTGTCCGTCAGCGAATCGAAGTCGACGCCCTCGGCCTCGAGTTTGATCTCGGCGATCTCCTTGTCGAGGTCGTCGGGGACGTCGTGGACGCCGGCGTCGTAGGCGTCGCTGTTTTCCAGCATCTCGCGCACGCAGACGGCCTGAACGCCGAACGACTGGTCCATGACCTCGACGGGGTGGCCCAGCGAGACGGGCGCGGCGAGGTTGACGAGTCGCCCCTCGGCGATGACGTTCAGCTTGCGACCGTCGGCCATCTCGTACGCTTCGACACCGTCGCGGGCCTCGAAGCGATCAGCCGCGAGGTCGTCGAGCGCCTCAAGGTCGATCTCGATGTCGAAGTGGCCCGCGTTGGCCAGCAGGACACCGTCTTGCATCTCCTCGAAGTGTTCTTCGACGATGACGTCGCGGTTGCCCGTCGTCGTCAGGAAGACGTCGCCCACTTCGGCCGCTTCCGACATGGGCATGACGTCGTAGCCCTCCATGTGGGCCTCGAGCGCGCGCCGGGGCTCGACTTCGGTGACGATGACGTTCGCGTTCTGGCCCGAGGCCTTCTTCGCGACGCCCTTGCCGCAGTAGCCGTAGCCCGCGACGACGACGTTCTTGCCGGCCCACGAGAGGTTCGTGGTCATCGCGATGGAGGCCAGCGAGGACTCGCCAGTGCCGTGGACGTTGTCGAAGAGGCGCTTCATGGGCGTGTCATTGACCGCGAAGACGGGGTACTCGAGCGCCCCGTCTTCGTCCATCGCGCGCAGGCGGTGGACGCCGGTGGTCGTCTCCTCCGCCCCGCCGACGATGCCGTCGATCAGTTCGGGGTAGTCCTCGTGGATCGCTGCCACGAGGTCCATCCCGTCGTCGACCGTGACCGTCGGCTCGTGGGCGATGACGGCCTCGATCGCGGCGTAGTACTCGTCGTCGTCGACGCCGCGCTTGGCGTAGCTGGTGATGTTCTCGTGCGTGTCGAGCGCCGCGCTCACGTCGTCGTGGGTCGAAAGCGGGTTGCAGCCCGTGACTGCGACCTCGGCGCCGCCCTCCGCGAGCGTTTCGACGAGGATCGCCGTCTTTGCCTCGACGTGCATCGCCATCCCGATACGCTCGCCCGCGAAGGGCTGGTTCGCGACGAACTCCTCGCGAACGTGCTCGCAGATCGGCATGTGTTGGGCGGCCCAGTCCATTTTTCGGCGTCCCTCCTCGCGAGCGGACTCGAGATTGTCGAGTTGCTCGCTGATCGGGAGATACTCGGTGTCGGTCATGTGTCGACTGAGTGGGACCGTGGGCAAAACGGTACCGAACCGCTCCGACGGTCGGTTCGTGGCGTGGCTCGGGTTCGACGACGAGAGATCTCTCCTGGGTCAAAACAAATCGGCGAGAGTGGTGGGTGATCCGCGGTCGCTACGTGCCTGCTCGATCGGGGCAATCGCCTCGAGGGCGAGCGCCGCGATCGGGTTCCGACACCGACGACGGTTCACTGCACGTCAGTGCCGTCGTCCGGCATCGGTCGGTCAGTCCGATCGAACCGGATTATTCTTCGGCATCGTCTTCGTCAGCGTCGCCGCCATCGTCATTCGGTCCGCCCGCATGACTCGGCGGACCGCCGCCCTTCTCGTCGTCACCGTCGGTACTGTCGTCGCCATCGTCACTCGGTCCGCCCGCGTGGCTCGGCGGCCCTCGTTCGTCGTCGCTCTCGTTGTCGTCATCGTCGTCAGCCGGCGGGCCGGCGTGGCTCGGCGGGCCGGCGTGAGCCGGCGCGTTCCCCGGATTGTTCTGGACGACGAAGCTCGCGATCGAGATCCCGATCGACGCGTTGGTGTCGTTCGAGTCGTTCTGCTGGGTCTGGACGTACTCGGAGACGATCGCCCCGAAGTTCGTCGCGGATTCGTTGCCGTCGTCGGTCTCGTTGCCATCATCGCCGTCAGTTTCGTTTTCGGTCTCGTTACCGTCGTCCGCCGCGGCGTCCGCGGTTAGCGTCACCGTCGTCGTGGCGGTGTCGTTCTCAGCCGTAGCGGTGACCGAGACCTCGACGTCCGCCGCAGGGGTCGGGAGTTCGACCGTTCCGTCGTCGTCGGTCGTGTACTCGCCCGCTCCCGCGTACGAGGTGTTATTTTCAGTCGTCGTTACGTCGACGGTCGCGTTCGCGACCGCAGTGTCGTTCGCCGTCACCGCGACGACGATATCGTCGCCGTCGTCGACGGCCACTGCGAGCTCGCTATCGCCCTCCTGTGCCGCCACGCCTGCCGATGCGAACACGGACAGGATCATAACGGCGACCAGTGTCATCGTTAGTAGTCGGTTTTTCATTCACTCGTGACTTTCCGTCTTTGTTAAATAAATCCGGACGGCGGTTCTCGTTGTTCGCCCACAATAGAAATCGTTCGAAAATTGTCCTAAGGGTTTATGCGACATTTTGAGCGTTTATTTCGATATTAGGTCAATCTGGGTCGAACGGTTCGAGCCCGGCGATTACTCGGCGGCGCGGGCCGAAAGCGACTCGGCGGCTTCGAGCGCTCGCTCTCGAACTGCCGCTTCCTCGAGCGTCAGTACCTCGCGATCGCGCATGAGTACCCGGCCGTCACAGACGGTGTGTCGCACGTCGGCGGCCGCCGCCGCGTACGCGAGGTGGCTCACGAGATCGTGTCGCGGCGTCAGGTGCGGTTGCTCGAGGTCGATCACCGCGAAATCGGCCGACGCGCCCGCCTCGAGACGACCCGACTCGAGGCCGATCGCGTCGGCGCTCCCCCGCGTCGCGAGGTCGACGACCGCTTCGGCGGGCACCGCGCTGGCGTCGTCGGCCGCGAGTTTGCCCAGCATGGCCGCGTCGCGGGCCTCGTCGAGCATCGAGAGGTCGTTGTTCGAGGCCGCGCCGTCCGTCCCGAGGCCGACGGTGACGCCGGCATCGAGCATGCGCTGGACGGGCGCCATCCCGCTCGCCAGTTTCATGTTCGACGCCGGGCAGTGGATCACGCCGGTGCCGGCCTCGGCGAGCAGTTCGATCTCCCGGTCGTCGACGTGGACGCCGTGGGCGACGAAGTCCTCGGACTCGAGGAACCCGTGCTCGGCGGCGTACTCGAGCGGCCGCTGGCCGTAGTCGTCGACGATCGGCGCGACCTCGGCTTCGGTCTCGTTGGCGTGATAGTGGATCGGCACGCCCGCTGCTCGGGCTTCGGGAACGAACTCCTCGAGGTACTCGCTCCCGACGGTCGTCAGCGAGTGGGGCATAAAGGCCGTCGAAATCCGCCCGTCGGCCGCGCCGTCGTACTCGCGGGCGATCTCGAGACTCGTTCGCGCGTCGTCGCGCGCGGCCTCGCCATCCTTGCCGACGGTGACGATACCGTGGCCGAGGCGGGCACGGAGCCCCGCATCCTCGACCGCGGCGGCGACCTCGGGGACGTGGAAGTACATGTCCGCGAAGGCGGTCGTTCCGGATTTAATGAGTTCGAGCAGGCCGAGTTCCGCGCCGACGCGGACATCGTCGGGCGTCAGCTCTCCTTCGGCGGGCCAGATGTCCTCCTGGAGCCACGCCTCGAGCGGTTTGTCGTCGGCGTACCCCCGCAGGAGCGACATGGCGACGTGGCAGTGGCCGTTGACGAACCCCGGCGTCACGAGCGAGTCCGCGGCGTCGAGCGTCTCGTCGGCGTCGCCCGCGAGATCGGGGCCGATCTCGAGGATTTCGCCGCTGTCCTGATCGATCAGTACGTCGGCAGTCGCCACCGTTAGATCGGGGCGGAGGACCTGCCCGTCGGTAATCGCAAGCGTCGTCATTGCTGGAAGATTCTCGTCGGGCCGCCTTAGCCTGTCGATGGCCACCCGCGAGACGAGCCGCGGGCTTTATGCGTTATTTCGGAAATATAAGACTATGAACGAACGAACCCAGCGCGAGCGTGACCGCTCCACCGGTGGCTATCCACCGCGCGAGGCGCTCGCGGACGCGTGGGACGAGCATAGCCGCTACGTTGGCTTCGCCGCTGGCCTGTTCGCGATCGGGATCCTCATCGGGATCGCGCTGATGGCAGCCGGCTACAACCTGCTCGAGATCATCGAAGAGATGGTTGGGGAGCCGCTCTTCCCGGATATCGGCGGGCAGAGCAGAACCGAACTCGCGCGCTTCTTGCTCGTGAACAACACGCGGGCGTTCCTGCTCTCGATCCTCGGCGCGCTTACGCTCGGTCTCCTGACGGCCTGGGCGATGGTGTTCAACGGAATCATTGTCGGGAATCTCGGCGCGTTCATCGCCAGCAACGACGGCATCGGCTTCATCCTCGTCGGCCTCCTTCCACACGGAATCTTCGAACTCCCCGCGCTCTTCATCGGCGCCGGCGTCGGCTTCCGACTACTATACCGGGTCGGCCAGCGGCTTCGCGGATCGCGCGACGCGATCCTCACGAAACGCTACTTCTACCGGACCGGGCTCCTCGTTCTCGCGGGCTGGCTGTTACTCGTCGTCGCCGCCGTCGTCGAGGCCTTCGTCACGCCCGCGCTGCTCGAGGCGCTGTTCGCTGCCTGACTCATTCTGGTGTACCGATGTACCGGAGCAACCGCAGGACGGTTCGCGGTTGCTCCGGCAATGACTTACAACAGATCGTATCAAAGGGCGGACAACAGCCTCACCGGAACATCGGCCAGCCCGCTGTTTTCCCAGTTTTGGAGGGTCTAAACGGTTGTGAACGGATCGAATCGTCGACCCCCTTTTACCGAATGGCTGACTGTCACTGCGTGTGAACAGACAAGCGGTCCAACTGATACTCGTGGCAGCCCTCGTCGCCATCGCCGGCTGTGCCGGCGGGATGGGTGGCACTCCAGAAAGCGATTCGCCGACCGACGACTCGTCCACCACGGACTCGAGCGATGGCGGGATGGGGACGGCCGCGTTCTACGTCAGCGACGACCCAAGCGTGATCGACGATTTCCAGCATCTCAACGTGACGATTACGAAGGTCGGATTTAAGCGAACCGGCGATCTGAGTGACGGCGACTCGAACGAGACCGACAGGAGCGGGAACGAAACTGACGGAGACGACGGGAACGAGTCCGACGATGGCTCCGAGTCGACGAACGAAACGGCGACTGAGACGGACGATAGCAACGAGTCGACGAACGAAACAGACGGCGAGACGGACGACGACGCGTCCGACGAGCACTGGGTCGAGCACGACGTCGACAATCGGACGGTCGATCTCACCGAGCTGAAGGGCGCGAACGCGTCCATGATCGACGAGTTCGAGTTGCCGGCCGGCGACTACGAGAAAGTCTTCATCTACGTCAGCGACACCGAGGGAATCCTGACCGACGGGAGCGAGACGAAAGTGAAACTGCCGAGTAACAGGCTCCAGATCAACTCGAAATTTACCATCGGGGACGGCGAGCGGGTCGACTTCGTCTACGACATTGCACCCCACAAGGCCGGTAACAGCGGGAAATACATCCTCAAGCCGGTGATCAGTCAGAGCGGCACCGGTGACGATGTCGAAATTCGCGACATCGACACGGAGAAAGACGACGGCGAGGACGGCGACAAACAGCGCGGCAACGGGAACGACGGCGAGAAGCAGGCCGAAGCGGCGTAAACTCGAGCACCGTCCGATCAGCCGCGGCCTGCGCACAGTTTACGTGGTCGATCGGCCGGCCGGTAGCACTTGATTCAGTTATCGGTTGTATCCACCCCGTTTGCCGTATTTCTCGTAGAGCGATTCGGGGCGACGCCGCGGCTCGGACTTGCTCGAGCCGAAGACGATCAGGTACGAACGCTGTGCGTGTCGTGCGAGGTTTTTATGTCTCATGAATCAGCATGGAATCATGCTTCGAAATCGTGGTGGTTTGGAAGCGCGTCTCGGGTGTGTCAGCACCCGGGACTTCGGTATCCGGACGAGGTGTGAAACTGAAACAGCGGATGTGACAGGTCGGTGTGCGAACTGAGCGAATGAGAGGGGCCAATTGCGGTTGAGTAGGGAGAAGACATATGGCACCCAACATTCATCAGTTGATATGAAGCGTCGGCTACTCCTCGCTGGAACGGGAACAGGGGTAAGTACTTTGCTTGCCGGTTGTTCAGGACTTGAGAGAGTAAGCGCACTGACTGGCGGGTCAAACTCGCCGAATCATTTCGTGCAACTCATAAATTTCAGGGACACAGCCTGTGAGGTCTTCGTTGAATGCGGATTTGACAGTGAAGTAGCCGAATATGGCCCAACAGTGGTGGAATCAGACGAGACTTGGCAGATCACACGGGTGAAGAACCAAGGGACGTTCACTGTTCGATTCTACGTGAATGACGAACTTGTGTGGGAAGACACACACGAAGTACCAACACCAGATGAGGGACGCTCCTCATTTGCCCAAGTAGAGTTACTTTCTGATGGTGGGACCCGAACACAGGTCATGGTAGAACACTAATTGAATAGTAAAGTTTGCTGAGTACTTCCTCTGTACTGAACGGAATTTTGTATACGAGTGTATCGGAGAACGGAGGTTTATTTCCGAAACGCCTCCAGAGACAGTATGGCGGAAACGCTCACAGCCCTCTACCAGCGCAACGAAGTGTTCTGGCTGGGATTGTCCGCAATTATTCTCGGAGTGTTGATTCCCGATACCCTCGCATTCGGGGGAATCAACCTCTCGGAACTGTTCGTCGTTACTGGAGGTGGCCTCCTGATTACGAGTGTTTTCGTCGGTATCTACAGACTCCTCACACCGACGTAACTGCCGGAGCGGTCGGCAACAGTGAGAGCGATACGGAGATACGTTGTACGTCCCGTGAGTTTCGTGGGGGCTGCTGAATGAAAAAAACCCATGTTATATCGATTGAGACGGACTTTGAACCGTCCGTTTCTACTCGAGCAAAATCCGGCCGAGGCTCGAGCAAAAAGCAGCCCCTCGAGGTCGGAGCGCCGCTCAGCGCCGAAGTCGCCCGAACAGTTCGTAGTCGTGATCCGGCGTGTACCGACGGAAGAGCAGGCTGTTCGAGAGGACCGACACCGAGGACAGCGCCATCGCGCCGGCCGCGAGGACGGGCTGGAGCAGCCCCAGCGAGGCCAGCGGGATCATCGCGGTGTTGTAGCCCAGCGCCCAGACGAGGTTCTGCTTGATCTTCTGGAGGGTGGCCTCCGAGATCCGGATCGCCTTCACCACGTCCAGCGGATCGTCGCGCATCAGCGTCACATCCGCAGCCTCGATGGCCACGTCCGTCCCCGAACCGATCGCCGTCCCGACGTGGGCGACCGCGAGCGCCGGCGCGTCGTTGACGCCGTCACCGACCATCATCGCCTTGCGATCCGTCGACTGGATGTCCTCGAGGGCGTCGGCCTTGTCCTCCGGCAGGACCCCCGCCCGGACGTTGTCGGGGTCGATTCCGACCCGCTCGGCGACGGCGCGGGCCGTCCGCTCGTTGTCGCCGGTGATCAACATCACGTCCAGCCCGCGCTCTCGCAGCGCAGCGACCGCCTCGGCCGAACTCTCTTTGACCGTGTCGGCGTCCGCGACCACGCCCGCGACCGCGCCGTCGACCGCGACCAGCATCGCGGTCTTGCCCTCGTCCTCGAGCCGTTCCATCGCCGCTTCAGCGGGCGACGGATCGACTCCCTCGCCCTCGAGCAGTCGCCGGTTGCCGACCAGCACCTCGCGGTCGGCGACGGTCGCCCGGACACCCTGTCCGGGGACGTTCTCGAACGCGTCGGGGTCGGCTAGCTCGAGGTCGCGCTCCTCGGCCCCCTCGACGATGGCCTGCGCGAGCGGGTGTTCGCTGTTGCGCTCGGCGCTGGCCGCGAGCCGAAGCACCTCATTCTGATTGAGCCCTGCTCGAGTCGCGAGCGCCCCGCCGTCGGCGGCTGGCTCGCCGCCGTCAGCGGCCGCTTCCGTCTCCCCGTCCTCGAGCGCGACGACATCGGTCAGCGTCATCTCGCCGGTCGTCAGGGTGCCGGTCTTGTCGAAGACGACGGTGTCGACGTCCTTCGCGCGCTCTAAGATATCGCCGCCCTTGAACAGGACGCCGTTTTGGGCACCCAGCGTGGAGCCGACCATCGTCGCCGCGGGCGTCGCCAGTCCGAGTGCGCAGGGACAGGCGATCAGCACCGCGGAGGCGAAGACGACGACCGCGAACTCGAACGTCGACAGCGCGGCCGGGCCGCCGCCGACCAGTCCCCACAGGGGGAGCGCACCCACGACGCCGGAGAGCGTCTCGGGGAAGAGGAACCAGACCAGCCCCCAGAAGATCGCGTTGAGGATGACCGCGGGGACGAAGTACGCCGAAATGCGGTCCGCGAGGTTCTGGATTTCGGGCTGTCGCGATTGTGCCTCTTTGACGGTCTGGACGATCCCCTGCAGAGCCGTGTCCTCGCCGACCTTGGTCGCCTCGACGGTCAACACGCCGTTCTCGTTGATCGTCGAGCCGATCACTTCGTCGCCCGCTTCCTTTTCGACGGGGACGGACTCACCGGTCACCATCGACTCGTCGACCGCGGACTGGCCGTCGACGACCACTCCGTCGGTCGGTACCTTCTCGCCCGGCCGGACCTTCATTCGGTCGCCGACCGCGACGTCCTCGAGGGGCACCTCTTCCTCGTTCCCGTCGTCGTCGACCAGCGTGGCCGTCTCGGCCTCCATCTCGAGCAGCTTCCGCAGGGCCTCGCCGGCCTGACCCTTCGAACGGGCCTCGAGGTAGTTACCCAGCGTGATGAAGACGAGGATCAACGCGGCGGTGTCGAAGTACATGCTACCGGCCAGCAGTCCCAACAGGACGACGAGGCTGTAGACGTACGCCGTCGACGAGCCCAGCGCGATCAGCACGTCCATGTTGGCGCGCCGGTTCTTCACGAGCGCGTTGTAAGAGTTGACGTAGAACGGGCGGCCCAGCACGAGCTGGACCGGCGTCGCGAGCAGGAACTCGAGCCAGCCAAAGTCGATTCCGAAGACGGTTTCCGGTATGAGCGTCCCACCGAGGAGGAACTTGTCGGCGAGGAAGAGCAGGAACGGGGCCGAGAGAACGGCACCGAAAATCGTCAGGCGGCGCTGTTTTCGCAGCTCCGCCTGTCGGGCCGCGTCGCGGCGCTCCCCCGCCGACTCCTCGTCGCCCTCATCGCGGACGGGCGCGTAGCCGGCCTCCTCGATCGCCCCGTAGAGGTCGGAAAGCGAGACGTCGTCGGGATTGTATTCGACCGTCGCCTCGTCGGTCGCGTAGTTCACGTCGGCGTCGATGACGCCGGGAACGTCCTCGAGCGCCGACTCGTTCGTTTCGGCGCAGTTCGCACAGGACATGTCCGTGATCCCGATCGACCGGCTTGCGCGCTCGGCACTATAGCCGGCCGTCTCGATGGCCTCGTAAATCTCGGCGAGCGATACCTCCTCGGGGTCGTACTCGACGGTGGCGTCGTCGGTCGCGTAGTTGGCGTTCGCCTCGCTCACGCCGTCGAGGGACTCCAAGGCATCGCCGATCGTCTGTGAACAGTTCGCACAGCTCATGCCCCGAATGTCCAGGTGTGCGGTCCGAGTACTCATTGAGAACTAGTACGGGATCCGACCTTACCCCCTTTACTGGTTACAATCCGAAGTTCAGCGGACTCGTTTCTTTGCGATCGAAGGTCAGACGCCCTCCTCGAGCCGGTCGTACCGCCCTCGGAACCGGCTCGCACAGGAGGGACAGCAGAAGTGGTACACCTCGCCGTCGATCCGGGTCGACTCCCCCTCGCTGTCGACGGTGTTCCCACACTCCGCGCAGGTGAGTGCAAACGCCGTTCCCTCGAGGGAAGGGGTCCACTCCGCGTCGTCCACCAGCGTGACGTCGTAGTCGACGCCGTCCGCGTCGGGGAGGAGCCCCTGAAGCCACTCGCGGACCTGTCGCACCTGCGCACGAGCGTAGAACCAGCACTCGCCGTCGGCGGTGACGAACACGTGCTCAACGGCGTCGGCGTCCGCGATGGTCGCTTTGCAGTCGTCGACGTCGGCCGCGGGAACGGTCGCCTGCACGAACACGGGGATTCCGGCTCGGAGCTGTGACTGATCCACGTCGACGGTGAATCCCTCGATGACGCCCGCCTCCTCGAGTCGCTCGACGCGGTCGGAGACGGCCGGCCCGGAGAGGTCCACCGCCTCGGCGATTTCGCTGTACGGTCGCCGAGCGTCTTCACCCAGTAGCCGCAGGATCTCCATGTCGGTCTCGTCGAGGTCGCGCATAGCGCTCGTTGAATCCAGCGATCAAAGAGCGTGGCGATTTTTTCTTTGTGTTCGAAAGTACTAGCCGTCTTTGAGTTAGCATTGAAAGTAGTAACGCACAAAGAATAGCCGCCCGTATCGTTTCGTATGAGTCAGACCATTACCGTCGAAGGAATGTCCTGCGAACACTGCGAGCAGACCGTCGGAGACGCGCTCGAGGATGTAGCGGGCGTCGAGTCGGTCGACGTCGATCGTGAGGCGGAACGGGCCACCGTCGAGGGGGATGTGGACACCCAGGTACTCGTCAGCGCGGTCGACGACGCCGGCTACGACGCAACGGCGTAGACGGAACTCGAGCGGCGGATGAACTCGTATTGTAGGCCATTGCCGACCGCTCTTGGAACCGGGATCAGCTTCGTGAGGATCGTGAGATCGCTCTCTCCGAGAACGTTCGCCATTCGCTCCTTCGAGACGTACACCTGAACGAGACTCGTGACCGTGAGCCCCATGCTGATCGCCCACGCCGCCGTCCAGAGGAACCCGACGCCGATCCGGAGCGACTCGAGGATTCCATCGATAAGTGTCGCCGCCATGCGTAGTAGATCGGATGGATCAGCTATTGCTGTTCTCCTTCGAAAAGCGTTGTCTGATCCGGCCCAGGCACTGATATCCAAAGTGAAATGGGGAGTGTGTATTGCAGAGGGTGGCGTGAAGACCGCTCGTTGGTCTCGTGGCGTCCCAGTACAGGGATCAATGAGGCCACCGATCACGCAAAACGATTCTGTACGTGGACATACTCCGCTGGAAGCAGGTATCGAGTGGTTCAACACGCTCCGAACGGGTGGCTCACTGGTCTCGGTTCAATGATGATCGCATAGTAATTCTAAACGATGGATATCAAAGATATTCCGGATCTAGACGCAAGGTTCGAAGGCAGAATCGCATTGAGTACGGAGGTCGTCTCTCTAGATAGAGACGGAACGATCCGTCACTGGTGAGATCTCATGGCAACAGAGACGAACGATACGAGACTCGTCACGATCGTCCTCATTACCCTCGGTGCCCTCGTGGTTCTGCCGACGGTCTTCATGGGGTTCGGCCCGATGATGGGGTTCGGCCCGATGATGGGCGGAATGTGGGGACACGGAGCGTGGGGTGACGGAACGGCACCCGGCTGGATGTCGCTCGTCGCCGTCCTGCTCCAACTCCTGTTCGTCGCCGCCATCATCGGTGGCGGATACCTCCTCTATCGTGCGATTGCCGGGTCGGACGACTCCGATCGGGCGCTCGAGGAGCTTCGCCTCACGTACGCTCGTGGCGAAGTGAGCGACGAGGAGTACGAACAGCGGCGAGACGCGCTCGAGCGGGACGGGTGAGGACCGGCGCCCTCGTGTAGAAACGTGATCCGTCGGCGACGACCGGCCGTTCGAACACGGTTCGTGAACGGGGCGTTCGGCCGCCTCGTGCTCGAGTCGATCGAAGCCGAGTCACCGTCACCCGAGGTCCGCGTCCTCGAACCGCCAGTAGCCCACGACGACGGGAACGAGTCCCCACGCGAGCAACACGACGACCGAGAACCAGTCGGCGAGGTAGAACGGAACCTCGCCCGCGATCCGGTTCGAGAGTTCGAGCGTCTCGGCTGACGCGGTAGCCGGGACGTCCTCGAGCGGGAACTCGGGGACCGCGTCCACCCGCTCGTCGAGGACGGCACCGGTGAGGACGCGATACGCCTCGAGCGGGTTGAGTCGCTTGAGGACGAAGTACCAGGTCTCGGCCCGAATCCCCGGCAGTGAACCGGTAGCCGCGTAGTGTATCCCGACGATCACCGGTTTCCAGAAGAACACCATTCCCACGAACGATCCGATGGTGAGCGTCCGCGCTCGTCCCTGGGTCGACGCGGCGGCCGACCCGCCGACTGCGAGGGCCGTGAACGTCAGCCCGAGCAGGACGCCGGTGGCCACGAACCCGGCGAACGTCGCGACGTCGGGGACGCCGTACAGCGCCACGACGAGGACGCTGGCCACGGCGAATCCGATAGTCAGCGCCGTCCCGGTAACGAGCAGTCGGCCGGCGAGTTTGCCGGCGACCACGTCGCCCCTGGAGAACGGATAGCTCAGCAGCACTCGCAGGCTCCCGGACCGGCGCTCGCCGACCACGGACATGTAGCCGGCGACCAGCGCGATGCCCGGGACGAACAGTTGCGCGAGCATCGCGACGCCCGAAAGGGCCATCGCGGCGCCGACGGTCACGGGCTCCGGGAAGAGCTGTTCAGCCGAGAGCAGCGACATCACCAGGAACGCGACGAAGACGAAGACGAGCCCCCAGAGCAGCCTCGAGCGCGCGGCGTCCTCGAAGTCCTTCCGGGCGACGTCTCGCCAGGAGACTGTCACGGTACCACCTCCGTGACGACGGCGGGGTCATTCACCGGTGATTCGGTACCGTCGCCGTCCGTCGTGTACGCCGTGAACACGTCCTCGAGGGACGCTTCCTCGGAGTCGATGTCGAGGATATCGACGCCGGCGTTCGTCAGTCGGGTCACGACCCGCGCTTTCGCACGCGAATCCGAACACGCGACCCGGAGGAGACCGTCCGCCAGCCGAACCGAATCGACCCCCTCGATATCGGTGATAGTGACGTCGATGTCGCCGGTCACGCGCAGGCGCAGTTCCGAGCCGGCACCGACGGTTCTCCGCAGTCCCTCGACGGTATCGACGGCCACTAACTCGCCCGCCGACAGGATGCCGACGCGGTCACAGACCGCCTCGACCTGGCCGAGAACGTGGCTCGAGAAGAACACCGTCGTCCCGTCTGCGGCCTCCTCGCGGACCAGTTCCCGCATCCGACGAATCCCGTGCGGATCGAGCCCCGAAGAGGGCTCGTCGAGGACGAGCAGGTCGGGATCGCCGACCAGTGCCATCCCCAGCGCGAGGCGCTGTTGCATCCCCTTCGAGTAGTCGCCGACCGACCGGGTGGCGTCGCGTTCGTCCAGTCCGACGCGGTCCAGTATCGCGTCGGGATCGTCGTCGGCGTCCGCCCACTCGATCGCGAACTCGAGGTGTCGGCGGCCAGTCAGGCGGTCATAGAGACTCATTCCCTCCGGAAGCACGCCGATTCGCTCGCGAAGCGTCTCCGACTCCTCGCGGACGTCCATGCCGAGTACCGTCGCGGTTCCCTCGGTCGGGCGCACGTAGTCCAGCAGCATGTCGATGGTCGTCGACTTCCCGGCCCCGTTCGGCCCGAGGAAGCCGAACACGTCTCCCTCCGCGACGCGCAGATCGAGGCCGTCGACGGCGACGACGTCGTCGCCGAAGCGCTTGGTGAGGTTATCTGTCTGAATCGCAGGCATCACCGCACGATACCGGCGCGGAACGCAAGGGCCGTTCTCCGAGTATACTGGGACGGTTTATCTACCCGCTCGAGCGACCGTCGGCCTTCGATTCAGGAGCCGTGGAGACTGGTACGGGAAGTGATCGGTGGATACCACTTTATTCGATGGCCGTCTGATGCTACCTAGAGCCATGCGAGAAGCCCGCGTGCGGATCAGCGACCCGGCGTTCGATCGGATGGGCATCGCGGAGCTCGTCTCGCTCTCTCGCGAGGCGGGGGTGCTGGGATTCGAGGAACTCGCGTGTCACGGAACCGGTGCGATCGTGCAGGTCGCGGTGGAGACGCCGATCGACGCGGACCGACTGTCCGACCTCGAGTACGTCGACTGGTGGGAGCGGATCACCGACTCGGAGAGCGACCACCGCTACGTGATCGCGTTTACCGCACCGGAGCTCCCCGAGAGCCTCACGGAGCGGGCGGACGATCTGGTCGGCACCTGCGAGCCTGACGTGACCGATCGGGGTGCCACCCTGTCGCTGGTCGGGTCACAGGAGACGATTTCCGGAACCGTCGACGAGTACGAGACGGCCGGTGTTTCGCCGGATCTACGGAAATTCGGGTCGTACGACGGCCGCGACCACCCGTTGGACGAACTGACCGAGCGGCAACGCGAGGCGGTCCGGACGGCCTACGAAATGGGGTACTACGAGGTGCCGCGAACGGTGACGACCGCGGACGTCGCCGCCGAACTCGACGTCGATCCGTCGACGATCGCCGAGCACCTCCAGCGGGCCGAGCGAAACCTATTGGGCCAGCACCTGTGAACGGGGCCGGTACGAGTCGAGACCGACGCCGGTCGTCCGCGCGGTCGGTCACGCGACGAGTTCGGCCGCCAGTTCCGTGGCACCCGCGAGCGGCATCGCGACGGTCGCCGCCGGAACGGTCGTCGCCCACCGTTCGTACGCCTCGAGATCCGGAAACGCCCTGACGTATGGACAGACCGCGGCGTAGATAGTCGAATGCGACGGTCCGTCGTCCGGCGGCAGCGCCACGGTTTCGTCGACACCGACGGAAAACACCGCCGTTTCGGGGGTGACTGTGAGCTCAGTCGTCCCCACAGCGCGCGCTTCGATTACCGCTCCGCCCGGGCTTTCGGTTCGAATCGCGACCGGTGTCTCCGCGAGCGCCGACAGAATCACGGCGTCGTAGAAACACCGGAAATAGTAGCGCTTCCCGTCCGTCTCGCCCCGGTGCGCCGTCTCCTCGCCGGTGTGGCACAGGTCGTCGACTGCGATCGGTCCGCCGCCGGTTCGGCGACGGATCTCGGTGCACCACTCGGCCAGCGTTTCGATCGCCTCCTCGCCGAGGAGCCGACCTAACGCAGCCCGGACATCGCTCGGGAGCGGTGCCTCGAGAACCGGTGTCTCCGGTATCCACCGATCGGAAGTCGATTCGGGTTCGTCCGCCTGTCCGTCGGTGGCGCTGTCGCAGGGGCACGGATCGTCTCCCATACTGTCCCGTCGAATGGCCACGGCTATCGGCTCGACTCCCAAATTACTGGGACCGTTTAGATGAGCGAGCAAGAACCGTACGGACGGTCGACGGGATCCAGTCATCGGATCAGTCCGCCGGTCGCGGCTCCCGCTGCGCGGAGACGCCCGGCAGGCTCGGGACCGAGAGATCCACGCGCCGGAGGAACTGTGCGTTGATCGCGACGATCACCGTGCTGAGCGACATGAGAAGCGCGCCGACGGCCGGCGAAAGGAGGATGCCGATCGGTGCGAGGATCCCGGCCGCCAGCGGGAGCGCGAAGACGTTGTAGCCCGCGGCCCAGACGAGGTTCTGTTGCATCTTCCGGTAGCTCGCCTGACTCAGTTTCACGAGTCGAACCACGTCCATCGGATTGTTCTTGACGAGGATGATGTCCGCCGACTGGACCGCGACGTCCGTCCCGCTCCCAATCGCGATCCCGATGTCGGCGCGGGTGAGCGCCGGCGCGTCGTTGACCCCGTCGCCGACCATCGCGACCGATTTGCCCTGCGCCTGAAGCGCCGTGATCTTCTCGTCCTTGTCCTCGGGCAACACCTCTGCGAACACCGTATCGATCCCGAGATCGGCCGCGACGGCGTTGGCCACGTCCTCGGAATCGCCGGTCAGCATCGCCACCTCAAGGCCGAGTTCGTGAAGCGCGTCGACGACCCGATAGCTCTCCTCGCGGATGACGTCCGCGAGTGCGAACGCGGCGACCGGCTTGCCTTCACGAACGAGATAAACCACCGTCTGTGCGTTCTCACCCGCTCGATCGGCGAATCGCTCGAGTTCCGCTGGCACGCCGCCCTCGAGTTCCGAGAGCAGGTTCGGACCGCCGACGTGTACCCGCTCGCCATCCACTGTCGCGCGAACCCCGCGCCCCTTTAACGCCTCAAACTCCGTGGCGGATCCCCTCGAGACGCCGCGCTCGTCGGCCGCTTCGCGAACCGCTCGAGCGATCATGTGTTCGGAGTCGCCCTCGACGGTCGCGGCGAGCCGCAGGGCGTCTTCCTCGGAGACATTACCGACGGTCTCGATGTCGACTACGCCCTGTTCGCCCTCAGTGAGCGTTCCGGTCTTGTCGAAGACGACCGTATCGAGGGTTCGGGCCCGCTCCATCGCGATGCGATCACGGACGAGCATCCCGTTGCGCGCGGCCAGCGAGGTGTTGATCGCAACGACGAGCGGAATGGCCAGTCCAAGCGCGTGCGGACAGGCGATGACGAGGACGGTAACGACCCGTTCGATCACCGTCGAATCGAATCCCACCGAGATCGTCCACGCGACGGCCGTGACGACGGCCGCGCCGAGGGCGACGTAGAACAGCCAGCCCGCGGCGCGATCCGCCAGCGCCTGCGTTTTCGATTCGCTCGACTGGGCCTCCTCGACCAGACGCATGATGCCGGCGAGAGTCGTCTCCTCGCCCGTCGCGCTGATCCGCACCCGGAGGCTGCCGTCGCCGTTTACCGTCCCGCCGATCACCTCGTCTGTGGGTTCCTTCGAGACCGGCGTCGATTCGCCGGTGATCATCGACTCGTTGACGTCCGACTCGCCCTCCTCGACGACGCCGTCCGCCGGCACGCTCGAGCCGGGCCGAACGAGGACGAGATCCCCTTCCTCGAGGTCGCTCGCGGGAACTTCTTCGGTCTCGCCATCGCTCGTAATCCGCTCGGCGGTATCCGGCATCAGCTTCGCCAGTTCGTCCAGCGCACTCGAGGCCCGCCGGACCGAGCGCATCTCGATCCAGTGACCCAGTAGCATGATGTCGATCAGCGTCACGAGTTCCCAGAAGAACGCCGACTCGGTCGGGACGACGAGGCTCGCGAGACTGTAGACGAACGCGACCGTGATAGCCATCGAGATGAGCGTCATCATCCCCGGCGCGCGCTCTCGCAGTTCCGGGACCGCCATCCGGAGGAACGGAACGCCGCCGTAGGCGAAGACGATCACCGCAAAGACGGGGGTGAGCCACTCGCTACCGGGGAACGCCGGCACCGAGAAGCCGAGCACGCCTGGAGCGTCTCGCTGTAGAGAAGGACGGGAATCGAGAGCAGCGTCGAGACGAAAAACCGCCGCCGGAACATCGTTTCGTGGCCGGCATGCATGCCGCCGCCGTGGTCACCGTGCTCGTGGCGGTCATCGCCGTGAGCGTCGCCAGCCCCGTGGCCGTCGTGCTCCTGTCGGTTGCGGATCTCGTCTCTGCCCCGTTCGGCGTCGTTGGCCTCGTCCTCGAGCAGGGACTCCTCGACTCGGTCCGACCGCTCACCGTTGCCTCGGTCGATATCGGACGGCACCGGATCGTCCTCGGATCGGCGGTCGTGGTCGTCCATTGGTCGGTTCTCGACCGGTAGCTATGTGGTCACGCACCAAGGAAGTGGGGCTTGGCTGCTCCCGGGAGAAGGGGCCGTGAGGTGGCCGTCGGTCGGATGAAAAGACAATTCCCGTCCCGCCGCCAAGACGCCAACATATGCGAATCGCCGTTCCCAACAAGGGCCGCCTGCACGAGCCGACGATCGACCTCTTAGAGCGGGCGGGGCTCCATCTCGAGAACGGAGCGGACCGAAAGCTCTACGCGGACACCGTCGACCCCGACGTGACCGTATTATTCGCTCGTGCGGCCGATATCCCGGAGTACGTCTCCGACGGCGCGGCCGATCTGGGTATCACGGGCTTCGATCAGGTGCAGGAGGCGCGCGTAGACAACGTCTCGGAGCTGCTCGATCTCGAGTTCGGGCGCTGCCGACTCGTCCTCGCGGCTCCCGAGGACGGCGATATCGAGCGACTCGAGGATCTGGCGGGCAAAACGGTCGCCACCGAGTTTCCGAACATCACCGAGGACTTCTTCGCCGATACCGGCGTCGAACCGGATATCGTCGAGGTGTCGGGCGCGACGGAACTCACGCCCCACGTCGAGATGGCCGACGCCATCGTCGACATCACGAGTACCGGAACGACGCTGAAGATGAACCGGCTGGCTATCGTCGACGAGGTGCTCTCGAGTTCCGTCCGGCTGTTCGGTCGCGACGACGTACTCGACGAACCCAAGATCGACGAGGTCAGGACCGCTCTCTCCTCGGTCAAGCAGGCCGAGGGCAAACGGTACCTGATGATGAACGTGCCTCGAGACCGACTCGAGGACGTCCGCGACGTCATCCCGGGGCTGGGCGGGCCGACGATCATGGACATCGCCGACGAAAACGACGATGAGGCGACCGTTGCTGTCCACGCCGTCGTCGACGAGCGAAACGTCTTCGAGACGATCACCGAGGTCAAAAACGCCGGCGCGAGCGGTATTTTGGTGACCGAGATCGAGCGACTGGTCGAGTAGTCCGGCCGGTCGGGACTCGAGGGGGTGGGTGAATTGGGACTCGAGTCGCTGGGTAAGCCGGGGCTCGAGCACCCGATCGATCCGAGTCCGACTACTCGAGTCGGGCGGCGATCGGTCGCTCGAGCGAGTCGAACTCGAGGAGCGAGCCGAACGCGGCGCAGTTCGCCGCCGGGCCGACGAGGCTCCGCACCCGATCGAAGCGCACGATATCGTGTTCCTCGAGCAGCGGGAGATGGGTTTCGCGGAGCGACGTGTGGATCCGCTGGCGCAGTTGGTGGATCGTCGTCCCGACCGTGGGGTCGTGTTCGGCGTCGGCGAGTCGGCCGACCAGCGTTCGGAGCGGGATCGGATCGTCGGTCGCGAGCACGCAGCGGAGGATCTCGCACCGGCGGTCGCTGTCGACGACGCGGGAGATTGTCTCGCGCGGGAGGGGGCGACGACCGAGCGCACCGTCGTTGCCGAGGCGAAACCGATCCGAAGCGGTCGGCGTAGGATCAGAGTGGATCGTCATGGGCACGAGAAAGTCAGTGACGGCACATCGGATAAACGCGACCGGTCGTTTCGACGAGTGTGACTCGATTCAGGCCAGTCGGGCCCGCTGTGGCCGGAATGAACGGTCGATAATCCGGCCAAAGCGGCGACGAGTCAGGTGACCGGTCCGGGAACTCGAGACGATTCGGAAACGGAGCGGTCCCCAGAACGCGAGTAATATGATACTACCGGCTGGCAGTGTACGGAATCAGTCTATAGACTGTAGATTCGAGACGATATCGCACGAACGTTCACCGACGAGACGACTGTGAGACGGACCGGTGTACGTTCGTTCCGAAGCAGCCGCGAACCGTCTTGTGATTGCTTCGGGACATCGGTACAGCGGACCGGATGAACGGACGGCAACTGGTGGCGACACCGGCTCGAGCGAAATCTGACAGCGTTACTCGAGCAGGCCGAGGTCCTCGAGCCGGGAGACGATCTTGTCGACCGCGTGTTCGGCGTCGACGGGCTTTTTCCCGCCGGTGATGACGAGCTTCCCGGAGCCAAAGAGCAGGGCGACGACCTCGGGGTCGTCGAGTCGGTAGACGAGACCGGGGAACTGCTCGGGCTCGTACTCGATGTTCTCGAGGCCCAGCCCGATGGCGATCGCGTTCAGGTTGAGGTTCCGGCCCAGATCCGCCGAGGTGACGATGTTCTGGACGACGATCTCGGGGTCTTCGTTGACCTGGATCTGGAGTTCACGGAGCTTGTCGAAGACGATGCGCAGGCTCTCGTGGACGTCGTCGGTGCTTTTCGCGCCGGTACAGACGATCTTTCCCGATCGGAAGATCAGGGCGGCGGATTTGGGATTCTGGGTTCGGTAGACGAGACCGGGGAACTGCTCGGGGTCGTAGTCGGCCCCCTCGAGGTCCATCGCGACGCTCTGGAGGTCGAGTTCCTGCCCGATGCCGGTCGACGCCACCACGTTTTCGATGTTGATGGTGTCCTTCGGATCCGTCATTAGTCGCTTAAAAGGACGTATTTAAGATTTATAAAGGTTGGTACCGCCACCTGATATATCCGGTAGATCCGACTAAAATCGATCCGAGACCGTCGCCGGGTCGCGGTTGTTCACACGACCAGTCGTATCGATCCGTGACAGACCAAACCACGTGCGGTGGCGCGCGCTGGGTCGCGGTTCGCCGTCAACGGCGAACCGCGGCGCGACCATGCGCGAGGTCTTCGTGAACGTAGTGAACGAAGGCTTGTCAGAGCGTGCTCTGACAGTGGATGAGCGAAGGAGCGAAGCGACTGAGTGTTAGCGCGGGACCGTCGGTCCCGCGAACCAGACGAACGGGCCTTCGGCCCGTGAGTAGAAATCGGCTGGGGAGGGCGTGGCGATTCCCTGTTGCCACGATAGCAGGACGCTCGTTTTCGACAAAATTCGTCCTCGAGCCCGCAGTGGAGGGTGCGAGACGAACGGACGAGCACCCCGTGAGTGAGTCGCGAAAAACGGCAGCCTCATACTCGAGGCGCGGCGACAGTCGTCCGTGTACCTGCTCGAGTTCGGCGGCGAGGACGACGCGTTCGCGGCCCGCGAGGCCCGGAGCGCCGCGACCGGCGTGGAGGGAATCGCACCGGGACTCGCCGTCGCACGCACAGTCGTCCCCGATCGCATCCGCGGCCTCGCCTACACCCACCGCGCGAGCGACCTCCTCGGACGGGGCGACGCTGACCTCGAGAGCGCTCGCGCGATCCTCGAAGCCGCCGCGATCGACCGGGAGGGATCGATCGCGGTGCGGGCGACGGACGTCCACGGCTCGAGCGGCGTGAGCACCGAAACGGCGGAACGCGAACTCGGCCAAATCCTGGTCGATCGGGGCTTTTCCGTGGATCTCGAGGAGCCGGATCACCGCCTGCGCGTCGCGTTTTCGGAAGGCATGCTCGAGGCCGACGGGGATGACGGCGTGCTCGATCCCCTCGAGGCCGACGGGACCGGTGACGCCGACGGCGAGGAAGTCTCCGTCTGTGCGCTCGGCTGGCTCGCGGCCGAGAGTGTCCGCGATTTCGGCGCTCGCGCGCCGACGGACAAACCCTTCTTTCAGCCCGGCAGCATGGATCCGCTGCTCGCGCGGGCCGTCGCGAACGTCGCCGGCGCGCGACCGGGCGCGACGATCCTCGACCCGATGTGTGGCACCGGCGGCGTGCTCGTGGAGGCGGGCCTCGTCGGTGCGGACGTGATCGGTACCGACGCGCAGGCGAAGATGGTCGAGGGCGCGCGGACAAATTTGGAGCACTTCCTCGAGCGCGACGAGCCCTCGCCGACCGGCGTGTCGCGGGGATCGTGGCACGTGGGTCGGGGCGACGCGACCCGGCTGCCGCTGGCTGACGACGCGGTCGACGGCGTCGTCTTCGACGCCCCCTACGGGCGTCAGTCGAAGATCGAAACGCATCGGCTCGCGGACCTCGTCGCCGGCGCGCTCGAGGAAGCCCGTCGGGTGGCCCCGCGAGCGGTCGTGGTCGCCGATCGGTCGTGGGCCGGGGAGGCCAGAGCCGCCGGGTGGGAACTCGAGTCCGCGTTCGAGCGCCGGGTCCATCGGTCGCTGACGCGGTACGTGATGGTGCTCGAGCGGCAATCGTCGTGAGGGTAGTGCAGTACCGTCTCCGAGCCTGCGCCGGAACCCGCACTGCAGCGGGAACGCTACTATCGTGGCGACGGGGAGTCGCTACGCATTCCCCGGTCGATTCACTCGCGACCCGACGCGCCATCATCAAGCCGAGTGGATAGCCGTTCAGTGGTGATTGATATGATGGACCCCTATCCATCCCCATATCTTATGGGGAACGATTACGTTTGATTAGATACGGGTGATAGAATGAGCGGGACAAACGATACTGCCAGCGAGGAGTATGGAACAGCACGAATCAATCAACGCGGCCGGTTGACGATTCCGAAGGAACTCCGTGACGAACTCAATCTCGAGGATGGGACCGAGTTCCGAGTCGTTCGCGACGGTGGCGACATCCGTCTCGTCAGGGAACTTCCCGACCTCGAGACGCTTACGCGGGGAGAAAAGTGGGGTGACGAGGCGTTCCGGGACGCGGGTGACGCGACTTTCGGTGGTCGGTAAGATGGGGTCGAAACGCGTCTTGCCCGACCTCAACGCACTGTCGATTCAGTTAGTGGACGACCATCCCGGCCATCCATACGTCGCTGAGGAACTGGTTCCAGCGCTCACCGGTAGCGATTCACTGATCGTCTTCGGCTATCTTCCGCTCCGGATTCAGTGGGTACTCGAGGATCTCGGCTTCGACACGTACGAAGCCCGAAACGCCGTTTCGTCGCTTCTTCAGTACCCGCTCGAGTTCGTCGACGTGGACGACGAGACCGTCCTCGACGCCTACGAAATCAGTGCGGAGAAGAACCACGATGTCTACGACTGCTTTTATATCGCGCTCGCCCGACAGACCGATGCCGACGCACTGGTGACTACCGATCGCGACTTCGATCGTCTCTCTGACAACGAACCGTTCGAGTACGTCAATCCGGTTCCGAAAGAAGTACTCGAGCGCTTTCACAACGTCGACGAATCGTAACGGCAACTCTGTGCGTTCGGCACGACGGAACTGAACCGGATATACAGACGAGTGGTATCAGTCCTCGATCTCGGTAACCCGATCCCGAAGCCGCGCTCCTTCCTCGGTCTCGACCGAGAGGTCGGGGACGGTGACCTTCTCGCCGTTTTCGTCGATGGCGACGAAGGTGAACGTCGACTCGGTCGTTTTCTCGGTCTCGCCGCTACGGGGTTCCTCGCGCCAGGCGCGCAGCGCGACGTGAACGCTCGTCCGTCCGGCGTCGTAGATACTGTCGGCTGTAAGTCAGTGAGGCGATTCACCGGACGATCACGGCGAATCGCCGCCACCGTTACAGCCGACAGTATAGGCCTCCACGAGGGCCGTATCGCCGATCTGAATCGGACGCTCGAAGTCGAGTTCGTTCACCCGGGCCGTGACGCAGGTCTCGCCGGCGAAACGCATCGCCGACATCGCGCTCACCTCGTCGAGCCACTTCATCAGGTTGCCGCCGTGGAGCGTGTCGTTGTTGTTCGCGTGATTGGGCTGGACGCGGAAGCGATTCCGAATGTGGATCTCGAGAAGCGTCGGCATACCCGACGTTCGTCCGGCGACGGGATAACGCTCCGTATCGGCGCGACATCGGCCGCTGAACCCTCGCTTTCATGGACGTTGTCCCGAAATCGAGGGCATGGTCGATCTCACGCTGGCGTGGTTCGGACTCGGTGCCACCGTCGTCTTACTCTGTTGTAGCGCCTTCTTCTCGAGCGCGGAGACGGCGATCTTCACGCTCCCGACGGCGTGGATCGACGAACGGGCGACGGGTGGCGATCGGCGAGCGACCGCGCTCAAATCCCTGCGGGACGACCCGCACAGGCTGCTCGTGACGGTCCTGGTCGGGAACAACGTCGTCAACGTGGCGCTCTCGAGCATCGTGACGGTCGTCTTCGTCACCTACCTCCCCACCGGAATCGCCGTGACCGCTGCGACGGTCGCCGTCAGCGTCGTCGTCCTCGTGTTCGGCGAGATCGTCCCCAAGTCGTACGGGCTGGGAAACGCCCAGCGGTGGGCGATGGCGGTCGCGCGACCGATCTCGCTGGTTGAGCGCTCCCTCTCGCCGCTGGTGACCGTTTTCGACGTCGTGACGGGCTGGATCAGCGATCGGCTGGGCGGAACGACGCATATCGAGAACCCGTACGTCGACTGAATCGACTGCCGAACGAGACGCCGTCGTCCTGACGAGCCGTCAACTGACTGCCGCCCGCTCGAACCGGTGAGCGGTGGTAACGGCGCTAACGACGAGGAACCCAGTACCGATCACCACATCGGGAGGGGACGAGCCGGTCGCGACTACCCAGCCGACAAACGCGCCGATAGCACTCAGCAATGCAGCGAAAAAACCCACCGAGAGCGCGGACACGATGGTCGGTCCGAACCGCCGGAGCAAGCACTCGGCGACGACGACGCCGCCGATCAGCGACGTGAGGATGATCGCGTTTCCCGTCGGTGACTCACCGATACCGGGCGTGATACTGAGGGGAATACGAACCTGCGGTGTGAGAATGAACACGGCCCAGAAACGAGTGAACAGCGTGATCGATTTCGGTTCATCGTTCGAGATAGCCGGGTCCTCGAGCGACGATGGAGAGCGAGACGGGGGCCCCGACTCGAGATCCGCGAGCCGTTCGTCGAGCGAATCGTCCGTCATCAGTGAGTCTCCATCAGGGGGACAGTCGTCAGGCGTCCCGACCCAGCTCCGCGAGCAAATGCGAGACGTGAATTCGATCGCTCGTTCCCTCGTGCATCTCGAAGTCGATATCGGCAGCCAGCCGGTGGATCTCGGCGAGGTGCTCGCCTTGGTAGCGCTTGCGCGCGACCCGGAGGATCACGTCCAGCACCTCGTTACCGTCTAACCCCTCATCGACGAGCAGGTCGTCCAGCGTCGATCGCGCGTCGGTGAACTCGCCGGCTTCGGCATCGTCGAGCATTTCCTCGACCTCGTCCTCGAGACCGACCTCACCGATCGTCTCGTAGGCCGCGCTCATCGTGAGTTCCCCCGCGTTCTCGACGGTCGTCTGGGCCGCGAGGATCGCCTGTCGAAGGTTGCCGTTCGCGTAGCCCGCGACGAACTCGAGGCCGTCGTCGTCGTACGCGACTTCCTCTTCCTCGACAATGCGCTCGAGGACGGTGACGATCTCCTCGCTGGTCGGCGAGGGGAAAGAGACGGGGAAACACCGCGAACGGATCGGCGGGATGAGCTTGGTCGGCTGGCGCGTGGCGACAATGAACTGCGTCGTCCGGTGGTGTTGCTCCATGATCCGGCGCAGGGCCTGCTGGAAGTCCTCGCGGACGTCCTCGGCGTTGTCGAGCAAGATTGTGGTGTACCCCCCTGAAACGGGCGCGTAGCTCGCCGACTCCTTGAGGACGTGGTTGATCATGTCCCGCTTGGACATCGACGAGCGGCCGACGAGGAAGTGTTCGAAGCGGGGATCGTTCTTGATCTCGGTCTTGGTCCGGCCGAAGAAGTCGGCGACGTTGATCTCGACGAAATCGTTGTCCGGATCCGCGTGCGCCTCGCGGACCAGTGCGCGCGCCGCGGCCGTCTTCCCGCTTCCGGGCGGGCCCTGTAGGAGGAGGTTGATCGGCTCCTCGACGGCCCGTTCGAGGTACTCGCGGGCGTCGTCCTGTGGCAACTCGGCCAGCTCCGGGGCGTGGGTTTCGGTCCACAGCGGCGCGTCCATCGCCAGCCAGTAGGGGTGGGCCGGGTAAGAATCGGTCGGTTACTCGGCGGTCGAACCGGCAGCGACTCGGCGATTGAACGGACGGCTACTCGCCGGTCGATTCGTTGTCGGAGCCGTCACCGTCATCGCTCGAGTTCTCGGCCGCACCCGCGAGCGTGAACGTCGTTTCGACCGGTTCTCCCTCGAACTCGATCGGCGACGCCGAATCAACGTCGTTCGGATCGCCCGCGTAGAGGCTCGCCGTCAGCTCCTCGTTCTCGTCGATGGCGGTGTCGTTGGCGAGATCGACGGTGACGTTCTCGTGCTCGCCGGGCTCGAGTTCGTCGCTCGTGCCGATCATCGAGCCGTCGTGCTCGAGGGCGACGAATCCCGCCTCGGGAATCGCCGCGGAGACCGTCACGTTCCCGTCGCTCGCGGTTTGGACCGAGACGCTCGGATCGGTATGGAACTCGAGATCGATCCGGTCGAGTTCCCCGTCGTCCTCGGTGTAGACGCCGATCGACTGGTTCCCAGGCGGTGCGCCGCTTGTGTCCGTCTCGAGGGCCACGGTCCGGGTCTCACCGCCCTCGAGTTCCAGCACCTGTCTCGCGAAGACGGCCCCGTCGATACGGACCTCGACGGGCTGTTGGGCCCGGAACTCCGTCGGATTTCGGATCGTGGCGTTCACCTCGATCGTCTCGTTCGTCGTCGCCGTCGCCGGCACGTCGATCGATTCGACCATGAACGAGTCGCTGACCGCATCGTCGCCGGTCGTCACCGTCGCGGTGTCACTGACCGGGAACCCATTCTCGAGATAGGGCTGATCCTCCTCGCCGCCGCTCGCCTCGTAGGCGTACCCTTCGTCGTCCGACGTGTCCCGATGAACCGTCGCGGTCAGCTGCCCGAGGAGTTCGCGGGTCGCGTCGTCCTCGCGCTCGAGGGTTACGTTCTCGTGGCTGCCGGCCTCGAGGCGTTCGGAGACCGCCAGCGGCTCATCGCCGCCATCGCTGATGACGACGTAGCCGCCCTCAGAAAGGGTAACCGACTGCACCGTGACAGTGGAGCCGTTGCCCTGTTGATCCTCGAACGTGATCGAGGCCTCGGGGTCCTCCTCGACGCCGAAGATGGCGGGGGCCTGGCCGACGACGATACCGGCGGCGATGACGATCATGATCGCGATCAGAATCGCACCGATCCGCTTCAGCGTGCCGAACGTCAGTCTCGAACTCATTGGGGGTGTCGTCGTCCTCGTCTTCGTGTTCGACGGACGTAAAATGCGCAGTCCGTTCGCAGACAACCGACTTGGTTCGGGATAGTTTTGCTGAATAATCGCCAGTTACGAGAGTTCAGAGAATCTGTTCGTCGCTAACGGGCGATCCGAACGGTCGGGCTCGCGATTCCCTCCCGAGGAGGGGAGTGCGAAACGCGAGACTCGACTCGAGCGATCCGAAGCCGGTTTAGTCGCGGCCCGCCGAAGGGGTACCGATGCCACTGCGCGTGACGTTTCTGGGGACGGCCGGCGCGATTCCGACGACGGAGCGGAACCCGAGCAGCGTCTTCGTCGCCCGCGAGGGCGAGGGGCTGCTGTTCGACGCCGGCGAGGGAACCCAGCGCCAGATGATGCGCTTCGGGACGGGCTTTTCCATCTCGAATCTGTTCGTCACGCACCTCCACGGCGACCACGTTCTCGGGATTCCGGGACTGCTCCAGACGATGGCCTTCAACGACCGCGAAGCACCGCTGGCGATTCATACCCCTCGCGGCACGCGTACCCAGCTCAAATCGCTGGTGAACGCCCTCGGAAACCGCCCCTCGTTTCCGGTGCGGATCAACGAAGTCGGCGGCGGCGACGTCCCCTATCGCGCCGAGGAGTACCAGGTCCGCGCGTTCGACACCGACCACGACACCCGCTCGGTCGGCTACGCGCTCGTCGAGGACGACCGCAAGGGCCGGTTCGACCGCGAGCGCGCCGAAGAACTCGGCGTTCCCGTCGGGCCGAAGTTCTCGAGACTCCACGAGGGCGAGTCCGTCCGGCTCGAGAACGGCACCGTCGTCGACCCCGAACAGGTCGTCGGCGACCCCCGCCCCGGTCGATCGATCGTCTACACCGGTGACACCCGCCCCGCGCAGGCGACGATCGAAGTCGCGGACGACCCCGACCTGCTGATCCACGACGCGACCTTCGCCGACGACCGGGCCGATCGGGCGACCGACACCGCCCACTCGACGGCCCGTCAGGCCGCAGAAATCGCGAACCGCGCCGGCGCGGATCGGCTCGCGCTCATGCACCTCTCCTCGCGCTACGCCGGTCACACCGCCGATCACGAGGAACAGGCTCGCGAGGTCTTCGCGGGCGACGGCGAGAACGTGTTCGTTCCCGACGACGGACAGGGGCTCGAGATTCCGTATCCCGACGGCGAGTAGGCCAGTCGACGCTACCGTCCGAGACAGGGGAACTGCGGATCACTTCGGACCAGCCACCCGGCGTGCAGTGGCGCGCGCTTGAGGCCAACCGAACGCAGTGAGGGTGGCCGATGACACTGCGCGAGGGATGAGCGAGCGGTGCGAGGCGCGAACACTGTGAGCGCCTCGGATAGCGAACGGTGACTGAAGGGAACCGTGAGCAGAGCGAGCGAATCGGCTGGGGAGGGCGTGGCGATTCCGTGTAGCCACGAAAGCAGGACACTTCGTTCACCGGATACCTATCAAAATCCGCTGTTCCATTCACCAAGTGAATAAGCGACTCGGCCGGAGAACGCGTCCCTGCTCCCGACTGTCACCCGACTCTATCGGAGTGCGAACCCGCGTCGGATTTATAGCCGTCTCGTTCCTATGGCCCGCTGTGAGTACGCGAACGAGTGCGCTCGATGCGGTCGTCTTCGGTGTCGATATCCAGAGCGGTGACGTGCGCGGCGATGCACCATCGTACGCACTGGCGGTCTACGATGGGGAGGAGATCACTCGAGACGTCGTCTCCCACCGCAAGCTCAGACGGCTGATCGACGACGAGGAGCCGGCGATCGTCGCGACGGACAACATGTACGAGCTGGCCGCCGACAAGGACCAGCTGATCCACTTCCTCGGCTCGCTGCCGACCGGAACCAAGCTCGTACAGGTAACAGGTGCCGAACAGCCCGAGCCCCTCTCCCGCGTCGCGAACCGCCACAACGTTCCCTACGGGAAAGACCCGATGCAGGAGGCCGAAGCCGCCGCCCGGCTGGCCGCCCACAACGTCGGCCACGAAGTCTCCGCGTTCACCGACACGACCGAAGTGAAGGTCGCCCGCGGCCGCTCGACCGGCAGCGGCGGCTGGAGCGAGGACCGCTACACCCGCCGCATCCACGGCTCGGTCAGGAAACGAGCCCGCGAGGTCGAGTCCGAACTCGAGGCGTACAACCTCGAGTACGAGCGCGACGTTCGGGAGGCCTACGGCGGCTTCGCGAACGCGATTTTCACCGTGCAGGCCCGGCCCAGCGACATCCCCGTCTCCCGGAATCGATCGGGGGACGTCCGCGTCGAGATCGAGCGCGAGCGCCGCGACGGCATCGAGTTCGAACCCCTCGTCAAGCGCCGCGATCACGTCGTCGTCGGCATCGACCCCGGGACGACGACCGCCGTCGCCATCGTCGGCCTCGAGGGTGAGGTGCTCGACGTCTGGAGTTCCCGCACCAGCGACACCGCCGACGTGATCGAGTGGATCGTCGAGCGGGGCCGCCCGGTCATCGTCGCGGCCGACGTGACGCCGATCCCCGAAACCGTCGAGAAGTTCCGCCGAAGCTTCGACGCCGCGGGCTGGACGCCCAAGAGCGATCTCCCGGTCGACGAGAAGCAACACCGCACGCGCGAGCACCCCTACGACGACGACCACCAGCGCGACGCGATGGCCGCCGCGCTCTTCGCCCTCGACGCTCACGAGGACCAGTTCGAGCGCATCGCCGACAAGCTCCCGCCGGGGATCGATCGCGGCGAAGTCACCGCCCGCGTCGTCGCCGGCGAGGAGAGCGTCGAGGCCGCCCTGCGGGACCTGACCGACGACGAGGGCGGCGAGGAGGAGGAACAAAACGAGCACGAGCCCCGCGAACTCACCGAGGAAGAACGGCGGATCAAGGACTTGGAGCGCCAGGTCGAACGGCTCCAGTCACACGTCGAACGCCTCGAGGGCCGCGTCGCCGAGCGTGACGACCGGATCGACGAACTCGAGTCGAAACTGACACTCGCCCGCCGCGAGGAACGAACGCAAGTTCGCAAGGACCGCGAGGTGAACCGCCTCGAGCGGAAGGCGAACCGCCTCGAGCGCGAGCGCGACGACGCCCGCGAGGACGTCGAGAGCCTCGAGAACAAGGTCGAGCGGATGAAGGCCCTCTGGAAGCTCGACCACTCGAACTTCAGCGACGTCTCCGCGAAGAAAGAGGGGCTGGTTCCGGTGAAGGTCGTCGAGAAGTTCACGAAGGGCGCGATCCGCGAGGCCGACGAACAGTACGGCATCGCGAGCGGCGACGTAGTCTCAGTACCTCACAAAGCATCGCCAGTTCACCTGACCTGAGTCACCTGTTCTGTTGTGATGAGTCGCCGATAGCGGTTGAACAACGCTGTTCGAAGGCGGAGCTGTCGCGTCGGCGGCTGACCGCCGCCGACAGCGACAGCGTAGCCACTCACAAGGCGGCGTTCCTGGTCGGTGACTACCGGTGGAACCGGTCGTCTGGTGGCCGGTTCGCGGGGACGGCCCGACGCACCGCGAGGGCCGTCCACGCAGCCCGTCGAACCATATTGATAAACTCCTTGTACGGCCACCACCAGAGGCGGCGCCCGCCTCGGCGGGGCGTCGCCACGTATTCGTGGTGGAGATACCGCCAGACGTTCTGCAACAGCAGACTTACTACGACGTACAGCAGTCTCACCGTCGCGTCTCGCGTTGTTGTCGTCGCTATCGTTTGCTCGGACAAGCGATAGCTCGACTCGATACCGAAGCGTTTCGAGTAATGGTATCGAGCGTCGCGTGGCGTGTCAATGAACGGTGCGTCAGCGGCGTAGCCGTGACGCGCCACGCCGTTCTCGTCGTACCGTCCGTTCAGGTACGTACAGTCGATGTAGACCGGAAACTCGACGGTCCAGCTGTGACCGTCGAGTTTCCCTGTCAGGTCGTGGTTGATGACGCGACTCCATCCTTCCGAGAGTTCCTGCTGAATCGTCTCACCCCACCGGATAATCGGGACAACGTAGGCGTAGTTGTGCGTCTGGAGTAACGTGAGACACTTGCTGTCGTAGAATCCGCGATCGAGGTAGACGGCCTTGACTTCGGTGTCAAGGCCGTCGAGGACGCCGAGGAACTCAGCGAGGACGCTGCTGGCGGTGTCGCCGTCTTCGAGACGGCGCACCGCCAGCGTGTAGCGTTTGTTCTTCACACGCGCGTAGAGTGTGGCGTAGGCGTGGAAGGCGGTGGTTCCGCGCTTGGCCTCGGAGTGGTAGAGGCCGTCTGTGTCGGCTTCGTCACCGTAGTAGGGTCGCAGGTGGAGGTCTGCGCAGACCTCCACCTGCTCGGGGAGCAATTCGACGACATCCTGCCGAAGGAGTGTGTTAGCCACTCGTTCGAGCCGTTCCGGCTCGAACTTCGTCCGCAGATGATAGAGAATCGTGTTCGCTGCGGGTGAGTTCTCGCTAGAGCCACATAACGTAGAGACCGAGGTCCCGTCGGCGCACGCGCCGACGAGGACCTCGTAGATGACCTCAGCATCTATTTCAGCGTTTTTCGAAAGGCCGAGCGAAACTTCCTCGTCAAGCCGGTTGACGAGAAAGTTAAGGAGTTCGTCTTCGTGGATTTCATTGTCTGCTTGTTGGGTCTTGAACACACCTTCAGCAAGCAGACGTTCTAACTAACCGGCTTTGTGAGGTACTGAGTCTACATCCGGGACGCCAGCGGCGCGGGCCGGTCGACAGCCGAACTCCTCGCGGAGTTCGATCCTCGCGTCGTCCTCAAGGACGGCGGCCTCTCGGAGATCGCCGACGAACTCCTCTTCGAGAGCGAGATTCCGGTCGGCCCCGCCGACGACGTGGCCATGCAGGAGGTCGACGAACTCGCCGTCGCCCGCGAGGCCGACGTCGAAGCCGCTATCGACGACTGGCACGAACGCGCCGAGGCGCGGAAACGCGACCGCAAATCGGCGATGGTCGACCAGCTCATCAGCGAGCACCGAGCCGGCGACAGCGAAGTGTGAACCGGCTCGATCGCGTTACGATTCGGGACCGGTTTTCATCGTTGAGAGCACCTCTGGCACCTCCTCGACGGAGACTTCCTCCCGCAGATCCTCGGCGTCGTCGACCGGCCCGTTGACGAACAGCGCGTGACCGATGAACGCGATCGAAACGAGTCCGAGCACGCCGATCGCGGCCGTGAGCGGGACGGGCGTCGCGTACCCGACGACGGCTCCGGTCCCGAGGCTCGCTGCGATGGCGACCAACACGAGATCGTAGTACTGGAGCGTGTATCCCATACGAGGGATACGCGATTCGAACGGAAAGCGCTTGACCCTCTGTGCTCAGGTCCTCGCTCGAGGACTCAGACGGGATACTATAGTAGCCACTAAAAGTCAATGCACACCAAATCGCACGAGTGCATTGGATCAGTGTGTAAATCGTTTCAGTGGCTACTATAGAGAGACAGCAGACCGTCTCAGAACATCCCGAAGTTCTGGAGCATCCCCGAGATCAGGGACTTGACGACCAGGCCGAGGCCAGCAACGATGAGTGCCATCCCCGCAGCGATCAGTAGATTCTGGGAGGCGATGAGACCGATACCGGCGAGCAAGATCACGATACCGGCGATACCGAGCGCGCCGAGGTTTTTCAACATACGCAGGGGTGCAGAGCCGAGCGAAATAAACGGCGTGGTTTCCGCGCTCGCACGTCCGTCACGCGCTGTCAGCGTCCGGCGTTCGGACGGACGATAAAGGATTAAACCACTCGAACGCGAATCCACGGTCATGAGCGACGGAGACGGCGGTCGGAAGAACCTCCGGATGCCCGAGGATGACGAGGTCTTCGCGACCGTCACGAACATGCTCGGGGCGAATCGGGTCACAGTACGCTGTGCCGACGGCACCGAGCGCACCGCGCGCATCCCCGGAAAAATGCAAAAGCGCGTCTGGATCCGCGAGGACGACGTCGTGCTCGTCGAACCCTGGGACTGGCAGGACGAGAAGGCCGACATCACCTGGCGCTACGAGAAGAGCGAGGCCGATCAGCTTCGCGAGGAAGGGCATATTCAGTGACCTCCTCCTCGCCGTAAACGGAGAGGGGGCGAAGCTCCCTCAAGCAGTCGGGCGGAGCCCGACGACGGCGAGGCTTCCCACGTCCGCACCGCAACGCTGGTTTGGGATATTTGCTGGTTTGTAACCCGGTCGGCATGACTGGGCTACTGGCGGGGCCACACCGCCGTTACTCCTATCCCGGTAGGGGGACTCAGAGTTATCTTGACCGAGACACCACAGCGGTTCGAGAGGGTGTCTCGAACGTTCTGGGTCTCGGAGTCCCCAATATTGTGCATTTAGGGTGGCGGTGAGACCGCCTCGGTGTACGTCATGTTACGACGTGATGACACTTAAATATCTGGAGTAGCGTCAAAATGTGGTTCGTGGAGGCATCGTCGGATTCACTCCCGCCGCAAACGGCAGGATTCTCTCCTCGAAGAAAGATAGAAACGAAGTTTTGCGCTGCGGGCCGCCTTCGGCGGCCCTCGGCAAAAATTCGATTAAAAGCACCGGAAGACGCGAAGCGTCTTCCGAGCCCTCGTTCACTCCGTTCACGAGGACACTCCTCCTTCCGTTTCGTGACGCTTCGCGTCACTCCACGTCAATCGTCGGCCCGCTCGCTCAGCCGTCTCACGGCCTTCGGCCGTTCGACTGATCGCGGCGCGTAGCGCCGCGCACGGCTTCGCTCGCGGTGAACGGCGTTGCTCACGGCTCATTGCATTCGCCATTCGCATTCCCGCGGTTCTCGCCCCTTCGGGCCCCGAACCGCGCACTGTTCGGGTTCTTCGAACCGCTCACTCGGCGACGATACCGGTGGATTGTTTCCGCTATCCGTCACTCGTCAGTCAATTCTACTGTTGCTCGAGGACGCACGACTGATCGCTTCGGCAGACTGTCATCGGACACAGAAGACTTATTCCGTCCTTGTCCGTCGACCCGCGCATGAAACTCAGCCGGCGACGGTTACTCGGCGGTATCGGGGCCGGCGCCGCGGCCGGGCTGCTCGGAGCGCCGGCGTCGGCTGCGGAATTTAATACCGATACCGACACCGAGCGGGTGTTCGTCCACCCCGAAACGGGGCTGCTCGAGGACCTCAGCGAACTCCTCGGCGTCATCGATGACAGCGGCGGAATCACGGTCCTCGAGTACGACAACTTCGAGTTCGTGGTCGCGGAGGTGCCGTCGAACAGGCTCGACGAGCTGCGCGGCGACCGCCGCGTGGCGTCCGTCGAAGACGACGAGGAGACGGGGATCCCGTCGAACTGGTCGCCGTCCCTGTCGGACATCCTGAATCCCCCCGGGGGATCCGACTGTTTCGGTCATCCCGATCAACGACCGTCTTGGGGCGTCGAACGCATCGGCGCCGATACCGTCGAACCGGACGGTTCGGGCGTCGACGTTGGGATTCTCGACACGGGAATCGAATCGCAGCACTGCAGTCTCTCGGTCGAGGGCGGTCGAAACTTCACCGATGACGGGACGCCAGGCGACTACGAGGACCGCCACGGCCACGGGACGCACGTCGCCGGAGTCGCCGGCGCGTCGGACAACGACCTCGGCGTCGTCGGCGTCGCTCCCGGAGCGAATCTATACGCGGTGAAGGTGCTCAACGACGACGGCTCCGGTCGGTACAGCGAACTGATCGCCGGGATCGACTGGTGTCTGTCGAACGACGTGGAGCTAATCTCGATGAGCCTCGGCGGCGAGGCCGCGAGTTCCACGATGGACCGGGCGATCGAGGCCGCACACTCGGCGGGACACCTCCTGCTTTGTGCGGCCGGGAACGAAGGAAACGGCGGGAACGGGTCGTGCGAGGCGGAGACGATGACCTATCCGGCGACCCACGAGGACGTCATTGCGGTGACCGCGATGGACGAGGACGACACGCTGGCGTCCTACAGCAGCGTCGGTTCGAATATCGACCTGCTGGCACCGGGAACGGGCATCACCTCGAGCACCGTCGACAACGAGTACGCGGAGGCCAGCGGGACGAGCGTCGCCTGCCCGTTCGTCACCGGCGTCGCGGCGCTCGTCTGGGAGACCCGAGAGGAAGACGCCCCCGGTCCCACTGAGCAGGTGCGCCGGATTCTCACTGACACCGCCGAACCGGTGCTGGGCTCCTGCGAGGAGGGACACGGACTCGTGGACGCCCGCACGGCGCTCGGTCACGAACGCGCGGACGGGGGCGGTGGCGTCGTTGCCGGTGGCGTGGGGTCGATTATCGAGAATATCGTCTCGGGACTGGAATGGATCGCGAATCAGATCGCGGCCGTCCTCGAGTGGTTCCTGGGCCTGTTCCGGTGAGCATCGGTCGAGCGGCTCGCTCGCAGGCGAGCGCGTACACACTGACCGTGTAGGCTGCCAGTTATTGACCGGACGGAGCGCGGCGAGACCCCACCGCAGCACCGGTCGATAGTACTAAATTTAGAATTGGTTACCCCCATCTGTGTGACGAGGATGAGCAGCGACGCGAGCGCCGACTACAGCCCGGCGACGTCTTCGATGGCGTCGGTCAGTTCCTCGATCGACTCGAGGTCGTGTTCGCCCATGTGGCCGATGCGGAACGTCTCTTCGCCGAGTTGGGAGCCGTAGCCGTTCGAGAAGACCATGTCGTACTTCTCGTCGACGGCCTCGATCGTCTCCGCGACGTCGATCCCCTGCGTGTTCTCGATACAGGCCACCGTCTGCGATTCGTACCCCGCCTCGGGGAACATATCGAAGTGCTCGCGGGCCCACTCGCGCGTGTACTCGGCCATTTCCCGGTGGCGCTGGTCGCGGGCGTCGTGGCCCTCCTCGAGCATATGCTTCATCTGTTTCCGATACGCGAGCATGACGGGAATCGCCGGCGTCGAGTGGGTCTGGCCCTTCCGGTCGTAGTAGTCCAGCGAGCGCTGGAAGCCGCCGTACCACGACGCCGACTCGGACTCGAGTTCCCGTTCGTAGGCGTCGTCGCTGACGACGCAGACGGCGAGCCCCGGCGGCATGGCGAAGGCCTTCTGAACCGACGTGAAGATGACGTCGATGTCGTGCTCGTCGATATCGACGAGGTCGCCACCGAGCGCGGAGACGGCGTCGACGACAAAGTAGGTGTCCGGATAGTCGGCGACGACGTCGCCGATCTCCTCGATCGGATTGCGGACGCCGGTCGAACTCTCGTTCATGACGCAGGTGACGGCGTCGTACTCAGTCTCGCTCTCCTCGAGGGCCTCGCGGACGTCCTCGGGTTTGACCGCCTGGCCCCACTCATACTCGAGCGTGTCGACGGACTTCCCCAGTCGCTCGGCCACGTTAGCCTGTCGCTCGCTGAAGCTCCCGCAGGTCGTACAGAGGACGTTCTCGTCGACGAGGTTGAGGAGCGAACTCTCCATGAACTCGGTCCCCGACCCCGTGAGGATGATGACCTCGTTGTCGGTGCCGAGGAACTCCTTCGTGTCCTCGACGACGGTGGTGTAGAGGTCGGTCATTCGATCCATTCGGTGGCCGAACATCGGCTGGCACATCGCCTCGAGGACGTCCTCGCGTACCTCGGTCGGGCCCGGGATGTACAGCGTTTTGTCCGGATAGTCGTCCTTATATTCGCGTTTCTTGCTCACGGAAATCACCTGATACGGATTACTGAGTCGCGAGGTGGTATGGTACTTTTGATGCCCGACCGACGCCGGCATCACTCGCCGGTTCGGACCTCGATGCTTCCCCGCATTCCGGCGTTGTTGTGAGGGTGACAGACATAGAGAGTCATCTCCTCGCTGGCGGTAACCGTCATCTTCTGCTCCTCACCGGGATCGGTGACTAGTTCGGTTTCGAGTCCATTAACGACCTCCTCGTCGTCGTTCCAGATCTCGATGTTGTGCATGGATCCGTTGTTCTCGGTCCAGCCGATCGTGTACTCCTCGCCCGCCTCGAGAACGAGCGTCGGGTTCGAGATTCCCTCGATTCGCGACGGCTCGAGGCCGACCCATTCGACGGTTTCTCCGCTGAATAGGACCTCGGCTCCTGGTTCGATCTCGAATTTGCGATTGGTATCGGTCGGTTCGGTCTCTCCGTCCTCGGCGTTGGTATCCGAATCGGAGTCGTCGGCGTCGGCGGAACCGTCCGACGCCGAATCACCGTCAGAACCGTCCCCGTCCGACGCCGAATCACCGTCAGAACCGTCCGCTGCCGACCCGTTCTCTCCATCAGTATCGTCTCCAGTCCCGGTTTTGTCGCCATCGCTGTCGTTGGTCGAGCTGCCGGGATCGTCGGTCGTACTTCCGTCTAGACAACCCGCGAGGACGCCAGTCACTGCTGTCAGTCCGCCGACTCGGAGTAGTCTGCGACGCGTCCGGTATTTGTCGTTTTCCATGAATATGAGAATATGTCAGCCATACTAAAAGGTGCTCATTCGGCTGGAAACGTAGTGGCCACACCCGGTAACGTATCGAAGTTGACAGAGCAACGCGGTGGAATGGTACTTTTGATGCTGCATCGGGACGACCGAGGACGGCATCAGCTCCGTCAATGTTCGCTACCGGCTCCTGTGTGGCTATCGTGTCCCACCGGAGAAAAAACGTCAGAAAGTGACCGGCAATTACAGCGGTCAGTGCGGTATCGACCGTTGCGGTCAATTCGAGACTAGAAGCCGTTATTCGAGCTCGATACTGCCCGCCATTCCGGCGGAGTAGTGGGGCTCACAGACGTACTCGACGGTATCGCTCGACGCGTCGAATTCCACGCTCAGGCCGGGTTCGCTGTCGCTGACCTGTTCGGTCGGTCCCGCGACTGCCGACTGGCTGTCGTCGTAGATTGCGAGGTTGTGCGAACCACCCTCGTTCTCTACCCACTCGATCGTGTAGGTCTCGCCCTCGGTGAGGCTAAGGTCGGGGTTCTCCACGCCTTCGATCGAAGACGGCGCGACGCCTTCCCAGGACTGAGCCAGCGATTTGAGTTCGATGGTCGTTCCGGACTCGATCGAATACGGGCCCTCACTGTCTCCGTTACCGTTGCCGTTGCCGTTACCGTCTCCGTTACCACCGCTACAGCCGGCGACGAGCGCCGTCGATGCGGCCGCGCCCGTGAGCTTCAGTGCTGTCCGCCGCGAAACTGGGTTGTCTCGTGCCATCATCGGGGATTGGGTCTGACCGCATAAAAATTGATACCTTCTCTCGTTACAATGTTATGTGAATACATACCGCAACATAGGGGAGAGTATATTCGCTGACTGTCCGATAACGTGACCGGTGTCAGGCGTCGCCGCGGTCGCTCGAGCGAACGCGATCGGTCGCCTCGAGCGGGAGTCGCAAAAACAGTGGCACCGTGACGACGGCGATCGCGATCTCGAGGCCGCCGACGACGAGAAAGGCGGTGCCGTAGCCGTAGCTGCTGGCGACGGTGCCGCCGAGGAGGAAGCCGCCGAGGAAGCCGAGGCTGCCGGCGAGATTGAATCCGGCCATGGCGATCCCGCGTTCGCTCTCGTCTGCGAGGTCGGTGACAAGCGCCATCGTCGCGGGGGCCACGAGCGCGCCGAGGACGCCGACGCCGACCATCGCGATCGCGGCGGTTGCGACCGATGGCGAGGCCCCGACGAGGAGGATCCCACCGCCGTAACACAGCGAACCGACGACGATCGGGATCGTGCGGCCGATCCGATCCGAGAGGGTACCCATCGGATACTGCAGGAGGGCGAAGGGCGCGAAAAAGCACGCCAGCATGAGCCCGGTCGTTCCGGCGTCGAGCCCGAACGCCTCCTGGAAGTAGAGGGTCCCCACGAGCGCGAAGAAACCGGCCGTGAGCCGATCGACGAAGCCGAAGGCGAACGGAATCGACAGCGTCGGCCGCCGGCGGATCCCGTCGACGAGCACGCGAGCGGACCGGCGTTCGTCTGGCGTGCGGTCCTCGACGAGCGAGACGGCGATGCCAACGAAGACGAGTAAGCCGGCGGCGACGAGCAGCGGTGCAAGCGGGTCGACCTCCGTTAGCTGGCCGCCGATCGGCGCGCCGAGGGCGGCACCGAGTCCGATGGCGATCCCCGCCGCGCCCATGTTCCGACCGTGGCCGCCCTCGAGGTCCATCAGCATAGTCATCGTCAGGGAGAACGCGCCGATGGTCATCGCGCCCTGAAAGACCCGCAGGAGGAGCACGCCCTCGAAAGGGATCGAACCCACCGCGGGCACGGCGGCGAGCGCGGCGTAGCCGACGGCACCGGCGACGGCGCTGGCGACGATGAACGGCGTCCGGCGGCCGGTCGCATCGCTCGCGACGCCCCAGACGCCGACGAACGTGACGTAGGCGGCGAACTCGGCGACCAGAAACCACATGCTTGCATCAAGCGGTGTCGCCGCGAACGCCGAACCCGTCGCGTCCGCACCCAGCGCCGCCACCAGCGTCGCCACGCCCGGATAGAGCAGCACCTGCGAGAACAACACCGCGAAGACGAGAGCGGCAAGCACGGCCCGGTCGCGATCACTCGAGTGCACGACGGGGGCTTGGCGCTCCGTGAGTATGAAGCCGTCCGTCTCGAGGCGAGCCAGTACCCGCCTGAGAGAGATCCTCGTCGGCCCTGTCATGCGGGAGAAGGGGCTCGGTGGGACGATGAGAGCGGCCGAACCTACGGACGGATGTAGGCGTAGCCCTCGCTCTGCAGTCGGGTGAGTTCGCCGCCGCCGGAGGGAACTGTTTCGACGCCCTCGACGAGATCCGATTCCGCGAGGTCTTTGAGATCGAGCGTGTTGCCACAGGCCTTGACCGAGATGCCCGTCTCGAGGAGCGATTCGACCGTGTCGCTGCCCTCCCCACCGGCCGTCAGCGGCTCGATCCCGTCGGCCTGTGCGACGATGGCGATGTCGTCGATCTCGACGGAGTCGTCTTTCGTGAGATTTTCTGCGATCGTGAGCGCGGTCTGTTGTTGTGCCGGTTCGTCGGCGATGAGGTGGAAGACCGTCTGCATGTCTCGATAGGGCGGCCGGCTAGGGAAAGCGTTTGAGCCTGCAAGCGAAGCGCCCGGCGGAACCGATCGGCTCGAGCCGATGGAAACGGTCGCTCTCGTCATCGCAACTCACCGACTCGAGTACTCGAAGCGCGTGGCTTCGGTGGACAGACGCGAGTAGCCCCGATCAGTCCACGATCGACCAATGCGTGACATTCTCTAGTCTGCGGTTTTTGCCGTTACTGCCACGCATATGAACGTGGAGTAGTATGCATACTAAACATGAGCGACGACGCGAGCGACGAGCACGGTGCCGACTCCGACGCCGAGGTCGGCGGGCGCGGACTCGGCACGCGCAGCGTCCACGCCGGCCAGTCTCCCGATCCGGAGACTGGCGCGATGGCACCGCCGATCTACCAGACGACCTCCTACGTCTTCGAGGACGCCGATACGGCCGCCGCCCGCTACGCCCTCGAGGACGACGGCTACATCTACTCTCGCATCGCCAACCCGACCGTCACGACGCTCGAGGACCGCCTCGCCGACCTCGAGGGCGGTGCCGGCGCGGTCGCGACCGGTAGCGGCATGGCCGCATTGGATTCCGCGGTGTTGATCCTCGCCGAGGCGGGCGACACCGTCGTCTGTTCGACCGACACCTACGGCGGGACGACGGCCTACTTCTCGAAGACGGCGACCCGCAGGGATATCGAACCGAAATTCGTCCCCACGCTCGAGTACGACGCCTACGAGGAGGCCATCGACGAGGACACCGCCTTCGTCCACGTCGAGACGATCGGCAACCCGTCGCTGGTGACGCCCGACTTCGAGCGCGTCGCCGAGATCGCCCACGACAACGGCGTCCCGCTCGTCGTGGACAACACCTTCGCGACGCCGGCGCTGTGTCGACCGCTCGAGCACGGGGCCGACGTCGTCTGGGAGTCGACGACCAAGTGGCTCCACGGCTCCGGCACCACGGTCGGCGGCGTGCTGGTCGACGGCGGCTCGTTCCCCTGGGGTGAGCACGGCTACGACGAGATCGCGGGGCAGAATCACGCCTACCACGACGTCGACTTCTCGCGGGACTTTTCGGACGCACCGTTCGCGGCCACGGCCAGATTCCGCTCGCTGCGCAGTCTCGGCAACCAGCAGTCGCCGTTCGACGCCTGGCAGACCCTCCAGGGGCTCGAGTCGATGCCCCTGCGCGTCGAAAAGCACTGCGAGAACGCCGCCATCGTCGCGGAGTACCTCGACGACCACGAGGACGTGGCCTGGGTCACGCATCCCGGACTCGCGGACCACCCCACTCACGACAACGCCACGCGGTATCTCGCGGACTTCGGCGGCATGGTCGCGTTCGGGCTCGAGGAAGGGTTCGAAGCTGGAAAGACGTTCTGCGAAAGCGTCGACCTCGCCCAGTTCCTCGCGAACATCGGCGACGCGAAGACGCTCGTCATTCACCCGGCAAGCACGACCCACGGTCAACTCTCGCCGGAAGAGCGCGAAGAAGCGGGCGTGACGGCCGATCTGATCCGGATGTCGGTCGGGATCGAGGATCCCGAGGACATCTTGGCCGACCTCGAGCAGGCGATCGAGACGGCGACGCGGGCCAGTGGAGGGACGGGTGAGACAGCGTGACGACGAAGGAGACGGTCGATCTGGGGGAGTTTCAGTTCGAGTCGGGGGAATCGATCCCGAACCTCGAGGTCGCCTACGAGACCTACGGCGATTTCACCGGCGATAACGCGGTCCTCGTCTGTCACGCGCTGACCGGCAGCGCCCACGTCGCCCGGCGACCGGACGCGGGCGGCGAGACGGCGGGACAGGCCCGCGCCTGGTGGGGCGACGTCGTCGGTCCCGGGAAGGCGATCGACACGAGCGAGTACTACGTGGTCTGTGCGAACGCACCCGGGTCGTGTTACGGGACGACCGGCCCTGCCAGCGAGAACCCGGAGACGGGCGAGCCCTACGGCACCGACTTCCCCCCGGTCACGGTCGGCGACTGGACCCGCGCTCAGCGGGAGCTACTCGACACCCTCGGCGTCGGCCGGCTCCACGCCGTCGTCGGCGGCAGCGTCGGCGGGATGAACGTCCTCGACTGGCTCCGCCGGTTCCCCGACGACGTCGAACGCGCCGGCGCGGTCGCCACCGCCGCTCGGCTCGACCCGCAGTGTCTCGCGCTCGATACCGTTGCCCGCCGAGCGATCACCAGCGATCCCAACTGGAACGGCGGCCACTACTACGGCGGCCCGGAACCCCGGGACGGCCTCGCTCGAGCCCGCCAGATCGGCCACATCATGTACCTCTCGAAGGCATCGATGGGGCGGAAGTTCGGCCGCCGCTCGGCGGGTCGGGAAGCGGTCCGCGGGGACCCGCCGGACTCCGCGGCCGCCTTCTTCCCCTACCGGGAGGTCGAGTCCTATCTGGACTACCAGGCCGACAAGTTCACCGACCGGTTCGACGCCAACAGCTACCTCTACATGACCCGCGCGATGGACGACTTCGACCTCTCGGCGGGGTACGAGTCCGACGCCGACGCGCTCGCGGCTTTCGAGGGAGAACTCCTCGTGCTCTCGTTTACCGGCGACTGGCACTTCACCGTCGAACAGGCCGAAGCGCTGGCCGAGGCCTGTCGCGACGCGAGCGTCGACGTCGCACACCACGTGATCGAGTCCGATCACGGCCACGACGCGTTCCTCGTCGAGCCCGAAACCGTCGGCCCGCCGCTCTCGGACCTGCTCGAGACCGGACTCGAGGGCCGTGCGATCACCGATACGGCACCGGCGGCCGACGAGACCAGCGACTTCGCCCCGGTTCACACGAGTCTGTTTTCGAAGTGATATAATCGCCCAACCGATACGAACGGAAATTTCCGCTCGAAAGGAGGCCTCGAGTATACGTACGATAAACAGAAGATCATGCTATATAAACAGTGTCGTAAAGTATAATACCACTCTGTCTGATGTGTTAGTGATGTCAGACGGGAAGCAACTGGATTACGACACCGAGGAATCGACGGAAGAACGCCAACGCGTACCGCGGGACGAGGGGAGCGATCTACCGATCAAAGAGGGGGCGGTGTTCGGAGCCATCGCCGTGGTCGCCACGTATCTGACGCACCTGCTTCTGACGGCGATTGCGACGGCACAATCGTCCCCCATCGCTGCATCCGTCGGGGCGGACGGCGACGTGGTCGTCACCGAAATGGTCGCCTCCTGGAAGGCCGCTGGCTGGAGCTACCTCAGCGTGTTCGGGACCGGATTCGAGGCCGACGGCGAAGCCGCAACGCTCAGTGACGCTCCGAACCACGGTGCCGCGTTCGCAAGTACCCTCATAAACGATGTGAGCAGCGCATTCGAACTGGCGACGCTGTTCCTGTTCCTTGTGACGGTCGGTGGAATCGTCGTCGCCGGGTATGCAGTCGCGACGTACACCGACGCAGACGGCCCCGTCGACGCCGCGAAAGCCGGCGTTACCGTCGCTATCCCCTACCTCGCGTTCGCCGCGATCGCGGCGTTCGTGATGACGCAGACGTACTCCGAGGTGCCCACTGTCGTGAACCTCATCGGCGCTGAGGACGGCGGCGTTCTCGGACTCACCACCGGCGACTACCTCAACGACGCGGGAGATTCGGTCAGCACTGACGTCGAGTTCGCTCCGTCGATGACCGATGCGATTCTCTTCGCCGGCATCATCGTTCCGGCGATCTTCGGCGCCGTCGGCGGCCTGCTCACCCAGCCGCGTGACGCCCTCGAGACCGTGATGGCGAAGGTTCAGTAAGGGAACTACGATCACCGATCGAACTACCCGGCACAGATATAGATCAGTGTCTCAACTGATTTTTCCGAGCTGATCACTGCGCCGAGAGCTGCGGCGCTCGAGTCGCCACTGTCGGAACGGTCGACGGACGATAGCGACGACGCGAGCATGGCGGCGGAAACACGAGGAAAGGAACGGTTCCGGACGCGAACTGTCGAGTATCAGTACTGCTGTTTGTGACCGTGGTCGAACGAAACGTACTGGTCTGCGGTCGAGCGGTCGGAGCGTCGGCGGTCGATCCAGTACTGCAGATCGGAGACGAACAGCGCGAGGTTTTCGCGGGCGAGCAGTTTCATCGAGACGCCCTGCGGCGAGCGGAACAGGGCGATCAGCGACCACATCGAGCCGGCGGCGAACGCGCCCATCGCGGAGAAGTTCATCCCGAGTGTGAAAAACGTCGTGCCGTAGACGAACCCGATCCCCATCGACGGGAGGCTCGTGCCGAGCGGAACCCGCGCGCTCGAGTCGCGCAGCGTCGGCGCGAGGAAGATAATCGAAAGGCCGCTTCCGAGCATGAATACGAGATCTTGCCACATCATCGAAAGTACTTACTCGAGTGTGAGTTAAAACTCTCTCGGTCCGGAAATCGGTAGTTATCACGGACACTCACCGAGTACTAACGGAGTGTCGAAACCGGCGCCAGGAGGACGAAAAACGCCGGAATCCGCAGAACGATCCGACGTCGCAGGACCGCAATCAGCGATTACGCGATCATAATAGAACGCGTTCCCGACGGATCAGCGCTCGGTGAGAACAGCCTCGTCGAGCAGCGTCTCGCGGGCCTCGGCCATCGACGTAACGACGACGTCACAGTGGGGCTCGACCGCCGGTTTGGGTTCGAACCCGATCGCCAGTCCGGCGACCTCGAGCATCGGCAAGTCGTTGGCACCGTCACCGACCGCGACGGTCTCCGCGAGGTCGACGCCGACGTCGTCGGCGAGGGCCGCAAGGGCGTCGTCCTTGGTGCCCTCGATCAGCGGGCCGTCGACCGTACCGGTGAGCTCGTCTCCCTCCATCGGGAGCCAGTTCGAGACGATGTGATCGACGGAGACGCCCTCGCGCTCGAGGGCGGCCGCGACGCCGCGTTCGAATCCCCCCGTGAGAATAGCAGTTGTGACGCCAGCCGCGTTCAGTTCCTCGATGAGGTCGGCGGCCCCCTCGCGGAGGACGACCTCGTCGAAGGCCGCGTCGGCCTCGTCTCGGGGGAGCCCCTCGAGCAGGGCCGCGCGCTTGCGCAGACTCTCGGCGTACTCGATTTCATTGTTCATCGCGCGCTCGGTAATCTCGTCCATATCGGCGGCGACGCCGCGGCGGTCGCCCAGCAGGACGGTCATCTCGGAGTCCGAAAGCGTCCCATCGAAGTCGAAAGCGACGACTGTCATTGTGCCCCGGTTGTGGGTCCCCGGATAAACCAGTTCAGGTTTCCCGTCGTCGAGCGGACCGATCGGTCGTCACCGGCGAACGGGTGTGAGTGGCCACTGTCTATATACATCGGGCGTTCCGTGACTGTTGCGTGATAGACGGCGAACGGAACGAAACGAACGCGACCGAGTCCCTCGAGTCGCCGCTCTTTGCGTTCGACGAGAGCGAGTTCTTCCGACAGCTCGTCGCGAACACCTCCGAGGGGTTGCTGACCATCGACGAGGAGAGCACCATCGTGTTCGCGAACCCCGCAATCGAGGACATCCTCGGTTACAGTCCGGGAGATCTCATCGGTTCCTCGAAGATGACGCTGATTCCCGAGCGGCTCCAGTCGGCCCACGCCGCCGGCCTCGAGAAGTACCTGCGAACGGGCGACAAACACATTAACTGGGACGGGATCGAACTCCCCGCCTTGCACAAGGACGGACACGAGGTTCCCGTGCTAGTGAGCCTCCGAGAGCACACCCACGAGGGACGGCGGCTATTCACGGGATTGTTCCGAGATATCTCCGATCAGAAGGCGCGTCAGCGCCGCTTCGAGGCCGTCTTCAACAACACCTACCAGTTCACCGGCCTCCTCGAGCCCGACGGAACGGTCCTCGAGATGAACGAGGCCGCGCTGTCCTTCGGCGACCTCGAGCGCGACGACGTCGTCGGGACGGCGATCTGGGACACGTACTGGTTCCGGACCCGCGAGGAAGCGCGCGAAACGGCGCTCGAGGGAGTCGAACGTGCCAGGGACGGGGACCTGTTTCGGGGCGAGATTCGAGTTCAGGGAACCGACAGAACCGCGACCATCGACTTTTCGATCCGACCGGTCACCGATCGGAACGGGAAGGTACAGCTCCTCATCCCCGAGGGGAGAGACATCACCGCCCTCAAACTGCGCGAACAACACCTGCGGGTCCTCCATCGACTGCTCCGACACAACCTTCGAAACGAACTCAACGTGATCAACGGGTACACCGAAACCCTCCTATCGGAGGTCGAAACCGACGCACATCGCGAGTACGCGGACGAAATCGCAGAGACCTCGAGCGCGCTCATCGAGATGACCGAAACGGCGAAACAGCTCGCCGATGTCGCCCTCGACGGAGGCGGGAAACAGACGGCGACTGACGTTCGGGACGTTCTCGAGGCGGTCGTCTGCGACCTCCGAGAGCAGTACCCCGCGAGTTCGATCACGGTGACCGAGTCGATCGACGTCGCGGTCGCTGCGGACCCTCGACTGCACACCGTCCTCGAAGAAGTGATCCACAACGCGATCACACACGCCGAGGAGTCCGATCCGACGGTGGAGATCGCGATCGTCGACACCGGCGGCGACACGATCGATGTGCGAGTCTTCGATACCGGTCCCGGGATTCCCGCGACGGAGCGGACGGGGATCTTCAACGACGAGCAGATCACGCAGATCAAACACGGGAACGGGCTCGGGCTCTGGCTCGCAAGCCTGATCGTCGACGACTACGGCGGATATCTTGATTACGAGCCCCGGTCCGACGGCGTTGGAAGCCGCGTGACCGTCTGTCTCCCGCGAACGCACTGACCGATCGGCCGGGAGCGGCCGACGGCGTCGGAAGTTACATCTCGTCCTCGACCGGCGTCTTGACGATCGTCACCGGTCGCGAGGCCAATCGTGCGACTCGGTCGGTGACGCTCCCCAGCAGCTGGCGGTAGTCACCGGGCCGTTCCTTCGATCCCATGACGAGCAGGTCGACGTCGGCTTCGTCCGCGTACGCGAGAATTTGCTCGTGAGGAGAGCCGTGCCTGACGACCGTCGTCGGCTTCAGCCCCGCGTTCCGGGCCGCCTCGGCCGCCGACTCGAGGGCGTCCTCGCCGACGTGTTCGAGCGCTGCCTCGAGACCCTCGAACTCGTGGACGTACTCGTCGCCGCTGTAGGAGTCGTACACGTCGCTGTCGACGACGTACAACAGGTGGAGCTCCGCACCGGTCCGTTCGGCGACGGCGATGGCGTGTTCGGTGGCAAGTTCCGTCCCCTCCGCCGCGTCCGTCGGTAATAGGATTCGGTCGTACATACTCAATGGTACGCGCTCGACGGGATAAGTTGGACCGGCTATTTCACGTTCGCGGGAATATCGTCCGGACGGCTGCCAGTGGTCGAGCGGACGTCGACCGAACGAGGAACGGCGTCGGCACCAGCGCAGAGTTGGCCGGCGACGGTCGCATCGCCCCGATTTCGCTTCGGAAGTGGCGGTATTTTTTGCCGCCCCTCGCGACAACGGAAGGGTTTACGTTCTCCACGCGGTTGTCTCGCGCATGAAGGTTCTCGTCACGGATCCGATCGCAGACGCGGGTCTGGACGTACTCAGAAACGCCGGCCACGACGTCGAAACGGGCTACGAACTCGAGGGCGACGACCTCCTCGAGGCGGTTTCGGACGCGAACGGACTGATCGTCCGCTCGGGCACCGAGGTCACCGAGGAAGTCCTCGCAGCCGCCGACGAACTCGCGATCGTCGGCCGAGCCGGCATCGGCGTCGACAACATCGACATCGACGCCGCGACGGACAGCGGCGTCATCGTCGCCAACGCCCCCGAGGGGAACGTTCGCGCGGCCGCCGAACACACCGTCGCGATGACGTTCGCGAGCGCTCGCTCAATCCCGCAGGCCCACATCCGCCTGAAAAACGGCGAGTGGGCGAAAAGCGACTACCTCGGCACCGAACTCGACGGCAAGACGCTCGGCGTCGTCGGCCTCGGCCGCGTCGGCCAAGAGGTCGCCAAGAAGCTCGACTCGCTGGGGATGGACATCGTCGCCTACGACCCCTACATCAGCGAGGAGCGCGCCGAGCGCATCGGTGCCGAACTCGTCGAGTTCGATCCGTGCCTCGAGCGCGCCGACGTCCTGACCGTCCATACCCCGCTCACGCCGGAAACGGAGGGCCTGATCAGCGAGCCCGAACTCGATCAGCTCGGCGACGGCTACCTCGTCAACTGCGCCCGCGGCGGCGTCGTCGACGAGGACGCCCTCGCGGCGAAAGTCGAGGACGGCACCCTCGCCGGCGCGGCGATCGACGTCTTCGCCGAGGAACCGCTCCCGGCGGACTCCCCGCTGCTCGAGCACGACGACATCATCGTTACGCCCCACCTCGGTGCCTCGACGGAGGCCGCCCAAGAGAACGTCGCGACCTCGACGGCCGCACAGGTCAACGCCGCGCTGGTCGGCGAGCCGGTCGCGAACGCACTGAACGCGCCGTCGATCGACGAGAGCGCGTTCCCCCGCGTCGAGCCCTACATCGAACTCGCCGAAACCGCCGGCAAGGTCGCCGCGCAGTTGCTCGAGGGCCGCATCGAGAACGTCGAAGTCGTCTACGAGGGCGACATCGCCGACGAGGACGTCGAGTTCGTCACCGCGAGCGCGCTCAAGGGCGTCTTCGAACCCCTCGAGTGGCAGGTCAACGCTGTCAACGCTCCCCAGATCGCCGAGGATCGCGGCGTCGACGTCACCGAATCCAAGACGCGACAGGCCGAGGACTTCCAGAGCCTGATCTCCGTGACGGTCAGCAACGACGACGATCAGGTTTCCGTCGACGGGACGCTCTTCGCCGGCGACGACCCGCGCATCGTCCGCATCGACGGCTACCGCGTCGACGCCATCCCCCACGGCCGGATGGTCATCACGCGAAACACCGACGAGCCCGGCGTCATCGGCCTCATCGGCTCCGTGATGGGTAAACACGGCGTCAACATCGCCGGCATGTTCAACGCTCGCGAGACCATCGGCGGCGAGGCGCTGACCGTCTACAACGTCGACAGCGAAGTCCCCGCGGAAGCGAAAGCGGAACTCGAGGAAGACGAGCGGGTCATCGGCGTCAGCGACATCACGCTGAACGGTCAGAGCTGAGCGGTCTCGAACGGACGAATCGGGACGGACACGGTGCTCGTTTTCAGCTCTATTCGATCGCATCGAGTGTTTTCGTCTCGACGGACCGACTCAGACGCCGTGATCACGGAACCGCTCGGACGATACCTCGAGCGGGAGATTATCGAAATCGTCGTAGCTATCGGTCATTCGTCAGTGTCAGGTCAGAGACGGTCGAGCGTCTCCGCTTCACGACGGTGGTCGGCGTCTCTGAGTTCGCGTACTCGTTCGGTGACCGACCCGGATTCGCGCTCATCGGCGTGAATTCCGTGGAGTTCATCGGGTGACGGGACCGGTTCGATGACGATCCGCTCGTCTGCTTCGTAGACGAATACCTCACCCGGCGTCTCGATCCCGAACGTTTCGCGGAGCGCCTTCGGACTCGTCGCCTGCCCCTTCTGCGAGACGCGGACAACTTCTGGGCCGTTCGTACTACTACTCATTTGTTGTTGTACCTCTGATCTCGAGTGTTACGGAGCTATCGCTCCCGAATGCCATCTCACTCTCGTACCCGTCACACCGCTCGGCGTCGTGGAGGTCCATGCTCGCGGCAAAAGACCTATCGCTCGGACGAACGATACTGCGCGTATGGACGACGACGTTTCGGTCGACTTCGGCGAGGACGGACTCGTCCCCGCCGTGGCACAGGACGCCGATTCCGGCGAGGTGCTCATGCTCGCGTACGTCTCCCCGGAGGCCCTCGAGCGGACCCGCGAGACCGGCCGTGCACACTACTACTCCCGGAGCCGGGAGGAACTCTGGGAGAAGGGGGCGACGAGCGGCCACGTACAAGACGTCGCGGAGGTCCGGGTCGACTGCGACGCCGACACGCTCCTCTATCTGGTCGACCAGGAGGGCGGCGCGTGCCACACCGGCCACCGGTCGTGTTTCTACCGGACGATAGCGGGCGAGAACGTCGGCGAGCAAGTGTTTGACCCCGACGCAGTCTACGAGTGAGATGAGCGAGCGCGTCCACTCCGCCGACGCCGACTCGGACGCCGGCGTCGGCACTGACGACGACGGACCGACCCCGCTCGAGGCGCTCGAGGCCGCCCGCCAGCGGTTCGACACGGCCGAGCGGCGAATCGCGGAGCACGGCGAGGAGACCGTCGAGGAGGTCGCGACGGCCTACCGCGACGCGACGAAACTACTGGACGACTACGTCGACCGAGCGACCGGGACCGGCAAGGAGAACTTCCAGGCCTACATCGAACTCGAGGGGAAGTTCGACGGACTCGTCTCGAGCCTCTCTGACGACATCGTCGAGTACGAGGCCTTCGAGGACTCCCTCGAGGCGATCGACAAACGCCGGCTCAGCGAGTCGGACTTCGAGCGCGCTCGCCAGGCCCTCGAGCCGGCCGCCGAGTACGCCGACCTGCTCGAGGAACGCGAAGCCGCCCGCGAGGAGGTCGCGGAGGCGCGCAAGGCAGCCAACAAGCGCTCGCGAGCGCTCGACGACGAAATCGCCGAACGCGAGCGGCTACTCGAACTCGCGACCGCCGATCTCGACGCGCCGGTCGAGCGGCTTCGGGAGCCGATCGAGCACTACAACGAGGCCATCCGCGAGGCCGTACAGGAGTACCGGCTCGCGGCCAGCGCACGCGAAGTGTTCGACCTGCTCGAGCGGAGCGCGTGGTACCCGTTCGTGAACTACGAGCAGCCGCCCGACGATCTGCTGGAGTACGTCCACGAGAATCCGGCGGGCGAGTACACGATTCCGGAATTGCTCGAGTACGCCGACTACTCCCGATCGAAGCTCTCACACTACGTCGACAGCGCGGACGAACTCAAGCGCAACGTCGCGACCCAGCAGACGTACCTCGACGGCATCGACGCCGAGCCGCTGACGGTCGACTGGCCACCGGAGTCGGCCGGCACGCTGCGTCGACGCGTCCGGGAGTACCGCCCCTTCGTCGCTCGCGTCGCCGACGAAGACGTGGTCGCGAGTCTTCGCGAGGTCCGCCTCCTCACGACCGACAGCGACTACGACCGCCTCCAGACCGCGGCGCAGGCCGTCGCCCGGCTCGACCCCGCCGAACGCGAACGGCTGACCGACGGTCGCGTCGCGGACGAACTCGAGGCTCTGCGGGCCGAACGGGAGCGACTCGAGGCGGCGCTCGAGGCCGACGACCTGGTCTGAGCGGCTCGCAGTTCGAGCGGCTCATGGTCCGAGCGGCTCGGTTCGTTTGGGCCCCGCACTTTAGCCGTCGGAGCCCGATTTCACTCGCATGAGCAGACACGTCCTCGTCCCGATGGACGACTCCGAGCCGGCGCGGGCGGCCCTCGAGCACGCCCTCGAGTGGGTTCCCGCCGATCGAGTGACGGTCGTTTTCGCGGTCGACGACCTCGATGCCGATTACGGCAGCGTCGTCTCGGGTGACGACGAGCCCGACTTTTTCGCCGAGGTCCGGGCGATCGCCGACGAGTACGATAGATCGGTCGAGACGACCGTCGCCGAAGGGTCGGGGGTGGCGGACACCATCCTCGAGTACGTCGGCGAGGCGGACGTCGACGCGATCGTCATGGGCAGCGAGGGGAAAGCCGGCGTCTCGCGGATGCTGCTCGGCAGCGTCGCGGAGGCGGTCACGCGGCGCGCGGAGATTCCGGTGACGATCGTTCCGTGACGGACAGTCGGAGTCGGTCGAGAGAGCTATGAATGGAATCGCCGATTCTAATGAGAAACAGCGAAAGAAGCGTCCTACTATCGTGGCAACAGGGAATCGCCACGCCCTCCCCAGCCGATTTCTACTCACGGCGGCGGAGCCGCCGTCTGCTTACGGGCCTTCGCCCGTTCGCATGGTCTGCGAGACCTCCGGTCTCGCACTATTCGTATGGTTCGCGGAACCGGAGGTTCCGCGCTAACGTTCGCGCCTCACGGCGCTCACTCATCCCTCGCGCAGTGTCCATCGACCGCCCTCACTGTGCTCACGGTTCCCTGCGGTCACCGCTCGCTTTCCGAGGCACTCACTGTGTTCGCGCCTCGCGACGCTCGGCCGGTCGACAGCGCGCGCCACAGCATGCCGGATGGTCGGTCTGGAGCGAGACGTTGCTCCCGTCACTGAGCGTTCGTGGGTGCTGAACGAGCGGCGGTAGAAACCGAATTCAGGCGTCGGCCTTCGCGTCGGCCAGCGCCTCGTACATGTCGTCGACGAGTTCCTCGGCGCGGTCGCCCTCGCGGGCCTCGGCGTAGATCCGGACGAGCGGTTCGGTGCCCGACGGGCGGGCGAGCACCCACGCATCGCCGTGATCCAGCCGGTAGCCGTCGCGGGTGTTGAGTTCGGCGTCGGACGCCTGGGCGTGGTTGGCAGCCGCGTCGAGCATCGCGTCGCGCTCGGCCGTCGACTCGTATTCGACGTTGCGCCGGACGTTGACGTAGCCGTCGTAGGGGGCGACGATCTCGCTGACCGGGCGCTCGGCGACTAACTCGAGGAAGCGCGCTGCAGTGAACGCCCCGTCCCGCGAGAGCCGGTATTCGGGGAAGAAGATGCCACCGTTGCCCTCGCCGGCGACCGGCACCCGCTCGCCGTTGGCCTCGAGTTCCTCGATGCGGGTGATGATGTTGGTCGAGCCGATGGGGGTCAACTCGAGTTCGGCCCCGACCGCGGTGACCACGTCGACGAGTCGCTGGGAGACGTTGACCGCGGAGACGGTGGTGTCGCCGGCCTCGAGTTCGGCGGCGGCGAGCGCGGCGAGCGTGGCGTCGCCCTCGACGTAGTCGCCGTTCTCGTCGAAAAAGATCGCGCGGTCGGCGTCGCCGTCGTGGGCGATGCCGACGTCGGCGTCGGTCGCCCGGACGAGCCGGCCGAGGTCCGCGAGGTTGTCCGGAACCGGTTCGGGGTCGCGACCCGGGAAGTGACCGTCGGGCTGAGCATTAACGGTGACCACGCGACAGCCCAGTTCCCGGAAGAACTCGGGGCTGGTCAACGATCCCGCGCCGTGGCCCGGATCGAGCGCGACGGTGAGGTCAGCGTCGGCGATCACCTCCCGATCCGCTGCCGCGAGCAGCCCGTCGACGTACTCCCGTTTGACCCCGTCGATCTCGCGGACGCGACCCGTCTCGTCCCAGGGGGCGACGGTAAACGACTCCGCGAGCAACGTCTCCTCGATGTCCTCGAGGGCCGAGATCGAGAGTTCGACGCCATCGCTCCCGACGAGTTTGACGCCGTTGTACGGCGGCGGGTTGTGCGAGGCCGTGATGACCATGACCGGCACTCCTTCGCGTTCGGCGTAGGCCTGTGTCCCCGGCGTCGGAACGATCCCAAGGCGATCGACATCGGTACCCGTACTCGCCAGCCCGCTGGCGGCCGCATCGGCCAGCATCCGCCCCGTGTGACGGGTGTCGCGAGCGATGGCAACCCGGTCCCCACCGCGACCACCACCCCAGGTCGTCCCCGCCGCTTTCGCGACGCGCAGGACGAACGCGGGCGTCAACTCCTCGTTGGCGACGCCCCGCGTCCCGCTCGATCCGAAGACTTGCATCACGTGGTACTCTAACCGGACCCCCCAAAGGGATTCCGCAAACCGATTCCGACGCGGCGGCCGCCGTCGCCCCGTGTGCCAGCGCAGGACGGAACGTTTTCGTCCCGCCCCCACGACGTTCCCGTATGGATTCGATCGAGGAAAAGCGCGTCTACGGCGACCGCGCAGGGGCAGTCACCGCGTACGTCGCGAGCGCAATGGGCATCGTTCGCGTGCGCGTCGCCGGCGACACCGTCGGCGAATTCGGCCTCTGTGAACGCTGTTCTGCTCGAGACATCGCGGCGGGCCCCGCCGCGGTCGCCATCGCGACCGACGAAGACGTCCGAGTACTCGCCCTCGAGGACGGAGCCGGAACGAACCGCAGCGGCGGCGACGGCGGTGACGATGAGAACGTTGGCGACGCGTCAATCGCGACCGAGGAGGAGACGTTCGTCGGGACGGGGTTCGGCCCGGCGGTCGCCGTCGGCTACGACGATGACGGCGATCTCCTCGCGGCCGACCCGGACGGTCGCGTCGCGTGTCAATCCGCGGACTCGAGCGAGTGGACCGCGCTCGCGGACGAGACCGTCGCGCCGGTTCGGGCGATCGACGGTGATCTCGTCGGGACGGCGGACGGCGTCTACCGCGTTCAGGACGGCGGACTCGACCACGCCGGACTGACCGACGTGCGCGACGTCTCGGCGGCCGGCGTCCCGCTCGCCGCCACCGCGGACGGACTCTACAAGCTCGGCAACGGCTGGATGGCGGTCCTCGAGGGGGCGTTCGACGCCGTCGGAGCCGATCCCCGCTCGGAGCCGGGCCGGCTCGTCCGCGCGCACGCGGTCACGGATGAGGCGATCTACGAGTACGCGCCCGACGACGACGCGTGGCGCGAATCCGATCGGTCGACCGATTCCGTGATCGGCTTTAGCTACGGTGAGACGACCTACGCCGTGACGGAGCAGGGGGCCTTCCTCGCGGGCGTGGGGCGTTCCGGAGGGACGGGCCACGTTGGGAGCGACGGGGAGTGGCGGACGCGAACGCTCGGTGTCAGGGACGTGACGGGGATTGCGATCCCTCGACGAGAGTGAGATCAACGGCCCAGCGATGTCGGAGAGTGTGCGTCTGAGACCGCCGGTCAGGCGCGATGTCTGACGGACGTTTAACTATACGGGATTATTCTCTGTGAGTACATGAGCGAACTACCACGCCGACGACTACTGGCTGTGACCGGCACCGCACTCACGGGTGCGGTCGCCGGCTGTACGGGCAGCGACGAAGACGCAGGGAACGGTAACGGGGACGGGAGCGGAAACGGGAACGGAAACGAACCCGCCGAGCCCGAGAACGAACCGACCGATGCGACGAGCGGCACGCTCCTCGGGGAAATCTCCGTCGAGAATCTAAACGACGAATCGCATACGGTCGACGTCATCGTCGAGTTCGGGGGCGATCCCGAACACTGGTCGACCCACGAACTCGCGGCCGACAGCGGCGCGGAACTCGAGCGGAACTGGTCGACCGAACCGGGTGCGTTCAACATCATGTTCCGGCTCGACGGGGGGGAACCGACCCAGGTCACGCCGGCGAAGTGGAACGATCCGGACTGCATCAACGTCTTCGCGCTGGTCACCCGAAACGGCGAACTGAAGATTCTAAGCGACACCGACGGCGGCGCGTGCGGCGACGGCGATGCGACGGTCGACGATGCCGAGGCGTGATCGAACGGGTCGTGAGCGAGCGATCGAATCGCGTGCCGAGTCGAACGGGTAGTTGCGTCCATTTCCTCACAACGGATCGCGACGACGCTTTTTTGCGAACGGTGCGAGTCGACTCTCTCGGTCCGAGAACGAAAACTGGTTTACCCCCCGGCCTGTCCCACCGACTATGATCGTCAGCGGATCGGCGTCGCAGGCTCTCGCCGCGACGCTCGCTCGAGAGCTCGAGGAACCGCTCGCCGCCGTCGAATACGACCGCTTTCCCGACGGCGAACTGCTCGCGGCCGTCCCGGGACTGGCCGACACCGACCCGGATCGGGCGGTGATCGTCGCCTCGACCGTCTCGAGCGACGCCCACCTCGAGGTACTCCAGTTACAGGACGCCGCTCGCGAAGCGGGCGTCGAGGAGGTCGTCACCGTGCTGCCGTACATGGGCTACGCTCGACAGGACGAGGCCTTCGAGGCGGGCCATCCCGTCTCCGCGCGGGCGGTCGCCCGTTCGATCTCGACCGGCGCGGACCGCGTGCTCACGGTCACTCCACACGAGGCGGGCGTCTGCGAGTTCTTCGAGCCGACGGCGACGGCCGTCGACGCGGCGGGTCGACTGGCCGAACCACTGCCCGACGACCTCGTAGAGCCGGTCTTTCTCTCCCCCGACGCCGGCGCAATCGATCTCGCGGAGACGGTTCGGGACGCCGCCGGCGCGGGTGAGACCGACTACTTCGAGAAGACCCGCCACTCCGGGACCGACGTCGAGATTTCCCCGAGCGACGTCGACGTGGCCGACCGAGACGTCGTCGTCGTCGACGATATCATCGCGACGGGGTCCACGATGAGCGAGGCCGTCGCCGTCCTGCAGGAGCGAAACGTGGGGCGCGTGTTCGTCACCTGCGTCCACCCGCTACTGGCCCGCAACGCCGTCACGAAGCTCTCGCGGGCCGGCGTCGAAGCGATCTATGGCACCGACACCATCGAGCGCGGGGTTAGCACCGTCTCGGTCGCACCGACCCTCGCAAGACACCTGTAAGCAAACGATTAAGTAGTCCCCGGCCAGTCACCTAGTTGTTAGCGCGTGGCACGAGACTTGCTCGGCCACACGAGACGCCGCGGATATCGAACTACATTGACTCGATGCACGGAATCGTCCACAAAACCCTCAAAGAGTACGTCGTCGCCCGGACCGACGACGACACGTGGGATACGATCGTCGAGCGCTCCGGCCTCGAGCCGAAGCTGTACCTGCCCGTCACCCACTACGAGGACGGCGAAATCGACGCCGTCCTCGAGACCCTGTCGACGATGGCCACCCAGGACAGGCGCGCGATCGAACGCGACTTCGGTCGGACCCTCGCGCCGGAACTGCTGTCGACGTTCAGCGCTCACTTGCGCCGCGACTGGGAGCTGCCGGAACTGCTCGAGTCACTCGAGGCGGTCACCGACGACGTGGAAGCTGCCACCGAGGGGACCGTGCTGCCTGCACTCTCCTGTCACCGCGAGTCCGACGCTGTGGTCGTCACGTACGAGTCGGGCCGCGACACCCGATACTGCGGCCTCGCCCACGGGATTCTCGAAGGGATCGTCGCCGCGTTCGACGCCGACGCGACCGTTACGGAAACGGCCTGCGCCAGCGACGGTGCCGACGCGTGTCAGTTCCGCGTCGACCTCGAGGCGTGAGCCCCGCGGTGAGTCGGCCGGTACTCGTTTTCATCTCGAATCAAATTCGTCAGTAGCGATGAGCACGAACGCCGCAGGTGCGGTCGTGCATAACGGATCGCGGTCACCCCGAACGTCGAACGCGGGATCCGTCTGAGCCGCGGTCGCGATCCCTCTCACGGTCAGCGACGGCGGACCAGCAACGCCCCGGAAACGGCCATCACGAGGGCAACGAGGGCCGCCGGGACGCCGAAGCCGGAGACCTCATCGAGCGCCGCGGCCGGCCCGCCGCCGACGCGAACGGTGACCGTCTGCTCGCCGACGCCGATCTCGTATCGCCCGCTCTCGTCGAACTGGAGGGTCGCCTCGACCGTCGTCGACTCGCCGGGTCGGAGCGCCACCGATCGCTCGGCGACGACGCCCTCGGCGGTCCGGAACGCGATGACGGCCGCCGCCGGTCGGTCGTCGGCGGATTCGACTGTCGCGGTCGCCGTCACCGACTCACCGGGATCGATCGTCTCGGAGGAGAGTCGGAGGTCGGAAACGGTCACGCTCGGAGCCGACCGGACGACGGCGGTCAGCCGCTCGGAGCCGACGCGAACCGTGTACTCGCCGGGCTTCGACGGCGTCCACGAGAGGCGATGGCTCGTCCCCTCGCCGGGCGCGAGCGTCCCCTGCTCGTGATCGGCCACTCGGCCGTCGACCTGCAGGGTCGCGTCGTAGGTCCCGTCGCGATCGCCGACGTTATCGACCGTGACCGGGATCGACACGGATTCAGCGACCGGAACTGCGATTACGTCGCCGTTCTCGCCGCTGATCGAATCGATCGTCGACAAGTTCCAGCGCGGCCACTCTCGGTCTCCCACGTCGATCGACTCGGTTCCCAGCCCGTACTCGAAGACTGCGACCGGCTGGTCGAAGGCCGCCCCGTGCTGGCTCCGACTCCACATCTCGGGGGTCGCTTCGGTCCGCGTGTACCGCTCGGCGGCGGCCCGGACGTCCGTTCCGCCGTACTCCTCGAGCAGGCGGAGGAAGTCCGCCTCGGTTATCTCCCCCTCCCGGGCGTTCAGCGTGCGGAAGACATCCTCGAGCGTGCGATCGCCGTCGGTCGCGAGCCGCAGTCGGCGGTCGATCTCGCCGTAGACGAGCGCCCCCTTCGCGTAGTCGGTGTCCGGGTCGTCCCACGTCGATCGGTCGATCAATACTCCGTCGGCGTACCGTGACCGTTCCCCTCGCTCGAGGAGGTCGCTGAAGTCCCCGAAGTCGGTGCGCCCGGTCTCGAGGGCAAGCAGACCCGCGTAGTAGTCTGCCTGGGCCTCGACCAGCCACTCCACTTCGGCGGCGGTGTCGTCGTTCGAATTGGAGAAGCGCTGGCGAACGTGAACGTACTCGTGGAACCAGACCGGGTTCGACTTCTCGAGCCGTTCGTCGGCGACAACCCACGCGTCCGATCGGCCGTACTTGAGCCCCGGCGGCCCCCAGTCGACATCATTTGGGACCGCGACGACGAACACCTCGTCGCTTCGCATCCCGACGTCGAGTCGGCCGCTGGCCTCCGTCAGCGCCGACAGGATCGCCTCGGGCGACTCCTCGAGGGTCGCGGCCTCGGGAACGACCAGCCTGAACGTCTCCCCGCCGACGGTCCGCCGGTGCTCCTGGACCTCGCCGAAGAACGCGATGTCGCCGCCGGTCGCACCCGGCCCGTCGACGCGCACCGACTTTTCGATGCCGACAGGATCGGTCCGACTGTACCCGATCGAAACGTCGGGCACCTGGACCACGCCCCAGTCACCGGTGTCGACGAACGTGTAGCCGTCGCTCGACGAGCCGACGGTCCCCTCGTCCCCCGTCCGATCGGCCGGCATCGTGTACCGAATCGTCGGCTCGTCGGTCGACTCGGTCCACTCGTAGGTCCGCTCGCCCGTCCGTTCGAACCCCGTCGTCGACTCGACGGTCGCACCGGGCTGTAACGTGATCTCGAGTTCCGTGACGGAGTCGGGGACGTCAAGCGTCGTCTCCGCCTCGAACAGGTCGGACTCCGCCGGACGGTGCCGAAGGACGGTCGTCCGGTGGAGGACGTCCTCGGAGCCGGCCGTTGCGGCCACCGATCCGGCGCTCGTCCCGGCCGAAACGAGCGACTCGCTGGAACCGACATCGAGACCGGACATCGCCTCGGAATCCGCGGTTCGTGCCGGCTCGAGGGCACCGACACCGGCCGGAAGACTGCAGACGAGTAAGACGACAAACACGAAGGTGGCGAGCCGAGATTTCACTACCCGTTGCTGGTCAGTCAGCGCTCAAGACGTTTATGGCAGCGGTACTGTCACGTTTCGTTGAAACAGCGGCGAGTGAGAACGATCCGGCGAGCGGTAGCCTCGTGACCGGTTAGTCCGACGCTTCCGCGGCCGCCAGCGGTTCGATCGTAATCTCGGACATCCACCTTTTTCTGCTCGGATGACTCCCTTCGGTCGTCATCCCTCGCGCAAAAATCCGTCCGGCGAGAGCAAAGCTCTCGCTGACCTTGCCTCACTCCGTTCGGCAAGAGACCAAAAAGCAGAACGGTCGGCTTCGCCTCTCGTTCCGGAGATTTATCGCATCAGTCCGACGCTTCCGCGGCCGCCAGCGGCTCGATCGCGATCTCCATCGTCACACCCTCGACATCCCACTCCTTGCGGTGGCCGTCCTCGACCGCGCGGCGCTCGTCCGCGCGAACCTCCTCGCTGATCAGGTCCTCGTGGTCCGCGACGAGGTCGGCGACGCGGTCGTCGTCAATCTCGAGATCCAGCGCGATCCGCTCTTCGACGTCGAGATCGAGATCCTTGCGCATCTCCTGGACCCGGCGGATGACCTCGCGAGCGTAGCCCTCGCTCTCGATATCGTCGGTCAGCGAGGCGTCGACGTAGGCGACGCCTCGGTCGTCGCCGTCGGTGCTGAACGCGGTGCCGGCGACGCCGTCGGGCGTCTGGGTGACAAAGGAAACCATCTCGTCAGTGATCTCCTCACCCGCGTCCAGTGCGTCCGCGACGGCGTCGTCGATCGCCTCGAGGCTCGGTTCGTCGATACGGGCCTCGTTGAGCGCGTTCATGACTTGGCCGGCGCGGTCGCCGAAGGCCGGGCCGAGTTCGCTCATGTCCGCTTCGGCGCTGTACTGGAGTTCCTCCCAGCGCTCCTCGGGCGAGACGAGTTCGATCTCGCGGGCGTTGAGCCGATCCTCGAGTAGCCCGGTGTGGCGCTCGACGGCATCGACGACGCGCTGGTCGTCCGCGGCGACGACGACGCGCGGAACCGGCCAGCGCAGCTTGCGGCCGGCCTGCTGGCGCGCGTTCGCGCCGGCCTCCTCGATCGCGCGGAGGAGGGCGACGTCCTCCTCGAGCTGTTCGTCCTGCCAGTACTCGTCGACCGCGGGCCAGTCCTCCATGTGGACCGTGGGGTGGCCGTCGTCGCCGGTGAGCGTCCCGTAAATCTCCTCGCTGATGAAGGGCGCATACGGCGCGAGCAGGGCGACGCTCTCCCGGAGCACCCGATAGATCGTCGCGTAGGCCGCAGTCTTCGAACCGCTGTCCTCCTCGGCCCACATGCGCTCGCGGACCGCCTGCACGTAAAAGCGCGAGACGTCCTCGACGACGAACTCGAGGAGCGCGTCGACCGCCCTATCCTGGCGGAACTCCTCGAGGTGGTCGGTCATCTCGGCCTTCGTGGACTGCAGCCGGGCGAGCACCCACTCGTCGATCAGCTCGAGATCTTCGTCCGCGTCCTCGAGGGGGGTTTCCTGTGGATCAAACTCGTCTAAGCGCATGTACGGCAGCGGGAACCGGAAGACGTTCCACAGCGTCCGGAGGTGGTTCTCCATCGTCTGCATCCCGTCCCAGTCGAAGCGCATGTCCTCGCCCTGCGGGTTGTTCGACAGCAAGAACAGCCGCATGGTATCCCGGCCGTGGCGGTCGATCGCCTCGTGGGGGTCGACCAGGATGTCCTTGGACTTGCTCATCGCGCGGCCGTCGGGCATGAGCGCGTGACCGTGCATCAACACCTCCGTGTAGGGGCTCTCGCCGAGTGCGGCGGTGCCCATCCCCAGCTGGGACCAGAACCAGCCGCGAGTCTGGTCGTGGGCCTCGAGGATGAGGTCGGCGGGCCAGAGCTCGTCGAACCGGCTGTCGTCCGAGGGGTAGTTCAGCGTCCCCCACGACGCGACGGAGGAGTCGAGCCAGACGTCGAACACGTCGGGAACGCGAGTGTAGGCGGTGTCCCCGTCGGTGATCGTCAGGTCGTCGACGGTGTCCTTGTGGAGGTCGACTTCCTCGGGGTCGATATCCTGATCGACGCGCTCGGCCAGTTCCTCGCGCGTCGAGACGACGATCATGTCCTCATCATCGTCCCGGTCTTCCGGCGTCCAGATCGGCAGCGGAATGCCCCAGTAGCGCTGTCGGGAGACGTTCCAGTCCGGTGCCTCCTCGACGAAGTCGCGGAAGCGGTTGTCGCGGGCCCACTCGGGGTGCCACTCGCTGTCCTCGATGTTCTCGAGGAGGTCGTCTTTGATATCGGTAATCGTGATGAACCACTGGTCGGTGACGATCTGGAGGATCCCCGTGTCACACCGCCAGCAGTGGCCGTAACTGTGATTGACGGTGCCCGAGGCGAGCAGCGCGCCCTCGTCCTCGAGGTCGGCCGTGATCTCGTCGTCCGCGTCCTTGACGAACTGCCCCTCGTATTTGCCCGCTTCCGCGGTGTAGACGCCGTCGCTACCGACTGGACAGAAGATCGGGAAGCCGAGTTCGCGGCCGCGCTCGAAGTCCACCTCACCGTGGCCGGGCGCGGAGTGAACCAGCCCGGTCCCGTCGCCGTCGGTGTCGACGTAGTCGGCGGCGTAGACCTCGAGTGCGCCTTCGTGGTCCGGATGATCGGGAACCTCCTCGCTGAGCGGATGCTCGTAGGTCCAGCCGAGCAGTTCCTCACCGGTGACTTCCGCCTCCACCTCGTAGTCGTCGTAGCGGCCCTCCCGCAGGACCTCCTGGTGTTTCGCCTCGGCGAGATACAGCAGCTCTTCCTCGCCGTCTCTCTCCGCACGAACCCCGACGTAATCGCCGTCCTCGTCGACCGCGACGAAGGTGTTCGCCGGGATCGTCCACGGGGTCGTCGTCCAGATGACGAGCGAGCCCTCTCGCTCGGCGAGGTCGAATTTGACGTAGATCGAGGGATCCTCGACGTCCTCGTACTCGACCTCGTTGTTCGCGATGGCGGTCTCACAGCGCGGACACTGTGAGATGGAGCGGTGGCCTTTCTCGACGAGGCCGCGGTCGGCGGCGTTCGAGAAACCCCACCAGGCCGCCTCCATGTACTCCGGCTCGACCGTTCGGTAGGGGTCGTCCCAGTCCATCCAGACGCCGAAGTCCTGAAAGTCGGATTGGAGTCCCTCGAGCTGTTCGTCGGCGTAATCCTTGCACTCCTGGATGAAGTTCTCCTCGCCGAACTCCTCGATGTCCTTCTTGTTCTCGAAACCCAGTCGCTCCTCGACGCGGGTCTCGATGGGAAGCCCGTGCATGTCGTAGCCGGGGCGATCGGTGACATCGTACCCCTGCATTCGCAGGAAGCGGATGTAGACGTCCTTCAGCGACTTGTTCCAGGTGGTCCCCATGTGCGCCGATCCCGACGTGTACGGCGGGCCGTCGACGAAGAAATAGGACTCACCGTCCGCTCGGTGCTCGACCGTCTGCTCGTAGGCGTCGACGTCGTCCCAGTACTCGAAGACCCGCTGCTCGAGTTCGTGTGGGTCGTACTGGTCGTCGACCTCGCCGAACCTGCTCATACTCGACCTAATCGCCTCCGGTAGTAAAGAGGAATCGATATTGCAGGTCGCTCGCGTCGATGTCTCGAGAAATCGAACGTCGTTTTCGGCCGCTCAGACGTACTTCGAGAGGACCTTCTGATAGCCCAGTCCGTACGCGCCAGCGTAGAGCATGACGCCGCCGAGGAGAGCCATCCACATTGCGATCATCGCCTCGCCACCCCCGAGGTGCTGGAGGCTCGCCTGTTCGACGAGGACGCCGCCGACCGTCAATACACCGGCGACGACGGTGTAGACGACCAGTGTGAGTGATTCCACGAGTAGTTCAGGATCGAGCGTTGGCATTACCCTGCTGGTACCCACCCACAGAAGGTAAACCTGTCCCCTCGAGTGCGACACGACCACATGGACGGAAGCCGCATCGAATCGACCGGTCTAAGCGCCTGCGGTCGTATCTCGGTATGTGCCCGCGACCGACCCCGATACCGATGCCGAACCCGACTCGGCAACCGCAGAATCCCCGGCCTATCCGAGCGACCGAAACGTCCTCGAGCCCGACTGCACACGCTGTTCGGCACTCGTCGAGTCCCGCGAGTGCATCTCGTGGGGAACCGGCCCGCTCGAGGCCGACCTGGTCGTCGTCGGCGAAGCGCCGGGATACGGCAACCCCGACGCCGACCGCTGGCGGGGCGGCAACTGGACCGGCAAAGCCTACACCTCGAGACACTCCGGTCGGCGCATCCGTCGGATGATCGACGAGATCGGCTACGGCGACGACGCCTACTACACGAACGCCGTGAAGTGCTTTCCGGCGAGCGATGACCCGACGAGTAATCGCGAACCAACCCCCGAGGAGCGCGCGAACTGCCGGACTCATCTCCTGACCGAACTCGAGACGATCGATCCGACGGTCGTCCTCGCGACGGGAAAGCACGCGACGAAGACCGTACTCGCGGCCGAAGAGCGGACGCTCGAGGGCTTTATCGACAGCGTGCTCGAGCCGGTACGGTGCGAACGGCTCGACGTCCGGCTCGTGCCGATTCTGCATCCATCCTATCAAGACGTCTGGATCGGCCGACTGGGATACGAGCCCGAGGAGTACCTCGAGGCGATCGGCGAGACACTCGACGAACTGTGCGTCGGTACCGCATAGGGACTCGGCTGTTCGGATCGTCGGGATCCTCGAGTCGGACGAACTCACACCCGCGGCTACTAAAATTTAAGCCACGAACGCAAACGTTCGGTATGCCGACGTATCAACGGACGGCAGTGGTCGATGCCGACTTCGAGACGGTCTGGAACTTTTACGACGGCGTCGAGGAACTGGAAGTCCTGACACCCGACTGGATGGGACTACAGGTACCTCGCGTCATCGGCCCCGACGGCCAGCGGGATCCGGACGGCTACGAGGTCGGAACCGAAATCCACCTCCGATCGCCGCTGCTCGAGCGGCTTCCGGCCGGCGAGTGGGTGGTCCGGATCACCGAACACGAGCCGAGCGAGGAGCGGGCGTATTTCGTCGACGAGCAGGTCGGTGATCGAGGGCCCTTCGAACGGTGGCGACATACGCACCGGTTCGCGGCGCTGGACGGGAAAACCGTGATTCACGACCGGGTGAACTACCGGCTGCCGGGCATCGGCGACCTGCCGCTGGCGACGCCGTCGCTCGCGGTCACGCTGTGGTATCGCCACCGTCGAACCCGGACGCTGCTGGCCGAGTGAGCCCGGTGTCGCGCAGCCCCAGGGTGATCGGCCGGGTAACCTTCATACGGCAAGCCGACACACACTCGAGCATGAGTACGATCTTCAGTCAGATCGTGGAGGGGGAGATCCCCGCGCGCATCGTGTACGAGGACGAGACGACGATCGCCTTCCTCGACGCCAACCAACTGGCACCGGGCCACACGCTGGTGATCCCCAAAGACGAGTACGAGCGGCTGAACGACGTTCCCGAAGACATTGCGACGGATCTCTACGCGACGATCCATCGCATGGTCCCCGCCGTTGAGGAGGCTGTCGACGCCGACGCGACCACCGTCGCGTTCAACAACGGCGAGGACGCCGGGCAGGAGGTTCCACACGTCCACTGTCACATCGTCCCCCGGTTCGAGGGCGACGGCGGCGGCCCCATTCACGCCATGTTCGGTGGCCCGGCCGATCTCGAGGACGACGAACTCGACGACATCGCCGACGAGATCGAGTCTCGATCCTGACTCGAGCGAACACCGTCACCGAGCCGGTCACGTCGCTATCCCAGAGGCGCGATTACGGCTCGCGGTCCCCGATCGCGATGCGGGCCGCTCCCGGAGAACATGTTCGCAGCGACGCCTTTGCTTCGCAGCCCCGAGTACGCCACTGGATGACCGATCGAGAGGCCGCCCTCCGAGAGCTCGCCACGCGGCTCCACGAGTACGACGCCGTCAGCGACGCGTTCATCGCGAAGAGTTTCACCGATCACATTCTGGTTCTCGACCTCGAGCGCGAGGAAACGGTTCCGAAGAACGTCCGCGAACTACTCGCTGCACACGATCTCCGCGGGGCGAATGCAGAGTACGGAACCGGGACGGATGACCCCTCATTCACCGGCGATCTCGGCGATGGAACCCGCCATCAGTTCGTCGATACCCGGACCCGGGGCGACCACCAGTCGTACGTCGTTGATTGACGGGACGGCGCACTCCGTCGAGGCCGCCGTGACGTTTTTACCGTCCGCGCGTGAGCCTCGCGTATGACCATCGCCGGCATCGTCGCCCAGTTCCGCGCTCACCCCGTCGCCACGGCCCTCGAGCTGGGCAGCGTCCTCGTCTGTTGCCTGCTCTTTGCGGGAACGTTCGTGCTCCTCTCGAGTGGCGTGCCGACCGGCCGGGGCGATCCGTGGCTGGCATTGATCGGCGTCGGCGTCGCGTTCGTCCTCTTCTGGACCGTCGTGGTGCCGCTGTACGAACGGACGCTGTAGGCGGTTCGTGGGACTGCGTTCGTAAATGGAGCAGTGGGTTCTGAGGGGGATACGGTGAACGGAGTGTCCTGCTATCGTGGCAACAGGGAATCGCCACGCCCTCCCCAGCCGATTCGTTCGCTCCTATTGTCGCTCACTCATCCCTCGCACAATTTCGAGTCGCGATTCGTCTTCGACTCACCGCGACTCAGCGCGCGCCACCGCACACTGGATGGTCGGTCTGGAGTGAAACGTAGTTCCCCTATATCTACCGCGAGTTTCGCAGGGAAAGTTCGAAACAGAACGCGCCGTCAGAGACGTTAAAACAACGTTCCCAGCAGTAGGTCGCCGTAGACCAGCGCGATCACCAGCCCGGCGAACACCGGGACGAGAAACGGCGTTCCCGGCGAGATCCAGACCGTCTCTTCGGTCGTGAGCACGTCGAGCCCCTCACGGAGCGTCTCGGGCGTCGTTCCGTAGGCCGAGCCGTCGATATCCTCGAGGAAGGCGTCGGCACCCCACGGATCGTCGTACTCGGGCGCGTCCGAGTCCGCCACGGATTCGGGGACCGCGTCGTCGGCGTCCGACTCGAGCGTCCCACCGTCGCTGCGCGGCTGTGCGGTCGCAGTCACAGCGCCGTCGGTCGGCGGATTCGGTTCGGTGGGCAGCGTCGACGGGTCGCGGTACCGCTTCGGGTCATCGCGCAGGTCGGCAAGCGAGAGTCCCCGCCAGCGGAGGTACATCCGGAGCGCGTCGATGTCGAGGCCGCCTCGAGAGAGCCCCGCCGGCGTCTCGAGCAGGCGGCCGTGGGTCTCCGGAATCCGCTCCCAAGAGACGGGCCAGCCGACGAACATGACCGGCGCGATTCGTCCCGCGGCGGCGTTTCGGATCGCCAGCGCGATCGGGAGCGCGATCCCCACCAGAACGGCGTTGGTCAGGATCGTAAACGAGAACGTGCCGATTGCGGTCGTCTCGCCGAGCGGGAGCGTCCGCGAGCCCAGCGCGTACTCGGGAAAGGTCGGAAAGAGGACGGCCAACACGAGCAAGGCCTTCGCGTCGGCCCCGCCGAAGCCGCCGAACCACCAGAACAGGTAGGCGATCGGGACGACTAGACCCAGGCTGATCGCCGTCGGAATCAGAAACTCGAAGGTCCAGGCGTCCCCGCTGGCGCTCCAGGCGAGCCAGCCCTCCCAGCCCAGCAAGACGGCCCCGAGCAGGGCGAGGGGGATCCAGACGGTACTCGAGACGCGTCTGGTCTCGATGTCGCGGTAGGCGGTCCAGGCGAAGACGGGAACGGCGAGGAGTCGGAGCAGATCCGGAGCCGTCCCGATGGCACCAGCGAGCGTCACGATCATCCATCCGAAGCGCGGTGCCGTTACGTTTTCGGCCTGTCCGGAATCCGTCATTCCGACTCGACCCGCGCTCGAGCGAATCGGTTCCGCTCCGACAGCGGTCGCGATTGTGTTCAAAGAGTCAATTCTGAGAGGCGGAACCAACGAAAAGTGAACGTCTATCCGTTTGCGCTGACAAGCACCGCGCATGAGAGAGGGCGCGGCGTTTTCGACCCTGTACGTCGGCGTTTTGCTCTCGGTTCCGGGACTGTTGGCCTGGGTGACCGGACAGGCGTTTATTTTTCCGAGTCTGGGCCCCTCCGCCTTTCTGTTGGCGACGGTTCGAGAGGGAGAGGTCACCGCGCCTCGGCGGGTGATCGGCGGGCACTGCATCGGCGTCGTGGCCGGACTGATCGCGTATCACGCTATCGCACCCGATCTCGGCGTGAGCGTGACCACGTCCGCACCGGCACTCGCGACCGCACAGCTCCGATTCGTCGCCAGCGGCGTGATCGCCGTCGTGCTCACCTCGGGCGGCATGCTCGCAACCGAGACGGTCCATCCGCCCGCCTGTGCGACGACGCTGATCGTTTCACTCGGATACCTCTCGTCGATCGTCGACGGCGCGCTCATCGTGCTGGCCGTTGTCGTCCTCGTCGCCGCGCACAGGTTCGTGAGACACGGGCCGTCGTTCGGCGACTACGGTCCGCTCGAGCAGTGACCGCGGCGGTCCCGCCGAAAGTCGGCGGAGGAGAACGAATATTAGCTGCAGTTTAGGGCGCGTCGGTGAATTCGTCGAACAGCGACGCGACCCGCTGTTCGATCTCGTCGCGGATCTCGCGTACCCGCTCGAGATCGCGACCGTCGGGATCCTCGAGCGCCCAGTCGCGGATCGCCACGTCCGTGCCGACGTCGCCGACCTCGAGCGTCGAACAGCCCATCGTTGCGACGTAGTCACACGATCGAAGCTCGTCGATCGTGATCTCACGGGGCGTTCGGTCGGCAAGGTCGAAGCCGGCGTCGGCCATCACCTCGATCACTTCCTCGTGGACCTCGTCGGCGGGATGGGTGCCGCCGGTCAGGATTTCGACGTGCTCCTCGAGGCCGCGTCGGGCGCGTTCGCGCTCGGCGAACGCGGTCGACATCTGGGAGCGGCCGGCGTTCTGGACGCACATGAAGGCGATACGAATCGGCTCGTTCGGCGTGGGGTTGGGGGTCATGATCGTGGTCGATGTGGGCAGTAGTTGTCAGTGAGTGTCGGCTACCAGTGGCTATCAATCGTCAGTGGGCGAGTCGGGTGTCGTCGTCTCGAGACTGCCGGTATCGGATCCGCTCCAGTCGAACCGGCGCTGGAAGTACAGCGCGACGTTGACCAGTGCGAGCAAGACGGGAACCTCGATAAGCGGGCCGACGACGGTCGCGAAGGCGACGCCGGAGCCGACGCCGAACACCGCCACGGCGACGGCGATGGCCAGTTCGAAGTTGTTCGATGCGGCCGTGAAGCCAATCGCGGTCGTCGTCGAGTAGTCGGCACCGATCCCGCGACCCATGCCGAAACTCACGAAGAACATGACGATGAAGTAAATCGTCAGCGGGACGGCGATCAGGAGGACGTCGCCCGGTGCGGCGACGATCGTCTCGCCCTGCGTGGCGAACATCACGACGATGGTAAACAGGAGCGCGACGAGCGTCAGCGGGTCGATCGTCGGCACGAACGACTCGTCGTACCACTCCCGACCTTTCGTCCGCGTCCCGACGTAGCGAGTGAGAAAGCCGCCGGCGAAGGGGATCCCGAGGAAGATCACGATGGCCTCGAACACCTGCACGGGCGAGACGTCGAACGTCGTGATTCCGGCGACGAGCGTCTCCATGCCCAGCAGCGGGGGCAAGAAGAGCCCGAAGAACCAGACGTAGACGCCGTAGGTGACGATCTGGAAGAGGCTGTTGAACGCGACCAGTCCGGTCACGTACTCGGTCGACCCCTCCGCGAGTTCGTTCCAGACGAGCACCATCGCGATACACCGGGCCATCCCGATGAAGATGAGTCCGAGAAAGTACTCGGGACGGGCCGGAAGGCCGGGCACGAGCCCGCTGAAGAAGACGACAGCCAGTCCGAACATCAGGGTCGGCCCGATGAGCCAGTTCTGGACGAGGCTCAGGCCGAGCACCCGCCAGTTGCGAAAGACCGTCGGGAGCCGCGAGTAGTTCGCCTTCGCCAGCGGCGGGTACATCATCGCCACGAGCCCGATCTCCACGAGGTGGAGCTCCCGGATCGGTTCGGTCACCGACGGCGCGACGGAGCCGAGTCCGACGCCGACGGCCATCGCGGCGAAGATCCACACGGTCAGGTACTTGTCTAGGAAGTCCATCGACCGCGGATCGCCGCAGCTCTCACAGCCGCAGTTCGGTCCGTGCTCGTGGGTTGCGTTACTCATCTCCCACGCTTCCCTCGAGGACGGTCACGAGAGCCACCGCCCGGTTCGTCGCTCGATACTTCTTCCAGCGCCCCTCCTTCCGGCCGTCGACGAGCCCCGCATCGACGAGCTGCGAGAGGGCGTGGCTCAGCCCGCTCTCGGTCACGTCGACGACCGCGTTCAGTTCACAGACGCAGAGCTCCTCACCGGCCGCGACGAGAACCCGCACAAGCGTGTACCGAGTCTCGTTTGCCAGCGCCGAGAGCACCGAGAGCTCGGCGTCGACCCGCTCCGAGCCGAGCGCCGCCTCGAGCGTCTCGAGTTCGTCGAGCCGCCGATCGACGTCTTCGTCGCGGCAGCCCTCGAGTTCGTCCTCGAGGTACCGTTGTAACCGATCCGTCACTTGAGACATCAGCAGATAGTTGCAAATCAGTTCAAGTAATAGTTCCGGTTAGGATCTATATAGTCAATATAGAGCCATGGATAAGGGTACTGGATGCCATTTTTATAATGATTTCTATAGTATGATTGAGTAAGTATTCAATTCTTTTGGGGAGAGGGGGACGATCCCTGCGTTCATCACGATCACCAAACAGTACCCGAACCGAAACGGAGGGCCAAAACCGGTCCTACCGCTCGAGGAGAACGGAGAAGAGCGAACGGTGGGTCACCGTCGTTCGGATCGGATGGCAAAACGGCGGATCTGGTGCGATAGTAGCCACTGACGGTCACTATACACCAGATCGCACACTCCCCTCGCGATCAGATAAACCGTTTTAGTTGGGGTATAGACGAGCAATACAGCTCGGGCAGCGGCTGAAAATACTCCCCGAAGACGGGGAAACGGTCGAACGACGACCGTCGGATGTGGCTTAAATGACGCGGTTTTGCAGGTAGTCGAGGTGTTTGGCGTTGTAGACGATCTTGACCTCGTCGGTCTCGGCGGATCCGATACAGGTCAGACGGACGTCCTTCTCCTCGACCTCCTCGTCGGAGAGGATCTGCTGCATGTCCATGTCGATCTCACCTTCGAAGACGATCGCCGCACAGTTCGCACAGGCACCGGCTCGGCACGAGAACGGCCAGTCGTAGCCCTGCGCCTCAGCCGCCTCGAGGATGTATTCGCCCTCGGCGACGTCGAGCGTGCCGTAATCCTCCTCGTCGAGGCCGGCGTCACTGGCCTCGTCGAAGAGGTCGTCGTCGTCCATGTCCCAGCCCTGGTCGTCCAGTACTTCGTAATTGAGGTATTCTACCGTGGGCATCACTCTGCGGTTCGAGGGCCGCATTGGTATAGCTTGCTGTTCAGTCCTAAATTGTCTTTGAGTCAGAATTGACCAATTCGAAGGAAAGAATGCGGTGATTCTACACAAGATCAGTGATCGAACGGGAGAGGAAAAAGAAATGTCCGAACGTGTTCCCCCGAGCGGCGCGTTTGTTGCCGGATTCGAAACAGGCGTCACTCGTCCTGATACCGGTCCGTGGATCCGCGAAGCGTCGCTCGAGGCCATCACTACCCGATCGTGGCAGTCTACCGGCTCACGCGTCGTCGCGATTCGGCTACGAAAGCCTGTCAGCAGGCCAGTCCGACGATCACCATTACGAGTCGGAAACGGAAAGACGAATGGCACGGCGCGACAGAGACGATCTGCCGGTCCATCAGGGATCGGATACTGGGGCCTGGCCTCTCAAAAGCCGAATATCGGAACGAACCGGAACGTGAGATAGGCGCCGATCGTCGAGATCGCTGGGACGACGTTCTGCATGAGGATTACGCGGGCGGTCGTCGAGGGGTCGAACAGATCCGACGCCTGCGGGATGTCCTCGGGTTCCTCCTCGCCGATCTGGGGGGATCGTTCGCCCTCTTCCTCGGCGGTCAGCGCGCCGACCGAGACGCGCGTTTCCTCGCCGGCTCTGACTCCCGACAGGGTCGTCGTTCGGGTGGCTCGTCCCCAGCCCAGCCCGACGATACTCATCGTCGCGATGACGACGAAGCTCGCGGGGATGCCGATCGACGAGAGTCCCACGACGATTCCCGAACTGATCACGGCGACGACGATCGCCGCCGTCAGCGGGAGATTCGTGATGTCGTTACCGAGCGTGTCGAGGGTGCGGCGGGCGATAGTAAAGCAGCCGACCGCGACCGCCGCCGAGCCGATCAGGATCAGCGGCACCATAGCGACGTCGCCGGTACCGTAGATCGGCGCGATCGCGTTGGCGATGTTGCTCGTTCCCGATGCGAAGCCCATCAGACAGCCGATAGCGACGACGACCATTGCACCCGTGATTTCCCGGCGGGTGGCGTCAGCACCGAACTGGAGCCGCGGAGCGAACCCCGAGCGGTCGATCGTGACCATCGGCCGACCCTCTTGCTTCCCTTCGATTGCGACCCAGGCGTTGATCTGGGGGTAGAAGTACCGCCCGACGACGCCGGCGACCCAGAAGCCGGAGATCGGCGCCACGACCCACCAGATGACGATCTCACCCAGCACCTCGAGGTCAAGTTCACCGGTCGCCATTCCCAGCGCGGCGATCGCGCCGACCGCGGTCATCGACGTCGAGGCGGGGACGCCAGCGTAGTTGCCGACGAACAGCGCGCCGCCGATGAAAAAGAGCACGGCGACGTTCGATCGCATCGTGAAGATCGACGTATCGGTAACGAGGTCGTTGCCGAGGGTATCGACGACCTGCGGACCGATGGTATAGGCACCGACGAAGAAGAATATCGACATCAGTCCGGCGGCCATCACCTTCGTGATCACGTTCGCGCCGACGGCCGGCCCGAACGCGGGCCCGGTCGTCGAGCCGCCGATGTTGAACCCGACGAAGATGGCGACGAGAATCCCGATGATCAGCAGTACTTCCGGCACGTTCGGTAGGTCATGCGATCCGACCGTAAAAACGCGCTTATTCGCGTCAGTGTCGGCGAATCACCAGGTAGTCCCCACTCGCTCGAGGGGTCGAACAAGGATCCGCCCGAGTTTCGTCTCGATATCTGACAAATACACTACTCGAGTCGGAGCAATCGGGACGAGAACGACAGTGACACGGCTCGTTCCCCCCGACGGGATCCCAAAGGATTTCACCGAATCGGCCCCTGTAGTACTCTAGAATGTTATCACGTGCGTACTCATTTCAGCCGGACAGCGATCCGAAGGACGGACGACGGTCCTCGCGATCGGAGAACACGTCGATCGATGCGTCCACAACTGTCGGTCAGCTATGAGACCGGCGCGCATCGACGCGATCATCGACTTCGCGTACGGCGGGTTGATTCTGCTCGCGGTCGTCCTCATCGCGACGCTCGATATTCGGGTCGGGCTGACGTTCGGGCTGGGGGTCTTCGCCTCGTATGTCCTCCACGTCGTCTGGAAGATGGCCCGGTTCGATCCCGACTGGATGACGTCGACCGTGCAGGAAACCGTCGAGAAGTCGGTCGAGCGATCGGTCGAGGAAACGGTCGGCGACACCGTCGAGAAACAGGTCGAAGAAACGGTCGATAAGACAGTCGGCGACACCGTCGAGCAAACCGTCAGTGAGACCGTCGAAGAAACGGTGGATCAGACAGTCGGTGAAACCGTCGAGAAAACGGTGAGCGAGACCGTCGAAGAAACGGTCGACCAGACAGTCGGAGACACCGTCGAGAAAACGGTGAGTGAAACCGTCGAAGAAACGGTCGGTGAAACCGTCAAAGAAACGGTTGATGAGACGGTGAGTGAAACCGTCGAGGAGACGGTCGAAGAAACGGTCGGTGAAACCGTCAAAGAAACGGTCGATGAGACGGTTGGTGAAACCGTCGAGGAGACGGTCGAAGAAACGGTCGGCAATCAACTCGAGGAGGTACAGGCCAAGGTCGAGTCCGTCGACGAACGCGTCGACCGTCGGCCTCGAGAGGACGAAGTCGAGGAACTGCTCGAGGAATCGGACGACGGTGACCAGGGTGACCGTACCGAGGGCTGAGCGGTTCCGAACTATCCCGCTCACCGAACGACCATGACTGGAACCGGTGACCGACGAACGACTCGCTCCGCGACGTTCCCGACAAACAGTCGTTCCGAAACGGTTCCACCGTGCGTACCGATCACGACCGTCTCATAGTCGTCGGCGCAGTTGAGACTCGTACGAACTGGATGGCCGAGTTCAACAATGGTCTCGAGGTCCGCGTCATCGCCGGCGTCCGCGGCGAGTTCGCGCGCGATCGAAGACCGGCTGTGCGAGTTCCTGCGCTTCGTCCTCGAGATCGTCGGCGAGCGCGAGGCCGACTACCTCGCCCCACATCGACGACGGGTCGCCCACGACGGTCAGGACGGTTATATCGGCGTCCGGGTTGGCCTCGAGTGCACGTTCGCTCATCTCCGAGCCGTCCAGCGGAACGAGAACGTGACCGACGACGATACGTCGAATAAACCCGAGGTATCACCCGACGAACGGAACAGCGACGAAGAAGCCGTAGGCGAGAATCGTCGACATCGACGGGCCGATGATCCACATCGAGACGTATTTCATGATGGCCCGCGGGTTGAAGAGATCGCCCGCGTTCAGGACCTCCTCGGGCTCTTCCTCGCCGATCTGCGTGACCGGGGCCTCGGGCTCTGCCTTCAGTGCACCCATCGACATCTCCGCGTCAACCTGACCGCGAACGGCGTCTCGAGCCGTGACGGGGCGAGTGGCTCGCCCCCAGCCCAGTCCGACGATCGTCATCACGGAGGCCATCACGAGGCTAATCGGAATCCCGGCCGCCGAGAGCAGGGTCGTGATCGTCGATGCGGTTATCATGACGACGAGCGCCGCGAGTAATGGGATGTCGCTGAGTTCGCTGCCGACGGATTCCATCGTCCGACGCGCGATAGTAAAGCCGCCCAGCCCGATCGCGACGGTCGCGATGATAATCGCGTTATCGGCCCCGAGCGCGCCGCTGCTGACCAGCGGTGCGACGGCGTTCGGGACGTTGCTCGCACCGGCGCTGAACGCCATGTAACAGCCGATGACGAGGACGACGATCGTCCCGACGAGCTCCTGACCGGTCGTGTTCGGTCCGAGACCGATCGAGGGGAGCGATCCGGTCCGATCGACGGTGAGCAATGACCCCTCGGTCGCCGAGATCTCGAACCGTCGATTGAGTTCCGGATAGATGTACCGGCCGACGAACGCGCCGATCCAGAGGGCGAGGATCGGCGTGACGATCCACCACGAGATGATCCACCCGATCGTCTCGAAGTCGAGCGTTCCCGTGGCCAGCCCCAGTCCCGCGATCGCCCCGACGGTCGTCATCGACGTCGGGACGGGGACGCCGAAGATGTTCGCGATGAGAATCCCCAGTCCGATGAAGAAGAGAACGGCGACGCCCGCCGCGAGCGAGATTTCGATCGAAATGATGTCGCCGCTGAGCGTGTCCATCACGTTTCGGCCGACGGTCCACCCCCCGAGAAAGACGAAGAACGTCATCAGTCCGGCCGCGGACGCCTTGCTGAGGAGACCGGCACCCACGGCGGGGCCCCACGCGATCCCGGTCGACGAGCCGCCGATATTGAATCCGACGAAAATCGAGGCGACGATTCCCACCAGCAGAACGGTTTCGACCATTCATCGGTAGTACAGGGCTGCTCCTGAAAGAAGTACTGAAACCGATCGCAGCGAGAGCGCCGCGATACTGCAATCTGACGACACTGTCGTGCGACTAGCGGCGCGGACGGTTCCGGTCGACGGTCCGACTGACGGCTCGCGTCACGACGGTCAGCGAGTCCGATCACACCCCCCAGAAGACCGCGATTCCGAGGACGGTCACGATCGACAACACCACCTGCAGTGGCGCGCCGATCCGAGCGAAGTCGCCGAATCGGTAGCCGCCGGGGCCGTAGACGAACAGGTTCGTCTGGTAGCCGATCGGGCCCAGAAACGCGGTGCTCGCGGCGAAGGTCACCGCGAGCACGAACGCGAACGGGTTCGCACCGATCCCCGCGGCCGCGGCCGCCGCGACGGGGATCAGGAGGACGACGCTGGCGTTGTTGCTGATAACGTTGGTCAGCAGCGCCGTGAGCAGGTAGAACAGCCAGAGGACCGCGATTTCGGGGAGCGGTCCCGCGGCCTCGACGACCGCGAACGCGAGCAACGCCGCTCCGCCGCTGTCCTCGAGAGCGATCCCCAGCGGGATCACGCCCGCCAGCAGAAAGATGATGTCCCACTCGACGGCGTCGTAGAGCTCGTTGGGCTCGAGCACGCCCGTGACGACCATCGCAACGACGCCCGCGAGCGCGGAGATGAGAATGGGTGAGAGCCCGAGGGCGGCGACGGCGACGACGCCGAGCATGATGGCGACGGCGATCGGCGCTTTCTCCGTGCGGTAGTCGGGCCGTGGCGGTTCGCGGGCGACGATCACGTCGTCCCCGCGGGCGAGTCGGTCGAGTACATCCGGCGGTGCCTGAACGAGCAGCGTGTCGCCGACGCCGAGGCGCTTGCCGACGATGCGCTCACCGACGAGTTCGCCCCGACTGCGCAATCCGAGCACGGCGGCGTCGAACTCCTCGCGGAACCGCTCGAGGTCGAGGCGCTCGCCCACGAGTTGCGAATCGAGCGAGACGACTAGTTCCGTGAGCACGCCGTCGGCCGCTGTCATGGCGTCCGCGGCTCCGTCCGGTCGGCCGACCGGTTCGACGCCAGTGGCGTCCTCAAGGGCCGTGATCGCGTCGCGGTCGGTCCTGACGACGAGGACGTCGCCCTCCCTCAGCGTGGCCCCCTGACGCGGTGCGATCGACCGTTCCTCGTCGCGGATCACCTGAACGACATCGATATCGGGGCCGAGGGCTTCGGTCGCGTCGCGGACCGTCTCGCCTACGAGCGGCGATCCCGGGACGACGGCGACGTCTGCGATGTAGTCGCCGACCTCGTACGACTCGAGGTAGTCCGCGCGCGGCGGGACGCGCTCGGGCAGGAGGTAGTGCCCGACGAAGATCAGGTAGAGGCTTCCGACGAGGACGACGATGATGCCGAGACCCGTGAACTCGAACATCGAGAACCGGTGGAGTTCGGGATACTCGGAACCGAGGCGAGCGCTGACATCGCTCGCGAGGATGTTGGTCGAGGTGCCGATCAGCGTGAGCATCCCCCCTAACTGCGAGGCGTAGGAGAGGGGAATGAGCAGCTTCGACGGCGACGTGTTCCCCCGATTCGCGACATCGGTGACGACGGGTACCAGTAGCGCGACGACCGGCGTGTTGTTCAGGAAGCCGGAGACGGGAGCGGTCGCAGCGACGGTCGCGAACACCTGTTTTCGAGTGCTTTCGCCCGCGAACGCTGCCATCCGGCGACCCAGTTCCTGAACGATCCCGGTCCGACTGATGCCACCGCTCAGGATCAGCATGGCCAGTACCGTGATCGTCGCCTCGTTCGCAAAGCCCGAGATGCCGGTCTCGGGATCGACGCCGGTCCAGGGCTCGAGGACGACTAGCATCACGATCAGCAAGATCGCAGTCACGTCGATCGGCAGACGCTCGGTGAGAAAGAGGACAAGCGCGAGGCCGACAACGCCGAATACGACAAGCATGTCCGTCGTCACGTCGGATCGAGGTACAGTCGCCTGTACGAGGAAATCGCACGCCGACAGCGGCATGGGACGAGTCACACCGACCATATATGTAATAATTCTGTTGGAAAGGAGAACAGTGTCGCGGCGATGGTCGTTCGGCGAAACCGTCGCCTTTACTCGCGCCGGCCTCGCGCACTCGAGTATGACCGACGATGCGAGCGGCGAGTTCGAGGAGTTCGAGGTGATCCCGGCGGTCGACATTCAGGACGGCGAAGTCGTCCAACTCGTCCAGGGGGAACGCGGCACGGAGAAGACCTACGGCGATCCCGTCGAGGCAGCCCGGCGGTGGATCGACGCCGGCGCAAGGACGCTGCACCTCGTCGACCTCGACGGCGCGTTCGAGGGCGAGCGACAGAACGCGGCCGCCATCGACGGGGTGATCGACGCCGTCGACGTTCCGACCCAGTTGGGCGGCGGTATCCGCACCGCGGAGGGAGCGATCGATCTGCTCGAGCGCGGCGTCAACCGCGTCATCCTCGGGACTGCGGCGGTCGAGAATCCAGAGATCGTCGGCGAGATCAGCGACCAGCAGCCGGACAGCGTCGTGGTCAGCCTCGACGCGAAGGACGGCGAGGTCGTCGTCGAAGGCTGGACTGAGGGCGCGGGGATCAGTCCCGTCGAAGCGGCCAAGCGATACGAGGAACTCGGTGCCGCCGCGATCCTCTTTACGAACGTCGACGTCGAGGGGCGACTCGAGGGCGTGGCGACCGATCCCGTCAGCGAACTGGTCGACGCAACCGATATCCCCGTCATCGCCAGCGGCGGTGTCGCGACGCTCGAGGATATCCGAGCGCTCGACGCGGCCGGCGCGGCGGCGGTCGTCGTCGGGAGCGCACTGTATGAAGGGAATTTCACGCTCGAGGACGCGCAGGCCGCGGTCGACGCCGAGGAGTAGTCACACCGAGCCAGTTTGCAGTGGCCGGGAGCGCGGCTCGAGCAACGCGAGAGTCGTGTGACTCGGGGGAGGGCAGGCGGTTTCCCGACACTCACTGCGAGCGAGGCCGCAGGCCGAGCGAGCGGCTTTTTGGTCGAGATTTTTGCGCGAGTGGTGAACGAAGTGAACCCGAGCGGAAAAAGGTCGGAGTGAGTGCTTTTATACGAAATTTTGCCGAGGGCCGCCTTCGGCGGCCCGCAGAGCAAAATTTCGTTCCTTAGGACCGCCAGAACTCCGGCGTCAAGAGGACGAGCACCGGGAGGATTTCGATGCGGCCGATCCACATCATGACGATCATTACGGTGCGAGTGAGCGGCGAGAAGGCGAGATAGTTATCGAACGGGCCGGCGACGCCGAACGCGGGACCGATGTTGAGGAAGATCGAGGCAGCCGCGCCGAGGGCGTCGAACTCGTCGACGGGGTTGCCGACGCGGGCGGCGTCGACGACGATGACTATCGTCAGCAGAAAGAAAATCACGAGCGCGAGCATAACGTACGTGAAGACGTCCCCGATGGTCTCCTCGTCGACCACCGTGTCGTCGAGTCGGACCGGCCGAACGGCGTCCGGGTGAACGGCGGTAAACAGGGTTCGGCGAAACGCCTTGAGGATGACCAGCCAGCGAAGCGACTTGATCGAACACGTCGTCGAGCCGGCCATCCCGCCGGTGAACATACAGAGAAACAGCATGTGCTTCGCGCCGGGCGACCAGAGATCGAAGTTCACCGAGGCGTAGCCCGTCGTCGTCACCATCGACACCACGTTGAAGAGTCCGTGACGGATCGTCGGCTCGAGTCCCATCGCGAGATCCGGGTCGAGCGCGAGCATGGCGACGACGATCGTCGCAATCGACGCGAGGATGCCGGCGTAAAAGCGGAACTCGGCGGACTCGAGCGGGCGCCGAATGTCGCCCTGTGTCACGGCGTAGAGGATCACGAAGTTGGTCGCGCCGACGATCATCACCGGGATCAGCGTCCACTGGACCGCCGACGAGAACGCGCCGATGCTGTCGGGCTCGGGTGAGAAACCGGCCGTGGAGACGCTCGTAAGGGCGTGCGAAACGGCGTTGTAGAGGGTCATCTCGGGTGCGAGGCCGACGAGGTGGAGCGCGAAAAGAAAGCCCGTCGTGAGGACCGTCAGTCCGATGTACAGTCCCCAGATGAGGCGAGCGGTCTCGTCGAGGTGGGGGCGGAGCTTGCGGACGTTCTGCGTCTGGGATTCGGTCTCCATCAGCTGGGCACCGCCGACGAGCAGGTGCGAGAAGAGGCCGATCGCGACGATCAGGATCCCGAGGCCGCCGAGCCACTGGAGGATCGCTCGCCAGAGCATGATCGCCCGGGAGTGGGCGCTGAAATCCGCGATCACGGTCGCGCCGGTCGTCGTCACGCCGCTCGTGCTCTCGAAGACGGCGTTGACCGGCCGCGCGAGCACGCCGTCGCCCGCGACGAGGAACGGAATCGCGCCGACCAGCGCGACGCCGAGCCACGTCAGTGCGACCATCAGGAACGCCTCCCGTTGTCCGATCTCGACGTCGTCGGTCAGCGCCTCGAGACCGATGCCGAGGACGACGGTGACCACGAGAGTGACGGCGAACGGGAGCGGGTCGTCGCCGTCCACCAGCGCGAGCGCGAGCGGCCCGCCTAGCGGAACGGCGAGCCACTTCAGGATCGTTCCGGTGAGACGACAACTCGAGCGCCAATCGACGCGCAACGACATCTAGTAGCAATACGTTGTTCACGGAGGGTATAACGATTCGGAACGGAGGCGACGGGAAGCGAGGGATCGAAAGGGAGGGTGTCAGCGGCGACCGGCGGAGCGCGACTGGTGGCTGGGAACCAACTCTCAGTGCTGGTTGTAGCCGTGACCCACGTAGAGAGCAAAGACATTGGCCGTCAGCAAGACGACGAACGTCAGCGTTACCGCCGGATCGCCGAGTCCCTGTGCGAGGAGGGGGAGATGCACGAATGGGAGCGCGATAGCGACCCAGAACGAGAGGAACTGGGCGGGGCCTTTGACCGATCGGAGCAGTCGGTTTCGCTCGTGCTGGGACTCCGACTCAGGGTTCGACGGAGCGATCGATTCGTTCGAAACGGGGGAGGGATTGGACATCGAGACGGGACACCTCTTCTCGATTACGACATTCACTCCCCGGATCATATAACGGCACGAATATTGTCGCCGTTTCGGCCCGTTTTATCGTCGTATTGTGATCGTACTGTTGTTTTCAAACTCCTTCAGAAGCCGTTAGACCTTTTACTATCCGTTCTGGGATGTTTTCCCGGAATTGTCTCCGAATTGTCCGGGCTGCCCTCCGAGCGGCGGCCGGCGGGGAGACGAGCGGAATTTCCTTGTACCGGGGGCGGTATGAGTTCGTCATGAGCGAGCGAACGGCGACCCGTACGCGCGAGACGGCCGAGACCTCGATCGAGTGCACGCTCACGATCGACGGGACCGGGACGGCCGCGATCGACACCGGCATCGGTTTCTTCGACCACATGCTGACGTCGTTCGCCAAGCACGGCCTGTTCGACCTCGAGGTCGAGTGTGATGGCGACCTCGAGATCGACGACCACCACACGGTCGAGGACGTGGCGATCGTCCTCGGAGAGGCGTTCGACGAGGCGCTGGGCGATCGATCGGGGATCGTCCGATACGCCGACCGGCGGGTGCCACTGGACGAGGCGGTCGCGGGGGCCGTCGTCGACGTGAGCGGTCGACCGCGGTTTTACTTCGATGGGACCTTCTCTCAGGAGTCGATTGGCGGATTCACCAGCGACATGGCGCGACACTTCGGCGAATCGTTGGCGATGAACGCCGGAGTGACGCTCCACCTCGAGGTCACCGGCGAGAACGCCCACCACGAGGTCGAGGCGCTGTTCAAGGCGCTCGCGCGGACGCTCGACGATGCGACGCGAATCGACGACCGCCGAGAGGGAGCGCCCAGCACGAAGGGAACGCTCTAGCCGTCGACCGGCGCTGTAGCGATTACATGGATTCGGGACGAGCGGTGCCTCGAGTCGATGCCGACAACCGTATCCGGTCTACGGTCTACTACGGACGGCGCAGCGTTCCCTGCTCTTCGACGAACTCGTCGGTCTCGACGGCGTAATCGACGACCGCTTCGACCTCGTGGCGCTCGAGGTCGTAAGCACCCGCAGCGAGCTCCTCGACGGCGCTGCGTGTCATGGGAAACTCGCGGTTCCGAAGGAGCCGGATGACCTTGCGGTAGGTCGCCGGTGGACGGGTCGACGCGGACGGCGAGTCCTCGTTCGCCGTCTCAGCGTCGTCCGGTGTCTCGGCGTCGTCCGATGTCTCAGCGTCGTCCGGTGTCTCGGCGTCGTCCGCCGTTTCGGTGTCGATCGGACGCTCGTCGCGCTCGAACGTGATCCCCTCCTCGCGACTCGCGGCAGTGTTTGGCTCGTTTTCGGTGCTCGTCAGTTCGTCTCCGACGGCGAGTCTCGAGCCGTCAGTAGCCGACTCGTCGTCGGTCGTCTCGAGGACGTCGGCTGCGGCCCCATCGTCGGTCTCGACAGCTGTCTCGGCCCTGGCGCGGGCGAGCAGCGGTTCGAGCAGCGTCTCGAGTCGCTCGCTGCAGTCGGAACAGCAGACGACGCGGCGCTGTTCGGCCTCCGTCGGCTCGAGTTCGGGCGGGACGATTTCGAACGCGCCGACGGCGTCGTCGGCACAGAAGTCACAGTTCCGGAGTGCGCGCATACTGTCGGCAATCACGGAGAACGTAAAAAATCATCCGTCAGACGAACAGTCACGCGAACGTATTTCTCTCCCCGCTCGAGGCGAACCGCAGACAGCGCGCGAGACCGATCACCGGGCATTATACCGACGCGTGCGTACACCCGGCAACGAATGTTCGACGAGATCATGGAAAAGTTCGAGGGATCGCCGAGTCAGCAGGCCGTCATCCGCCTGCTGCTCGAGCGGGGCTTCTCCGTCAACGACGACGGACGGGTCGTCTCTGGCGGCATCGAGATTCCGAACACGGGGATCGCTCGCGAGATCGGCGTCGACCGACGCGTCGTCGACTCGACGACCGACGTCATCCTCGACGATCCCGAACTCCGGCGCATCTTCCAGAACATCTCGCAGGTGCCGAGCCTGATGGACCTCGCGCCGGTGTTGGATCTGACGGTGCTGTCAGTCGCCGTCGACGACGCCGAACGGGAGGGGATCGTCGCCCGGGTCACGGGAACGCTCGCGGACAACGGCATCTCGATCCGCCAGACCATCAGCGAGGACCCCGAGTTCACCGACGAGCCCAGACTCTATCTGATCACCGACGAAACGCTCCCGGGCGAGGTGATCACCGAGATCCGCGACCTCGAGTTCGTCCGGAAGATCGAACTCCAGTAGTCCGCACGAGTCAGACAGACTGCTGTCAGTCGGTGTGGGCACACCCGCAGGACGGTCACCGTCGCACCGGGAACCCGGTACAGAGATCCGCTCAGTCGTCGGCGTCGTCTAGAGCGGCCGCGGCGACGGCGTCCGCGAACTCGTCGAGCACCGACGCGAGCGCGCTCGTCAGTTCTTCGAACCGGTCGATCGACATGTCGTCGGTCGTCACCCAGACACCGTGGGGACCCCGGATCACTCGCGAGAGAAAGCCGTTCTCGAACATGCGGATCGTCGCCTCGTACTCGCCGAGTTGCGTGTTTCGGTAGGCTGACTGCGAGTGAAATCCCAGTCGTTCGTGGTCGGCGAAGCCGATGAGATCGGCGGTCTGCTCGAGGTCCGAGCGGAGATACAGCTGTTCGACATCGTCTTCGGTGAAGTAAGTGATACTCCGCAGTTCGTCCCCGACCGTCGTCCGGCAGACGCTGTGAATTTCATCCGCGAGCTCGGAATCGATTGTATCGCCGTTCATGTGTGCACATATAGCACCCGAGAATAATAGCGTCTGGGGTCCAAGCGAAATCAACGGGACAACGCCGCTCGCGACGCGCGGGGGACCGACGGTCTCTTTTCGTCGGCCGGCGAATCGTCGCCATGAGCAGCGTCGGGACCCGACGGCGATGGGGTGGCCGATCGTGAGCGGCGCGTACCGAACCGTCGCGGCCGCCGCCACCGCCGAGTTCGTCGTGCAGGGGTCGGAGTTCATCGGCCACGTCCGACCAGTCGACTCCGTCCCGGCCGCCGAAGCGTTTGTCGAGGCCGTCGAAGACGAGTACGCCGACGCGACCCACAACGTGCCCGCCTATCGCGTTCGAGACGGCGACGACGCAGACGGCCACTTTCTCCGGGAGTACTCGAGCGACGACGGCGAGCCGTCGGGTTCGGCCGGCAAACCGGCGCTGAACGTCCTCACACAACAGGAACTCGAGAACTGCGCAGTCGTGGTGACTCGCTACTACGGCGGGACGAACCTGGGCGTCGGCGGCCTCGTCCGGGCGTACTCCCGCGCGGTGAAAGAGGCCGTCGAGGCGGCGGGAATCGCCGAGGAACGACCGCACGAACAGATCTCGATCACCGTCGCGTACGACGACTCGGGGACCGTTCGATCGGTCCTCGAGAGCGAGGGCTTCGAGTTCGAGGCCGACTACGAGGCGGAGGTCAATTTCGACGTTCGGGTCCCGCTCGCCGAGGGCGACGCGCTTCGGGATCGCATTCGGAGCGCGACGAGCGGTCGGGCCGACCTCGAGTGACTGGAAACCGAACCGGTGATCGATACCACCCATCTCGAGGCCGCATTACGGCGCGCCAGGTGCGCCGTTCCGGAGGGACTGACGGTGACGTTCGATCTCCGTCCGTGCGGCCTCGAGGTCGGCGAGTTGGTCGCGCTCGAAGCGCACGTCGAAGAAGCCCTGATCGAGGACGAGTTCGTCCTCGCACAGCCGAACGTGCGAGATGTCGGACCATCGCACGAGCGATCGGGTGTACGGTCGTCGCTTGACGAGACCGGCATCGTGGACGTGGATTGCAGGTGAATCACCCAGCGATCCGACCCGCCACCGGCCCTCGGCGAGGCTGGTGACTGCCCAGAGGATTGCGAGTCCCGTCCACACGATCGACGGCAACCAGTCACCGGTGGTTGCGTTGGCCGCGCCCAGTAACAGCCACATGGCGAGGACGATCGCGTCCAGTTTCGGGGTCCCCGGCGGCTCCCACTGCCACGTCGCAGCGGGCTCGTCGTCGGTGACCGAATCGACGTATCGGGCCTCCGCCAGCCGCATGACGGCGTATCCGGCGATCGCCACAGCGACGGCAAGCACCGCGACGATGAGACGGAACTCGAGCCAGCCGAGTAGCGCAGCGCCGACGGCGATGCCGAATGGTGTCGCCGAGAAGGGAAGGGCAGTCCGTCGAAGCCAGTTTCGACCGAGGCGTATCGGGAGTTCGCGGACTCGCCTCGCGAGGACGATGCCCACGAGCGCGCCCCCCAGGAGACCGACCGCGGCCGCCCCGAGGACAGCGATTCGGGTCGGCTCCGTGAGCGAGATGGCGACCGCGACGAGACCGGCGACGAGCGTGCCGACGTAGCCGGCGAACGCGAGTCGAAACGCCGTTTTCGCCGTTCCGGTGTTCTAGTTGCCAGTCATAGGAGACCCTATGTCAGTTCGTGTTAAAATGGTGTGGTTATTGCTGTGGATAGTACTGCTGTGACCGTCCGTTCGATGACCGGTTCGTCTGGACCGAGCGACGAAATATCCCGTAGAATGCGTCGGGGTTCGACCGGAAGCGAAGGGGTTGCAAGGATCATCGATATCCGCGTCGCGCTCCTCTAGCGAAACATGGACAAAAACGTGTGTAGAATCGACCGTCTCGGCCGCGTTATCCTCGCAACGATACTCCTCGTGGTCGGCTATCGAAACCGAAATCGGACACTCGGTTCGCTCGGATTCATCGCCGGAAGCGACCTCCTCGCGACCGCCGTCATCCAGCGCTGTCCGGTGAATTCGGTGCTCGGTATCGACACCTGCGAGACCGAGTGACGGCAGCGCAGCGAACGGAACACGCCGCTCGAGAACGTGCGCTTGCGACCCGCTTACTCGTCGGGGTCGTACGGTACGGCGTCGCCGTCGACCGGTGGAGCACCGATCGCGACGACCGAAACCGAGTCGGCCGCATCCTCGGGATTGTACGCTCGTTGTGGTGCCTCGGGCTGCACTGCGAACATCGATCCCGCCGGGACTGTGAACTCCTCTGCGGGCGTCTCGACGTGGAGTGTCCCCGAGAGGACGACGAACGCCTCTTCCTGCGTTTCGTGGGAGTGGTAGGCCAGCGGCAGCTGTTCGCCCGGCTCCGCATCGAATCGGTTGATCGCGACGTTGTCCAGTCCGGCCGCCTCGCTCAGTCTGCGAAGATCGCAGGGTCGACCGTCGACGGGTTCGAGATCATCCGGATCGACGACGCTGTAGTCCATGCGGTTCGATTCGGACCGACCTGCAAAAGTCCGTCGGCGCTCGTCGATCACGCGACCGCTCGGGAGCAATCGATTGACGAACGCTCAGGTCGTTCGGAACGCCCGGTCGCCGGCGTCGCCGAGGCCGGGGACGATGAACCCGTCCTCGTCGAGGCGGTCGTCGATCGACACCGTCAGCAGGTCGGCCTCGTCGAACTCCTCGTTGACGCGAAGGAGCCCCTCCGGTGCCGACACGGCAGAGAGGACGATCAGGTTCTCCGGTCGGATCGCGTTGTCGACGATGTGTTCGAGGACGGTACACATCGTACTCCCCGTCGCGAGCATCGGGTCGGCGATGATGACCGTGTCCTCCTCGTGGATCTCGGGCAGTTTGACGTAGTCGACCGAAATGGGGAAGGAGCCGTCCTCGGCGCGGCCGGCTTCCTCGTCCCGACTCGCGCTGATGACTCCCTGTCGCGCTCGCGGGAAGGCCTTCAACAGCCCCTCGACGAACGGCGTCGCGGCGCGCAGGACGTTGATGATCACGACGTCGTCGAGGCCGCGGACGCGCTCGCCCATCGTCTGCTCGAGGGGCGTCTCGATCTCGACGTACTCGGTCTCCATCCGGCCGTCGATGATCTCGTAGCCACAGATTCGACCGAGTTTGACCAGCCCCTTGCGAAAGCTGACCTGCTCGGTCTCGACGTCGCGAATGCGCGAGAGGGTGTCCTTCGCCAGTGCGTGCGTAACGAGGTGGGCGTTATCCCGGTCTTCGATCGTCATATCCCAACAGCCACTCGCCGGGTAGTTCACAGTATCGATCAGCCACGGTCAGGGCCCAGTGTGCCGTCTCGGGACACCGCTCGGCTATGAGAGTGGTGTTACCACAGTCCAAATACAAACCGATCGACCGGTTCCATCAGCACAGGCGAGTGACGGCAGAGAAGTTTATACCTGTCCGCACGCTACCACTCGGCCAGCCGAATGGAAGAGAGCATCTCGGGGTTCAAGCTTCGCGGTGACTGGGGCGACATCGTCGAACACGGCGAGCGGATCACGCGCGCGCTTCGAGACGCCGGCGTCCACGATCCTGATCGGGACGCCGACGCGCGCTACGCCGACGCGTTCGACGAGTGGGACGAGTGGCGCCCCAAGGCCCACGAAACCCTCGATTCCGACGTCAGTGAAAAGACCGCCGATCAGGCCAGCGTCGAGGAGGGCAAAGGCGAAAAAGCCGGCAAAGAGCCGGACGAAGACATCAAGACCGCCGGCGAGAAACTCTCGGAGTCGTACGAACAGCTCGAGGAGGACGACGCCGGGGCCGCGATGGACAACTGGAAGGAGTCGATCGATTACGTCGCGCGGGCGGCCGACTCCGCGAGCCGCAAGGCCCTGCGCCGGGTCGAGGACACGGTCTACCAGAACGTGATGACCCAGCTTGCGCCCTACTACTTCGACAACGAACTCGTCAGCGCCAACGTCCAGCAGTCGACGCGCAACGGCGGCAACGGCGAGCAGTTCGTCTTCGAAGTCAACGTCAACGACGACGAGCTCAAGGAGGAGGTCTCCGACCGTCTCGCCGAGTACGAAGACGAGGTCGACCGCTGGCACGTCGAAGTCGAGAAAGACACCGACGCCGCCGAAGCCATCGAAGGTGCGGAGCCGCCGCCCGAACCGGATGACAACTCGAGGTCGACGACGAACTGAGCGAGTCAGCCGGCTCACGTTGCGAGCAACCGGTACTGCCGGCCGACAGTCGGCACACACTTGTAGGGGCCGCTAATAGGGTCCGGATAGATGGTCGATATCGCCACGTTCGGCACCTTTGCTGTGGCCGCAGTCGCGAGTCTGTTTATGGCCTGGGCGATCGGTGCCGGCTCGAGCGGTTCCACCCCGTTCGCGCCGGCCGTCGGCGCGAACGCGATTTCGGTGATGCGAGCCGGTTTTCTCGTTGGCTTGCTCGGTTTCGCCGGTGCGGTCCTGCAGGGCGCGAACGTCTCCGAGGCGGTCGGGACCGGACTGATCGGCGGCGTGACGCTGTCGTCGCTCGCCGCCACGATCGCCCTGCTCATCGCGGCCGGCCTTGTGGCGATCGGGATTTTCACAGGGTATCCGATCGCGACCGCGTTTACCGTCACCGGGGCGGTTATCGGGACCGGACTTGCCATGGGCGGCGACCCCGCGTGGGCGAAATACACCGAGATCGCCACGCTGTGGGTTCTGACGCCGTTCGTCGGCGGCGGCATCGCCTACGCTGTCGCCCGGGCCCTCCGCGCCGAAGTGGTTGCCGAAGAGTACCTCATCATCGCCCTGGCCGCCATCGTCGGCGCGATCGTCGCCAATATCGAGTTCGCGCTCCTCGGCTCGCCGGGAGCCGGCGGGGCGTCGATCGCGCAGGTCGCGGGCGGTTCGCTTCCCGGACCGGCGATCGCCGGGACCGCGGCTGCGACGCTCATCATCGCGGCGGCCTGGGCGGGGGCGATCGCGCTGGACCTCAACAACGGGACCGAACGCGGCGAGCGACACTTCCTGCTCATCCTCGGCGGGCTCGTCGCGTTCTCCGCCGGCGGCAGTCAGGTTGGGCTGGCGATCGGGCCGTTGATCCCCCTCTCGGGCGAGCTCGAGCTGCCGCTGATCGCGATGCTCGTCGGCGGCGGCTTCGGGCTCCTGATCGGGTCGTGGACCGGCGCACCGCGAATGATCAAGGCGATCTCGCAGGACTACTCCTCGCTCGGGCCGCGACGCTCGATCGCCGCGCTCATCCCCTCCTTTATTATCGCACAGGCCGCGGTCTTCTACGGCATCCCGGTCTCGTTCAACGAGATTATCGTCAGCGCGATCATCGGGAGCGGTTACGCCGCGGCCGGCGCTGGCGGTGGCGTCAGCCCCCGTAAAATGGGCTTTACCGTGCTCGCGTGGATCGGTTCGCTCGCCGGCGCGATCGCCGTCTCCTACGTCGCCTACGTCGCCATCGCTGCGGTCTTGCTCTGAGACGGACCACTGTGCATCAGTTTCACAGCAGACCGGACGAGTCGAGCGACATCGAACGGTCTTTACACGACGGGTCGCGAGTGCGAGTATGGACGAGGACGCCGTCGACGTCACCGAAACCCCCGACGAGACGACCCAGTGGCGACGCGACGCGAGCACCTCGCGAACCGTTCGACTCCTGTGGACCTTCGGCGTCGGCACCTTCTTCGCCGCAATCGGTACCGTCGTCAGCTGGCGTCTGTACAGGGTCGCCGGCGAGGTTGGCGGCGGAGCCGTCGTCATCGCACTCATTGCCGCGCTTGCCGCGACGGTCCTCGCCCTCGCTGCCACGGACGACACCGAACGGCACCTCGAGCGGCTCACCCGACCGCTCCCCGTCGACGTCCCGTCAGGGACGAAACTGGATCGAGCGATGGACGCCGCCGTCGGTGCGGTCGTGATGGGGGCGGTCATCGGCGCGCTGATGGCGGTCGGTCGGTACGTCTCGCAGAACGAGCTGCTGGCCGTCGGCGCCGGCCCCTTCACCGGGCTGGCCGCACTGTTGATTCCGATCGCCCTCTTCGCGCTCGTGTTCGCCTCGTTCCTCCAGTCGGTCGGCGCGCTCGACCGCGAGGACCGCACGGTCTACCTCTACGAACCGGATCAGGCGATCGATCTCTCAGTCATCGAAGACGTTTCGATCCGGCCGATCGGCGATAGCGCCGTGGTGACGCTCAGTTACGCCCAGCCGGACGGCCAGTACGTCCAGGGGCCGAGACGGCTCGTCGTCCCGCCCGCAGTCGCACGTGACATCGCAGCGATCGTCGACTCGCAGCGCTGATCGCTCACTCGTCGTTTTCGTCGATCTCGAGCGGGGGCTCCCCCGCTTCCTCGTCCGGTTCAGGTTCCGCGTCCGTGATCTCGAGTTTCTTGAGACGGGCTTTCATAATGCGGGTATTCTCGACGGACTCGACCGTAATGCGGACGCCGTCGTAGGTGATCTCCTCGCCCTCCTCGACGAGCCGGCCCGCGCGATTGAAGATGAAGCCGGCGATAGTCTCGAACTCCTGGCCCTCGGGGAGATCGATCTCGAGGGACTCGTTGACGTCCTCGATATTCACCTCGCCCCGGACGAGGACGGTGTCGTCGTCGATCTCCTCGATCGGCTGTTCCTCGCCGCCCTCGAGGATCTCGCCGATGATCTCCTCGATCATGTCCTCCATCGTCACCAGCCCCTCGGTGGTTCCGAACTCGTCGATCACGATCGCCATGTGCATCCGGTTTTCGCGCATCTCGGTCAGCAACTCGTCGACGTTTTTCGATTCGGGGACGTGCAGTGTCGGCTGGATGAGATCCGCGAGCTCGAGTTCGTCGTTCGCCGACTCGCCGTAGTTGAGATCGCGGACGAGATCGCGGATGTGGACGACGCCCTGGACGTTATCGAGACTTCCCTCGTAGACCGGCACGCGGGCGTGACCGCTCTGGATGCAGGTTTCGATGGTCTCGTTGATCTCGGCGTTTTTCGGAACGGCCGTCATATCCAGCCGCGGGGTCATCACCTCCTTGACGATCGTGTTGTTGAATCGGAATATCCGCTGGAGCATCTCGTGTTCCTCCTCCTCTAAAACCCCCTCGCGCTCGCCGGACTCGATCATCTCCTGGATCTCGTCGCGGGTGACGTACGGTGTCTCGATCGCCCCCGTCGTCGAGCCGGTGAGACGGTTGATCTGTCTGGTGAGATAGTCGAAGAGGACGACGAGGGGGAGCATAACCCGTTCGGCGATTTTTAGCGGTCTGGCGACGCGAATCGACCAGGACTCGGTGTTCTCGACGGCGTAGGACTTGGGCGCACTCTCGCCGAACAGCAAGACGATAGCGGTGATCCCGAGCGTCGCGGCCGTGACGGCCGCCAGCCCGCCGAGATACAGTCCGAGGAGGGCCGTCGCAATCGATGACATCGCGATGTTGACGATGTTGTTCCCGACGAGGATCGTTACGAGCAGCCGATGGGGGTCCTCCTTTAGCGCCTTCACGCGTGCCGCGCCGGGAATGCCGTCTTCGGCCATCCCCTCGACGCGGTGTTTCGGGATCGAGAACAGCGCGATTTCGGACGACGAGAAGAACGCGGAGAGACCGACGAGGACAACGAGAGCGAGCGCGCCGAGGATCGTCACCATCGACTGGTCGATCTCGAGACCGACCAGTGGGATCTCGTAGACAGCGAGCACGACCTCGGGGGGCGGAGACAACGCCATTGATGTACAGGCTTATAGCCGGATCGGTTAACCGTTTCCCATTTTAGGATCGGTTACGGCTATCGCCGCCGGCGACGACACGTTTACCCGGCTCTTTCCCGTTCATTCGTCTATGAGCGAGACCGCCGAACCACCGATCACGTTCTACCGGCTCCAGGGCTGTCCGTACTGCGAGCGGGTCACCCGGCTGTTGAACGAGTACGACCTCTCGTACCGATCGCGGTTCGTCGAACCGATGCACTCCGAGCGGAACGTCGTCAAACGCGTCGCCGGTGTCCGAACCGTCCCCGTCGTCACCGACGAGAACACGGGCGTCACGATGGCTGAAAGCGCCAACATCGTCGACTACCTCGAGTCGACCTACGGCGAGGGCGATCGCCCCGACGCGGCCGCGGCGAGTACGGGAGGTGGCGACTGATGCCCGACTTCGAGGTCGTCGAACTCGGCCCAGCGGACCACCCCGAACCCGGCGAAGCAGCCCCCGACTTCACCCGGCCGCTCGTCACCGACGAGTTCTGGGAGGATCGGACGCTGTCCGAACTCGTCGACGAACGCGACGGCCGAACCATCCTCGTCTTCACGCCGATGACCGGCTCCTTCGTCGCGAAGTACGTCTGGGACGAACTCGCGGAACGCGACTGGGACGAACGCGCGGACCGGGTCGTCGGCGTCACGGCCTCGACCCCTTACGGCGTGAAACGCTTCCTCGAGGACAGCGACTCCCCCTTTACGTTCTTCAGCGATCCCGGAAACGAGGTCGCGGCGTCGTACGGGATCGACCACGACCTCGACGGCATGACCGGCATCAGCGAACCGCGAGTCGCCTTCTTCGCGCTCGGCGCAGATTGCACCGTCGAGGGCGCGTGGGTCGCCACCGACTGGCCCGAGTTCCCCGACTACGACGACCTCGAGGACGAACTCGGCCTCGTGTAACGACCGTCGCGCCTGCGAGTCCCGATAGCTTTTTGCCCGGCATCCGCCGATTTCGAACCGAATGAGCGAACTGGACCGCGCGGCCGACGCGATCGATTCGGGAGCGCTCGTCGTCTATCCGACCGAGACGGTCTACGGCCTCGCCGCGGACGCACTCGAGCCCGAGGCCGTCGATCGCGTCTTCGAGGTGAAAGGGCGAGATCGATCGAAGCCGCTCTCCTTTGCGGTGCCGTCGGTCCCGTCGGCGCTCCGGTACGTCCGCGCGACCGATCGAGAGCGGCGGTTCATGGCGACGTTTCTCCCCGGCCCCGTGACAGTCCTCTGTCGGCGACGCGAGGCCGTCCCGGACGAACTCACGGCGGGCCGCGACCGCGTCGGCGTCCGCGTGCCGGACCACCCACTCGCGCTCCGACTCTGTGAGCGGGCCGAGACGCCGATCACCGCGACGAGCGCGAACGTCAGCGGTCGAGCAAGCGCCCGGAAACTCGCGGATCTCGATCCCGAGATACGGGAGGCCGCAGCAGTCGTCCTCGAGGGAGGCGAAACCGCCGGCACCGAAAGCACCGTCGTCGACGTCTCGAGCGAGACGATCCACCGTCGCGGTGCGCAGGCCGACGAGATCGACGCGTGGCTCGAGGACTCGTAAATGGGGAAGCCTCAACCAGTAGCAGGGACCACTGTCTCACTTCGGACCGGTCAACCGGCGCGCGGTGGCGCGCGCTGTCAGCCGACCGAGTGCTAGCGAGGGGGGGCTGACGATATTGCGCGAGGGATGAGCGAACGAAGTGAGCGAATCGGCTGGGGAGGGCGTGGCGATTCCCTGTTGCCACGATAGCAGGATACCCTCTTTTTCTCTCAATCATCCTCGAGCGAACCGTTCCATTTACACGCCTATCGAATGGTTCGACTCGAGTCAGCTTCATCGTTCGAAACCGCATACATCACTGTCCGAAACCGTCACTATCCGAACCCCAACAGCGACCGCAAGGTTCGCGTCTTGACCCCACACTCTGTCGCAAACTCGCAGGACTCACATTTCGAGCGGTTGTTCGTCCGCCCGGGCGGACCGTCTAACTCGCGAACCGCCCGCAACGCGCTCCGATACTGCGCCTTCCGTCGCGTCGTCAGATCGATCGAGCGGATCACGCCGGAGGCCGGATACTCGAGCCAGGCCCGCTCCACCGACACCTGGTGCTCCCAGGCCAGCGCCTTCGCGGCCGCGACGGCGTGGACCGACTGGGACGTCCAGACGCCGGTTTCGGGCGGCTCTCCCGACGAGATCAGCGCCGGCTCGAGCGGGTCCGCGAGCACCTTGTGGACGATGCCCCGACAGTGACGCCCGGTCGCGAACACCTCTCGGTCGACGGGGTCACTGAGGCGCTCCCACTGGCCGCTTCCCTCGAGTCGGTCCCGGGTCGCCGCCAGCCGCTCGCGGTAGCGAACGGACGGGACGGCGATCGGTTCGGACTCGAGGGCCCCCGGCGGGGCCTCGAGTAACTCGTCGTACCGAGTGGCGAGCGATCGAATCGCCGCGACTTCGGGCGGCGGCTCGCGGTCCTCGTCCGGCAGCCGCCGCTGATAGTAACACTTCCGCGGACAGTAGGCGGCGGTCCGCAGATCGCTGAACGAGATGGGCGTGCGAGTCACGCTCCGTCTGGCCGCTCCCCCTCATAAAAAGTCTCGTCCAAATGGGCACTGTCCACGAGACCAGCAGTTCTACCGAGCGCTCGCTTCGCTCACGCTCAGCCGCATTCGTCGACGGCTCATACGGACTGCTGTCAGTCAGTTCCGGAGCAACCGCGAACCATCCTGCGGTTGCTCCGGTAAATCGTTACAGCAGACCGTCTCAGAACTCGACTTCGGTCTCCATCCCCTCCGTCGCGTCCTCGAGGCCGTCTTCGCGGAGGTCGGACGTCATGCGCTCGGAGAGATCGGCGTCGGCGAGGACGCTGGCGAACTCGTCGCGGTAGCGATCGTTCGCCGCGCGGGACTGGTCTTCCGCCTCGGCGACGCGACGGTATCGTCGGATCCGGGCCTCGCTCACGTCGTACTCGTCGGCCAGCGTCGCGTCGTCCTCCTCGCGGTCACGGATCGCCGCGAGGTCGACCTCGTCCGCATCGGTCTCGCCGACGAGGTGCAACGACAGTCGCGCCTCGAAGACCTCGTCCGCGTCGACCCCCAGCTCGTCGGCGACCTCGTCGTCGCTCCGGTCGTCGTAGAAGGCTCTGGCGACCGTGATCAACTCGTCGTCCGAGAGCGACGTTTCGAACTCGTAGCGCTCACGCATCTGCTGGACGACGCTCTCGAGGCGGTCCTCGTCCGATCGCTCGTCTCGCTCGAGCGAACCGCGGGTGTTCTCCTGTGATTCGGTGACAGTTTCCTCGCCATCGGTGACGTCGGTGAAGATATCCCGGAGCTCCTCGGTTTTATCGTTCATGGGTGGACACTCCAGACGGGAGTCTATATAAGCCTGTTGCCAGATCACGTTGGGTCGTTGAGTCGAACACGGATGACTAGTATAAACTCGAAATCGGAGGAAAATTTCCGCAAGACGGCAGCGAGGTTGTCTTCCGGTCCGTGGGGCAAGAATTAAGTTACAGCCCTGCCCGTCAATGGACATGAACACCATCGCACAAACAAGGGAGACGTACTGGGGGATCACCAGCGTCGAGTACGCGGTGTTCTATCTCCTTGCGTTTATCGCCATCGCCGTCCTCACCTACGGCGTCTACCAGCGGTTCAGCCGCTACGCCGAGGGGGACGACGATTCGTTCTCTCGGGTCAATGACCTCGGAAACCGAATCGTGAGCGCGACCAGAACCGTGCTCTCGAACGAGAAGCAGTTCAACAGGGACCTCTACGGCGGACTGATGCACTCGTTTATCATGTGGGGATTCCTGACGCTGTTCATCGCGACCCTGATCATCATGGTCGATCAGTACGCCTTCCAGAAAGTCCTCCACATGACGTTCTGGGAGGGCGACTTCTATCTCGCCTACTCGTTCATCGTCGACGCGATGGGGCTGCTGTTCGTCGTCGGCATCGGAATGGCCATGTACCGACGCTACTGGGTCCGTAACCACCGCCTCTGGGACCGCCACACCTCCACCGAAGACGACATCTTCATCTGGACGCTGTTCGCGCTCGGCGTCGGCGGCTTCCTCCTCGAGGGGCTGCGGATTTACAGCGCCGGTATCCCCGACTACGAGATCGTCAGCTTCGTCGGCTACGGGTTGGCGCTCGCCTTCAACGGGATCGGCCTCGCCACGCTGGGAGCCGAGCAGGCGGGGCTCAACGGGGCCGGCCTAAACGTCGAGAACCTCCACTGGCTCGCGTGGTGGACCCACTCGCTGATCGCCTTCTTCTTCATCGCGTGGATCCCCTACGCCAAGCCGTTCCACATGCTCTCTTCGTTCGCAAACGTCGTCACGCGCGACGAGAAGGCCGGTCAGCGCCTTCCGAACGTCCCCTCGGATCTCGACGCGACCAACGCGGAATCCATCGACGACTTCACCTGGAAAGAGATCCTGGACCAGGACGCCTGTACCAAGTGCGGCCGCTGTTCCTCCGTCTGTCCGGCGAAGGCCTCCGATCGTCCGCTCGATCCGCGCAACGTCATTCTCGACCTGAAATCGTATCGGGAAGACCTCGACGCCGGCGGCGAGGAACAACCCATCGTCGCCGACGGCGGGACGAGCGTGATCAACGCGGAGACCATGGAGTCCTGCATGGCCTGTATGGCTTGCATGGACGCCTGCCCCGTCGAGATCGAGCACCTCAAGAGCTTCACCCGGCTCAACCGCCAGATGACCGACCAGGGCGACGTCGCCCCCAGCATGCAGGACGTCTTCCAGAACGTCATGCAAAACGGCAACACGTTCGGCGACTCGCCGCGCAACCGTGGCGACTGGGCCGACGAACTCGAGTTCGACGTCACCGACGCCCGCGAAGAGGAAGTCGACTACCTCTGGTACGTCGGCGACTTCCCGAGCTACGACGAGCGAAACAAGCAGGTCGCCCGCTCGCTGGCGACCATTCTGAAGGAGGCCGACGTCAGCTTCGGCATCCTCTTCGACGACGAGAAGTTCGACGGCAACGACATCCGCCGCGTCGGCGAAGAGTTGCTCTACGTCGAACTGGCCGGCCACCACGTCGAGACCTGGGAGGACTGTGAGTTCGACAAAATCGTCTGTACGGACCCCCACTCCTACAACACGTTCAAGAACGAGTATCCGGAGGTCAACTTCGACGAGTTCTCGGACGATCCGATGATGCCGTTCGACTACGAGGAGCAGTGGAACGAGGACGGCGAGATCGAGATCTATCACTGGACGCAAGCCGTCGAGGAACTCGTCGCGGACGGCGCCCTCGACCTGAGCGGCACGGAACTCGACTACACGGTCACCTACCACGACCCGTGTCATCTCGGCCGATACAACGACGAGTACGAGGCCCCCCGCGAACTCATCAAAGCCACAGGCTGTACGCTCGACGAGATGCCCCGCAACCGCAGTAACTCCTTCTGCTGTGGCGGCGGCGGTGGCGGCCTCTGGATGGACTTCGAGGAAGAACCAAAACCCAGCGAGGAACGCATTCGGGAGGCGCTCGAGGACACCGACGCCGGCAGCGGCGTCGAGAAGTTCGTCGTCGCCTGCCCGATGTGCATGACGATGTACGAGGACGGCCGCAAGACCGGCGGCTACGAGGACGAGATCGAGGTCGTCGACGTCGCCGAACTCATCGTCGAAGCGATCGGGAAAGCAGACGAAGCGCAGGTCGAAGTCGCTGCGGACTGATCGACTCGCAGTCAGTTCGATCTCGGTGATGGGCGCGTTTCGGTCGCGTTCTCCTGCGGACCGACGTATTTGAGACGGAGCCGTGCACTCACTGTCCGGTTACGGCTCCAAATCGTCACGAAACAGCTCGATCACCTCGTCTTTCGATTCGGAGGCATCCCGAATGATCTGTTCGAGTATCACCGATTTGGGGACGGTCCGTCCGGTCTCGCGACGGATCTCCGCCTGTAGCTCCTCGAGCCGGTCGTTCGACGTTTCCGTGCTCTCGACCGACGGTTCCATGTATACATATTTTGACTTCTTTCGGAAAATATTTCTGCTGAGTTCCGTTCGAAACCGGCAGTAGCTGGCAGCAGCCACCGGGCAGAATGGAACACCGCTTCAGTCGGAACGACTGACCGAAGCCGACGCGTCAGCAGTGGTCTCGATCCGCTTTACCTCGCGAACGAACTCGAGGAAGTTGTCGAAGACCAGTTTCGCCTCGCAGGACCGCTGATAGTTTTCGTCCGTGATTTCGCCGAGGATCGACTCGAGGCGTTCGTCGGAGAGCTCCTTCCGGTGGACGAGTTCGCGAGCGGTCTTCGTATCGTACTCGGGGTGGAACTGGACGCCGAAGACTCGGTCCGCGCGGAAGCCGTGGTTGGAGTAGTCGTTCTGGGCGAGGGGCTCGGCACCGGGCGGCAACTCTGCGACCTCGTCGGAGTGGCTGGTGAAGGCGGTGAACGTCTCGTCGATGCCGTCGAACAGTCGCGACTCTGCATCCACGACCTGCTCGATCTCGCTGTAGCCGACCTCGTAGACCCCCATGTCCGCGACGGTGCCGCCGAGAACGTCGGCCAACAGCTGGTGACCCCAACAGACGCCGAGGAACGGGACCCCGCGATCGATCGCCTCACCGACCCACTCTTTGACGGGTGCCATCCACTCGTCGTCCCAGTAGACCGACGCTCGAGAGCCGGTCACGACGGCTCCGTCGTAGTCGAAATCGTCCGGTACCGCGCCGTCAGTGACGTCGAACTCCGCCAGGGAGGCGTCGAGTTCGCGCCGGAAGTTCCGCGTCGTGTTCTCGTCCCGATGGGCTGCGTTCAGGACGGCGATTCGCAGTTGACTCATTGCCTCCTAGTGGCAACTCGATAAAAATAGGTGTTCCGCCCAGTGCCGACATTGCCGTGACCGCCGACAGTGATCGGAAGCGCCAGCGCTCGAGCGGAGCGGCCAACGGACGGCCACAGTGGACCGCTGACGATTATCCACGAACGTAGTTCCCGTCCCCACCTCGGCGAAACCGGTCGCCGGTGTCGAACCAGCCGTCGATAAACCGACCGCGGTCACTACGCTCGTCGGACTCGTCGCGCTCGAGTTCGGCGGGTTCGTCCCAGTTCTCCGTACCGGTCCCACCGGCAGTCACGTAACCATCGGCGAGCATCGGTCCGGAGAGCTGCAATCGGCCGTCCGCTTCACCCTCGAGGGGGTCGCCCCCGCCGTCGACTAGCCGGGCGCGACAGTCCGGCACCGGGCGGCCGACAGCGGTCCCATCGATATCGTCTCCCGCCGAATCGCTCTCGGTTTCGAATCCCTGGCTCAGGGCGGTCGGACACTCGAGGCAACCGTACACTCGTGCGATCGGGACGCCACACTCCCGGTACGCCGCGACCACGTCGTCACCGACCGGGGCCTCGCAGATGGCTCGCTCGAGCGACTCGACGGCGTCCTCGAAGCCGGATTGGGCCGCGAGATCTCGAAGGACGGTCTCCCGACCGGCCAGCAGCGTCGCCCGCTCCTCGGCGATCGCGGCCAGCGCGTCGCCGGGGTCGAACGCGCGGTCGAGCAAGAGCGTGCCGCCGACGTACAGCACCGACAGCGCGACGCGGACGAGGCCGGCGGCGGTCGAGAGCGGCGCGGTGAGCGGGACGGTATCGTTCGCGGCGACCCCCCACGCCGCGACGCTCGTGAGGCAGTTGCGCTCGATGGCGTCGGGCGAGTAGCCGGCGACTGGTCGACCCGTATCACCGTGGAGGGCAAGCAGCGGGTTTTCCATCGACGGTCGCTCGTCGGCATCGACATCGTCTCGCTCGGTTTCGGATAGTTCCTCGAGCGTCACCGCCCGATCGAACGGGATCGATCGTACCAGATCGCGCTGGGCCGCCTCCGAGACGACCAGATCGGGCTCGAGGACGTCGAACGGGCGCTCGACGGTGGCCGGCGTCAAGAGGTGGGAGATCGGCGCGAACGTCGCACCGAGGCGTCGGCAGGCGAAAAACAGCGCGAGCGCGGCGACCCGGTTTCGCGTGACGAGACAGACGGTCTCTCCGGGACCGATAGCCAGCGTCGAGAGGCGCTCGGCCGTCCGCTCCGCGACCGTCGACAGCTCCCCGTAGGAGACGCGATCCTCGTGGATCGTCCCCGCAGGCGCGTGAAGTCGCCGCTCGGAGATGTCGACGACCGCCGTCCGATCCGGGAAGTGCTCGGCCCGGCGAGCCAGCGAGAGGGTCACGGCGAATGCTCCCACGCTCGAGTACGTAGTAGATAGGGGGTCAGGCGCAAGCACGGAACCGGAAGACGGGCCGACGCTCCAGCTGGCGCGCCGAGTCGACGGTTCACGCTTCGGTCGGGTCCCACCAACTGTCCGGCCGACTCACTCGGAATCGTCCGTCTGCGCCTCGAGAAAGCCCAACAACAGATCGTTGACCGTCCGCGAGCGCTCGACGAAGGCCAGGTGGCCGGCCCCCTCGAGTTCGCGGAACTCCCCTCGCGGAAGTCCCCGAACGAGGTCCCGCCCGGCGGCGGGCGAAACCAGTTCGTCCGCACCGCCGTGAATCACCCGCGTCGGCTGGGTCACCTCGACCAGCCACGCTGTCGCGTCGAAACCTTCGAGCGCCGCGACCTGAGCGTCCCACCCCTCGCGGTCGGCGTCGCCGTCCGCTCGCCAGTCAGCGATCCCGTCCAGCACGTCGGGCTGGGCCTCGAGGAAGTCATCGGAGAGCCCCGCCGCGATCGATCGGCGAAGCGCGTCCCGATCGTCCGGCGGCGCAAAGAGCGGCTCGAGGTCGTACTCGTCCCCGCGAGCCGCGGTTCCGAACAGCGTCAGCGTCGCCACGCGACTCGAGGTCCGGGCCGCCTCGAGCGCGATCGCACCGCCGAGTCCGCAGCCGACGAGGTGGGCGTTGCGGATTTCGCATTCCGAAAGGACCGCCTCGAGGTCGGCGACGAGCGTCTCGAGGGCGTAGGGGCCGGGCGGCGCATCGGAGCGGCCAGTGCCGCGGAGGTCCCAGACGACGACCTCGTGGGGGCCGGCGACGGCGGCGTGTTGCCAGCCCCAGAGCCAGCCGCCGAGGCCGGCCTCGGGGACGAAGACGACGGAGTCCCCCTCGCCCGCGCGGTCGTAGTGCAGTGAGACGCTCCCGTTCGATGCGGTCGGCATGGATGGATCGTCGTAACGGATACCGAAAGAAGGGGTGGATCTCGACTCGAGTCGGAGTTCAGGCGTTCAGTACCTGCCGCAACACGTCCGGCGCGTCCTCGAGCGCGTCGTCTAACGCCTCGACGTTGGGGCCGCCGCCCTGTGCGAAGTCCGGCGGGCCGCCGCCGCCGCCGCCGACTCGGCCGGCGAGTTCGCCGACGACCTCGCCCGCGTTGACGCCCACGTCGTCGGGCACGGCCACGACGAACTGGGCACCGCTCTCACCGCTGCCGAGGACCGCGATCTTGCCCTCCTCAGCGATGGCAGTCGCGGTCGCGCGCAGTTCGTCCATATCGGCGTCGATCCGGTCGACGACGGCCGTCGTGTCGCCGACGTCGACCTCCTCGCCGCCGCCACCGCCGCCGGCTCGAGCCTCGGCGAGTTGTTCTTTCAGGTCCTCGATCTGCTTGCCCCGTCCCTTCCACTCCTCGAAGAACCGTTCGGCGGTCTCGGGCACGTCTGCGGGAGAGACGTCGAGGATCTCGGCGGCCTCGTAGAGCGCGTCCTCTTTTTCCTGGGTCGCCGCGATGGCGGCCTCGCCGGCCGCGAAGGTGATCCGCTCGACGCCGTCTTGCACGCGCTCGGTGTTGAGGATCTTGATCGTCCCGATGTCGCCGGTCCGGGCGACGTGCGTGCCACCGCAGGCCTGCGTATCTTCGTCGACGTGGATCAGTCGGATCTGCTCGCCCGGCGGGATACCGCCCTGGTAGAGGTCGAAACCGTATTCCGCCTCCGCGTCGTGGCGATCGGGCCACTCCTGGGAGACCGCGGTGTTGTCCATCACGATCTCGTTGGCGCGATCCTCGATCCGCTTGACGGTCTCGCGGTCGATCCGGTCGTAGTGGCGAACGTCGATCCGCGAGCTCTCGACGCCCTTCTGGGCACCGGCCTGTCGGATGTGCTCGCCGAGCACCTGCCGTGCGGCGTGGATGACGATGTGGGTCGCGGTGTGGTGTCGCATGAGCTGTCGGCGGCGCTCACCGTCGACCTGGCCGTTGACCAGTTCGCCCTTCCCGGGGTCCTCGTCGGCCCGGTGAAGGATGACGCCGTCGACGATCTGGACGTCCTCGATCTCGAGGGTGGTGTCGTCGGTCGAAAGCGTTCCCGTGTCCGCGGGCTGACCGCCGCCCTCGGGGTAGAACATCGTCTGATCGAGGACGACGTCGTACCCCTCCTCGCGCTCGAAGACATCCAAGACGACCGCCTCGAACTGGGTGCGCTCCTGGTCGTCGTAGTAGAGTTTCTCCGTCTCGGGGAGGTCCTCGAAGCGCTCGTTTTCGCCCTCTTCGGCGGCCGCAACCGCTTCGGGCGTGTCGTGGCGCTTCGCGACGAGGCTGTAGAAGTCGTCGGGAACGTCGACCGCTGCGCCCGTCTCCTCGGCAATTTCCGCGACCATGTCCGGCTGGATCCCGTGGGAGTCGTAGAGTTCGATCAGTTCCTCGATCGGGATCGGCTCGCCCTTCTTGGCGTACTCCTCGGCGAGCGTCTCGACCCGGCGACCGCCCCGCTCGAGGGTCTCGCGGTACTTCTCGACCTCGGTGCGAACGATGTCCCGTATCGTATCGCGGTTCTCGTATGCGAGGCGCTCGGCCTGCATGTCGACGAGTTCGTCCAGCGGCGCGTCGACGCCGACCGTGTCACAGAGCCGTTTGGTTCGCCGGAGCACCATCCGCGCGAGGTAGCCGGTGCCGACGTTCGAGGGAACGATCCCGTCGCCCAGCATGTACGCCAGCGTACGGCAGTGGTCCGCGATCGCGTAGATGTCCTCGAGGGGCTCCATGAGCGCCTCGAGTTCCGCGGCGTCGACGCCAAGTTCGGCGGCGATCTCGCCGCGGGCGGTCTCCATGTCCTCGGCCTCGTCGATGTCCATGTGGCCCGCGAGCTTCGCGGTGCGGTGGATCAGTTCCTCCTGCTCTTCGGTGTGGTCGATCCCCGCGTTCTCTTTGAGGAACGCGATCATGTCGGGGTAGACCGCCTCGTAGACCGTCGGGGTGCCCTGAGACACCCAGGTCCAGCGCTCGAGCCCGTAGCCCGTGTCGACGATGTAGGTGTCCATCGGGCTGTAGCGGTTCCCGTCTTTCATCTCGTACTCGCCGTCGGGGTCTTGCTCCATCGACATGAAGACGAGCGTGGCGAGTTCGACGCCGCGGTAGATGACCTCGATGGCGGGGCCGGCGTTGCCGCCGCCGACCCACGGATCCTCGATGTAGATGACCTCCTCGAGATCGACGCCCATCGACTCGAAGAAGCCGTCGCAGAGTTCGACAGTGCGGTCCTTCCAGTAGACCTCGCCGTAGTAGGCGTACTCGTCTTCTTCGACGTCCTCGCGCGTGTTGAACGCATGATGGGCCATCATTTCGAAGGCCATGGTGTGCCGCCCCGTCTTGCCGACGTTGTCGATGTCCTGCATCCGGATACAGGGTTGGGAGACGCAGAGTGGGTTCGCCGGCGGCGGCGTCTCGCCGCTCGTCACCAGCGGCTGGAAGTCGTAAATCGACGCCTGCGTCAACAGGACGTCGTCGCGCCAGCGGTTGGCCGCGACCGGGTATGGATCGATTCGCTCGTGCTCGTTGGCCTCGAAGAAGGAGAGAAAGGCCTCGCGCATCTCCGACAGATCGTACGACTCGTCGAATCCAGAGTTGTCGATAAAGCCGTACTCCTCGCAGGGCGGCTCACCGCAGGTCACCCTGCTCTCGTCGCGCGTCCAGAAGTGAGCGCCACACTCCGGACACTCCTTGCGCTCGAACCCTTCCTCCTCGAAGTACTCGAGGCGGTACTCCTCCTCTAGTTCGCTCATTACGCGTCAATTGGCCCTGCAGCGCGTAAAACAGTTCCGCAACCGGTGTCACGACGCGATCGGTCGCGGCAGCGGTGACCGGTCTTCGTGCGGACCGGAACCCCCACGGTACCACCGTCATCGAGTCGTCCGACCGATACTCCTGCAGCGTTTGTTAACCCACTGCTGCCACAATATCATCCGTGATTAAGATAAGCAATTGATAAATATTCGTCAGTGAAACGTTCCGGTAATGGCGAATCTCGAGCGAACTCGAAGTGGTGTTCGGGCGACGCGATCCGGTGGGACGGATCGGGCGAGTCCGACTCACCACGGTGACACACACGGATTCGCGAACGAGGGTGAATACTGACGATGGGGACCAGACGTTCCTTCCTCCGGAAAGCCGGCCTATCCGCCGTCGGAACGGTCGCCGGTATCACCCTCCTCCCGCCGCCGCCCGACGCGACGGATCCGACGGGGACGGTCGAGGCCGCCGAACCACCCTCAGCGGTCTCCGAGTGGACCGACGAACCGATCACCGACGAAGACGACGCGCCGATCGGTCGCTACCACTACGAGCCGACGGGCGACGGGTTCCGCGCGACCGCTCCGTTCAACGTCGTCGTGCTCCCCGAAGCCGACGGCGATCGCGGCCTCGAGACCGTCATGTCCGTCCTCGAGGCCGAAGGGTGGATACGCAGCCCCGAAGAATACACGCGGTTCGCGTGGGATCGGGAGACCGAGTCGTACGTGCGCCAGCAGGCCACGGCCGCCCAGGCCTACTACGGCGTCAACGGTCGCCGCCACGTCCGGTGCTGGTCGTTCGACGGCGTCATCTCGATGCAGGCCCACGAGGATTCCCCCGCTCGGCCGACACACGGAGTCCCCTCCTACCAGCGGGGCCGAGACACGATCGAAGCGATCTTCGACGGAGCCGACTGGCGGGTTTCCCCCAATGCGATCGATCTGGCGAACGCGAAGAGACCCGATCACGACGGGGTCGCGACGGTCATCGCGGAGGACCCATGAGTACCGAAACGGACAGCCACCGATCGCTCGAGGTACGGGCGGTCGTGAGTGCCGCCCTCAGGCACCCCTTGCTCGGTCTCGAGCCGCGACGGACGGCGCTCGCGGGTGCCTATCTACTGGGGCTCATCGCGACGGTTCTCGCCAGCTACGTCGGAGCGAGAGTGCCGATCAGTGACTCCCTTCGCACGCCGCTGACGTCGGGGCTGGATACGCTCAGTCTGCTCGTCATCGCGCTGGTGACGGCGACGATGCTGCTCGCACCCTTGTGCTACGCGGTCTGGAACGGCGGTCCGCTGCTGTCGTTCGGCCTCCCCCTCGTCCCGGTCGCCGTCGGCGACACCGTGGCCGGTGCGTACGTCCTCGATCTCGATCTCGCGGTCGCGTTGACGGTCGGCGCGAGTGCGGCCGCACTCGCACTCCTCGCCACGGACGTTCGGCAGGTTGGGTCCGTTCGATTCTGGCGGGCCGAGCATGATGGCGACGATGATCGGTTACTGTTCGTCACCGCGCTCGCGACCGTCACCGCCGTCGGCGTCGGCCGGTTCGTCGGTACCGCCCCGTCATACGTGCTCGAGTGGTACGCGCCGATGGGGGCCGTCTGGCTCGTGACCGCCGCAGTCCTCGGGAGCTACTGGCTGAACTGGGCTCGATCGGCGTGGCACGCTCGTTCAGACCGGAGCGCCGGAGCATCGTAGCGTTCCATCGAGCCGCCCGAATCGGCAGCCGGTCGGATCCGCGAAGGAGTCAGTCGATTGCCGGCCGCGGCTCAGTGTTCGATACGCGCGACAAAGCTTTACCGTGCGGGACAGTCACGCCACACAGACAATTGAACGGCGACGGCATGGCGACTCCGCCAGCGAACACCCGACCGCGAACCGTGCTCTACGTGGCCGCCTCGGAAACGGCCGCCAGCGACGGTGCCGTCGCACTCGAGCGACTCGAGTCTGGCCCGAAGCGGTCGGTCCGCGCCGTTACCGAAGTCGACCGGATCCGTACCTGGGCGCCGGAGTCCGACTGCGTCGTCTTCGCTGAGACGCCGACGACCGCGGCGGGGTCGAACCTGCTCGAAGTGGTCGAGGCCTGTGACTCCGCGCCCGTGATCCTCTTTTCCGAGGCGTCGTACGCGCCTGCGGCCGCCCGGTCGACCGACGGCATCGACGGCTACGTCCGCCGCGATACCGACGACGCCGTTTCCCACCTCGCGGACGAGATCGAGTGGGTCTGTGGCGGTGTCGGATCCACCGGAAACGCCAGTGGGCGCGAGATCGACGCGGAATCCGACCCCGACCCCGACGCCGAGGCCGAATCTGACACCGACGCCGAAACCGAGGTCGAATTCGACACCGAAACCGATTCCGAGACCGACGTGATCGCGATGGCCGGTGTCCCGGCGCCACCGAGCCGTCGACCGGCCGACGCATTCCTCGAGTCGATCCCCGAACTGGTCGCCTGTCGCGACCGCGATCGGCTCTTCGAATTACTCGTCGAAATCGCGGCCGACGCGCTCGAGTACGAGTACTGCTGGCTGTCGACGGTCCGCTTCGGAGATCTCGTCCCGCGGACGACCGCGCCGGGGCTCTCGGCCAAGGCTCTCGAGTCGCTGTCGCGTGCGGGGCCGCTCGGGGACGTCCTCCGAACGGGCGAACCGCTCCGGATCGACGATCTCCCGACCGATGATCGGCTGCCGACCCCGCTCGAGGGGGTCGAGTCGATGTACTGCGTTCCGGTCGGCGACGTCGGGATCGTGCACGTGGCCGCCGACGCACCGGCGGCGTTCGACGAGTGTGACCGTGACGCCCTGACGACGTGGGGCCGGATCGCCACGTCGGTTCTCGAACGACTCGACGCCGACGCGACCGACACCACGGCGCGAGAGCGCTTGCGTCGGGAACGGGACCGACTGCGGACCGAGCGCGACCGTCTCGCGGCCGAACGCGACCGTCTCGCGGCCGAACGCGACGAGCTAGCAGCCGAACGCGACCGATATCGAACGGTCTTCGCGAACGTTCCGGATCCGGCCGTCCGGTACGAGATCGTCGACGGAGAGCCCGTCGTCAGGACCGTCAACGACACCTTCGCCGACGTGTTCGGTACCGATCCCGAATCGATCGTCGGCGACCCCGTCGACGAGTCGATCGTCCCGCCGGGTCTCGAGCGACGACGGGCGACGCTCCTCGAGTCGCTGCGGGCGGGCGAGCGGCGCCAGCTCGGTAGCCGGCGCGAGACCGTCGACGGCGTCCGCGAGTTCCTGCTCACGCTGGTCCCCCTCGCCGTGAACGCCGACGGGGATAGACACGGAGACGGAGACGCGGCCCCCGAGGGGAACGAGGGCGCCGACCACAACTCCGAGGGGCTGATCGTCTACAGCGACGTCACCGAGCACAGCCGTCGCGAACGCGAACTGGCCGCCGCCGAAGCACGTCTCGAGACGATCGCGGCCCTGATCCACGACGACGTACGAACGCCGCTGAACGTCGCCCGCGGCTACCTCGAGATCGCCGAGGAAACCGGCGATCGGGAGCACTTCGCGGCAGTCGACGACGCACAGGAGCGATTGCGGGAATCCGTCGATCGGCTGGTCACGATCGCCGGACGGGACGACGTCCTCGTCGAGACCGAACCCGTCGCCGTCCACGACGTCGCCCGGCGGGCCTGGGTGGCCGTCGACACCGGCGACGCGCGGCTCGTCACGCGAGCGGCGAATAATCGCGTCCTCGAGGCTGACAAGGCGCGTTTGCGGGAGCTACTCGAATCGCTGCTGATGGCCGTCGTCGACGAAGCGAACGAGAACGAGCCGGTCGTCACTGTCCGCGCGACCGACGACGGCTTCGCCGTCGCTCGCCGCGACCCGGCCACCGCAGAGACGGACACCGATCTCGAGGCGGATCCCGTCTCCGACCGGGTGGCCGCGGCGGACGGGACCGGCTTCGGGCTCGGCACCGTCGAACGGATCGCCGACGCCCACGGCTGGGACGTCGGCGTCGCCGAAGCGAACGGTCGCCTCACCGTCTCGTTTCGCGGGATCGAACCGGCCGACGTGGAGGGAGAGTGACTCCGTTCGAGGGTCGATCAGCGGTACACGGCTCGAACTGGCTGTAACTCAGCCGTTCCGTACAGGGTAGCCACGTCTCACTCTCGACCAGCCAACCGGCATGCGGTGGCGCGCGCTGGGCCGCGGCGAACGGAGGCGAGACGTGAACGAAGTGAGCGCCTCGGAAAGCGAACGGTGACCGCAGGGAACCGTGAGCCGTGTGAACCGCGGTATAAAGCCGTGCGAGGGATGAGTGAGCGCCGTGAGGCGCGAACGAATCGGCTGGGGAGGGCGTGGCGATCCCCTGTTGCCACGATAGCAGGACACTTCCTTCACTGTATTCCAGCCAAAACCTACTGTTCCATTCACACAGTTTCCCCTTCGTACGGACTACTCTCCGTCAGTTCCGGCGCACCCGAAACCTGCCAGAAGGACGCGCCGGCCACACAGGCCCAGCGGCCCGTCTCAGGCCTCGTTCTCGAGCGCCAGCGACGCCAGCATCGCCTCGAGTTGCAGCCGCTCGTTCGCGCCTTCGGTGATCCGGTAGTCGACCTCCCCCAGACGCTCGAGCAGGCGGACCGTCGCCCGCTCCGGAATGTCGAACTCCCAGGCGGAGCGGTGGAGCTGGTCGATGACGTCGCCGCCGGCGAGGCCGCGCTCGGTCAGCAAGTCCTCGAGGGCGGCTCGAGCAGCGGTGAAATCGCCGTCGATGGCGTGGCCGACCATCGCCTCGACCTCCTCGGGGCGGGCCGTCGCGGTGATCGCGAAGACGGTCTCCTCGTCGACGGTTTCGCCCATCACCGCGGCGGCCTGCAAGGCGTTAATCGCCTTGCGCATGTCGCCGTCGGCCGCGTAGACCAGCGCGTCGACGCCGTCGTCCGTCACGTCGATGTCCTCGTTCGCGGCGATTTCCCGGACCTGCGCCTCGATGGCGTCCGCGGAGAGTTCGGTGAACCGGAAGACCGCACACCGCGACTGGATGGGGTCGATGATCTGGCTCGAGTAGTTACACGAGAGGATGAAGCGCGTGTTGTTCGAGAACTGCTCCATCGTCCGGCGCAGCGCGGACTGGGCGTCAGAGGTCAGCGCGTCAGCCTCGTCGAGGAAGATGATGCGGTGTGAGTAGCCGCCGAACGACGAGCGCGCGAAGTCCTTGATCCGGTCGCGGACGACATCGATCCCGCGCTGGTCGGAGGCGTTGAGCTCGAGGAAGTTCTCGCGCCAGTCGTCGTCGTAGACCTCTCGAGCGATGCTCTTCGCTGCTGTCGTCTTCCCTGTACCGGCTGGCCCTGCGAAAAGAAGGTGGGGGAGATCGTCCTGCTCGACGTAATTTTTGAGTCGCGGAACGATGTCCACGTGGCCCTTGATGTCGTCGAGTCGCTCCGGACGATACTTCTCGATCCAGACTTCGGTCTTCCCGGGGGTGGGCTCCGCCGCCTCGGCGTCGGCCTCGCTCATACCGGTCGAAGGGGTGGCCCGAAGATAAAACGACCGAAGGTCGACGTCGGACAGCGTCGCCGGTGGCTCTGTCATCAGTGGTGGACAAATCACGGAATCGGACGGTTTCCGGCCCTGAAATCGTGGTCCCGGGTTTTAGACCCTGCTCGAGGAAGGAACACTCGTCATGCTCGGAAACGACTCGCTATCACGATTCGCCGTCGCCGTGCTGGTCGTCCTCGTCGTTTTCGGGACCGTCCCGGCGACGGCCGCCGCCCAGTCCGACGCCCGAACCGGCGGAACGATCGTCGTCGAGGAAGGCGAGACGGTCGATAGCCTCGAGGCCTTCGGCGGAAGCGTCGTCGTCCGGGGCACCGTCACCGGCGACGTCAGCGCCGTCGGGGGCGACGTTCGAATCGAAGAAACGGGCCAGGTCAACGGCGACCTCGAGGCCGCCGGCGGGAGCGTCACCATCGCCGGAACCGTCGACGGCGACGTCGAGGTCGGCGCGGGGAGCTTCACGGTCACCGAGAGCGGAACCGTCGGCGGCACCGTCATGGCCGGGGTCGGGAGCGCGACGATCGACGGCACGCTCGAGAGCGACGCCGAAATCGGTGCCGAGACGATCCGGCTGGGCGAGAGCGCGTCGATCGCAGGCGATCTGCGCTACGACGGTGATCTCGAGGGGAACACCGATGCTGTCACGGGCGAGATTCGAGAGGACTCCTCGCTCGGGGTCGACGTTGCGCCGACGATTCAGCCGTTCGCGTCGTGGCTGTTCACCGCCTACGCCTTCGCGGTGAATCTACTGCTCGGTGCACTCCTGCTCGCGCTGTTCCCGCGGTTCTCCGACGCCGTCGCCGACCGGGTCGCCACGGGTCCCCTCCGCTCCGGACTGGTCGGGCTGGGGGTGCTCGTGGGGATCCCGATCCTCCTGATCGCGCTCGCGATCACCGTCGTCGGCATCCCGCTGTCGATGATCGGCGGGCTCGTGTTCGCCCTGCTGCTCTGGATCGGAATTATCTACGGCCGCTTCGCCGTCGCTGCCTGGCTCCTCTCGCTGGTCGGTCTCGGCAACCGCTGGCTCGCGCTCGTCGTCGGCCTGCTCGCCGGTGCCCTCCTCTCTCGGCTGCCCATCCCCGTTGTCGGCGAGGTGATCAGTCTGGTCGTCCTCCTGCTCGGCGTGGGCGCGATCGCTCGCGCGCTGTTCAGTAATCGACGGCACGCTCGAGAGCGAGAGCAGCGGGTCGGCTCGAGCCCGGACGAACCGACGACGGACTGACGATTCGGGACTCGCCAGCGCGCGGAGCGACGCGCTCAAGGCCGCCGCCCCGTAACGCGGCGTATGCACGTCACCGTCGACGTCAAGGGCGAGGACACCTACGAACTCGAACTCGAGGCGGTGGCAGGGGCTGCGGATGCCGACGCTGACGCCGCTGACGGTCCCGATGTCGACGCCGCTGGCGGTCCCGACGGAACGCCGACCTACGCGGACCTGCTCCGCGCGATCGACCTGAGTCCCCACGAGGTGAGCGTCCTCGTCGACGGTCGCCCGGTCCCCGAGGATCAACCGGTCGAGAGCGACCACGTGACGGTGTTACGGCTCATTAAAGGCGGGTGATTCGATCGAGCCGAAATCGACGCGTTGTTAGCTCGCGCCGATCGACCCTCCTGACGAATGTTCGTCCGCACGGCCACCCCCGACGACGCCCTCGAGGTCCGGCGCATCCTCGACGGCGCAATGCTCGAGCCGGGCGACGTCGAGAGCCGGATCGACGCCGGTGACGTCCTCGTCGCGGGTGATCGACGGGGTGGCACGGCGAGCGCCGGTGACGATGGGACCGCTTCCGCAGACGGCCCGGACGCGACCGAGCGAATCCTCGGCACGGTCGTTCTCGAACCCCTCGACGCCGAGTCCGGGGCCCACGTCGGCGCGATCGGTGTCCGGCGTCGCCACCGTGGTCACGGCATCGGCCGGGCGCTGATCGAGCGGGCCCTCGAGCACGAAGGCCGACTGACGGCCCGGTTCGACGACCGCGTCCGGCCGTTCTACGAGCGCCTCGGATTTTCGATCGAGCCGATCGACGATCAGCGCCACCGCGGCGTTGTCGCGGCTGACCGCGTCTGACCGCAGCTTACCGCGTCTGACCCCGGTCCGCGTCTGACCGTCCGGTCCCGATCCCCGCCGCGACCCGTCGCCTGCCAGCGGAGTTTTATCCGAGAGAACGTGGTAGCCACCTCCGCATGGCGCTTCAACGGATGCTCAGCGGCGATCCATCGAAGAGTTCGAAGGTCTATCTAGCGATCGGTGCACTCTCGCTCGCGAAAGCGATCGCGGTCCGAAAGGATCGAGAGCGGTTCCGGCGCGAGCTACTCGACGCCGGCCTGTTCCTCGGCGTCGGGTTCGTACTGCGCCGGTTCAGCCGGATGAAAGCACAGAAACGACAGGAACTCGAATCCCAGCTCCCGAACTGGGCGGCCGACGTGATGAACTCCGAAGCCGCCTCGAGAGGGGTCCAGTCCATCGCGAAGCAGCGACTCGCTGGCAGAGCAGAGCCGGAGCCGGAACCGACGCTCCGGGATCGCGCCCGAGGCGTTATCTCGAGCCTGTAGCGACCCGATCCGTCGACTCTCTGCTCACAGCCAGTCCCGGCTCTCCTCCGCGTACAGTCAGTCCCCGCTCTCCTCTGCGTACAGTCAGTCAGTGTTCGTGCCAGTCGCAGCCGCGGGCTCCGCGGACAGCGGCTCGAGCGACGCCGAAAAGTGACGGAGCTCCGGGACTGCAGGGTCCGAGACGATCTCGAGTCCGGAAACATCGTCGCGCTTCTCGAGGACGGCTTCGGCCGTCTCGACGACGTGATCGAAGTGCTCCCGGTGGTAGGTCCGGCGCGGGACCGCGAGCCGAACCAGTTCCGGCCGGTTGGTCTCGGGAAACGCGAAGCTTCCGAGTTCGACCCCTCGAACCCCGCCCTCCCGATACAGTTCACAGACCAGCGCTTGCCCCGGAAACTCGTCGGGCGGAATCTCGGGAAACGTCGCTCCCGCGTCGATGTAGACCGCGTGTCCGCTGGTCGGGGTGTACACCGGGAGCCCGACCGCCTCGAGCATCGCGCCGAGTTCGCGAACCTGCCCGACCCGATCTTCAACGTACGATTCCTCGACGGCCTCGCGCAGGCCGACGGCCATCGCGGCGACGTCCCGACCGGCCATCCCGCCGTACGTCGGAAACCCTTCGTAGAGGATCGCGCGCTGTTTGCACCGCTCGAAGAGAGTCTCGTCGTCGGTCGCGACGAAGCCGCCGACGTTCACCAGCCCGTCTTTCTTCCCGCTCATGACGAGCGCGTCGGCGTAGCCCAGTTGCTCGCGAGCCGCCTCGGCTACCGTCGCGTCGGCGAACTCGTCCTCGCGTCGGGTCACGAAGTAGGCGTTCTCCGCGAACCGGCAGGCGTCGATCACGAACGTCGCATCGATCTCGTCGGCGAACGCCCGAACCCGACGGGTGTTTGCGACGCTGACCGGCTGGCCCGCCGCCGAGTTGTTCGTGATCGTCAGAATTACCAGCGGGACGCGCTCCGGCCCGACCTCGTCGACGACCGCTCGCGCTCGCTCGAGCGAGAAGTTCCCCTTGAACGGCTCGTTTGCCTCCGGATCTTGAGCGCCCGACACGGGACAGTCGACCGGATCAGCACCCTGATTCGAGACGTGCGCTCGCGTCGTGTCGAAGTGGGTGTTGTTGAGCGCGACGTCGCCCTCGGAGAGGAGGGTGCCGTAGAGGACGTTTTCCGCGCCGCGGCCCTGATGGGTCGGCACCACGCGCTCGAATCCCATCACGTCCGCGACCGCGGACTCGAGGCGATCAAAGCTCGCCGATCCGGCGTACGCTTCGTCGCCCCTGAAGAGCGCGGCCCACTGATCGTCGCTCATCGCGCCCGTCCCGCTGTCGGTAAGGAGATCGATGAAAACGTCGTCAGCGGAGAGATTGAAGGCGTTGTACCCGGCTTCCTCGAGCGCTCGTTCTCGCTGTTCTCTCGATGGGAGGCGGATCCGTTCGACTACTTTCGACTTGTAGGCGACCATAGTCGTTCGACGCCGCCGCGCGTGTTCAGTCTAGTTGGCGTCTTGTGACCGTCGACGGCTCGAGACGGCCCCTTCCGGACGGATCGGCGCATCGATGGACGGAACCGGCGAGACCATCGCTAGCGGGAGTGGCGATAGCGGGGCGGCCGGGCTCGACTCTTTCCGTCGGAGAATCACTGATCGCCGATCGCGGCGCTGTCGAAAGCGTCGTCGGTGAGCCGCGTTGGCGTCGGATCAGGGCCAACGAGTTGCAGGTCGTCGGCCCTACCGTCGCGAATGGTGAGCGTGCCCGACGAGGCGACCGCAGTATCGGCCGAGCCGGCGTTCGCGGATTCGGTCGTTTCGACACTCTCGTCGGAGCCGGTCGCCCGGGCGGAGGTCGGGTCGGTTGCGGTGAGCGCGTCGAGTTCGGCCGCCGTCGCGTCGACGACGGCACCGTCGTCCCGCACGACCACGTCCGAGTCACCGATGAATTCGAACTCGAGGTCCGCTCGCGTCGCGGACGCATCGTCGTCTTCATCGGTTCGATCCGTCTCGCCGAGATCGGTATCTCGGGAGTTCGCGTCCGCCGTTTCCACGGCCTCGAGATCGGCGAACAGTTCGGTCGCCGTCGTGTCGACGACGTCGTCGGACCGCGTCTCGTGCTTCCCGCCGCCTTCGACGAGTTCGGCCGGTGTCTCCGCGTCGTGTGCCTCGAGGATCGCGTCGGGATCGGGATCGATTTCCTCGAAGACCTCCCTCGCCGTCGAATCGGTACTCATGGTTTTCACTCCACCGTTTCCCCCCTTCGTTACGATGGCGTTACCGCTGTATTACCGACCGAATACTATCGAGAGTGTGACTATCACCGTCGGCGATCGATCGCACTCGCGGAGACGGCGACAGCGGAACCGATCGCGAGCGCGTTCGAAACGGGTTCGACCGAATTAGAACAGGTTCTGCGTCAGCTCGAGGGTCTCCTCGCGGTCGTCCCAGTCGACGAACAGGGCGACGCTGGTCGCGCTGGTGATGATGTCGTTGAGATGGATCCGGGCCTCGGAGAGGGGGTTGACGATCTCGCTGATGATCCCCGGCTGGTTCGGGAGTTCGCCGCCGGTCACTCGGATGACGGCGACCGGCGAGTCGACGGTGACGCTCGAGAGTTCGTCGCTGGCGATGACCTCGCGGTGAAGGATGTTCTCGGCGCGTTCGGCCTCCTCCTCGTCGATGTAGAAGGTGATCGTATCCATCCCGCTCGCGACGGCGTCGATGTTGACGTCGCTCTCGTGCAGGGCGGCCGAGAGGCGATGGAAGACGCCGGGCTGGTTCCGAATCGCGCGGCCGGCGACGGTCAGGCAGGCCAGCGGGCGCTCGCGCAGGTCGACCAGGTTCCTGAACTCGCCTTCAATGCTCGTCCCGCCCGACAGCAGGTCACCGTGCTGGTAGTGGACGACGCGCACGTCGAGAGTTCCGTCCTTGTAGGAAAGCGCGGAGGGCGCGACGACCTCGGCCCCGCGAAACGAGAGGTTCCGGAGTTCGTCGACCGAGATTTCGCCGACGTTTCGAGCCCCTTCGACGACGTGGGGGTCGCCCGTCATGACGCCCTCGACGTCCGTGACGATGACGACCTCGTCGGCGTCCATGTACTTGCCCAGCATGACCGCCGAGGTGTCGCTGCCGCCCCGGCCGAGCGTCGTGATCGAGCCGTCGGGGCCTTCGGCGAGGAACCCGGTGAGGACCGGTACCGTTTCGTCGAGCTTCGACGCGAGCTCCTGGCCGCGCCGCTGGGTCTCTTCGACGTTGACCTCGCCGTACTCGTCGGTGATGACGGGCCACTCGTCGCTACCGGGCTCGAGGAAGACCGATTCGATACCCCGAGCCGATAGTGCGGCCTTGAGCATCCGAACCGACGTCCGCTCACCCATGCTGACGATCTGGGCGCGGTCGGCTTCGTCGGTTTCGAACGTGATCTCGTCGAGCAGTTCGTCGGTGGTCGACCCCATCGCGCTGGCGACGACGGCGATCTCGTGGCCGTCCTCGACGGCCGCAGCGATCGAGTCCGCGGCGCGGTTGATCCGGTCGCCGCTGCCGAGACTCGTCCCGCCGAATTTCGCTACGACGCGCATACTGCCACCTCGGAGACGGCCCGCTTTGCGATACTGTGACTCATACTCGATCCGTTACCAGAGCGGGCAGATAACTGTGTCCCATCGATCGCACTTTTACCAGTCCCCGAGCGGGGGCTGAATCGACTCGAGGACGCGCGAAAATTGACAGTCGTCGAACCAGTCACGCGGGGCGGTCGCGACCGGGATTTATTGTTGTGCGTCGCATTACCACACGTCGATGAACGTACGGGACGCACTCGAGGCGGACGCGGACGCGCTCGCGTCGATCGCGGACTCCCCCACGGACGTGATGCGGAATCTCGTCCACGACCGCACGGTGCGCGTCGCCGAGGACGGGAGTCACGATCCGAACGCTGATGTCTCGAGTTCGCAATACGGCGGCTCCGATCCGGAGGACCTGCTCGGCTTCATTAGCTTCGACGCGCGCGAAGATACCGTTCACGTCACGCAACTCGACGGCACGAGCGAGGCCTGTGAGCGATTGCTGGCCGAACCGGTGCGCTTCGCCGAGCGCGAGTCGATGGCCGTCGAAGTGCTCGCCGCGCGGGATGCGACCCCCATCGAGACCGCCGCCGAGGCGCTCGGCTTCGAGCGGCGCGGTCACGGCCCCCGCTTCGACGGAGCCCCGACGGTTCGGTTTCGACTCGAGCCCTGACCGACGGCGAACGACATGCGCTGTGGCCCGCGCCTCGAGTGCTGACCGGCAGCCGTCCGCTCGGCGCTGATACCGCTTGCTTCCGCCAAGTCACTCGTGCTGTACAGGGGAAGGAGTGAACGGCTTGAGCATCCGCGAGCGAAGCGAGCGGTTCACCGCCGAAGCGGACGAAGTCCGCAGAGGCGGCTTTTTAGCGTAGATTTTTGCGCCGAGTGGTTCCGAGCGAAGCGAGGAATCCCGAGGCGGAAAAAGGTACTTCTACACGATCTATTGACCAAGAGACCTGAACGAGAACAGCGGAAAACCTGAGGAAAGAATCGCCGACACGGCCGAACTCGAGGCGCTATTCGGGACGAAGAGACGTGATACCGGATCTCTCAACTGAATTTCTGTACCGTCACGTCGAGCGTATCGAGATCGACGATCGGCGCGAAGCCGGCATCGGGGTCGATGTTGACGCTCTTCTGGAAGTCGGTCTGGGCCTGCCAGCAGCCGGAATTGATCGCGAGCACGTTGTGGTACTTCCCGAAGCCGAGTTTGTGAACGTGACCGGTGTGGAAAATGTCGGGAACCTCCTCCATGATGAGGTAGTCCTTTTCTTCGGGTGCGAGCCGGGTGTGGCCGCCGAACTGCGGGGCGACGTGGCGCTTCTTGAGGAGGTGGTACATCGCCTTGTGTGGGTCGTCGTAGCTTGCCTTCTCCTCGGGCAGTTCCGCGATCACCTCGTCCAACGAGACGCCGTGATACATCAGGACGGATACCCCCTCGAGGGTCACCGTCGACGGGTTGCTCACGATCTGTGGGTCGTGAGCGGACATGATCTCCCGGAGTTCCTCGTCGAACCCGGGCTGGGGCTCCGCGAGCCGAACCGCGTCGTGGTTGCCGGGGATCATGACGATCTCGATGTCACCCGGAACCTTCTTGAGATGCTCGCTGAACGCCTCGTACTGCTCGTAGATGTCAACGATGTCGAGTTCCTCGTCCTGATCCGGGTAGACGCCGACACCTTCGACCATGTCGCCCGCGAGCAGCATGTACTCGACGTGCTGGGCCTCCTCGGTGTGGAGCCAGTCGGCGAAGGCGTTCCACGCGTCGGCCATGAACTCCTGACTGCCGACGTGGACATCACTGATCAGGGCCGCCTGGACGTGGCGATCCGCGGTCGAGGGCTCGTACGTGCGGGGCACGTCCGGGAAGTACATTGAATCGACGAACGCAATTCCCGAATCGTCCGCCAGCGTCCCCTCCATCGCTACCACCTCGTCGCAGAGCAGTTCGTCGACGAGATCGACGTACTCGCGATCCTTCATCACCAGCCACGGGAAGGTCCCGGTCGCGTCCTCGAGTTCGATCAGCCAGTGGCCGCTGGCGGTCGATCGGATGTCGTTGACCAGGCCGACCATCGCGGCGTCGCTCCCGCCCGGCATTCCCTGAATGGCCGTCGCAGGGCGGTGATTGACCCGGCCTCGTAATTTCGCTCCGAGCCGCTCGAGGCGGTCCCGAAAGACGGAGACGAAATCGCTGTACTCGCCGGTCCCCGTGCTTTCACCCGTCATATCCCCGGTGATCTCGAGCGAACGGATCGCAGGATCGGCGAGACGATTCGCTGGGGAAGACCCCTCCGTTTCAACTGGAGATCGATCGGGCGAATCACCCCCCGAGGCACGTTCGGTTCCAGTTGAAACGGAGGGGGTCGAATCGGTGGACGACGCATCGGTTCGAGTGGCGTTGCGCCCCGCCGTTTCGCTCCCGACGCTCGTGGTACCCGATTCGACGGAATCGCCAGTATCGGAGCCGTTGGTTCGAGGCGAACCGGTGGTGTCGCTCCGCGAGAGGACCGACTCGACGTGATCGGCCCGGACGACGAGCGCATCGTTCGGAACGTCCTCGAGGACGCGCTCGAGTGCGGCGTTCGGATCCTCGGCCGCCGCGAGCCGTGTCACCGCCTCGCGTTCGGCGTTGTAGCCGCGGCTCGTGAGTTCGCTAACGAGTCGGGCAGCGGCCTCGAGTGGCACATACCCCGCATTCGCGAGGGACGGCAAAAGGATAGCGAATCCCCGATTCCCCGCGTCGGTTTTCCGATCGGTTCGAAAGGGACGGGGCCGGTTCCGGTCGCGCTCCCGTCCGCTCACGAACTCCGGCCGTTCCAGCCGTTTTGTGGAATCGGCAGCTTCCGGCGTCTGTACGTGAAAGCAGTCCGAAGTTTGCCGGAAAGTTGATACCGGGTTCGGAGAAACCGGTGGTCAATGGACGGTCCCGACGCCGACGACAGGAACCGCGATCGGCCCAGCCGTCGCGATCCGCCCTCGGGACCAGAGACGGGTCCGCCGTCAAAACCCGGAGACAGAGAGCGGACGGCCGGGTCGCGGTCTCGAGCGAAGCGCGACGATGCGGTCACGATCGAAGACGACGGCGTCGTCCGCTGGCTCCTCGAGACCGAGGATCGAACGGGAACCGCGGTTCGAGACATCGCGACGATCGGCGCGATCATCGCAGTCGTCGGCGTCCTCCTGTTCGGAATTACCGGTGCCTGGCCGCCGATGGTCGCCGTCGAGAGCGGCAGTATGGAACCCGCCCTCGAACGAGGGGACCTCGTCTTCATCGCCGACGACGGACGGTTCGCCGGCGATGGAGCTGTTGCGGGAACGGGTATCGTCACCGCTCAGAGCGCTCGAGAGACCGGATACGAGCGATTGGGTGAGCCGGGCGACGTTATCATCTTCGTTCCGAACGGTGATTCGACGCAGACGCCGACGATCCATCGCGCCCAGTTTCGGGTCGAACGAGGCGAACGATGGGTCGAGACGAAAGCCGATCCCGCATATATGAACGGCGCGACCTGCACCGACCTCGCGTCGTGTCCGGCTCCACACGACGGATTCGTCACGAAAGGCGACGCCAACCCGGCCTACGACCAGTTGCCGCGATCGGGCGCGGAGACGACCGTCGTCAGCGCCGAGTGGGTCACCGGCAAAGCGATGGTTCGGGTTCCGTGGGTCGGAGGAATTCGACTGACGATCGACTCGATACGCTCGATCGTCGGAAGCGGGCCGATCGTCGTTGCCGCCGTTGGCACCGCGCTCGCACTCGTCTGGTACGGGGCGATCGCCGGAGAGCGCGATCCGTAGATCGGTTTGAGCCGTCGGGTCGATCAGGGGTCGACGAAGCGATGTGGAATACAGTGATCACTGAATCGACGAGGCGACGTCGATGGCAGTCAACGAGGTGGCGTCGACAGGAGTCTATGAGTAACGCGAACAGAAAGTTAATTTCCGGGCCCGGTGAAACGGGTGACGATGAGCGGCCCTAGCTCCGGGAAGCCACCTGGCGATTCCGGCGACGACGACCGTGATCGGTCGGCCTCGAGCGCCGACAGTTCCCAGACGCCATCACGGGAACCGTCAGAGCCTACTGCCGATTCACAGCCTGCTGCCGATTCCGACGCTATTACCATCGAGGACGACGGCTACGTCCGCTGGTTCCTCAAAACGAACGACGAGAACGTCGTGATCGCGCGGGATATCCTGAGCAGCGTCGCCATCGTCGGCGTCGTCGCCCTCCTCCTGTTCGGAGTCAGCGGTATCTGGCCGCCACTCGTCGCCGTCGAGAGCGGCAGTATGCAGCCGAACATGCAGAAGGGAGACCTCATCTTCGTCGTCGAGGAAGGTCGGTTCAGCGGCGACGCTGCCGTCGAGGGAACCGGCGTCGTTACCCGCCGGAGCGCCCAGGAGACCGGCTACGACAAGTTCGGTAACCCCGGAGACGTCATCGTCTTTCGGCCTGACGGCAGCCGGGCCGAGACGCCGGTGATACATCGGGCGCACTTCTGGGTCGACGACGGCGAACACTGGGTCGAATCGAAAGCCAGCGAGGAAATCGTCGGCGACGCGACCTGCGAGGAAGTCCCCAACTGTCCCGCACCGTACGCCGGCTTCGTCACGAAGGGCGATAACAACGGGGGGTACGATCAGATAGGCGGCGGCGCGAATTCCGGCATCGTCAAACCGGAGTGGATCACCGGCAAGGCGCAGTACCGAATCCCGTGGCTCGGATGGGTCCGACTCACCTTCGACAACCTCCTCGGGGGCATGCTCGTTCCCGCGTCGCCCTCGAGCCCGGCGCTGCACGGACAGCCGTCACCGGCGACACCGTCCGGCGGCCCCGACGCAGCCGGCTTGGGATCAGGAGGTGAGCTCGCCGGCGTCGCGGGCATCGCCGGTGCCGGTGTCGCACTGGCCGCGGGCCGCTATCGGTCCTGAGCCCCAACCGCGAGCCGTTTCGAGCGGTCGTTTTCGAACGCAAGCGCTCTTTCCCGAACTCCCTCCACCGAGCTTTCAACGCTCTCTCGAGTCGAAACGAAGGGGCGAAACACTGTCGATCCATTGCCTCTATCGCGAGCAGAACGTGACGAACGGGACGCGTGAACGGTGTCTGCTGGCTGGAGGACTCGCTCGAGAACGAGTTGACGATCAGCAAACGCTGAAAAAGCCGGTGTCGCCCGTGATCGACTCAGCGTCCAGCGGTATCGCTTCCACTATTGGTGGGAGCGCCACAGTGTTGAACGGAGCCGTCGTCAGTTCCCTCAGTTCTCGAACCGGGCCTGAACGAACGGCTGAATGTCGTCGATATCGCTCAAACGGGAGTCGGAAAGCAACACGGCCTCCGTCTCTTCGAGTGGAACGGAGAGACTGATTTCCTTCGTCCGACCGTACCGACCTTTCGAGACGACGACGGCGTTGACGATGCCGAGCATGTCGAGTTCGCTGATGAGGTCCGTCACCCGACGCTGGGTCAGCACGTCCGCGTCGATCTCCTCGCAGAGGCGCTTGTAGATGTTGAACACCTCGCCCGTGTTGATGCTGTGGACGCCGTTTTTCTCGAGCAGGATGATCGAGAAGAGCACGAGCTTGCTCTGCGTGGGGAGCGTACGGACGACCTCGACGACGCGATCGAGTTCGATTTTGTCCTGGGCCTGCCGGACGTGATCTTCAACGATCGTCTCGGCCTGCGATCGCTCGGCCAGCTCGCCCGCCGTTCGAAGCAAATCGAGCGCGCGGCGCGCGTCGCCGTGTTCCTGTGCGGCGAAGGCCGCACACAGCGGGATGACGTCGTCGGAAAGCGCACCCCCTTGGAACGCGACGTCGGAACGGTGTTCCAGGATATCCCGCAGCTGATTCGCGTCGTACGGCGGGAAGACGATCTCCTCCTCGCCCAGCGAGGATTTGACCCGCGGATCGAGGAAGTCGGTGAACTTCAGGTCGTTCGAGATACCGATGATCGACACCCGCGAGTTCTCGAGTTCGGAGTTCATCCGCGAGAGGTTGTAGAGCGTGTCGTCGCCGCTTTTCTCGACGAGTTTGTCGATCTCGTCGAGCATGATGACGACGACCCGCTCGTCGTAGTCGACCGCATCGAAGAAGACGCTGTAGACCCGGTCGGTCGGCCAGCCGGTCATCGGAACCTCCTCGAAGGACTCCTTGTCCGCCTCGAGGTCGTCGATTTCGGCTTCGATCGCCTCGCGGTCCTCGAACGACGTCGACTCGAGGGGATGGTCCAATGGGTGCGTCGACGAATCGCCAGCCGACGCGTCATCGGTGCCGTCGCCGGTTCCCCGATCGGTGTTATTGCCGTCTGTCCGATCGGTACTGTCGCCGTCCGTCAGATCAGTGCCGTCGGTGGGACTCGAACGATCGGCGGGATCCGAAGACCCCTCCTTTTCGGGTGGAGAATCGGCCGACTCGGGGCTACTATCGTCTCCAGGTGAATCGTCAGCAATCGATTCTTGTGGGTCGTCAGAAACGAAATCGAACGGATCGGACGCCGTCTGATCGTCTACCAGATCGGTCGAATCGGACGCTTTGGCCGCCTCACGTTCGCGGGCCTCCAGATCGGCATCGTACTCGTCGAGGGCCTCGAGCAGCGATTCGAGTTCCGCAACGCGTTCGTCGATCCGCTCTTCGTTCTTTTCGATGAACTTGTTCGCGAGTTGTGCGAGTACGCGATACTGCGTATCGGTGACCTCGCAGTTGATGTACTCGACGTCACACGGGACGCTGTACTTCTGCGAGGTGCTCTCGAGTTCCTTGCTGACGAATTTCGCGCTTGCGGTTTTGCCGGTCCCGGTCTTCCCGTAGATGAGGATGTTCGACGGCGTTTCGCCCCTGAGTGCGGCGACGAGGATCGTCGCCATCTTGTTGATTTGGTCGCTCCGGTGGGGCAGTTCGTGTGGGGTATAGGACGGACGGAGGACTTCCTTGTTCTCGAAGATTGGTTCGCCGCTGAGAAGATCATCGAACAGCCCCTGATTCGACTCCTCGTCATCGAGGTCCGCTTTCTCGAGATTCGTCGAGAATCCACTCGTTCCGTCGATCTCGACCTCGTCTGACCCGTCGATATCTGAGTTGTCGTCTGACATCCGTCGTATACTAGCCCCCTTATTTCGTGTGGAGTGTCGAACCGGGAAGCAGGAATATCATCGTATTATGGCCTCCGTGGGAGGATTCACTGTTTCAGTTTCTCGGTTCGGGTCCAGTTGATGCAAACGAAACAGAGGAAAACCACGCTAATAAATTCTTCCTTTCCCCGCGCTCCGTGCCGGGACATCGACATCGGTTGCGGACGATCGAGCCGTGAATCGTTCGGAGAGATCACTGACGTATTGGCTCCGTGGGACCAGCAGTCGGAGCGAACAGCTCGCCGAGAGTCCGGATTACTAATTTTGTATATCTTGTTTTCGTATGCGTGAGCTTTATTGGAGGAGTGATTTGGAAGGGGAATATCCGTCTAATCGAGTGGTTTTGAAGATCGTCTACTCGAAAAGAGGGGGTGGGGATTCGATCGGTTCCCCGCGAGATACTCCGAGTGAGAGTGGAGAGTAACGTGGTAGGAGAGGATGAGAAGGAGAGTGAGACTCTGAGAGAGAATATGTGTGGGATGTCACATGATGTGGTATATTGCGGGACATTGCTGAATATGTAGGTAGGTAACACATGACAAGGCAATTCGGCCGACCCCCCCCCCACCCCTTCGTTTCGGGTGGAACAGTCAGAAGGAGGGAGGGGGGTGAAACAGGGGTCTATACAAGCGAATCTTTATGTGGATGGCACAGAAAATGTACCCGTAGAACTAGCAGACAAAACCATATTACTAGGTTGGTTGTTTGTATTGCTAGGACCAACTAGAATCTTTTTCTGGAACTGTAGGGACTACTAGACTACAGTATTTGTTACTAGAACCCTCTTGATTGGTCGATTCGACCGTCTCTGGCCTCAACGATTCGTCTCGAGTCGAAGGAAGGGGGTATTAGACCGACAACTCCGCCGATCGTTGAGCCGTGCCCTCGTTCGTCTCCACTCGAAACGAAGGGGTGGGGGGCTCGAATCGTTAGTTGTGGTGTGTTATCTTGCCGCAAGGTTATTGTGGTGTGTTATCTCACCATAATTATCTCACCATAATTGAGTTACCAGTCAGATCCGCTATTTCCCGGTTTCATCATCTCCAATTTTCATCATCTCAAATCGCAGATTTCGGATCACTACTCCGCTCGATTCAGAAACTCCACTCGGTTCAGAAACAATCGCGTCGTCCCTTCGTGACTCGAGCAATTCAGATCCACTCGCGACTCGAGTTTTCGTTTCATCCCGTATTCCGACACTCAGCTCGACCGAATTGTCAACACGTCTGACGTAGGCTTAAGTGAGTTCGCTCAGTAGTACGCGCAGATGCACCCCGCGGTGCTGGAGGCCCCCACAGATGGGACTATTCACAGAACTCAAAGATAGTATCTCTCGGGCTGCGGATCGCCTGTTTTCGGAACAGGAGCCCAAACGAATCGGTATCTACGGTCCGCCCAACGCTGGCAAAACAACGCTCGCAAACCGTATCGCGCGTGACTGGACCGGTGACGCAGTCGGTACGGAGAGTCACGTCCCTCACGAGACACGTCGTGCACGTCGGAAGGAAAACGTCGAGATCGAACGGGACGGCAAGACGGTGACCATCGATATCGTCGACACGCCCGGCGTGACGACGAAGGTCGATTACGAGGAGTTCACCGACGAGATGAACGAAGACGACGCCATTCGTCGCTCCCGCGAAGCGACGGAGGGCGTCGCCGAGGCGATGCACTGGTTGCGTGAGGACGTCGACGGCGTTATCTACGTCCTGGATAGTGCGGAGGATCCGATCACGCAGGTCAATACGATGCTGATCGGTATCGTCGAATCCCGTGATCTCCCGGTGCTCATCTTCGCGAACAAGACCGACCTCGAGGAATCGAGCGTCAAGCGGATCGAGGACGCCTTTCCGCAGCACACGACCGTTCCCCTCTCCGCGAAGGAAGGAGAGAACATGGACGAAGTGTACGGGAAGATCGCGGAGTACTTCGGGTGATATCGATGCCGAAAGCAACCAACGCAGACGATTCGGAGCCGGCCGACGGCGTACAGATCGACCTGATGAGCGGCGAGCGCATGGACGGCATGGCGACGATGGAGAAGATCAGAATGATCTTGGACGGCGTCCACGACGGCAACATCGTCATCCTCGAGGAGGGGTTGACGCCCGACGAGGAGAGCCGACTCATCGAGGTGACGATGGCCGAGATCAGTCCCGACGAGTTCAACGGGATCGAGATCGAGACCTATCCGAAGTCCGAGACCCGCGACTCGTCGTTACTCGGCCGGATCATGGGTAACGACGAGACGGAGGCGAAGCTGACGGTGATCGGACCGGCGAACCAGATCGAGACGCTCCACAAGGACGAAACGCTCATCAGCGCGCTCGTGTCCCGTAACTAATGCCACACCAGTGTACGAACTGCGGCCGGACGTTCGATGACGGCTCCAAGGAGATGCTGTCGGGCTGTCCCGATTGCGGTGGGAACAAGTTCCAGTTCGCACCGACTACCGCGGCCGCAGCTGAATCGTTCGACGGGGACGCCACCGCTGGATCGGCCGAGTCCGTCACCGGTGTCGAATCCGCCGGTGTCGCCGATTCGGCCGACGGTCCCGGCACGACGGACCCGTCCACCGAATCTGACAGCGTCACGACGCGCGCCGCGGAGACGGTTCGCGATTGGATGCCCGGTGGCTCCTCGGGCACTTCGGACCCCGCGGAGCCGTCGCCGAGAGTGGATGCCGGTTCAGGCGTCCACTCTCCATCCGAGACTCCATCGGAGTCTCCACCCGGTGATTCGGAACCATCCTCGAAGTCGGACAAATCCTGGCCCTCGAGCGGGAGACCCGACACCACCGAACCGGACGCCTCGGCGGAGGGAGAGTTCGCCGACTGGCCGGAGACGGCGCGGCGACCCGAGGACCGATCCGGCGCAACGAGCGAGCCGCCGGATGAGGAGTCCGTCGATGTCGAACACTCGAGCGAGCGACCCGACGGTCCAACCACGACGATCGACGACGAGAACTCGGCGCAGGCCGACGCCCGCAGTGAGGTCGTTCGCCCGGACGATCTTCCCGCTCATTCCGACGGATTCGATCCAGCCGAGACTGAGCGCGACGGTGCTGGTGGCGGCGCAGTTGACGCCTCGACGACCGGATCCGACGCCCCGCCGGAACATGGCCGCGTCGTCAGCGAACCCAGCGGGGATCGTCCGTCGATCGAAGATCTCCGGGAGGAACTCAACGAACAGTTCGAGAGCATCAAGATCGTTCGCCCGGGCCAGTACGAACTCAACCTGATGGAACTCTACAATCGCGACGAGTACATCATCTCCCTGCAGGAGGACGGCCGGTACGTCATCGATGTTCCGGATTCGTGGCGCGAGGGCGACGACAGCGACGATTGAGTGAGCCGAACGTCAGCATAGCTGATCGAATCGTCGAAAATCATGTGTTCGGCAATGAACCATCCTCGAAATGACACCGGATCGTTTCTACTGCAGAACCATTATATTCTCCGATAGAAGCTATCCTCTCGACAAATCTGTGTCCACTCGAAATGTTGGTCTCAAACGACACGACGACCGACAGCCTGAGAGCTGATTCTCCGGATACCCTCGAATTCGCAGCATTTTCTGTCGAGCCGTCGGCTCGACGAGAAACGACGGGAGTTCCACGAGAGGCAGGGGGTGTCGACACGGGGGTCATCGCTTGCCGAACTCCCTCGAGCCAATTGCGCACTCGAAGCGACTGGCGGTATAGAGAGCGTTCGAAGCGAAGAGGAGCCTTTGAAGCGAGGAGTAGCGAGCCGAGACAGATGGATTTAAGCGATACGGAACCGACGCCTCGAGTATGAGCACCGCAACCAAGGTCGTTCTCACGACGGTCGCCGTATCGGCACTGCTGTCGATTTTGCTCGTTTTCCAGACCGCATTCGCCTGATGTTCGCGGCGCGTCCACTTTCGGATTGGGTCGAGGCCGTCCGCAAGGAGCGCGCGCCCGACGTTCGGGTCCTCGACTGCGAGCGTGACTTCGAGACGCTACCGCCGGCGCACGCCGAGGATCTCGGTCTGCTTGTCGATACCCTCGAGCCCGCGAGCTATCCAGCTGACTGGCTCCCTGACGACGCGCCGACGCTGCTCGCTCGATACGCGAGTTCGGATCTCACGATCGGGATGCCGGGAGACGGTAGCGTCGCCTGGACCCGTCAGACCGAGCCGCCGATCGCCATCGTCAAACCGCGGGTCGAGGGCTCACCCCACGCGTTCATCGACTTTCTGATCGCCGAGGCGCTCATCCAACTCGATCTCGGAGTCCCCGAGCACTTCATCGGCTTCTTCGAGGAGTCGTATCGCGACCTCGATCAAGCCGTACCACTCGACCCGAACGACACCTACCAGGTCGCTGCGGCGCTGTACGACGGTTGGATCGGTTTGCAGACTCGTGAGGTCTTCGCGGACTGGCACGACGACCATTCCGAACTCGCTGACGCCTGGCAGGACGCGGGAACGCGACTCGAGGACCGCGTTTCAGGGCTGTCGCGTGCGGTCGCTCGCGGTGACACGGACTTCGCGGACGCGACCGAACTCGCGTGTGCGGCGATCAAGCACGCGATCGAACTGCCGGCTCCCTTCGCCGCGCTCGACACTGACGCTTATCTGGATCACGGGCCGGCGTACGCGATCCAGTGGGCCGAGAAAACGTTCGACTCGATCGAGAACTGATCGCTTCCAGTCATGCGAGTCGAAAGCCCACGCCCGTTGTTTCGAGCGTAGATTCTCCTGAAGAGGCGTCGGTGAACGAAAACTGATACGGGGAATCGGGAACGAAAGGCGCCGACAAAAACAGCGGTGCGTGTTGTCGGTCGCTACTTAAAATTCGGTGTCGACGCTGCCGTCCTCATCGAGGTCGATGACGCCGTCAAACAGCCCGCGGAACTGATCGACGAGCGCCTCGTCGTGGGGATCCTCCGAGAGGTGGAAGAGGCCGACGGCATCGTGTTCTGCGAGCAGTTCGAGGATCCGTTCGACCGCCTCGAGGGCCTGGTCGTCGCCGGCGTAGTAGGCGAGTTCGGTGACGGAGTCGAAACTGATGCGGAGTTTGCCGTCGTGGCCGTCGAGGAAGCCGTCGATGTGCTCGACGATGCCGTCGATGTCGTCGGGGGCGGCGACGTAGTGGACGGTGTCGCTCGAGCGCCGCGAGTAGCCGCGTTCGATGCTGAGCGTGTCGAGGATCTCGGCGCATTCTTCGTCGACGTCGTAGTACTCGAGTTTCTGCCTGACCTCGCGGGCGGTGGTTCGCGTGGAGACGACGAGGAAGTTGTCGGTATCGATCTTGAGGAAATCAGTGTCGATACGGTCCGTTTCGCCGGTACTCGGATGCAAGAGGAGTACGCCGGTCCCGCCCGGAATCGTTTCCGGGGTCCCGTCTATTTCGAGCGCATAATCCATATTGACGTGAACAACTTTCGGCACTCCCTTAAGATTGCGGATGTATCTTCCACGGCAGAGACACGTCCGAAAACGGCGGAAGGGTCTCGAAAACTGGCGAGGTGGGACAGAACGACTCACCGAGCGTCGAACTCGAAATCCGGATGCCCACGGATTTCGGTCACTGACGACCCTTCGATTCCATAATTTAGGCCCACCTAAAAGAATCTGTCGGTGATTCTCGCGACGGTGAGAACGATGCCGGTGTCGCCGGGAGTTACTGCGAAACGAGCGCTACGAAACAACCGAGCGCTACGAAGGGAGTTATCGCAGTCAGAACTGCAACCGGATATTACCGGTGTCCATGCGAACGACCAGTGTCCATGCGAACGAGTTTATTCGTGCGCCTCCCATCGGCCGCATATGACCGTCCGCGAGGAGTTCGACGAGTGGGCAACGAGCGGCCGAGACAGGGGGATGGAGGATCGCCACTGGCACACCGCCAAGCACGCCCTCGCACGGATGCCCGTCGAGTCCGGCGATACGATTCTCGATCTCGGCTGCGGAAGCGGGTACGCCGGCCGGGCACTCCGAGACACCAGAGACGCCGGTCGGGTCTACGGCCTCGATGGCGCACCGGAGATGGCCCGCAATGCGGCCGGCTATACGGACGACGAGGACGTCGGCTACGTCGTGGGTGACTTCGACGCGCTCCCCTTCGCTGACGACTCGATCGACCACGTCTGGAGTATGGAATCGTTCTACTACGCGGCGGACCCGCATCAGACGCTCGAGGAGATCGCGCGCGTCCTCCGACCCGGTGGCACCGTCTACTGTGCGGTCAACTACTACGAAGAGAACGTCCACTCCCACGAGTGGCAGGAGTTCATCACGATCGAGATGACGCGCTGGGATCGCGAGCAGTACCGCGAGGCGTTTCGCGATGCGGGGCTATCCGTCGCCGAACAGGATACTATTCCCGACCGCGAGATCACGATCCCCGACGAGAGCGAGTTTCCGCTCGAGGATTGGGATACTCGCGAGGACATGGTCGAGCGCTACCGCGAGTTCGGGACGCTGCTGACCGTCGGCGTCGCTCCCTGAACGCCGGATCGGTGCGCGCGATTATCTGACGCGAGGCAATTTTCCGACGCGGATCCTCTCCCTTCTCTTCTTCCCCATCGGTTCGTCGGATACGTCCCGAATCGGCGGCTGAACCCCCCAATTTCCACTCGAGACGCCCATTCCTCCGCGACAGCCCCCAACACGCCCGGTGGCTCGAGTCGAAACGCACCCGTGGTGGGGTTGAGAGCCGTACTGACTGCTATAGCGAGCACTCGAGGGCTACCGAATTCGACCCGTGCGTGACTACCGAGTCGAGAGATGGGGTGGGAGAGACTGCGACGACGAGCGAGTTACTCGTCCCGTTCGCCCGCCGGAATCGCTATTTCGAGCCAGTTTTCCTCGGGCGGGAGCGGGCAGTCGAACGTCTCGCTGTAGGCACAAAACGGCGAGTACGCGAGGTTGAAGTCCACGACGATCTCGTCGCCGGTCGTCAGGTCCCGTTCGGACTCGAGTTCCATGTATCGACCACCGTCGTAGGTCTGCTGGCCGGTCGTCTTGTCCCGGAACGGCACGAACAAGGGCTCCTCGTTCGGACTCTCCTGCTGGTAGGCCGCGAGTTCGAACGTGCCGTTTTCTAAGTCGTCGTCCTCGCGGTCGAGTTCGAACTCGAGCGTGACAACGCGGAGGTAGCGCATCTCGCGGCCTGCGGTGGTCTCCATCGACACGACCTCCGGATCGTCGTGAGCAGTTGCAGTCGCGCTCACGCGGTAGGCCGGGTCCGGCTCGAAGTAGTCAAGCCCGTCGAACTCGTCTCGCTCCTCCGGCGGAATCGGCGACTGTGGATGGTCTGCGAAAAACTCGTCTTTCTCGGCGCGTTTCGACTCGAGTTCGTCGCGCCAGCGGTCGACGTCAATGGAGTCGGTGTCGCTCATGGCCGATCTAGGCGGGCGGGACTGGAAGGCGTTACGTTCCGTTCGGCCGTCGGCTTTTATTCACCTGACATTCATATACCATCGCGCGGCCAATCCACTCCGTCAACGCTATGGACGACCGACGATGAGTACGGCAAGAATGACGAATTGGCGGACGGTGTTCGGCCACCCCCAACCCTACGAGCCCCAGGTCGACGGTATCGAGGCGGCCATCGAGACCGGACAGGATGGCGGCTATTCCGTCATCGAAGGTGCCTGTGGGACCGGGAAGACGATGATCGCGCTCACCGCGGGGATCGACCTCGTGCGCGACCCGGACACCGACTACGAACGCGTGCTCGTGCTCACGAGCGTCAAACAGCAACTGCGACAGTTCGAGGAGGACCTCGAGACGATCAACGAGAACCTGCCGGCCGACTGGGACGCGATTTCCGGACTCACGCTGGTCGGGAAGGCCGACGTCTGTCCGTACAACCGCGAGAGAGCGGCGGGGTTCGACGACGGCAACGTCTACGACCGCTGTGAGACCCTGCGCGAGCGCACCCGCGATCTCACCGGCGAGGGCGGCGATACGACCGCACAGAATCTGGCCGCTCGTGCCCGAAGCCAGCAGATCGGACTGGCAGACAGCGGTAGCCAGTCCAAGAATACGTTTCTCGAGACCGCGGGCGAACCGACATCGTACCCGCCGGCGCTCCCCGAGTACGGCGATGGCGGGCCCGTGGGCGCAGAAACCGAGTACTGCCCGTTCTACGCGCAGTACCTCGAGGACCTGCCGGACGACGAGGAGAACGGATCGGCCGCGGAGGCGGTTCCGTACGACTTCACCGACGCCGGGATGGTCTCCCCGGAGGAACTGGTCGCCCGCTCGGTGAAACACGGCACCTGTCCCCACTCCGTGATGGGGGCCGCTCTCGGCGAGGTCGAGGTCGTGATCGGCAACTACTACCACGCGTTCGACCCCCGAACCGTCGGCTCCTTTACCGGCGCGTTACTCGACGAGTCGACGTACGTCGTCTGCGACGAGGCCCACATGCTGGAACCGCGCGTCCGCGACCTGGTCAGCGAGGGCGTCGCCGACAGCACGCTCCGGGACGCCGAAACCGAACTCTCGCGGGTCATCCAGCCGATCAAGTTCGAGCGCGAAGGGAGGCAGGCCGAAGGCGGCTCCAAGACCGCCGACGCAGACCTCGTTCGCGCGGAACTCAACGACAGCGACGTCTCTTACGAGGAGCTCAATCGAACACTCGAATTCGTCCGGGACCTCCGCGAGGAACTCGACCGCCGGGTTACTGCCCACCTCGACCGGAACCACCGGGGCTGGCAGTCTGACCTGAACGATCTCCCCGACGAGGAGATTCCCCTCCGCGATCCGGGCGAGCCCGCCGAGGACGAACTCAGCGAGTGGGCGACCGAGGCGGGGTACGGCGACGCCGACTGGGTCCGCGCCGAGTCCGTCGGTGCGGTCGTCGCGCGGATCCTGAACGAGGCCGAGGACGAGGATCGAACCCGCGCCGCACCCGCCGTCGGCCGAGTCCTCGGCGAGTGGTATCGACAGGGCCACACCGATTACTTCCGGGAGATCGAACTCGAGCGCACGTGGGACGACACCGAGCCCGCGGACTCGTGGCGGCGGGCCTACAACGCTCGGCTGGCCCTGCACAACTGCGTCCCCAGCGACGCCATCGGCGACCGTCTCGCCATGTTCGGCGGCGGGATTCTGATGAGCGCGACCCTCGAGCCGATGGACGCCTTCACCGAAGTCACGGGACTCCAGTACCTCGCACGCGAGGAAGATCGACCGGTCGTCGAGCGGCGGTACGGACTCCACTTCCCCGCCGAAAACCGCGAGAGCTTCGCGGTCGCCGCACCGAAATACACCTACGATAATCGCGGCAGTCCGGGAGAAACCAATCCGACGCGGCGATCCTACGCCAACGCGATCGCGAAAGTCGCGCAGCTTTCCGGTAACGTCCTCGTCGGGATGCCCAGTTACGCCGAGGCCGAGTGGGCCGCCGGCGTCCTCGAGGATCGAGTCGAAAAGCCGGTTCTGCTCGACGCCGCGAGCGACGACGAGACCACGCAGTCGCTCAAAGACGAGTTCTTCGCGGGCGAGGGGAAGGTGCTCGTCACGAGCCTGCGGGGGACGCTGACCGAGGGCGTCGACTACAGCGGCGACCGCCTCGCCGCGGCGGTCGTCTGCGGCGTTCCGATCGTCAACACCTCGAGCCCGCGGACGAAGGCCGTCCGCCGAGCCTACGACGACGAGTTCGGCGATGGCTTCACCTATGCACTCACCATTCCTGCAGTTCGGAAGGCCAGGCAGGCCATCGGCCGCGTCATCCGCAGCCCCGAAGACGTCGGCGTTCGCGTTCTGCTCGACGAGCGCTACGCCCGCGATAGCTGGGACTCCGTTCGGCCCTATCTGCCCGATACCGACGAGTTCCAGCCCGTCAGTCCCGACATGCTCGACGTCGGCCTCGAGCGATTTCGGTCGCGGCTCGCCTCCCAGTAGCGAGTGATCGCGTCGATCGGCCGTCAGTAGGGGCCTCGAGCGAGTTCGCCCCGAATCGGGGCCTTCAAGCGCCAGCGCCAGAGAAGTGGGACCGTCAACTGTGTCCGGACTGCTTCCACTCGAGACTGGCATTGCCCCACTGGCTGCCGACTCGAGTTCGCTGGCAGTAACGCCCGAGATGCTGGTCGTCTTTGGGATCATCGGTCTCGCGCTCGTGTTGTTCGTTACTGAACTGCTCCCGGTCGACGTGACCGCCATTCTGATTATGGTGTTGCTGATGGTGTTGGGAGCCGACGGCGTCGTGAACTTCACCGAAATTTCGACGGCAGAGGGGACGTCGGGCTTCTCGAACTCGGCGACGATCACCGTGCTGGCGATGCTCATTCTCAGTTCGGGGATCAGTCAGACGGGGGTCGTCCAGATACTCGGGCGGAAGATGTCCGCGTTCGCGGGCGACGACCTCGACAAACAGCTACTGGCGACGATCGGCGTCAGCGGCCCGATCTCCGGCTTCATCAACAACACGCCGGTCGTCGCAATCCTCGTTCCCGTCATCTCCGATATCGCTCACAAGGGGAAGACATCGCCCTCGAAACTCCTGATCCCCCTCTCATACGCCTCGATGTTCGGCGGGATGCTCACGCTTATCGGCACCTCGACGAACATCCTCGCGAGCGACGTCTCCGAACGGCTGCTCGGGCAGCCGTTCTCGATGTTCGAGTTCACCAAGCTCGGAATCATCGTCCTGCTCGTCGGCAGTATCTATCTCATGACCATCGGCCACCGACTGTTACCCGAGCGCGTCCCCGTCGAGGAGGACTACGTCCAGGACTATGCCATCGAGGAGTACCTGACCGAAGTCGTCGTCGATGAAGACTCGCCGCTGATCGGGACGACCGTCGCCGACGCCATCGACCACGTCGAGTTCGACGCCGACATCCTGCAGGTCGTCCGCGACGACGAGGAGTTCATCGAACCGATCGGCCAGAAGACGCTCCGATCGGGTGACATGCTCCGGCTGCGGGCCGACCGACCGACCGTTCAGCAACTCGTCGATCGGGGGACGCTGACGCTCGCCGGTAGCCCCGAGACCGCCGACGACTTAGAGCCCGAGGCGGTCCCCGACCGGACCCTCGTCGAGATCGTCGTCCCCCGGGGCTCGTTCCTCGTCGGCGAGTCGCTCGAGAGCTCGACGTTTCGCCAGCGCTACGACGCGACCGTACTCGCCTTCCGAAGCCGGGGCGAGACGGTTCGGAGCGACATGGACGAGCGCCGGATCCGAGTGGGCGACACGCTGTTAGTTCAGGCGGCTCCGGACAGCATCGATCGACTGTCGAAAAACGACGACTTCATCGTCGCACACGAACCCGAGGAACCCGATTACCGGACCGAGAAGATCCCCCACGCGGCGGCGATCATGGCGGGTGTCGTCGGCTTCGTCGCCGTTCCGTGGGGCTCGGTCGGCGCTGCGCTCGCCGGCGCGACCGGCGTCGGCGCGTTCGAGGGACTTGCCGCCTTTTCCCTGCCGATCCTCGTGACCGCGCTCGCGGGGGTCGTCGCGATGGTCGCGACGGGCGTCCTCAAACCGACCGAGATCTACGACGCCGTCGAGTGGGACGTGATCTTCCTCTTGGCCGGCATCATCCCGCTCGGGATCGCCCTGGAGCAGACCGGCGGGGCGGATCTCCTGGGAACCCTCGTCGCCTCGACCGGTGCCTACCTCCCGGCCATCGGCGTGTTGTGGGTGTTCTATCTCGCGACGGGCCTCATTACGGGCGTCATCTCGAACAACGCGAGCGTCGTGTTGATGCTCCCGGTGGCCGTCGAGACCGCGACCCAGATCGGCGCGAACCCGTTCGCGTTCGTGCTGGCGGTGACGTTCGCGGCCTCGACCGCGTTCCTCACGCCCGTCGGCTATCAGACGAACCTCTTCGTCTACGGGCCGGGCGGCTACAAGTTCATGGACTTCGTCCGGGTCGGCGCACCGCTGCAGTTGCTGCTCTCCGTCGTCACCGTCTTCGGAATCGCGTTCTTCTGGGGCCTCACGTAGCGACTCTCACTCCTCGGCCTCGCCGCTCTCCTCGGTAGACTCTTCGTCAGCCAGCTCGGAATCGTCCAGTTCGGCTTCGTCCTCGTCCGTCGGTTCGTCCTCGTCGCCGCGCTCGAGTGCTTCGTCCAGTTCCTGTTCGCGCTGGCGCTTCTCCGCGTCGTCGGCCTGCTTGTCTCGGCTGTCTTTGGAGTCTGCCATCGGATCGGATACGGTCGCTGGCGGGATAACACTGTGGCAGCCACTACCGTCCGTCTGCAGACGGGACCGCTCACGGAGCCGTCACCGAGAGATTGCGGGTCGATACGGACGGAGTGCGGCCGCGTTCGGCACCACTCGAACGAGCGCTGAGGCAGGGTTGTACGCCACGCGGTCGCTTGGAGATTTCGCCGCCGTGAGTTTCCAGAACCCGGGCGAATCGAACCGCAGCCGACACAGCCCCCGCTCGTCCGTCCGTACCGACTTCGTTTCGGTCGTAACGACGGCTCCCTCGACGGGCCGTCGTCGGTTATCGCGGACGCGGACGGCGAACTCGGTGCCGACCGCTACCTCGCTCTGCTCGAGGCCGATCCGGAGCTGTCGAGTAACTCTCATGCGGAGTGGTACCACGACTGTCGTGAAAGAGGGCCGCTTGCGTGTTCCGGGCCGGCCGAGACGATTTTCCGCGGCGGCCGAGACGACCGACGACGGTTCTCAATGCGAATCGACGACGTGTGCGTCGTCGGGGTCGAACCCGACCGTCAGTTCGTCGCGGTCGGGAACCGTGGGAAGTCGGAGGACGATCCGCCCACCGTTCCATCGACCGTTGACGCGGACGGTTTCGCCGAGAAATTCGCTGGTCTCGACGCTTACCGTCAGCCGGTTTCGCTCCGCGGACTGCGAGAGCGCGCCTGGCCGCACGCAGAAGGCGAACCGATCGGTTCCGTCGGGCGCGGGCAGCGCGAACCGCTCGCCGTCGACCTCGACCCGCGCGTACTCGCCCTCGCGGCTCCGGACCTCGCCGTCGAAGACGTTGTTGTCGCCGACGAACTCCGCGACGAACCGCGTTTCGGGTTCGCGATAGATCTCCTGCGGTCGGCCGACCTGCTCGACGCGGCCGCCGTTCATGACCGCGAGCCGATCCGAGATCGCCAGCGCCTCCGCCTGATCGTGGGTGACGTAGACGGTCGTGATCTCGAGGTCGGACTGAATCCGTTTGATCTGTCGGCGCAGCGACTCCCGGAGCTGGGCGTCGAGCGCGCTCATCGGCTCGTCGAGCACGAGCAGATCCGGAGCCGGCGCGAGCGCTCGAGCCAGTGCCACCCGCTGTTGCTGGCCCCCGGACAGTTGGTCGGGGCTTCGGTCACCCATCCCCTCGAGATCGACCAGCTCGAGTAGTTCGGCGACGCGTTCGTCGACCGACAGTCCGTCGGGCGGCTCACGAAACTGGAGGCCGTAGCCGACGTTTTCGGAGACGTTCATGTGTGGAAACAGCGCGTAGCTCTGGAAGACGACGCCGACATCCCGTTGTTCGGGCGGGACGCCCGCCATCTCCCGACCGTCGAAGCGGACGGTTCCCTCGGTCGGCTCCTCGAATCCGGCGATCGTCCGCAGCGTGGTCGTCTTTCCGCACCCGGAGGGGCCGACGAGGGTGAAGAACTCCCCGTCGCGAACCGTCAGATCGACGCCCTCGAGCGCGACGGTTCCGGTATCGTCCGCACCGTAGACCTTCGAAACGTTCTCGAGGCGGAGGCCGGTCATCGCTCGAACCTCCCGCCGACGCGGTCGACGACGACGAAGCTCGCGGCCGTGACGCCCAACAGCACCGTCCCCATGGCGATCGCGGGGCCGGAGCGGCGACCGAGATAGCGCTCGACGGCGACGGGCATGGTGTACGCCTCGCTGCCGCTGGCCAAAATCACCGTCGAAGAGAACTCCCCGATCGAGATAGCGAAGGCGAAGGCGGCTCCGGCGACGATGCCGCTGGCCACCAGCGGGAGCTCGACGTCTCGGAGCGCACGATATCGGGAGGCTCCGAGCGCTCGAGCGGACTCGACCATTGCGGGATCGAGATTCGCGAGCAGCGGCGAGACGTTGCGCGTGACGAAGGGATAGGCCGCGACGGCGTGGGCGGCGACGATCGCGACCGCGCCCGTCACCTGGAATCGCCAGCCGCCGGGCAGCGGAATGCCGAAGACGAGGCCCTGTAGCAGGCCGATTCCGAAGACGACGCCGCTGACCGCCAGCGGGAGCATCGCCAGGGTATCGACGATCGCTCCGCCCCGGCCCGCGCGGACCGTCACCACCGAGACGACCACGCCCATCGGCACGGCGACGACCAACGTCGCGACCCCGAAGACGAGCGAGTTCCGGATCGCGATCCACGGCAGCGTCTGGTAGTCGGCTCCCTCGAGCTGGCGCTCGAGCAGGAACGCGTAGTGGCGAAGCGTGAACCCGCTTCCGTCGGTCACGCTCCCCAGGACGAGACTCGCCATCGGGCCCACGAAGACGACGACGGTGACGAGTCCATACCCGATGATCGCCAGTCTGCGCGGTGAGAGCGCCGTCCGGAGATCCGGAAAGAGCGGGGTTCGAGAGGGTGCAGTGGCCCCTCGAGCCAGCCCGGATCGAGCGGACTCGTACCGGAGGTAGGCGTAGGTCAGGGCGAGCGAGAGCACCGTCTCGAGGATCGCGAGCGTCGCGGCCTCGGCGTAGGCGAGCTGTCGAACGCGATCGTAGATCCAGACCTCGACGGTCGCGAGCTGCAGGCCGCCCAGCGCGAGGACGATGGGGAACGTCATGAACGTGAAGATGAAGGTCAACAGCGCGCCGGTCATGACGGCCGGCAGGAGCTGCGGCACGACGATGTCGCGAAACGCCCGGCGGGGACTCGCCCCGAGACTGCGAGCGGTTTCGCCGGCCCGAACGTCGACGGACTCCCAGGCGGCGACGGTGACGCGGGCCACCAGCGGCGCGTTGTAGAACGCGTGAGCGACGATCACGATCGCGAGCGGGTTCCACTCGATGAACGGGAACGGCCCGAGTCCGCCGATCGCGAGGAGCTGGTTGAGCGTCCCCGTCCGTCCGAACATCGCGTAGAAGCCGACGGCGACCATGATTCCCGGCAGGACGAAGGGGAGGATCGTCAGCGAGCGCAGCGTCCGTCGACCGCGGAACTCGTAGTTCGCGAGGACGTACGCGGCGGGTAGTCCCAGGGCGAGACTCGCGATCGTCGACAGCGCGGCCTGATAGGCCGTAAAGCCGAACAACCCCTTGCGAAACGCCGGGAGCTCGAAACTCGGCCACGGTACCGGCAGCGGAATTCCGGGGAGCGGGTACTCGAGCGACACCGTGATCGAGACGGCCGTCAGCCAGCCGACGAGCGACTCGAGGTGCGTTCTCACCGCCAGCGGCTCTGCGAAAACGTCCGCGAGCACCCCGAAATAGAACGGGTCGGTGAGGACCGCGCGGAAGAACGCGAGGGTCGCTGTGCCGTCGTCGAAGACGGCGTTGACGAAGACGACGCCGACCGGGAAGTAGAGCATGACGGCGAGGACGGCAGCTGTCGCGAGCGCCGTCAGGGCGAGCGCGCGGCGCTCGAGCCAGCGGCGAGCGGTGGCGGATCGCCGTCGAAGTCCGGCTCCCCGCTCGGACCGTTCCGGTCGAGACACGGGCCTACTGGCCGGCGAATTCGCGCGCCCAGTCTTCGACCCAGCCGTTGAGGTTGCCCCGGAGGTCGTCGTAGCCGATCGTCACCGCCTCCGGCGGCACGTGTGCGTACTGGTCGAACTCCTCGTCGAGGTCGACGTACTCCGATTCGACGGCCGGGAACTGGACGTTGCGCTGGGCGATGACGGCCTGAGACTCGCTCGAGAGGGCGAAGTTGAGGAATTCGTATGCGAGATCGAGTTCGGACGTGCCCTCGAAGATCCCCATCCCCTCGGGGTTGGCGTACCCCTGATCGTTCGGGAACGCGATCTGGTGACGGCTCATATCGTAGTCGTACTCGTTGGCGAACACCTGATCGGTCGAGTAGGAGACGACCATCGGCCGTTCTCCGTTCATGTAGGAGGCGGTATAGGACTCATCCCAGCTGTCGAGGATACGAACGCCGTTCTCGTCGAGAGCGCGCCAGTAGTCGAGATATCCGTCCTCGCCGTAGGCGTCGATCGTCCACAGCAGAAAGGCCTGTCCCGAGTCCGCACTCTGGGCGTTCTGGGCGAGCAACGCGTCCTCGTAGGCCGGTTCGGTCAGGTCGTCGAGCGTCTCGGGTTCGTCGACGACGGTTTCGTCGTAGACCAGACAGATGTAGCCAGTGTCGTAGGGGAGGACCCGCCCGTGAGGGTCGCCCATCTCGAGCCCGTCGCGGATCCGCTCGGCGTTGTCGATCCGGTCGACGTTGAGCTTGCGGAGGAGGCCGCCGTCGTCGAGGGTATCATCGATTCGGACGAGGTCGTCGACGTTCGCTCCGAGATAGACGTCGGCATCGATGTCGGCGTTCTGCCGTTCGCGATCGATGTAGTCGTTGATGGCGTTGTTCGGAACGGTCCACGTCAGTTCGGCGTCGGGGTATTCCTTCTCAAACGCCTCCTTGAGCCACGGGCCGGCCGTGCCCTCGCCGTCGACCATCGTCTCGTACGTCGCGACCTGCAACTCCCCTTCGAGGTCCAGATCGTCCGGCTCGGGATCGCCGTCGTTGGCGGGGTCGCCGTTCTCTCCGTCGCGAGTCAAACAGCCGGCGATGCCGGCGACGGCGCTCCCACCGACTGCGCCGACGAACGTTCGTCGTTTCATTACCCGGTGGTTGCACTGGGTTGTCTTAAGGCTCTTGATCGGTCGACGGTCCGCTTCGACGGGATCGCTTGAGCCGAAAGACTTTGTCCGCCGGGTGATAGTCACGGCTGTGACGGGAATGTCGACACAGAATGCGCGCGCGGACAGACGCCGTCCGTACGTACTCGCAGGAGTCGTCGTCGCGCTCGGCGTCGTGACCGGCGCTATTCTGCTCGAGGTACTCGGAACCATCCTCTTCGCCCTCACCGTCGCGTACGTCCTCATGCCGGTCCAAGGCTGGCTCGTCAGACGCGGGCTCACCGAGTGGACCGGCGCGCTCGCGGCGACCCTGATCGGCTTCGTAAGCGCGGTCGCCGTTTTCTCACCGTTGGTCATCGCGCTCTACGTTCGACTCGAGCAGGTCGTCGACCTCGTCGCGTCGCTGCCGCGGGAGCCGTCGGTGTCCGTTTTCGGGATGACGTATGCGATCGAAGCCGGTCAAGTACAGTCTTCCGTCCTCGACTTCCTCAGCGGGGCCGCGACCTCGTTCGCGCTGGAGCTGCCGGTGCTCGCGATAAAGTTCGCGCTATTCGTTGTGCTTCTGTTCGGACTGCTACTCAAGGGCAGTGAGGCGGGCCGGGCCGCCATCGCACCGGTTCCACACGACTATCGGGATATCGTCTACGCGCTCGCACGACGAGCCCGCGAGACGCTGTACGCCATCTACGTCCTGCAGCTGGCGACATCGCTTGCGACACTCGCCGTCGCATACCCGTTGTTCTGGGCCCTGGGCTACGAGGCGGCGATGACGCTGGCGATCGCCGCCGCGGTCTTACAGTTCGTTCCGATCATCGGCCCGAGCATGCTCGTCGTTCCGATCACGCTTTATCACGTCGCTGTCGGCGACCTCGTCGCGGCGACGCTGATCGGCGTACTCGGCCTCGGTCTCATCGCCTGGCTCCCCGATGTCGCCGTCCGCCCGCGACTCGCCAGACGGTCGGCCGGCTTTTCCGGCAGCCTCTACTTCGTGGGCTTCACTGGCGGGCTCTTCACCCTCGGCGCGATCGGCGTCGTCGTCGGTCCGCTGATCGTTGCCGTCTTCGTGGAAGCCGTCGATCTGCTCGCCGACGAGGTCGCCGACAGCGACGCCACGTTCACCGAACTCATGGAAGAGGGGCCCGAGGAGCCGTCGACCGATCCCGGAGAGACGGAGACGACGTTCGAAGAGCCGAGTTCGAACGCCGACGACTGAGACCGTCTCCCGACACGATTCGCGCACCGACGGCAGACACCGTTTGACCACCGACACTTTTCTCTCTGCTACCCTTTGGTTCGGTATGGTTCGGAGCCGAACGATCGTCAACGCGGGTATCGGCGCTATCATCGGCGTCGTCCTCTCGTTTATCCCCTTCTCGCCCGTCCTCGGCGGGGCCGTCGCGGGATTCCTCGAGGGACCGGACGAACGAGCGGGCGCGGTCGCGGGCGCGCTGGCCGGAGCGATCGCGTTCCTCCCCATCGCGGGGATCGGGTTCCTCCTCTTCGGCTTTCTGAGCCTCGGACTCGCCGGTGGCGTCCCCGTCGAAGGGGTCGCCCTGTTCGCGCTCGTGATCCTTGGCGTCGGGGCCTTCATCCTCCTCTACACCGTCGGGCTGTCGCTGCTCGGCGGGTATCTGGGGGCGTACCTCGCGCGGGAGTATCCCGACAGCCACCGCCGAACCCGGGAAACGGTCGGATTCGAAACGAACTCGGCGGACGGATCTCGCACGTCCGATTCGACGGCGACTCGAGACCGCGAGTTCGGCCACGAGTCCGACTCCGCGCTCGAGGGCGGCGACTCGAGCCGACGCCAGGACGATCGATACGCGGACGGGGATCGCGACCGCGGCTCCGAGCGAGAGCCGAAATAGGCCCTCGAGTCCCGTTCGTCACTCGTACCTGAGCGCGTCGATCGGATCCGTTCGCGCGGCCCGCCAGGCCGGATACAGCCCCGCGAGGACCCCGACGAGTATCCCCACGGCGATGGCGATCGCGACGTACTCGAGGGGGTAGACCAGCGGGAGATCGACGTACTGCGCTCCGAGATAGCCGCCGACGAGCCCCAGTCCCGTTCCCAGGATAGCGCCGATCACGCCCAGAATCACCGATTCGGTCAGGAACAGCCCGAGCACGTCGCGATTCTGCGCGCCGACGGCTTTCATGATCCCGATCTCGCGGGTCCGCTCGGTGACGCTGACGAGCATGATGTTCGCGATCCCGATCGAGCCGACGAGCAGGGAGATGGCCGCGATGCCGACGATGAAGTTCCGCAGGAGATCCAGCACGTCCTGAAGCTGGCCGAGCAGTTCCGTACTCGTCCGGAACTGCACCTCGAGGTCGTCGCCCAGGAGCTCGCTCGCGTCGGAGGCGTCGCTCTCGAGGTAGCTGGTCGCGCTCTCGCGGGCGGCATCGATATCGGACTGGTCGGCCGATTCGGCCTCGATGATGATCGCCAAAAACCGAGCGTCGCTGCTCGTGTCGCCCCCGTTGTCACCGCTCCCGTTACTGGCGCTTTCGTTGCTGCCACTCTCGTTTCCACTGCTCTCGTTGCCACCGCTCCCGTTGCCGTCGCTCTCGGCTCCGCCGTCGCCGTTACTCTCACCGTCACCCCCGAATCCCAGCCCGACTGCCTGTTCCGCGTAGTAGGGGTCCGTCGGCACGTAGATCCGCGGCGAGGACTCGAACCCCTCGAACGGGCTCAGCCCCTCGCTGGTGTCGGTGATGCCGACCACCTCGAGGGTCGTCTCTTGGCCCCCCAGTATCGTCACGGTCAGGTTGTCGCCGACGCTGACGTTCTCCTCGAACTGGCCCGCCGCCGCGGGGTTGATCACCGCTTCGCGTTCCCTCATTTCGAACTGCCTCCCCTCGACCAGTCGCTCCTCGCGGATATATGACTGCCCCGACGCGATCAACCCGTTACCCTGTGCGACCTGCTCCTCGCCGTTCGAGATCGCCTGCGTCTGGATCGTCGCGTAGCCGTAGGCCGCCTCGACCGCCTCGCGGTCCTCGACCGCCGCGAGATCGTCCGGCGTGAAGACGGGTTGGGCACCCGCCAGCGGGCCGCCCTCGGTGTCGGGTTCGGCGGCCCAGCCGTAGACGTTGCGCTGATCGTCGGGACTGATGTCACCGATCACGCCGGCCTGCAGGCTCGCACCCAGCGTGACGAACGTGATCACCGCAGCGATGCCGATCACGATCCCCAGCGTCGTCAGCGCCGAGCGGAGCCGATGGCCGCGGATCGACCGCCACGCGAGACGGAGGCTCTCGAGCGGATTCATTCGGCGTCGCCTCCGCCGTTTCGCCTTCCCTCGCGTCCCGATCCGCGGTCAGTCGTCGGTCCCATCCGCGACTCGCCGCTTTCCTTGAGTTCCTCGATCCGCTCGATTTTCCCGTCGAGCAGGTGGACGATCCGATCGGCCCGCTCGGCGACGTGGCGCTCGTGCGTGACGACGATCATCGTCGTCCCGCCGCCGTGGAACTCGTCGAAGAGGTCCAGAATATCGGCTTCAGTGGCGGTATCGAGGTTCCCCGACGGCTCGTCGGCCAACACGATCGCCGGGTCGTTGACCAGCGCCCGGGCGAGCGCCACCCGCTGGCGCTGACCGCCCGACAGTTCGTTCGGCAGGTGGTCGGCCCGATCGGCCAGGCCGACGCGCTCGAGCAGGTCGCGCGCACGCTCGCGGCGCTCGGAGCGGCCGACGTTCTGGAACAGCTGCGGTAACGCCACGTTCTCGACGGCGTTCAGCCGCGGCATCAGGTTGAACGTCTGGAAGACGAAGCCGACTTCGGTCCCCCGAAGTCGGGTCCGTTCGCGGTCGCCGAGCGTCCCGACCTCGCGACCCCCCACGACGACCGTGCCCTCGGTCGGCGTATCGAGACAGCCCACGAGGTTCATCAGCGTCGATTTCCCGGAGCCACTCGGTCCCATGATCGCGGTGTAGGATCCCCGTGGCACCTCAAGGGAGACGCCGTCGAGGGCGTGGACCGGCTCGCCGATCCGATAGGTCTTGCGGACGTTTGAAAGGGAGACGGCCGTGCCCGAAGTCGCCATGCGCGTTCGACCACGGACGCTCCAAAAAAGGTTCGGCGCAACGGCGGCCCGAAAGCGGTCACTGACCGCGAATTGCGGGCGACGTTCCTACCACTCGCTACTGACCGCTCCGTCTTGTGACGGTTCCCCGCTCGTCACGTCACTGCGGATAACGACGTAGATGATGAGGGCGATAATCCCCAGCGGTGGAAAGAGGAAGAGGAGTCCGGCAACGCCGATCGTCCACAAGAGTTCGTTGTTCGCCCGCTTCGAGGCGTCCTTGTAAACCCAGTAGGCGACGCCGATCGTGATGAGGAGGAGGACCAACGCCCCGATGAGATAGTACATCATCAGGTCGCCTGCGTCGGTCTGTAAGGGGAGGAGGGCGTGCTCCAGCATCATCTCACCTGCCTCGAGCGGTCGATCGTTCGGACGCGGGACCATCGGTGTCGATCGATGTCGACTCGATCGACGGGACGCGGAGTGCGTTCGTTCATTGTATCGTCCTCCACGTGATATACAATAAACACTAACTAAAGATCTTTCCATTGACAGCACGACGGGTCGCCGCGATACCAGCGGCGAGTACGGCCGGCTGTCAGTCGCATCGCTGTTCATCGAAGGCTGAGGGTGCAGGTACCGGAACGCCCTCTCGCGTCGCCGCTTCCCGGGCTGATGAGACAACCTATTTGTACTTCGAAAAACTACGATACTTAAACAGTGCCCTCCATCGACATCTCGGATGTGACGAAGCGGTACGGTACCGAAACGGCCCTCGAGGGACTGGATCTCACCGTCGAACGCGGCGAGATCTACGGCTTCCTCGGCCCGAACGGCGCGGGAAAGTCGACGACGATCAACCTCGTGCTCGATTTCATTCGGCCGACCCAGGGCGAGGTGCGCGTGTTCGACCTGGATGCCCAGTCGGACAGCCTCGAGATCCGCGAGCGGACCGGCATCCTCCCCGAAGGGGCCGAACTGTACGACCGGCTGACCGGCCGTCAGCACGTCGAGTTCGCGATCGAATCGAAACGAGCCGACGACGACCCCGACGAACTCATCGAGCGAGTCGGACTGTCGAGCGACGATGCCGATCGGAAGGCCGGCGGCTACTCGAAGGGGATGGCCCAGCGGCTCATGCTCGCGACGGCGCTGGTCGGCGAGCCGGACCTGCTGATCCTCGACGAGCCGTCGACGGGACTCGATCCCAACGGCGCTCGACAGATGCGCGAGATCATCCGCGAGGAGAACGCCCGCGGCGCGACCGTCTTCTTCTCCTCGCACGTTCTCGGTCAGGTCGAAGCGGTCTGCGACCGCGTCGGCATCCTCCGGGACGGCGATCTGATCGCCGAAGACACCGTCGACGGGCTCCGCGACGCCATGCCGAACGAGACCCGGCTTCGCGTGATCCTCGACCGCGTCCCGGACGACTCCTCAGCCGCGCTCGAGGCGGTCGAATCGGTCGACGGCGTCTCGTCGGTGACGCCCGAGGGCCGAACCATCGTCGTCGCCTGCGAGGACCGGGCGAAGACGACCGTGTTGCACACCATCGAGGAGTACGGCGTGACCGTCGAGGACTTCGAAACCGACGAGTCCTCGCTCGAGGACCTGTTCATGGCTTACACGTCCGATTCGGCCGGTAGTACGGGGGTGGTACAGTGAGTTCGATCGTCGTCGCGAAGAAGGATTTTCGCGACGCCATGCGATCTCGCGTGCTGCTCGGTCTCATTGCCGTCTTCGCTCTGTTTACCGCCGGTGGCGCGTTCCTCGCGTCGCGGCTATCGGGGCTGTTCGACTCGGGTGGCGGCGACACGACGATCGATCTGATCCTCGCGTTGCAGACGCCGGCGAGCTTTCTCGTGCCCGTCATCGCCCTGGTCGTCGGCTACGGCGCGATCGCCGGCGAGCGAGAGAGCGGGAGTCTGAAGTTCCTCCTCGGACTGCCACACCGTCGCCGTGACATCGTCTTGGGGAAGGTACTCGGTCGAACGGCGGTGGTGGCCGTCTCGATCCTGATCGGCTTCGGCGTCGGCCTGATCGGACTCGTCGCCTTCATCGGTCAGGTCTCGATCGTCGATTACGTCACCTTCACGCTGGTGACGGTGCTGTTCGGGTTCGTCTACGTCTGTATCGGCGTCGGAATCTCCTCGATGACGCGGTCGACGACCAAAGCCGCGATCGGTGCGTTCGGACTGGTCGTGCTGTTCTGGTTCCTCTGGAGCTTCCTCGCGCAGGCGCTGCTCTACGTCATCGAAGGCGAGTTCTTCCCCGACACGTTTCCCGACTGGTTCCTCGCGATGAACTCGTTGACGCCCGACGCCGCCTACGGCTCCGCGATCGCCGCCGTGCTCAGTGACAATCAGTTCACGGTTGCCAGCACCTACGAGACCGCGGGATTGACCGACGGAACGCTCCCGCTCCTCGCCGAGCCGTGGTTCGGTTTCGTCCTGCTGACGATCTGGGCACTCATCCCGCTCGGATTCGGGCTCTGGCGGTTCGACCGCGTCGACCTCTGATCGACGCCGCCGAGCTACAACGTTTTTCCCGTCGCCGCTCGCTTGCATAGCCATGAAGACGGAGGGTGGCTCCACCGCAGCGAAACGACGGGCCGGCGAACGTGCGGCCGAGGAAGCCGAAGCCGGATCCGTCGTCGGGCTCGGCACCGGCTCGACGACCGCTCACGCGATCCGGGCGCTCGGTCGCGCCGTCGACGACGGCCTCGAGATCCGCGGGATTCCGACTTCCTTCCAGTCCCGCGAACTGGCCCTCGAGGTCGGGATTCCGCTGACGGAACTCGACGCGGTCGACGCCGTCGACCTCGCGATCGACGGCGCGGATCAGGTGGTCGACGACCCCGATGCTCCGGCCCGCGGCGCGCTCATCAAGGGCGGCGGTGGAGCACACGCGCGCGAGAAACTCGTCGATACGGCCGCGGACCGATTCCTCGTCGTCGCGGATCCCTCGAAGCTGACCGATCGCCTCGAGCGGCCGGTCCCACTCGAAGTCCGTCCCGATGCCCACACGGTCGTCGCCGAGCGGATCCGGGAACTGGACGGCGAGCCGACGCTCCGGGACGCCGAGCGAAAGGACGGCCCGGTCGTGACCGACAACGGGAATCTGCTACTCGACTGCGCGTTCGGCTCGATCGACGATCCCGACGCGCTGGCGACGCGACTTTCGAAAATTCCGGGCGTCGTGGAACACGGCCTGTTCGTCGGACTGGCCGACGCGACCTACGTCGGTACCGAGGGGGGCGTCGAGGTACGGCGCTACTGACGCGGGGGCTGTTGAGCCGTTTCTCACTCCGTCGGCTCCGGATAGTCACCCGCCGCGTCGCGTGGCGCATCGACCGGCCGCGAGAACAGTACGGCGAGCAGGTAGACGGCCCCGAGAAGACGGGTCGCAGGTATCACCCAGCCCTTCAGCTCGAGGTCGTCGGGGTTTTCGTAGGCCGCTCCAAGCCCCCAGTCGACGACCGTCCGCGGGAGCAACGCCATGAGACAGCCGCCGATGACGATCCCCGTCTCGAGGCCCGCCGGCAGCCCATCGTCTCGGTGGAGGAGCCAGACGAACGCCAGCCCCTCGAGTCGCGCGATCGGGACCGTCCACGGTCGTAATCCGCCCCGATCGGGGGCCTCGAACGCGAGTCGTTCACCGAATTCGATGACCCGGTCGGGCGCGATCACCTCGAGCAGGCCGAACCCCATTCCAGTGTTCGTGTCGTAGTTCGCATCGGTTCCGTATCGATGTTTCAGCCGTTACCTCGAGCGGAGACGAAGCCGAGGCGACGACTGCTCCGATTCGTCGCGCGTCTCGTCGCTCGTCGTCCCCTCGCCCGTGCTCCGGGAGAGCAGCGTGACGGTCAGGTAGAGCACGCCGAGCAGGCGCGCCGCGGGCTTCACCCAGGGCCGTACCTCGAGGTCGTCGGTGTTGGCGTAGACGAAGTGCTGACTGAGCGTGATGATCGGTCGCGGGACGAGCACGAGCGCCAGCCCGGCGAGTCCAAGTCCCGCAGTGACCAGCGTCGATCCCTCGCGACCGCGGCCGAGCAGCCAGACGAAGAGCAGTCCCTCGAGTCGAGCGCCCGTCAGCGCCAGCGGTCGCCGCTGGGTCGCAGCGGGGTTTCGCAGGCCGATCCGCTCGCAGATTTCGATGATTGGCTCCGGCATGACGATCTCGACGAGTCCGAAGGCGATCAAGAGTCTCCGTAGCATGTCCCGCTCGTACCACGTCGGGGGGCAAAAAACTCGAGCCGGCGAGCCGAAGGTAACCGAACGGAGACCGGCCCGGCGATCGGTTCGGCGGCTACGCTACGTCGGTTTGCGTCCGCAAAAAATCGCTCAGATAGCGCGCCTTACAGGTCGCGGGGCTGGACCGTCTTCCGGTCGTTCGCCTCTGCGCGGCGGGCGGCGTCGTCGAGCAGTTCCGAGACTTCCTCGTCGAGTGCGTCGTAGAAATCCGAGGCGACGTTTTTGTCATCGAGCGCTTCCTTAACGGCGGCTTTGACGATAAGGTCTGCCATACGATGTATTCGTTTCGCATTACCCCATATAAGGATTCTGCTTAGCGACGGAAATACGGGGGTTGCAGCGGTTGATTCGCCCGTTTCGACGACCCGATCCACCGGAAAGTATATGTTTGATGAGTGGCGGAGCCGGTTTTCGCCGCTCTCGAACCGGTGGATCCGGCTCGCGCGCGGCCCTCCGGGGCTCGCGCGCACGTTCAGCGACTGGGGGACCGCCGGTCCCGTTCCGTCTCGAGACCGGGCCGACGGATTCGAGTACGTCGGTCGCGGAGGGCGAGTATGCGTGAACTGCTCGAGGCCGTCGCCGACGGCTCGCTGTCGCCGGCGGCAGCCGAAGCCGAACTCAGAGGATACGTCATCGGCGAGGCGGGCCGATTCGATGCGGCCCGCGACCGGCGTCGCGGGGTCCCGGAGGCGATTTTCGCAACGGGGAAGACCACCACACAGATCGTTGCACTGGCTGAAACCGCGCTCGAGACGACGGGGCGGGCGCTGCTCACGCGCGTCTCCGACGAACAGTTCGAGCGACTCGAAGCCCACCTCGACGAGACAGTTCCGGCGGCGACGATCGACCGGCGAAGCGGGGCGGTCCGAGTAACGACGCCGGCGTACGACCCGCCGTCGCTCGACGCGACGGTCGGGATCGCGACCGGTGGGACTGTCGATGGACCGGTCGCCGACGAGGCGGAACTCGTCTGTCTGGACGCCGGTGCGACGGTCGACCGGGTCGACGATATCGGCGTCGCAGCGCTTACCCGGACGCTCGACCAGCTCGATCGATTCCGCGAGGCGGACGTGTTGGTCATCGCTGCCGGCCGGGAGGGGGCGCTACCGACCGTCGTCGCCGGCCTCGTCGACACCCCGGTCATCGGCGTTCCGGTCTCGAGCGGCTACGGTCACGCCGGGGACGGCGAGGCGGCGCTCGCCGGGATGCTCCAGTCGTGTACCGTGCTGTCGGTCGTCAACATCGACGCGGGGTTCGTCGCCGGGGCCCAGGCGACCCTGATTGCACGGGCGATTGATGCCGCTCGTGACTGACATGCACACCTAGTTACGGAAAAATAGTTTCCACTACCGAAAACTCACACAGTGTATGGGGAAGGATATTTAACCGTTCACCCGGTACGTTCGAGTACCGGCTTCGGCCGGTGTGACCAATGCCCAAGTGTGACCACTGCGGCGCGCACGTCTCCGAACGGTTCGCACGCGTCTTCGCCGACGAACACGGCGAGATCCACGCGTGTGTGAGCTGTTCGGCCAACGCTGGAATCGCGGAAGCCGCGAAAGAGCGCGCTCGCGGCACCTGACCATCGCGATCGACGACCACACGAGCAACGACCACGCGCCCCCACCGGACCGGACGCTTTTTACGCTCCCCCGCCTGGCCACGAGCGATGGCCGATCACGTCGTCTACGTACTCGAGTGTGCCGACGGATCGCTCTACACCGGCTACACGACCGACCTCGAGCGCCGCGTCGCCGAACACGATGCCGGCGAGGGAGCGAAGTACACTCGCGGACGAACGCCGGTCGAACTCCGCTACCACGAGCGGTTCGACTCGAAGTCGGCCGCGATGTCCCGCGAGTACGAGATCAAGCAACTGCGCCGCGCGGCGAAGGAACGTCTCGTCGGCCTCGATTGAGAACCGGCCGCTCGAGGCGGTCGGTAGCCAGCGGTTCGTTGCTCTTCCAGTCGCCGGGCAACGCTTTGGCGCTCCCGAAGCCGTGAGCGCATCCCCGTCTTCCCTATTATCCCGAACACACTATCCGAAAAATAGATGTGTCGAGAGAATAATCGTTCTCTCGAGATGCAAATCGATGTCGTCGACGATCTCAGACAGCCCGAATACACCGGTGAGAACCGATGCGAACCGTGCACCGTCCTGAATCTGGTCATCGCGGCGGTACTCGGTTCCGTCATCGCGCGGAAATCCCGCCTCGGCGGTCTCCTCGCCGTCGGCGTTTCGGTGGCATTGATCTATCTTCGGGGATATCTCGTCCCCGGAACGCCGGCGCTCACCAAGCGATATCTCCCGCCCGAAGTCCTGCGCTGGTTCGGCAAGGAACCCGAACCGGACGTAGCCAGCGGTCTCGGAGGCGTCGACCCCGCGGCCGACACCGGGGACGTGACCAGCTTCGACGAGGCCGAGGCACTCGACACCGACGACGCTGGCGCCACCGCCGGCGAATCGACTGCACCCGAGGAGGAACCGACCCCCGTCGATCTCGAGACGCTGTTCCTCGAGCACGATATCCTCGAGCCCTGTGACGATCGGGACGACCTCTGTCTCACCGCCGACTTCGAGGCGGACTGGTTCGACGAAATCGACGCCCTCGACGAGTCGGGCATCGACGCCGCGGCGGCCGTCGACGCGTTCGGCTTCGACGCTGATCCCGACGAGTTCGAGCTCAACGAACAGAGCGAGTCGTGGTCGCTGCGCTCCCAGTCCGGTGCCGCGGGTCGCTGGCCCTCGCGGGCCGCCTTGCTGGCCGATATCGCGGCGAGCCGCGCCCTCGAGCCGTGGGTTTCTGACTGGGCTACTTACCCCCCCGAGACGAGAGGCGAGGTGCTCAACGGCCTCCGGATGTTCCTCGAGACCTGTCCGTCCGGCGGCGACGTGCGGATGGGCGAGGAGGTCGTCGAATCCTGCTGTACGTCACACGAGGTCGTCGCGGTCACCTGCGAGGAGACCGGCGAACGGCTCTTCGAACAGCGCCTCGCCGACGTCGACGCCTGACCCGGCCCCCTCGTTCGATTCCGGTCGTCGCGAGTCGCGCTCGCCGGCCCGTGCCGTCGCTTTTTTCGCACCGGCTGTCGACCACCGCACCATGGAGACGATCAGTTTCGGCACCGACGGCTGGCGGGCGACGCTCGAGGAGTTCACGGCCCCGCGGGTTCGGATGGTGGGGCAGGCGGTCGCCACCTATCTAACCGACGAGGGGATAGCGGGGCCGGTCGCGATCGGGTACGACGCCCGGGAGACCTCGCGCGGGTTTGCCGAGGAGCTGTCGCGAGTGCTGTGTGCGAACGGGTTCGACGTGTTGCTCGCCGACCGGGATCGGCCGACGCCGCTCGTCGCCTACGCGATCGTCGACCGCGACCTTGCGGGTGGGTTGGTCATTACGGCCTCGCACAATCCGCCGGAGTACAACGGCGTCAAGTTCATTCCCGAGGACGGCGCGCCGGCCCTGCCCGCCGTCACCGACGCCATCGCGGAGCGACTCGCTGAGCCCGAGTCGCTTCCCGAGGACGAACACGGGACGGCACGCGAGGTCGACTTCGCCGAACCTCACGCCGATACCGCCCTCGAGCTGGTCGAGTCGATCACTGGTACCACTGATCTCTCGGAGCTGACCGTCGCCTACGACGCGATGCACGGCAGCGGTCGCGATACGACCGACGCCCTGCTCGAGCGCGCCGGGGCCTCCCTCGAGCGCTCTCGTTGCGAGCGCGACCCCGAGTTCGGCGGTGGCTCGCCCGAACCCGCCGCAGAGAACCTTGGGGACCTGATCGCGGCCGTGACGGACGACGAAAGCGATGTCGACCTCGGGATCGCCAACGACGGCGACGCCGACCGTATCGCCGTTGTCACGCCCGAACGCGGCTATCTCGACGAGAACCTGTTTTTCGGCGCGCTCTACGACTACCTGCTCGAGACGGAGTCGGGCTCGGTCGTCCGGACCGTCTCGACGACCTACCTGATCGACCGGGTCGCGGAGGCCCACGGCGAGACCGTCCACGAGGTCCCGGTCGGCTTCAAGTGGGTCGCCGAGGCGATGGGCGAACACGACGCCCTCGTCGGGGGCGAGGAGTCCGGCGGGTTCACCGTCCGCGGGCACGTCCGCGAGAAGGATGGCGTCCTCATGGCGCTGCTTGCGAGTGCGATGCACGCCGCGGAACCGTTGGACGAGCGGGTCGATCGGCTGCTCTCCGAACACGGGACGGTCGTTCAGGACAAGATCAGCGTGGCCTGTCCCGACGACGAGAAAGAACGGGTTCTCGCGGCGCTCGAGGCCGAGATTCCCGACGCGGTCGCGGGGACCGACATCGAGGGCGTCAACACGGCTGACGGCTTCAAACTGCAACTGGCCGACGGCTCGTGGTTGCTCGTTCGTCCGAGTGGGACCGAACCCGTCCTGCGGGTCTACGCCGAGGCATCGGACGAGGATCGGGTCCAGGAACTACTCGAGGCCGGCGAGGAACTGGTCGCGCCGCTGGTGTGAGCGTTACGGTCGCCGAGACCCCCCTCGATACTGTCTCTATACCGTAAGGTCCGACTCGATAGAGGTGTCTTTCGTTAGATTCGATTGGCGACCGCTCTGGCTTCATCGATGTTTGAGCGTAGTAGATGAATGTCGCTGTGATCGGTCAGTTCGGGATTACGTGCTTCGATTCGGTCCAACAGTTCTTCGCCAGTCTGAATGCTCTCTTCGGCGATTGAACTGGTTTTGATGACGACTTTCTTTGCTTCCGGAAGCCGCTGATTCGGGTTGTCGGCCCCTTCGTATCGCAATACGTTTCTGCCCATGTGGTGTTGGCGACGTTTGTCTTCTCGAGGAGGTACCGAACGTCGTCTAACTCGGTGACGAACGTACGTGCCACACTCGAGTCGGAACTCCGCGAGAGCCGCGCCGCCAGCGCTGCCTGCTCGCTCGAGGAGAGGTCCTCGAGGTGGCGTAGCCCCTCGAGTTGACCGAGCGCGTGGTCGATACTCCCGGCAGTTTCCATCCCGTGCTCCTCTCGAAGCTGGCGACGAACGGCCGGTGCATCGATGTCCGGACTACCGCCGTCTGCGACGATTCGGTGAGTGACTTTCCCGGTCTTCGTGTTGATCGTATCGACCCGTCTGAGACCCGCCCCCGAATCGATGACGTCGCCGGCGTCGTCGAGCGCTTTCCGGAGATCGCCCGTACTCGAGACGCCTTTCAGCGTCCCCTTGGACCCGACGACCGTCTCGAGGACGAGATAGGTGCTGTAGCCCTGGTACCAGCCCGAGGCGAACTGACAGTAGTCCGACGACGAGCGGGAGGAGTCGGCGTACTGTTCGAGACAGTACTCGGCGGCTTCACTCGCAGTGTCTTCCGGTGTACGATGAGGGTTGTCCGTGTCTTGCGTGCGGTGGGTATCCGCGGCCATCCCGCGAACCATCTCCATCCAGAGTTGGCTCTCGTGTCTGGTGGGATCTTGCTGCACCGTCACGTACTCTTGGCTGAATTCGGCGATTGCCTCGCCGATCTCCCGGGGATCGTTGAAGAGCAAGCGAACGAAATCCGGGAGTTCCGCGGCGGCGTGCGTGAACCCCGAGAACGTACCGAGGTCGCTCTGGTCTGCCCAGTCGAATTCTCCGGCCAGGTGGCCGCCGATCGATCGTTTGCTGGCGACCGTTGTCGAACCGCGATTTCCGTATTTGTCTTCGGCCGTGACTACGGTATTGGCGCCGCGGAAGTCCGAGAGGACTTTTTCGCCTTCGGCATAGAAGTCGATCTTCTCTTCGACTTCGGTTGGTTCGATGCCGTACTGGGTGGAATACGTGTCAGAGAACTCCGTTACTCCCGTCTGTTCGAGTTCGACGTAGCTCACTCCGTGTGGGTCCTCGACGCAGATTTCGAAGACGAACTCGTAACCGGGGCGGTCGTACTCGCAGTCCGGTAGTTCGATCCCATCTCGCTCGCATCCCCCCACTTACCCAGTGTCCAGTGGCTATCGAAATCCTTCAGGTAGATTTCCGGTGGTGACGTACTGAAGATGGTGGGGTCTTTGTCGGGATCCTCGAGGGCCTCGTCGTCGGGAATGCCGTCGCCGGTAAGGGCGATGTCACCGAAGCTAGTCGTGTCGATCTGCTCGGGATCCGTTCCGAGTTCGAACTCGACGGCGTCGGGGAGACCTTCGCCGTCGGTATCGTCGAGTAACGGATCGGCGGAGACATCTCGAGTCGAGAAGAACGACGAGGCGTCACGGGGGTCGTCGGGATCGACGGCGACTTCCATCAACTCCTGGGCCTCGGACGAATCGTCGACGACTTCGATCTCCCAGCCCTCGAGCTGTTGAGCGTCGGTGAGGCCGTCGCCAGTCGTATCGATCATCGCGGGATGGTGAGACGCGTGGGTAACCGACGCATGAAGTTTCGTCTCGTTGTCCTCCTGGAAAAATCGAGGCGGGCGTTTCGGCGTCAAGAAGCCGGCGGGTGCGGACGGTGCAGTGAGCAGCGAACAACAGCGATAATCCGGCGCTCTCGACTGGTGTCGATCACTCGACTCGATCCGCGGGAACGCCGACGACAGTCGCGCCCGGCTCGACGTCGCTCGTGACGACCGAGCCGGCGCCGACGGCCGCGTCCTCGCCGATCGTGATGTCCCCTAGGAGTGTCGCGTTGGCACCGAGCTGTGCGCCCTCCTCGACCGTCGGATGGCGCTTGACCGGTTCGTTCGTGTCGCCGCCGAGCGTGACGCCGTGGTACATGTGGACGTTGTCACCGATCTCGGCGGTTTCGCCGATCACCACGCCCATTCCGTGATCGATCGTGACTCGCCGGCCGATCTCCGCACCCGGGTGGATTTCGACGCCGGTTAGCAGGCGGACGATGTTGGACAGCAGCCGTGCGGTGAGTTGAAAACCGGCGTTCCAGAGCCGATGAAGCAGCAGGTGCGCCCAGACGGCGTGCAGCCCGGGATAACAGAGCAGGACCTCGAGGTAGCCCGTCGCGGCGGGGTCGCGCGTGGCCATCGCGCGAACGTCCTCACGAATTCGTCGGACCATCGTTCACCTCGAGAGCCGACGGAGCGATCGCGACACGACGCCGTCGAACTGCGCTTAGACGGGGTGAGCGACAACACCGGCCCGCGGCGCCGCGAGGGTGGTTCCGCTCGGTACGCACGGGTGGGCCGGTGAATACCATATCCGACCGTAGCTGTGGGGACAGTGTAAAAGGATTCGTTTCCGTCCCTTCCCGGCTCACTCGCCGCGAGCCAGCCGCGTTCCGATTCGATCGGGCAATCCGGCTTCGTCGACTGCCTCCTGTACCGCATCGATGTCGTACTCGACGCGGTGGGTCTCGACGGTCAACGCGTCGAGGTCGAGCACCGCGTAGCCCGCCCGCGGATCGCCGTCGCGGGGCTGGCCGACGCTGCCGGGATTGACGACGATCCCCTCCGCGAACCGTTCGACGCCCTGCACGTGGGTGTGGCCGAGCACCAGGACATCCTCGTCGCCGAGCAGTCGCGGCGAGAAGTCCCTCGGATACGTGTACCGTGTGTACCGGTCGGGATCGTCCGGATGTCCGTGGACGAGTTTCACTCGCCCGTCGCATGCGAGGCGTTCGTCCGGAAGGTCGGTGAGCCACTCGAGTTGATCGTCCGACAGCTCCCGTTTGGCGTATTCGACGCCTGCACGGGCCATCCCGTTGAACCGAAAGGGTGCATCCCCGGCGACGGCGGCGTCGTGATTTCCCATCACCGTCGGCACGTCCCGCGCTCGCAACTCGTCGACGCAGTCAGCCGGCCAGGGATTGTAGCCGACCACGTCGCCGGCACAGAGGAGGTGGTCGACCGGAGGCATGTCCTCGAGGACGGCCTCCAGTGCGACCCGGTTGCCGTGGACGTCCGAGATGAGTCCGGCCTTCATGCTCGGACATAACAGTCGCGAGGTGTTTGTAGGTTGGCCGGGAGGGGACGCAGAAACTGTTCAATGGAGTGAAACTACGTTTTACTTCGGGCTGGCAAACCGGGGTGCGGATGGCGCGCGCTTGAAGCCGACCGAACGAAAGTGAGGGCGGCTGACGACATTGCGCGAGGGATGAGCGAACGACTGCAAGGAGTGAGCGTTAGCGCGGGACCTCCGGTCCCGCGAACCATGCGAATAGTGCGAGACCGGTGGTCTCGCATACCATGCGAACGGCGGCGGAGCCGCCGTGAGCAGACGGGCGCTGCGCGCCCGTGAGCAGAAATCGGTTGGGGAGGGCGTGGCGATTCCGTGTTGCCACGAGAGCAGGGCACTTCCTCACACGCATTCCCATCAGAACCCACTGCACCATTCACACGTCTATCGAACGACCGAAATCGACCCTCGAGCAGTTCCGTTCCGCGTCGATCAGTCGCCGTTCTCGATCGCCGTCTCGAACCCGCTATCGGTCCGAGCCACGCCGGCCGCACAGACCGCGTGCTCGAACTCGAGGTCGTAGACCTCGCTCGCGGCCGCTTCGGCACTCCCCGCCTCGAGATCGATCGGTTCGGGGCCATTCTTCTCGTAGGTCGCAACCAGCGTCGGCTCGTCGACGGTCTCGACGAGCAGCGCGTCTTTCCGAACCGTCCCGATCAGCGCCTCGCCGTCGCCACCGATCGTCGCCGCGATTCGAGGCGTGTCGTAGTCATCCTTCTCGTAGTCCAGCGCCAGCAGGCTCTCCGCCAGCGCGTCGCGGGCGGGATAGCCCACCTCGAGTTTCTCCGCGATCGGATCGACGTGCGAGCCGTTGCCGAAGGCGGCCGTCTCGCCCGTCGGCGTCTCGACTACTCGAAGACAGTTGTACGAGACGTACGGGTTGTCCGTTTCCGGGGCGTCCTCGGTGGGACCGACGGTGAGCGCCTCGTCTCGAGCGGTTATCTCTCGGTTCGGGAACGACCGCGACGAGACGCGGTACGCGCCGACTTCGGGACCGACGACGACGAATCGTCCGACGTACATACTCGAGCGTGCGCGAGAGAAGGGAAAAGGGATGTCGGTTCGCGCTCGTAGCTCGTCTTCATCGGTGCCGCTTCCGAACGCGCTCGCGAGGGTTTATATTGGAAGGCGCGGCGAACGGTGGTGTGACGACGGAGAAGGAGTGTCTCGAGGCGCTGCAGCGGGCGGCTGAGCAACTTGGTGAGTCACCGACGAAGGCGCAGTACGAGGAGTTGGGGCTGACGCCGGCTTCTGCGACGATTATGGAAATATTGAACGGGTGGAACGCGGCGAAAGAGCGTGCGGGATTAGAGACCTTTGATCCGTGTGTGACGGGCGGACAGCCCGTTCAGCCGAAACCGGATTGGGTCGATATTCCGGATGGCGTCGAGTGGCAGGAACTGACGGGCCAACAGCGTTGGTATTACAAGAACCGAGAGGAACGCATCGAGCGAAAGGATCGTCGCCGGGCGGAGATCCGTCAGTGGCTCTATTCGTACAAGAATCGCCACTGCGAGTGTGTCCGGTGCGATGAAGATAGACCGCCTTGCTTGGATTTCCATCACCCAGACGAGAAAGAACACAGCATCGCGACGATGGTTGCCAATGGTCACTCGAGGGCGAGTATTCGCAAGGAGATCGAGCGCTGCATCGTCCTCTGTGCGAATTGTCATCGACTGGAACACCACGACTCAGTGCTGACCGCCTGAGTTCGTAACACTCTAATACGGAAGCCAACTATGCTGTAATACCTCGTCGAAAGCCGACCCGGCGAAACATGTCAAGTCCATTAGGGTAGTGGCCAATCCTGAAGCCTTCTGGGGGCTTCGACGCTGGTTCGAATCCAGCATGGACTACTTCTCTGCCGTTTCGACTCGAGCACTTTCATACACCTGTCCCTTGGTCTCCAGTTGAAACGAAGGGGTCTCGCGGTAACTGCTACGTCACCAGAAGCCATATCTCTCTGTCCTCGCTATCTATCCAGCATGAACCGACGGACGTTCCTCGCTGTTGGCGGGACAGCAGCGATCGGCGGAGTGGCTGGTTGTCTCGGTGGCGGCGATGGGTACGCGACGAACACGGTCAACGGTATTGACGTTCCGCTCGCACCGGTTAAGGATGTCTACGAGTGGTACGAAGACGACGAGGCACGGATCGTCGACTCGCGTGGGCGCGCCCAGTACGACGCACTCCGGATCGCGGATGCCGTCTTTTCGCCTGCACCGAACGGGACCGCTGATGACCCCGTCGAAGAGTGGTCGACTGACACGCAGATCGTCACCTACTGTCGCTGCCCACACCATCTCTCCTCCCAGCGCGCCGCCGCGCTGATCGATGCGGGGTACGAAGACACGTACGCGATCGATGAAGGACTCGACGGCTGGGTGAACAACGACTATCCAGTCGCCGGTTCCAACGTCCAAGCTCAGCGCCAGCGCTACGAGATCAGCGGAACGACAGGTTCCCAGTACGCCGGTCAGGATGTCATGCTCGAGCAAGTCGGCGTAGACCGTCGCGAAGCGGCACCGATCGCCGACGACGGCTCGTATACGCTGCAGCTCTACTTTGCGGGCTCGACCGACTCCCGGTTCGAAGTCAAAGCGCCCGACTACACGACCGAGGGAACGCTCGCGGAACTAACGAGCGACACCGTCACGGCCTGAATCAGTCTCCCTCGGTCCGTTCGTAGGCTCCCTCTCGCTCGAGTTCCCCTCGTCTCCGAACGACATCGGGCGTCCGGCAGATTCCCGGGGCACCCGTCGCCTGCGGGACCGTACAGTTGTTGCAGCTCTCACAGAGCACGCGCGCCCCCTCGTCGCCCGACTCGGTCTCGAGCAGCCGCGCCCCTAACTGAGGCTCGGCGTAGAAGGGGCGCGCCATGCCGACTATGTCACAGGCGGGTGGTGCGTCGTTGGCGTCTGTGCCTTCTGCCCCGCTCTGCTCGCTCGAGCCGAGCAACCGATCAATCTCGCCCCGCTCGCGGATCCCGCCCTCTGCGAGCACGGGAATCGATAGTTGATCGCGCACGCGTCGACAGAAGTCCTCGTTCCACGCGGGTTCGAAATTGTACTGGAGCGACTGCACGCGGTTCGCCAGGGCGACGAGCCGCCGTCGTCCTGACCCGCCGAAGGCCGCGTCGTACTCCTCGCGAAGCGCCTCGTTGGCCCACGCTCGCTCGGGGTACTCCCCGCGGACGATACTCATATCCCAGATGACCGACGTCTGGACCGGGACGACCGCGTCGTAGCCGATCCGCTCGAGTCGGCGGGCGATTTCGACCCCGTCTGCGAGCGAGAGTTTCCGCCGAACGAGCGGCGACGGTGGCGCGGGCGTCTCGGCCGGCACCTTCGTCATCAGGGGGATGTCCCCCGCTCGTTCGCGGATCTCGTCGTGGACGACCGCCAGGAACTCGAGGCGGGCCTCGGGCGAGCCGCCGAACTCGTCGTCCCGTCGGTTGTAGAAGGGCGAGCAGAACTGCTGGACGATCCCCATGTTCGCGCCGGCGAGGTGAATCCCGTCGTAGCCGGCGTCGGCGGCTCGAGCCGCCGTGCGGCCGAAATCAGCGGCGAGATCGTACACCTCGTCAGTCGTGAGGACGTGCGGATCGTACTCGAGGAATCCCAGCCGATCGAGCAGCCGCAACTGCCACGGCGGTTCCGAGACGGCGAGTTGTTCGAGGTCGGGATGTTCCCGGCGATACTCGGCGTGCCAGGTCTCCATACTTCGGAGCCCGCCGTGCTCGAGCTGGATGAAGATCCGGCTCCCGTGGTCGTGGATCCGATCGGTCAGTCGCGCCAGTCCCTCGACGAACTCAGCGTCGTGGACGCGGGTCATTCCCGGCGCGGCACAGCCGCCCTCGCCGCGGACGATCGTCGCGCCCTGACAGATGAGTCCGACGCCCGACGCCGCCGCGGGCTCGAGGTCGTTGATCAACGCCTCGACCGCATCGGGGCCGTTGCCTGCACACTCGAGCAGCGGCGCGCGGTAGAGCCGGTTGGAGATCGTGAGATCGCCGATCTCGATTGGGTCCTCGAGGGTGGCCATAGCTAGACGTCCAGCGGATCGCACAAGAGCGTGGCGTCGACTATCACCCGTCGACTCCCGTCTGACGGCCGGTCACCGGCTCATCTTTCGTCGCCTCGCCTTTTTCCGCCTCGTCTTTCGTCGGTTCACTTCTCGACTTCGAGCAGGGCGACCCGTTCGCCAACCAGCGCCGACAGCGGCGCGTCGGTGGCTCCGCGTTCGGCGTCAGTAATTCCGAAGAACTCACAGAGCGTCTCCTCGTCTCGCGACTCGAGCGTCGGCTCCCGTTCGACGAACGCGTTCAGTTCTTCGAGAGCCTCGAGTGCGTCCGCTTCCGCGTCGACGGCGTCGCCATCGACGAGGACGACTGCCCGATTGTCTCCCTCGCCGACGCCCATCTCGAGCGCCCGGTCTATCTGCCGCCGGCCCGCGGCGTACAGCAGGATCTCGACGGCGCGATCGCGGGCGACGTTCTCGCCGCGCTCGATGGCGCGATCGGCCAGTTCGACGGCCCGCTCGAGGTGGGGACGATCGGCGATATACTGCGAATCGAACGCTTGGATCGTCACGCCGTGGCGATCCCCGATCGCGCCGATTTCGGTTACAAACGAGTCCAGATCGTCAATCGCGAGTCGGCACTCGAGTAGCTCCATCAGAAATCACCCAGGCTCGCTTGACTGTCGTCCGGATCCGCCGACTCTGCCGTCGTCGCGTCGCTGTCCGCGTCGCCGCTCGAGTCACCGATTGGCGCTCCACCTCCCGACTCGGCGGGCTCGACGCCGTCCATCGAGGGATCCTCTCGGCCGGCGTTCTCGAGGATGGTCTCGGCCGTCTTCTTCCCCTTGAGTACGCGGAGAACGACGCCTTTGTCCGCGGTCCGCAGGTCCGCGGGCTCCTCGATTCCCGCGTCGTAGAGCCGTCGAGCGCGCTTCCGGCCGACGCCGCCGACCGAGACGAGCTCGAGGAGCTCCTCGCCGACGCCGTGTTCGACGCGGGCGCGGGCCTCCCGGACGGCGATGGTCCACTCGCTGTCGATTTCCGCGGCGAGCGACTCGGCCGCACCGAGCAGCCACTCGGCGGTGTCGACCTTCCCGCGGAGGTCGCCCGGGCCGATCTTGTACCGGTCGGTCAACTGCTCCTCGTCGGTCTCCGCGGCCCAGTCCTCGAGCAGTTTCCCCGTCTTGAGCGCGGAGAGCCAGTCCTCGAAGCGCTCCTCCTCGAATTCGCTGGGCGCGTCACCCAGCAGTTCGGCCTCGCGCTCGTAGTAGAGTTCGCCGAACTTCTCGTCCTCGCCCGATCGGAGGTAGAGCTCGTACATGTCCGGCGTCCGCGAAACGAGCTGGTAGAGTCCAAGCGCGGTCGGGCGCTCGTTCGCCCGCTCGAGCCCGTGGACGATCGTCGCGGCGCTCATCGGATCCAGGTAGAGCCGGGAGACGGTGTGGCCGAGACTGGTGGCCTCGAGCGACTCGTCCCGACCACTCTCCTCGGCGAGGTCGGCCGCGGAGGTGAACGCGCCGGCTGCGTCGTCGCCGTCGTCGCCGTCGTCGTCCCCGCCCGAGTTACTGCCACCGTCGCGTTCGATAAAGTCGTTCGACTCGAGGTACGCCAGCACCGTGTCGGTCACCGTCTCGAGCCGGCCGGCTTCGGTCGACTGGCTGGCGTAGAGAGTGGCTTCGAGGAACTCGAGGAGTCCACCCCGCGTTCGGGCGAAGCCGGAGGCGATGGTCGCGAGGACGTGGGTCCGCAGCGCGGGCTCAGCTGCCAGCTTCGAGCGCACCGGTTCGGGATCGGCCCAGACGTATCGGTCGAACAGCTCCTCGCTTTCCTCGTGGCTCTTGGCGAGCAAGACGGCCTCGCCGTAGGGGTCGAGCCCTGGCCGACCCGCACGTCCCATCATCTGGTGGACCTCGAGGACATCAAGGGGTGCCATTCCGCCGGCGCTGGGGTCGAAGCGTCGCCAGTCGCGGACGATAACCCGTCGAGCGGGCGTGTTGACCCCTGCTGCGAGCGTCGGCGTCGCCGAGATCACCTTGAGGAGCCGGTCGCGAAAGGCGTCCTCGACGATGCTCCGCTGGGTGCTCGAGAGGCCGGCGTGGTGGAAGGCCGAGCCGCGTTCGACGGCCTCGGCCAGGTCCTTGCTGGTCTCGGTGTCGCTGTCGTCGCGGATGTCGTCGGCCAGTTCGGCCAACTCATCCCGTTCCTCGCCGGTCAGTTCGTGCTTCGAAACGCCGCCCAGCCGTCTCGCGGCGGCCTCGGCGTTCCGGCGGGAGTTGACGAACACGAGCGAGGAGCCACCCTCCCGCAGGATGTCGCGGACGAGCGCGGCCTCCTGTTTCTCCGAGCCCTCGACCGGCACCTCACGAGTCGAGCCGTCGTCGAAGTTCAGCGCGTTGCCGTAGTGGACGCCCATCTGGAGGTCGATCGGCCGCCAGTCGGTGTCCACGAGCGCGGCGTCGAGCCAGTCGGCGATTTCGTCGGCGTTGCCGACCGTCGCCGAGAGCGCGACGACCTGCATGCGCGGATTGAGCTTTCGGAGCTTCGCGAGGGTGACCTCGAGCGTCGGCCCCCGATTCCGGTCGTCGATGAGGTGGACCTCGTCGCTGACGACGCAGGTCAGATCCGAGAGCCAGTCGGCCCCGTTTCGCACGAGCGAGTCGACCTTCTCGCTGGTGGCGACGATGATATCCTTCGTCGAGAGCCAGTCGCTGGTGCTCTCGTAGTTGCCGGTCGTCACACCCGTTGTCACGCCGAATCGCTCGTAGGCTTCGAACTCCTCTTTTTTCTCGCTGGCGAGCGCTCGCAGCGGGACGATGTACAGCGCCTTCCCGCCGCGCTCGACCGCCGACAGCATCGAGAGCGCGGCGATCATCGTCTTCCCGCTGGCGGTGGGAACCGCGGCCACGAGGCTCTCGCCGTCGGTCGCGCCGGCCTCGACCGCCTCGGCCTGTGGCGGGTAGAGCTCCTCGATGCCGTCGCTCCGGAAGTGGTCGACGGCACCGGCCGGGAGCCCCGTCAGCTCCTCGATATTCATTACCTCTCCTTGGCGCGTCCCGCGGTTTAAAGTATCGTCTCGAGGGCCGTGGGCTCGGATCCTCGAGCAATGCGTTTGTCCGCCTTTCGATCCGTGTCGATCGCTGGCGGCTCCGTGCTTCCCTCGAGCGTTCGGTACAGCTGAGTCATGTCTCACTTCGGACCGGTCACCCGGCGTGCGGTGGCGCGCGCTATCGGGCGGCCGAACGACGAGTGAGGCCGGTCGACGATACTGCGCGAGGGATGAGTGAGTGACCATCGGGAACGAACGAATCGGCTGGGGAGGGCGTGGCGATTCCCTGTCGGCGCGCTAGCAGGACACTTCTTCCCCATATACCCATCAAAACCCACTGCTCCATTCACACCGCGAAGAGAGCGCTCGTTCGACGGCGATAGATCGATGGCCGTGGCTCCCGAACGGAACCGTATGTCCGCCCCCGATCGCGTCCTCGTCCCGACGCTCGGCCGTCCGCGGGAGGACGAGGCGCTCGCGTACGCCCTCGAGACGTTCCCCGACGCCGAGATCACGCTGCTCGCGGTCGTAACCCCGCTGGACGCGCCGCTCAGCGAGGGCGGCGTCTTGGAGCGAAGCGAGGACCGCACGTCGCAGGCTCGAGCCAGCGCCGAGGAGTTGCTCGAGTCGGTCGCCGGTTCCATCGACTCTTCCGATCTTACCGGTTCCGCGGCGGCGGACCGCGTCCGGATCGAGACGGCCGAGGGACGACCCGGCACCGTCGTCCCGCAGTACGCATCCGAGGAGGGAATCGATCACGTCGTCATCTACGGCTCCCGAAGCAGATCGACGGGGTTTCTCAGGCGGTTTCTCGGCCGCGGCATCGCCGCCACGGTGGTCGAACGCACCGCGCGACCGGTGACGGTGCTCTAGCCCCGACTGAAACGGTTTTCAACCGATCGTACGGCTGTCGTGCGACCCAGTGTCGAGCGGCCGCCGTGCAGTAAGCACCGCGCAGCGACCGTCAGTGGCTCCTCTCGAGCGAGGAATCGGGTGCCGGATCGTCTCGAAAAAAGATGGATTTCAGTGGTTTCTCGAGTTGTCAACGCTATCAGGGACTCAGCTCCCGATGACCCACGCGAACAGTTGATAGAGTCCGTAGCCGACGACGACCGAACTCCCGAGCGTCACCAGCCAGAAGGTTATCGTGATGCCGATCTTGCGCCGCGAGACGCCGGCTGAGCCGCCGGCCAGCCCGCCGCCGATGACCCCCGAGAGGATGATGTTGTTCAGCGAGATGGGGATCCCGAGCGCGATCGCTAGTTGGGCGATGATGAAGCCCGGCACCAGCGCTGCGATCGATCGGCGCACGCCGAGCTGGGCGTACTCCCGGGAGGTCGCCTGCAACAGCCGCGGCGCGCCCATCCAGGCCCCCGCGAGGATACCGACCGCGCCGATCGCGAGCAGGAGGCTTCCCGGCAGGCCGAGCTCGGCTCGAAAGAGGTTCTCGAGGGGGCCGGTCGCGAGCCCGACCTGCGAGCCGCCCGAGGAGAAGGCGACGATGCCGCCGAGGACGAGCAGGAACGAGCGGATGCCGTTTTCGACGGAGACGCGGACGCGCTCGCGAACCCAGTAGAACGCCAAGGCCCCGACTCCGATCGTTATGAGGACGGTGCCGAGATCGATCCCGGCGGCGAGCGTCGGCCCGCCGCCAAACTGTCGAGCGACGAAACTCGCGAGAGTGCCCTGATCGGCCGTCGGATCGGGGATCACCCCGAGGCGGACGTTGGCGACGATCGCGCCGACGATCCCCGCGAGCAGCGGGACCCCGACCGTCTCGGGAACGTCGTCGCGCCGCAGGACCGTCGCCGTCGCGTACGCCAGCCCGCCGGACATGATCGGCACCAGCGCCCAGAAGATCCCGAGTCGTCGGTAGGTGGCCATCGCCGGGTCGCCGCCAAGCGAGAGGCCGACGCCGACCATCGCGCCCGTCGTCGCGAACGCCGCGGGGATCGGATACCGCGTGTAGATCCCGATCGCCATGAACGACGCCGCCGTCAGCAGGCCTGCGGTGGCCGCAAGCGGCGTGATCGTGACGCCATCGATCAGCTCCCCACCGACGGTCTCGGAGATGCTGCCACCCTGCATGAGCGCCCCCGCGGCCGCGAGCAGTCCGATGACGAACGCCGCCCGCATCGTCGAGATGGCGTTCGCGCCGATTGCGGGTGCGAACGGCGGCGAGTTACTGTTGGCTCCCAGCACCCACGCCATGAACAGACAAGTGACGATCGCGGTCCCGACGAGGACAGCACCGGACAGTGCGACCATTTCGTCTCCCGTACCCCGTCGTTCCACGACTGCGTGGAAAAGCGTTCCCTCGGCAGTACTGTCGACCGCACGTTCGTCACGGTCGAGTCGACCGCCTCGTCAGCCGGTCTTTTCGAGCACCGCTCTGTAGTGAGCCGCCTCGTCGCCCCGAGACACGCCGCAAACGTCCCACGGCGTTTCGATCACCGCCTCTCGAAGCCGAGCGGGCGAGCACAGCAGGAACTGGAGCGTCCGCCCGATCTCCCGGCGCGGCTCGCCGTCGTCCGTCTCGCGTTCGAACTCGAGGTGGAAACACCGGTGAGCGATGCCCTCGCGAGGGTCGGGTCGGTAGCCGAAGAAGTCCTCGTCCAGTCGCGTCGGATCGTAGTTATCGACGACCGCGACTCCGCCGTCGTCGGTGACGCGGGTGAACTCGACGAGCAGTTCGCGGACGCCGACCAGCGAGCGGCCGAGGCCGAGCTGCGTGCCGACGACGTGGACGGCCCCGAACGCGTCCGTCGGCACCGGCAGATCGAACATGTCGCCGACGAGAACGTCCTCGAGGCCGCGCTCCGCGGCTTCGCCGCTCCGCCTCGAGGTCCTACGGACCTCGCACCGCTCGCGGGCGGCCAAGACCGCATTTGGACTCGCGTCAACGCCGACCGCATCGACGCCCCGATCGGCCCACCACAGGAGGTGGTTCCCTGCGCCACACCCCACGTCGAGGACCGGCTCGGCGTCGGCGACGCGCTCGAGCCCGTCGATCGTTTCCCGATCCCACGACTCGGGGCTCGAGAAGTAGAACTCGGCGACGTTCCCGTCCCGTCGCTCCGTCCCATCGCGATAGGTCAGCTGTCCCGGGGTATCGCGGTGGTGAGCGAGCATTGCTCGGCCGAGCGGATCCGCCCCACTCTGCCGTCGTTCCTCGGCTGCCGACGAGCCGGTCCGGTCCTGGCTCATACCCGAATCAAGGGGGCCGAGGATAGTAAATCACCGCTGACAATTGGTCCCGTATAACGTCTCTCACGGTAGACGACCGCTAACGATTTACGGGGATCGGCCCAACCCTCGCCCATGAAGGTCGAGTTCGACGAGGACACCTGTATCGGGATGTTCCAGTGCGTTGCCGAGTGGGACGCCTTCGAGGAGGACAAATCGAGGGGGAAGGCGACCCTCACGGACAGCGAGGAGGTCGAGGACGGGACCTTCGTCCGCGAAGTCCCCGACGACGCCGAACTCGACGCGAAGTTCGCCGCCCGGTCCTGCCCCGTCGACGCGATCACGATCTACGACGACGACGGCGAGCAGCTAATTCCCTGAGCCGGACTCCTGTCAGTCATCTCTAGGCGCATCCGTGACCAGCTATGCGGGTGCACCGGGACACAGTGACAGCAACCCGTATGACGCCGGCTCGAGCAGCGGACGTGAAAAAAGCCGACCGGGAACGACCGTCGCTTACGAGATCTCGTCGTACTGCTCCGACAGCTTCTCGGCGGCCTCGCCGAGCTGGTTGCGCTCGTACTCGGTGAGGTCCCACTCGATGATCTCCTCGACGCCGTCGGAGCCGAGCTTGACGGGGACGCCGAAGGCGGTGTCCTCGTGGCCGTACTCGCCCTCGAGCGCGACGCTGCCGGGGAGCACCTCGCCGGTGTCGCGCAGGATGGCCTCGACCATGTGGCCGACGCCGGTCGCCGGGCCCCACTCGGTCGCGCCCTTCTTCTCGATGACGTTCATCGCCGAGGCCTGGAGCTCCTCGAGCAGTTCCGCCTTCTCGTCCTCGTCGAACTCGGGGTCCCGGCCGTCGACGCGGACCTTCGAGAAGACGGGGACCTGCGCGTCGCCGTGCTCGCCGAGGATCGTCGCTTCGACGTTCTGGACGGGCGCATCGAAGCGCTGGGAGATTACGTAGCGGAAGCGGGCGGAGTCGAGCCGACCGCCGAAGCCGATCACCTTCTCGCGGGCGCGCTCGCCCGTCTCGTAGAGGTGCCGATTGAGCAGGTCGACCGGGTTCGACGTGGTGACGGTGATGAAGTCGTCGTTGTGTTCGGCCAGCGAGGAGCCGATATCCTCCATGATGGGCGCGTTGTCGCCCGCGAGGTCGATCCGCGTCTGTCCCGGCTGTCGCGGAATGCCCGCCGTGATGACGACGACGTCCGAGCCGGCGGTGTCCTCGTAGTCGCCCTGTCGGATCGTCGTGTTCGAGTCGTAGGCCGCGCCGTGATTGGCGTCCGCGGCCTGTCCGATCGTGTCGTCTTCCTTGTCCGGAATGTCGACGAAGACGAGCTCGTCCGCAACGTCCCGAAGCGCGATGTTGTAGCCTGCGGCGGCCCCGACCGTCCCGGCCGCGCCGACCACGCTAACTTTCGTCATACCACGTATTGCTTCCCCATCCCACACGTTAAATCCGTCGGACGATGGCGTTCGAACAGTGCTGCTGCTGTAGATATCGACGGCTGTCGTCGCGTCTGACCGTCCCGCAGTTACCGACGATCGAGCCGACCAGGCCGGCGCGAACCACCGTGCTGTCCTCGAAAATTTCCCGATTGACTTCGCGTTCCCGCGAGCCACGATCGCCTCGAGACCGAACCGATCATGCCTGTCGCTCGCGGAACGCACCCATGCGCGTCAGCGTCATCGGCGGCGGAACGATCACGGACGAACAGGCGGCTCGGGCGGAAGCGGTCGGACACGAACTCGCTGCCCGCGGCCATACGGTGGTCTGTGGCGGCCGCGACGGCACGATGGAAGCGGTCTGTCGCGGCGCGAAAGCCGCGGACGGCACGACGATCGGGATCCTTCCCGGCGAGTGTCGCGGCCACGCCAATGATTACGTCGATCACCCAATTGCCACCGGGCTCGGCCATGCCAGAAACGCCCTCGTCCCGCTGAACGGCGACGCAGTAATCGCGCTCGCTGGCGGCGTCGGCACACTTTCGGAGATCGGCTTCGCCGGCATCTACGACCGCCCCGTTATCGGCCTCGAGACGCACGACGTCTCGGATTTCGGGATGGCTTTCGAGACGGTCGAGTCGCCGGAAGCGGCCGTCGATTCGGTCGAATCGGCCCTCGAGCGGTGACCGAACCCGTCGCAAATCGGTGACGGTCGGCTGTCGCAGCTTTTTCGACGCTTCGAAACGTCTCGACGGATATGAGCGACTTCGACAAGGAAGCCGAGCGCGAGAAACTTCGAGAGAAGTACGAGCAGGACAAAGAAGAGCGCGAGGCGACCCAGCGGATGAGCGACCTACTGCTCAAGGGCGCGACGATGACAAACGCCCACTGTGGCACCTGCGGCGACCCGCTTTTCCAGTACGAGGGAACCACGTTCTGCCCCAGCTGTCACGGCAATCCCGACGCCGTCGAGGGGACGGGACTCGAGGCGCAACCGGCCGACGAACAGCCAACGGCGGGACAGCCCGCGACGGAACAGTCGACTGCGGAGCAGCCCACTACGGGACAGTCCGCTGCAGGGAAGTCTGCGACGGACCAATCCGCTGCAGGGAAGTCTGCGACGGACCAGCCGGCCGACGACGGTCGCGACCGTCCTGCGAAGGCCGATGCGACGACCGCGGACACGGTCGACGCTGCCGACTCCGAGGCTGGCCGTGCGGCCGACGCCAACGGGGAACCGACCGCTGCCGGCCGGCGACGAGCCGACGAGGGGGTCCGTCAGCCGCGATCCGAGACGTCCGATTCGAGCGCCGGGTCGAGGTCGCAGTCGACAGTAACCCCGCCGTCGGTCGACGGCGACCTCGAGACCGCACGCGACGCGCTCGTCCGCACGCTCGAGAAGTTCGCCGCGGAGGCCGCCGCCGCCGACGACCCCCGGTATGCCCGGGACTGTCTCGAGGCGGCACGCGAGGCCGGCGAGACGCTGTCGACCCTCCGTTGATGACGCTGGCCGGTACTGCTAGCTCTGCGTTGACGGCTCTCGACTGGTGGTCCCACCGACCAAATCTCACTTGTCGGTCCTCCCGGAGTGTCGTCGCGTACCATTCCGGCGTGAGAGTCGATCCGGACACGGATCTGTACACCAATAGATATATATTTAGTAAAAAACGTATACTCTAATGACACTCATCGACGGGCCAGATCGGCCAATTGCGCGCGCCGTGGTTCAGGTAGCTATTTCCCTCCGCCCTCCGTGCTACCGTCCCACAGACCGAAGTCACCCGTCGAACCACGAACTTGGGAGAAACTAACGATGGCACTTGGATTCGTCGTCATGCTCACGGTACTCGTCGTTTGCATCGGACTCATAGGAACCTGTGCGACCTGCCTCGATCGGACCGCTATCAGCCGGACGGCGGCTGAACTCGATCACCGATTCCTCGAGACCGCGCCGTATCTCGGCGCGGCGGCCCTGTTCTTCCTGGCAAAGCGGGCAACGACCGGCCATAGTGAACGGATCTCGCACGCGCTCGACTGGGACATCACCGCGGAGATATACGCCGTCGAAGGGGAGTTCGTGGCGGTTCTCCAGGACATCGTCCCCAAGGCCACGCTGGAGTTCTTCTCGGCGATGTACATGTTCGGGTTCCCGTTCCTGCTGGTAACCGCGCCGATCCTCTACTTCCTGTTGCCGTCCCAGCGCCACCTCAAGGAACTCCTCATCGCGTACCTGTTGAATTACCTGATCGGGACGATCTTCTACACGCTGTTCATCGCATACGGGCCGCGGAACCACCTGTCGTCCGTCTCCGGGCTGATGTACGACTTCTATCCGGAGACCCAGACGGTGACGTCGGCAGTGTCGTCGAACACGAACGTCTTCCCGTCACTGCACACGTCGCTGGCAGTTGTCGTCTTGGTGTTCGCCTGGCGGTCGCGCAGCGAATACCCGCGGTGGTTTCCGATCGCGTCGTTCGTGACCGCGTGCGTCGTCTTCTCGACGATGTACCTCGGGATCCACTGGGCGATCGACGTCCTCGCGGGCATCGTCCTCGGCGTCGGAGCCGTCTGGATCGCCGACTGGATCGTCACCCGCGCGGAGGGGAGACCGGGCCCCGCTCCCATCGGCGACGAGAGCGAGGACGGGATCACCTCCGAAGCAAGCGACTGAGCCGCGGGCCGAGTCGGACTCAGCCAGTGTAGTCGCTGCCGATAACCTCCCGAATCCGCTCGGCGGTTACCCGCCCGACGCCGTCGGCCGCCTGTAACTCGTCTTCCGTCGCGATCATCACACCTTCGACCGTGCCGAACTCCTCGAGCAGCGACCGTGCAGTGACGGGACCGATCTCGGCGATCGAGGCGACGACGTACTCCTGTTGCTCGCTCAGGGTCTTGGTCCCCTTCTCGCCGTGGACCGACACCTCCCGGTCGGCGGTCGACTGTTCCCGGCCGGCGATCACTGCCAGCAGTTCGGTCGTGTCGTCTTCGCTTTCGGTCCGCAACACGCTCGCACCGAAGTCGACGGCGAGACTCGAGAGCGCCCCCCTGATCGCGTTCGGGTGGACGTCCCGCTGTTCGTACAGCCCCTCGCCCTCGACGACGACGATCGGCCGCGAGTAGTGGCGAGCCATCGCGCCGACCTGCTCGAAGACGGATCTGTCACCCCCGACCAGGGAGTCGACGAAATCAGCGACGGACTTGCGCTCGACGACGACGCGATCCGACAGGACGTAGTCGCCGACGGAAAGCGTCTCGAGGCTGATCTCGTACTCCTCGCGTCGCGAGAGATCGCGGGCGATGTTCGCGTCCATCTCGCGCTGGTCGGCGACGACCGCGACCGTCTCGCCCTCGGCGTGCGGTTCGTGGGTTTCGACCTCGCCCTCGGAGTCGTCTCCGTCATCGTCATCGCTACTCGCTTCCGAGTTCTCGGGCCCGAACTCCTGCAATCCGGGCTGTCCCGCAACCCCCTCGCTTCCGCTGGAAGACCCACCGACTGCGTCGGGGTCAGCGACGCATTCGTCCACTTTCGCTTCGCTCTCGCCGGACGCCTCGAAATCGGCCAGCGATTGCTGGGAGTCGTCGAGTTCGTCCGCGAGGTCGTCGGCCATCCCCTTGAGGTCGCGGAGTTCGGACTCCATCTCCTTCTCGCGGCGCCGGGAGATCCAGAAGTAGGCCTCGTCGCGGGTGTCCTCGGCCATGAGGACGACGACGCGGCCCTCGGACTGGCGACCGGTCCGCCCCTTCCGCTGAATCGACCGGATCGCGGTCGGGACGGGTTCGTAGAAGAGCACGAGGTCGACCTCCGGGACGTCCAGCCCCTCCTCGGCGACCGAGGTGGAGACGAGTACCTCGAACTCGCCCGCCCGGAACTCGTCCAGTACTTCCTGTTGTTGTTTCTGGGTCATCCCGTCGGAGCCCTCGCGATCGCCCTGTCCGACGAACCGCTTCGCGTCGAAGCTCTCGCACAGGAACTCGGTGAGCGCCTCCGCCGTGTCGCGGGACTCGGTGAAGACGATCACCCGCTCGCCGCCCTCGAGCCCCAGCGTCTCGGCGAGCAGCATGCGAGTCTTGCTGTACTTGGGGTGGATCTCGTCGAAGCTCTCGGCCTTGCGCATGGCCTCGCGTACACGCGGGTCCGAGACCATTCGCTGGCTCGCCTTCGACGCGCCGGACGACCGCGCCTGATTGCGCTGGCGATCGAAATACCGACAGAGGGCCTCGACGCTCTGGGTCTCCACGAGGGTGACGGCCTGCCGGAGCTTCATCACTTCCGCATGAACCGACATCCCCTCGAACCCCTCCGACTGGTCGTTGTTGATCAGTTCCTGTAACTCCGCTCGCATCCGATTCAGGTCCTTCTGGGACTGGTCGGGCTGGGTCGAACTCGCGACGCCCAGTTCCTTGAGCTTCTCGAGACGTTCTTTGATGACCTCGTTCAGGGCGTCCCGGATCTCGAGGACTTCCTCGGGGAGGTCGATGCGCTCCCACTCGACTTCGGTGTCGTGGGTGAACTCCTCGACGTCGGCGTCCTCCTCGGTCATTACCTCGACTTCATCCAACCCGAGGTTCTCACAGACCTCGAGGATGGCCTCCTCGTCGCCGCCGGGCGAAGCAGACATTCCGGTAACAAGCGGTCGCTTCGCGTCGGCGTGGTAGCGCTCGGCGATGTAGTTGTAGGCGTAGTCGCCGGTCGCGCGGTGGCACTCGTCGAAGGTGATGTGGGTCACGTCCGCGAGCGAAACTCGACTCCCGACGAGGTCGTTCTCGATCACCTGCGGGGTCGCCATGACGACCGTCGCCGACTCCCACATCTCGGCGCGGTCGTCCGGACTCACGTCGCCGGTGAAGACGACGATTTCCTCATCCGGTATCTGCAGCGCTTCCCGGTAAAAATCCGCGTGCTGCTGGACGAGTGGTTTCGTCGGCGCGAGCATCAGCGACTTGCCGCCGACCTCCTCGAGTCGCCGTGCCGTCACGAGCAAGCTGACCGTCGTCTTCCCGAGTCCCGTCGGGAGACAGACGAGCGTGTGGTAGTTTGCGGCCGTGCCCGCGAGTTTCAGCTGATAGAGTCGGCGCTCGAGGAACTCGGGCTCGAGCAGCGGATGCTCGATAGACGCGATCTCCTCGTCCGTCGTTGCCATTACCGGCCGTTCATCGCCGCCGCGAATAAGGGTTCCCGTACCGGGGTGAAAGTGGTCCCGCGAGTGCACCGGCAGTGTCACCGGGCCGCGGCGGGTCGGCGGTATAAACCTGCAGGTGACATAGAGCGCGTATGGTGACCCGATCGATATCCCAGCGCCTTCCGGACGGGAAGTCGATTCTGACCGCCGTCGCCTTCGTCCTGCTGATCAATCTCGTCGGCGGGCTACCGGGCGTGTTCTCCTCGCCCGAAACGGCCTGGTTTCGAAGCCTCGAGAAACCCTGGTTCTACCCGCCTGGAATCGCGTTTCCGGTCGTCTGGACGCTGCTGTTTACCCTGCTCGGCGTTGCGCTGTGGCTGGTCTGGCGCAGCGACGCCGCCGGTCGGCGACTCGCACTCGGGCTGTTCGCCGTGCAAATGCTGTTCAACGTGGTCTGGACGCCCGCGTTTTTCACGCTCGAGGCACCGCTGGTCGCGCTGGGAATCATCGTCACGCTCTGGGTGCTCGTCGCCGGGACGATCCTCGCGTTTCGGCGGGTCGACCGCCGCGCTGCGGCCCTGCTCGTGCCGTATCTCGCGTGGGTAACATTCGCGGCCGCGCTCAATTTCGAACTCTGGCGGCTGAACGCGTGAGGACGTGAGAACGATGTGACTCCGGCCTCGAGTCTCAGAAGGCCGACGCGAGGGATCACTGCTCTGACAGCTCGGGCAGCCACTGGGTCAACACCACCGCGACGGCGACGAACCCGGCAAGTATCAGGTATGCCTCGTCGAAGAATCCCCGGTCGGCGAGCGCGCCGAACAGGACCGGACTGATCGCGCCGATGGTCATGTAGACGGTCCGCAGGAAGCCCAGTCCCGTCCCCTTCATGTCCGCCGGGAACGCCGAGGTCATGTACGGCAGGGTGATCGTCCCGTATCCGAGGATGCTCGAGAGGAAGACCGTGCCGACGACGATCGGCCAGAACCCCTCGAGGAACGGCAACGCGACCAGCGAGACCACGACGACGCCCAGTACGGGCGGGAGCGATTTCCGGATCCCGAATCGGTCGTACAGCTGGCCCGTCAGCGGCTGGACGAGGATCCCCATCGCGAAGAACGCGCTGAAGAGCCCGGTGGCGACGCCCTGGGAAAAGCCCTTGATCTGGATCAGATAGGTCGGATAGAAGCCCGTAAAGGCCTGCCAGACGCAGTAGGTCAGGATCTGGATCGCGGTCACGGTAACGATCTCGGGTCGGCGCAGCTCCGAGAGGACGTACCGGACCGTCTCGAGGGAGACGCTGTCGACGGCGCTGGTCGCGCCGGAGGTGCGTGCGGGAACGACGACCCAGAGGCCGACCGCCACGAGTGCGAAGGCGGGGACGGCGAGGCCGAAGCCGTACTGCCAGGCGAACGCCGAAGCGATTCCGCCGGCCGCGAGCGGCAAGAGCGTGTTTCCGACCTGTCCCGCCGCCATCGTCACGCCGATCGCGGTGCCGTCGTTGTCGGGGTAGACGTCCGAGAGCGTCGTGAAACGGGCGACGCCGTACAGCGCCGTTCCGAAGCCAAACGCCCCGGTCGCGAGGTATACCACCGGCGCGGAGCCGGCGACGGCGACGAGTCCGAGCGTCACTGCCGAGATCAGGGTACTCGCGACGAGGATGTTTCCCTCACCGAACCGGTCGGCGAGCAGACCGCCCGGGAGCTGCCCCAGCGCGTAACAGAGCCAGAGCGCGGTCAACAGGAGCCCGGCCGTGGTCAGGTCGAGTCCGTACGATTCTCGAAGATAGGGCAACAGAACGGGGTAGGCCAGACGGACGCCGATCGAGAGGAACCAGCCGGCGGCGACGGCGACCAGAATATCGCCGCGACTGTCCGTCAGGAAGGACCGCACGATCGACAGTCGATTCGTCGTTTCCGGGGGAGACACGTATTGATTCACCCTTTCGTCGGTGACGGTCTTGAGCGACCCAGAACGGTACGACCTTGCCGATATCGGAACCGGTCACTGCCGCCGTCGTCGCCGTCGGCAGCTCGCGCGGTCACAACGGCACGAACTCGAGGGCCACCCACGCCAGACAGGCCGCGTAGATCGGTATCGTCAGGTTGTCGTCGATGATGTAGGTGCGGATCTCGAGGGTGACGCCGTCGGCGAGGGTCGCGCCCAGGGCGGCGACCAGCGCCACGCCGATCGGGAGGAACGGGATCGCGATAACCGTCGAGACGAGGAACATCGTGATGAGTACCTTCGGCGGCTTGACCCGCTGGAGGGTGTTGTCCGAGACGGCTCCGCTGATCGGATCGCCGAGCGAGAGCATCAACATCGCGGGGAGGGCGATATCCTGCTGGAAGATCACGACGACGATAGCCATGCTGATCATGTACAGGGCGTAGCCGGCGGGATTGTCCTGCTCGTACTCGCGAGTCAGCACGTCGTAGAGTCGCCAGTCGAGTCCGATCCGAAGCCGCAGGAACTCGAGGACGAGCGCGCCGGTCGCGATGGCGACCATGAGAACCTTGAATCGGGGCCACGTGAGCCCGGCCTCGAGATAGTCGGCGAGCAAGTAGAGGGCGACCAACCCGGAGCCACTGGCGTGGACGAGTCGCCGCTTCAGTTCGTCAGCCATCACTTCGTGCCTCGGGGGAGGTGACCTTCAGTCCGTCGATCAATTCCAACCTTTTACCCTGCGCTCCCTTCGGTCGCTCGGTAAAAGGTTGATCAAAAGCCTCCTCCTTCCCCTCCGTTCGCTTCGCTCACTCCGGATCAGTCGTCGGCCCGCTCGCTCACCCTTCGGGTTCGCTCGCGGGTGCAGTGGGAATTACGTATTGCCAGCCTTGACGACTCCCTACAACTCCTCGAACGCGAGGTCGCCGGCACGAATCGCCGACAGCGTCTCGGGCAGCTCGTCGATCGGGAGCCGCTTCTGGTCGGTCGAGTCGCGTTCGCGGACCGTGACACCGCCGTCTTCCTGCTCAATACTCTCGTAGTCGACCGTCACGCAAAACGGCGTCCCGACCTCGTCCTGCCGGCGGTAGCGCCGACCGATGTTCCCCGAGTCGTCGTAGGTGACCGACAGCCCCGCCTCGCGCAGGGCCGCGGCGATCGCTTCGGCTTCGGCCTCGAGTTCGTCGTCGCTCTGGAGCGGGAAGACGCCGACGAACGTGGGTGCGACTTCCGGCTCGAGCTCGAGGAAGGTGCGCTCCTCGTCGGCGACCTCGTCCTCGCGATAGGCGTGGTGGAGGACGGTGTAGACGGTCCGGTCGACCCCGAAGGAGGGTTCGACGACGTGGGGGGTGACGTGCTCGCCCGCTTCCGTCTGCTCCTCGACCGCGAAGCCGGTCTTCGCGACGGGAATCTCGCGGGTCTCGCCCTCGAGATCGATCTCAACGTGATCCGCCTCGAATGCTGAACGATCGCGAGCCGCCAGGTCCTCGAGCTTCTGGACCACGGCCTGTGCGTCACCGCCGAACTCGGGACCGAGGTAGCTCATGTCGGGATCGACCGTGGCGCGCTCGACAGTCTTCGGTTCGTCGTACTGCCGGAAGATTGTGAATCGGTCGCCGGAGTGTTCGGCGTGCTTCGAGAGGTCGTAGTTGCCCCGGTGGGCGAAGCCGGCCATCTCGATCCAGTTGCCGTCGATTTCGCTCTCGGCGTCCCAGCAGTCGCTGGCGTAGTGGGCCCGCTCGCCCGCGAGGTGCTGGCGGAACCGGAATCGGTCCATGTCGACGCCGATCGATTCGTACCACGGCTTCGCGACGCCGAGGAAGTACGCGACCCACTGGTCGGTGATGATGCCTTCCTCGACCGCCTCGCCGATCGTCGTCTCGAACGCCTCGCCGTCCTCATCGTTCTGCTCGCTGGCCGGGTAGAGCGTGACCTCGACGGCTTCGACGCTCGAGAGGTCCGGTTCGTCGGCCTCGGGGTCGATGAAGTACTCGAGTTCGGCCTGCGTGAACTCCCGCGTGCGGATGATCGAGCGGCGAGGGCTGATCTCGTTGCGATAGGCACGGCCGATCTGGGTCACGCCGAAGGGAAGCTGGTTGCGCGCGTACTCCTTGAGCCGCGGGAACTCGACGAAGATCCCTTGCGCCGTCTCGGGGCGCAGATAGCCTGGATCGGAGTCGCCGGGACCGATGTTCGTCGCGAACATCAGATTGAACGAGTCGACGGCCTGACCGGCCAGCCCCGCACCGCAGTTCGGGCAGACGAGTTCGTACTCGGCGATGACGTCCTCGACTTCGGGGATGGGGAGGCTCTCGGCGTCCTCGTACTCCGTCTCGTCCTCGACGACGTGATCCGCGCGGTGGCTCTCGCCGCACTCGGGACATTCGACGAGCATGTCGTCGAAGCCGTCCAGATGGCCCGAGGCCTCGAAGACGGGTTCGGGCATGATCGTCGGCGCGTCGATCTCCATGTTGCCTTCCGCGAGCGCGAAGCGGTCGCGCCAGGCGTCCTCGACGTTGCCCTTCAGCGCCGCGCCCTGCGGGCCGAAGGTGTAGAAGCCGCCGACGCCGCCGTACGCGCCGGAGGACTGGAAGAAGTAGCCCCGCCGTTTGGCCAGTTCGACCAGTTTCTCGCTCGTCGGTTCCTCGGCGCTTTCCTCGGCGCTTTCGTTGTCACTCATACAGCGCCTCCAGAAGATCGACGTCGCAGACGATGCCGGCGAGGTCCTCGCCCGAGACCATCGGAATCTGTTCGATATCGTTGCTGATCATCCGCTGTGCAGCCTCCTGAATCGTCGTCTGGCTCGAGACCGTCACGATGTCGTCGCTCATGAACCCTCGGACCGGCCCCGTCGGAATCTCGATATCCCGCGTGGGGAGATAGCGGCTGCCGACGGCCTTGATCCCCTCCCAGGACCAGTCGTCGTCCTGATCGCCGAAGTTGTCGCCCGTCTCTTCCTCGCCCTCGACGATACGGGCGACGTCGATGATGTCGACTTCCGTGAGGACGCCGTTCATCCGGCCCTCGTCGTCCAGTGCGATCGTGTAGGGGACGTTCGCGTACGAGAGTTCCCGCTCGGCGACGGGGAGGGGCGCGCCCTCGTAGGTCGTGTTTACGTTCTCGCTGGCGTGGGACTCGACGGTGCCGTCGGTCGCCTGATCGCCCGTTGCGATCGCGTGAATGACGTCCGTCACCGTGACGATCCCCTCGAACTGCCCATCGACGACTGGGACGCGGCGCGCGCCCGCCTCGACCATCGTTCGCGCGACGTCCGCAAGGCCCGTCTCGGCGGTCGTCGTCGGCACGTCCTCGTTCATCAAGATGACCAGCTGGTCCTCGTCGGGCTGGTCGATGAGTGTCTCCCGGGAGATCAACCCCCGGTACTTGAGCCCGTCGTCGGTCTCTTCGACGACCGGCACGGACGAGAACGATCGTTCTTGCAGGTACTCGAGCACGTCAGTTCGGGTACCCGGCAGGTCGACGGTTACCACGTCCTCGCGGGGCGTCATCGCGTCGGCTACGTTCATATCTCCACGGTACGGCGAAAATGAGTATAAACCCAGTGTTTCAGAGGCCGGGAACCCGTCCGATTTCCGATCGGTATCGAGAACGGACAGTTCGATCCGATGAGTTTATATGTCAGTGGTTGTCACTCACTAACATGGCGACGAACCCCCACGCCATGACGTCCGACGACACCATCGTCGGTTCGATCGATTCGACGGCCGCGAGCGACGAGTACGTTATCGCGGATATCTCCGCGGACGGTGCCTGGCTTTCCATGCAGGCGGACGACGCACCGACGCTGCCGGCCTGGCGATAACTGGGGTGGGAAAATGGGATCAGTCGTCGACGAGACCGGTCGCGACTCCCGTCGCGGCCGATACCGGCATACCGACGGTTGCGACCGGCGTCTTCGCTGCCCACTGTTCGTACGCGCTCCGAGTCGGAAACGCAACGACTGCTGGACAAATCGAAGCGTAGGCGTTCTCGAGCGTCGGTTCGGCGTTCGTCGCCGCCGAGCCGTCGGTCGCGACGCCGAAGGAGACGACCGCCGTTGACGGCGTCGCCGTCACGTCGCCGTCGCCGGTCGCTCGAGCCTCGACGACCGACCCGTCCGGGCTCTCGGTGCGAATCTCGACCGGTTCGGACGTCAGTTCTGCGAGTGCGACCGCGTCGTAGAAACACTGGAAGTCGTAGCGGATGCCGTCCAGTTCGCCCCAGTGACCCGTCTCCGCGTCGGCGTGACAGAGGTCGTCGATTTCGATCGAGCCGCCGCCGGTTCGCTCTCGGAGCTCGGTGACCCACTCCGTGAGGGTGGTGATCGACGCGTCCCCGAAGAACCGCTCCATCGCCGTCTGAACGTCGCCGGGGAGGGGTGTCTCCATCACGGCCGTCTCGCCGAGCCAGCGATCGACCGACGGCCGGGTCTCGCTCTGCGTCTCCATCGATCGGCTATCGACCGTTCCGCAACACGCGCATGCTTTCTCCGTCATACACCGATACTTCGATCTGCGAAGTACTTGTACTGTCGAGTCCGAAGTAACGGAGTAGCTGCGGTGATCGAAAGCTATGGCCGAGACCGCTGACGACCGACTTGAACCGCCCGATTCGACCTGTGATGTCGACTGCTACTGCCGACTCGACGGGCTGATGGAACTGCTCAGCCGCCGGTACGCGATGCAGCTGATCTGCGTCGTCGGTGCGATCGGGCCGGCGCGATACGGCGAGATCGAGGACGCGTTCGACGACGTGAGCAGTTCGACGCTCTCGACCCGACTCGACGAGCTGGTCGATGCAGACTACCTCGACCGAGAGCAGTATGCCGAGATTCCGCCGCGCGTCGAATACGACCTCACCGACGACGGCGACGAACTCTGCCGGCGACTCCAGCCGCTCCTCGAGTGGGCCGCCGACAGGGACTGATACCCCCGCTATAGTAGCCACTGAAGTCACTGCACACCTGATCGCACGCTGCGTTGCGATCAGTCTGTAAATCGTTTCAGTGGCTACTATAGTATCCCGCGCTGCCGGTCGCACACCGGTAACAGTTTCACCTCCCGTGCCATACGTTCGCACATGTCGCTCGAGCAGGTATTCGCGCAGCTTCCGGCCCCCGATTCGCACACGTTTCCCGACTACTCGCTCCCGCGCGGCGAGCCGGTCATGCCGATCGCGGTTACCCGGGAGGAACTCTCACGAACACTCGCGCTGTACGAAACCTTCCAGAGCGTCGATCCGACCGGCTGGGACTCGAACTCGGTTCTCGAAGCGGCGACGACGTACATGCAACGAACGTTTGGACTGCCGCAGTATCGCCCGGACGAGCAGTTGCAGGACGATATCGCGGCGATGCTCAACGACTTTTCGGACGATCTGGGCGGTCGATCGCTGGGTGTCGTCGACGCGACGCCCGATCATCACCGGACGCTGTACTTCTTCCTCGTCAGCTGTCGCGGCTATTACGCCGCTCCACACGTTCGATTCGACCCCGACGAGACGGCGGTCGAGACGCTCTATGAACTCTACCGGCGGGTGACAGAACAGGATCTCTATGTCGAGCATCCGTCGTCGGTGTTCGACTGAGCCGGGTGATCGCCCGCAACGTCGCCGGTTTCGAAAGAAACTCCCGATCGTTTCGGTGCCGGGTCCGCGCACCGGTATCCATAGCGAGAGATCACTACTGGGTTATCGGGACTACCCCGTCAGGAACCCGCCCGGCGAAACCTGCGTCTCGGGACGGCCGTTCTCGCTCGTCTGGACGCCCGAGAACGAGGGCGAGTGTTCGATCGTTCGCTGTACCTTCGCGCCGGCTTTCGTGTGCGTTGCCAGAATGGCGAGTATATTACTCATACACGAGTAAATAATGCTGGCAACCCTTTAAACATTATTGCGATGATCGACCGTGTTGGATAATTGGTGATCGAGAGATTAGTGAACGTCCCTCACAGTTGCGTCGCGTCTCGAGACTCGCCCACGAACAACCGATAGAACCGTTCGGAGGGACGAATCTCGAGCGGGTCCCGCCCGTCACCGATGTAGGTGACAGGCCGCCAGATGCTCCCCGTCGCCGTACTCGGCCTCGAGTTCGTACGCCGGGCGCTCGCGGGCGCAGACGCTCCGCTCGGCGAAGGACTCGAGCAGCAGCTCCGTCGCCGCCTCCCAGCGGTCCGTTTCATCGTCGTCCCCGTCACCTATCCCGCGATCGGCCGCGACGAGGTCGATTGCCTCTTCGACGATCGATCCCGCCTCGCCTCGCGGCAGGTTGCCGTCGAAGAACTCGGTCCGTATCTCGGCGGCGGGCATCGGTTCGAACGTTCGTCGCTTGACCGCCCGCATGAACGCTCGCGTCCGTTCCCACTCCCCGTCGGCCCAGTCGTACTCGTCGGGCGCGATCAGGCGCGGACAGCGCGTGCGGAACCGGCAGCCTGAGGGCGGATCGACCGGACTCGGCACCTCGCCCTCGAGCACGCCGCGCGCACCGTTTTCCCGCGGGTCGGGGACGGGAATCGACTCGAGCAACGCGCGGGTGTAGGGATGCTGGGGGTTCTCGAACAGTTCTTCTTTCTCCGCTAACTCGACGATGTGTCCGAGATACATCACCGCCACCCGGTCGGAGATGTGACGGATCACCGAGAGATCGTGGGCGATGAAGAGGTAGGTAAGGCCGAACTCCTCCTGGAGTTCTTCCATCGTGTTCAACACTTGCGCCTGGATCGAAACGTCCAGCGACGAGACGGGTTCGTCGCAGACGACGAAATCGGGATCGACCGACAGCGCTCGCGCGAGGTTGATGCGCTGGCGCTGCCCGCCGGAGAACGCGTGGGGAAACCGGTTGTAGTGGCGCGGATCGAGCCCCACCTTCTCGAGGAGGTCCTTCGCCCGCGCTTCTCGCCCCTCGTCGTCCAACATGTCGTGGGCCCCCATCGGTTCCTCGATGATCTGGCCGACCTTCATCCGCGGATCGAGCGAGGACTGGGGATCCTGGAAGATCATCTGCATATCCGAACGCGTCCGCCGGAGGTCCTCGCCGCCGAGATCGGCCAGATTCTCCCCCTTGAAGTAGATGTCTCCCTCCGTGGGCTCGAGCAGGCGCAGGACCGTCCGCCCGAGCGTGCTCTTGCCGCAGCCGGACTCACCGACGAGCCCGAGCGTCTCGCCGGGCTGGATCTCGAGGGAGACGTCGTCGACCGCCTCGACGGTCTCCCGGTCGACGCTGATCGGCGGAAACTGGCTCGGATCGAACTGCACGCCCGCGAGCAGCCCCGACTCCTGTGCGAAGTACTTCGAGACGCCCTCGAGCTCGAGCAGCGTCTCCTCTCCTTCGTAGCCGCTCTCCTCGTCCATTCGAATGCCGCTACTCACGGCCCTCACCTCCGCTCTCGTCGCTGGCCGGATTCGGTGCGATCGATTCCGGCTCGTCTACGTCTCCGGCCGCCGCCCGATCGGTCCCCGCCGCCCCCTCGAGCGGCGGGCTCTCGTCGTAGCCGACGTCGAAGGCGTCGTGTTTCACGCAGGCCGCTCGATGCGGTTCGCCGTCGGCGTCGGCGACTCGCTTCGCGTCGGGATGGACCCGCTCGCACACCGCCCGCGCGTCGGGACAGCGCGGATGGAACCGACAGCCCGACGGCGGGTCGATCGCTTCGGGCATGACTCCCTCGATCGCCTCGAGCTCCGTGACGGTTCGATCGGGTCGGGGGATCGAGTTCAGCAGGGCGTTCGTGTAGGGGTGTTTCGTGTCGTAGAACAGCTCGTCGACCGGCGCTTGCTCGACGATCTCGCCGAGGTACATGACGTTCACTCGATCGCAGATCTCGGCGACGACGCCGAGGTCGTGGGTGACCCAGAGGAAGCTCGTCCCGTACTTCGCCTGGAGCTCGTCGACGAGGTCGATGATCTGTCCCTCGACGGTGACATCTAGGGCCGTCGTCGGCTCGTCGGCGATGATGAGGCTGGGTTCGCAGGCCAGCGCCATCGCGATCAGCACGCGCTGGCGCATCCCCCCGGAGAACTGGTGGGGGTACTCCTCGTAGCGCTCTTCGGGGTCGGGGATGCCGACCTCCCGAAGCATGTCGATTGCCACCGTTTTCGCCTCGCTTTCGGAGAGCCCGCGGTTGAGTTCGATGAACTCCCGCAGTTGGCCGCCGACGGTGAAGACGGGATTGAGCGACTCCATCGGATCCTGAAAGATCACCGCGATCTCGTTACCCCGGATCCGGGTCCGGATCTCCTCGTTCGAGAGCATCTCGTCGCGCTCCCGTCGTTCGCCGTCGGGCCCCTCTTCGAAGCCGACGATGGTCTCGCCCTTGTAGGTTATTTCGCCGCCGACGATCTCTCCGGGGCTCTCGACGAGCCGGAGCAGGCTCATCGAGGCGACCGATTTGCCGGCGCCGCTCTCGCCGACGAGGCCGACGATCTCGCCCTCGCGGATCTCGAAGGAGATGCCGTCGACGGCGCGTACTGTACCGGTTTCCGTGAAGAACTGCGTCTCGAGATTCTCGACGCGAAGGAGTGGTTCCGAGTTCATTGTTAGTCTTCGATTCTGGGGTCGAGGGCGTCCTGCAGGCCGTCACCGAACAAGTTGAAGCCCATGATGGTGATCATGATCGCGATGCCGGGCCAGATCGAGAGCCAGACGTTCGAGTGCATGTAGCCGTGCGAGATGTTGAGCATCTGCCCCCAGTCAGGGGTCGGCGGCTGTGCGCCGTACCCCAGAAAGGAGAGGCCGGCGACGATGAGTATCGTCACGCCGATCTGGAGCGTCGCGTACACTAACACCGGCGCGAAGCTGTTCGGGACGACGTGTCGCATGATGATGTTGCGATCCTTCACGCCGGCCGCTCGAGCCGCTTCGATGTAGTCCATCTCGCGGATGCTCAGGACGCGGCTGCGGATGATGCGGGCGAAGACGGGAATGAACGCGATTCCGACGCCGAGGACGGCGTACCAGATGTTCGCACCGCCGACGAAGACGGTGAAGACGATGATGAGGATCAGCGGCGGGATCGCGTACACCGTCTCGACCAGTCGCATCAGAACGTCGTCAACCCGGCCGCCGTAGTAGCCGGCGACGGCACCGATGATCGTCCCGCCAGTCAGTCCGATGAACGTCGAGACGAGCCCGACGAACACCGACACCTGCGTCCCGTAGACGATTCTGGTGAAGTAGTCCCGGCCGGTGTGGTCGGTCCCCAGCGGGTGCTCGATGGTACCGCCCGCCGGAAGCGGGTTCCACGACTGCTCGGCCAGCGGGAAGTACGGCGGCATGTGCTGTGTCCCCTCGCCCGGCGGCGGGATGTGCGTGGGATGGTCGAAGATGGGCAGCAGCTGTGCGAACGTGTAATTCGACGCGACCCCGAAGGTGAGCCGCGAGAGGTTGCTGTCCACCACGGCGTACACCGCGACGAACAGCACGACCGTCACGATGTACAGTCCCCAGCGGGCCGTCGTGTCCCGTTTGATTCGCGCCACGGTATAGCGCCAGCCGACGCGGGCCTCGACCGACTCCTCGTCTTCCGACGCCGGTTCCCGGCCGCTCTCGTACTGTGATTCACTGACTGCCATGGTTACTCTCTCTCACCGTAGGTAACTCGCGGATCGACGTACGCGTACGAGATGTCGGTGATGATGACGCCGAGCACGAACAGGAAGCCGAGCAGCATCGTAATTCCCATCACGAGCTGGTAGTCGTTCGTCGAGATCGCGTTGATGAACAGTCGTCCCATGCCGTTGATGTTGAACACCGTCTCGACCAGCACCGCGCCGCCGAGTGCCGTCGACAGATTGAGGCCGACGATCGTGATGATCGGGAGCTGGGCGACCTGGAAAGCGTGCTTTCGCAGGATCGTCCGCTCGGGCACGCCGTACGCGCGAGCCAGTTTGACGTACTCGCCCTGCAGTGACTCGATCATCTGCGTGCGCTCGACGCGCATGATCGTCGCCATCTGCAACGTTCCCAGCGCGATCATCGGCAACAGCAGGTGTCTCGCCGACTCGTAGTACAGCTCGAGGTGACCGTCGATACCCGGATAGGCACTGGGCGGTCGCCAGGGGTAGTAGAGCCCGCTCGAGGGGAGCCACCCCAGCTGGACCGCGAAGACGAGGATCAGGACGATCCCGATCCAGAACGAGGGGGTGCTGACGCCGACGAGCGCGGCGATCCGCGAGGCGTGATCGCTGGGCTCGTTGCGTCGGTTGGCGGCCACGATGCCGAGCGGAATCGCCGTCACCAGCGCGAACGCGTACGCCGAGAGGACCAACAGGAGCGTCGGTCCGACTCGTTCCATCATCAGCGCGGCGACCGGTCGCTGGTAGTGGATGCTCTGGCCGAGATCGCCCCGCAGGAGGCCGGCCATGTACGTCACGTACCGTTCGTGGAGCGGTCTGTCGAGCCCGTATCGCCGTTCGATCGTTCTGATCAGTTCCTCGCTGTGTTCCTGCCCCTGTAGCATGAGGCTGACCGGATCGCCCGGGCCGAGATTCGCGAGCAGGAACGTGATGACGGAGATCCCGATCAGGACGGGAATCGCCTGCAAGAGCCTGTGTATGGTGTACTTGAGTAGCTTCATTGGTCCGCGAGTCAGTCCGTTCGCTCGTCGATCTGTCCCGATTCGATGCCTGAACCGGCGGGGATTCGTTCCCCGCCGACCCAGCTATCGCGGTCCGCCGGCTCACTCCATCGACACGTTCGTGTAGTCCGCGACGAGGGTCGGGTTTCTCGTCACCTCCGGGTGGGCCTGAAGGTCCTGAACGTAGTCGCGAGAGGCCATCGTGTTGTCCTGCGTGAACGCGGGCAGCGCGGGAAGCTGTTCGACGATCTCCCGGATGACGGGCTCGTAGAGGTCGTAGCGCTCCTCCTGACCGGCCGAGTTTCGCCCCTCGGCGATCGCGTCGTGGAAGCCGTCGCTTCCCCCGTAGTAGTGGCCCTGATTCGTCCCCGCCTGACTCTCGTGGAAGAGCGGGTAGAGGTAGTAATCGGGGTCGGGGCCGCCGGTCCAGCCCAGCAGGTACATCTGGTAGTCGTCTGCGTTCCCGCTGGTGTACGTGTCGACGAGCGTCGCGAAGTCGAGCACCTGCACGTCGGCCCCGTAACCGATCTCGTCCAGTCGAGTGGCGATTCGCTCGGCGAGTTGGGCCCGGATCCCCTCCGGCGTGATGATCGTCGGCGTGAAGTCGTCGGGCGCGTGCTCGTCGAGCAGCGACTGGGCCTGATCGGGATCGTACGACGGCAACAGCTCCTGATACTCGTCTTCAGGGAACTCCCAGATTTCGTTGACGACCGGCGGAATCGGGCTGTACATCGGGGAGGTTACGTTCGCGCCGTTGGACTCGATGAAGTCCTGCATCGAGAACGAGTGGGCGATGGCCCGTCGCACCTCGGGGGTGGTTGTCGGCCCCTCGTTGCAGTTAAAGGCCATGTACATGAACGTCGGACTCTCCGCCGAGTGCAGATTCACGCCGTCCTCGTTCTCGAGGACATCCCAGTCGTCGTTGGGGATGCCCGCGATGACGTCCGTGTTCGCCGACCGAATGTCGGAGACGCGACCCGCCGGGTCCTCGTGGGCCTCGAAGCGGACCTGCTCGAGGTTCGGCTCGAGGTCGTCCCAGTAGTCGTCCCACCGCTCGATCTCGACGTACTCGTTCTCCTGCAGTTCCGCGAAGGTGAACGGCCCGGAGCCGACCGGATCGCTGTTGAACGCGTCGCGGTCGTCGGTCCGGACGCTCTCGGGCACCACCGTCACGCCCATCGTCGCGAGTTCGAACGGTCCGTAGGGGTCCTCCCCGAGGTCGACCTGCAGCTGGTAGTCGTCGATGACCTCGGTGCTCTCGATCATGTCGTACTCCGAGGCGTTCTCCGTCTCCTCTTCGACCGGGGCGCGAAAGGAGTGGGCGACGTCCGACGCCGTCACGTCGTCGCCGTTGTGGAACTCGGCCGCCTCCTCGATCTCGAAGATGTATCGCGTCCCGTCGCGCTCGACGGTCGGTTCGCCCGTTGCGAGTTTCGGCTGCAACTCGAGGCCCTCGTCGTACTCGTAGAGCCCGTCGAAAACCAGCTGAATCACCTGAAAGCTGTAGGCGTCGTTCGAGACGACAGGATCGAACTGCTCTTCGCGCGATTGTTCTTGCGTGAAGTGGAACTGGTCCCCACCACCGCTGCCACCACCACCGATGCACCCTGCGATCGTTGCCGCGGAGACGGCGGCACCCGAAGCGAGGAGCCGCCGTCGCGTGAGGCCGGTCTGGTCTCGCACCATCTTGCTGAATGGTACCAACCAACCAACCCATTTTAGTATCATCAGTCTAATGCGTCCAAATCGGTTGTTACTGTGAATAATACATACGATACCAGTTCTATAGACTACGATACCTGTACATTATTGCTCTGCAGTGTCCATCACTGCCGATTCTTTCCAGACACATAATCTATATAATTCTCCATTCTATACGGCTCTCCACCACTCGATTGATTTATACTATCCCGCGCCTGTGAGTAACGGCCTCGGGTGTGGCCGGGCGCGACCGGTGCGTTTTTTCTCCCGGCCGTCACAGTAGATGCGTATGAACTATCGCGCCGTCGAGACCACGGACGAGTACGTCGCCCGCCTCGAGACGGGTGCCGACTGGCGGGCCGAGATCGAGTCGCTCGCGGACGCGGTCGAGGCCGACGCCGCCTGGTTTACCGCGCTCGGTGCGGTTCAGGACGCCGAACTCTGGTTTTACGATCAGGACGAGTGCGAGTACTATCCGATCGCGTTCGACGAACCGCTTGAGGTCGCCAGCTGCGTCGGAAACGTCTCCCGGCTGGATACCGAACGCTTCGCGCACACCCACGCTGTCCTCTCGGACGACGAGGGAACCGCGTACGCCGGCCACCTGAACGAGGCGACCGTCTGGGCCGGCGAGGTCCACATGCGCGTCTTCGCAGAGCCCCTCGAGCGCGAGTACGACGACACCACCGAACTCGACCTCTGGCTCTAAGATGCGCACCGAAGACGAACAGTACTTTCAGGGGCTCGAGGACCAGCTCGAGGATGCCATCGATGTCGCCGAGCGAGCCAAGGAACGAGGCGGCGATCCGAAACCCGAAGTCGAGATCCCGGTCGCCAAGGATATGGCCGACCGCGTCGAGAACATCCTCGGGATCGACGGCGTCGCCGAGCGGGTACGCGAACTCGAGGGCCAGATGAGCCGCGAGGAGGCCGCCCTCGAACTCGCAGAGGACTTCGCCGAGGGGCGCGTCGGCGACTACGAGACGAACGCCGGCAAGATCGAGGGGGCGGTCCGCACCGCGGTCGCGCTCCTGACGGAGGGTGTCGTCGCCGCACCCATCGAGGGGATCGACAGGGTCGAGATCCTCACCAACGACGACGGGACGGAGTTCGTCAACGTCTACTACGCCGGTCCGATTCGCTCCGCGGGCGGAACGGCACAGGCCCTCTCGGTGCTCGTCGCCGACTACACGCGCGCACTCGTGGGCATCGAACAGTACGACGCTCGTCAGGAGGAGGTCGAACGCTACGCCGAGGAGCTCGGCCTCTACGACAAGGAGACGGGACTGCAGTACACCCCGAAGGACTCGGAGGCCAAATTCATCGCGAAGAACCTCCCGATCATGTTGGACGGGGAGGCCACCGGCGACGAGGAGGTCTCGGGCTTTCGCGACTTAGAGCGGGTCGACACCAACAGCGCCCGCGGCGGGATGTGTCTCGTCCTCGCCGAGGGGATCGCGCTGAAGGCGCCGAAGATCCAGCGCTACACCCGCAATCTCGAGGAGGTCGACTGGCCGTGGCTGCAGGACCTCATCGACGGCAACTACTACGATGACGACGGTGCGGATGCGGACGCCGCGGACGACGAATCCGGCAGCGAGGACGGCGAGGGCGAAGCGGCGTCGGCCGAAACCGACGCGAACGAACCGGATGACGGCGGCGACGCTCCCGGCGACGACTCCGAGGGCCCGCCGCGCGTCGAGACCTCCGAGAAGTTCCTTCGGGACCTGATCGCCGGCCGGCCCGTCTTCTCTCATCCGTGCGCGAAGGGCGGTTTTCGCCTCCGATACGGCCGGGCGCGCAACCACGGCTTCGCAACCGCCGGCGTCCACCCCGCCGCGATGCACCTCGTCGACGACTTCCTCGCGACGGGCACCCAGATCAAGACCGAACGTCCCGGGAAGGCCGCCGGCGTCGTCCCCGTCGATTCCCTCGAGGGGCCGACGGTCAAACTCGCCAACGGCGACGTTCGGCGGATCGACGACCCCGAGGACGCCCTCGAGATCAGAAACGGCGTCGAGGCGATCCTCGATCTCGGCGAGTATCTGGTCAACTACGGCGAGTTCGTCGAGAACAACCACCCGCTCGCCCCCGCCTCCTACACCTACGAGTGGTGGGTACAGGACCTCGAGGCCGCGGGCGTCGACGTCCAGGCCCTCGAGGACGACCCCCGAATCGACCTCGAGTTCCCCGACGCCGGGGAAGCGCTGGAGTGGGCCGTCGAGTACGACGCGCCGCTCCACCCCGAGTACACCCTCCTCTGGCACGACATCTCGGTCGACGCCTTCCGGACGCTCGCCGCGGCCGTCGCGGACGGACGGATCGAGGGCGACACCGACGGTGCCGTCGATGCCGACAACGGTACGCTCGTCCTCGAGTACACGGAGCCCGTCCGGGAGGCGCTCGAGACGATCGTCATCGAGCACCGCCAGCGGCCGGACGAGGACCGCCTCGAGATCGACGGCTGGCGGCCGTTCGTCCGCACGCTGGGCTGTGAGCCGCGACGGGCGGTCGCCGACGGCTCCGCCCTCGAGTCCGAATCCGGGACCGACGCGCGGGAGCCGACCGTCGACCTCGAGCGAACGTGGTCCGACGACGACCTCTCGGAGCGGGCGCGAACGTGGGGCCACGAGACCGAGGGCGACAACGCCATCGAGGCGGTCAACGAAGTCGCTCCCTTCCGGGTCCGCGAGCGGGCCCCGACCCGGATCGGCAACCGGATGGGTCGGCCGGAGAAATCCGAGAGCCGCGATCTGAGCCCGGCGGTCCACACCCTGTTCCCGATCGGCGAGGCCGGCGGCACGCAGCGCAACGTCGCCGACGCCGCCAAACACGCCGAGACGATGTCGGACACGCCCGGCGTCGTTGACGTCCAGATCGGTCGCCAGCGCTGTGACTCCTGCGGGACGGAGACGTTCAAGAACCGTTGTCCGGACTGCGACGCCCGCACGACGCCGGACTACCGCTGTTACGACTGCGACGTTCAGGTCGACCCCGACGAAGCCGGCCGCGTCGAGTGCCCCCGCTGCGAGCGCCAGGCGACCTGCGTGGACACCCGCGAGATCGACATCCACGAGGAGTACCGCGACGCCCTCGAGTCGGTCGGCGAACGCGAGAACGCCTTCGAGATCCTCAAAGGCGTCAAGGGACTCACCTCCCAGACCAAGGTTCCCGAACCGATCGAGAAGGGGGTCCTGCGCGCGAAACACGATGTCTCCACGTTCAAGGACGGCACCGTCCGCTACGACATGACCGACCTGCCGGTCACCTCCGTCCGCGCGAGCGAACTCGACGTCGACGTCGGCCAGCTGCAGGCGCTGGACTACGAGGAAGACATCCACGGCGAACCGCTCACCCACGAGGACCAACTGGTCGAACTCCGCGTGCAGGACATCGTCCTCTCGAACGGTGCGGCCGAGCACATGTTGCAGACCGCCGACTTCATCGACGACCTGCTCGAGCAGTACTACGGCCTCGAGCCCTACTACGAGTTCGAGGACCGCCAGGACCTCGTGGGGGAACTCGTCTTCGGCATGGCACCCCACACCTCCGCGGCGACTGTCGGGAGAGTGATAGGATTCACGAGCGCTGCCGTCGGATACGCTCATCCGTACTTTCACGCCGCGAAACGAAGAAACTGCGACGGTGACGAAGATTGCGTAATGCTCCTCCTCGACGGCTTACTTAACTTTAGTAAAACGTTTTTGCCGGACCAGCGCGGGGGGAAGATGGACGCGCCCCTCGTCATGTCCTCCCGCATCGATCCCTCCGAGATCGACGACGAGGCCCACAACATGGACGTCGTCAGGCAGTATCCCCGCGATTTCTATCTCGCCACACTCGAGCAGGCCGACCCGGAGGACGTCGACGTCGAGATCGCCGAGGACACCCTCGGTACCGATACCGAGTACACCGGCTTCGACCACACGCACGACACCACCAACATCGCGATGGGCCCCGACCTCTCGGCGTACAAGACGCTGGGCTCGATGATGGACAAGATGGACGCCCAGCTCGAGCTCTCACGCAAGCTCGCGGCCGTCGACGAGACGGACGTCGCCGAGCGGGTCATCGAGTACCACTTCCTGCCGGACCTCATCGGGAACCTCCGGGCGTTCTCTCGGCAGGAAACCCGCTGTCTCGACTGCGGCGAGAAGTTCCGCCGGATGCCCCTAACCGGCGACTGCCGGGAGTGTGGCGGCCGCGTCAACCTCACCGTCCACAAGGGGTCGGTGAACAAGTACATGCAGACGGCCATCCAGGTCGCCGACGAGTACGACTGCCGGCCCTACACGAAACAGCGGTTAGAGGTGCTCGAGAAGGCCCTCGAGAGCGTCTTCGAGAATGATAAGAATAAGCAGAGCGGGATCGAGGATTTCATGTAGCCGACCTTTTGCTCTGCGCTCCCTCACTCCGTTCGGTCGCTCGGCAAAAGGTCGATCAAAAGCACTCCTCCCTCCTCTCCACTCACTTCGTTCGTTCCGAGTCGGTCGTCGGCCCGCTCGCTCACCCCGTCTCACGGCCTTCGGCCGTTCGACTGTTCGCGGCGCGTAGCGCCGCGCACGGCTTCGCTCGCGGTCAATATCGGTGAAACGCCTGCCCTCCCCCGGGTTAGACGGCTCTCGCGTTGCTCGAGCCGTACTCCCGGCCAGTTAGTGAATGACAAGTGAAGAACGAACGAGACGGCCCTAATCGCCGCTGACTCGAGTGACGCCGGGCATCCCCGCCTTGGTGTACTGCGGGGTCGGCACCCGCTGTGGGTCCGGCAGCCAGTTTCGAAGGCGCTCGTTGAACCGATCGGGCCGCTCTCGAGGCGTCCAGTGACCGCAGTCCTCGATCACCTCGAGTTCGGCGTCCGGAATCCGCTCCGCCGCTCGTTCTGACCACTCGAGGGGGACCAACGGGTCGTCCTCGCCGTGGACGAGCAGCGTCGGCACCGACAGCGACTCGAGGTCGTCGACGAAGTTCGTTGCGACGCGGCCGCTGAAGGAGAGTTCGTTGTTCTGGAACTCCGTGAACGCCTGTATCGAGCCCGGCTCCATCAGTTTCTGCCTGACGTCGTCGACGAAGGGCTCGGGTAGTGCGTCGGCGTCCGCGACGAGCGAAGCGAGAACTCTGCGAACGCTTCGCGTACTCGTACTGGCGGCGATTTTCCCGAACTCGGTCATCCCGGGGATCTGCGAGAGGAACTTCCACTGGAGGGCGCTAGAGAGTCGGCCACCGAGCCCGTAGCTGTCGACGAGCGCGAGGCGCTCGACGCGGTCGGGGTTGGCGAGCGCGTAGCCGAGCGCGACGCCGCCGCCCATCGAGATCCCGGCGAGCGAGACGCGCTCGAAGGGGAGCGTCTCGAGGAAGCCCTCGAGGATATCGACGTACGTTTCGACGGTGTGCTCGACGTCCCCGGAACTGTTCCCGTACTCCGGCCAGTCGAGCGCGTAGACGCGGTAGTCGTCCGCGAGGGCGTCGATCGCGTGTCGCCACGAGACGGTCGCGTCGTCGATCCCCGCGCCGTGGCAGAGGACGACGGGCGGGCCGCTCGTCCCCGCGCGCCGGTAGGCGATCCGACAGTCACCGATCGTCGCGACGCCGGTCCCACTCATGTTCGGATCACGGTATCCGTTTCAGGGCCTGCGACCGTATGAGGGACCGGATTGCTCCTGATGGGTGCGTCCGCCGACCGCAGCGGATTCGGAGCGACTGGCCGTCCGGAGCTTCCGTCGTCGAGTAATTCGATAGTGCCCGACGTTTTCCTCGATCCGCCCGACTCGAGGTCATGTGAGACGACGGTAGCGCCACCCTCACGAAAATCAGGTGTGAGACAAATTATCATACTCCGTGTCTCTATTCTCACAGTGTATATTGTTTTCTATTACCGTGGATACGACCCACATGACCTGCTGTGATTTCGGCTCCCCGATATCGTGTGTTTCACTCCCTCGAGCGGCCGCTCGCACAATGCGCGCTGTGACTTTATCGCCGTCGCCGGCAAGCATCGTTTATGGTCGAAACTGGCGAGACACCGACGAAGGAAGGCGACGAGGAGGCCCTCGAGGAGGTACGGGCGCTCAACTTCGGGCAGACGGTCTACGACGGGGACGGCAACGAAATCGGCCGTATTCGGGGCTTCGAACGGAGCGGCTTCTTCGTCACCACTCGCGAGGGTGCCGAGGCGATGAGCGTCGAGCACGCTCGTTCGGGGCAGTCGTTCGGCGAGGCGGAACTCATGTGGCGCTGCATGGAGTGTGGCGAGATGGGGAATATCGAGGGCGGGCTCCCCGACGAGTGTCCGAACTGCGGCACCGAACGCGAGGACCTGATGTACTGGACCGAGGACTGAACCGTCGGGAGCGTCGATCGGACGATCGTCGCTGATCCGGCCCAATTTTATATAGCATATAGGGATTTATTGCTGCCCTCAGCGCAAGTCCATGCACGTAGTTCGCATGAAAACGGAACGAGACGACTGGGATTCGGAACAACGGTCTACACCGAGGACGGGACGGAAATCGGTCGAATTCGCGGGGTCGACGAGAACGGAGTCTCCATCACGCTTCGAGAGGGAATCGAGGGACTGAACGTCGAACACGCTCGATCGGGGCAAACGTTCGGGGACGCCGAGCTCATGTGGCGCTGCATGAGTGTGGCGAATTGGGACGGCTCGACCGCGACGTGCCCGATTAGTGTCCGAACTGCGGGGCCGACCGCGAGGACCTGTACTACTGGACGGAGGACTGAGCGCGGCCCGGAACCACGAGCCGCGGCCGCCCATCGGACGACATCGTTTTCACTCCACTCGTTCCACCTCGTGTCATGGATATTGTCGTCTTCGGGGCCGGCAGCCTCGGCAGCCTCGTCGGCGGACTGCTCGCGCGCGAACACGACGTGACCCTCGTCGCGCGCGAGGACCACGCTCGCGCCGTCCGCGAGTCGGGACTGCGCCTCGAGGGCGCGATCAACAGCGGTCCCTCCCGTGTTTTCCCCGTTGCGACGACCGACGGGGCCGACCTCGAGGCCGACCTCGCCGTCGTGACTGTCAAATCCTTCGACACCGCATCAGCCGCGGAAACGCTTGCGACGGGCGCTTTCGACGCGATACTCTCGCTGCAAAACGGCATGGGGAACGAAGCGACGCTCGCGGCGCGACTCGAGGCCCCTGTACTCGCCGGGACGGCGACCTACGGCGCGATCCTGCGGGATCCGGGCGTCGTCGAGTGCACGGGACGGGGCGACGTCGTTCTGGGCGCTCGAGCCGGCAAGTCCTCGGCGCTCGCGGACCGGATCGGCGAGGCCTTCGTCGCGGCCGGCCTCGAGACGACCGTCGCCGAGGACATGCCCCGTCGTCTGTGGGAAAAGCTCGCGGTCAACGCCGGGATCAATGCCGTCACGGCGCTGGCGGACGTCGACAACGGGGCCATCCTCGAGGCGCCGGCCGACGACCTCGCCCGGGCGGCCGCTCGCGAGACGGCGCGGGTCGCCCGCTCTCGCGATGTCGACCTGTCGAACCGCTCGGCACTGGCTGCACTCGAATCCGTCGCGACGGATACGGCTGCGAACACGTCTTCGATGCGCCAGGATATCCTGAGCGGGCGGCGCACCGAAATCGATGCGATCAACGGCTATGTCGTCGATCGCGCTGCTCAGGCCGGGCTCGAGGTGCCGGCGAACCGGACGCTCACGACGCTGGTTCGAACGTGGGAACGCGGGCGCGACCTTCGGTGAGCCGTTATCGGTTGCACGCACCGATCGCCGCGGAAGTCGGCGTCGGTCGGCGTGCGAACGAGCCATCGACCGCGATTCAGAGACCGTCCGGTGGCTCTCGCCGTTGAAAATAGCAAAATACCAGTTCGAATCCGCGCGGGAAGACGGGTTAAAACGGTGCTTCCGGCCCTTCGTCGACCTCGCCGCCGTCGTCGTCGACGGTCTCGCCGGGGAAGGACGGACTCATGCCGCCCATCTCTTCTTCGCCGCCGTCCATACCGGTAGAGGCGTTGACTTTCTCGATCTCGGGGATCTCCTTGACCATCCGGCTCTTGATCGCCTGAATCGTCATCGGCGAGATTCCGCAGCCACTGCAGGCGCCACCGAGGGCGATGCTGACTTCGCCGTTCTCGCGATCGATGTCCTGAATCGCTGCGCTGCCGCCGTGCATCTGGATCTGCGGGAAGTTCCGTCGCAGGAAGTTCGTCACGCGGTCCTCGAGGTCGTCCCCGTCGTTCTGGGTCTCGGTGCTCATAGAAACTCCTTGGGTATCAGCCCCCCTAAACCTTCCGTCCTTCATGTTCGGCTGCCGGCGTCGGTGACGGCTGTACCTCCGTCAGACGAAGCCAAAGACGCGCTGTAGTTCGGTTTCGATCTCTTCGACGTGGGCCTCGAGCACGGTTTCGAAGCGCTCCTCCTCGACGAGCACGTCGGAGAGTCGTCCGTGGGGGTCGTTGGGGAGTTCGATACGGAACTCGCCGTCCCCTTCATAGAACGGTTCGCTCTCGTTCAACACCTGCTGGTCGATCGCGTGGACGAGCTGGGAGTCGTAGCGGTCGTTCATCCGGTTGAACGCGTTCTTGTACGCCTGCTGAAGTTCGGGGAAGTAGTTGGCATACTTGTCCTCGAACTTTTCGGGATCGAAATCGGCCATATCCGAACCGAGGGGAGGCGACGACAAAAGTCGGACGATCATCCCCTTCGAAGGCGGTCCGTCGCCCTGGGGTCGTCCCCGGCTCACTGCGCTGCTCGAATTGGGTCCTGAGAGAGGCGACAACTCGAGCCGTCGTCGACCCGTCGGAGTCCAGTAGTGGGTCCGTATACCACTCAGCTTACACTGTAGGGGAGCCCTATATAGGAGCCGGCTTGCGCAAGCGGAACGGACACCCCCGTTCTCGGCGACTCCGAGACTATGGTCACTGACCAGGACCCTATTCCTCCCGAGGCGTTGCCACCGAGGTGGGGTCTGGCGGAACTCTGTGACGATCAGTTCGTCTACCGGCACAGCCGGCCACCGATCGAACTGATCGCGGATTGCACCCTCGCCGATCGATCCCATCCGGGACTCGGCCTCTGTCGGTGCTGGGAGCTTCGCTATCGGTACTTTCTCACGGATCGCACGATTTGCCGCTCGATCGGCCGCGTCTCGACCCGCCGAGCCGCTGTCGATGGCCTGCTCGAGTGCATGCGCAGTATCCACGAGACCGTCGCGACGGCCGACGACCCAGTCGCGGTGGGGGAGGTGCTCGAGAACGTCTCTCTCGGCGACCTCATCCCGAACGGCCTCTCCCGGCCGTCGGCGTAATCGCGTCGTACTGCCGGTTGGAACGTCTAGACGCGTCGCGTCAGCTGCGAGCGCACCGCCCGCTGACACCCCTCGCAGATGCCGTACAGTCTCGTTCCGGTCGACAGCAGCGGATACCGAACGGAGAGGGCCGAATAAACCGATCTGACCACCGTTCGGTATCGGGTTCCGCCCGGCCCGTAGCGATTGGTCGACTCGCTAAACTGCGCTTGCCGCCGGTCGATGCGCGCCTCGAGTCGGTCCCGGTACTCCTCGAGTCGCTCGTGTTTCGCCTGCAACGCGTCGAAGTTACACTGTAGGAGCGATTCGCCGGCCGTGGCCTGCAGCCAGTCGACGATCTCGTCGATCTCCTCGATCGCCGTCTCGAGCGCGGAGCGCTCGCGCTGGAGAAGTTCCTGCAGCGATTCGACCTCGCGCCGTCTGGTCGAGACCGCTTCGAGGACGGCACATTTGAGCGCCGGCGTCCAGCCGTTTTCCGTCACGAGTGCGACGGCGATGTCTTCGGTCAACTCCGCCGCGATCGTCTCGACGAGCGTTTCCTCGGCGTCGCAGTCGGCGACGCTGTGCGGGCGGACCGTTTCGGCGAACGCCTCGCGGACGGTAACACAGCGACCGATCGGTGTCGACGGGGTCGATCCCTGCGGCGGGGGTGCTTGCGTCACCGTCGTCGATAACGCGGGTGCCGTCTGCTGGGGCTGGACCGATCCGGGCTGCTCCGCCGGAACAGCTCGAACGCGCTGTGCGAACGTTTCGAACGCCGTTCCGCGGTCACGGACCGCGTCTCGTTCCTCGCCGACGCACTCGAGCGCCCGGTGGACGGCCGTCGATCCCGTCACGGGTCACCTCGCGTGCAGACGAGGCCACCCGTCGCCTCCTCGTCGTTCGTCAGGACGAACTGCCAGTCGCCGTCGCCGAGAGCGGTGACGTCCGTTACGCCGAGTTCGGCGGTCGACGTTGCCGTCCGACGCAGGACGTCGATCCCGATCGGTAGCGTCGGAAACCGCCGCTCGCCGCACTCGATGGCGTATCCCCGCAGGGAGACGGTCCAGGCGTCGCCGCCGGTCGCGTCGCTCGAGTCGCGCGTGACGCCGTACGCTCGGATCAGCGACAGCGAGTCCAGGAACTCGAGGCTCGTCGCGACGGGATCGTCTGCTGAGTCGACCGGCGAGAGGTTCGCCGCTGCCGCCTGCAGTACCCGCGTTCGTTCGACCGCGTCGAGGTGACACTCGAGCTCCGACGCCATCGTCTCGAGCAACACCAGACAGAGCGTGTCCCGGTCGGTCGTCGCTTCGGCCGCGGCCAGATACGTCTCCATGATCGCGCGCTCGGCGTCGTCGTGGTCGCGGGCCGAAAGGGCCTCGAAGACGGCACCGGAGACGTCGTGGCAGAAGCTGATCAGCGGGGACTCCTCCCGCCCTCGCTTCGCTCGACCGTTCGGCGACTGTGCCCCCGCGTTCGCGACTCGTCGGTTCGATCGCCGCCGCTCACCGTTCGCGGTGGAACCGGCGTCCGCGTCCGCCGCTCGAGCCTGACAGACGATCGGATCGTAAAACGGGAGTCGCGGATCGTACCGCCTGAGCGCGGCGCGATACTGTTCGGTCGCCTGTGCGGCGTCCGCCGCGTCCGGGCGGGTCGCGAACCGCTGGCCGGCGACCGGGACGGGCCGTTCGCCGGAGCGGGCACAGACGACGTAGTACGCTCCGTCGTCGCTGGCCAGTCGTTCGATGTGCTGGCGAATCTCTCTGAGTGTCGTTCCGACCATGGGTTCCTCCACTGGTCCGTCGTGGACTGCGGATCACTGTTTGCGAACCGGCACGCTCGACGGCCGAGCAGTTGCCGCCGGTCGGATCGTCTCCGCGGTATCGCAGACGGACGCGTTATTCTTTAGGCCAACCTAAAACATAATAAGCCCATCGGAGTTTCGACGTTTCTTCGTCCGCCACTGTGGACTACCGTTTGGGGGGAATACTCTCGATTCGATATAGCACTATGGATTTTATCATTTAAAATACAGTGCGGAACTACACGAAGAAGGCGTCTTCCCGTTGCTGAACTCGTTCCCATCGCGGTCGGTGTGGATGGATTCATCGGTTACCGTCGCTAGCCGCTTTCTCGTCGCCGTGATCGTTTATCGGCGTTCCATCGACCAAACCGGACTGTGCTCCGTTTCACCCTCGAGTCCGCGACTCGGGGACGAACCGTCTGTGCTTGGCTGTCCACACGGCGAACCGGCAGGCCGCGTCGCTCTCGAGTATCGTCGATCGCTAGCGGTTGGAACGTGTGATACGGCACCGCTCGACGGTATTCTGCTAGCCCGACTGCGAGGGATCGCGTCACCTCAGCGCGGGACCGAACGACGTATCGAATCAGCGTATTTAGGGCCATAACTGCTGTTCACCGCTAGTGTGGGGTCACTGCAGACCGTGCCTCGCGTCGAACGCGTAGGCGCGATGAGAGGGTATGCAGACTCTCGATCGAGCCTGCGATAGTACAGATCGAGACCGATTACCCCCGTTTTTCACTGCTCGTACGGGTCCGCATGGATACCCGCAGGTCATCTCTTCCCCTCGAGTCGATCAGCGCTGGGACCGCGCTCTCGAATCCAAACCCTGGGACTGGTCGAGACCGACTACCGTGATTTGTCGCCGGGAGGAGGACCGATCGCTCGCTGCGCAAACGACGAACTGGTTCAGCGTGAAACCGTCACTCACCGGACGCCACTCGTTCCGTTTAACGGGCGTTCCGGAGCCCGGTCACTGATTCCCGTTGGGGAGACGTCCCAACCGATCGATACGCCCGATCGCGACTGGGATTCGGTTACGAATCACGCGTCAATCGGCCGCTTAGATGCGTTTCGAACTGTGTTGTACCGATCCTCCCGTCCACCCGTTCTCGTGAAACATATATCTTATATCGCTATATCGAATTTCTCGAGCGGATGTAACCGCGACCGAACGCAACGGGCAGTCGCTGCGCCGCCGATCCTTCGGGTACGAGCGACTCGTTCTCGTCCTAGCTATGGGGCCGACGAGCAGTTCCTCGACCAGCGTCGGATCGCTCACTCGACATCGAGCACCTCGAACCGCGCGCCGCCCTGCGATGAGTCGACGACGGCGAGCGACCAGCCGTGGGCTTCGACGATCGTGCGGACGATCGCGAGTCCGTATCCGGAACCGGAGCCGGTACTGACGCCGAAACGGAGGACGTACTCCCGCCGCTCGAACGGAATCCCCGGTCCGTCGTCCTCGACGTAGAAGCCGACTCGATCGGGCAGCGGGCTCGAGGTGTCCGGTCTCGCGGTCGCCCGGGGAGCGTCGTCCGCTTCGAGCGTCCCGACGCGGACCGTCGTCGCGCCGGTTTCCGTTGTGGATTCCACGCGCTGACTGCTCGCCGAACCGCGTTCGCTACCGTCGCCGACCCGTGGTCGACTGCTCGCGGAGCCGTGCTCCACACAGTTCTGAAACAGGTTTTCGAACGCCTGCTGGAGCCGACGCGGATCGGCTCTCACCGTGCGCGTCGATTCGACGACGAGGGTGAGATCGTGGGTGTCCACGACGTTCCACGCGGCCTCGGCGACGGTCTCGAGGTCGCACTCGATGGGCGATTCGACGTCAGTGCTCTCCCTGGCGAGTTCGGGGAGTGCTGCCGAGAACTCTCGGAGGCGGTCGTGGACCGTTTCGAGCTCGTCGAGCAACTGTTCGAGTTCCGGATCCGTCCCCTCGAGGTCCGCGCGAACGAGTTGTAACAGGCTCTCGCCGGTGGCTAACGGGGTCGCGAGATCGTGGGAGACGACGCTCGCGAGCCGTTCGAGCTGTTCGTTTTTCAGCTCCAATTTCGCCGTCTGCGTCTCGAGCGCGTCGTTCTTGGCGGCGAGTGCGTCCCGCTGGTTCAGGTGGACGGTGATATCGGTCAGCGAGACGATGGCCCCTCGAGAGCCGGCCGCTCGCTCCGGAGCGATGGCTCGACACTGCGCGAGGAACCGCCGCGTTTCGCCGTCGACCGGTAGCGAGCACGAGACGGTGGCCTCGAGGGGGAGGTGAAACGGTTCACCGTCGGAGAGTTCAGCGGGAAGGACGGTTTCGGCAGCCACTCCCTCGAGCGGTCGATCCGCGCCGAGGACCGAGTGTGCGCTGGCGTTGGCCTCGAGGATCCGATCGTCCGGGCTGATCGCGAGAACGGGATCGTCGAGCGTTCGGAACACGCGCTCGTGGGCGATCGGGACGAACGTCGTCAGGTCCGTCCGCAAGACGAGGGCCGCGAGCGGGATCCCGACGAGCGTGAACGCGAGCGGCGTCGGATCGATTTCGGGGACCGGCCTGACACCGATGTGGTAGGCACCGTTGACGAGCCACGGTGTGAGCGCACATGTCAGAAGGACGGCGGATTGGCGTCTGTAGAGCCGGTTGTTCGTGAGCGCCGCATCAACCAGCAGTCCCGTTCCGATCAGTAACAGCATATACGAGTAGGCGACGTTGACGACGTGCCAGGGGCCGGGCTCCGTCTCGAGGAACGGCCGGCCGCCGACCTCGGTGAGCGAAATCGAACTGTAAAACAGCGAGTGATGCCGTGCAGTGAAGACGAATCCGAGCGTCAGTACGGGAACGACTGACAGTAACGCGATGCGTCGTCCGGAACCCCATTCGCTTCGGTCGGTGTATCGAAGAGCGAATACGAGCCAGGTGATCGGCGCGAAGACCACGCTCACGTACGATAGTTGGGTGAATCGCAGTTGCCAGCGCACCGTTTCCGACATGAGCGTTCCGACGTGGGTGGCCGACCAGACCGCCATCGTGAGCATGAACAGGCCGAACGCGAAGGCCGGGCGACCCGACTCGTTCCGGACGAGCAACCAGACGGCGACGCTCGTGCCGACGATCGCCGATAACAGAGCCGAGAACGTCACGTAACTGTACATGTTCTCCCCTGTGACGTGACAGGGTGAGTGCGTATACCAACGTATCGGTTCCTCGGGTCAGCTATCGTTCGTCTCGCCGTCCTCTTCCGTAGTCGACTATTGCGGGTACCATTACGCACCGATCTGTCGATTATGGCGATTCCGTGGCTGGTACTCGCCGAGAGAGAGAGAGAGAGAGAATGTATGGTCGCCGAGAGGGCCGATCGCGTTCGTCTCTTGGGACGACCGGAACTGCGGACGGTTCTCTCGAAGTATTCCACGCTTACCGTCGTCGACCCCAGTATACTGCGTTCTGAGCGGTGTCGACCGGCGAACTGCGATCCGGATGCGACCGGTAGCATAGTCTTTAAGCGCGACAACAAGCTATTGGTGGTAGCGACTCCGATACCCCTGACTCTGGAACCCTCTATGACCACGCAGATTCCGTTCGCGATCGACTTTCACGTCCACTCCGACGACTCCTACGACGGGCACGAACCGATCGAACTCATCCTGGAGCACGCCGCGGATATCGGACTCGACGGGGTGGTCATCACCGACCACGATGAGATCGACGAATCGCGGCGCGCCGCCAACCTCGCGCCCGAGTACGGACTGATCGGAATCCCCGGCGTCGAAGTTTCGACGCGACACGGCCACCTGCTGGCGATCGGCGTCGAGAAACGCCCCGATCCGGGGCAGCCGTTCATGGAGACCGTCGAGACTGTCCGCGACCTGGGCGGGGTGGCGATCGTCCCCCATCCCTTCCAGCGCAGTCGCCACGGCGTCCGGAAACGCCACATCGACGACGCCGACGCGATCGAGACCTACAACTCGATGGTCTTTACGGGCTACCGCAACCGGCGGGCCCGCACGTTTGCCAGCCGTCGAGACTATCCACAGATCGGTGCCAGCGACGCTCACTACCTCCCCAACGTGGGTAAAGCCTTCACCGAAGTCATCGTGACACCCGACACGGCGGCCCCGATGAAGGCGGATATCGACGGCGACGAACTCATCGAAGCCATCCTCGAGGGGCGAACCCAGATCCGCGGCAAGCGCACACCGATTCGCAAGAGTGCCGTCCAGTACGGGAAGGGTGCGGTGCGAAAGACGGCGTACATGTTCACCTCGCGCGCGCCGCTGTTGCCGACGGTGCCGGCCTCGATGGACAGATCGACCTGAATCGACGGACGGTCCGCTTGACTGTTGTAGCACGTCCGTAGACATCTCGAGCGTCTGCTTACGCTGGAATAGGGGGTGTCACGTTCTCCTCAGCCGACTCAGACGGACTCCGTTTTGTCAGTTCCGGCGCACCCACGACCCGCCAGACGGGTTCGCCGGGACATCGGGACAGCAGCCCGTCTCAGAGATCGGTTCGCTCGAACCGATAGTAGCCGATCGCGACGGGGACGGCCAGCCAGAACAGCAGGACGACGACGCCGAACCACTCCTGCAGATAGAACGGCGCGTCACCGGGGTAGCGTTCGGCAGGCGTCATTCCGTAGGCCTCCATCGACTGGAGTCCGTACTGGAACTGGAAGGGAAATATCGACCCCTCGACGACCTCGTTGGCCAGGTTCGTGTACGCGAAGATCGGATTGAACTGATCGAGCACCAGGTACCACGTCTCGGCTTCGACCGGCGGCCCCTCGTCGTAGAGGAGGTGGTAGGGCCCGGCGGTGAGCAGTTCCCACAGCGCGACGAACACCATGTAGAGTCCGACGACGATGGCCATCGACTTGCCCCGCGTGGAGACGGCCGCGGAGACGCCGACGGCCAGACCGACGAACGTCGTCCCGAACAGCAGCGAAATAGCGGCGAAACCCAGCCAGTCAACGAACGGGACCGAGCCGAAGAAGACGGCGCCGAGAACGAGCGAGACGAGGAACGCGAGCGCGACGGCGAGTCCGACGACGGCCGTGCGACCGAGCAGTTTCCCGAAGAGGACGTCGGTCCGGTTCGGCGGCAGCCCCAGCAGGAGCTTGATGCTTCCCGACCGTCGCTCGCCGACGACGGCCATGTAGCCGGCGATCAGCGCCGCGACCGGGAGGATCACCTGCAGCGGCGTGCCGAGGAAGCTGAGAACCTCGGCCGCAGTGACGTCGTCGACCGTGTACCAGATCGCGACGTAGCCGATGACGACGAGCCCGACGAGCAGGCCGATCAGCGACCAGAGAAGTTTCGACCGGCCGGCGTCGTCGAACTCCTTGCGGGCGACGGTGGGAACGTGCGAGGTCATCGTGGCACCTCCGTTTCCGTCTCGAGCGCAGCCCCATCGCCCGTCCCGGAGCGCGCGTCAGTCCCAGTTTCGCTCCCTGAACCGTTCGTCAGCGCCGTGAACAGCGACTCGAGCGAGACCTCCTCGATCCGCAGATCCTCGATCGTCGCGCCCGCGTCGTCGAGTGCGGTCACGACGCCGGCCTTCGCGGTCGGATCGGTGATCGTACACTCGAGGGTGCGCCCGGACGCGGTGACGTCGGTGAGGCCTCGAACGTCGGCGGCCACCGCCCGCAACTCGGCGGCGGGGCCCGAGAGCGCGAGCGTCATCGTCGCGCCGCCGCCGATCTCATCACGGAGTCCTTCGATCGTGTCGACGGCGACGAGTTCCCCCTCGTTCAACACGCCGATTCGGTCACAGACCGCCTCGACGTGCTCTAAGATGTGACTCGAGAAGAAGACGGTCGTCCCCCGTTCGGCCTCGCTGCGGACGAGTTCCTGCATCTCGCGGATCCCGTGGGGATCGAGTCCGCTCGAGGGCTCGTCCATGATCAGCAGGTCGGGGTCGCCGACCAGCGCCATGCCGGTTGCGAGCCGCTGGCGCATCCCCTTCGAGTAGTCGCCGGCCGGTCGTTGGGCGTCCTCGGCCGAAAGGCCGACCCGCTCGAGGATCTCGTCCGGATCGTCGCTGGCGGCTTTCGTCTTGCTGGCGAACTCGATGTGGCGCCGACCCGAGAGGCGCGGATAGATGTCGAACCCCTCGGGGAGGACGCCCACGCGGGGACTGATCTCGTCGGCATCGGTCTGTGCGTCGTAGCCCAGCACCGTTGCCGACCCCGCCGTCGGGCGCGCGAAGTCCAGTAGCATGTTGATCGTCGTCGACTTCCCCGCCCCGTTCGGGCCCAGGAAGCCGAACACCTCGCCGTCGTCGACGGTGAGATCGAGGTCGTCGACGGCGGTGAGGTCGCCGTACTCCTTCGTCAAGCCTGACGTCTCGATCGCGGTCATCTCGGTGGCCACTACACGGCGGTGGTACATAATGCACCAATCACGATTTCACGGTCAGAAACTGTGGGATCTTTTATATCATCCGTTCGTACGAACGGTCGAATGACCGACGATGAGGAGCGAGAACTGCTCGCGTTGCTCGACGACGAGTACGCGCGCCGCATCCTCATCGCGGCCAGCGAGGAACCGATGTCCGTCGAGCGCCTCACCGACCGCTGTGACGCGTCGCCGCCGACGATCTACCGGCGGATCGATCGGCTCACAGCGGCGGGCTACCTCGACGAATATCAGGAGCTCGATCCCGATGGACACCACTACAAGACCTACAGCACGCGACTCGAGCGCGTGGCGATCGAGATCACCGAGGGCTCGATGGAGTTGGACGTGTACCGCCGCGAGGAAGACCCGGCTGACCGGTTCACCCGGTTGTTCGAGGATCTCTGATCCCCATGTTCGGACCCGTGCTTCAGACGATCGAGGGCGAGGGCGGTGCAGTGACGATCGCGATCGCCGTCTTCGTCGGGCAGGCGGTCGCGTTCGTGATCGCCTGCTGGATCGCAAAGCGGTCCTACGACGGCTATCGAGACGCCCGCCGGCCGTCGCTGCTCTGGCTCGCGCTCGGTATCGCGCTACTGGCCGCGGTGCCGACGGTCGTCCGATTCCTGCTCCCGACGCTGCTCGGCGCGTCGTCGCTGACGACGACCGTCCTTGCGACCGCGAGCGAAATCGTCGGACTCACCGCGATCCTCTACACCGTCTACGGTCGACCGTGACACGATCGCATCGATCGAATCGAACACGTCGAGTACACCGATCACACCGCGTACGACAACGACGACACAAATGAGAACCGTTCCGTTCGACGCCGCGCGCGCCGACCGTCCGAGGTGGGATCGATGAGCGCGAGCAGCGCTGCGTTCCTCGAGGCCGACCGCGTTGTCACACTTCTCCTCGAGACGGCGGCGCTGGGCCTCGACGAGACGACGACGATTTTCTTCGTCGGGCTGGCGAGCGCCGCGCTCGGCTCGGTCGTCACGTGGACGGCGTATCGGGGCTACGCCCGCAACAACAGTCAACCGATGCTGTTCCTGGCCGTTGGGGTCGCCTTCCTTACCGCCATCCCGTTCGTGCTCGCACACCTGATCGATTGGACCACCGACGCGACCGACGCGACGGTGTTACTCGTCGTCACCGTCTGTCACCTGCTCGGACTGCTTGCGATCGTTCGCTCGTTCAAGAGACCCGATTCGAGATGAGAGCCACACCCATGTCTTCCCCACGATCCACGGTCGGAACCGCACTCGAGCGTATTCGAACCTGGTGTCGCTGGTTCTTCGGCGTCGCCACTCGGAGGCAAACCTACGCCAACGTCGCGTATCTCTTCCTCGCGTTTCCCCTCGGTATCGGCTACTTCACGGTCCTCGTCACCGGCTTCGCGATACCGCTCGGGCTCTCGTTCGCGCTGGTCGATATCGCCAGAACGGAACCGGGTGCACTCCCCATCGTCGCGATCCCGTTGGTGCTCGTCATGGTGTGTATCGGACTTCCGAGCGCGCTCTGTGTCCTGTTCGCCTCGATCGAGTTGAGCGCGCTCGAGCGACTCCTCGCCGATCGATTGCTCGGTACGGAGATTTCGACGGCCGAACCCGCGACGACCGTCCGCGAGCGGGCACGACGGCTCGTCTTCGATCGCGGGACGTGGAAAGGGACCGGCTACCTGTTTAGCAAGTTCGTGCTCGGGACCGTCTCGTTCGTCCTCCTCACCCTCGGAATCACGTTCACGTACGCGCTGGTCGCCGCACCGCTTCATTACCGGAACGAGACGGTCGGCATCCACATCGGCGACCCGATCGAGTTCGTTCCGGAGTTCACGTACCAACACGACGGCTGGACTATCGATATCTCCCCGATCACGCTCTCGATCGCCGACGGCGAATTGCTCTCGCTGTACGTCGACTCGCTGGCGGCGGCGCTGGCCGTCTCGGCGGTCGGCGTCCTCGTCGGACTCGTCGTCTTGCACCTGCTTAACGCCGTCGCGTGGCTCTTCGCGCGATACACGGAACTCCTGTTACGGAACACACAGCCGTCGATCTTCAGCGAACCGCCGGGACGGGATAGGAGTCGCTGACACGATTGACACGCTGATCCCATCGCTATTCTCTCCTCCTCGACACCAACATGGTTTGGGGATACCGGTTTGCGGGAAGCACTCCAAACGACTATTGCGGCAGGGGCACCCACCAGGGTTCCCCCACCACTCCCCCCTGCCGTTCACCTCCTGGCCCCGTCTCCACCCCATCTCCCTCCCCTCCTTCCCACTCCACTTACCGTTCCGTCCCCCCATCCGATCGACACGTCACCACTGGATTTCGGACCCGAGCCAGCGCTCCGTCCGGTCCGAACAGGCAATACAGGCCGGTTCGAAGCGATACCGGAAATACCGGCCACGGCCGGACCGAAGGAGTGTTTTGTATGTAGTCCGTCCTAGTCACCAATGAGTCAACAGAACCTCGACGCGCTCGATTCCGAGGCGATCCGGGAGGAGTTCCCGATCCTCCAGCGGGAGTTCAACGGCGAGCAACTCGTCTATCTCGACAACGCGGGGACGACCCAGACGCCCGATCCGGTCGTCGACGCGATGAGCGACTACTATCGTGAATCCAACGCCAACGTCCACCGCGGGATCCACCACCTGAGTCAGGAGGCATCGACTCTCTACGAGGAGGCCCACGACCGCGTCGCCGACTTCATCGGCGCGAGCGGCGGCCGCGAGGAAGTGATCTTCACGAAGCACACGACCGAAGCCGAGAACCTGGTCGCCTACTCGTGGGGCCTGAACGAACTCGGCCCCGGCGACGAGATCGTGCTGACCGAGATGGAACACCACGCCTCGCTGGTCACGTGGCAACAGATCGGCAAGCGCACCGGTGCCGACGTCAAATACATCCGAATTACGGACGACGGCACTCTCGACATGGACCACGCCCGCGAGCTCATTACGGACGACACCGCGATGCTTTCGGCGGTCCACGTCTCGAACACGCTCGGCACCGTCAACCCCGTCTCCGAACTGGTCGATATCGCCCACGACCACGATGCGCTCGCCTTCATCGACGGCGCGCAGGCCGTCCCCAACCGCCCCGTCGACGTCGAGGCCATCGACGCCGACTTCTACGCCTTCTCCGGCCACAAGATGGCCGGCCCCACCGGTATCGGCGTCCTCTACGGCAAAAAAGAGCTCCTCGAGGCGATGGAACCCTACCTCTACGGCGGCGGCATGATCCGCAAGGTCACCTTCGATGACTCCACCTGGGACGACCTCCCCTGGAAGTTCGAACCCGGCACGCCGCCCATCGCCGAGGCCGTCGGCCTCGTCGCTGCGATCGACTGGCTCGAGGAACTCGGCATGGAGCGCATCGAGGCCCACGAGGAGGAGCTGGCCCGCTACGCCTATGAGCAACTCGCCGCGGAGCCGGGCGTAGAGATCTACGGCCCCGAACCCGGCCCGGAGCGCGGCGGCCTCGTCGGCTTCAACCTCGAGAGCGTCCACGCCCACGATCTGGCCTCGATCATGAACGACCACGCGGTCGCGATCCGCGCCGGCGACCACTGTACCCAGCCGCTGCACGACAAGTTGGGGGTCGCGGCGTCCGCTCGAGCCTCGTTCTACGTCTACAACACGAGGGACGAAGTCGACAAGTTGGTCGACGCCATTGACGACGCACGTCAGCTGTTCACGTAAGCGAACACTGACACTCGAGGAACTGTCGAGAACGGTTCTGAGACAACGGACAACAGAAGGGACTGTTCAGTACAGGCACCCTCGATTTTTTATCGGCGTACACGAAACGTGGTGTAAATGGCCACGGAAGCCGAGCAATCGAACGAGCCGATCGATATTCTGCTGGTCGAGCCGAACCCTGGCGATAGTCGTCTCTTCGAGGAAAACTTCAAAGACGCGAATCTCCTGAACACCGTCCATACCGTCTCCGACGGGCAGTCAGCGCTCGATTTCGTCCACCAGCGCGGCGAGTACTCGAGCGAACCGCAGCCGGATATCGTCCTGCTCGAGCCCCAGTTACCCGGAAAGAGCGGGGTCGATGTCCTCTCGGAGCTGAAAAACGAACCGCTGAACGATATCGCGGTCGTCGTGCTCACGAGTTCGGACGCCGGAGAGCAGATCGTCCAGTCCCACGGGCTCGAGGCGGACACGTACATACAGAAACCGGTCGAACCGGAGGACTTCGTCGAGTTCGTGCAATCGATCGAGGACTTTTGGTTCGCAATCGTCGAGAAGTCATCACAGTGACTCCACACCGACCCCGTCTCGACCGATCCGGCGATCGGTCGAGACGGGGTCGGAGCCACGAACGGTTCAGCGTCTGCGTCGTCGATTCGCGCGACCGGCTCGCGGTAGTTCTCGACACGACTTGAACGGGCGGCCGTACCCCCCGAGTCGAGGCGTGACCGGCCGTTTCGGCCCCGGAACCCTTTTACAGCGCACTGGCCTATCCGTATCCAACGATGGGACTGGGCTCCGATATGTACCGACAGCAGATCCTCGACCACTACAAGAACCCCCGTAACTACGGGCGGCTCGAGGATCCGACGTTCACCCACGTCGGCGAGAACCCAATGTGTGGCGACGAGATTCGCATGGACGTCACGCTCGAGGACGACGACGAGACGATCAAGCGGGTTGCCTTCTCCGGCGACGGCTGTGCGATCAGTCAGGCCTCCGCCAGCATGCTCTCGGGCGAACTCGCCGGAAAGAGTCTGGCGGAACTACACGAGATGGATCGCGACGACGTGATCGACATGCTCGGCGTCGACATCTCCCCGATGCGAGTCAAGTGCGCAGTGCTGGCCGAGAAGGTTGCACAGGACGGCGCAGAGATCCATCAGGGCGAACTCGATGTCGACAAGACGACGACCGAAGAGTAACGCTGCTTTTCAAGCGCCGTTCTCGGTGCGACACAGATTCGGTTCTACTGAGCGGTCACCGGACGGGTCACAGGAGTAGAGTCGATAGTCCCGGTCTCGAGCGAGTCATCGCCGCGAGAGACGTCGCTCTGTCCGTCGATCGGACGAATGTCTCGCTCAGACGACTGGCCGGTTGAAAAATCACGCGAACGACGAAAAGCTCGCTCTCTCTATCCGGTTATTCCGGCTTCAGGCCGCCGTCCTGCACGCGCATGACGGCCTCACCGTCGGCGAGGTTCGGCGCGTCGACCAGTCGGACGATCCGCTTGTCGCCCTTGGACTTGCGGAGGTAGATCCGGAAGGTAGACTTGTGGCCGAGGATGTTGCCACCGATGGGCTGGGTCGGGTCGCCGAAGAACGAGTCGGGATTCGACGCAACCTGGTTCGTGACGATGACGGCGCAATTGTAGAGGTTGCCGACCTTGTCGATGTCGTGAAGGTGCTTGTTGAGCTTCTGCTGGCGGTTCGCGAGTTCACCGCGGCCGACGTACTCCGCGCGGAAGTGAGCGGTCAGCGAGTCGATACAGAGCAGCCGGACGGGGTACTCCGAATCCTCGTGTTCGCTGGCGAGTTCCTTTGCCTTCTCGGCGAGCAGCATCTGGTGGTTGGAGTTGAACGCCTTCGCGACGTGAATCTTCTCGAGGACATCCTCGATGAGCGCGTCCATCGCTGCCTCGTCGTCGGCCGTCCCCTCGATCTCGCGGTCTTCGAGCGTCGCGTTGATGGCTTCGTCCGGCAGTCCGCGGACCATGTCGTCGATCCGCTCGGGACGGAACGTGTCCTCGCTGTCTACGAAGATCGCACAGCCGTGGAGGCCGCCGACCTCCTTCGGAAGCTGGACGTTGACGGCCATCTGGTGTGTGACCTGGGACTTGCCGGCACCGAACTCGCCGTAGACTTCGGTGATCGATTGAGTCTCGATCCCGCCGCCGAGCAGGTCGTCGACCTCGTCGTTGTGCCAGCTCAGTTTACCGATCTCGTTTCGTCGCTCGAGCACCGTCGAGCCGGTTTCGAAGCCGCCGATGTCGGCGGCGTCGCGGGCCGCACTGACGATGTCCGCGGCGGTGGACTCGCCGACGTCGGCCGAGTTCGAGAGCTCAGACGGCGCGGCGACGGCGAGGCTCTGATAGGAGTCGAACCCTGAATCGTGAAGTTTGTCCGCGGTTGCCGGTCCAACGCCGGGAAGTTCCTCGAGATCTGCTTCGGGCATACTCCCTCGTTGTGCCGGACCCATCATAAACCCTCGTTAACAGGAGAGTGGAAGTGAAAGTGAGGGAGGGCGACGAGGTGGTTCGACACGAAAGCGACGGATTTAGAAGAAAAGGCGCGCGCCGGCGGAGCCGAACGACGAACTGCGACCGCCAACGAACTGCGACCGCGGTTCAAAACCTGGGTTCGTCTGCGTCCCACTCGAGGCTGGAGAGTTGCCCGTCGTCACAGCCGACGTACAACCGGCCGGGAGCGACCGCAGGCGTGCCGGTGACGGCGTCGTCGAGCGCGACGTGCCAGCGGGGCTCGGAGTCGTCGACGTCGATCCCGTAGAGGGAGCCGCTGGCGTCGCCGACGCAGAGGATGTCCCCGACGACGACGGGGCACGAACGGACGGGGCCGTCGAGTTCGATTCCCTTCCGCGAGAACAGCCAGCCGCGCAGTTTGCGCCGGCCGACGGTCGTGTCGGTGACGTGGACGTAGCCGTCCGCGGCCCCGGCGAACGTCGTCTCCGCGTCCGCGAGCACGGTCGGGGAGGTGGTGAACCCGTCTCGGATCTCGTACGTGAACCACGACTGGCCGGTGGCGGCGTCCAGCGCGAGCATCGTCCCGGCGCCGTCGGCGACGTACACCCGACTCTCGGCGACCGTCGGTCCGGCCGCGACCGCCCCACCGATCGGCGTCGTCCAGACTTCGTCGCCCGTTTCGACTTCGAGCGCGAGCACCGTCCCGTCCGCGGTCGCGGCGAACACCCGCTCGTCCGTCCACGGCTGCTCCGGCTCTCGCATCCGTTCGTTCTCGAGCAGGGCCGGATCGTCCGGCTCCGAGAGCGGGTTCTGCGGTGATCGCCGCTGATCCACGTCCCGCCCGTCGGCAATCGCTGGATAGCCGACCGCGGCCGACTCGGTCTCGTGGGTCCACAGGTCCGTCCCAGTCTCGACCTCGAGTGCGGTCATTCCAGTTTCGTGGCCGGCGTAGAGCCGACCGTCGGAGAGCGCGAGCGCGGTCTCGAGCGGGCTCGGTAACTCGGACCGCCACTCTTCCTCGCCAGTGGCGGGATCGAGCGCGGCGATGGCCCTGTCGGCCGTTCCCACGAAGAGTCGATCGCGGGTGACGACCGGTGTCGCGTCGGTCGCTGCCGCCGTCTCGAACACCCAGCGACGGCGACCCGTCGCCCGCTCGAGCGCATAGCAGTTCCCGCCGGTCGTTCCGACGTAGACGGTGTCGCGATCGAGCACCGGCGAGCCCGGCGACCCGGTGAGATCGGCCGTCCACGCCTCCGCGGGGTAAGACGGCCCCTCGAGGTCGCGCCGGAGCCCCGAGTTGTGCGGATCCCCCTTGTACTGGTTCCAGTCGGTCACTGCATGCGGATACCGACCGAACCGCTATAACAGTGGGTGGATGCACTGGCGTTGTCCGGGAGGACGCGAGATCAGTAGAGCCCAAGGACTTACCGCGACGAGCATCTGCGAACGAAGTGAGTAGTTTGCTACGAGAGAGCGAGGCTCTCTCGTCACTGAGCCGAGCTTCGCTCGGCGAGGTCCAAAAGAGCGCTTTGCGCTCTTTTGAAGATCACGAAAGCGCTCAGCGCGCTTTCGAACGACACCGCCGAAGCGGGCGAAGCCCGCGAAGGCGGCCTTTTTAGCGTAGATTTTTGCGAGTGGTTCGAGTGAGCGAAGCGAACGAGATCGTTCAAAATGGCTCCGCCGTTTTGTGATGCGAGAAATATCCGATTTCTCAGCAACCCGCAGCAAAAGGTACGTATACAACTGGATTGGACGGCCGTTTTACAGCACGTTCAAGTAACGAAACTAACGGTGATTCTAGTACCGAGCCGACGGCTCGTCGGTGAGAGAGGGGAGCGACAGGAAGAGAAAGCAACTGGTGTATGGCGCAGTTGTGATGATGTGGCTTCCTGTCGCGTACTTCTGTCTACCCGGGGAACTGCAATACCGGTGACTCCTACACAGTTTGGAAGTTCGTCGAACGGAGCGACGAAAACCAAATTACGAAGCGACAGTAAAACGGACGACACCGCCAGAACGGCGGTACAGGTCGTCATGGGTCCGCTCCGCTCATTCCCAGGGATGCGTTCCGCCTTCGCTGGGCCAGAGCGGATACCAGTAGTCCTTCTCGCGCTCGATCTCGAGTTCCCCGTCTAACGCCGACTCGAGGGTGAACTCCGCGCTCGAGTCGCGCTCTCGACCGTCGCGCGGGACGAAGGGATAGAAGCGCCCGCGACGGAAGGAGTAGATCCAGTAGGCGGTTCCGTCGCGGTCTTCGTACGCAAACACCGCCGCCAACAGCCGCGAACCGTAGCCGTGCTCGATAAACGTGTCCGCGGCGAAGTGCATGCTCGTGATGAGATCCTCCGGATCGTCGTCCGCGAGGACCACCCAGTGATAGCCGTGATCGTCGCTGGTAACCGAGAACTTGGTGCCGGTCTCCTCCTGCCCGGCCTCGAGGATCGCTTCGACCTCGTCGACGGCGTCCCGGAAGTCGCTCGAGTCGACGTCAGAGAAACAGAGCGCGCCGACGTCCAGCGACTCGTAGCCCAGGTCGGCTTGCATCGTGAGGTAGGCGGTGCTCATGCCGAAGAGGTCGTCGGGGTCGGCGTCGCGTCCGGCGTCGGCCTCGGCGCGCGAGCCGAGGATGGCGCGGAGTCCGTCCAGCAGTCCCATGTGTGGAGTGACGGGGCCGGTTCCTTAGAACGATTGCATTTCGCGCTCGAGGTCCCGAAGCTGTTCGACGCGGCGCTCGGTCGGCGGGTGCGTCGAGAAGAGCCGGCCGACGATGCCGGACTTGATCGGGATGATGAAGAAGGCGTTCATCTCGGCCTCCTCGCGCATGTCGTCTTTCGGGACCTTGTCCATCTCGCCGGAGATCTTCAGGAGCGCCGAGGCGAGCGCCGACGGATTCCCGGTGATGGCGGCCGCGCCGCGGTCGGCGGCGTACTCGCGGTAGCGCGAGAGCGCCCGAATGAGCAGGTAGCTGATGATCCAGACGACCAGCGAGACGAGGATGGCGACGACGATGCCGCCGCCGCCCTCCCGGCCGCCGCCGCGACCGTGGCCGCCGCCGAAAAAGGCCCCCCAGCGGACGATCATGAACGCGATGGTCGAGAGGAAGGAGGCGATGGTCATCACCATCATGTCGCGGTTCTTGACGTGGGCGAGTTCGTGCGCGAGGACGCCGTCGAGTTCGTCCTGCTCGAGCGTGTCCATGATCCCGGTCGTCACGCAGACTGCAGCGTTTTTCTGGTTGCGCCCGGTCGCGAAGGCGTTCGGGACCTTCGAGTCGACGACCGCCACCTTCGGTTTCGGGAGGTCAGCCTGCTGGGAGAGCCGTTCGATCGAGGCGTGGAGCTGCGGATACTCGTCGGCCGAGACCGTCTTCGCGCCCATGCTCTTGAGCGTGAGCGTGTCGCTGAAGTAGTACTGGACGAGCGAAAAGCTCGCGAACAGCAACGCGAACACCCACAGCCCACCACCGATATAGAGGGCGAGCGCGCCGGCGAATACGATGTACAATGCGAACAGCAGGAACATCGTCACGAACATCCGCGCGCGCAACCCCCAGTCCGCCTGCCAGTTCATACCCTGAATGAGGGGCTCCGGCGAGATAAGTGCCTTGACAAGAGGCTCGAGAACGAACGCGATAGTACTACCGCAGCCGACACCGGGTCTGTCAAACCGAGAGGATACGTTTCGCGTTCGCTGACCGATCAGCGACCGTCGGATCGACCCGTCCAACCCCTTCGTTTCGGCTGGAGACCGCGTGACGCGGTGACGTCTGACAACAGGGAGCTGAGAGGATGTCTGACGTGCGTCTGACGGATTCGGTCCGCCACCCTTCGTTTCGAGTCGAACGACACGAACGCCGGGGAACGAAACCGGTCGGAGACCGCGAGCGAACCGTGTGGATCTCCTCGAGCGACCGCGGCGAAATATCGGAACGCGTCCCTTAACTCCGTGAGCACCCAAACGGGGCCAATGAGTGAGTCGCGTGCGTTCTGTCCCCGGTGCGGGGACGCGGTGCCCGAGCGGTCGGCGAGCGACGCGAATAGCCCGTTGCGGCCCGGCGCGGAGGTCGAACTCTGCGATTCGTGTTACTTCGAGGACTTCGACTTCGTGGACGCGCCGAACCGGATCGACGTTCGCGTCTGCGCCCGCTGCGGTGCGGTCTACCGGGGGAACCGATGGGTCGACGTCGGCGCGGACGACTACACCGACATCGCCATCGAGGAGGTCAGCGAAGCGCTGGGCGTCCACGTCGACGTCGAGGACGTCGCCTGGCAGATCGACCCCGAACAGGTCGATCAGAACACGATCCGGATGCACTGTTACTTCACGGGCGTGGTGCGCGGAACGCCGGTGGACGAACAGGTGACCGTCCCGGTCAAAATCGCCCGCCAGACCTGTACCCGCTGCGGGCGGATCGCCGGCGACTACTACGCCAGCATCGTCCAGATCCGCGCCGAGGACCGCACCCCGACGACCGAGGAGATCGAACGGGCGAAGGAGATCGCGAACGCGATCGTCGCCGACATGGAGGCGACGGGCGACCGCAACGCCTTCGTCACGGAGACGAGCGAGACCGACGACGGGCTGAACATCAGGGTTTCGACCAACAAGATCGGCAAGAAAATCTCGAACAAGATGATCGAGGAGTTCGGCGGCACCGTCAACGACGCCGAAACCCTCGTCACGGAGGACGAGGACGGCAACGAGGTCTATCGGGTCACCTTCGCCGTCCGCCTGCCGCCGTACACGCCCGGCGATGTCATCGACCTCGCCGAGGACGACGGCGGTCCTGTGCTCGTCCGCAGCGCCCGCGGCAACCTCAAGGGCGTCCGTGTGACGACCGGTGAGCGCTACGAGGCGAGCTACGAGGAGGGGAACTCGCCCAACGCGCGCAGGCTCGGTTCGCTCGAGGACGCGGACGAAGCGACGGTCGTCACCGTCGAGGACGACAACGCCGTGCAGGTGCTCGATCCCGAGACCTTCCGGGCCACGACCGTCGCGCGACCGGACTACTTCGACGCCGAGGCCGAGACCGTCCCCGTACTGAAGAGTCGGGCGGGATTGCACATTCTGCCAGACGAGAGCGATGACTGAGGACGCAGACGACCGCGCCATCGACGAGAATCCCCACGACCTCGAGCCCGCGGCCGACGACGTCCTCGAGCGAGCGGAGGCGGACGCGCCACTGGCTGTGATCGTCGAGAAGCCCCGCGCGGAGACGACCATCGAGTCGCTACGTGCCGAGGGAGTCTACGACAACTCGAGGCGCGTCCGCGAGGACGGGCCGGAGCGGGTCTCACTCCCCATCACGGAGCCGCCGACCGAAACGCAGGTGCTCGAGGTCGTCAAACAACTCGAGCCCGAGCCGCGAAATACCGACCTCGAGGACCTGCTGGCCGACCGAGGATGGAGCGACGCCGACCTCGAGTCCGTCCCGGGCTCGTGGGCGGTGATCGGCTCAGTAATCCTCGTGACAGTTCCAGAGGATTGCCCCGACGAGGAAGCGCTGGCTGAGGCCCTGCTCGAGTTACACGGCGAGGCCGACAGCGTGCTGGCCGATGAGGGGATCGAAAACGACGGAACGGCCGGCACCTACCGCGAGCCCCGAATCAGACTGATCGCGGGCGACGACGATACAGAGACGATCCACGCCGAACACGGAACCCGATACGGACTCGATCCGGCAAAAGTTATGTTCTCGCCCGGAAACCAGACCGAGCGCGCCCGCATGGGCGAACTCGGGAGCGAGGACGAGCACGTCTTCGACATGTTTGCCGGCATCGGCTACTTCACGCTGCCGCTGGCCCGCGGTGGCTCGCGGGTGACTGCCACCGAGATCAACCCGACCGCCTTTCGCTACCTGCTCGAGAACGCCGTGCTCAACGACGTCGGCGACCGGGTCGACGCCTATATGACCGACTGTCGCGACCTCGCGAGCGAAATCGATGCCGATCGCGTCATCATGGGCTACTACGGGAGTTCGGACAGCTCGGACGGTGACGGAAACGGCGAGATGGACCACGGAACGAGAACCGACGAGGCTCACGACTTCCTCCCCGACGCCCTCGAGGCGCTCGTCCCCGGCGGCGTCGTCCACTATCACGAGGCGACCCCAGAGTCGCGGCTCTGGGACCGCCCGCTCGAGCGCCTCGCGGCGGCCGCCGACGAGGCCGGACGCGAGCTTGCGGTGCTCGAGAAACGGCGGGTGAAAAGTCACAGTGCGGGCGTCGACCACGTCGTCGTCGACGCGCGGTTCGAGTAGCGTCTCGGACGACTCGCGTTGCAACGCGATCCGCGTCGGCCCGCCGACTTCGGTCGTGACATTGATAGTTGCGGGCCGTCTGACACCGACCATGAACAGGAATCAGATCATCGCGCTCGTCTTCGCGTTCCTCATGATGTCCTCGATGGTGGCGTGGGGCGCAACGGCCCTCTTTTAGTCGGTCGAACGGACGGAGAGACGCTCGAGGTGCTCGCACGGACACCGAACTATCGCCGGACCGATCATCAGAGCTTCGCCGCCCCGGTCACCAGAGCCACTGCTCGCGAGACAGTCGTTGCTACTTCCGCGTGACAGGGTCTTACTCGCCCGTGTCCCAGACATCGGCTAACGGACTCGAGCGGGACGATTTCCGCGACCGTCGCGACTGCGACGATTGCCGATCGGTCTCGTCACCACGCTGGGTATCCGTCGTTCCGCTTCGTCCCGTTCGCGAGGATCCGTCAGCGACAGTGGCTCCGCCACTCGACGCCGTCCCGCTGAGCGCCGCTTGCGGCTCGAACGTCGGGAGATCGGGGCGCGTCATGCGATCGACCTGCGCTTCGAACCACTCCGGCATGTCCGCCCGGGCGCGCTCGAAGCAGTCGACCAGACTCGAGTCCGCCAGATACGTCGCCCCGTAATCGTCGGGCGCGCGAACGACCCGACCGCAGGCCTGAATGACGGTCCGGAGCGTCGTCCGGTAATACCATGCCCACTGCCCTTCCTCGAGGCGGTGGGCCACCCGCGAGTCGCCGGTGTTGAGAAACGGCGCTTTGCAGAGGACCTGCCAGCGACAGAGGTCGCCCTTGAGATCCAGCGCCTCCTCCATCTTCACCGAGAGGAAGACGTCGGGCTCGTCGCTGGCCTTCCAGGCCTCGAGTTCGGCGTCGCGGCCGTCGCGATCGTGGGTCCGGATCCGGTCGCTGACGCCGAAGTCGGCGAGGAGGTCGGCCAGCCGGTCCTGAATGTCGTAGGAGTGGGCGTGAACCAGCCCCTTCTCATCGGGATGGTGTTGCATCAGCCGGACGATCGTTCGGGCGATCTTCGGCGTCGTCTCGTCGCGCTCCTCGTAGGTCATCTTCCCCTGCGTGACGTCGTACAGCGGCCGGTTCTCGACGGGGAAGGTGTGGTCGACGTCGACCAGCGCGACATCGTCGGGATCGAGTCCGACCTGTCGGCAAAAGGCCGCCTTGTTGAGGATCGTCGCCGAGAGGAGGGCGAACTTGTTGCCCCGATCCCAGACGGTGTGCTGAAGGTACTTCTCGGGGTTCATCGGCTTGATCGTCAGCGGGCCGCCCTGCGGTTCGTCGCCATCGGCATCGCTGCCGTCGGAGCCGGCGTCACGACCGCGCGACTCGGACTGATCGACCAGCCACGTCGTCGGGCTCTGTGGGTCCCGGAAATCCGAAACGAACCACTCGAGTTCGCCGATGAGTTCCTGGAGTCGGTCGCGTTCGCGTACCTCGGCGGGGGAGAGCGGGTCCTGCTCGAGCAGGTCGTCCTTGCGGCGCGTACAGGTCTGTGCGAGGCTCTCGGCGTAGCGGACGGCTCGCTCGATGGAGTCCGTCTCGGGGACGCGCAGCTCGTCCCAGAACGGGACGGTCCGCGGCCCGAGTTGAATGGTCGCGTACATCTCGGCCCACTCGGCGAGGCCGTGGGCCTCGTCGACGACCACGACGTCGCGTTTGCGGAAGACCTCGCTGCCGGCGGTCTGCATGAAGTAGGCGAGCGTCATCGCCGCGATTTCCCGGTTCGATGCGATCGCGCGGTCGGAGAAGTACGGACACCGATGTTTGACGGAACAGTCGTAGCTGCGCTCGCGAACGCAGGGGGCCTGATTGACCGGCGTGTTTCGCTCGTTCGGCAGGATGCAGGAGTAGTTGGATTTCCCCCGGATGACGTTGAGATCGGCCAGCAGGTCGTCGGCCGCCACGTCGTCGAGCTGGGAGACCTGCGGGGTCGTGTAGTACGCACCGGTCGCGTCGCTGGGGTCGCCCTCGTCCGCGCGCTGTGCACAGCCGGCGATCGCGCGGGCGAGCAGGGACTTGCCGCTACCCGTCGGCGCGCGAACGAGCACGACATCGTTGCCGGCCGCGAAGGCGTCGCGAACGTCGCGGAGGGCCTGCTGTTGGGTCCCGCGGTAACTCGGCGCGGGGAACTCCTCGAAGATCCGCTCGGTATTCACCGTTCGACTCACGGCGCGGCCGCGTCCTAAAGGCTGCGGACCGTCGCTCCCGATGCGAATCTGCCGACACGTATGCGATCACGAGCGTCACCGAAATCGACCGCTATCGGTCAGTATCGATGCCCTACGAGAGTCCCCAGCGGGACGACGGCTCGGTAGCCGGTCGATTACAAATACGATATCAGCCGTCGGTCGGAGACGCGGAAGGGTCGCTCAGCGGTAGAGCACCGCGGTGCCACCTGGTTCCGCGGCGGCATCTTGCCCCGTGGCGTTCGAATCCCACCCCTTCCGCTCGCGGTTGCGGTCGCGCCGTGGTCGTCGCTCGTGCTCACGCGTTCCACGGCCGGTGCCGTCACCGTTCCTGTCACATCGCCTCCACTCGAAACCCCCATTTTTCGCGCTCGTCCCGACCCGAACTGGAGTGCCGGGAGGACGTCACGTCCGCAGCGATAGTGCACAGCCTCAGCGATAGCGCTACGGCCTCGGCGATAGCGCCACGGTCTCGGTTATAGCGATCCGATCCGCGAGGTCTCGTCGTCGACCCGCTCGAGTCGCTCGACGTCTTCGGTCGTCGGATAGTCGGGTATCGCTTCGAGACACGGATAACAGAGCAGATGTGACGAGCCGTCCTCGAGCTCGAGCGTGATCCCGGTTCCGACGGTACCGGCGTCGGTGCCAAAGGACCAGAGGTTGGCGATCCCGCCGGAGACCGTGACTGTCCGGCCGCAGCCGTCACAGGAAGTCTTCGACATACGCGCCAGTGGGTGCCGAACGATGAAAGTCGTTCTCCCGGGCATCGGTTACTCGATGCAAGGTGGCCGTGTGGCAAATGTTCGGACGGCGAAAGTCCGCACAGCGGTTATAGGCCACAGCGTCGTACCGCCGGCTATGGAGGTGAACTGCAAGGGCTGTGCCGGTTGCTGCATGGACTGGCGATCGCTGTTCGAGGACGAAACGGGATCGACCGCCGCTCGAGACGATGAAGACGAGACCGAGAACGGCTCCAGACGGAGACACCGGCGACGGCTCGATCCGTTCGGCGGCGAGGACGCGGAGCCATCGCCCCGGGAGCCCCTCGACGACGACCCCACCTTCGTTCCGCTGACCCGCGACGGGGTTCGTGCGTTCCTCAAGGCGGGGATGGCCGACGCCCTGACGCCGCGGTTCTGGCACGCTCGAGACGAAACCGAGGGCGTCGAGATCGACGAGGTGAGCGTCGCCGCCATCGCGGGCCGACCGGTCTTCTTCGTGGGCCTCCGGAAGCCGCCGAAGCCGGTGGCACCGTTCGGCCGCGAGGAGCCGACGTGGCTGCCGACCTGCGTCTTCCTCGATCCGACGACGCTGCAGTGTCGGATCCACGAGAGCGAGCTGTATCCCGACGAGTGCGGCGCGTACCCCGAATACAATCTCGCACTCGCACGGGAGACCGAATGCGAACGCGTCGAGTCCGCGTTCGGCAGCGACCGGCTGCTCGAGGCCGATCACGACGATCCCGACGGCATGCTCCTGGGCCCGCAGGCGATCGGGGCAAAGCTCTTCTGTCATCCGCGACCGGCCAACCTCGAGGGAGTCGTCGACCGAGCGGCGGCCGGCGGGCTCACGCGGCGAGATCGCGCCGAGGCGATCGCGGTCGCCGCGGCCTCGAGTCCGGGGACGCTCGCGATCTCGGATCACCACTACGATCGGGCGAAAGCGCGGCTGCTCGGGGGCGAAGATGCCGAATCGGAATCCGAAAACGACGTGTCGTGGGCCGGGCCAGCGATCCGCGAGTGGTACCAGCGCCGCCGGGAGGCCGGTGGTGCGGTGCCGTCACCGGCCGTCGCCGACGACATCGAAACCGATCGCGGCGCGCCCGAAACGCCGGGCTGGGACGCCCTCGAGTGAGTACTACTGCCATGATTGAGCGGCTCTTCGACGGAAGGAGGAACGGCCGACTCGACTACGCTATTCCGACTTGATCTGTTCGAACGTGTCTAGCAACGCTTCAGCGGAGTCTCCGGAGTCGTACTCGACTTTGCCGTGATAGATCGTCCGCTCGTCGTCGAAATCGGTATCGACCTTCGAGGCCTGTTGTTCGCGACGCTCGTGCTCGTCCTCGTCATAGGCACCCATTGACATGGTAAGTGTAAACATGGTAGGAGTGGTGCGACTATTAATGTAACGGTCGATCACACCCCATTGGGGAGCGACGACGAATACGCGGGGCGGCGAGGACGGCTGCCCAGCCGTCGAGGTCGGTGAGGGATGGTGACGGCAGACAACGAACAGTATATGCGTCGCCGTAGCTTACGGTGACCCGTGGCACGGCCGCTTCGCTTCCGTTACTCGCCCCAGTCCTGGAGCGACGGGCGAGTACAACACGAGATTCTCCAGCCGCTGCAGTCGAACATCGGCGCACAGTCCGTCACGCCGTGGTTCAAGATCGGCGGCGACTGGCAGACACACCGCTTCGAGATGCAAAACGGGGACATCGCCCTCTTCGCGCGCACCGACAGCGACGCCTACTGGATGGGCAACACGGAAACGCCATCCGCGCTGTGGAAGACCGACAAGTTCGGCTGGCGGGAGGTCCCCCATCGCGTCTCGCGGTGGGCCCAGCGCGAACTGACCGCGACGCTCCACGAGGAGGACCCCTGGCTCGCCGACTACCCGCATCTCTCGTGGTTTTTCCTACCGGTGTTCATGTCCAAAGACGGCCGCGACTCGACGCGCGCGTTCTTCCGGGAGCACGCCGCCGGCTTCCCCGACGCAGGCCGCCGGGAGACGACCCGCTTTTTCGAGGAGTTCCTCGAGACCGGCGTCCTCGACGAGTACCGACACGTCATGTCGGGCAAACTCGGTACCAGCAACCACGTCGACCGCGTCCGAATGAGCGCCGCGATGGCGGAGTTCATCGCGGCGAAACTCCTCACCGACGCGGGCTATGACGTGGTACCGGAGATCGAGGTCACGACCGGTCACTCGCTCGACTTCCGGGCCGAGAGCGACGAGACTAACGTCCTCGTCGAAGTCACGCGACCCCAGCCGCCCCAGAACCGCGCGGCGGCCGGACCCGTGGCCGCCGTCCGCGACACTGCCGAGACCAAGACAAGCGGCCAACTGGCCGAACACGGCGGCGGCGCGACCCTCTTCGTCGACTGCTCGAGCTTTCGGGACGACGCCTGGTCCGCCGTCCGCGGCGAACAGCCCGACGTTCGCCATCGACCCGCAGTCGTCTACCGCGTCCGGCCGAACGGCCACGCCGAGGGCTACCGGAAGGGGTCGGTGCCCCTCGAGTTGGACGATGCGATCGAATTTCTGGACTAGCGCGGCCGACACGACGACGACGGCCGTCCCTGTTTTGCTCTCGATCAGTCGCTGCAACGGAGTGTGAGCTATTTGTAGCGTGCCATAGTCTGCCACACACATGCGAGCAGCAGTCCTCGAAGAACACGGCGAACCGCTCTCGATCGAGGAGGTAGACGCGCCGGAGCCAGCGCCGGACGGGGCCGTCGTCAAACTCGAAGCGTGTGGCGTCTGTCGGAGCGACTGGCACGGCTGGCAGGGCGACTGGGGGTGGCTCGGCCTCGAGACCCAACCCGGCCAGATACTCGGCCACGAGCCCGCCGGCCGCGTCGCCGCCGTCGGCGACGAAGTCGAGACCGTCAGCGAGGGCGACCACGTCGCCGTCCCGTTCAACCTCGGTGACGGGTCCTGTCCGCGGTGTCAGCGCGGCCACTCCAACATCTGCGAGAACGTGATGCCGCTCGGGTTCATCGAGCAAGCGCAGGGTGCGTTCGCCGAACAGGTCCACGTCCCCGTCGCAGACCACAACCTCGTGGAACTCCCCGACGGCGTCTCGTCCGTCGACATGGCCGGGCTCGGCTGCCGATTCATGACCTCGTTTCACGCGCTGGCCCACCGCGCGGACGTCGGCGCGGGCGACTGGGTGTCGATCCACGGCTGCGGCGGGGTCGGCCTCTCGGCGGTTCACATCGCCGACGCGCTCGGTGCCAACGTCGTCGCGGTCGACCTCAAAGACGAGAAACTCGAGAAGGCCGAGGGACTCGGTGCGGTCGAGACGGTCAACGCGGAAGACGTCGACGACGTCCCCGGCGAGGTCCAGGGGATCACCGACGGCGGCGCTCACGTCTCAATGGACGCGCTCGGCATCGCGACGACCAGCCAGAACTCCGTCTCGAGTCTCGACGCTCGCGGCCAGCACATCCAGGTCGGTCTCACGACCCAGGACGAACAGGGAGTGATACCCCTCCCGTCCGACGCGATGGTCATGCAGGAAATCGAGTTCATCGGCTCGCTCGGGATGCCACCGACCCGCTACGACGAGATCTTCCGGATGGTTTCGACCGGGAAACTCGAGCCAGAAAAGGTCGTCTCAGAGACGATTGGACTCGAGGACGTCACCGGGAAACTCGAGGCGATGACGGACTTCGAGACGGTCGGGATTCCGGTCATCGACAATTTCAACTAAATTTTACTCTGCGGGCGCGGCTTTGCCGCGCCCTCGGCAAAATTTAGTATAAAAGCGCTCCTCCTTCCGTTCCGCTCACTGCGTTCGCTCCACATCAGTCGTCGGCCCGCTCGCTCCCGATGGTCGCTCGCGGATGCTAACGGTGCTTCTCCACCAGTGGAGAGTGCAAGTAGTTGCACCGAGCGCGAACGAAGTGAGCGCTCGGCCTTTTTCATCAAAGTTTTTGCGCGGGGTTCGAGCGAGCGAAGCGAGCGAGGACCCCGCGTAAAAAGTTTGTTAGAAGGAAACCGCGTCGGGCGTGTACGGGCTGCCGACCGGTGTCGGGTCGCGGTCGCTGTAGCCGACGCGGCCGACGGCCTTGTCGCTGACGGCGGAGTAGACGGCGAAACGCGCCTCTTCCGGATTTTCGAAGGTCTCGGACTCGAGGCGGGCGAGTACATCGCCGACCGTCTCACTGCCGTTGGGGAGTTCGAGGGTTCGATCGCCGTACTCCTCGATCAGTTCCTCGGTCGTCGCTGGGTACTCGTGGTCGTCGATGACCTCGCCGGTGCCATTGAGCAGCATTACACCCTATCCTCCGTGAACGATAATTATAAACATTGTCCATCTATGTTTCCTAGTAGCACTGTATACCTAATATACCTAGTATCACCCTAGAGATCGTGGAACCCGGGAGCGAGCCCGGAGAAACGCCTTTCAGAGCGGGGGCGTTCGAATACCGTATGCCATATGCCGATTTGCACGTCCACACGACGCGCTCGGACGGCAGCCTCGCACTCGAGGCGGTCCCCGACGCCGCTCGACGCGGCGGCGTCAACGTGGTCGCGGTGACGGACCACGATCGGGTACAGCCGTTCGACGGGCCGGTCGTCGAACGCGACGGCGTGACGCTGATCCACGGAATCGAGCTTCGCGTCGAGACGACGGGTGGGCAACGGATCGACCTGCTGGGGTACGGTCTCGAGCCGAGCGCGGACCTCGAGGCCATCCTCGAGCGGATCCAGGAAAACCGAATCGAGCGCGGACGGGCGATCGTCGACTGCGTGGAATCGCGGCTGAGCATCGATCTCGACGTGACGATCGACGGCGGGTTCGGACGACCGCACATCGCGCGGGCGATCGACGCACATCCCGAGACCGAGTACGACTATCAGGGCGCGTTCGATCGCGTCATCGGGTCCGGCTGTCCGTGTTACGTCCCTCGAGACGTTCCGTCGTTCGAACGGGGGCAGGCGGCGCTGGCCGAATCCTGTCGGCTCGTGTCGCTGGCTCATCCGCTCCGGTACCGCGATCCGGAGGGCGCGCTCGCGCACGCGGCCGAACTCGATGCCGTCGAACTGCACTACCCCTACGGCCGCGAGGTCGACCGCGCCCCCGTCGAGCGAGCGATCGAGCGCGACGAGCTGCTCCCGACCGGTGGCAGCGACGCCCACGACGAGCGCCTCGGCGTCGACGGGCTCTCTCGACGAGCCTTCGAGCGACTCGAGCTGACGGCCGGGTACTCCGAACGTTGACCGCTAGCGGAGGGTTCAATGCATCGTAGTCCTAACGAGCGAGTATGAACTGCCACTACTGTGACCGCGAGGCTGCGTTCGCCGCTGAGTCCGACGGACTCAAGGTCGGCCTGTGCGAGGAGCACTTCCGGACTCGGTTACAGGAGCTCGCCGAAGCGGACGGCCTCGAGAGCTTGAAGGAGAAAGTCGACGTCGATCGCGCCGAATAGGATCGTCTCGCGTTCTGTTATGCGGTTCGGCCGGCGTCGACGTCGATCGCGTCGACCGGGCAGACATCGACGCAGAGCATACAATCGATACACTGCGCTTCCTTGGCGGGATCGGCCTTCTCTTCGCTTTCCGGATGGCCGGGCGTGTCGATCCACTCGAAGACGTCGACCGGACAGTCCTCGACGCAGGCACCGTCCGCGATGCAGATGTCGAAGTCGACCGCGACGTGGGTGCCGTGAATGCCGAGTTCTTCGGGCTCGTCGACGGGACCCCAGACCGAGTGCCCCTCGTGTTCGTCGACCTGGTCGCGATTCTCGTGGAATTGCGGGTCTATGGCCATTGCTAACAGATTAAATGGCGGACGTACTTAAAAGTGCGTACTCACTGCAATGCGAGCGGCCGCCAGCAGTCTACTCGTCCGTCGTTCGGTCCTTGGCGCGCTTCTCGAGCCGGTCGTCGAGGAGTTCGCGCGTCCAGACGGCGAAGCCGTGATCGCGGCCGTAAGTCCAGACCGCCATCTCGTCGACCACGTCGGGAAGATCGCTCTCCTGGATTCCGGCCGCGACGATCGCTTCCTGATCGACCATGAGCAACTGCGCCGGCCACTCGTCCTGGACGTTGTTGGTCGTCTGGAGGGCGGGTACAACGACGACCTCCGCGCTCGGAGCCGCCGCCGAGAACGTCTCGCGAGCGTCCTCGGTCGGGACTTCGACGTACACGTCGACGCCGCGATCGGCGGTCGACTCGAGAGCCGAGCGGATCTCCTGATCGACGACTTCGGTCGCCGGAACGAGGTAGTGGACGGTGTCCTCGGCGTCCTCGAGGAAAAGGACGACGCGCTCGGTGACGTGTTCTTTCTGCGTGATTTCCCACATTCCCTCGTCGTCCTGTGAATCGGGTTCCTCGAGTTGGCCGAGCGCGTTCTCGGCGGCGTTGATCCGCGAGTCGAAGTCCTCGCGAAGCCGTCGACAGGCCGTATCGACTGGGACGGCTTTGTACTGGCGCGGTTCGGTCTGCTGGACGCTGACCAGGGCCTTCCGGTCGAGGCGCTCGATGGTATCGTACACCCGCGAGCGAGGGATATCCGCGACCTGACTGATCTCCTTGGCAGTCCCCTTCGAGATTCGGACCAGGGCCACGAGACACCGAGACTCGTACTTCGTCAGCCCGAGTTCCTCGAGGGTTGTCACTGCTTCCTCGGCGTTCGACACGGTTGACACACAGTCAGAACGGGGGAAAGAACGCGGCTTTCTACCGCCACGCCGTTATACGGCGGTCAGGAAAACGTGCGAAAGGAGTCTCCCCCACAGGGACAGCCGTCGGCGCTGCCGATCGGTCGAATCTCGCCGGGAGAGAGCCAGACTGCCATCGCTCTTCCGCAGTCCGTACATCGTGCTGCACCCTTCCGCCGTGACGCTGCTTCCATGGGGCAATCTACTCCCTGAGAACACATAAGCCAGTTGTGAGTTCAACGGGAATACAGGGACGTGTGCTCCGGCCGTAACAACGACGTCCGAGCCGCGGAGTTCGGATCAGTAACCCAGCGAGAGAGCCCAGTTGACGGCCAGCGCGACGAAGACGAGGGCCAATAACACGGCGAGGAACCCGAAGGAGACTCCCCAGCCGAACAGATCCGCCAGGGCTCCGGTGACGACCGAGCCCAGCGCGCCGACGACGCCGTAGACGGTCCGTACGAGACCGAATCCCGCGCCGCGTTCGGCCGGCGAGAGGTGGTCCATGAAGCGGGGCAGTAGCGCTGCACCCCAGCCGAGGCCGATCCCGAGGAGCACGACGCCGGCCGCGACCGCGACGGTCCCCGGAACCGCGACGAACAGCGCGAAGCCGGCGACCGAGAGGACCATGCAGGCCGCCGTCGTCACGTCACGACCGTAGCGGTCGGAGACCGAACCCACACCGACCTGCGTGATCCCCTGGACGACGAAGTAGCCCCCGAAGACGAGACTCGCCGTCGTCGCGGACTGGCCGCGGTGGGCGACGAGGAAGGTCGGCAGAAACGAAGACGTCGCCTGCCAGACGAAGTCGCCCAGGATCGCGAGCGCGCACGTGAAGGCGATCTCCGGCCGGGAGAGCAGTTCGACGACCGGCTCGAGTTCGAACCGTTCGGCCATCGGCTGGTCGGGCCGCTGGGGGGCGGTCGGCCGGACCGAGCGGGCGAACAGGACGAAGATGGGGACGGCGACCACCGCACCGACCGCGATCGCGGCCCGCCAGCCGTACCGGACGGCGACCCAGGCGGCGATCGGCGGCGCGACGAGTCCCGCAAGGGGACCGCCGCTGTTGTGGACGCCGATCGCGGCTCCGATCTCGTCGTAGGTCCGGGTCAGCAGCGACGTCGCGACGCTGTAGTGGAGGCCGGCGACGGCCCCGAGCGCGATGGTGCCGACCACGAAGACGGGGAACAGGGGTGCGATCGCGAGGAACGCGCTCGCGACGGCCGTCCCGCCGACGGCGACCAGAATGACGCGGCGCTCGCCGAACCGGTCGCCGAAAACGCCGCTGGGGAACTGCGAGCAAAAGTACGCCGTCCACATCCCCGTCAGCGCGAGCCCGATCACCGAGTTCGAGACGCCGAACTCGGCGGTGATCCGGGGAACGACCGGGCTGATCACCAGCCTGGCGGCCATCGTCGCCAGGAAGGCGAGCGTACACATCGCCAGGACCGTCTCCTCGTATCGCCAGCGCATTACTCGAGTTCACCCGTCGGTCGCGGCTCCCGGGGGCCGGGACGCGATCGCATCAGGCAGTCACCGACCCTGACGGATGAGGATACTGCTACCGGCAGCCGCCGCCTCGAGTCCGACCGCCGGCCGGAGCGCATCGCTTTTGCGACTCCCGTCGAATACACGTCTATGAACCTCACACATCGCCCCCGGCGGCTCCGACAGGACCGGGTTCGCGGCCTCGTCAGCGAGACGAGCCTCGAGCCGTCCGATCTGATCGCGCCGGTGTTCGTCGACGCCACGACCGACGAGCGGGTCCCGATCGAGTCGATGCCCGGCCACGAGCGGGTCCCGATCGACGGGATCGTCGATCGCGTCGAGGCGGTCCTCGAGACGGGCGTCGAGGCGATCATGCTCTTTGGCATTCCGGAGTCGAAAGACCCCGAGGGGAGCCGCGCCTGGGCCGAGGACGGCGTTATTCAGGAGGCGCTACGTCGAGTCACGAGCGAGACCGACGCCTACGTCATCACCGACGTCTGCCTCTGCGAGTACACCGACCACGGCCACTGCGGGCCGCTCGAGGAAGAGTTGCGAACCGATGGCAGCATCGTCGAGGCGGACGGGCCCGCGTGCGAACCGACGCTGACCGTCGACAACGATGCGACGCTCGAGGCTCTCGAGCGTATCGTCGTTTCGCACGCTCGCGCGGGCGCGGACATGGTCGCACCGAGCGGGATGATGGACGGGATGGTCGGCGTCGTCCGATCGGCGCTGGACGAAGCGGGGTTCGAACGCGTCCCGATCATGAGCTACGCGGCGAAGTACGAGAGCGCCTTCTACGGCCCGTTCCGGGACGCTGCGGACGGGGCCCCCTCCTTCGGGAACCGCCGTCACTATCAGATGGATCCCGCGAACTCGCGGGAGGCCATGCGGGAAGTCCGACTCGACGCCGAGCAGGGCGCCGACGTGATGATGGTCAAGCCCGCCCTTCCGTACCTCGATATCGTCTCGGCAATTCGCCGGGAGTTCGACCACCCCGTCGCGGCCTACAACGTCTCCGGCGAGTACGCCATGCTACAGGCCGCCGCCGAGAAGGGGTGGCTGGACCTCGAGGACGCGGCACTCGAGTCGCTGCTCTCGATCAAGCGGGCCGGTGCGGATCTAATTCTCACCTACTTCGCGGAGGACGTCGCCGAAGGGCTGACCGGCGGTCGATAGCCGGACGACCCTGGCCGAGCCGAGGGTGAATCGGCGAGCGCACCGTCGAACCGACCGACTCCGCGCGAGCAGCCGGTGACATTCGAACGAACGTCCATACCTCGCCCAGCGATGACGGACAACTGGCAACATCTACCGCGCGCGAGCCGTGTTGTGCTGTTCGAGGGGTGTAATGGGTCGTTACGGAGACGATCCGAATCCCCTCGAGTTTTTCCGGGTTTACAAAGAGAGAATATATAACCACGGCTCGAAAAATCCGCAAGATCGAATTGCCTTATACACATTAGATCACCTTTAGATTTGTTCGGTTGTCCCTATTACTCGCTCATTATTCGACGTTCATCAACGCTAACCCTTATATGCAGCTAGTCCATCGACATCAGACGTGATTCAGAAGACAACCATGCGCTCGAACGACTCATACATGGACATACGTCTACAACGTATCGGTAGCAAAACGACGGGAACGGGGGTGGCTGCCTGATGGAGCCGACGCTCTTGCAGTCCGGAGAGGTCGCCGACGTTGGCGTCCTCGTCGACGCGCTCAATTACACGTGGATCCTGGTGGTGTGTTTCCTGATCTTCTTCATGCACGCGGGCTTCGCGATGCTGGAGGCCGGTCAGGTTCGCTCGAAGAACGTCGCCAACCAGCTGACGAAGAACCTGCTGACCTGGTCGGTCGGTGTCGTCGCGTTCTTCCTCGTCGGAGCCGGTGTGAGCAGTTTCGTCGGCGGGGGCGGATTCACCTGGATCGCCGGTAACGATCCCGGTTCGTGGGCCAGCGGTTGGTTTTACGGGGCCGTCTTCGCGATGACGGCGGCGACGATCGTCTCCGGTGCCGTCGCCGGACGCGCGAAACTCCGCGCGTACGTCGCGTACACCGTCCTGCTAGCGGCGGTCATCTACCCGGTGGTCACTGGGATCACGTGGTCCGGTGGGTACATTCTCGAGTACGTCGGAACCGGCTTCCAGGACTTCGCCGGCGGGATGATCGTCCACGGCATGGGCGGCATCGCCGGGCTCACCGCGGCGTGGGTACTCGGTCCGCGCATGGACCGGTACAACAGTGACGGGAGCGTCAACGTCATTCCCGGTCACTCGATGACGTTCGCGGTGCTGGGAACGCTCTTGCTCGCCTTCGGCTGGTACGGGTTCAACGTCGGGACGGCCTCGATCTTCGTCGAGAACGCCGACGGCGAGATGGTGTTCAACGCAGCCGTCCTCGGCCGCGTTGTGCTGACGACAACGCTAGCGATGGCGATGGGCGCCATCGGCTCCGGCGCAGTCGCCCTCCTGAAAACCGGCAAAGTCGACACGCTCTACGTTGCGAACGGCCTGCTGGCCGGTCTCGTCGGCATTACTGCAATCCCCGACGTCACTGCGTGGTGGGGTGCCCTGGTCGTCGGTCTGCTCGCCGGCGCACAGCTGCCGATCGTCTTCAGTTTCGTCGAGCAGCGCCTGAAGATCGACGACGTCTGTGCGGTCTTCCCCGTCCACGGATCCGCGGGCGTCCTCGGAACGCTGCTGTTCCCGTTCGTGGCCGCTCCGGGCATGGTCGATAGCGTCGCCAATGCGTTCATCGCACAGCTCGCAGGCGTCGTCGCCATCACCGTCTGGACGGTCGTCATGACCGCTCTGGTCTTCGGTGCGCTGAAGGCCGTGGGACAGGCCCGCGTTTCGCCCGAACACGAGCGCGACGGCCTCGACGTCTCCGAACACGGCGTCGACACCTACCCCGAGTTCGGACAGCCCGACGTCGCGACCGACGGCGGCAGCGATGAGATCATTCGCGCCGACGGCGGCGAGCCGAACGACGGCGAGATCAAGATGGTCACCGCGATCGTCCGCCCGGACCGCCTCGGAGCGATCAAGAAGTCCCTCGCAGAAGCCGGCGCACCGTCGCTGACCGTCACCAACGTCTCCGGTCGCGGCTCACAGCCCGCGAAGAAGGGCCAGTGGCGCGGCGAGGAGTACACGGTCGACCTCCACCAGAAGGTCAAGATCGAGTGCGTGGTCGCGGACATCCCGGCCCAGGAGGTCGTCGACGCTATCCGCGACGGCGCCGAAACCGGCGAACCCGGCGACGGCAAGATCTTCGTCATGCCCGTCGAGGGCGCGACCCAGATCCGCACCGGGAAAACCGGTCGTGATGCCGTCTAAGTTCGGCTCACGCGGTCGACCGATCGCGGTCCGCCCGCCAACGGACCGCGACGTGAGGTGACTCATACGGTCTGCTGTAAGTCATTCCCGGCGCGACCGCAGGCCGGATCGCGGTCGCGCCGGTAAATCGTTACAGCAAACCGTATCACGCGACCCGCATTCCACGGTGTCTGGCAAACGAGGTTTGGCGACTCGAGGCCCGTCCGAACCGGGCGTCACGTCGGCTGTGGCCTCACCCGCCTCGCGGCCGACACAGTGCAGCTCACTGTGGTTTTGATCGGACATTGCCGTGCTGAATTCGCGCGGCGTTCGCCGCTTTTCTTGCGATCCGTTTCCTCCCGGTAGCCGACGGAAACCCGTCCGCCGTGTCGATCGAGGAGACTCGAGAGTCCTCCGGCTCGAGCCGAACGCGTTCGACGTGGGTCCGCTGATTTGGCGGCGTCCGGCCAGTGGTTCGGCTGCGGGTCATCGGTTCGGCTGCGGGTCATCGGTTCGGCGGCTGGCCACGCGGTTCGGCGACCGACCTCGGTACAACTTTCCCGCCCGAAATCCAACCTCCACCCATGACCGAGGATAACTCACGCGAACTGTACGATCGGGCGCTGTCGGTGCTGCCCGGGGGCGTCAACTCCGCGGTCCGTGCGGCGATCGAGCCGTATCCGTTCTTCGTTCGAAAGGGCGAGGGCGGCCACGTCATCGACGCCGACGGCAACCGCTACATCGACTGGGTGATGGGACTCGGCCCGCTGTTGCTGGGACACGACCTGCCCGAGCCGGTCCGGGCCGCCATCCAGCAGAAAGCCAGCGAGGGACCGATGTACGGCACCCCGACGGAGGTCGAGGTCGACCTCGCGGAGTTCGTCGTCCGCCACGTCCCGAGCGTCGAGAAAATCCGGTTCGTCAACTCGGGGACCGAGGCGACTACCTCCGCCGTTCGCCTCGCGCGGGGGTACACCGGTCGGAACAAGATCGTCGTCATGCAGGGGGGCTACCACGGCGCACAGGAGTCGACGCTGGTCGAGGGCGACGCCGAGGACCCCCAGCCCTCCTCGGCCGGGATTCCGCAGTCGTTCGCCGAGCACACCCTGCCGGTGCCGTTCAACGATGAGGACGCGATCCGCGAGGTGTTCGAGGAACACGGCGACGATATCGCCGCCGTCCTCACCGAACCGATTCTGGGCAACTACGGAATCGTCTACCCCGAAGAGGGCTACCACGAGTTCCTCCGAGAGCTCACCGATGAACACGGCTCCCTGCTCATCTTTGACGAAGTGATCACCGGCTTCCGCGTCGGCGGCCTCGGTTGCGCCCAGAGCGAGTTCGGCGTCACGCCCGATCTGACGACCTTCGGGAAGATCATCGGCGGCGGCTTCCCCGTCGGCGCGATCGGCGGCCGTGCCGAAATTATCGAGCACTTCGCGCCGACGGGCGACGTCTTTCAGGCCGGTACCTTCTCCGGCCACCCGATCACGATGGCCGCCGGCCTCGAGACCCTCAAATTCGCCGCGGAAAACGATGTCTATAGCCACGTCAACGGGCTCGGTGACCGATTACGCCGCGGGCTGACCGATATCGTCGCCGATCAGGCACCCAGCTACACCGTCACCGGCACGGACAGCATGTTCAAGGTGATATTCACCCGCGAAGGGCCGAGCGGCGTGCAACGCACGCCGGAAGACGCGAGCGGTGACAACCGCGAGCAGGGTCCGGACTCGCTCGAGGAGCAGTGCCCGGCCGGCTGTCGGCAGGATCCGACCTGTCCGCGCTACGACTACTCGCCGAAGAACGCCGGCGACGTGAAAAACGCCGAGACCGAGCGCTGGCGGCGCATCTTCTGGGGGGAGATGAAGGAACAGGACGTCTTCCTCTCGCAGAACCAGTTCGAGTGCCAGTTCGTCAGTTACGGCCACACCGAAGAAGACGTCGAGGAGACGCTCGAGGCGTACAAGGAAGCGCTGTGATCGGGCGACTCGCGGGTGGCGGACGGTGCCCACTCACTCCAGTACGAGTGCTGTCGTCGTCGCGCCCGCGAGCGATTCGTCGTCCCGTTCGCTCGAGGCGGCCGGGAGTTCGACCGCGAAGCGACTGCCGTCCGAGCCGGTCTCGGTGAGTTCGACGCTCCCGTCGTAGCGGGCGACCAGCTGGGAGACCAGATAGAGGCCGAGTCCGTGCGTGCTCCCGTAGCTTTCGACGCGGTCGAAGAGGGAGTCGACCGTCGGTTCGGGGATTCCGGGGCCGTTGTCCGCGATTTCGAACCGGACGGTTTCGGGGCCCGGTTCGACCGTCACCTCGACGCGTGGCGTCGCGGCGTCGTTGTGCTCGATCGCGTTCGAGAGGAGATTGGCGAAGATACGGGGGAGCAGGTCGTCCGCGCGGACGAAGACGTGATCCGGGATCGAGGTCTCCACGTCGATCGGGTCCCAGTTGTGCTCCAGTTTTCGGACCTCGTCGGCCAGCACTCGAGCGGCGTCGACGCGCTCGGGCCGGTAGCTGCCTTCGGTCGTCTGGAGCAGGACGCGGACGTCGTCGATCACCGTCGACATGGCCTCGGACTCGTCGATGACGATCTCGAGCCAGCGACGGCTGTGGCCGTCCAGCGAGGACTCCGTCTCGAGGACCCGCGACGCGTAGCCGTTGATGATCGTCGCGGTGTTCAACACCTCGTGGCGGAGGATCCCGTTGAGGTAATCGAGATAATCGCGCTGCTCCTCGAGGTGTTCCGTCCGGAGGGCCGTCCGCTCGGCGGTCAGGGCGCGCTCGACGGCGCGGCCCTCGATGCAACCGATGAGCAATCCGGTTCCGGCACCGAACGCCACGGCCCACCGAGCCCACGCCCCGATCAGGGCCCACGAGTCGGTCGGAATGGGGACCATGAGCGCGACGTTGACGCTCAGAAACACGGTGAGACCGCCGAGAAACCACCACGCGATACGCGGATATCGCGCCGGTGAGAGCGAGGACGAACGGAGCCAGCGGCCCGCGTACGCGATTCCCACGAGGAGGGGAATCGTCGTTACGACCCCGACTAGAAACTGACCCTCAGTGACTGCGGCCGAGACGAACGTCACTCGGAGCGCGATTTCGGCGAGTAACACGACCGCCAATCCCGTTCCGAAGATCGTCAGAGACGCCGGCAGTCGATCCGTGGCGACGGTTCTGGCGTTCTCGGCCCATTGCATACCCTGGTAGTACCAACCGGCTCGGTTAGTAGTTCCGGCCATTCCCCTCTAACGGGCCGGTAACGGCCGTTCGTGACCTGAAAAGAAAATCGATTCGAGCCGTATACGGACTGTTGGCAGTCAGTTCCGGAGCAACCGCGAACCGTCCTGCGATCGCTCCGGTAGATCGGGACGACAGACCGTCTCAGTCGTCGTCGCTGACCGACTCGAGGGAGTCGTGGTCGCCGAAGATCCGGTCGGCGATGACGTGACCGGTCGTCTCCGTTGCGGTCGCCTTCCGCTGGAAGAGGAGTTTCGCGCCGACGTCCCAGGCGAAGAGAACCGCGCCGGCGATCAGTAGCGTATCGCCGGGCATGCGCAGCCAGAACAGGGTCTGGATCAGCCCGCCGTTGTAGAACTCGAGGCTGCGCGCCGCGGCGTAGCTCTGGGTGAACGCGGTCTCGAGCTGGAGGAAGCCGATGGGGAGCAGGGACATGAAGAGCATCAGCGCCAGCCCGACGTTACAGCACCAGAACGACCAGCGCAGCCGGCGGTCGGACCAGTGTGCGTCGCGGGTGGTCAGCTGGAGGATGTAGACGGCCATCCCCATCGCGAGGAGGCCGAAGGCGCCGAACATCGCGCCGTGGGCGTGGGCGACGGTGAGGTAGGTCCCGGTCTCGTAGTAGCTGATCAGCGGGAGGTTGATGAAGAAGCCGATCACGCCGGCCCCGAAGAAGTTCCAGACGCTCGAGGCGACGATGAAGTAGAAGGCCGTCCGGTAGGGGAAGTCCGTCCCCGCGGTGTCCATCGCGCGGTACTGGCCCAGCGCCTCGTAGAGGATAAAGAGGAGCGGAATGAACTCGAGCGTGGAGAAGACGCTCCCGATGGGGAGCCAGGCTTCGGGGAGGCCGACCCACCAGTAGTGATGCGAGACGCCGATGATCCCACTGCCCATGACGAGCGCGGCCTGGAAGATGACGGCCTTCTCGGCGGATTTCTTGGTGAGGAGGTTCATCGAGACCAGGGTCAGCGCGATGACGACGACGATGAAGAACTCGAAGACGCCTTCGACCCACATGTGGACGACCCACCAGCGCCAGAACTCGGTGGTGACGATGTTGGTCTGGGGCGTGTAGAGGAAGCCCGCGACGAACAGCAGGCCGATCGAGCCGCCCGCGTAGACGATCATGTGTGCCAGCCCGTAGCGGGGCTCGCGGTCCAGCAGCGGCTTGAACCCGCGGGCCACGAGCGCGGTCCAGCCGAGGAAGCCGGCCAGCAGCCCGAACTGCCAGACGCGGCCGATCTCGAGGTACTCGAGTCCCTCGTTGCCAAGCAGCCACCAGAGCTGGCCGTCGAAGACGTTGTTCGTCCCGAGCCAGATGCCGGCCAGCCCGCCGACGGCGACGACCAGCAGCGCGACGATCAGGCACTTCACGTAGCGGGCCTGTTTGGGGGGTTCACGACCGGTGAGGAGCGGTGCGAGGAACAGCCCCGCACCGAGCCACATCGTGGCGATCCAGAGGATCCCGAGGTCGATATGCCAGGTCCGAGCGATCGACCAGGGCAGCCACTGGAGGATGTCGAACCCGATCGCTTCGCGGAGGCCGAAGAAGCCGTCGCGCTCGACGTAGTAGTGGGCGAGCAAACCGCCGAGGAACGTCTGTGCGGCGAAGAGGAGCGCGCCGATCAGGATGAATCGCGTGCTCAACAGCTGGCTCGGGGTCAGGTCGATCTCCGAGGGATGCGGGATCGAGACGCCGGCCGCGTCGGGTTCGGGAATCTCGACGGACTGGTAGAGCCAAATCGCGACCCCCGCACCGCCGACTAGCAACACCATCGCGATGACGCTCCAGGTCATCACCGGCCCGCCCGCATCGTTGCCCGCGGCGGGCGAGTACGGCCAGTCGTTGGTGAACGACGCCTCGGAGTCGGGGCGATCGGTGTGGGAGATCCAGGCGGTCCACAGCGCGAAGTCGGCGAACTCCTCGGCTTCCTCGACGCTGGGCACCTGTCCCTCGGGAATCCCGCGCTCGCGGTCGCCCTCGTAGTAGCGCTCGACGTACTCCTCGCGGACCTGTTCGTGGGCGTAGACCTCCGCGCCGGAGTACTCGACCCGATCGGACTGGTACTGACTCGACTGGAGTTCCTGTCGGACTTCCTGGTCGATTCCCGCCTGAACCGACGCATTTAGCGCCGAGTAGTTCTTGCCGTGGCGCTCCCGGGCGTAGTACTCGCGCATGTGTTCGGTCTTCGACTCGAGCGCGTCGGCGGTGTAGTCAGTATCGTAGTAACTGCCGTGGCCCAGAATCGAGCCCTGGTTCATCAGGCCATTCTCCTGAAAGACCGCCTTCCCGGACTGGACGTCGTCGCTCGTCGCGACCGTTTCGTCGTCCGGGCCGACGATGGTGTCGGGAATCTCCGGTTCGTTCGCGTAGGAGAGCCACGCCCCGCCGCCCATGACGACGAGATTCACGACGAAAATCGTCGCGAGGAACGTAGCGAGTTGCTTTCTGGATATCTGCATGACAGCTACAACTCGCGTAGAAAGCCCCGTCAAACGGCCCGTGAATTCCGACGATATGGAAAAGGAGGCGAACGTGTTCGTGACAGCGATGAGGTGGTGAGAACTCGTAGCCGTCACACATCCGTTATCTCTCCCGTCACACACCCGTTATCTCTCCGTCGAGACAAACGAAGCGCGTCGCGTCTCGCCGTTACGGACCGATCCGACGGGCGGGCTCAGTCGGCGGCCGTGACGATCGCACCCTGGTAGCTCGCGATTTCCTCGAGGACCGCCTCACGGTCGACATCGCCGACATCGAACTCGGCGAGCGCGTCGTCGAGGTGGGTCGCGATCGCCTGAAAGTCCGATGGGGTGATGCCCATCTCCGCGTGGACGGCTTTCATCTCGCCGCCGGCGTACTCGACCGGGCCGCCGGTGACCGAACTGATGAACTGGGCCTGGTGAGCCCGCTGTTTCTGCATGTCGACGTCGTCGAAGTAGCCCGCGACCTGTTCGTCCGCCATGACGCGATCGTAGAATTCGTCGACGACCGCCGCGATCGCGTCTTCGCCACCGAGTCGCTCGTAGAGGGTCTTCGTCATTCGATCGGATCTATCCGCCCCTAATAGTATAAATAGCATGCCGAACGTGTGTCGCAAAAATATTGTGTGAGATCACCACACAATCGAGGTTCCACGCCGGATTCGGCCTGACTCGCCTCGAAACGCCGTTCGTGACAGCAGTCCTCAGTGTCGGCGGTCCACGCCACTCTCGCGTCGGACAAGCGTGCGCTTTTCAACTCGAGGCACCGACTGACTCCTATGAGAACGCACGGGACGCTGCGACTGGCGACGAGGGGGTCCGCACTCGCCCGGCGACAGGCCTCGCTGGTGAAAGAGGCCCTGGAAGACCACCGGTACGAGGTCGAACTCGTCACCGTAGAGACGACGGGCGACCAGATCAGAGACGAGTTGATCCACCGGCTCGGGAAGACCGGCGCGTTCGTCCGCGAACTCGACGAGCGCGTCCTCGAGGAGGATCTCGACGGCGCGATCCACTCGATGAAAGATATGCCGACCGAACAGCCCGAGGAACTCGTGACCGCCGCAGTTCCTGAGCGAGGGCGGCCGGGCGACGCGCTCGTCACGCCCGACGGAGCGACGCTCGAGGAACTGCCCGCGGGCGCGACCGTCGGCACCTCGAGTCTGCGCCGGCGCGCGCAACTGCTCTCGGAACGCGACGACCTCACGGTCGAGCCCCTGCGCGGGAACGTCGACACGCGTCTCGAGAAGCTGCTCGCACCCGCGCTGCAGGACGAACACCAGCAGCGGACGGAAGCGGACAAGGAGCGGAAGGGGAATACCGGGGACGAGGACTTCGAGGCCGAGTACGACCGCACCACCGACGAGTGGTTCGACGACCTCTCGGAACTCGAGAAGGGCGCGCTCGGTCGAGAGATCGAGACGTCGTACGACGCGATCGTCCTCGCGCAGGCGGGCCTCGAGCGCAGCGGGCTCGCCCACTACGTCGACTATCAGGAGCTACCGACGTCGACGTTCGTCCCGGCACCGGGACAGGGAGCGCTCGCGGTGACCGCTCGGGACGGCGAGACGGCACGCGATATCCAGACTGCGATCGACTACCCGCGGAGCCGCGTCGAGACGACCGTCGAGCGAACGATTCTGGCGGAGCTCGGCGGGGGCTGTATCGCGCCGATCGGCATCTACGCGCTCGTCCAGGGCGAGCACGTCCACGCGACCGTGAGCGTCTTCGACCGCGACGGCGAGGAATCGGTGGCCGGGAGCCGAGATCTGCCGGTCGAAACCCACGCGGAGGCCGCCCGCGAGTTCGCGCGGGATCTCGCGGACCGCGGCGCAGCCGAACTGATCGAGGGGGCCCGCGATGACGCCGAGAGCGACGACGGCGGTGTCTCCGAGGAAGATAAACCCGAGGGGAAGTAGGTAGCGAGTACCAAATGTCAAGACCCGATATCGAGGCCGACCCCGGTACCGTCTACCTCGTCGGCAGCGGCCCCGGCGATCCCGACCTCCTCACCGTCAAGGCGAACCGCCTGCTCGAGGCCGCGGACGTCGTCCTCCACGACAAGCTTCCCGGTCCCGAAATCATCGACACGCTCCCCGAGGAGCGCCGCGAAGACGTCGGAAAGCGGGCGGGCGGCGAACGCACGCCCCAGTCCGAGATCAACGAGCGGCTGGTCGAACTGGCTCGCGAGGGCAAGTCCATCGTCCGGCTGAAGGGCGGCGACTCCTTCGTCTTCGGCCGCGGCGGCGAGGAAGCGGAGTATCTCGCGGCCCACGAGGTGCCCTTCGAGGTCGTGCCCGCGGTCACCTCGGCGATCGCCGCGCCAGCGGTGGCCGGCATCCCGGTCACGCACCGCGATCACGCTTCCTCCGTCTCCTTCGTCACGGGCCACGAGGACCCGACCAAGGAGGAGTCGGCGGTCGACTGGAAGGCGTTAGCCGCGACCGGCGGCACCATCGTCGTCCTGATGGGGGTGGGCCGGCTTCCGGACTACACCGCGGCGCTGCTCGAGGCCGGGATGGCCCCCGAGACGCCGGTTGCGCTCGTCGAACGGGGCACCTGGCCCGGCCAGCGGGTCGCGACGGGCACCCTCGAGACGATCGTCGACGCCCGCGACGAGGCAGGTATCGAACCGCCCGCGGTGACGGTGATCGGTGACGTCGCGGGAACGCGCGAGTCGGTCGTCGACTTTCTGCAAAACGACTACGGCGCAGCCGCCGACGAGACGGCCGAGAGTGGGGACTGAGCCGATGAGCGACGCACCCACAGTGGCCGTTTTCCGGCCCGACGACGACCGCCTCGAGCGAGCCGTCGACCTGCTTTCGGAGCTCGGCGCGGAGCCGGTCGCGGATCCGATGCTGGCCGTCGAACCGACCGACGCGACGCCACGAACCGACGCCGAGTACGTGATTTTCACGAGCAAGACCGGAGCCGAACTCGTCTCCGAAGCGGGGTGGGAGCCGGACGGCGAGACCGTCTGTGCGATCGGCCCCGCGACGGCGGACGCGCTCCGAGAGGAAGGGTACGCGGTCGATATCGTTCCCGAGAAGTTCACCTCGAGCGGGCTGGTCGCCGCACTGGAACGCGAGATCGACGGCGCGCGCGTCGAAGTCGCCCGCAGCGATCACGGCAGCCCGGTGTTGCTCGAGGGGTTCGAGGACGCGGGCGCGTACGTCCACGAAACGGTTCTCTATCGGCTAGTTCGGCCCGGCGGTAGCGGCGAGTCGGCCGAGCTGGCCGCCGAGGTCGGGCTCGACGCCGTCTGTTTCACCTCGTCGCTGACCGTCGAACACTTCCTCGAGGCCGCCGCGGAGGCGGGCGTTCGGGAGGCGGCGCTCGAGGGACTCGCAGACGCCGTCGTCGGCGTCATCGGCGAACCGACGGCGGAAACGGCAGCCGAACGGGGGATCGACGTCGACGTGGTGCCCGACGAAGCGACGTTCGACGCGCTCGCCCGGGAGACCGTGGCGGCAACGTCGGCGCGCAAACCGTAACGATGCCTCGACGGCCTGCTCTTTTCGCTACGAATCAGCCCTCGAGCAGTCGGACGGCGAGCAGGGCCGGGAGCGCAAATCCGAAGGCATTGACGCTCCCATGCCAGCGGATCATCTCGGGGATCGTGATGAGCGACGGCGTTCCGGGAAGCGAGGCGGACGCGAAGGCGAGCGCCAGCGCCATCGTCCAGCAGATCGACAGCGCGGCGACGGCGAGCAACAGTCCCGGCAGTCGCGCCACGGCGGGAACGACGTCACGGAGGAGGCGGATCGCGAATCCCGCGACGGCGACCGTGAAGGCGACGACTGCGACGACCTCGACCAGCGGTGAGAACGTGATCCCGACCGCGATCAGGAGGATGCCGACGACGATGACGACCGTCGCCGCGGCCGTTGCCCGTCCCGTGATCGTCGCCGGGAACGTTCCGTCGTCTTCCGTCAGAATTCGACCCGTCAGGCCGACGACGAGTGGCAACGCGAATCCGGCGTAGTGGAAGTGGACGCCCGTCAGAAGGACGATAATCGGCGCGAACCGGAGACTGACACCGGCCGCGTGCATGCAGAGAAACGTGGCGGCGACCGGCACGTACAGCAGGCCGGCGTCGATCGCGAGTTCGGGAAGCGGACCGCCACCGCGGGCGGTGAGCCGCCCGAGTCCACAGAGCGCGATCGAACCGGTAACGCAGAGCCACGGGAGGGTGAGCGCCACTGCAACGAGCGACCCCTGCGGCGCGGCGAGGGCGGCAACGAGCGCCAGCGCGGCCGGGCCCTGCCCGACGACGGCAGCTCGATACGGAACCGTCACAGCAGTCCCGTCTCGAGGAATCTCGACTACACCGAAACCGAGCGGGACGAGGACGAGCGCGGCGAGCGCCACGTACAGCGCTACGGGAGCGATCGGAATCGTCCCATCGATCGTCCCGGCGACGAGTCCCAGCCAGATGACGCTACCCGCTACCGCGCTCAGGTCGGTAACGCGCCGACCGGCGAATCGAGGGCGAGGGCAGACACTCGTCGTCGGGACTGGCTCTCGAGCAGCGGCTGGCTCGCGATCACTCACGCGTTCTCACCCGGCAGAGCGACTCCGCCGAGGGCTGACGGAGACGGAGCGTCGTCCTCGAGCGGTCGAAACTCGGTCTCGAACGCGCCCTGATATTCGAAGACGGTTCCGACGACAGGATTGGTGATCGTGGCCGAAACGCGAAACCGGTTTTCGCCGTCGTCGTACCAGTCACGAAGGTGGCCGTCGGCCGAGAACGGAGGGGGAACCTCGAGGTACCGTCCGCCGACCCGAAGCCACTGCGTGCCGATCGAGAGCGCCAGCGCGCCGTCCTCGGCCGAGATGTGGAGATCGGCCGCGACGCGCCCATGCCGCCCGAAGAGGTCAGTGAGACAGCCTCGAGCAGGGTTCCATCGGAGCGTATCCACGAACGTCCGGGGCGGCGATGTCTCAAAGCGCCGGCGAAGGACGAGCGCTTCGGTGCCCTCGTCGTCGACGAACGGCTCCGTGACGATCGTGAACGGAACGTCGGCCCCCCGCTCTGGGAAGAGGAAGTCGTCGAGCGTTCCGAGCCAGAGGGCCGGCACTGCGAGGGGGCTCCGATCGAGTTCGTGCATTCGGCCGACGCCCACCGCCTCGCGGCCCGCGCCTGACTCGAGGCCGTACCGATCGCGGACGCGGGGATGGAGCGTCCGCCACGCGTCGCCGACCCCGCGCTCGAACAGCCCGGTCACGACTCTCCCCCGTTCCTCCGGTGAACGCTGTCAGTCGGTGGGTCTCAGTGCGTTTTGGAATCATATCTCGATCGATGTCGTAGCGCTATCGGTGCTCGTCGGCCAGGTACGCCGACAACGTTCGGAGCGATTTCGACGATACCCCGAATTCCGTGGCGTCGTTGTCCGCGGTCGTGTTGTCCAGCCCTAGCACGCGATACTGGTCGCGGCCGAACGGAACCCAGGGGATGGGGTCGACGAGGATCGCCGCGATCGCGGCCAACCCCATCGGGATCGACACAACGGCTCCCCCGCCACGAATCCGGCTGACCGTCTCGGCGAGCGTGAGCCGTTCGGGGCCGCCGATCTCGTAGCACTGGCCGACGTGGCGGTCGTCCTCGAGGCCGTCCGCGAGCATCGGCGCGAGGTCGTCGACCCAGATCGGCTGGAGCCACGTCCGTTCGCCCCCCGGCAGCAGCGTGACCAGCGGCGGAGATAGCCGTTCGACGAACGGGATGAACGCACAGCCGTCGCCGAAGACGACCGACGGACGGTAGATCACCCACTCGAGGTCGGCGTCGCGGACGACGCGTTCGGCCCGCCGCTTCGCTCGGAAGTAGGCCGTATCGACGCCCGACTCGACGCCCAGTCCGCTCAGTTGGACGAACCGCTCGACCCCGGTTCGTTCGGCGGCCGCCACGAGGTGACGGGTCCCCTCGAAATGAACGGCTTCGTGGCTCTGCCCTCGCGGCTGGACGTGCGACGGGAGCGCAACGAGGTTGACGACTGCGTCGTGACCGTCGACAACTTCCTCGAGATTCGAGTCAGTCACGTCGGCGACGGCCGTCTCGACGGCAGCCGGGAGACCGTCCGCATCGGGCGTCCGCGATGCTGCTGTAACCTCGTGGCCGCGATCGACCAAGACGCGACACAGCGCCTGACCGATGAATCCCGAACCGCCCGCGACCAGGACATCCATACCGGCTTTTTCTATCACGGGATTGTAACTGTACGGTTCGCCGAACAGAGACGGTGACCGGGACGACGGACCGAGGAACGGCGGCCCGGCGGGCTATTTGAACCTGGGATTCGAACGAGGGATCGATGTGCCGATCCGAACGGACTCGAGCGATCGCGAACCGAGCTACTCGCGGAGATACGCGGGGCGAGATACCGGACCGATGAACGGGAGCCGTCGGCGGTTTCTGGCAGCGACGGGAACGGCAGTGGCCGGTGGCTGCACCACACCCGAATCTGACCCGGTCTCGCCCACTGATCACGAACGCACCGAAACGACGATCGGGTTCGCCGGCGATACGATGCTCGGACGGGATCTCAACGGGCACTACGGGCGAGACGACGTCGATCCCGCGTCCGTCTGGGGCGACCTCCGGCCCCGGCTCGAGTCACTCGACGGCGTCTGCTGTAACCTCGAGTGCTGTCTGTCGAGGCGCGGCGAACCCGTTCCGAACCGAACGTACCACTTTCGGGGTGATCCCGGGTGGGCCGTGCCTGCACTCAGTGCTGCAAACGTCCGGTTTGCGTCGCTGGCGAACAATCACGCGATGGATTACGGAGCGGTGGCGCTGACCGACACGATCGATGCACTCGAGGCGGCGGGCATCGACGTCGCGGGCGCCGGTGAGTCACCGGCAGCGGCCCGCGAGCCGGCCACGTTTTCCGTCGGCGCCGTCGACGTCGCCGTCGTCTCATTTGCGGATCGTTACGTCGGCTACAGCGCGACCGACGACCGGCCCGGAATAGCCCATATCAAACCCGATCCGGCGGATCCCGACACCCAACGGGTCGTCGGAGGGGCGATCGAGCGCGCGCAAGCCGACGATCCGGATCTGCTCGTCGCGTCGGTCCACTGGGGGCCAAACTGGGTCGAACGTCCCGGCAAACTGCTCGTCGATTTCGGCCACTGGCTCGTCGATCGGGGCGTGGACCTCGTTCACGGCCATAGCGCCCACGTCGTTCAGGCGATCGAGCGCTACGGCGACGGAGTCGTCCTCCATGATACCGGCAACTTCGTCGACGATTTCGGGATCAAAGGCGACCTGGGCAACGACCGAAGCTACCTCTTCGAGGTCACGCTTGAGGGCGGGCGTCTCGAGGAGATACGACTCGTCCCCATCGCGATCGACGACGGCGTCTCTCGCGCCGGCGAGGACGAGGCGGCCTGGCTCCGGGAGACGATGCGCGCTCGGTCCGCTCCGTTCGAGACGACGTACGAACGGGACGGCGACGGTCTCGTCGTCTCGCTGTGACCCGTTTCGTTCCCGGACGGACGAGCGGGACGATCCGCGGGTTTATGGGCGAAGCCGCCCCACCATTCCTCGATGGCAGGGCCGGTTCCCGAACTCGAGGATCGTGCGGTAGCGTGCGCCGAACGGCTGTGCGAGGCAGATCGCGTGCTGCTCGCCTCGCATATCGACGCCGACGGACTCACCAGCGCGGCGATCGCCGCGAAAGCCCTCGAGCGGGCGAAAATTCCGTTCGAGACGGTCTTCGAAAAGCAACTCGACGAGGACGCGGTCGCCGATATCGCGGCGACCGACTACGACACCGTCCTCTTCACGGACTTCGGGAGCGGCCAACTCGAGATTATCGGTGACCACGAGGACGCCGGCGACTTCACCCCGGTGATCGCGGATCACCACCAGCCCGCCGACAGGGAGACCGAGTACCACCTCAATCCGCTGCTGTTCGGGATCAACGGGGCCTCCGAACTCTCGGGGGCCGGCGCGAGTTACGTCCTCGCACGTGCGCTCGCGGACGTTTCCGACGATAGCTCGGATCCGTCGGTTGCGGCCGACGGTGGTGAGCAAACCACGGGTTTGCGAACCACGTCAGAGCAACGCTCTGACGGCGGTGAACCGAGTCAAACGAGGCAAACCACGTCAGAGCAACGCTCTGACGGCGGTGAGAGGTCCAACGGACCGCGATCTACGTCGGAGCAGCGCTCCGACGGCGGCACCGTTACCGCGTCGGGAGCCGCAAACGCCCGCGCCGACAACTGCGATCTCGCCGCCCTCGCAGTCGTCGGCGCCGTGGGCGATATGCAGGCCGCTGGCGGCGAACTCCACGGCGCGAACGCTGCGATCGTCGAAGAGGGCGTCGACGCCGGCGTCCTCGAAACGGGCAAGGACCTCGCGCTCTACGGGAAACAGACCCGTCCGCTCCCCAAGCTGCTCGAGTACGCCACCGACGTTCACATCCCAGGCATCTCGAACGACTCGAACGGCGCGTTGCGGTTCCTCGACGGCCTCGACCTCGAGTTGAAACGCGACGGCGAGTGGCGGCGCTGGTCGGGGCTCACCAACGACGAAAAGCAGACAGTCGCCAGCGCGCTGGTCCGGCGGGCCGTCTCGAGCGGCGTCCCCGCGAAAAAGATCGACCAGCTCGTGAGTACGGCCTACGTCCTCAGCAACGAGCCCGTCGGTACCGAACTCCGGGATGCCAGTGAGTTCTCGACGCTGCTGAACGCGACCGCCCGCTACGAGCGGGCCGACGTGGGGCTCGGCGTCTGTCTCGGTGATCGGGACGGCGCGCTCGAGCGCGCCCGACAGCTCCTGCGCGAGCACCGCCGGAACCTCTCGAACGGTATCGATCTGGTCACTCGCGAGGGGGCGACCCAGGAGGAACACGTCCAGTGGTTCCACGCGAGCGACGAGATTCGCGAGACCATCGTCGGCATCGTCGCGGGAATGGCGATGGGCAACGCAGGGATCAGCCGCTCGAAGCCGATCATCGCCTTCGCAGAGAAGAGCGCGGAGCCGCCCTCCGCGAACCGGAGCGGCGAAGCCGCGGAGGGCGACGAAGCGGTCAAGGTCTCCTCGCGTGGCACCCACTCGCTCGTCCGGCAGGGACTGGACCTCTCGACCGTGATGGGGGAGGCTTCTCGAGCCGTCGGCGGCGACGGCGGCGGCCACGACGTCGCGGCGGGTGCGACGGTTCCGAAAGGAAACGAAGAGGCGTTTATCGAACGCGCCGACGAACTCGTCGGCGAGCAACTCTCCTAACGACTGTCTGGCGGGTCGCGGGTGCGCCGGAATTGACGGAGCGTAGTCCGTCGGAGGGCTGGACCGGGCGCTCTGTCGCGCCATCGTAGCGCTCGCAGAAAAGCCACCCCTCTCGTAGTTCGCTCGCCTATTGCATCTGCAGTAACTGCGCGTGCAGCGTCGTTCCAACCTCGAGGACGTTCGCTTCATCGACGAAGCCCTCCTCGACGGCGAGTTCGACGGCGCGGGTGCCGACGATGTTGGCGACGGCCGCCCGTGCGAGACTCTCGACGACCGCGTTCTCGTCGACCTCGTCGCCGCCGTAGAACTCCTCGGTAACGGTCAGGGAGAGCTCGCCCTCCTCGAACGTCTCGCCGAGGACCTCCTCGTCGCAGACGGCGACCAGCACCCCTTCCGTCGTCTCTCGCTCGTTGACGATCATTCGATTACTCGAGTTCCCACTCGCGCTCGTCCTCGTCGTCATCTTCGGTGCTGAGATCGGCGACGCCGAGATCGTCCAGACCGATGTCGCCCTGTCGCTGGGGCGGCGACTGGCCTCCCATCCCGCGACCGCCGGCTCCGCCACCACCGCGACCGGCTCCCGGACGGCCGCCCGCTCCGCCCTGCCCCTGTCCGAGCATCTCCTCGCGGTCGTCCATCATCTCCTGTTCGGCGTCTTCGCGCATCCGGTTTGCTTCTTCGGCGATCTCTTCGGCCTCGTCGAACTCGCCGAGCTCCTCGAGGATCTCGGCTTTCGTCTCGAGCACCTTGGCGTTGCGCAGGCCGAGTCGGATCGCGTTGTCGACGCAGTTGAGCGCCTCCTCGGAGAGCCCGCGCTCCGAGAGGAAAAAGGCGCGGTTGAACCAGCCCGCGGCGAAGCGCTCGTCGATCTCGATAGCGCGTTCGGCGTGCTCTAACGCCTCGCTCGTCTGGCCAAACTCCCAGAGCGCGTAGGCGAGGTTCGTCTCGGCGGTCGCGGCGTGCTCGCTCTCCTCGTCGATCCGAAGGGCCTCGCGGTGGGCCCCGATTGCCTCGTCCCACTCCTCGAGTTCGCCGTGGGCGACGCCCTTGTTTACCCACGCCTCCTGTGCGATCCCGTCGTCCTCGGCGAAGTGAGCGGTCCGATCGAAGGCCTCGGTGGCCTGCTCGTAGCGATTGATCTGCATGTAGTTCAGGCCGACGTCGAGCAGTTCGCTCGCGTCGACGTCGTCCTGATCGATGTTGTGTTGGTCTAACGTGTCGGTGACGACGCGGGAGTCGACGGGGTCGACCTTCGACGGGTCGACGCCGAGCTCCGGCGGGTCCAGGTCGAACTCCTCGTAGGGATCGCCGAACCCCTCTCCCTCGGAGAAGCGATGGTCGCGATCGTCGTCTCGGTCAGTCATTGCTGCAAATTGGCGACGACGACTGTTAAGGGCTGCGACCCGGGTATCGACGGCGTTCCGAGAGCGCCGAACGCCCCTCAGAATGTGGCTCTCAGACTCGTTTGCCGAGGCGTCTCGTGACTCCTCGAAGGGACTGCGTTACTTCCGCCGGATGCGGCAGTCCGAGCTGGTACCGGACCCGATCCTGTCGCTTGAGCGGGTCGAAGACCGCGGGCTCTCTGAGCTCCCAGACCTGCGCACGACCCCGTCCGCCGTGTCGATCGAGGACGGCGTTCGCCGCGCGGCGGCCGGCCTCGTTGGCCGACTCCATCGACGCCAGATCCGAATTCGTTCGCACGTAGTCGCTCGCCAGCGTCAGGTTTCTGATGGCGACGTCGGCCGGCGGTCGATTCCGGAGCGACCCGACGGTGTTGATCAACAGCGGCGAGCGGTTTTCGACCCCAGTATCCGTTTCGACGATCGAGGGATCGAGGAACCAGTCGACCAGCATGTCGTCCCGCAGCCGCCGGTCGGGTCCGTTCAGGTGGGTCTTTAGCTGCGCCCAGATCTCCTCGGCGATCTCCTCGCGCGTGCATTCCCTGGCCGGTTTTTCGTGGTCGATTCCCGGCGTGTCCCAGTCGGAGGCAATCACCGAGAGAACGCCCTCGACCGCGTCGGGGCCGCGACTCTCGAGGTCGTACGCCGTCCAGAATTGGCGCTGTGAAATCGAGGTTAGCGCCCACGGTGCATCGGCGTAGACCTGGTGGCCGCGGCTCAGTTCGACGTTCTCGGTGAGGTAGAACTGGATCCCGTTCATCCAGGCCGTCTCGAGCCACCCGATCCGTCCCAGTTCCGGTGCCGCTCGGCGCAGCTCCGGCGTGAGAACTCGGGGGGCGACTTCGACCGGGACGGCCAGCACGAACTCGTCGGCCGTGACTCTCGTCCCGCCAGCCAGCTCGGCGCCGGTAACGCGTCGCCCATCGAACGCGAGGCCCTGCACGGGGGTGTTCGGCCGGAACTCGACGCCCAGCGTCTCGAGGTGGCGAACCCACGGATCGATCCAGGCCTCGTTCGTCGGCGCGTTCAGCACGCGCTCGGTCGGCTCGGTCGGATCGAGCTGGCCGAACAACAACTGGAGGTAGATGGTGCCGACCGTCCGGGCGCTCCCGACCTGCGGCCGGAGCGCGACGAGCGCCTGCGTGGTGTACGCGACCCGGTCGCGAAACGCCTGCGAGCGGTTCTCCGCGTCGATGAACTCCCACCAGGAGATATCGTCGAGTTCGCCCTCGCGCCGGGACTCGCAGGCGGTCAACAGGTACAGCAACCGCTCGAGCAGAAAGCGAACGTCCTTGCGGGGTAGATCCTCCGCGAACGCTGGGCGAAGGGCCTCGAGCCAGCCGCGGATCGTGTCGGGGGTGCGCGTCTCGGCGATGCGACTCGGGCCCGTCGAATTCGCGATCAGCGTCGCTTCGGTCTCGACGAGGTTGTCCGCGACGGTGCCGTCGCCGTCGGGGATCCGTTCCATGGTCTCGACGACGTGCCGGTAGAACGCCGGAAAGAATCGGAAGCCGTGTTCGCCCTGGAGCGCGTCCGGATCGTCTCCGATCGGCATCGAGCGTGCTTTGCCACCGAAGCGGTCGTTGGCCTCGAAGACGGTCACGTCGAACCCACGCTCGGCGAGTTCGTGGGCCGCGGTGAGGCCGCCGATCCCGCCGCCGAGGACGGCTACGTCGGTCATTGGAGTGTTCTGGTCGCCGATGTATATAACGAGCGTCCCTCCCTACGAACCGGTCGGCGGCCCGGCTCCCTGCGAACGAGGCGGTCGAGACGAAAGCGGCGCGGCCATCAGTCGTCGACGGGAGCCTCGAGTTCTTCGAGGACGGCATCGGTCGTCACGACGTCGCCGTACTTGGCGTCGATGTCGAAGAGGTTCGCACGGTGTGGTCCCTCGGCTCTGTCGCCGACGGCATCGGCGGGGACGATCGTTCGATAGCCGTGCTGGAGGCTGTCGACTGCAGTCGCGCGAACGCAGCCGCTGGTGGTCACACCGGCGATGACGAGGGTATCGACGCGGTTGGTGGTCAGTTCCGATTGCAAGTCGGTGCCGAAGAAGGCGCTGGCGTACTTCTTGAGGATGACGCGCTCGTCGTCGAGCGGTGCGATTCGGTCGTCGACCTCGACGCGTTCGGTGCCGAGTCGGAGTTCCCTGAGCGCGGGTACTTTCTCGATGAACACTCCCGCATCACCGTAGGACTCCTCGAACGCGACGGTGGTGAAGTACCGCGGGAGATCGAACGCTCGGAACGCCTCGAGGAGGCGTTCGGTTTGCTCGAGGACGTCTTCGACGTCCGACCCGAGATTCGAGTCCGGATCGGTGAAGGCGTTGATGAGGTCGATGACGACCAGTGCCGGTCGCTCTCCCATACCGACGGTCTCGCCGAATTCTCGTTCGTCGTAGCGGTCTTCGGTGGCTTCGATCCAGTCCATAAATTGTGTCTGTCAGTGCGTTCTGAGTCTGTCGGATGCGTTCCGGGTCTGTCAGGTGGTTCCCCGGCTGTCTGATGGGTCCGAGAGCAGTCGTTGGCCAGTTCAGTTGTGACGGTCGTCGAACTCGCGGCGTTCGGCGGCGATCCGATCGGCGAGTTCGCCCTCCTCGGGCAGAGGGCCGTAGTCGAACTCTTCGAGGTCGTCTCGTTCGTCGCGCCCGGTTTCGCGCGCCTCCTCGGTCGCGGCCCGATCCACGGTTCCGTCGTCGCCGACGATGACGCCGTACTCCTCGCGTGCGGCCTCGGTGGAGACGAGTCCCTGCCGGATCTCCTCGGCGACCAGTTCGGGATCCCGCTCGAACGGATCGCCCAGTCCGCCGCCGCCGGCGGTCCGGAAGATCAGTTTGTCGCCGGCCGAAACGGCGACGTTTTCGACTTTGGAGGGGAGTTCCTCCTCGGTCCCGTCGGTCCGGACGAGTCGTTTTTCGCTGGTCTGTGCGTGTTTCCCGCCGTCGACCCCCCACGGATAGGTGTGTGCGCGATCGTCCTGGAACGTAATCGCGCCGTCCTCTTCGAAGGTATAGACTTTCGTGATGCCGTGTCCACCGCGGAACTCTCCCGCACCGCCGGTATCGGCGCGCGTGCTGTACTCGTTGATGGTGAGCGGGTAGTAGGCCTCTTGAAACTCGGCGGGAACGGTTCGGAACAGCGGCCACCAGGAGTGGCCGTCGAGGCCGTCGCCGCCCGGCCGAGCGGGGATGCCGCCGTAGAGGATCTCGAGCATCTGGAAGTCGTTCCCCTCGGAGTCCGTCCCGGCGTACACTAGGTTCGGCGAGGTGCCGTAGCTGCCGGCGACGCTGAAGTCGTCGATGAGCTTCGAGAAGGTCGCCTGCAGGACGTCGAACTGGCGGGCCATCAGCGGCAGCCGGTTGCCCAGTGCGGCCGGGAACTCCGGCTGGACGACGGTCCCCTCGGGCAGGTTGACCTCGAAGAGATCGTAGTAGCCGTCGTTGAACGTCAGTAGCGGGTCGAAGGCCATGATGAGGAAGACGCCGGTGAACATCTTGAACATCTTCTCGTTCAGCAGGAAGTTCACCGTGCCGGGGACCTGCGCGTCGGTCCCCTCCCAGTCGAGGTGGACCGTATCGCCCTCGCGGTAGATCTCGAGGTGGAGCTTGATCGGGCCGTTGCCCATGCCGTCGTCGTCGACGTAATCCTCGAAGGTGTAGCGTTCGCCCTCGGGCACGAACTCCCGGATGAGGTCGATCATTCCGTCGCGGGTACGGTCGAGGATGGCGTCGCACCCCTCCAGGTAGGTCTCCTTTCCGAAGCGGTCACAGAGTTCCTGCACGCGAGCTTCGGCGGCGGCCGTCCCGGCCGCGAGCGCTTTGATGTCCGCCTCCGCGTGCTCGGGAAGACGCGTATTGTGCGCGAACGTCTCGAGGAGTTCGCTGTCGAACTCGCCTTCCTTGTAGAGTTTGACCGGTGGGAGACGCATACCCTCCTCGAAGATGGTGGTGGCCTGGACGGGCATGCTGCCGGGCGTCTTCCCGCCGACGTCCATCAGGTTCCCCCACTGGCTGCCGAAGCCGACGAGATCGTCCTCGTAGAAGATCGGTCGGAGTAACAGCATGTCCGGCGTGTGCGAGACCGCACCGGCGCACATGTAGGGATCGTTGGTGGCGATGACGTCGCCGTCGTTCAGCTCGTCCCAGCCGAACGGCGCGTTCTCGATGATCGTGTCGATCGCGCTGCCGAACTGCCCCATCACCATCCGGCCGTTCCGGTCGGCGATGAGGGGAAACTGATCCGACTGTTCCCGAATGACCGGGCTGATGGCCGTCGTCTCGAGGACGCGATCCATCTCGTAGCGCGTGTTCGAGAGCGTGTTCTCGATAATATCGAGGGTCGTCGTGTCGATATCGTGGTCCCCCACGAAGTCGGGCGTGGCGTTTGCGTGCTGGCTCATTTGGAATCACTCCGCGTTATCTCGAGGTTTGCGTACCGATCGACCGTCGCGGCGTGATCGGGCTGGACGACGACGGTCGAGTCGTCGTCGGTGACGATCGCCGGCCCGTCGATCACGTTCCCGGGTCGCATCAGTTCGCGGTCGTAGATCGGCGTGTCGTGGGAGGCATCGTCGAAGAAGACGTCCTGTGTCCCAACTCGTGCGTCGCTGGCGTCCTCGTCGCCGAGCTCGCTCGCTTCGAGCGTCACTCCCTGCATGGTCCCCTTGCCGATGACGCGGAGGTTCGCGATCTCGAGTGGCGCGTCCAATGAGAAGCCAAAGCGTTGCTCGTGGCGCGCCTCGAAGTCGTCTTTGATCGCCGCGATGCCGTCCTCCGTCCGGAGGGTCGACACGTCGATCGGGATGGACATCTGCACGTCCTGCCGGTAGTACCGGCAGTCGGCGTAGTACTCGAAGGCGTGGTTCTTCTCGGCGACGCCCTCGGATGCGAGCCAGTCGGCCGCCTCGTCGTTTAGCTCCTGGTACGCGTCGTACACTGCCTCCCCCTCGACGTCCCGATCCGTCTTCAGGTAGGTTTCGGAGAACTCGTTTTGGACGTCGCTCGTCAGGAAGCCGAAGGCGCTCATGACGCCCGGCCCCGGCGGGACGATCAGCGGGTAGGCGTCCATCACGTCCGCCAGCGCGTTGGCGTGCATCGGGCCGGCACCACCGAAGGCGACGAGACCGAAGTCGCGCGGGTCGTAGCCGCGCTCGACGGAGACGACGCGGAGCGCGCTGTACATGTTCTCGTTGACGATGTCGAGGATCGCCTGGGCGGCTTCCTCCACGGTACTGCCGCGTTCGTCAGCGACCGTCTGGATCGCGTTACGGGCCGCATCGCGGTCGAGGTCCATTCGACCGCCGAGCTGGACGTTCGAGGGAATGCGACCGAGAACGACGTTCGCGTCGGTCACGGTGGGCTCGTCGCCCCCCTGACCGTAACAGGCCGGCCCCGGATCGGCCCCGGCGCTCTCGGGGCCGACCTGGAGCGAACCGGACAGCTGAACGCGAGCGATGGAACCGCCGCCCGCACCGACCGTGTTCACGTCCACGGCTCGGGATTTGAACTCTCTGTAGCCGACTTTCGTCTGGCGAGTCGTCCCCGGTTTGCCGTCCTCAACCAGCGAGACGTCCGTCGAGGTGCCGCCCATGTCCAGCGTGAGTACGTCGGGAACCCCCTTCTTCTCAGCGATGGTCGCTGCACCGACGACGCCGCCCGACGGCCCCGACAGGGCGAGCTCGACCGGCCGGTGTTTCGCGGCGCCGGAACTCATCAGCCCTCCGTCGGAGCGGACGACGTTCATCTTCGCCGTCGAGCCGGCGTCCTCGAGCGAGGCGTCGAGCTCGTCGAGATAGTCGATGACCTGCGGTCGCGCGTAGTCGTTGATGACCGTCGTCAGCGTCCGTTCGTACTCGCCGTACTCCGGGACGATCTCCGCGGAGATCGAGACCGGAAGCTCCGGACACTCGTCCCGAATGACGTCCCGAACCTGCCGTTCGTGCGTCGGGTTCAGGTACGAGTTCAGGAGGGCGACGGTAAGCGACTCGACTCCCGAATCGGCGAGTTCTCGAACGGCGGCTCGTACCTCGTCCTCGTCGATCGGCTCCTGTTCGTTCCCCTCAGGTGAGTCGATTCGCCCGCCGACGCTCCGCGTGTCGACGAGATCGGCCAGCGGAGCCGGTTTCTCCATGTCCATCCATCCGTAGAGCGGTCCCGGCGTCCACGCTCGAGCCAGGTGGAGGATGTCCTCGTGCCCCTCACTGGTGATCAGACCGACTCGCGAGCCGGTCTCCTCGAGCAGCATGTTCGTTACGACGGTCGTGCCGTGGAACAACAGGTTCAGATCGCTGACGGTCGTGCCGGCTTTGTCGACGGCTTCCCCGATTCCGTTGATCACGCCCTCCGACGGGTTCGACGGCGTGGATAGCACCTTGTCGATCGTGAGTTCGTGGGTGTCCTCGTCGAAGACGATGACGTCAGTGAACGTCCCACCCACGTCCACTCCTAAATTGTGTGGCATTTGTTATCGTACGTGTATCAAAACCACAGCACCTCGAGTAAACGTTCTCCCGACCAGTGTTGGCTGTTTATATATGTGTGTTCTCGCTTCTCGAGCGAGACCGCGACGAGAACCGGTACGCTCTCGACTGACGTTCTTGCCGAGGATAGTGTGCAACTCGTCTCGAAGCGGTGACTTCCGTGTTTCCTGGTTCTGGTTTTCCGACGCATCCCGCCCCGACTGGTCCGGCAGGGTATATAAATAGCCAACACTGGGTGGACCAACTGTCTTTGGTCGACGCGATGTAGCACACCGAAATGACAGCACGAGAACGAACGGGTCCGCTCGATGGGCTCCGCGTCATCGACATGTCCGGGATGATAAGCGGCGCGTTCGCGACGACAATGATGGGCGATTTCGGCGCGGACGTCGTGATGATCGAACATCCCCAGACCGGTGATCCGATCCGCGAGTGGCCCCAGAAGACCGAGAGCGGGGAATCGCTCGCCTGGAAATCGCTGGGTCGAAACAAGCGGTGTATCACGCTCGATCTCGGTTCTGAACGCGGTCGCGAGATCGCTCTCGTCCTGATCGAAGACGCCGACGTCGTCTTCGAGAACTTCCGTCCGGGGACGATGGAGCGGTGGGGACTCGGCCCCGACGACGTTCACGACGTCAACGAGGAGGCGATCATGGTTCGGCTCTCCGGCTACGGACAAACGGGCCCGAAGTCCCAGAAACCGGGGTTCGGGACGATCGCGGAGGGTATCTCCGGCTGGGCGCACGCGAACGGCTTCCCCGACCGCGAACCGCTATTGCCCCCGATCAGTCTCGCGGATCTGACGGCCGCGCAGTTCGCCCTGCAGGCGACCATGATGGCGATCTTCGAGCGCGACATCGGCCGCGGCGGAAGCGGCGAGGGACAGGTCATCGACGTGTCGCTGACGGAGCCCCTCTGGCGGCTGTTCTTCGGCGAGGTCGAGGCCTACGACCGGATGGAACACGTCCGCGAACGGACCGGCAACCAGCACCCGAGCACGGCCCCGCGGAACATCTACGAGACCGCCGACGGGCACATCACCATGTCCGCTTCGAACCAGAAGATTTTCGAGCGCGTCGCCGAGGCCATCGACAAGCCCGAACTCGTCGACGATCCGCGATTCGAAGACAACTCGGCCCGCGTCGAGAACAACGAACCGCTCAACGCGGCGATCGAATCGTGGACGAAACAGCGCACGACCGCCGAGGCGACCGAGGCGCTCGAGGCCCACGACGCCATCGTCGGTCCCGTTTACGACATGGCGGATATCTTCGCGGACGAGCAGTTCCAGGCCCGCGATAGCTTCGTCGAGGTCGAGGATCCGGACGTCGGATCGATCAAGACGTTCGCCCCCGTCCCGAAGTTCTCCAGGACGCCGGGCGAAGTGGAGTTCCTCGGCCCGCAACACGGTGAGCACAACGAGGACGTTTACCGGGGCGAACTCGGGATGACGGCCGAGGAGTACACGGAACTGAAAGCGGAGGGAATCATCTAGATGCAACTGAACGACGTGACGCTCCGGGAAGGCGACCAGATGCCCGGACGGGAGTACACCGCCGAGCAAAAGATCGAGTGCGTCCGCGCGCTCGCCGACCTCGGCGTTCCGTTCGTTCAACCGGCGTTTCCAGCGACGGGCGAGAAGGACAGGTCCGTCGTCGCGGAACTCAGTGGCACGACCGACGCGGAGATCATCGCGCTGGCGCGGGCGCTCGAGCGCGACATCGACGCGGCGGTCGACGCCGGTGCCGACGTCGTCGAAACGTTCGTCTCGGTTTCGGACAGACACCTCGAGCACCTCCTCGGGATGTCCCGGGAGGAGATGCTGGCGATGCTGGCCGAGGCGGTCGACTATATCTCCGATCGCGGCGTCACACCGCACGTCACGCTCGCGGACGCCTTCCGAACGGATCACGAAGCGCTGATCGAGGTCTTCGAAACGATCCCGAACGTCCCGTTCGTCACGCTCGCAGACTCCGTCGGCGCACGGACGCCCGCGACCGTCTCGTCGACCCTCGATCGGCTCTCGGACGACGTCGACTTCTCGCGCGTCGGCGTCCACTTCCACGACGATATGGGCTGTGGCACGGCGAACGTCCTGACGGCGTACCACGCCGGCGTCCAAAAGGCCGACGTGAGCGTCGCGTCGCTGGGCGAACGGGCGGGGAACAGTTCGCTCGAGGAAGTGGTCGTCGCCTGTGCCGTCGATCTCGGCGACAACCTCGGCATCGAGACAGACGAACTCGTTCCGGTCTGTCGGACCGTCCTCGAGACGCTCGGGGAGGAGTACGGCGACCGAAAGGCGATCCTCGGCGAGGCGATCTCGGAACACGAGTCGGGGATCCACACCGCCGCGATGCTCAGCGATCCCGCCACGCTCGAACCGTTCGATCCCGCTGCTTTCGGCGGTGAGCGCCGACTCGTGTTCGGCAAGGCAACGGGGGACGATGGCGCGCGCAAACTCCTCGAACGCGCGGGTGTCGAGACCGACGACGAGACGCTTTCGTCGTTCAAATCGACGTTGGCCGAGCGCGGCCCGTTCGATCTGGACGAGGCGCTGACCCTCGCGACGCGGGAGTTCGGGGACTGAGAGACGATCGGTCCGCCGCTCGAGCCGTTACTCGACCCTCCACTGGTCGGGCGTTTTTAGGCAAGGGTTATGTCATGCGGACTGGTACCATACAGATACCGACCGGTACCGATGTTTCAAGCCGAAATACACCTCCAACAGGAGAAAGCGTGCGTGCTCAACGACTTCGCGGAGTACTTCGACACGTCGTTCGACGTCGACATCGAGGAGCTCCACGACCATCTCGTGACGTTTACGATTCGGATGGAAGAGCCCCGCGACGAGTACGTCGAGTTCTTCACGGACTCCGAGCAGGTCGAGCACGTCGAGCAACTCGACGAAGCGAACTACCTGATCACGAAGACGTCGTGCGGTGCGTACTCCGCCATCGACCGTAACCACGGCGTCCTCCGACGACAGAGTCGCGTTCTCACGAACCGCCGCGTCTACACGGTCCTGTTCTTCCGCCGGGAGGACCTGCGGGCCATGATCGACGATTTCAGCCGGATCGGCACCGTCACGCTGGGCAAGCTTACGGAGTTCAACAAGTCGAAATCGATGCTCACTGACCGGCAACTGGAGGTCGTCACGTGTGCCCTCGAGGAGGGATACTTCGAGTGGCCGCGGCGGATCAGCAGCGAGGAGCTTGCCGACGAACTGGATATCAGCCGGACGACGGCGCTCGAACACCTCCGCAAGGCGCAGTCGAAGCTCCTCACCAGCGCCATCGAGGAGAACAACCACCTGCCCGACCGCGCTGAACCGTAGGGTCCGATACCGGTCGGTCGACGGAGAGACGCTCCAATCGGTTCGTTTCACACACCGAACGTGAACGTACCACTCCGGCACCGACCGCGTTCCACTCCATCGTCGACCGAAGCCACACGTTCAATATTCGCTCTCTCGAAGCCCTGCATATGCGACTGTTCGTCAGCGTCGACCTGCCCGACGACCTCGCCGAACCGGTCGCCGACCTGCAAGCCGAGTTCACCGAGGCCAGCGGACTCAAATTCACGGACCCCGAGCAGGCCCACATCACGATGAAGTTTCTCGGCGATGTTGAGGAGGGTCGGTTACCCGCCCTCGAGCGAGAGATCTCCGCCGCAGTCGCGGACGCCGATATCGGCCCCTTCACCGTCCGCTACGGCGGACTGGGGGTCTTCCCGAGCCTCGAGTACATCAGCGTCGTCTGGCTCGGCGTCAAGGAGGGCGGCGACGAACTCACTCGACTCCACGAAGCCATCGAACACCGGACGACTGCGATGGGATTCGACGCCGAGGATCACGACTTCACGCCCCACGTCACGCTCGCGCGGATGGAACACGCCGGCGGCAAGGAACTGGTACAGGACCTCGTCCGGGAGCGCGATCCGACCATCGGCGAGACTCGAGTCGACGAGATTCGACTGACCGAGAGCACTCTCACGGACGGGGGCCCGGTCTACTCGACGGTCGAATCGTTCCCCCTCGAGTGACGCCGGTCCCGATCGAGACCGCCTACGCCGGTCCGGACCGGATCGGCGGCGGCACCCGCTTCCACGGCACCGGCTGCTGAAACCGGGGGCGGTTCTCTCGCCACGACGGCAACGCCGGTATCGAAAACTGGACCGACACGACCGAACGTAGCGTGACGATGTGCGAGGGCGTAACGCGCGTTCTCGAGCGGCGGCTCGATACCTCCCACACCTCTCGTTGCGGGTTCGTCGCGGCGGGTTCGGTTGCGATCGGATAGCGATTCGCGGTGATCGATCGTCTCGCGAGTAGCTGTCCGCGGTATCCCTGCAAGATGGACAAGATTTTAAGCCACCGCGGGCTACGTCCGGCTACTATGGGTAAGAAATCGAAGGGCAAGAAGAAGCGACTTGCCAAACTCGAGAACCAGAACAGCCGCGTGCCGGCCTGGGTTATGATGAAGACGGACATGGACGTCCAGCGCAACCCGAAGCGACGCAACTGGCGGCGTAACGACACCGACGAATAACGATGAGTGCAACTGATTTCGAGGAACGCGTCGTCACCGTTCCGCTGCGCGACGTCAAGAAGGGAGCCAACCACGAGGCCGCCGACTACGCGATGCGACTCATCCGCGAACACCTCGCGAAACACTTTGCGGTCGACGAGGACGCCATCCGACTGGATCCCTCGATCAACGAGACGATCTGGTCGAACGGTCGCTCCAACCCGCCGCGAAAGCTGCGCGTCCGCGCAGCCCGCTTCGACGAAGAGGGTGACGCCGTCGTCGAAGCCGAGGTCGCCGACTAAACTTGCAACGCCTCGCCTTCGCCGGGTCGGCGTACGTCGGTGTCTTCGCCCGTGCGACCGACTCGTGCGTGCTCGTTCGCCCGGACGTCGATGACGACGTCGTCGCCGACCTGACCGACGAACTCGAGGTGCCCGCCGTCCGGACGACTGTCGGCGGTTCCTCCACGGTCGGTGCGTTAGCAACCGGTAACGAAAACGGTCTCCTCGTCAGTTCGCGTGTCCTCGAGTACGAACGCGAGACGCTCGAGGAGGAGCTCGACCTCCCCGTCGCGGAGCTACCGGGCAGTATCAACGCCGCCGGCAACGTCGTCCTCGCGAACGACTCCGGGGCCTACGTCCATCCGGACCTGCCCCGCGAGGCGGTTCAAATCGTCACAGACACCCTCGAGGTGCCCGTCGAACGCGGCGATCTCGCGGGCGTTCGCACCGTCGGCACGGCCGCGGTGGCGAACAACACCGGCGTGCTCTGTCACCCGAAGGCGACCGACGAAGAACTCGACACGCTCGAGGATGCCTTAGACGTCCGCGCCGACGTCGGGACGATCAACTACGGTGCGCCGCTGGTCGGCTCCGGTCTGATCGCCAACGATGCCGGCTACGTCATCGGCGAGGACACGACCGGTCCCGAACTGGGCCGGATCGAAGACGCGCTGGGCTATCTCGACTGACGGTCTCGCTTTCCTTCCGTTTTCACCGTCGTTCAAACCGGTGTAACACGACCTCGCTGTCGTCGTCCCACTCGAAGTTCTCGTGGGCGCGCTCGAGCAGGCGTTCGTACGCCTCGAGGTCTTCCATTCCTTCTGCCTGGGCGTCTTCGTCGGTCAGATCGCCAAGCGTGCGTTCGCGGACCGCAATCACGTCGAAGGTCGTTCCGTCGATCGTGAACGTGTCCCCCTCCTCGGCGTACTGGTGACCGCGGTGGATCTGAGTGACCGCGCCCTCGAGGGCCTGACGCTGCATTCGATCGCTGGGTAACAGGTCGCCGGGATTGCGTTCGCTCATACACTCCGATTGGAGTCCGCTCGATAAAACCGTTAACCCGTCACTCGTCGGCCAAACAGCGGCTGCGCCCCGTCTCTCGCCACGTTCTGCTGGGTTCGGCGGTCCGGACTGGAAGGGAAGATTCTTCCGACTCCCTGCCGGATGGTGATGTATGAGTCAATTTACGGTCAGTGGTCGGTTCAAGAGCCGCGACGGCTTCGCGGAGTTCGAGACGACCATCGACGCCCAGAACGAGAACGTCGCCCGCGAACACACCCTCTCCCAGTTCGGGAGTCAACACGGCCTCAAGCGGAGCGAAATCAAACTCGACGAGGTGTCCGAACAATGAGTCAGCAGCAACTCCAGCAGCTGTCTCAGGAGCTTCAGGAGATCGACGAACAGATCGAGGGCCTGCAGGCGAACATCGAGGCCGTCCAGCAGGAGAAGACCGAGGTCGACGAGGCTATCGAAGCTATCGAGACGCTCGAGACCGACTCGACCGTACAGATGCCCCTCGGGGGCGGCGCGTATCTTCGAACGACGATCGAGAACATCGACGAAGTGATCGTCGAACTCGGTGCCGACTACGCCGCGGAGTTCGAGGAGGACGACGCCGTCGACGCCCTCGATAACAAGAAAGACCACCTCGACGACCAGATCGAGGAGCTCAACGAGCAACTCGCCGAACTCGAGACCGAGAGCGAGGAACTCGAGCAGCAGGCCCAGCAGCTCCAGCAGCAGGCGATGCAACAGCAGATGCAGGGGATGGGTCAGGGTCAGGGCCAGCCCGACGAGTAACGCGCCGTAGGGACTTTCATTACCCATGTTCGATAACCTGAAGGACAAGCTCGGGAGCTTCCGCGAAGACGCCGAAGAAGCCGCCGAGGAGAACGTCGAGGCGGTCGACGACGACGAACTCGAGGAAGGCGAGGAACTCGCGGCCGTCGGCCCGGACGCGGAAGCGGCGGCCTCGACGGACGCGGAAGCCACCGATACTACTCCCGAACCGACGGACGTCGAGACGTCTGAGCCGGCAGCCACGGCGACAGCTGACGTGGAGCCGGAACCGGACGCAGGATCGGAGCCGGACTCGACGACCGAATCCGCCACTGCTGACGCGGCCGAGTCCGCGGGACAGGAGCCGGCGACCGAACCCGAACCCGATTTCCTCGAGTCCGACGAGTCCGATTCGGTCGCGGACGAGGCGGTTCCCGATGGGGAGCCGGCCGAGACGGTGACTTCCGACGAGGAATCAGCCGTCGACGAGGACGAAGAAGTCGACGGGAACAAGGAGGAAGACGCTAACGGGGACGGAGACGCCGACGAGGACGGCGGACGGACCGGTCTCGGTGCCAGAGCGAGATCCCTCTTTACGGGGTCGTCTGACGACGCCGAACCGGAAGCGGACGAGGCGACCCCCGAGGCGGCGCAGGCCGCTGGGGCGACGCCGGACGAGGAGCCGACCGAGCCGGCCATCGAGGCGGACTCGGTCGACGGGGCGGCCGGTGACGAGAGATCGGTCGCTGACGAGGAAGCGGTCGTCGAGGAGGACGAACCGGTCGTCGACAACGAGACTGAGGACGCCGAAACCGACGACGGCGGCAACTCGACTGGATTCGGCACGAAGGCCAAGTCCCTCGTCAAGGGGAAGTTCGTCATCGAGGAAGAGGACCTCGAGGGCCCGCTCTACGAACTCGAGATGGCGCTGCTCTCGAGCGACGTCGAGATGGGCGTCGCCGAGGAGATCCTCGACAACATCCGCGACGAACTAGTCGGCGAGACCCGGACCTTCACGACCTCGACGGGCGCAGTCGTCGAGGAGGCGCTGCACAATGCGATCTACGACGTGATCAGCGTCGGCCAGTTCGACTTCGACGAGCGGATCGCCGCTGCGGACAAGCCGGTCACCATCATCTTCACCGGCGTCAATGGCGTCGGAAAGACGACCTCGATCGCCAAGCTGAGCCGCTACTTCGAGGAACGCGGCTACTCGTCAGTGATGGCGAACGGCGACACCTATCGTGCGGGAGCGAACGAGCAGATTCAGGAACACGCCGACGCCCTGGGCACGAAGTGCATTAGCCACGAACAGGGCGGCGATCCCGCCGCAGTGTTGTACGACGCCGTCGAGTACGCCGAGGCTAACGACGTCGATATCGTGCTGGGCGACACTGCGGGCCGACTCCACACCGACGAGGGCCTGATGGATCAGCTCGAGAAGATCGGTCGCGTCGTCGATCCCGATATGACGCTGTTCGTCGACGAGGCCGTCGCCGGGCAGGACGCGGTTAACCGGGCCCGTGAGTTCAACGACGCGGCAGAAATCGACGGCGCGATTCTGACGAAAGCCGATGCCGACTCCAACGGCGGCGCGGCCATTTCGGTCGCGCACGTCACCGGGAAGCCGATCCTGTTCCTCGGTGTCGGACAGGGGTACGACGATTTGGAACGGTTCGATCCCGACGAGATGATCGACCGGCTGCTGGCCGACGAATAGGCTGCTGGCCTGCGATCATCGACTTCTCAGTTTGGTACTATTTCAGAAGACACTTATTGACCGTCTGAGATCTTTGCGTATGAACCGCCCTCGGTCTCGACGTGCGCTCCTCGCGTCGGTTGTGACCACGGCGGCGGTCGCGACGGGCGGTTTCGAGCACGTATCGAACGCCACAAACAGACCGCCGCTCGAGTCGGGAACCGTCCCCGCCGACTGGTACGACTGTCAGTCAGTAACGCGTCCCGAGCCGGACACGCCGACGGATGACGGCGCGCTCACGCCTCGCCCGTACCCGTCACTTCCGTGGGGGAGCGTGTCCGAGGAGGCGAGCGATTCGTCGGACCGATCGCCGCCGTTGCTGGTGGACAGCGCGGCCGAGTACGTGACCGAGTTCGAGCGAGCGTACCGACGGAACGCGTTTATCGCCCAGTTCGGAAACATGACACGGACGTTCGATCTTCGCCGCAGTGCCCATCGAACGGCTGCGATCGGATCGTCCACGAACGCGGACGCGGTCATGGTGGCGCTTCGCTATGACCTGACCCTGGGAACCCAACTGTCGGCCGCCGATCCGCGCGACGAGTGGGATATCCGTGTTACGTACTACATTGACCAGAACATCGTTCTTCGGGCGCGATACGACGGGGTCGCCGAAAATCTGTCACTCGAGCCCGACCCGCGACGGCAGGGAGGACTCGTGGCCTGTTTGAATTAAGCGGATGGGATATCTCGTCGGTGAGTGATCGAATCGGATCGACGCCGCGATCACGTATTGTCGGATATAATTGCCGCTATTATCGGCGGGCCGTCGCTGCTCTCGGCTCGAGCCGGTTCGTATCGAACCGTTGGCCGTCCGTCTCCGACTGGTCCGATCGTCCGTCGCCGCACGTTGAGGCAATATTTACTGGAGTGGCCGACCCACGTCATGATTCGCCGAGTTACGGGGGTGTATAGGTGCGGGGTGTTATTACCCGCTACCCAATGGCCCTTCACGATAGTATGCAAGGTCGAGTAGCTGCCGAGACCCCTCGGCGGCGGTGGTTCGCGTGAATACAACAGAACAATACAAACAGAACAAACACCCGCTCGACGTTATCGACGACGTCTACGACTACGCCGACGAGGAGCTTTCCTTCGAGGAGATCGAGGAGCGCGCCGGCGGCGGCGAGTGGGAGCGCCTGAAGTGGGCCGGGATGTACGCCCAGAAGCAGGAGGGCTACTTCATGATCCGGACGAAAGTGCCGGGCGGGAAGCTCACTCCCGAGCAGGCCGAAGTGATCGGCGAGGTCACCGAGGACCTCGCGGTCGCCCCCGAGGAGTACGGCGGCGAAGCGCAGAACGAACTCTGGGGAGATGCCTATCTCGACATCACGACCCGTCAGGACATCCAGAAACACTGGATCCGCGTCGAGGACGTCCCCGAGATGTGGAACCGCTACGACGAGGTCGGCCTGACGACGGTCCAGGGCTGCGGTGACTCCGCCCGGAACGTTCTTGGATGCCCCGCGGCCGGACTCGACGATCATGAGTGTTTCAACGCACAGCCGGTCATCGAGGCCGTCTCCGATTTCTTCACCGAGAACCGGGAGTACGCCAACCTCCCGCGGAAGTTCAAGATCACGATCACCGGCTGCGCTCACGACTGTGCGCAGTCCCAGATCAACGATGTCGGACTCGTCCCCGCGAAGAAGGAGATTGACGGCGAGCACCTCTACGGCTTCCACGCCCGCGTCGGTGGCGGCCTCTCCGACGGCCCGCGAATGGGTTCGGAACTCGACGCCTTCATCAAACCCGAAGACGCCGTCGAGTTTTGCCGCGCCGTCGCCCAGACGTTCAAGGAGATCGGCGACCGCAACAACCGCGGCGTCTGCCGCATGCGCTACCTCGTCGAACAGCTCGGCCCCGAGAAGTTCGAGGAAGCGGTCCGCGACCGCTGTACGATCGACCTGCCGACCGGTGGCCAGAACCTGACCGTCGGCTATCAGGGCGACCACGTCGGCGTCAACGACCAGAAGCAGGACGGGCTCAACTACGTCGGCTTCAACGTCATCGCCGGCCGCATGGGCGGCGACGAGTTCGCCGCGGCCGCCCGCGCCGCTGAAACGTACGGGACCGAGGACGCCTCCGTGCGCCTCGCGACCGACCAGAACTTCCTCATCACCCACATTCCCGACGAGAACGTCGACGACCTGCTCGCGGAGCCGTTCGCACAGGAGTACAGCCCCGATCCGGGGCCGTTCTCGCGGGGCGCGGTCGGCTGTACGGGCAACGAGTTCTGTAACTACGCCATCATCGAGACGAAAAAGCGCACCAAGCGCTGGGCCCGCCAACTCGACGAGCGCATCGACGTCCCCGACGACATCGAGGCCATCCGGATGCACATGTCCGGCTGTTCCGCGTCGTGCGCCCAGCCCCAGATCGCCGACATCGGCTTCCGCGGCGAGACCGTCAAACTCGAGGACGAGAACAGTACCAACGCCGAGGGCGACAACATCGTCGAAGGGATGGACTTCGGACTCGGCGGCTCGCTGGGAGCCGACAACGAGTTCCTCGATTGGGTCGAGAGCGCCGTTCCCGCTGATTCCGTGATCCCGGCCCTCGAGCAGCTGTTCGAGGCCTACTCCGCGGATCGCGCCGACGGCGAGAAGTTCTACGAGTGGTGTCGCGGCGTCGACAACGAGCGACTCCGGACGATCATGCAAGGGGCGGACGCGCCGGTTGCACGAGGTGTTGCGCATGGGGACTAATAGCGAGGACGAACGCAGTGAGTCCTCGAACGGATCGAGCGGGGAGCGAAGCGACCCGCGAGGGAGCGAGGACGACGAGCGTCGATTCCCACGCGTTCCCGACTCGAGCGGCGATGACGACGCCGTGATGGTTCCTGAAGCCAGCGGCGGTGCGTCACGTTCCCGAGAGGATCACGCTCGAGAGGGGGCAATTCGAACTGACGGCGGCAGCGGTGCCGCCGACGCCAGCAGCGACGATAGCTGCTCGCCGAACACCTGCACCTGCGGCGAGAAGACGGCTGCCGACGCCGAGTCGGAGACGCAGCCGGTCGCGACCGACGGCGCAGGTGTGGCAAACGTCGACGAGATGGGCGAACTCGGCGACCTCGAGTTCACCGAGCCCGCCGAGAACGTCAGTCAGGACGTCGACAACGGCTCGCCCGACGCGCGCGTCGGGATTCCCGAGGGCGTCGACCTCGAGACGCCGGAGTACTCGATCCGCTCGCGGATGAACGATATCGAGACGCCGGACGAGAAGACCTGGTTCATGGAACTGGACGAGGCAGTCATCGACGAGGGCCGCTGTATCCAGTGTGGGACCTGTGTCGCCGCCTGCCCGTCGGACTCCATCGGGATCGGCGACGACGGGGAGCCGGAACTCGTCAAGATGTGCACCGGCTGTTCGCTCTGTTGGGACTTCTGTCCCCGCGGCGGCCTGCGCTACGAGCGCCAGTGGAAGATCACCGGCGGCGACGACAACGTCAAGGGCGCTGGCGATCCGATCACGGAGTTCTCCGCGAAGGTCGAGGACGACTGGACCGACAACGCCCAGGACGGCGGCGTCGTTACCGGCGTCCTCGCGACGCTGCTCGAGGAGGGCGAGATCGACGGCGCGCTCGTCGCGACCGAGAGCGACGAGCAAGAGTGGAAGGCCGAGAGCTACCTCGCGACGACGACCGAGGAGCTCATCGAAAACGCCGGTACCGTCTACAACCAGACGATGGCGCTGGGAAATCTCGACTTAGAGCAGTGGGAGCACAAGCTCCCCGACAAGTCCTGGGACGAACTCAGCATCGCGATCGTCGGCACGCCGTGTGAGATCGAGGGCATCCGCGCCCTGCAGGACTTCGAGTGGGACTACCAGGACCAGAACGAGGGTATTCGAGCTGTGGACTACACGATCGCGCTGATGTGTACCAAGAACTTCAACTACCACAGCCTCATGGGCGAGCAGCTAGAGGAGCAACGCGGCATCTCGCCGTCGGAGATCGGCAAGATGGACGTTCTCAACGGCAAGATGATGGTCTACGACCACGACGGCGAGATGATCGTCGAGGAGGACATCGAGAACTTCCACGACGCTGCGCTCAAGGGCTGTGACGAGTGTGCCGACTTCACCGGCTTCTGTTCGGACATCACCGTCGGCTCCGTCGGCTCGAGCGACGAGTACTCGAGCGTCATCGTCCGGACCGAGCAGGGGATGAAGGCCTGGGAGCTCACCGAGCCGAACCTGGACTACCACGACTTAGAGGACAAGTCCGCGGTCGGCAAGCTCCAGGGCTGGGACAAGAAGAAGGCCTTCGAGAGCCTCGAGCGGCCGTTCGACCCCGACGCGCCGCGGTTCATCGAGTACACCGACCACGCCGAGAACTACGGTACGGCGCTCAACCCCCACGATCAGGGGCACTGACCACGTCGCTTCGAAGCCGCTGTTCTCCGCTATTACGTTCGTTCTCTCGCCTTTCCGGGACGGCCGCTGCTCGTCCATCTCGTTCGAAACCGACCCGTGAAAGGGGTGGGACGCCCCGGTTCGCTGTCCGTTCGTCCAGTATCGGATTCGGCAACGGTGTCTCGGCTCGATCCGCCTCCGGGCCAGTAGTAGATGCCGGACACAGATCACTCGATCGTGTGCGGTGTTTTTCCATAGGCTTTGGGCCGACCTATGCATGCGAACGATACCCACACTACTATCTCCCTCTCTCGAGAGTTTCGGCCTGCTACTGTCTCGGGCTAACTTATTTATGCCCATTCGTGCTAGATATTGACACACTTGCGTGGCCGCATAGCGTGAATGAGCTCCCAGATGCAACGTACCCCCGTCACGATGCATCGACGGTGTACGGCGGCCACGCGAGTGTACCCCCCTTCCGTCTTCTCAATTTCTTCACAGACCATCCGATGTGGTGCGAGCGTCTCTCCGAGCCGGAGCCAGCGACGAGCGCTGAGTGGTCTCCTCAGAGTATCACACCGGACTGCAGTATCGCGATCATGACGGTGAGAACCGGGATCGCGAGCAGCGTCGTCAGGAACACGCACGTCGAGACGTACTCGGTGACGAGTACGCCCTCCGAGCGGGCGCTGCCGGCGAACTCGATGACGAGGATCAGCGGCGTCACGGCGGCCGGCATCGCGGTCTCGAGCACGAACACGCGAGCGACGGTCGGGTTTTCGAAGCCGATCAGAAGCGCGATACCGAGGCCGACGACGGGCGCGACGCCCATCTTGAGCGCCGTCGCGGGCCAGGCTCGAGAGACTGCGGATGCGGTATCGGCTCTCGCGAGCTGGATACCGAGGATGAGTAACATCAGCGGGATCGACGCGTCGCCGACGAGCTGGAGCGTCTCCATCGCCGCCGTGTCGGCGGGCGGGACGATATCCAGCGCTCGCGCGAGCAGTGCCGCGATGACGGCGTAGGCCAGCGGAATGTAGAACACGCGGCGGACGCCCTCGAGGCCGGCGGAGCCGCTGCTCCGGGAGGCGACGTAGACGCCGACGGTGTACATCAGCACGGACTGGACCGAGAGGAAGAGGACGGCCGTCTGGCGGCCGATCTCGCCGAACGCGAAGTCGGAGACGGGGATGCCGAGGTTTCCCGAGTTACAGAAGATCGCGACGAGCACGAGCGCGCTCAACGCCGGCTCTTCCTCGCCGACGGCGCGACCGGCGACCTCGGCGATCCCCCACATCGCCGCGGTGAAGAGACCGATCCCAGCCGTGACTCGCAGCAGCGTCGCCGCCTCGAGTTCGGTGACGGCGAGGCTGTGGAAGACCAGTGCGGGCGCTAACACGTAGACGACGGCCGTGTTCAGCGGCTCCGGATCGATCTCCTTGACCGTGGCCAGCACGTAGCCGACGGCCGCGATGGCGACGATCGGGCCGATCGCGGAGCCGAAGATACCGAGGAGATCGGCCATCAGTCGGCGCTCGACCTCGCAGTGAGCTGGCGACTCGAGGGACTCGGCGGCCGTGCAACAGTTACGCGCTGCATTCGAAACCAGATACTCCCCGCGCCTGATATGGGAGTTGTGATTACGCCGCCGAAACCGCGTGAATGACCGTGACAAATCGAGACGGACGGTGTCGTCTCTCCTCGCGGATGCCGAGTCGTCTTTCGGCCCGTTCTCTCTTTAAGTGCTTCTGGTCACAAGGTGAAGATACGACGGGAGAACGCACTTCTCGGGTACCACTATTCGACAGTCACAACGGTATGCGTCTCGTAATCAGTCGGTTCGACTCCGATCCGAGCTCAATTCTGACTTTAAGTACCTCTAGTCACAAGGTAGAGCTATGACGGGAAGTCGTCTTCTCTACGTATTCGAATTCGATAGCGACGGCACTCGGCGCTGCTGTCGTTCAGCTGTCGACTGACTCCGAACTGGCGTTCGTTCTGTCAGTGCCTCGTCCGAGAACCACGACCGACGGTCAAACGGCGGCGCTGGTATGGAGTCCGAACAAACGACGCGCTCGAGTCGCTTCAGCGGACTTATTTCGGGGACGCGGCAACCTCGACCATGGCATCCGACGCGCTCATTCGCGTTGCGACCCCGGCGGACGCGGCCGCCGTCCGCGATATCTACGCGCCCTTCTGCGAGTCGACGGCGGTCACCTTCGAGGAAACCGTTCCGTCGACGGCCGAGCTGGCCGATCGAATCGAATCAACCCTCGAGACGCATCCCTGGCTCGTCTGTGAGGTCGACGGTGCGGTCGTCGGCTACGCCTACGCGGGGGCGTTGCGGAAGCGCCGCGCCTACGAGTGGGTCGTCGAGCTGTCGGTCTACGTCGCCGACTCGGCCCGTCGGACGGGGGTCGGCCGCGCGCTCTACGAGTCGCTGTTCGCCGTCCTCGAGCGACAGGGAATCCGCGACGCCTACGCGGTGACGACGGTTCCCAACCCCGAAACCGAGCGGTTCCACGAGCGGCTGGGGTTCGAGCGACTGGTCGACTTCCCGGGAATCGGTTACACGCAGGACGAGTGGCAGGACGTGGCCTGGTGGCGGCGGCCGCTCGCCGAGAAATCCGCGACGCCCGAGCGGCCGCGCTCGTTCCCGGCGGTTCGCGAGGACGACGACTGGGACTCACTCGTGCGGTCGGGCGAGGACGCGCTCGAGCTGTCATGATTCCAGCCGACCCGATTCCAGCTCTCCTGACACCGGTCGTCCCGCCGACTCAGCAGCCCAGTCGATCCGCCAGCTCCCCGAGCCCCTCGGTGATCAGGTCCGGTTCCGCGCCGAAGGGCTCCCACGGGTTCCCCTTCCGGTCGAGCCAGACGCCCTGCATTCCCGCGTGGATCGCGCCCTGCACGTCGAACCAGAGCGCCGAGACGTGGACGAGTTCGTCGATCGGCGTCCCCGTCCGCCCGGCGGCGTGGCGGTAGAGATCCGGGTCGGGTTTGAACGTCTCGAGTTCGTCCGCGCTGATGGTATCGACGAGGAGGTCGTCGATTCCGGCGTGGTCGACCATCGACTCGAGCATTTCCGGATTGCCGTTCGAGAGGACGTACGTGTCGTAGCCGGCCTCGTGCAACCGCTCGACGCTTTCCCGAACGTCGTCGAAGACCTCGAGTTCGTGGTAGACCTCGAGGATTTCCTCGCGTTCGTCGGCGGAGAGGTCGATCCCGTGGGCCGCCAGCGCGTACGCGAGCGCATCGCGGTTGATCTCGTAGAACGTCTCGTATTCCTCGAGGTGGTTCGCGACGAGCGTGTACTGCATCGAGCGCTCCCGCCAGGTCTGCGAGATGGGTGCTGGATCGTCGACGTTCGCGTGCTCCGCGAGGGCAGCCGCGGTCGCATCGACGTCGACGAGCGTGCTGTAGGAGTCGAACGTGACAGTCCTCACGCGGTCGGGATCGAAGGCCATGGCGGCCCCTATGTCGCGGAGCGCAAAGAACGTGGACCGTTCGTTCCGCCACTGAATCGGTCGAACGGCGGCTCGAGACGGCTACCTGACCGAAGCCGCTTAGTTCGACCACCGACTACTATCTCTCGTGAATCCATCGAACTGGCGGACCTACTTCGTCACGCAGGCGTCGCTGTCGGACGACCGGACGACGCTCGATATCGTTCGCGCGGCCGTCGACGGCGGCGTCGACGCTATCCAGTTGCGCGAGAAAGAAACAAGCGCTCGCTCGCGGTACGAACTGGGGCTCGAACTGCGCGAACTCACGGCCGAGGCGGGCGTCGACCTGCTCGTCAATGACCGGGTCGACATCGCGCGAGCGATCGACGCTGACGGCGTCCACGTCGGCCAATCGGACCTTTCGGTCGGGGTCGCCCGCGACCTGCTCGGTTCGGATGCGATCGTCGGCTGTTCGGCGTCGACGGTCGCGGCGGCGCGGGAGGCGGACGCCGATGGGGCGGACTACCTCGGCGTCGGGGCCGTTTACGGGACTTCCTCGAAGGATGTCGACGCGGACAAGGACGGAGTCGGTCCGGAGCGAATCGCCGCGATCGCCGACGCGGTCTCGATCCCGATCGTCGGCATCGGCGGCATCACGGCCGATAACGCTCGGCCGGTCGTCGAGGCGGGCGCGGCCGGCGTGGCCGTGATTAGTGCGATTACGGCGGCTCCGGATCCGGCGGCCGCGACCGAGTCGCTGACTGCCGCCGTCGAAACGCCGAAGGCGATCGATACCGGAGGACAAGGGGAATGAGCGTAACCGACATCGACGCCGGCGACTTCGCGGAATCGGTTCGGACGGTTCGGGAAACGGAACCGCTCGTCCAGTCGCTGACCAACACGGTGACGATCAACGACGTCGCGAACGTGACCCTTCACTGGGGCGGGCTCCCGGTGATGGCCGACTCGTTCGGCGACGCCGGCGAGATGGCCGACCTTGCGCGTGCGGTCCTGATCAACACCGGTCAGGTGCCCGACGGCCGCGTCGAGGCGATGCACGAAGCCGGGAAGAAGGCGAACGAACGGGGCATTCCGGTCGTCCTCGATCCCGTCGGCGTCGGCTCGACGCCCTCGAGAGAGGCGGTCGCCGAGAGCCTGCTCTCGGTGATCGACTTCACCGTGATCAAGGGCAATTACGGAGAGATCAGCGCGCTCGCGGGCGTCGAGGCCGAGGTCAAGGGCGTCGAATCCGTCGGCGACTACGAGACGATCGAGCGGACATCCCGCTCTCTCGCCGAGTCGACCGGTGCCACCGTTGTCGCTTCCGGCGTCGACGACGTCGTCGCGGACGCCGACGGCGCAGTCCGGCTCACCGCCGGCCACGAGATGCTCGGCGAGGTCGTCGGCACTGGCTGCATGCTCGGCGTGACCGTCGCGACCTTCTGTGGCGCGCTCGAGGACGCCCGCGAAGCCGCCGTCCACGGGACGCTCGCGTTCGGTCTCGCCGGCGAGCGCGCGGCCGACATGGGGTACGCGGGCCCGGGCAGCTACCGGACGAACTTCCGCGACGCCGTCGCCGGCGTGACGGGTGATACCGTCGCCGGTCTCTCCCTCGAGGACCGACTCGAACAGGTGCGCTGAATCACGCTCGAGCGAGTGAACTGAATCACGCTCGATCAGGTGCGCTGCATCTCACTCGAACAGGGGCGCTGACCCGGCTGAATTTCGCCGGACACCGTTCTGATAGTCGGATCGTATTGAAACCGTTTTAGTACCTGCTGGTAAACAGAAGCGTATGGCTCGAGACGAACTCCAACGCGCGGCCGACTCGATCGAACGGGCGGCCGACGCGACGGCCGACGACGAGGTGCGGGACCGACTCCAGACGCAGGCGGCGAAATTCGAGGACTATGCGACGGCCGATCACGGACCGGATCACGGCCAGCTCGCGCGCCACGAACACATTCTGAACGAGATCGCCGACGACGAGGGCGGCGACGTCGCGTCGAGTCTCGAGGATGCGCTTGCAGCGATCTCCGAGTTCCGATCGGACCTCGAGGGCGTCTAGCGGTTCTCGCGGTTTTTGTCGATTCGAGGAGCGTGTCGTATCGATTCTCATCGAGAGACTTTTGGAATCGGTTCGTTCGGTGTGTGTCGTGAATGGTGCAGTGGTTCTGCTAGTGGCTAAGTGCAGCAAAGCGTCCTGCTATCGTGGCAACAGGGAATGGCCACACCCTCCCCAGCCGATTCGCTCACTCACTCTGTTCGTTCGCTCATCCCTCGCGCAATTTAGTGCCGCGGTTCATTAGCATTCACCGCGGCATAGCGCGCGCCACCGCACGCCGGTTGACCGGTCTGGAGCGATACGTTACTCCCCCTGAATTGAGCACGAAGTTACAAAATATTCGTTAGCAAGAACCCGTCCGATTCGCTGGCGTTAACAGACCGGCTTGGGGTTCGCGCCCATTCCCTCGAGCGTCTCGACGTACTCCTCGTAGGCGGCCTGAATCGCGCCGCTCGCGGCCTCCTGGGCGCGGTCCCAGTCCTCGTCGCTGTCGCAGACCGTCTCGAGCAGCGTTTTCGCGCGCTCGAGCTGGTCGTCCAGGTCCTCGCCGAAGTCGCGGAACAGGCTGGCCGTCTGCGGGTCGGCGTCGCCGACGAAGTAGCCGACGACCTGGTCCTTCGAGCGCTGGCTCGCGAGAATGCGGCCGACGAGTGCGCCGACCCGTTCCACGGTGTCCTCGCGATTTCGGAGATACTCGTGGAGCTGGGGGATCTCGTTCGGTTCGTACTCGTCGGCGTCGAGTTTGCCGTCGACGGTCTCGTAGTGATTTTGCTCCTCCTCGGCCGTGGTCTCGAATGCCGCGCGAGCCTCGTCGTCGGCCTCGTCGTCGGCCCACTCGCGGAACGTCTGCCAGGCGGCGTACTCGGCGTCGGCGGTCGCCTCGAGGACGGGTTCGGTGTCGATCTCCCCGCCGGTGTCGGCGTACAGCGACTTCGAGGAGCCGAGTCGCGAGAGTGCGGTCTGGTTGTCCTCGCTAACGGCCTCGACGAACGCGTCCGGATCGGTCATGCGGAGTGCTTCGACCGGGCTCGAGTTATGTCTGTCGTCAGCGACTCGCTGCCGGAGCCGCGGGCCTCCGCGCTGGCCGCTGTGACGGCTCCCGTTGGCTCGCCCTCGACCCCGCCTTGCCCTGTCCCGCCTCGTCCGTCCCCGTGTTGTCCGTCCCGCCTCGTCCGTCCCCGTGTTGTCCGTCCCGCCTCGTCCGTCGATAGGCGCCGGTTACCCGTCGCGGACCGAACGCCAACGGCGGCATAACAATTACCGTGTCCGGAATTTCTTCGATCGGAATGAAACGACGAGCGTATCTCGTGACGGCCGCCGCAGCGACGCTCGGTGGCTGTTCCGCCCTGAGCGATTCCGAAACGTCGGACGAACCGGACGATGACGACGGTAACGGAGATTCTGACTCGCCGGATCCGGTCGACGAGGATCCCGGGTCGTTCGATCAGTTCGACGACCTCTCGATGTGGACGGTGATGGAAGGCTCGCTCGAACTCGACGCCGAACGCGCATACGTCGGCGAGCAGTCCGGCCGCATGGAGGCGACGGAGGCAGAGCAACGAGTGATGATCAAACGGCGGTTCGACCAGCCGCGGGACCTCTCCGACGAGTTCCCGGCGATGGCGTTCGCGACCGAGCAGGATGTCGACCCGATCGTCCAGCTCTCCGATACGGACGGCAACCGGCTCCTCCTCCAGTGTGACGTCCCGCCGGGACTTCCGTTCGCCCGCTACGATCTCGGGGTCATCGGGACCGACGGCGACCCGGATCTGAGTTCGATCGCCCACATCAAGATTTCGGCGCTGGCGGGCAACGGCGAGTCGGTGACGCTGTGGTGTGACGACCTCCACTTCGTCTCTCGCCCGGACACCGGCAAAGTCCTCCTCCAGTTCGACGGCGGCCGCGCATCCACCGCGACCCGGGCTCGCTCGGCGCTGTCGGACTACGACTTCCCTGCGACCGCGTTCGTCCCCACCGACTACGTCGGCGGCTCCGGCTACGTCAGTCAGGGCCAACTCGAGACTCTCCAGAGCGAGGGATGGACGATCGCCAGTCAGGGGACGTCCAGTGGCAGTCTCGCCGGCCGGTCCGAATCGATACAGCGAGATCGCATCCAGGGCGCGATCGAGTGGCTCGAGAGCAACGGGTTCGAAGACGGTGCCGGCTACTTCGCCTATCCGCTCAATCGCTACGACGAGACGACGATGTCCCTCGTCGAGGAGCACCACGACGTCGGCTTCGTCGGCGGCTACGGCGGTCACGCCGATCTGTTGAACCCGGCGACCGCTCCGCGGACGGTCGGTCCGTCCGCCGACGAGGCCACGCAGTTACTCGACCGGACGGCGCAGTTCCGGACGATCACCACGCTCAGCTACGCCGACCTCTCCGGCGCGACGGGGATGGCGCTCGAGGAGACGCTCTCCCATCTCAGCGACCTCGAGTCGGCTGGTGACCTCGAGGTCATCGGGCCGGACGACATCGCGTCGAACCACATCTACGAGGAGTAGACGCTCAGGCGAATGATCGTCCGTCAGCGTGGCTGACGCTATTTTTGCGAGTGCGACAGAAATGGATGCGGCGGAGCCGCTAGTTGTCCACCTTCTCGCTGCTCAGTCGCCCGCGCCCTGCTCGCGGGCTATCGCCCGCTCGCTTTTTCGGCGCCTCGTTTTACTCGGCGCCGCCCCGCTCCACGGGTCGCTTGCGCTCCCCGTTTCGCTACGCGGTCTCCTTCGCTCCGCTCAGTCGCCCGCGCCCTGCTCGCGGGCTATCGCCCGCTCGCTTTTTCGGCGCCTCGTTTTACTCGGCGCCGCCCCGCTCCACGGGTCGCTTGCGCTCCCCGTTTCGCTACGCGGTCTCCTTCGCTCCGCTCAGTCGCCCGCGCCCTTCTCGATCGGCGCGTTGACGAGATTGCCCCACTCGGTCCAGGAGCCGTCGTAGTTGACGGTGTCCTCGTAGCCGAGCAGTTCGTGCAGGGCGAACCAGGCGACGGAGGAACGCTCGCCGATGCGGCAGTAGGCGACGGTCGTCTCGTCGCCGTCGATGCCCTCGTCGGCGTAGAGCTCCTCGAGCGCCTCGGGATCCTTGAAGGTGCCGTCGTCGTTGGTCACGGCAGCCCACGAGATGTTCTTCGCGCCGGGGATGTGGCCGCCGCGCTGGGCGGTCTCCTGGAGTCCTGGGGGCGCGAGGATTTCGCCGGAGTACTCTTCGGGCGAGCGAACGTCGACGAGGGGAACGCCGCGATCGATCGCGTTCTCGACGTCCTCTCGGTACGCGCGGATACTCTCGCGCGGGCCGGCGGCGTCGTACTCGGTGCTCGAGAAGTCGGGCTCCTCGTCCGTGGTGGGATAGTCGTTCTCGAGCCAGTACTCGCGGCCGCCGTCGAGCAGGTAGACCTCGTCGTGACCGTAGTACTTGAACTGCCAGTAGGTGTAGGCGGCGAACCAGTTGGAGTTGTCGCCGTAGAGGACGACCGTGTCGTCCTCGCTGATGCCGTGGCTCCCGAGGAGATCCTCGAAGTCCTCCTTATCGAGAATGTCTCGCTGGGTCTGATCCTGGAGTTGCGTCTCCCAGTTGAATCCGATCGCGCCGGGTGCGTGTGCGTCTTCGTATGCTTCCGTGTCGACGTCAACCTCGACCAGTCGAAGGTCGGAGCCGTCGTCCTGGAAGTCGTCGAGGCGCTCCTCGACCCAATCAGCCGTGACGAGTACGTCTTTGGCGTAGTCGTTTGCCATACTCGTTCTATGGACGGGGACACACAAAGGGACTACTTAACCGGTCAATTCGGACACCAGTCGACTCTGTCGGAAACAATTGCCGCCACTGGGATCGGTGAGCCACATCACCGTTCGTACAGCGGCTGTATTCGTTGGATTCGCGGTGTTTACTGGAGCGAGAGGGCGGGACAGGACAGGAACTCCACCGAAAACAAGCAAGTGTTGCCACTGTCCCGGTAGCCGGGATCGTGCCGAAATCGGTGCGTACTCGGATCTGCGGCTCGTATCGGTCGCCTAATGGACGAATCCGTCGTCGTCTCCCCCGACTGGCTCGCAGCGCGTTTAGACGACCCGACCGTGCGCATCGTCGACGTCAGGGACGCCTGGGAGTACGACGGGATCGGTCACCTGCCCGGCGCAGTGAACGTTCCCTTCGACAGCTACCGCGACGAGAGCGATGTCGACCGCGGCACTTTGCCCGGTGCCAAGGCCTTCGCCGATCTGCTCGGAGAAGCGGGGATCGATTCCGACGACACGATCGTCGCCTACGACGACACCCACGGCGTCTTCGCCGCCCGGTTCGTGCTCACCGCCCTCGAGTACGGCCACGACGACGTCCGCCTGCTCGACGGCGATTACAGCGCCTGGAACCAGGAGTACGAGACCACCAGTGAGGTCCCAGAGATCGAGCCGACCGACTACGATCCCGATCCGCTCGAGCCCTCGGAGAGCCCGCTGGTGGGCTACGACGCCGTCGCGGACGCCCTCGAGCGCGACGCCGTCTTCGTCGACACGCGCGAGCGTGAGGAGTTCGAGGAGGCTCGGTTGCCCGGCGCGGTGCGCTTCGACTGGCGCGAGGTCGTCGACGACGAAACGCGGCGGTTGAAACCCAAGGGGGAACTCGAGGACCTGCTCGCCGAGCACGGGATCACCCCCGATCGGGAGATCGTCCTTTACTGCAACACCGCGCGGCGGATCAGTCACACCTACGTCGTCCTGAAAGCGCTGGGCTACGAGAACGTCGCCTTCTATGAGGGAAGTTTGACGGAGTGGCTCGCCAACGACGGCGCGGTCGAGAGCGGTTCCGTGTCGCCGGCCGACGGCGAGGAGTAGGGTTCGGCGACTGCTTAGTGGAGCGTGAATGGAGCAGTGGGCTCTGCTATCGTGGCAACACGGAATCGCCACGCCCTCCCCAGCCGATTCGCTCGGTCATACTTCCCTCGCTCATCCACCGGAAGACGCGTACGCGTCTTCCGAGCCTTTGCTCACTCCGTTCACAAAGACCTCGCGCAGTGTCGGCGGCCGCCCTCACTGTCGTTCGGTCGGCCACAAGCGCGCGCCACTGCACGCCGGATGGTCGTTCTGGAGTGAGACGTTGCTTCCCGCAATCGAATACCGTCAGTCCTCGCCGCTCACATCCCGCCAGTCCGGCGCCGTCGAGTATTTCGAGTCCGAGAGCTCGTCGAACGCGGCGTATACGACCTCGTTCAGCGCGGGGTGGACGTGGACCGGCTCCGCGACGTCGTCGACCGTGCCGCCGCCGTCCATCGCGACGACCACCTCGTGGATCATCGTCGACGCCTGCGGGCCGACGATGTGACAGCCCAGAATCTCGCCGTCCGGCCCGGCGATGGCTTTGACGAAGCCGTCGTCGGCCTCGAGGATCATCCCCATCGGCGCGGCCCCGTAGGGGACGGTTACGGCCTCGTACTCTCGACCCGCGTCCTCGAGTTCGCCCTCCGTCCGCCCGACGCTCGCGACCCGCGGGCTGGTGAAGATCGCGTGGGGCATCGCCTCGGAGTCGATCGTCTTTCCGGCATCGTCCAGTACGTTCGCCGCTACAATCTTCGACTCGTCGTCGGCAGCGTGTTTGAACGGCTGCTCGCCGACCACGTCGCCCAGCGCCCAGACGCCGTCAGCGGCGGTCTCCAGCCGATCGTCCGTCTCGACGTAACCCGTCTCGTCCGTTTCGACGCCCGTGGCCTCGAGATCGAGCGTGTCGGTGTTCGGTCGCCGACCGGTCGCGAGCAGGAGTTCGTCGGCGGTGAGCTCGACGGTGTCGTCCCCGCTCTCGTCGTCGCCTGTGGGTTCGGCCGTCACGGTGACGCGGCCGTCGGTTTCGGCGACCGAGCCGGCTTCGTAGCCGGTATACACGTCGCAGTACGTCTCGAGCGACTCGGTCACGATCCCGCTCACGTCGTCGTCCTCTCGCGGGACCAACTGGTCGCTCCGGCCGACGATCGAGACGTCCGCTCCCAGCGCGCCGAAGAAGTAGCCGAGTTCGGCTCCGATGTAGCCGCCGCCGACGATCACGAGTTCGTCGGGTCGGTCCTCGAGGAAGAGCGCGTCGTCGCTCGTGAGAAAGTCGATGTCCTCGAGGCCGTCGATCGGCGGGACCATCGGCCGGCCCCCCACAGCGATGACGACGGTATCGCCCCGGATC